>NZ_HG916855.1:0-1200000 GCF_000577275.2 Rhizobium favelukesii
GTGAATCGGCACTTAAGCAGCCTCGACTTCATGCAGAGCTTTTCCACCAAATTGGAGCTCGCACTGCAAAACCTTTCGATGGCGCAATATCCACCCGATGCGCGCCGCGAGATGCGCAAATTCTCCTCGTCGGAGGTCGCAGCGCTCCTGGATGTCTCGGAAGCCTATATCAGGCAGATCGTTCTGAAGGACAAGGGTCCGTCGCCCGAGACCACGTCAAATGGCCGTCGCCTGTACACGTTGGAGCAGATCCTCGAGCTGCGCCTGATGCTGGCCGAAAAGGGGCGCAAGAAGTGGATGAACCCACGTCGTGTCGAGGCTGAAGAATGCCAGATCATTGCGGTTACAAACTTCAAGGGCGGTTCCAGCAAGACATCCACGACCATCCACCTTGGCCACTACCTGGCGCTCAAGGGCTACCGGGTGTTGGCGGTCGATCTCGATCCGCAGGCGTCGCTTACCAGCCTGCATGGCGCGCTTCCTGATTTCGATCCCCGTGAAGATGAAACACTTTATGCCGCCATTCGCTTTTCGGACCCGAAGCCGACGAAATCGCTGGTCCACAACACGCATATTGCCGGTTTCGATGTCATCTGTGCGGGTCTCGACCTGACGGAGTTTGAAACGGCGGTCGCCCTTGAGATGCGAAAGAACGGCGGCACCAGCTTCCTGCTGCGGGTCTCGCAGGCGCTCGAGCAGGTTGCGGGTGACTATGACGTCATCTTGATGGATTCGGCGCCGTCGCTGAACTTCCTTACCCTTTCGTCACTGACGGCTGCCACCGGTGTTGTCATACCAGTTCCAGCCCATATGCTCGATGTCGATTCGACAGGCAAATTTCTCGAGCTAGCCTCGTCCTACATGCAGATTTTGAGCGAGATGGGGACCTCGGCGCAGTGGGATTTCGCGAAGTTTCTTGTCACGAAGTTCGAGGCCAACGATCATCCGCAGGCCAATATGACGGCCCTGATGCGACAGGTCTTCGGCGAAGACCTGCTGTTGAACATGGTCGCGAAGTCAACCGCCGTCGCCGACGCCCTGACCTGGAAGCAGAGCCTCTATGAGGTGCAGCGCTCGCGCTTCTCGGCGCCGAAAACCTATGACCGCGCGATGGAATCGATCAACGCGGCCAATGCCGAGATCGAGAAGTTGCTTTGGGCAGCATGGGGGCGCGAATGAGCCGGAAAGATTCTCGTGGCATGTTTGCCAATGTGCTCGGTCAACTTGAGCAGCCGACTGCAGCGCCAGTCGCCAAGCCGACGACGTCTCCGCACCTTCTCAAGGTCGCGGCGGGCGTCAGGCAGATCCAGGAAAAAGGCGAGGTCCTCGACAGGCTTCTCAAGGACGGCGACCATATCGTCGAGGTCGATCCCGATGACGTGGCACCCTCCTCGATCCCGGATCGCTTCGACGGTGCTTATGACGATGCGGCCATCGACGAGATTGCGGCATCCATCAAGGAGCGCGGACAGATTGTTCCTGGCCTGATCAGGCCGCACAAAGGCGATCTGCTACCATACCAGATCGTGTTCGGGCGGCGGCGATTGGCGGCGGCCAAGGCGCTTGGCCTGAAGTTCCGCGCCATCGTGCGGGAACTCAGCGATGAAGAGGCAATCGTCTTCCAGGGCGAAGAGAACGCAAACCGCAATGACCTGTCGTTCATCGAGAAGTGTGCATTCGCGCTATCGCAGGAGCAGGCCGGATATCGACGCGACGTCATCTGCGCATCGCTTGCGACGGGGAAGTCGCATGTGTCGGAGATGCTACGGATTGCAACCGCGATCCCTCGGGATGTTCTCTTTGCGATCGGCTCCTCGCCGGAAATCGGCCGTCGCCGGTGGATCGACTTTGCCGACGCCTTCGCCAGGCGCCAGGACGGTGCAGCGCGCGTCAAGCAATCGCTGGGTCACGATAAAGCCGCTGCCGAGAAAGATCGTTTTGCGATCGCTCTTGGCGCGCTCAAGGCCGAAGCGGCGCCTGCGGCTGCGCAGTCTGCCGTGACGGAAATACGAGCGAATGGCTTTCTTCTAGCGACAGTCAGCTACGCGAAGACAGGCCCCAAGCTCAGCTTCACAAAGGCCGTTCCGGCCAGTTTCGTGGATTTCTTGAATGATCGCATGGAGGCGCTTCACAGCGAATTCGTGCAGTCGACACGACACAGCAGCAAAGGATAACGCCGCAAAAGAAAAAAGCTCCCGAACGTTGCCGTCACGGAAGCCCTTCTCATAGGTTAGCAGCTAGAGAATCGCATTTCCGGGAATCGCTGTCAAGAGTCGGCACCAGTTTGGTGGGTGGATTTCTTTTGCCTTCAGCAAGGTGAAGGTGATGGAAACAGGAAGCGTGACGACGCCCTTTGGGCAGCGTCCGATGACGCTTGGCATGCTCGCCAGCCAGAAGGCGGCGAGCGAGCTTCAGGCTGATCAATCGGTCGATAAGTGGAAAATCTATAGGGCACTATGCGCTGCCAAGCCCCTGCTTGGCGTGACGGACCGCGCACTTGCGGTGCTGAATGCATTGCTGAGTTTCTATCCGAAGAATGTCCTGTCGGAAGAAAACGGCCTCGTCGTCTTTCCGTCGAACGATCAGCTTTCGCTGCGCTCGCACGGCATGGCCGAGCAAACGATCCGCCGACATCTGGCTGTGCTGGTCGAAGCCGGATTGATCGTCCGCAAAGACAGTCCAAACGGCAAACGCTACGCCCGCAGGGTCAAGGAAGGCGAGGTCGGAGAGGCATTCGGCTTTTCGTTGGCACCGCTAATCGTGCGCGCCGAAGAGATCGAGCGCCTGGCCGCCGAGGTGGTGGCCGATCGGCTGCATGTGCAGCGATTGCGCGAGCAGCTCAGCCTTTGCCGCCGCGACGTTGCGAAGCTGATTGAGACCGCAATCGAAGAAGACCTGGCGGGCGATTGGGAGGCTGCGTTCAGCTATTTCAGGGCGTTGGTCGACGGTGTACCGCGTACGCCGAGCGCAGAGCGGATTAAAACGACGCTCGAAGAGATGCAAACCCTGCGCGAGGACATCACTAACAGACTGGAAACCTTGCTTAAAGCTGAAAAGACGAGCGGCAATCCCGCTCAAACTGAGCGTCACATACATAATTCAAACCCCGACTCTAAATTTGAATCTGAACCAGCTTTAGAAACAAAGCAGGGGGCAAACTCGCCGGAGACGCTTGAGCCTTATGCCGCGGCGCCGGCTGAAAAGAAAAAGCATGACGATCGAAATACGGCCGAAGCGCAAAGGCGACCGGGCAGTGATGGCGCGGGCATGAAGTCCTTCCCGCTCGGGCTAATCCTGCAGGCCTGCCCCGACATGGTGAGCTACGGGCCTGGCGGATCGATCACAAATTGGCGCGACATGATGGCGGCTGCGGTCGTGGTCCGGGGGATGCTGGGTGTCAGCGCTTCGGCTTACGAGGAAGCGTCTGCCGCGATGGGAGCTGAAAACGCGGCAACGGTCATGGCTTGCATCCTCGAACGCGGCGGCCACATCAACTCGGCGGGCGGTTACCTGCGAGATCTGACCCGTCGCGCGGAACGTGGTGAATTCTCGATCGGCCCGATGTTGATGTCCCTGGTTCGTGCGCGTGGTGGCGGGACACGGCGGGCCGGGTAGCGGTTTCGGCAGATGAGATCCAATTGCCGAAACCGAAAGCATGTCTCCCGAAGGCGGGAACCGGCTTCGGGCCAAAGACATGCGTGAAAACAAAGAACTAAAGCGCGACAAGCGAATCTCAAAGATCGCGCCGTGCTTTAGTTTGCTCCCCCCACACATGCGCGAAAAGGCCACGCCCAAAAATTGACCGGGATCGTGGATTTTCCTCATCCGGTCGGAAACCGCGGCGTCGCAAATGTCGTCTCGGTCTCCTGGTTCAGCTGTCAGGCGTTTGATCTAACTGGTGAACCTGCCACGACATTCGCACGGAAAACCAGTCTTGCGGCCGCCGATATCGGTGAGACCGCATTGCCTTTCGATCATACGATCGGCTGCACAATGTGTGGCAAGGGTTCCGTTCGCGCCGGTCTCCACGATCCGTTAGGCAGTTGTGGCATCTCCGACAAGAACGACGCCGCAGTCTCCGCCGTGACCTGTTTCTCTGTCAGCCCGGTTCTGACGTTGCAAAGGCCGTCTCGATGGAGCGATCGGCGAGCGTTGGCGGCACAAAAAATCCTACGCGTGTCGGCAGCAAGTGGCGTCAAAAGTAGAAGTGCGAAGTTGGCGCGCATGGTCTCGTCGAGAGCAACGCTTTCAAGCGTCGCCGCTTCCAGCGAGCGGTGCAGACGACAGGTTAGCACCCGGATATCGCCTGCCGCACATGCGTTGAGTTTCGCGATAGTCATCGTCACCGCGCGCAGCGGTGCGATGCCGCTGCGTCCCTCGAACAAGAACGCCCTTGATCCGAAAGGCCCGGTCGAATGGCGTGGCTGCCGCTTGAGATGCAGGCATTTGCCTGCATGTGATGTTTTCACATTCGAGTAGGAACGATGGACGCTGACAAGGTTTTTAAAGCGCTGGGCGACCAACACGCAGAAAGCTGCTTGACCTTCTATGTGAAAGGAACGGGCAGACGCTTGGCGAGCTTTGCGAAAATCTGGACATGGCCCGGCAATCCGCTACGCAGCACCTCGAGATATTGGAGGCGGCCAATCTGGTGAGCACGGTCAGGCGTGGTCGGGAAAAGCTGCATTTCATCAACCCCGTGCCGCTCCACGAAGTCTACGAACAGTGGGTGCGGAAATTCGAGCATCAGCGGCTCAAGCTGCTGCACGATCTGAAGAAGGAACTCGAAGGAGAGTAACAATGATCAAAGAGATGACCAGCTTTGTTTACGTGACCTATATTCTCGCGACCCGGAAAAGGTGTTCGAGGCCATAACGAAACCGGACGTCGCAAGGCGCTACTGGGGCCACGAGAACGTCTCCGACTGGAAACCCGGATCGAAATGGGAACATATCCGTGCCAACGACGAGCGCACTGTCGATCTCGTCGGCAACGTCATCGAGATCTTGCCACCGACCTGTCTCGTCATCGCCTGGGCGAATGCGTCGCAGGCCTCCGATCCAGCGAGCTACAGCCGGGTGACGTTCGCGATCGAGGAATACGACATGGTCCGGCTGACCGTCACCCACGACGAACCCGGAGCCGGCAGCGGGATGGCCAACGGCATCAAACAAGGTTGGCCGTCAGCCAAACCAAAATCGGCCTGAAACCTTGCGGGGCCAATCAACAAGTCTGCCAGCGGGAGAATGACAATGACCAAGACCTATAGCGGCGGATGCGCGTGCGGCGCGATCCGCTATGAAACGAGCAGCGAGCCAACGTCACAATTTCCGGCGAAGCAAACACCTGGCGGGTAGCAGGCGACAGCGGGAACGAAAAGGTCCACGCCTTCTGCCCGACCTGTGGAACGCCGGTCTATCTGACATTCGTCGCAATGCCGGAACTGATTGCGGTCAACGCGACGAGCCTCGACGACCCTGGCCAATTCAATCCGCGGGTGGTCACTTACACCATCGGCGGCCATGCGTGGAACACAAATTGACCCCTCGTTGCAGAAATTCGAGCGAATGCCACCCGGATAAATTCCGCTGGGCGCAATACGAACCCGCCGACAATATGAGTGGTCCGCTAGGGCCTGATTAAGCCGTTCGTCCAGGTTGTCGGGAGTGGCGGCATCGGGTGGTTTGCTGGCGAAAGCACACGCTGAAAGCGCCTGCCATCAATCTGTATCCCAAAATGGGCAGGGCCGAACAGGTTCAGCGACGTCCTCCTGCCGGTGCATCATCGGTGCGGTTTCATGGGGCAATGGGTGGGTCCCGCACCGACCGCCATGCTCGGTCGCGACGCTTCGTTCGGTGGCAACCGGCGTCATCGAGTTTTTTTGGGGAGCGGACCAGCGTTCCGACCGTTTGCGAGCTGTGCGGTCATCGCTGCGACCGAACGGCGCAGATGCTTAAAGATATATAGGAAATGTATCAAAAAGTGCTACGTCAGCTGCGTCGACGGTGCAACTTTTGGAGACCATGATGACGCAAACACTGACGGAGACGACGAAGGCAATCGTGCGCGCGACTGTGCCTGCACTCACAACGCACGGGACTGAGATTACAGCGGCAATGTACAAGCGGCTGTTTGAGAATTCTAAGGTCCGCGACCTGTTCAACCAGTCGAACCAGGGGGAAGGGGGACGTCAGACCAAGGCGCTGGCGCAGGCGATCCTCGCTTACGCCGAGAACATCGACAATTTGGCTATCCTCACCGGAGCCGTTGAGCGCATCGCGCAGAAGCACGTCGGCCTGCACATCCGGCCTGATCACTATCCCCACGTTGCGACCGCTCTTTTGGGTGCGATCAAGGATGTTCTCGGTGAGGTGGCGACGGATGACATCCTCAATGCTTGGGGCGAGGCGTTCTGGTTTCTCGCCAACATCCTGATTGGGCGAGAAGAACGGATCTACGATGATCTTCAATCGTCCGAAGGCGGCTGGAATGGTTGGCGGCAGTTTGCCGTTGCGTCGAAGAGACGCGAAAGCGACATCATCACATCTTTTGTGCTACGACCGGTCGATGGTCGCGCAGTGGTTCGTCATCGCCCCGGTCAATACCTGACCTTTCGGTTCGACATTCCGGGTCTTCCCCAGCAGCACCGGAATTACAGCATCTCATCTGCTCCCAATGGTGAGAGCTATCGCATCTCGGTCAAACGAGAGATGCACGGGTTGGTATCCGGGTTCCTTCACGATCAGATTGAGGAAGGCGCGGTCATTGAGGTGGCGCCTCCGACCGGAGACTTCCATTTGCCGCCGGGCCAGGAGAGGCCCGTCGTGCTGCTCAGCGGCGGTGTCGGTTTGACGCCGATGGTGAGCATGCTGGAGACGATCGCAAACAGGGGACAAAGGCTTGCCGTCCACTACGTCCATGGCGCCGAGAACGGAAGCGTCCACGCCATGGGACCGCACGTGCGCGATATCGCCAAGAACCGGGAGCATCTAAAGACGACCATCTTCTACGGCAGCCCGCATGATCGAGATCAGAAGGGCGTTCACTTCGACCATGAGGGCTACATCACGATCGATTGGCTGGCCAAGAATACACCCATGGCGGAAGCCGACTTCTACCTCTGCGGCCCAAGACCCTTCCTGGCCGCCTTCGTGAAGGGACTGGCCAAAGCCGGCGTCACCGCAGACCGTATTCACTACGAATTCTTCGGCCCGGCCGACGAGCTCGCCGCGGCCTAGGAAGCCTGAGGTGCCAAGGCGGCTAGCAATGGTCGCCTGGGCCAATTGCTTCATAGCGTGGATATCTTTAGTTTGGTGCCTGTGACGTTCCGTGAAGGATCAACAGATGCGTTTGACTGTCTATTCCGACTACGCCTTGCGGCTCATGATGTATCTTGCGCTCAAAGGAGAGCGGCTGTCGACAATCGCGGAAATTGCAGAAGCCTATGATATTTCAAAGGCCCACCTGATGAAGATTACGCATGAGCTCGGGCAAAAGGGTTTGATCGATACCGTGCGCGGCCGTCAGGGCGGAATGCGGCTTGCACGTGCCGTCGAACAGATCGGCGTCGGTGAGATCGTTCGCGCCTGTGAGCCTGATTTTGCGATCGTGCCCTGCATGGAAACTGGCGATGGCGAGATTGTCTGTGTGGTGCAGCCCGCCTGCGTCTTGAAGCGTGCGCTGGCTTCGGCGGCTGCGGCCTTTCTTGATGTGCTCGATGGCTATACGCTGGCAGACCTCGCCCGGCCGTCCGTGCCGTTGCGTCGTCTGCTTGCCCTGCCCGAACCGTGAGGGATCCGGACACCCACCTGGGGTGTCCGGCACCAAATTGCAGCTGCCGATGGCTTATGCCGGGCGGGTGTGAATGGGTTCGGCGCGATGCCAATTTTCCAGGATCCGACCATCGGTGTGGGTCTGCCTGGCCCAGCGAATGCCGTTGGCAATGACCTTGTGCACGGTCTTGTCGTGGTAGATCGGATAGGTTTCGTGGCCGGGGCTGAAGAAGAAGATGCGGCCGCGGCCGCGCTGGAACGTACAGCCACTGCGGAAAACCTCGCCGCCTGAATACCAAGAGATGAAGACGAGTTCATCCGGCTGCGGAATATCGAAAGGCTCGCCATACATTTCTGAGGCGTTGACCTCGAAGAAGGGCGGTAGACCCTCGGCAATCGGGTGAGCCGGATTGACGACCCAGATCCGCTCGAGATCACCCTGGGGCGTTTCGCGCCAGGACAAATTGGCGTTGGTGCCCATCAGCCGGCGGAACAGCTTAGAGTGATGGGCGGAATGCAGGACCAGAAGGCCCATCCCTTTGAGCACCCGCTGCTGTATGCGATCGATCAAGCCGTCGCTCACCTCCTCATGGGCCATGTGGCCCCACCATAGCAACACGTCAGTGTCGTTAAGCAGCGCGTCCGGCAGACCCTCGTGCGGATCGTCGAGCGTACCACTGCGGATTTCGAAATCCGGGTTGGCGATGCCGGCTGCGATCGCACCGTCGATGCGATCAGGGTAGATCTCCTGAACCTCCTTGTGCAGCTGTTCGTGGCGGCCTTCATTCCAGATGGTGACCTTGATTGTCATGGTATCCTCGATGTTTATGATGCTTGGGTCAGACGGATGACCCGACCGGTGGAATCGAACAGATGGCAGGCGGATGTATCGGCTGTGAGCGACACGCGATCGCCGGGCCGCAACGCGATGTCACCTTCTGCGCGGACGACGATCGGCTGTTCCTGCGAGCCGACGGTCATGTATGTCTCGACGCCCAGCCGCTCGACGATGAAAACCTCGGCCGAGAAGTCCCCCTGCCCGTCTGCTGCGATCTTCAGATGCTCCGGCCGGATACCGAGCGTGGCTTGACCCTGCGGCACAACTGCGCCCGCATCAGGCAGGTCGAGCGACAGACCGAACGGGCTTTGGGCGTGGGTCTTGCCGGTGCTCGGCCTGGTGATGAGCACCGGAATGGTGTTCATCTTCGGAGAGCCGATGAAGGTCGCGACGAACTCGTTGTCGGGCTGGTGATAGAGCGTCATCGGCGCACCCTGCTGGGCAACGACCCCCTTGTTCAGAACGACGATGCGGTCGGCCATGGTCATGGCCTCGACCTGGTCATGCGTCACGTAGACGACGGTCGCCTTGAGCTCGCGATGCAGGCGCTGCAGCTCGGCACGCATCTGCACGCGTAGTGCGGAATCGAGGTTGGACAAGGGCTCGTCGAAAAGGATCAGCGACGGCTTCTTGATGATGGCGCGACCAATGGCGACGCGCTGTCTCTGGCCGCCCGACAAGGCAGCGGGACGGCGATCAAGATAGTCCGTCAGCTGCAGGATCTCGGCGACAGCTTCCACCTGGCGACGGATTTCCGCCTCCGGAACCTTCTTCAGGCTGAGGGAGAAGCCGATATTCTCGGCAACCGTCATATGCGGATAAAGCGCGTAGGACTGGAACACCATGGCAATGCCGCGCTTGTCAGGGGGAACATCGTTGATGCGCTTGCCATTGAGGATGAGGTCGCCATCATCGATACCCTCAAGACCCGCGATCATGCGCAGCAAGGTAGACTTGCCGCAGCCAGACGGGCCGACGAACACGGCGAACTCGCCGTCTTCCACGATGATGTCGACCCCCTTGATGACCTCCAATGCACCGTAGAATTTGCGAACATTCCTGAGATTGATCATCGTAAAGCTCTTTCTGGCGTCAGCCTTTGACGCCGCCGGCAAATGTCTGCACGAGGAAGCGGCGGGCAAAGCCGAAGGCGACGACTGCCGGCAGGAGATAGATGAAGGCGAGTGCGGCAAGCAGGCCGTAGTCGATCTCGTTGATGCGCAGGAATGCACGGAAGAGACCAAGCGGCAGCGTCTGCAGCTCTGGCGAAGAGAGGAAGATCAGCGGCAACAGGAAATCGCCCCAGGCTGACATGAAGGCAAACAGCCCGGCGGCGGCCAGTCCCGGCAGCGCCAAAGGGATGAGCACCCGGCGAATGCGTTGTACGAGTGTCGCGCCATCCATCAGTGCCGCCTCTTCATAGTCGCGCGGCAGGCCATCGAAGAACGTTTTCATGATCCACAGCGCCAATGGCAACTGCATCGTTGCAAGCACGAGGATCAGGCCGAGATAGCCATCGATGAAACCCGTCCAGCGCATGATCGGCCGGGCGTATTCGCCAAAGATCGGTCGCAGGATAGCGCCTTCCGCATTATTCAGCGTCAGAAGGAACTTGTAGAGCGGTACGACGAGTGCTGTCGGCGGCAGGACGCGGATCAACAGGATGGCGTAGAGGAACGGCAGCTTCCACCACGCTCTGGTGCGCGACAGCGCATAGCCGCCAAGGCCGGCCAGCACCATCACCAGCACGGTCGCGCCGCCGACCACGAAGAGCGAATTGAACAGCCACTTTGCGCCGTCTTCCTTGGTGAAGACACGCTGGTAGTTGGCGAAGCTCCATTGTTCGGGCCAGCGAAGGAACAGCTGGGCGTTGCCATCGAAGGATGCAAGAAGCACCCAGAAGAAGGGAACGGCGCAAAAGATCGAGATCAGCGACAGCGTTGCGTAGGCAAGCAGGTCCGACCGGGTCTTGTTGGCATTCTCGCTCGGGGAGATCACAGCCATTCAGACCTCCACCTTCATGGCCCGGACGTAGCCGACGCCGAGGATCAGCGAAATCAGCAGGGCGACCACGGCGACGGCCGCACCGTAGCCGAGCTGGAACGCGGTAAAGGACTGGTTGTAGATATAGATGCTGACCAGTTCCGTCGCACCGCCCGGGCCGCCGCGTGTCAGTGCATAGACGAGACCGAAGACGGCGATGGTCGAAACGGCCGAGATCAGCATGTAGAGCAGGATCGTCGGCATCATGAGCGGCAAGGTAATGCGGCGAAACATCTGCGACGGGGTCGCGCCATCCATGCGGGCAGCCTCGTAAATCTCGTTGGGAATGGTGCTGAGGCCCGCCGTCAGAAGGATCATCGCAGTTGCGATGCCGCGCCAGGTGTTGACGACGATGATCATCGAAAGTGGAAAGACCTGCAGCCAGTCGGCCGGCGTTACGCCAAAGAAGCTGACGATACGGCTGAGTGTCGCCTGCTCTCCACCCGCCAACATGGAAATCCACATGAAGCCGGCAACCACCTCGGGCGCGGCATTTGGCAGAAGGATGATCGAGGAAAAAAGCCGCCTAAAGTGGATGCGGCGACGAAGCGCCATCGCTGTGACCAGACCGAGCGCGAACTGCCCGATCACCGCCGAGCCGACCACAAACAGGAAGGTGACGAGCAAGGCGTTCCAGAACGTCGCATCGTTCAGCAACCGCGCATAGTTGCGAATACCGACAAAGCGCGGGCGCAGAGCCGCAGCACCCGTCAGCGCCTCATTGGTGAAGCTCAGATAGACGGAGTAAAGCGCGGGATAGATCACGAAGGCCAGAAGCAGCGCAAGCGAGGGCAACAGGATCAGAAGAAGCTGCCGCTCAGTGCGCCTTTCGTGGACGTTTCGGGCCATGGAAAGCTCTATGACTGTTCGAAAAGGAAATCCGGAGACGCGGGCAAGCCCACGTCTCCCGTGCGTTTTGTTGGTAAGTTTTTGCTTACTTTACGACGTCGTCGCCCAGAGTTTCCTTGACATAGTCGACAAGAATCTTCTGCGCGCCGGCGGCATCGGTTTCCTTGCGCAGCAGCGCTTCTGTAGCGCGTGCAACTCCTTCTGAAACGGTACCGAAGCCGGAGGCCTGTTTCAGGAAGGTGCCTTTTTCTGCTGCGGCATGGATCGGAACGAGTTCCGTCAGCTTCTGGAAGTCGGCGTTTTTAGCCGCATCCTTGCTGGAGGGAATGTTGCCGATGCGGGCTGCGTAGGAAACCTGCGTCTCAACCGACCCGATCTCCATCAGCGCCTTCTTGGCGAGTTCGACATTGGCAGACTTGGCGTTGATGGCCCATGGGGCTGCAAGATTGGCGAGAACATACTGACCACCGCTTTGGCCCGGCACGGTCCAGGTGCCGACGACCTTGGTCACCTCAGGAATCGGGTTCTTGCTTTCACGGCCCCAGTCGAAGATGTAGCACCAGGAACCGCAGGTGGTCGCGGCAAGCTTTCCGGCCGGGAACATCTGATACTTCGGCACGACCCAGGGCTCGGGTCCGAGCAATGGCTGCGTCGGCATCAGATCATTGTCGATCAGTTGCTTGTAGACGTCGAAGACATCCTTGACGCCCTCGCCGTTAAGATCGAGCTTGCCGTCCGCATCGACGAGCTGTGGCGTCTTGGAGCCGACGATCAGGTGTTGGAAGCCTTCGTCAAAGGCGCCGCTTCCCCAGGAAACGCCAGCCGGGAAGAGCAGGCCGTAGGCGCCGGTCTTCTTCTTGATTTCGGCGGCACGATCGAGAAGGTCCTTCCAGGTCTTCGGCTGCTCCGTCGAGATGCCGGCTTTGTCGAGGACGTCCTTGCGGTAGTAGATTTCCTGGATGCCGAGCATGAACGGCATGACATAGGTTTCGCCGTCCGGGCTGACCGCCAGCTGCTTGGCGACGTCATAGAAATTGGCATAGCCATCCCAGGCCTTGATTTCCTTGGTCACCGGCGCGAGGTAACCGGCCTCGACCATATCAGCAACGGCGGCCGTCGTCGGGATGGAAAAGAGGTCAGGCGCGTTGCCGGCGCCGAGCTCGGTCAGCAGTTTCGTCAGATAGTCCTTATCGGGCGCAGGGTATTCCACGACCTCGACGGTCACGCCGTATTTCTTCTCGATCTTCTCGACCGTCGACTTCATGGCGTCGATGCCGGCCTGACCGTGATTGGCAATTCGGATTGTCTCAGCATGCGCCAGCGTCGAAACGGCGCTGAGCAGAATGGCGCACAGGCCACCAATGACCGTCTTCTTCAACGGAAGTCCTCCCTGTTGGTATGCGGCGCCCTCCAGCACCACGGTCGAAAATGTACACGCATTCCAGAGACTGGCAAGATGGTTTTTGATTGGATTTCGGACACACACCTAAGGTATTGAAATAGCATGATTTAATAAATCTTGTTTTTGTTATGTCATTTGTGTAACCGTATACACACAGCATTCGGGAGGATTTTCTCATGTCACGGAAATTGCGGCTTGGCGTCATTGGCGCAGGCCTGAAAGCGGCTGAGTATGCGGCAAGTTGGGCTCGCATGCCCGAGATCGAATTTGTCGCGCTTGCCGATACGACACCTTCTTCTCGCCTGCGCCTGATCGACGTTTGCGTTGCGGCCGGAGCGCCGGCGCCGCGGAGCTTTGATGATTACCAAGAGATGCTGGCGTCCTGCCGGGACGATTTGGATATTGTCTATGTCTCTACACCGCATGCATTTCACGGCGAGCAGGCAACGGCTGTTGCAGAAGCCGGCCTCGATCTCTTCCTTGAAAAGCCGATGGTGACAACGGTTGCGCAGGCCGAACGACTGATTGCGGCACAGAAGAAGAGCGGCGTGACAGTTGTAACCGCCTTCCAGGGTGGGCTCTCTCCCCTGGTGATCGATACGCGCAAGCGGGCGCTTGCCGGCGAGTTCGGCGATCTGGTGGCGATATCGGGGATGATCTGGGAAAGCTGGTCGAGCAACTACGACGGCCATTGGAAGCAGCAGCCGGAGATCTCTGGCGGCGGTTTCATGTTCGACACCGGCGCCCATATGATGAATACCGTCTGCCTGCTCGCCAATTCGGATTTCGAGAGCGTGTCGGCCTATATGAACAATCACGGTAAGAACGTCGACATCGCGACCGCCGTTTCGGCCCGCCTCAAGAATGGCGCGCTGGCGACGCTGACGGCGGCCGGCGACGGTCCTCCTGGCTGCGCCTCCTACATCACCTTTTTCTATTCGAAGGCAATCGTTCGCATCGACGCCTGGGGCGGATGGCGCGAGATCAGCGTCGGCCGTACAAACGAGCCGCGCGAGGAAGCGGAAATTCTCGGTAATCCGATGAAAAACTTCCTCGCCATTCGCGACGGGACGATGGAAAACACCGGCTCCGTTGAAATGGGCCTGCGATTCGCTAGGCTCTGGGATGCAATCAAGGAATCGGCTGCGGCGGACGGCGTACCCGTCAAAATAGCGGCGCCATAAACGCGTGGAATAGTTTGAATGAACAAGCGGCGGATCACCTCGAAGGAACTGGCGAAGCTTGCCGGTGTGTCGTCCGCCACGATTTCGCGGGCTTTTTCGCCGGATTCCAGAATCGGAAGTGCGACCCGTGATCGCATTCTGGCGGTGGCTCGCGAATACGGCTATCAGCCGAATGCAATTGCCCGCTCGCTCAACAATCAGCGCTCACGGCTGGTGGCGCTGGTGGTCAACGCGATCGGCAATCCCTGCGAAGCCGAGGAACAGCAGCTTCTCGTTCATCGACTGCAAGCCCGTCAGCTCCTGCCGATCATTTTGTGCTGCGCCGATCACGACGACAGGCTGCAGCTCATGCGCCTCGCCTCCACCTATCAGGTGGATCATGTCGTCGTCTTCTCCGACATGGTGTCGATGCAGGATGCCGTCGACATCTTCCACACCACGAAGCCGATCATCGTCTCTTTCGAACCGCTTGAAAACGAGAGCGTCTCGAGCATCCGGATCGACGGATCGGCCGCCGCCGACGAGATCATCGACAAGATCGTTGCCGACGGCAAAAGACGCTTCGCCTACCTATCGGGCACGAAATCGAGTTGGATCGACAAGCTGCGGCGCAGGTGGTTCGTCGATGCGCTCGCCAAACGCGGCCTCACGCTGCAGGCGGAAGCGTTCGGCGATTACAGCTACGATTCCGGCTTCAAGGAAGCCGTCCTGCTTCTTCACCGCGCCAAGGTGGACGCAATCATCTGCGGCAATGACGTCATGGCCATCGGCGCGCGGGATGCCGCACGGCGCGTGCTTGGGAAGAACACGCCCGATGATATTGCCATCGTCGGCCAGGATGGCATCGCCATGGCGTTGTGGGACTGCAACGACCTGACGACGCTAAGCCTCGACCATACCGCCTTCATCGATGCCGTCGTGGAACTCATCGAGCGTCACGATGCCGAGATCGAAGGCCCCCATAGCATTACCCTCACCTGCACGGCCCGCTGGGGCTCGACAGCCTGAAATCGGTCACGCAGCCGTTGCAATTTCTCTGCGGCTGCTTTCTTCTGGCCCAGACTGGGTTGCGATCTTGAGGGAGAAGCCCGCGGCAAATCCACCACGCCGCGGGATGACGAAGCTGTTGCGCTTCAACGATCTCTTTTGAAAATCAGCTCATATGCCCAAAGACTGATTGCCATCGCGACAAACATGGCAAGGAATGTCCTGTGGTCCGGCATGTCCTGTCGATCAAGGACGAACGGCAACGTGATGACGAGGAAACCGCAGATGGTCAGCGCGGCCATTGCCGATTGAACCAGAAGCTTCGCGATATTGTTCATGCTCTGATTTCCCTTCGCGGCTTTGTGTCCTCATTGTTCCAAGGATTCGCAGTCCACCATGCAAGCCAACTCTAAAGCATATGGACTCGCCGTCCAACTTGACAAGCCTGGCAAGTCCGGGCCGTTGCGGCTGGGTACACCATGCCCTCAACGAGATCGCGCGCTCACGACGTCTTCGGCCTCCTCGCGGTTCATCGCGAGCACGGTCCTTCCGGTGTCGAAGCTGAAGCCGTTGCGCGCAAATGCCGCCATTTCCTTGGTGACCCCTACCCGATCGACATCGCCACGGCGAAACGGCCCGAAGGCGCGCTTGCGTGCGAAGACCACGGCTGCCAGCAGTTCATCCGCCTCGTCAAGCGCAGCCGTGATGACCTCGCGATCGACGCCCTTCTGGGAAAGGTTTTGCGCGATACGACGCTTTGACCTGCCGCGGCGAACGCCGGAACGCGCGCTGACTTCGGCATAGGTCGCGTCGTTCAGACCGCCATGCTCGCAGGCGAATGTCACGGCCGAATCCGCAACTGCCTTGAGTTGCGGCTCGCTGATGTCCTTAAATTTCTGTTTGGCCTTCCTGACGATGGCATCAAACAATTGTCTTTCGGTCATCATTCCGCGCTCAAGCCGATAGATCGTCGAGTTCCTGGCCCAACTCAGCATGCGCGCAGTCGGGGTGTCTGGCGGGGTCTGATCGTCGGTCACGGTTCAGTCGTGCCCTTATTGCTTACCTGCGAGAGCAGCCAGGCCGTGAATGCTGAGCCAAGCGTATGTTCACGCTTACCATCGGGCGTCACCACATAATAGCTGTTCTCGGTCGACATCGGCTGGTCGAAGACGATCTGCAGTTTTCCGGAGCTTAGCTCTTGTTCGATCAGATAAAGAGGCAGAAGCGCAAACCCCATCGCCATCGTGGCAGCTTCGATGATCATCGAAAACTGGTCGAACCGGTTGCCACGGTATGAGGGATCGGCGTCGATGTCGCAGTGTTCAAACCACTGGCGCCAGAGCCGTGGACGCGTGGCCAGATGCAGGAGCGGTTTGTGTATAAGTTCCGCCGGGCTGGCAACCGGATCCGACTGCAGCAAGGTTGGGCTGGCAACCGGAACGACCTTCTCGTCGCACAAAAACGTGCAGGTTGCCCGTGCCCAGATGGGCTGACCGTAATGAATGGCGAGATCAAAGTTTTCCTGCTCGAAGTCGAATGGTTCGAAGCGGGAGGCGATGTCAACCTGCGAACCCGGGTGGGCAACCAAGAAGCCAGCCAGCCGTGGCGTCAGCCAGCGGCTGCCGAATGTCGGCAGGGTCGCGATTGAAAGCGTCGCCGTTGCGTCGGCACCTGCTGCTGCCCGGATCATCATCTCTTCGGTCTGGTGCAGCAGGCGCCTCGCTTCAGGCAGCAGCCGCTTACCGGCCTCCGACAGGATCGCTCGTTGTCGAACGCGCTCGAAGAGGAGGACACCGAGCTGGGTTTCCAAGTCCCTGATCTGTCGGCTGACGGCGCTTTGCGTCAGGTTGAGTTCGAGAGCCGCGCGCGTGAAGTTGCCGTGGCGAGCGGCAGACTCGAATGATTGCAGTGTCGTCAGGTCGGGTATCAGCTTTCGAGGTAGGGTCATTCCGAAACCGCATTATCTCAGCTTCATTTATCGTTATTCCTCTAGCGTGCAAGCGATATGATCGCAATCCAGAATGAACTCGTCCAATTGGCGTCTCGTGAGAAAAGCTATGCTGACCAAAAGTTACGTCTCCTCCTGTACTATCCGTTCTGCATTTTCTGCGGCCATGTCGGCCATGTATCGGACCGAGGTGCATGCTTACGGCACGCTGATGGACATTGTTGCCAAGGTCAATGCCGCGACGCTTGCCGCCGATCCGGTCCTCAGGCACAGACTAGAAGAAACCAACTCGCTTGAGCGTGTCTCCGAAGAGCGCCATGGTGCCATCCGTCTCGGGACTGCGGCAGAACTTGCGATGATGAGACGCGTCTTTGCGGTCATGGGCATGTTCCCGGTCGGCTACTACGACCTCAGCGAGGCCGGGGTGCCGGTCCACTCTACGGCTTTCCGACCGGTGGGCGATGTCGCCCTGAAGCGCAACCCGTTCCGTGTTTTCACCTCTCTGCTGCGCCTCGACTTGATTGCCGACGAAGAATTGCGCGCTGAAGCCGACGCGATCCTTCAGAAGCGTCAAATCTTCACCGCCGGTGCCATCGAGCTGACCGAAAAGGCCGAGCGCCAGGGTGGACTGGGTGATGACGATGCCGAGCACTTCGTTGCCGAGGTCCTGGAGACGTTTCGCTGGCATGACCAGGCCAATGTTGGCCTCGCCATGTACGGGCGTCTGCATGATGCGCACCGGCTGATTGCCGACGTCGTCTCGTTCAAGGGGCCGCATATCAATCACCTGACGCCGCGCACGCTTGATATCGACGAAGTACAGCGGCTGATGCCGGAATATGGCATTGCGCCGAAGGCGGTCGTCGAAGGTCCGCCGAGCCGTCGCTGCGCAATTCTGTTGCGGCAGACGTCGTTCAAGGCCCTTGAAGAAGCGGTCTCTTTCAGGGATGCAAGCGGTCACTGGCAGGAGGGCACACACACGGCCCGGTTCGGGGAAATCGAAAGCCGCGGCATCGCCCTGACCCCTAAAGGTCGCGCTCTCTACGACAAGCTGCTGACGGACTCGCGCAAAGTGGTTCGTCCGGCCGCTGACGGCTCGAACGCTGCTGCCTACGAGAAGGCGCTTGTCGATGCTTTCGTGCTCTTCCCGGACAGCTGGGCCGAAATCCGCGCACAGGGCCTTGGCTATTTCCGCTATTCTCTGACGGAAAAAGGAGAGAGCGCAGTGGCCTCAGCCGATGCCAGCATCGAGCAACTGTTGTTGGACGGTCTCGTTTGCTTCGACGCGATCGTTTACGAGGATTTCCTACCTGTGAGTGCTGCCGGCATCTTCCAGTCAAACCTCGGCGACGAGGCGACGCAGGAGTTTACCGCAAGCCCCAACCAGCAGCGCTTCGAGCGCGATCTCGGGACGCCTGTTCTCAATGAGTTCGATCATTATGCCGGCATCGAGGCGCAATCGATCGCCGAATGCCGAGCTCGCCTGAGCGCCGCCCAAGCGGCCGAGTGAAGCAACCCAACGACCAGCAACAAGAACCAAACACCAACACAAAGGGTCGTCACATGACCATGGCAGCAAGAGCAGTTGATGTAGCAGAGCAAGCCGTTGCGCTTCTCGATAAGATCGGCGTCGACAAGGCGCTTTATACCGGCGGAGAAATGGCTTCCTACAGCCCGGTCACGGGTGAGCAGCTCGCGGCACTGAAGCCCGACACGCAGGAAGCGGCGAGCGCGAAGATTGACAAGGCTGCCCGCGCATTCGAGACGTGGCGCCTCGTTCCCGCACCGAAGCGCGGTGAGCTTGTCCGCCTGCTGGGCGAGGAACTGCGCGCTGTCAAAACGGAGCTCGGCCGACTGGTCTCGATCGAAGCCGGGAAGATCCCGTCCGAGGGCCTCGGTGAAGTGCAGGAAATGATCGACATCTGCGATTTCGCCGTCGGTCTTTCCCGCCAGCTCTACGGCTTGACCATCGCAACCGAACGGCCGGGACATCGGATGATGGAAACTTGGCATCCGCTCGGCGTCGTCGGTGTCATCTCCGCCTTCAACTTCCCGGTCGCTGTCTGGGCCTGGAACGCTGCGCTTGCGCTGGTTTGTGGCAACGCCGTCGTTTGGAAGCCTTCCGAAAAGACCCCGCTTACGGCACTTGCCTCGCAGGCCATCCTGCAGCGCGCGATTGCGCGGTTCGGCGATGCGCCGAATGGCCTGAGCGAAGTGCTGATTGGCGATCGCGCCGTCGGCGCGGTCCTTGTCGATCATCCAAAGGTGCCGGTTGTTTCGGCGACGGGCTCAACGCGCATGGGCCGGGACGTTGGTCCTCGCCTGGCACGCCGCTTTGCACGTGCGATCCTGGAACTCGGCGGCAACAATGCCGGCATTGTCTGCCCATCGGCCGATCTCGACATGGCGTTGCGCGCCATCGCTTTCGGAGCAATGGGCACGGCCGGCCAGCGTTGCACGACGCTTCGCCGTCTCTTCGTTCACGAGAGCGTCTATGATCAACTCGTGCCGCGACTGAAGAAAGCCTATGCCAATGTCTCTGTCGGCAATCCGCTTGAAAGCACGGCACTGGTCGGCCCGCTGATCGACAAGCTCGCCTTCGACAACATGCAGAAGGCGCTTGGCGAGGCGAAAGCCCATGGCGGCGTGGTCAGCGGCGGCGAGCGCGTCGCGTTGCCGTATGATAAGGCTTACTACGCCAAACCGGCCCTCGTGGAATTGCCATCACAGATCGGTCCGGTGCTGGAGGAAACCTTCGCGCCGATCCTCTACGTCATGAAATACAACGACTTCGATCAGGTCCTCGAAGACCACAATGCGGTCGGCGCCGGTCTCTCTTCGTCGATCTTCACGCTGGATCTACGGGAGGCTGAACGCTTCCTGTCGGCCGATGGATCCGATTGCGGTATTGCGAACGTCAACATCGGAACCTCGGGCGCCGAGATCGGTGGCGCATTTGGCGGCGAGAAGGAAACGGGTGGCGGCCGCGAGTCGGGCTCCGATGCATGGAAAGCCTATATGCGCCGGGCCACCAACACGATCAACTACTCCAGAGCTCTGCCGCTTGCGCAGGGCGTCTCCTTCGAAATCGAGTAGGAGCGGCTATGACCATCGAGGTGAAAATCGAGGAGGCGGGCTTCAGGCCCGCCTCAAGGATATCCGTGATCGGAGTCTCCGAAATCCTGCAGATCGGCGCGCGCGCCGCGGTCATGAAGCGGGAAGGCAGACCGGTCATTATCCTTGGCGCCGGCGAACCCGATTTCGAAACGCCCGATCATGTCAAGCAGGCTGCCTGGGACGCGATGCAGCGCGGCGATACCAAATATACGGCCCTCGACGGCACGCCGGCGTTGAAGGAAGCGATCCGCACCAAGTTTCAGCGCGAGAACGATCTTTCCTTCGAAGTTGGCGAGATAACCGTCGCCACCGGCGCCAAGCAGATCCTCTTCAACGCCATGATGGCGACGGTCGATCCCGGCGACGAGGTGATCATCCCCACTCCCTACTGGACGTCCTATTCCGATATCGTTCAGATCTGCGACGGCAAGCCTGTCCTCGTTGCCTGCGATGCAGACAGCGGGTTTCGCCTGACCGCCGAAAAGCTCGAAGCGGCGATCACGCCGCGGACGCGTTGGCTGTTGCTGAACTCACCGTCCAATCCGTCCGGTGCCGCTTATAGCGCCGATGACTACCGGCCGTTGCTGGACGTGTTGCTCAGGCATCCGCATGTCTGGCTGATGGTCGACGACATGTACGAGCACATCGTCTACGACGATTTCCGGTTCTTCACGCCATTGCAGTTGGAGCCGCGCCTGCGCGAGCGCACGCTGACGATCAACGGCGTCTCAAAGGCCTACGCAATGACCGGCTGGCGTATCGGCTATGCCGGTGGGCCGAAGGCGCTCATTAAAGCGATGTCCGTGGTACAGAGCCAGGCGACGTCCTGCCCGTCCTCGATCAGCCAGGCCGCAGCTGTTGCCGCGCTCGACGGACCGCAGGATTTTCTTGCCGAGCGAACGGAGAGCTTCAGGCGGCGGCGCGATCTCGTCGTTTCCGGTCTCAACGCAATTGACGGCCTCGATTGCCGCGTTCCCGAAGGCGCCTTTTATACCTTCTCCGGATGTGGCGGCATTCTCGGCCGGACGATGCCGGGCGGTCGCAAGATCGCAACGGACAGCGAGTTTTGCGCCTACCTCCTCGAGGAGGCGAATGTCGCGGTCGTCCCGGGTTCGGCCTTCGGCCTTTCGCCGTTCTTCAGGATCTCTTATGCCTCAGCAGAGGCGGATCTCAAGGAAGCCCTGGAGCGTATCGCGACCGCTTGCCGGCGGCTCGCGTAATTAATTTCGGGGGCGCGAGGCGGGCTTGGCAGTTTCGCGCCGTTCCGGCGAATAAATGACGTCAAGAAAACGCCCGGACACGATGCCCGGGCGCGTTTTCTGTTGATTGGTTCAGCTAAGCGGATCAGCCGGCGATCTTTTCACCGTAAGCCTTCTGGGCATAGTAATGGCCGAAGCGGCTGTCGAGGAACATGTCGAGACCGATGTCTTCCTGCCGGACGAAGCCCTTCGTCGGCAGCTCGTCCTTGGCCAGCATGTCAAGCACGGCGCAGATGCTCGATGCTGTTGTGATCTGGATGGCGCTCATCATGCGGCCGGCGACGACGGCGCTGTAGACCTTGTTGGCGTAGGTCTCCTGCACAAGGCGGCCGTTCTTCCAGCCGGACACGGTGACGAAGATGATCACGACATCCTGCATCGTCGAAGGCAATGCGTGCTCCAGGATATCCTTGAGGACGTCGCGGCGGTGGCGCAGGCCGAGATCGCTTAGCAGCGCTTTCATGATGGCGGCATGACCGGGGTAGCGGATGGTGCGGTAGTTCAAGGTCCGGACCTTGTCCTTCAGCGTTTCGCACAGCGTGCCAAGGCCGCCGGAGGTGTTGAAGGCCTCATAAGTCACGCCATCAAGGGAGAACTCTTCACGTTCTTCCAGGGCCGGTACCTCGATCAGCTGTCCATCGACGATCGCCTCGCAAGGCTCGATGTACTCGTTGATGACGCCGTCCGTGCTCCAGGTCAGATTGTAGTTCAAGGCATTCGATGGATACTGCGGCAGAGCACCAACGCGCATGCGGACGCTGTCGAGCTTGTCGAAGCGGCTTGCTAGATCATTGGCAACGATCGAGATGAAGCCTGGCGCGAGGCCACACTGCGGAATGAACGCGGTGGATGCGCTGGCGGCGATCGCTTTCACCCTGCGGGTGGATTCGACGTCCTCGGTCAGATCGAGGTAATGCACGCCGGCGTCTGCGGCTGCCTCGGCAATTGCAATGGTCAGGTGGAACGGCGCGGCACTCAGGACGGCGAACTTGCCGGAGAGAAGTCTGACGAGGGCTGCGTGGTCGGCGATGTCGACCTCCGCCAGGTTAAGCGCCGGGTTGGCCTCCATGTGGTCCAGCTGCTGCCTGCTGCGGTCGGCAAGCGTGACATGATAGTCGCCGGAATGGATGAGAAGACGGGCGATTGTCGAGCCGATCTTGCCGGCGCCGATGACGACGATGTTTTTCATATGCGTTCCCTCTATTGGATCGAGAAATCTTTATGCTTTCTTTATTCCCGTCGGTTTGGTTGATTCACAGCGCGAGAATGATAAAATCGACTAGATTTATTCGCCAGAATGCCGTTTGGATTGATCAATATGACGATGAGCGACAAGGATCGGCAGCTTCTGTCGATTCTCAGCGAAAACGCCCGCCTGTCGACCGCCATGCTGGCGCGCAGGCTCGGCCTGTCGCGCACCACGGTCCAAGCCAAGATCGAGCGGCTTGAGCGGGACGGCGTCATTGCCGGTTATGGCGTGCGGCTTTCTGATGACTTCGAGAGCGGCCAGATAAAGGCGCACGTGCTAATTACCTTGGCGGCCAAGGCGCTCGGACGCGTCACGCAGGAGCTACAGGCGATTGCCGATGTCCGCTCGGTCTATTCGGTGAGCGGCAGTTTCGACATGATTGCAATCGTTGCGTCGGCATCGATCAGCGAACTCGACATGGTTATCGACAAGATTGGCGATATCGATGGCGTCGAGAAGACGCTCTCATCAATCATTCTGTCGACGCGCATCAACCGCTAGTGGCGTCGTCATGTCCGTGCCCTACTTTGACGAGGCACTAGGCACGATAGACGACCGCCGCACCGGTGAGACCTGCGCCTGCTGCGGCCAGAAGCAGGGTTTCACCGTCCTGCAGGGGTCGGGCGGCTGCGTCGAGCGACAAGGAGAGCGGGATTGTCGCCGCCGAAGAATTTCCGAACTGGTCGAGCGAGCAGACGGTCCGTTCGGGTTCGATCCCAAGGTTGGCTGCGACCGCCTGGAATATCCGGACATTGGCCTGGTGTGGCACGAATCGGGTGATCGCTCCGGTCTCTATGGCGGCCCTGTCGAGCGCCCTTTTCGAGGCGCTACTCATCATGTCAACCGCCCGCGAAAACACCTCGCGTCCGTCCCGCATCGTCATCAGATATTCCTCAGCGGCACGCTCTGGTGAAAAGGGTTTGTTACTGCCGCCTGCGGTAATCGAGATCAGCTCATAGCCGCTGCCTTCGGAGCATAGATCGGTGCCGAGGATGCCGGTGGCCGGATCGCTTGCCGGCGTCAAAACGACCGCGCCTGCTGCATCTGCAAACAGAACGCTACTGGCTCGTTCAGCCGGGTTGATGCGACGGCTGAGGATATTGGCGGCGACGACAAGAACGGCCTTGCCCTGCGTGCGCACGAAACCGTCCGCGAGCGTCAACGCGTAGAGAAATCCCGAGCAGGCGCCGGCCAGGTCGATCGCGCCCGAATTTACAAGTCCGAGTTTGTGGGCAACAAGCGGTGCCGACGGCGGCAGCAGGTGATCCGGTGTCGAGGTTGCCAGGAGCATCAGGCCGATCTCAGATCGATCGGTTCCGGCGTTATCGAGGGCCATGGCCCCTGCTTTGACGGCAAGGCCGCTAAGCGTGTCGCCGTCTTCTGCCCAGTAGCGGGTACGAATGCCGGTGCGACGTTCGATCCAGCCGGTCTCGAGCCCGAGGGATTGTTCGATCTCGGCGTTTTCGACGCAGCGACCCGGAACGCCGTGGCCAAAACCTGCGATGCGCGCGGAGCCGACGCCCATCATGCTGCGGTTCCAATCAGGACGCTTGCTGCCTCGTCGATCGCATCATAGAGGCGGTCGATCTCGGCTTCCGACACGCAGTATGGCGGCATGAGGTAGATGACGTTTCCCAGAGGACGGATGAGAAGGTTACGCTCGCGGAAGAAGGCGCGCAGCCGCGGTCCTATGTCGGCTAAATATCCATCCGAGGGAACGGCGAGGTCCAGCGCGGCAATGGTTCCAGATTGCCGGACGTTCCTGAATCGTGGATTCCCGACAAAGCGTTGCAGCGCCTGCCCTTGCAATGCAACGAGGCGATCGATGCGCGCCTGGACCGGCTCGCCCGTCCAGATCTTCAGGTTGGCAACTGCTGCCGCGCAGGCAATCGGATTGGCAGTGTAGGAACTTGAATGGAAGAAGGTCTTCCGGCGATCGGTCGAAAGATGCGCTTCAAAGATCTCACTTGTGCAAAGCGTCGCCGCAAGCGGCATGGCGCCCCCGGTCAGGCCCTTCGAGGTACACAAGATGTCGGGAAGAACGCCCGCCCGATCGCACGCAAACAGGGTACCGGTCCTGCCCCAGCCCGTCATCACTTCATCGGCGATGAGGAGCACCCCGTGGCGTTGGGCAATTTTCTTGAGTTCGCCAAGCACGGAAGGGGTAAACATCTTCATGCCACCGGCGCCAAGCACCAGCGGCTCGATCAAAAGGGCCGCGACCCTGCCCGAGCAGCACGCTACCTCGAAAGCATCAAGCGTAATTTGCTCCAGGCCTGGCTCCGGAAATGGAAGTGAATCGACACCAAACAGCAAGGGCTCATAGGCAGCGTTGAAGACGCCCCTTTCACCGACGGACATGGTTCCGATCGTGTCGCCATGATAGCCATGCTCCATCACAACGATCCGGTCGCGGCGTCGACCGGTATTGTGGAAGAAGCCGAGCGCCATCTTCAGGGCGACTTCGACTGCCGTCGAGCCACTGTCGGAATAGAAGACGTGCTGCAGCCCAGCCGGGCTTACCTTGATAAGACCACGGGCAAGATCCTCGGCCGGGGCGTGGGTGTATTCGGCAAAGATGATCTGGTCGTAGACCTCAGTCGCCTGGCGGATCGCCTCCATGATCGTCGGGTGCCGGTGGCCATGGGTGATCACCCACCAGGACGAAATCGCATCGAGAATGCGATTGCCGGCTTCGTCGACCAGATACGCGCCGTCGGTGGCAACAACCTTCTTCATCGTAGGCTCAAGAGCGTGCTGCGTGAACGGATGCCATATGGGGGAACGCGTCATGACCGCAGGCTCCGAAACATCGTGATGTCGAAACCCCGATGAAAGGCTTCCATCAGTCTCTCATGGGTTAGTGGGTTGGTCGGCGCCAGTCGCCCCAACGTGCGAACGCCGCTCATCTGGACGATGATCCTCTGCGTCTCGAGGTTCTCCTCGCCTGTGAAGGCAATGCCGAAGACTGGGACGGTTCGTCGCTGCAACGCCTCGAGCGACATCAATGTATGGTTGATGGTGCCGAGCGAGGTACGGGCGCAAACAATGACAGGCACCTGCCAGCGGGCGAAGACATCGGCGAACAGGGTCTTTGACGTCAGGGGTACGAGAACGCCGCCGGCGCCCTCGATGACAAGCGAGCCGGCAGTCGTCGGCGGCGAGAGTGCGCCTGGATCTATCACCACGTCGTCGAGCATCGCCGCATGGTGCGGGGAAGCGGGGGTCTTTAGCCGGTAGGCTTCCCGAACGATCCGTTCGGCCGGAACATTGCCCAATCGTGCGACCGTTTCAGCGTCCGTTTCCTCTTCCAGCCCCGATTGGACGGGCTTCCAGTAGCAAGCGCCGAGGGCGGACGTCAAAGCGGCAGCGAAGACAGTCTTGCCGATACCGGTGTCGGTGCCGGTGACGACGAAACGCGCCATCATTCCTGCTCCTTTCGCATGGCAACCGCCAGCCGCTCGAACAGTCGCGAAATGGTCGCTTGATCAACGTTGAGAGTAATGGAGATGCGCAGTCGCGCCGTGCCTTCCGGTACGGTCGGGGGACGAATGGGCCTGACGTCGAAACCATCGCTTCGAAGGCGCTCGGCGAGCCGTACCGCGCGATGATTATTGCCGATCAAAACCGGCTGGATCTGCGACTTGCTGGATCGCATCCCAATCGTTGTTTCCATCTCGCGACTGGCAAAGGACACAAGTTTGGCGAGCTTGTCGCGACGCTCCGGTTCATCGGCCAGGATCCGCAATGACTCTCGCAGCGTCGCCGCCATCAGCGGAGACGGCGCCGTCGAGTAGATGAAGTTCCGCGCGCGGTTGATGAGAAAATCGCAGATGATTGCCGGTCCGACGACGATCGCGCCCGATGCTCCGAGCGCCTTGCCGCAGGTGTGCAGCGTGATACAGTTTTCCGGATGCCCCAGGCATTCGGCCAGGCCGCGCCCGCCTTCACCGAAGACGCCCGTCGCGTGCGCCTCGTCGACGACGAGGAAACCGTCATGCTCTGTCGCAAGCTGCGCCAGCGCGCGAAGCGGCGCTTGATCTCCGTCCATCGAGTAGAGGCTCTCGACGGCGATCCACGGTCGGCCGGTGCCGCCAGCGCGACGCCATGTGCGGACGGCATCTGCGACCGCGTCCACATCGTTGTGCGGGGTTGCGATCGATGGCGCACGGCTCGCCGAAATCCCCTCATGGGCACTGGCATGGATCAGGGCGTCGTGGACGATGATGTCCTGGCGTTGTGGCAAGGTCGAGAACAACGCGACATTGGCTGCATAGCCGCTGCCGAAATAAAGCGCTTGCTCGGCCCCGAAATATGCCGCGGCCTCCCGCTCCAGCGCCTGATGCTCCGGATGATTGCCACGCAACAGGCGGGAGCCGCCTGCCCCGACCGGCATGCCGCGGTCCAGTGCATCCCGAAGCGCATCCTTGAGCCGCTGCGAATGGGCGAGGCCAAGATAGTCGTTCGAGGTGAAATCGGTGCCGGACGGCGCGACAAGGTTCCGGCTCCTCCCCTTGCGATCAAGGCCAGCGAGCTTGCGCTCGTAAATCGCAAGGCTGGCGGCGGTCATTCCGTGCGCTCCAGCTGCTCCGCCTTCAGCCCCAGGCGACGGAAGAGAGCCGCGTCGTGATCCTCGCCGGGGTTGTCAGCGGTTAATAGGGTTTCGCCTACGAATATCGAATTGGCACCGGCAAAGAAACAGAGCGCCTGGGTTTCGTCTGACATTTCGGTGCGTCCCGCCGACAGGCGCACGTGGGACTTCGGCATCAGAATACGCGCCAGCGCGATTGTCCTGACGAAGTCGATTGGGTCGATCGGCTCTGCATTGGCAAGTCTCGAGCCGGGAATCGGGATCAGCATGTTGATGGGGACGCTTTCGGGCGGCGTCGGCAGGTTTGCAAGCGTGACAAGCATCGCGATGCGGTCTTCGGCCGTCTCGCCCATGCCGAGAATGCCGCCTGCGCAGACCTTGATGCCGGCCTCGCGGACATTGGCCAGCGTCTCCAGGCGATCGGCAAACGTGCGGGTCGTGATGATCTCGCTGTAGAAGCGCTCGGAGGTGTCAACATTGTGGTTGTAGTAGTCGAGGCCGGCGTCGGCGAGCGCGGCAGATTGGTGCGGTGTCAACATGCCAAGCGTCATGCACGTTTCCATGCCGAGCGCCTTTACGCCCGCGACCATCGCGACGATTGCATCCATGTCGCGGTCCTTTGGGCTGCGCCAGGCAGCACCCATGCAATACCGCGTTGCACCCCCGTCCTTGGCGCTTTGCGCTTCGGTAAGAACGCGCTCCACCTCCATGAGCTTTGATGCCTTGAGGCCGGTCGGATAGTGGGCGGACTGGCTGCAATAGCCGCAATCTTCGGCGCATCCGCCGGTCTTGATCGACAGCAGGCGGCTCATCTGCACCGCGTTCGGGTCGAAATTGGCCCGATGGATGCTGTGGGCACGAAACAGAAGGTCATTGAACGGCAAATTATAGATAAAACTAGCTTCCGGTCGCGTAACCCGGTCACGAGGGACGCCGTCGCAAGCAATTTTCTTGGCCTGATGGTCAATATGAGGCTGCATATGTCCGAAACCTTTTCACTATGGAATGGCGAGACGTAGATAGAAATCAATTTTATCTATAATAATATGCCGCACCCTTAGGCAAGCGCGTTTTTCTGGGTGATGGTCTGAAGGCATTGGGCAGGCAGGCTCGCCTCTGGCTCGGGAGTGCATTTTCAGGGCCTGCCATTGCTGTCGCAACAGGCAGAACTCGGGCGCACTTTCCGACAGGGACCCGGGCTTCCTCCGCGCGCAAAGAGCGTTAGATGGGGCCGGAGGTGCGCATGGCGATTGCCCCGTGGTCGCAGATGAGGGAGCAGATCACGATCGCGCCGATGCACAAACCGCATGGAACCTAGTAGGCGCCGTGGGCTCTAGCCGACGATTGCAAACCGATTGCGGGACGCGTGCTGCATTCGCCGCGACGGCCCTCCGATCCATTGCACGTGCCGCTCCAGCGCGGTCACCGCATTCTCGACCTTGCCGGCGCGGAGAAACGCGAGAATGGCGCGATGGTCCTTGTCGACGCGTGGCTCCCAGTCTGTCAGCCAGGTGGCAAACAGAAATCTGGCGCTTGCCGCATGCAGGTCGTCAATGACCGAGAGCAGCCGCGGCATGCCGCAGGGATCGAGGATGAGCTTGTGAAACCTGCGATTGGCCTCCTCCCAGGTGCGCACATCGCGCGCATTGTCACCGTCGATCGTCGCCTGTTCGGCCTGATCGAGACGGGAAGGCGTCAGGTGTTCGGCTGAATGGCGAAGAGCAAGACCTTCAAGTGCTGCGCGCATCTTCGCGACCTCCTGCACTTCCTTGAGGTCAAACGAGGCAACACGAACGCCACGGCGCGGCTCGCTGACGGCGAGGCCTTGCGCTTCGAGACGACGCAGGGCCTCGCGCACGGGTACGTGCGAGGACCCGAACTCCTCGGCGATATGGTCCTGCTTCAGCTTCGAGCCGGGCGGCAAGGCACCTGTCACAATGCGCTCTGCGAGCGCGCGACTTATCCGGCCGGCTATCGTGTCGTCGTTATGAATAGTCATATTTTAGAGATAGTTCCTGCGCTCGACGCTGTCGAGGTGCGTGGCATGCGCGGCTGTGGATTTGTCGGCCGCTTCGGCGAGTACGGTGTCATGAATGGATCGCAGTTATCGCGTGACAGAGCCTGCTGTTTTCGAGGTTGAACCCAGATTGCGACCTTCGTGGAGCTAGTGCGCTGGGGGGGAGTGACGTCACTGCGCGACCATCCGGCCCCGTCATGGAGCGACATCGCATGCTCGCTCACCTCTCAACCTTTGCTCAGCATGCCGTGGATGAGGGGGCTCGGTGCTCACAAGGGTCGCGATATTTCGTCTGCCGTCGCAATGGCTTGCTGTCGCCGCTGATCCTTGGTTCGCCCCGGCCTTGATTGGCTGGGAGGCATCAAATGCAACCTGGTTTGGGAGGCGTGTCCTCTGGATCGGGTGGGAGGCGCTCGGCTGCCTGATGCAGCAATGTGCAAGCCGGTCATGCGGCTAGTGTTGTGATCGCCCCGAGCTGAAGGGGTGCGGTTCGGCTTCGGTGAGGTGCATTGTGCGTTACGCGATCGATCCGACACTGGCAGTCCTGATGGTGCTAGGCACGCTGGGTTCGAGGCGGCCGGCACGGGCTCGGACCGGCTCGTTTGCGAGCAGGCGCGGGTGCACACGGAATTTGGAAGAGCGCGAATTGTAGAAAGGCTGGCCGTGAGGCCTGCCTTTTCGCAGACACTGCCTGGCTTGCGGTGGACGAGGTTGAAGACCAATGCGCGATATGTAGGGGCTGTGGTCAGCGTGAGCGCAGGCACCAGGTGTTGGTGCGTTAGGTGATTTTCTCGGCGCGGTATCGTCCGCGCTTTTTCCGGCCAACCGGCAAATGGTTGGCGAGTGATATCGGGAGTGGCGGTGTAAGTCTTTGAGGCGAGGCTGCGACAACAGGCGCAAGGGGCGGCAAGGTTGCTGCCTCATTGGGCCGAATCTGGCGATCGCTCGCGATGCGTCGCAGTCGTTTTGGGGGTGTGGCGACGAGGCAAAGACGCGATGGGCGTTGTCGGGGGCTGAGCTCAAATGACGGCCGGGCCACCTGCTCGCGGTTAGGGTGGTGCGGGGGGCCTGGTGGCGAGCGCCGCTCAGACAATCGGGCGAAGTTCCCCGCGGGGAACAATTAGAACGAATGACGCCTCTTGTCGGAACCGGCAGCGCCTTTGCGTAGACACATCGGCTCTCCGTGGTCCCGCGTAACGGCTGGTTCTCAACCGTTAATCCCCAGATAGCCGTCCGGATGCGGTTGACAAATCACCGCCAAATCCGGGATTCTAGTTGCCTGCGCTTCGGCGCTCCAGAGCCGGTTTGGCGAGAAACTCGGGCTTGGGTCGCTTTCGGAGCGACTTTTCGGGCAAAATTGCACTTCAAGTGCATACCATCCAGCGGAACAAAACCTGGAGTTAGCTACCGTCCGCGCAAATAGGTATGGTTAACCAAGAGTTTAGCCCGTGGGTGCAGGTCATCAGCAGGCGCTTCGGAAGCGATCGACGCAGGTTGCAAGCACCTTTTCCCCGGGCCGCTTCCACCAGTTCCCCGCCGAAAAGATCTCGACCTCCTGAGGGCCTTGGTAACCCGCCGCCTCGATGGAGCGACGGATCCCTTTGAGGTCGATGACACCGTCTCCCATCATCCCACGGTCGAGCAACAGGTCGGTGGTGGGAACCAGCCAGTCGCAGATATGGTGGGCAAGGATGCGGCCCGAGGCGCCGGCCCGCGAAATCTGCTGCTCAAGCTTCGGATCCCACCAGACGTGGTAGACGTCGATGGCGACGCCGATGCCGTCCCCGAGAAGGTCGCAGATGTCGAGCGCCTGTTCGAGCGTGTTCACGCAGGCACGGTCGGCGGCATACATCGGATGCAGCGGTTCGATGGCAAGCGGTATGCCGGTTGCACGCGCATGCGGCAGGATCGCTGCGATGCCTTCGGCCACCATCTCGCGCGCATGTGCGATATCTCGGGATCCGGCGGGCAGGCCGCCGACGACGAGGACCAGGCAGTCCGCCTTGAGGGCGGCAGCCTCATCGATGGCCTTCCTGTTGTCGTCGATTGCGGCTGCCCGTCCGGCGGCGTCGGCTGCGGGGAACATGCCGCCGCGGCAAAGGCCCGTCACCTGCAGCCCGTTGTCGGCCACGATCCGGGCGGCTTCCGAGAGGCCGATGGCGTGCACCTGATCGCGCCAGGGAGCGATCGCGACGATATCCTGCTTGAGACAGGCTTCGATGGCCTGCCTCATATTGTATTGCTCTCGGACGGTCGCGAGATTGATGGAAAGGCCGTCGACTGCCATGTGTCTTCCTCCCTCACGCCCCGCAGTTGCGAGGTGCATGCCCGTGATGTTTCAAATGCCGATTGTCGCCAGGATCGTTTTCATTCGAGCCGCGGCGATATCCGGATCGCGCAGGACGCGGGCCTTGTCGGCGAGCCGAAACAGCTCGGCAAGATGTACCACCGAGCGCGCGCTCTGTTGGCCGCCGAGCATCTGGAAGTGGTTCTGAAAGCCGTTGAGATAGGAAAGGAAGACGACGCCGGTCTTGTAGAATCGCGTCGGCGCCTTGAAGATGTGCCGCGACAGCGGGACCGTCGGAGCCAGGATATCATGGAAGCCGGCGAGATCGTCCGTGGCAAGCTTCTGAAGGGCAGCACTGGCCGCAGGCGCAACGGCATCGAAAATACCGAGCAGGGCATGCGAATATCCCTGTTCGTCACCGGCAATGAGCTCTGCGTAGTTGAAGTCGTCGCCGGTGTACATCTTCACCGCGCCATCAAGGCGGCGGCGCATGACAATCTCCTTTTCTGCCGAAAGCAGAGAGATCTTCACGCCATCCACCTTGCCTGCGTGGTCATTGATGATGGCGATCGCCGTTTCCATGGCTTCGATGTCGTCACGCGAGCCCCAATAACCCGAAAGCGCAGGATCGAACATGTCGCCGAGCCAGTGGAGGATGACCGGCTGGCGGACCTGCCGCAGGATACGGTCGTAGACGCGCACGTAATCCTCGGGGCTCTTGGCGGCTGCAGCGAGAGCGCGGCTTGCCATCAGGATGATCCTGCCGCCCTGCCCTTCGACATACGCGACCTGCTCTTCATAGGCGCGGATCACATCATCGATGCCGATATCGGGGCCCGGCGGCAAATGGTCGGTGCCGGCGCCATAGGCAATCAGCGCATCGGGGCGCTGGCGCGCGGCCGATTGCACGTTGGCGATGAGCTCTTTGGCACCGGTCCAGTCGAGCCCCATGCCGCGCTGGGCCGTGTCCATCGCCTCGGCGACGCCGAGACCGAGATCCCACAGATATTCGCGGAACGCGATAGTGCGTTCCCAGTCGATGTTGCGGTCGAGCCAGGGATCGTTGTCGGCCAACGGATCGACAACGACATGAGCGGCCGCATAGGCAACACGGTTGAAGGCGTGCCCGCCACCCGGGCGTTGCGGCGCGGCAAGCGGTGTGTTGACGACGGTGTAGTCCTGCAACGTGCCGCCGGAAACGGGAAGGCGAAGTGTCGTTGCCATGATCGTCAGGCAACCTTGCGCACAGACGTGTCGGCAAGCGAGGGAACGTCCACCCAGCGCCGTTCCTTCCAGCTCTTGTGCGCCAGTTCGGCGAGCTGAACACCCTTGGCGCCTTCGCGCAGGGTGAATCTCCACGGCGCATCCTCGACGACGTAGCGCAGGTAGTCTTCCCATTGGGCCTTGAAGCCGTTGTCAAAGACCTGGGTTTCCGGAACCTCGTCCCAGGTCTTGTAGAAGTCGATGGTCTGCGGCTGGTCCGGATTCCAGACTGGCTTCGGGGTGTTGACGCGATGCTGGGTCCAGCACTTCGTCAGGCCGCAAACAGCCGAGCCATGCGTGCCGTCGACCTGGAACGTCACAAGGTCATCGCGGCGCACGCGAACCGCCCAGGAAGAGTTGATGTGGGCGACGACGCCGCCCTCGAGTTCGAACGTCGAATAGGCTGCATCGTCGGCGTCGGCCCGGTAGGTCTTGCCATCCTCGTCGACACGGCTAGGGATATGGGTGGAGGCATAGCAACTGACCGCCTTGACCTCGCCGAACAGGTTGTCCAGCACGTAGCGCCAGTGCGGCAGCATATCGAGGATCATGCCGCCGCCGTCGGCCGCGCGATAGTTCCAGGAGGGGCGCTGCGCCTTCACGCCCCAATCGCCTTCGAATACCCAGTAGCCAAACTCGCCGCGAACCGACAGTATCTTGCCGAAGAAGCCGCTGTCCTTGAGCAATGCGATCTTGCGTAGACCCGGCAGGTAGAGCTTGTCCTGAACGACGCCGTTCTTGACGCCGCGCTGCTCGGCGAGCATCGCAACGGAAAGCGCTTCATCAAGCGTCTCGGAGATCGGTTTTTCGCAATAGACATGCTTGCCGGCTTCGATTGCCTTCTTCAGCAGCGATACGCGCATTTGCGTCGAGCCGGCGTCAAAGAAAATCTTGTTGTTCGGATCGGCAAGGGCGCTATCGAGATCGGTGGTCGTGCGCGTCAAACCGTGCTGGCGGGCGATCGCTTCGATCTTGTCGGCGCTGCGTCCAACGAGAATCGGATCGGGCATCAGGCGGTCGCCATTGGCAAGCTGAAGGCCCCCCTGCTCCCGGATCGCAAGAATGGACCGCACCAGATGCTGATTGTAGCCCATGCGGCCGGTAATCCCGTGCATGATCATGCCAAGCGATATCGTCGCCATCTGCGTCTTCCTCCCAAGTAAATAACTATTTAGTTACATAAGTGACATGCAGTCAACGTGCTGTCAACCCGGCCCGCCGCCAAGCGCGTCTCCGACGAGAAATCTCAAACGTCGCGGGTGGAGATCTGAAGCAAACCTGGTAGCCGAGGGCCCGGCTCAGGCCGCGCGCGCAATCTTCTGGCTATCCGTCACCGAACCTCTTATGCGGTAGAGCAAGTGATTGGTTTGAATTCCCGCAAGTCGGACATATGAAGGCAATTTCAGGCACCAACCTCGAGCAGGCAAAATCGCACAACCGGCGCGTCGTGATCGAAGCGATCCGAACGAGCGGCCCCTTGTCGCGTGCCGCTCTTGCCAAGTTGACGGCGCTCAGCACTCAGACGGTCTCCAACATCGTCGAGGAGCTTGAGGGGGCAAAACTACTGAAGGCGGAAGCGCCTCAAAAGATCGCGCGCGGCCAGCCGATCACGCCATATTCGATCAATCCTGACGGCGCCTATTCCATCGGCCTGGAACTGGAGCGGAATCATGCAGTTGGGGTCCTGACGGATCTTTCGGGAAGGGTCCGGGCAAGGGTCGAAAGGGCCGTCGACAGGCCGACGCCTGCCGAGGCGATGCCCATCCTGGCCGGGATCGCTGAGGAGTTGCAGCGAAGCTTCCGCTTCGATCGCGCCCGCCTGCTCGGTGTCGGCATCGCGATGCCGGGGCGTTATGCCGCCGAAGGGGTGACGTCCCTCAGCCCCGTGACACTGCCTGGCTGGCAAGGTTTTCCGGTCGCCCGCGAGCTAGCCGGTCTGGTTGGCGTGCCCGTTCTCGTCGAGAACGACGCGACGGCTGCGGCAATCGGCGAGCGCCTCTATGGCGTCGCGCGCGGTCTAAGCAGCTTTGTCTACCTGTTTCTTGGGCGTGGCATCGGCGCCGGCATGTTCCTTGACGGTCATCTTTACAAGGGCAGCCGCAGCAATGCGGGCGAGATCGGCCATATGATCGTGGTCCCGAATGGCCAGGCCTGCCAGTGCGGCAAGCGTGGTTGTCTGGACCGTTACGTTTCCCTCGGCTCGGCCTACGAGTACCTCAACGTTCAGGATCCTGAACAATACGCCCCTGAGACCCTGGATACTCTGATCGAGCAAGCGACCGGTCGGATTGACGCCTGGGCGAAGGCTGCGGCCGAACCCATGCGCCAGACGATCGATTTTCTCGAACTGGCCTTCGACCCGCAGACGATCGTTCTCGGCGGTTCCATGCCATCTTCGCTGTTGCAGCGCCTTGCCCGTCGGTCGGAACCCTTGCATACGCCGGTTAATCCGGGGGCCGAGCGAAGCCTGCCCCGCATCATGATCGGCGCGACCGGCAAAGACACGGCGATTTTGGGCGCCGCGGCTCTGCCAATCTTTTCGGAAACGAACCCGCAGTTCGATGTGCTCCAGAAGCCTTTAGGCTGACAGCATCACGGATAGGCATAAAGGACCGGCATCAATCCTGCGACCGCCTTGAAACGCTCCCAGGATTTGTCGGCTGGTTTCGTCCAGGCGCTCTCGGCAAGCGCCGAGATTCGGGGGAAGACCAGGCGATCGAAGACTGCGCGGTCGGTCATCGGCTCCGACCAGATGCAGGCCTGGATACCGCGCAGCTTCATCTTCTGCTCATCGCTCCAGCCTTCGACCGGATCGAAATTGTAGAGCTTCTCCGGCTCCGACCACCCGGCCCAGCTGGCGCCGGGCTCGTCCCAATCGGGGCTGTTTGCCATGTCGAGATAGTAGACCTGCCCCGGGCAGACCACCATCTCGTAGCCTTGGCCAGCAAGCGCTGCCGAGACTTCGACGCTACGCCAGCCGCAGAGATAGCTCTTGGTCTTGTCGATGACGTTGCCGTGCGCAGCTTCTTCCCATCCGCCCGTGATGCAGCCTTGCTCGGCAAGGAACTGCTGGATCCTTGCGAGAAAAACGGATTGCAGAACCGCAGCTCCAGATCCGTCGATGTCATCGGCGCCATGTGTATTCGTGATCACGTTGAGGCGGTTGGCGTGTGCGTCGACCATTGCGTCTCCAGCGATCTCGCGCAGCCGCGCCAGCGCTTCCGGGGACCCCGACCAGGCACCGAGCGGCACCTCGTCGGCGCCGATATGGATCGTCTTGAAGGGAAAGAGCTCGATCAGTTCGCCGAAGATGGTTTCCAAAACCTCGTAGGTCTTCTCGCGCGCCGGGTTCACGCAGTTGTCTGGAAAACCCTGGACGGAATAATAGCTTCCGACCTCCTGCGGGTCACGAAGCTCAGGAATTGCCTGCTGCATGGCAAAACAATGTCCCGGCACGTCGATCTCCGGCACGACCTCGATGCCGAGTTCCTTGGCGTGCGCCACAATCTCGCGAACCGCAGCTTTGGTGTAATAGCCGCCGGTGCGTGCCGCGCCTGAGCCGAGCAGCGGCGGAATGGCAAGTCCATGTCCGCGCCAGGCGCCGACGTCGGTCAGCGCCGGATAGGCATCGATTTCCACGCGCCAGGCTTCGTCGTCCGACAGGTGCCAATGGAAGCGGTTGACCTTGTTCCAGGCGAGAATGCTGAGCAACTTCTTGATTTCAGCCATGCCATAGAACTGACGGGCAACGTCAAGATGAAGGCCACGCCATCCCATGGATGGCTCGTCGCGTATCTCGCCTTCGACGGGGAAGCGGAATGCGCTCGGATAAAGATGTGCGCCGCGCCAGATCTGGCCGAGCGTGATCAGACCATAGAGCAGGCCCGTCTGGGTGCTGGCTGAGATGCGAATGACATCACCGGCGAAGGACACGCCATAAGCCTCCGGTGTGAAACCGTCGACGATCTGCAGCATGGCAGGCATTCCGCCTTCTGAGGCTGGACGAACGATCCCCTCGACGGCAAAAAGCTGTTCGACGAGGCCGGTAAAGGTAGCCGCCGCGGCAATTGCCCGCGGATCGCTGGCGCTAAGGGCAAACCCCGGGGGGACCGAACGCTTGCCCGATACCGACACCTCGTTCGGCCATGGCACGATCGAAACAGGCACCGGCGGATTGGCCGGCACGGGATAGATTTCTGCGCCACGCTTTAGCGGAGAATTGTTGGCGAGCGAGCGGGTCGGTTCGACCGAGAGCGACAGCGTGCTGCCGTCGGCAAAGGCGAGATAGGCGCCGGTAGCCCCATCCGTCCAATGCTGGAACGGCCAGCTCAGAGCGGAGATCGTCAATGTCCAGGTCTTGCCCGCCTCAAGCTCGAAGTTTTCGGGCGGCAGGAATTCGGTGAAGTTCGACAGCCGGCGACCAATCGTGCCGCCCTCGATGTGAACCGCCGGATCCACGCGTCCCGGGCCACTGATGCAGAGAGAGAAATCGGCGATTTCGTTCGACGAAAGGTTCTTGAGACTGAGGGTATAGGCCTGGCCTTGTTCTTCGGATCCCGGTTGCCACGAGGTTTCGAGCCGCAGGGCGGGTTGGCGCTGTTTTGTCATGATTGTCTCTTGGTGACGTTGCTGAACACAGGGCTGTCCCGGCAGCGCCGAGACCCATTCTCATTTAATCAATCAATTTGATTTAATCAGCTGTCGTCGGCTGGCGTCAATCGGTGGTAAGAAAATTATCGGGCGTGCAAGTCGCCGAAGAGCGGCGGGAACCGTAGCAGTTGGCGGCGCCGCGATCGCTAGCAGCGCTTTGCCGCGTCCGGATGGGCGGCCTTGAATGCTGGCAATGCATTGCACGCATCAGCAATGCGTGCGACGCGTCGCAAAGTCGACATTTCGACATCCCAGCGACGGGCGTTGTAGACCTGCGGCACCAAGCAGAAATCTGCCATGGTCGGCGTGTCGCCAAAACAGAAGCGGCCGGTTGTCGGATCATCAAGCATCTTTTCGAGTGCCTGAAGTCCGCTGCCGATGAACTTGATCATCCACTGCGTTCGTGCGCCCTCCTCGCCCGTGAGGTGGACGACGTGAGAGACGACGTTGAGGTTGCAGACGGGGTGAACGTCCATGGCAACGGCATAGGACAGCGCCCTCACCCGCTGCCGCCCGGCCGCGGTATCGGGCAGGAACCCGCTTTCGGGGCGGGTTTCGGCCAGATATTCGATGATGGCCAGCGATTGGGTCAGCATACGTCCGTCGATGCGCAGGCTCGGGACCAGGCCTTGAGGGTTGATCTTCAGGTAGTTTTGATCCTTGTGAGCGGAGGCGAGCAGGTCGATTGGCACGGTCTCGTAGGCAAGTCCCAGCATTTGAAGCGCGATGCGGACACGAAAGCTCGCCGAGGAGCGCCAGTAGTCGTAGAGCACGATCTCCGTCATTGCCTCCGGTCTCCATCGCAGCGTTGCACCGTCTGCTCGATCGCACCGAAGATCGATGCACCATGCCTGTCGTTCATCTCGATGCGAACGGTATCGCCGAAGTGCAGGTAGGGCGTCTTTGGTCGGCCGTGTTCGATGGTCTCGATCATTTGGATCTCGGCGATACAGGAATACCCGTCCCCACCCTCGGCGATCGGCCTGCCGGGGCCGCCATTGCGTTTGTTGGAAACCGTGCCGGAGCCGATGATAGAGCCTGCGGTTAAAGAGCGCGTCTTTGCTGCGTGCGAAACGAGCTGCCCGAAGTCGAATGTCATGTCTACGCCGGCATTGGCGCGACCAAACGGAGAGCCGTTCAGACTGACCAGCAGCGGAAGATGTAGCTTGCCGTCCTTCCAGGCCTCGGCGAGCTCGTCTGTCGTTACGGCCACCGGCGAGAAGGCCGATGAGGGTTTCGATTGGAAGAATCCGAATCCCTTGGAAAGTTCATCGGGAATGAGGCCCCGCAGTGAGACGTCATTCACCAACATCACCAGCCGGATCGCCTCGCATGCCTGATCCGGCGGTGCACCCATGGGCACGTCGTCGACGATCACTGCGACTTCGCCTTCCATATCGATGCCATAAGCCTCGTCGGCCGCAAGGATCGGATCATAAGGCGCCAGGAACGTGTCGGAACCGCCCTGGTACATCAGAGGGTCGGTCCAGAACGTCGTCGGCATCTGCGCGTTTCGCGCCTTTCGCACCAACTCAACATGGTTGACGTAGGCCGAGCCATCGGCCCACTGGTAGGCGCGCGGTAGCGGCGAATGCACGTTGCGTGGATCAAAGGGCTTGGATAGGTCAGACCCTGCTTCCAGGCGTTCGGCGATGCGCGCAAGCTTGGGCGCCGTGGCCGACCAGTCGTCCAGCGCTGCCTGCAAGGTGCGCACCTCGCCCGTATCGGCAAAGCGCGTCAGGTCGCGGGAGACGACGATCAGCCGACCGTCCCGCGTGGAGTCTTTGAGTGTTGCAAGTTTCATGGAACCTGTCCGCGTTCGCTGTGGTGGCTCACTTGATGCCCGGCGTTGCGTCGAAGCGCCGCTCCAGACCATCCCAGCAATCGATGTAGTCGTCCTGCAGCGTCTCCAGTTCCGCCGCGTATTTCGTCAGTTGCTGCGGGAACCGGGTCTCGAACATGAAGGCCATCGTATGATCCAGCTTGACCGGTTTCAGCTCCGAGTTGGACGCCTTTTCGAAGCCGGACGCATCTGGTCCATGTGGCAGCATCATGTTGTGCAGGCTCATGCCGCCTGGAACGAAGCCCTTTTCCTTGGCATCGTATTGTCCAAGGATCAGGCCCATGAACTCGCTCATGATGTTGCGATGATACCAGGGGGGGCGGAACGTGTGCTCGGCAACCAGCCATCGGGGCGGAAAGATTACGAAGTCGACATTTGCAGTGCCCTGTTCTCCGCTCGGCGCTGTCAGCACCGTGAAAATCGACGGATCCGGATGATCGAACAGAATCGCCCCGACCGGGGAGAAGGTTCTGAGATCGTATTTGAACGGCGTGTAGTTTCCGTGCCATGCCACGACGTCGAGCGGTGAGTGACCGATCTCCGTCACAAAGAACCTGCCGCACCATTTCACATGGACGCGACACGGTATCTCCTTGTCCTCGAAGGCGGCGACCGGGGTCTTGAAGTCGCGGGCGTTCGCCAGGCAGTTGGCGCCGATCGGCCCGCGATCCGGCATGGTGAACTTTGCTCCGTAGTTCTCGCAGATGTAACCACGCCATTCTGTTCCGTCGCCGAGACGTGAGACCTTGAACATCATCCCACGGGGGATGAGGCAGATCTCCGCGGGCTCGACCTCGATGACACCCATCTCCGTGAAGACGCTGATGGCGCCGCGTTGAGGCACGATCAGCAGTTCGCCGTCGGCATTGAAGAAATAGTCGTCAACCATGTCTTCGTTGAAGGCGTAGGCATGCGCGGCCATGCCGACCTGGGTCATCACATCGCCGGCGGCCGTCATCGTTCGAATTCCGGCAAGAAAGTCCGCGCGGGCCGTTGGCGCCGGGATCGGGTCCCACCGCAGCTGTCCAAGCGGCAGCGAGTGATCGTCCAGGCACGGCGCTGACTTCCAGAACGGATAGCTCGCATTGCTAAAACGACGCGTGTGGCGAACACTTGGCCTGATGCGGTAGAGCCAGGAGCGTTCGTTCGTCCCCCTGGGAGCTGTGAACGGCGAGCCCGACAGCTGCTCGGCATAGAGACCGTAGTTGCACTTTTGCGGGCTGTTTTGACCCTGTGGCAGTGCCCCGGGAAGCGCCTCCGTCTCAAAATCGTTGCCAAAACCCGGCATGTAGGAAACGTCGCTGGCTCCCGCCCGCGCACGGGAACGTGGTGCTTCGGTCGTGTCCATGCTTGCATCTCCTCCATTTATATAGTTACAAACGTAACCGTCGATTTTGTAACTATCAAGGAGCAGGAATGGCCAATGGATTCGAGCTTGACGGCTTCATCCCGTACCGGCTCAACCGGGCATCGGAACTGGTCAGCCTGTCATTTGCCCGGCAGTACAAGCAGGAGTTCGACCTCACCCGGCCCGAATGGCGCACACTGGCCGCACTCGGCAGCGTCGGGGTGATGACGGCAAAGGACATCGGCGCGCATTCGCATATGCACAAGACAAAGGTCAGCCGGGCAGTCCAGGCACTGGAACAGCGGCACTGGCTGAAGAGAGTTCCAAGCGACACCGACCGACGCTTCGAGCAGATCGAACTCACCGCACTAGGGCGGCAATACTATCAAAAAATCACCCTCCTTGCCGACAAGTACCAGGAGACGGTGCGCATGACGCTCGGCCAAGCCGCCATCCGGCATCTCGATCTGGCGCTCGCGGCGATCGAGGCGTCTGCGGGACTGTCGCGCAAATCGAAATGAATTATGATCCGGAAAGCGGATAACCTTCGAAGTTCTTCAACGTATTGAGAACAATCGCCGTCTTCACGTGCTGAACCGATTCATGCGGCAGCAGCACGTCGTTGACGAAGCGCGAAAGGCCGGACAGGCCACGGGTCGCGACTTTCAGGTGATAGTCCATTTCGCCGGTCAGCGCATAGGCTTCAAGGACCTCGGGAAGGCCGTTGACCAATTGCGCAAAGCGGCGAGCGTTGTCGCGATTGTGGGTTGCCAGCGTCACCGAGATGACGACCAGCAGGTTAAGCCCCAGCCTGTCCGGGTCGAGGTTTGCCTGATAGCCGCGAATGAAGCCCTCGGCTTCCAGTCGCGTTCGCCGTCGCGAACATTGAGACGCTGAAAGGGCAATGCGTTCGGACAGTTCGATATTGGTCAGTCGTCCGTCGCTTTGGAGCTCGGCAAGGATCTTCCGATCAAATCCATCCAGTTGCTCAGACATTGTACGATCCGTCCGTAATCTGCACGTTTCGTGCGGATAATTTGCCAAGCATGCCCATAATGCAAGCACATTGCATGAAAGTGGAGCGATAATTTGCATCAAATGACGACAACCTCAGGAGCAGCAAATGGGCCCCTATCCGCACGACGCACCGCCGTCTCAAATTACTACGGACAACCCCGCCGGCACGGATGGGTTCGAGTTCGTCGAATTCGCGCACCCACAGCCGGAAAAGCTCGCGGAACTGTTCACCTGCATGGGGTATCAAGCGGTTGCCAAGCACAAGACGAAGGACATTACCGTCTGGCGCCAGGGTGACATCAACTATCTCGTCAATGCCGAGCCGGACAGCCACGCGACGCGGTTTGTCGGCGATCACGGCCCCTGCGCTCCGGCGATGGCGTGGCGTGTGGTCGATGCCAAGCATGCCTTTGACCACGCCGTTGCCAAGGGCGCGACCCCCTACGAGGGCGACGACAAGACGCTCGATGTGCCAGCGATCGTCGGTATTGGCGGTTCGCTTCTCTACTTCGTGGAACGCTACGACGCGAAAGGATCGGCTTACGATCTCGAGTTTGACTGGTTAGGCAAACCCAATCCGCGGCCAGACGGCGTTGGTTTCTTTTATCTCGACCATCTCACCCATAACGTCTATCGCGGCAACATGGACAAGTGGTGGGACTTCTACCGCGAACTGTTCAATTTCAAGCAGATTCACTTCTTCAACATTGATGGCCGCATTACCGGCCTGATGAGCCGCGCAATTACCTCGCCGTGTGGCAAGATTCGCATTCCGCTGAATGAATCGAAGGACGATACCAGCCAGATCGAGGAATATCTGAAGACCTACAAGGGTGAAGGCATCCAGCATATTGCCGTTGGAACCGATGCCATCTACGAAGCGACCGACAAGCTCGCCGAGAACGGGCTTCGCTTCATGCCCGGCCCACCTGAAACCTACTACGACATGTCAGTTCAGCGCGTCACCGGCCACGACGAACCGATCGACAGGATGCGTCGGCACGGCATTCTGATCGATGGCGAAGGCGTACTCGATGGTGGCACGACCAAGATCCTGTTGCAGATCTTCTCGAAGACCGTTATCGGCCCGATCTTTTTCGAGTTCATCCAACGCAAGGGCGACGAAGGTTTCGGCGAGGGCAACTTCAGGGCGCTCTTCGAATCCATCGAAGCCGACCAGATACGCCGCGGCGTGGTCAAGCCGGCCGCCGCTTAGCGGCGGAAATGACGAGCGAAATCAGTGGCCGTCGGGGGCGACAGCCTCCGGCGGCACTGTTTCCAGCAGGTTCTTGCGATGGAAGATAAACAGGCCGGCCACGACGATGATCGTGCCGCCTGTGATCACGTAAAGATCAGGAACGTCACCGAAAAAGAGGTATCCCAGTGCAATCGCCCAGATCAGCAGGCTGTATTGCAGCGGCGCAAGCAGCGATGCCGGTGCAAGCTTCAGCGAACGCGTGATCAACAGGTGCGCGCAGGACGCGACGACGCCAAGCCCAATCATGCCGCCGAGTTCGACCGGTGTTGTCGGCTGCCAGGCGCCGATCGATAGCACTGCTCCGACGGCAAGGGCGGCGATCATCTGCCAGGTGACGAGGGTCGTATCGCTTGTGTTGCGCAGATATCGGTTCAGGACGAGCGCCATCGAAAAGGAGAGGCTGCCGACAATCCCGAAGAGAGAGGGCAGCGACAGCATCGCCGAGGACGGACGAAGCGCAATCACAACGCCGCAGAAGCCGACGAAGACGGCAAGCCAACGGCGCCAGCCGATGCGTTCGTTGAGGAAAAAGTGCGACAGGGCCGCGACGTAGATCGGCCCGGCCATGTAGAAGGTCATCACGTCGGCCAGCGGCAGATAGGCGACTGCGGCGTAAAACAGGCCAACATCGAGCGTCGCCAAGAGCACGCGCAGAAACTGCAGTCCCTTCTGCTCCACCTTGAAAAGCTGGGCTGGACCCTGTCTGGCGATCAGCGGCCCGAGGATGATGAAGCATCCAAGTGAGCGGATGAGCAGCACCTGCCCGACAGAGAAGCTCGTCACCAGCCACTTACCCATCGCGTCGTTGAGCGCGAAGAGAAAGTCCCCGAGCAGCATCAGAACAACGCCCATCAATACGAAGTTCCTGAGGCCTGTCGCGCTCGGCTGCGGTTGCATGTCGGATTCCTGTTGCTGGTCGCCGCCTCGCTGCGGCAGGCGGGCCGTCGCCCATATCGACCAGGGTGTCAAGCCATCGCGGAGGCTATTGCGACTTGCCCCGCAGCATTTCGATGATTGCCGAGAAATCGCGGCCGCCGTTCCCCTGTTTCTCGAAAAGAGCGTAAAGCTGCGAGGCTTCGGCTCCGAGCGGCGTAGACGCGCCAGTGGACAGTGCAGCCTCTTGTGATAGTCGCAGATCCTTCAACATCAGCGCCGCCGCGAAACCCGGTTTGTATCCGTTGTTTGCCGGTGATGTTGGAACCGGCCCCGGGACAGGGCAATAGGTGCTGATCGACCAGCATTGTCCAGACGAGGTCGAGGCGACGTCGAACAGCGCTTGATGCGAAAGACCGAGCTTTTCGCCGAGTGCGAAGGCCTCGCAGACACCGATCATCGATATGCCGAGGATCATGTTGTTGCAGATTTTGGCTGCCTGCCCGGCGCCGGGCTCTCCGCAATGGACGATCTTCTTGCCCATCGCTTCCAGGATGGGCTTTGCCTTTGCGAAGGCCTCGTCGGAGCCACCCGCCATGAAGGTCAGCGTACCGGCCGCCGCCCCGCCGGTGCCGCCCGAAACAGGGGCATCGAGGGAAAGGCAGCCGGTATTGCTTGCCATTTCGTGTGCTTTGCGGGCGCTGTCGACGTCGATCGTGGAGCTGTCGATGACAAGCGTCCCGGCGCGAATCGACCGGAGAATGTCCGTCCATGCGCTGAGCACGTGCTTGCCCTGCGGCAACATCGTCACGACGATTTCCGCGTCCGAGACGGCCTGGCTGATATGGCTCGCCGCCGTGACGCCCTGCGCTTGCGCGGCCTGCAGCACCGGTGCTGCGAGATCGAAGCCGGTAACTTGATGACCTGCCTTGACGAGGTTGGCGGCCATCGGCCCGCCCATATTGCCAAGCCCGATGAATGCGATCCGTGCCATGCCGTTCTCCTATCGGTTATCCGCCAGGATCATGGCCGCTGCCATTTCGGCGATCATGATCGTCGGCGAATTGGTGTTGCCTGATGTGATGGTCGGCATCACGGAGGCGTCTGCAATCCGAAGCTTCGCCAAAGCCCTGAACCTCAGGCGGGGGTCGACGACACTTTCGCGATCCGCGCCCATCCGGCATGTCCCGACAGGGTGGAAGATCGTCGTGCCGATATCGCCGGCCGCCTCGGCCAGTTCCGCATCCGTGTGGTAGCTCGGGCCAGGTTTGAACTCTTCCGGCTGGAACCGCGCGAATGACGGTTCTGCGACAATTTTCCGTGTCAGGCGTATCGAGCGAATAGCTATGTCGCGATCGCGTTCGGTCGAGAGATAGTTCGGGCTGATCGTCGGCTGGGCGGCAAAATCCGGGCTTGCCACATGCACCCAACCGCGGCTTTCGGGCCTGAGGTTGCAAACGCTTGCGGTGATGGCTGGGAATGGGTGCACCGGGTCGCCGAACTTGTCGAGTGACACCGGCTGCACATGATATTGAAGGTCCGGCGTTTCCTTGTCGGGGCCGGATCGGGTAAAGATGCCAAGCTGGCTCGGCGCCATCGCCATCGGTCCGGAGCGCTTGACGAGATATTCCAGGCCAATCGCCGCCTTGCCGATGAGCCTCGTTGCCTTCTCGTTTAATGTCGGAACGCCGGTGACTTTGTAGGCCATGCGAAGCTGCAGGTGATCCTGTAGGTTCTCGCCTATGCCCTTCACTTCGGTGATGACCTCCACGCCCGCGTTCTGCAACACATCGCCGCGGCCGAGGCCCGACAATTCCAGAATGTGCGGTGAACCGATCGCGCCCGCTGCAAGGACCGTTTCCCTTGTCGCGTGAGCGCGCTTCGTGATACCCCGATGCTGATAATCGACACCTGTGACCGCGCCTTCCTCAATGACCAAGCGACATGCCTGCGCCTTCGTCAGGACCGTCAGATTGCTCCGCCGCATGGCCGGACGCAGGAAAGCCTTGGCGGTGTTCCAGCGAATGCCCGACCGCTGGTTGACGTCGAAGTAGCCGGACCCCTCATTGTTGCCGGTGTTGAAATCGGGACTCTCAGGAATGCCTGCCTCCCTGGCTGCCGCCTGGAATGCATCGAGCACTGCCCAGCGCACGCGGGCCTTTTCCACGCGCCACTCGCCACCGGCGCCATGCAGTTCGTTCTCACCGCGATAGTGATCTTCCGATTTGCGGAAGAACGGAAGAACGTCGTCCCAACTCCAGCCGGTGCATCCCATCTGCCGCCAGAGATCATAGTCGCGCGCCTGGCCGCGCATGTAGATCATGCCGTTGATCGAGGAGCAGCCGCCAAGCACCTTGCCGCGCGGATAGTTTAGCGCGCGCCCGTTCAGTCCCTGTTGCGGAGCGGTCGTGAAGCACCAGTCGGTGCGCGGGTTGTTGATGCAATAGAGATATCCGACGGGGATATGGATCCAGTGATAATTGTCACTGCCGCCGGCCTCCAGCAGCAGCACGCGCGTGTTCCTGTCCTTAGACAGCCGATTGGCGAGCACGCAGCCGGCGCTGCCGGCGCCAATGATGATGTAGTCGAAACGATCCATGCTCATGTCACCCCGCGGCTTAGCGGCGGTAGACGAAGCCGAGCTTCCGACCAAGACGCGAAGCGTAGAACTCGCCAATGATGCCGCGGCGGAAGATCAGCACGCAAATCATGAATACGATACCGGTGACGATCGTCACCGGAAATTCCGATGTCGCCAGGTAGTTTTCGAGTGTCACGACGAGGCCGGCGCCGAACAACGGACCGATCAGCGTCCCGATGCCGCCAAGCAGCGTCATCAGTATCACCTCGCCCGACATCTGCCAGGCAACATCGGTCAAGGTCGCGAACTGGAAGACGAGCGATTTGACCGCCCCGGCGAGCCCCGCGAGTGCCGCCGACATCACGAAGGCGCCAAGCTTGTAGCGGGCGACGGAATAGCCGAGCGATATCGCCCGTTGCTCGTTTTCCCGGATCGATTTCAGGATCATTCCGAAGGGCGAATTGATGAAACGCCAAATGATCAGGATACCGACGACAAAGACGGCCAGCACGAAATAATACATGCTGGTCGCGTCATTGAGATCGAGGAGGCCGAACAGATGGCCGCGCGGCACGGACTGGATGCCGTCCTCGCCATGGGTGAAGTCTGATTGCAGGCAGAAGAAGAAGAACATCTGCGATAGGGCGAGTGTGATCATCGCAAAATAGATGCCCTGGCGTCGGATCGCGAAAAAACCCATGACGAGGCCGAGGGCGGCAGCTCCTACCACACCGACAGCGATGCCAAGCTCCGGCGAAACCCCCCATTCCTTCACGGCATGGGCGGTAAAATAAGCAGCTCCGCCGAAGAACGTCGCATGGCCGAACGACAGAAGGCCGGTGTAGCCGAGAAGAAGATTGAAGGCGCAGGCAAACAGCGCGAAGCACAAGAGCTTCATCAGGAAAATCGGATAGAAGAAAAACGGCGCCAGCAGCAGGAGCAGCAGGCCGATGATGAGGAAGGCTGCCTGCACCGAAAGGGCAGTGCGGTTCTTTTCCGTTCTCATGGTCTCGGTGATCTCTGTCATCGTCATGCATCCCGGCCGAAGAGGCCCGCGGGCCTGATGAGGAGAACGATTGCCATGATGACGAAGATCACGATGTTGGAGGCTTCGGGATAGAAGACCTTGGTGAGACCTTCGGCAATACCCAGTACGTAGCCGGTGATGATCGCCCCCATGATCGAGCCCATGCCGCCGACCACGACGACCGCAAAGACGACGATGATCATGCTGGAACCCATCAGCGGCGACACCTGATAGATCGGTGCGGCAAGCACGCCCGCGAAGGCAGCAAGACCGGCTCCGAGCGCATAGGTCATGGTCAGCAGGACCGGCACGTTGACGCCAAATACCTGGACGAGTGTCGCATTCTCGGTCGCTGCCCGCAGATATGCACCGAGTTTCGTCTTCTCGATCAGGAGCCAGGTGCCGAGGCAGATCACGAGCGATACGGCCACGACCCAACCGCGATAGATCGGCAGAAACATGAAGCCGAGATTGACGGAACCTGCAAGGGCGGCGGGCTGCGCATAGGGCTGCCCGGAAGAGCCATAGAGATAGCGAAAGGTGCCCTCCACGGCGAGTGCGAGCCCGAAGGTGAAAAGCAGTCCGTACAGCGGATCGAGGTCATAGAGCCGGCGAAGGAACAATCGCTCGACCACCGCGCCGGCCAGACCGACGATGACGGGTGCCAGGATCAGCGACGGCCAATAGCCGATGCCGGCATAGGCAAGCAGAAGGTAGGCGGCGAAGGCGCCGAGCATATATTGCGCGCCGTGCGCGAAATTGATGACCCGCAACAAACCGAAGATGATGGCGAGCCCGAGGCTCAAGAGGGCATAAAACGAGCCGTTGATCAGGCCGATCAGCAACTGGCCCATAAACGCCTGTAGGGGAATGCCGAAGATCATCGTCATGAGATCACACTCCCAGAACCTTGTGCAGCGTATCCATCCGCTGCGGCAGCTCGCCCACGGGGAACTCCGAAACCATCTGCCCGTGATCCATAAGATAGAAACGATCGGCGATCCGGCTAGCGAAACGGAAATTCTGCTCCACGAGCAGGATCGTCATGCCACGCTCCTTCAATTGTTTCAGCACCTCGCCGATGCGTTGGACGATGACCGGGGCTAAGCCCTCGGTGGGCTCGTCGAGCAACAGCATGCGCACGCCGGTGCGCAGAATGCGGGCGATCGCCAGCATCTGCTGCTCACCGCCCGACAGTTTCGTGCCCGCACTGTTGCGGCGCTCATAGAGGTTTGGAAACAGCTCGTAGATCTCGTCCACGCTCAGGCCGCCGGAGGCAACGATCGGCGGCAGCAGCAGATTTTCTAACACCGTCAGTGTCGAGAATATGCCCCGTTCCTCCGGCACGAAACCGATGCCTCGGCGCGCTGTCTTGTGCAACGGCACCTGCATCATGTCCTCGCCGGCAAAGATCAGCTTGCCTTTGCGGGCGCGCACAATGCCCGTTATGGTCCGCAGCGTCGTCGTCTTTCCGACGCCGTTGCGGCCGAGGATGGTGATCGTCTCACCTTCGCCGACGCGCATGTCGACACCGTGCAGGATGTGGCTTTCGCCATACCAGGCATTGAGCCCCTGGAGCTCCAGAAGTGTCGTCATCAACCCTCCTCCGAGCCCATGTATGCTTGGCGCACGCGCGCATCGGCGCTCACCGTCGCATAATCGCCCTCGGCGAGAATCTCGCCACGCTGCAGCACCGTCACCTGCTGGCAGATGTCGGCGACCACAGACAGATTGTGTTCGACCATCAGGACGGCGCGGTCGCGCGCCACGTCGCGGATCAGCGCCGAAACGATGCCGACATCCTCGTGCCCCATGCCTGCCATTGGCTCGTCGAGCAGGAGCACTCTCGGGTCAAGCGCCAGCGTCGTGGCGATCTCGAGCACGCGCTTGCGGCCATAGGAGAGATCGGCGGCGATCGCATCGCGCTCGTTCGAAAGGCCGACTTTCGCAAGCAGTTGTTCGGCACGTTCGTTCAATTCGTCGAGAGCCGAAAGCGGACGCCAGAATTGCGTCGACAGATTGTTTGGCCGCTGTAGTGCCACGCGGACATTGTCGAGAACGCTCAAATGCGGAAACACCGCCGAGATCTGAAACGACCGCACCAGTCCCATCCGCGCCACCTTGTCCGGTGCCGTTTTGGTGATGTCGGTGCCCATCAGCGTGATGGTACCGGCACTGGGCTGCAAAAACTTCGTAAGCAGGTTGAAGACGGTGGTCTTGCCAGCACCGTTGGGGCCGATCAAGGCATGCACACTTGCATCGTGGACGTCGAGATCGACATTCTTGACAGCGGTGAAGCCGCCGAAGTCGCGGCGCAGGCCGCGGGCGGAGAGTACCACCCGCGGCGTCGCGTTCGATTGTGTTGCGGAAACCGCCATCGGTTTAGTTCACCAGGGCGCAGCCGCTCTTGGCGGGATCGATATAGGCTTCCTTGCCGGGAATGGTCGCCAGAACGTTGAAGTAGTCCCACGGTTCCTTGCTGTCGGCTGGCTTTTTGACCTGAAGCAGGTACATGTCATGGATCATGCGGCCGTTCGGGCCAACCGTGCCGCCGCGCCCGAAGACGTCATCGACTGGCATTTCATGCAACTGCTTGGCAACGGCATCGGTGTCGTCGGTACCGGCCTTCTGGATCGCCTTCAGGTATTGAAGGACGGCCGAGTAGGTGCCGGTATGGACCATGTTCGGCATCCTGCCTGTACGGGCGAAGAACTTCTTGCCGAACTCGCGGCTCTTGTCGTCGAGGTTCCAGTAGTAGCCTTCGGTCAGCGTCAGCCCCTGTGCCGCATCGAGGCCGAGCCCATGGACTTCCGCAAGCGTGAAGAGCAGTGCCGCCAGATGTTGGCCGCTTTGGGTGATGCCAAACTCGGCCGCCTGCTTGATGGCGTTGGAGGTATCGAGGCCGGCATTGGCAAGGCCGATCACCTTGGCGCCGGACGATTGCGCCTGCAGCAGGAACGACGAGAAGTCCTGTGTCGAGAGGGGGTGGCGCACGGAACCGACCACTTTGCCCCCGTTGGCCTTGACGAAATCGCTCGTCTGCTGCTCCAGAGAATAACCGAACGCATAGTCGGCCGTCAGGAAGAACCAGCTGTCGCCACCCTGCTTGACGAGCGCGCCTCCGGTGCCGACGGCCAGCGCATGCGTGTCATAGGCCCAGTGGAAGCCGTAGGGCGAGCAGGCCTTGCCGGTCAGGTCCGTCGTTGCCGCGCCGGTGACGATGTCGATCTTCTTCTTTTCCTTGGCGACAGCCTGGACCGCGAGCGCTACCGATGAGGTGGTCAGTTCCATGATCGCGTCGACCTGCTCGGTGTCGTACCATTGGCGAGCGATGTTGGAGGCGATGTCGGCCTTGTTCTGGTGGTCGGCATCAACGATCTCCACCGGCACGCCCAGAACTTTACCGCCGAAATCCTCGACGGCCATCTTGGCTGCCTCCACGGAGGACTTGCCGCCGAAATCAGCGTAGACGCCCGACTGATCGTTCAGGATGCCGATCTTCACCTTGCCGTCGGATGCACCATCGGCGAGTACGGCGGTGCTGCTTGCAAGCAGGAATGCGAGCGATGCTATGAGATTCTTTCGCATATGTCTCTCCTCCCAGAGATTGGCCAGAATGCGGATCTGTTCAGATTTGGCCAGCCGCCCTCCTCAAAGCTGCCAGCACATGCCTTACGATCACGGAATTAGCCCATTCAAGCAAGGCCGCTTTACAACTAATTCCAAACAGTATCTGCTCGTTTTTGAACAGACGTGCCGTCGCATCGCGACCGTGGCTCAATGAATGCAGATCGTTAGGGTGCTTTCGTTGGAACGTAGGGCAGGCCGCGGTGATTTGCAGGCTGCCCGGCATTAGACGAAAGACCAATAGCGGCCGCTTGACGATCGCAGCGCCCACAGGGGGATTGATGAACAATTCGGCGCAATTCACCTGGGATGACCTGCAGTTCTTTCTCGCCGTTGCCCGCACCGGCCAGCTATCGACTGCCGCGCGGCAATTGCGCACCAGCCACGCGACGGTTTCGCGCCGCATCGACCGGCTGGAATTTGCCCTGAAGGTCAAACTCTTCGAGCGTAATCCGCGCGGCTATGTGATGACTGCCATGGGCGCGCGCTTCGTCGAGACCGCCGAAAAGATGGAGCAGGAAACCGAGCGGCTGCGCGCCGACCTGACCGACGGCGCCACAACGCAGCGTGGCGTGGTGCGGCTGAGCGCGCCGGAAGGCTTTTCCAACTTCTTCTTTGCGCGCGTGCTGCCGCAGTTCGTCGCCCGCCACCCGAATTTGTCGCTTGAGCTGGTGACGATCCAGCAGATCATGTCGCTGTCGCGCAAGGAGGCCGATATCACCGTCGTTCTCGATGAACCGAAGGGCGGCCCGTATTTCTCCGACAAGCTCACCGACTACCATCTCCAGGTCTATGGTTCGCGGGAGTACCTGCAACGAAGTGCGCCGATCACCTGCCGCGACGACCTTTTGGAGCATCCCTTCATCAGCTATATCGAGGAGATGATCTTTGCCCCCGGCCTCGACTATCTCGGCGACGTGCATCCGCGCATCAAACCGCAGTTCCAGAGCTCCAGCATCTTCGCGCAGCTGACAGCGACACGAAACGGCCTGGGGCTGTGTGTGCTTCCCTATTTTTTCGCTAGCCGTTACCCGGAGCTGGAACGGGTCCTTCCTGATGAGGTCGATCTCAGGCGGCATTACTGGATTACTTGCCATCGCGACCTTCGGCAGTCGCCGCGGGTGCGGGCCGTCATCGATTTCCTGCGCGAGGCCGTGATCGGCAAGGATGTCAGGTTCATTCCTCCCTGGGTGAGGCGATAGGTTGGCCCAGGGGTCGGTTCCTGGCGAGTTGACCCGTCCGTCCGGCGGGTCTATGCCCGAAGAAGGTTCGCGCCGGCAGGTGAATGAGGAGGAGTGACCATGCAGCATACCCGCGAGATCTTCGACTGGGCCGATCCGTTCCGGCTTGTGGAGCAGTTGTCGGACGAGGAACGCATGGTGCAGGAGACGGCACAATCCTACGCGCAGGAACAGCTGGTGCCGCGCGTGCTCGAGGCCTTCCGCAACGAGAAGACCGATCCTCGGATCTTTCGCGAAATGGGCGAGCTCGGCCTGCTTGGGCCGACGATTGCGCCGGAATATGGCGGGGCGGGCCTCGGCTACGTCGCCTATGGCCTGATCGCCCGCGAGGTCGAGCGCGTCGACAGCGGCTACCGCTCGATGATGAGCGTGCAGTCCTCCCTGGTCATGGTGCCGATCGATGCCTTCGGTTCGGAGGCGCAGAAGCAGAAATATCTGCCAAAGCTTGCGACCGGCGAATGGATCGGCTGCTTTGGCTTGACCGAGCCCAACCACGGCTCGGATCCGGGCTCGATGGTGACGCGGGCAAGGAAGGTCGATGGCGGCTATAGCCTGTCGGGCGCCAAGACCTGGATCTCCAATGCCCCGATCGCCGACGTCTTCGTGGTCTGGGCCAAGACCGAGGACGGTGTCATCCGCGGCTTCATCCTGGAAAAGGGCTGGAATGGCCTGTCGGCGCCGGCCATCCATGGCAAGGTCGGCCTGCGCGCCTCGATCACCGGTGAGGTGGTGATGGACAATGTCTTCGTGCCGGAAGAGAACCTGCTGCCCGACGTGTCGGGTCTTAAAGGTCCGTTTACCTGCCTGAATTCTGCCCGCTTCGGCATTGCCTGGGGGGTGCTCGGAGCTGCCGAGGATTGCTACGCGAGGGCACGCCAATATGTGCTCGACCGCAAGCAGTTCGGTCGGCCTCTCGCCGCCAACCAGCTGATCCAGAAGAAACTCGCCGACATGGTGACGGAGATTTCGCTTGGTCTGCAGGGCTGCCTAAGGCTCGGCCGCATGAAGGAAGATGGGCATCCGCCGGTGGAGCTGACCTCGATCGTCAAGCGCAATTCCTGCGGCAAGGCGCTCGACATCGCCAGGCTTGCGCGCGACATGCTGGGCGGCAACGGCATCTCCGACGAGTTCGGCGTTGCCCGCCATCTCGTCAACCTCGAGGTCGTCAACACCTACGAGGGAACCCACGACGTCCACGCCCTGATCCTCGGCCGCGCCATCACCGGCATCGCCGCATTCGCGAATTGAGCCATATTGGGCATCGCGCAAATTGAAACCCGCGCGACAATGTGCCAGCTTCCCATGACCGCGAGAATATTGCGCGCGGCATGGGGGATTGCACATGCTTTTGTTTCTTGCATTTCTGATTGGAATTATCGCAGGCCTCAGGGCCATGATGGCGCCGGCCGTCGTTGCTTGGGGTGCCGCACTCGGCGGGTTTGACGTTTCACAGACCCCGCTTGCCGTCATGGGATATCGCTGGACGCCCTGGGTGTTCACGCTGCTTGCTGTCGTTGAGTTGATAACCGACCAGCTACCCTCGACCCCGTCACGCAAAGTTCCCATGCAGTTTGCCGCCCGGCTCGTCATGGGTGCGCTGACGGGCGCCACGATCGGCGCGTCCGGCGCATCGCTCGTCGGTGGGTTGGTTGCAGGCATCGTCGGTGCCGTGGTTGGGACGCTTGGCGGTGCGGCCGCCCGCGCCAAGCTGGCCGCCGCCTTCGGCAAGGATACACCAGCAGCGCTGATCGAGGACGCGGTTGCGATCATCGGCGCGATCATCATCGTGGGAGCAGTCTGATGCCTAGTTTTGACGCCATCGTCATCGGGGGCGGCCAGTCCGGCCCCTTCCTCGCCGCCCGCATGGTCGAAAAGGGCATGAAGGTGGCGTTGATCGAACGCAAGTTCCTCGGCGGTACCTGCGTCAATGCCGGCTGCATGCCTACCAAGACGCTGGTGGCAAGCGCTCGCGCTGCCCACATGGCACGGCGCGGGGCCGACTATGGCGTGACGATCCCAGGCCCCGTCGGCATCGACATGACGGTGGTGCGCAAGCGCGCCGAAACCGTGACGATGAATGCCCGCAACGGCCTGATCAACTGGTTTGCCGGCATGGACGGGATCACCCTCATCTATGGCCATGCTCGTTTCGAAGATGCTCAAAGCGTCACCGTGAACGGCGAGACGCTGACGGCCCCGAAGATCTTCCTAAATGTCGGGGCCCGGCCGATCATCCCCGATTTGCCGGGTATTGATGATATCGATTACCTCACCAGCACCTCGATTATTCATCTCGACACGCTTCCGAGGCACCTGGCGGTCATCGGCGGCAGCTATATCAGCCTCGAATTCGCGCAGATGTATCGTCGCTTCGGGGCCGACGTGACGGTGATCGAGCGCGGCCCGAAGCTTGCCTCGCGCGAGGATGCGGACATTTCGGACGCGATCGCCGATATCCTGCGTTCGGAAGGCATTGGCGTGCACACCGATGCTGATGGTATAGGCTTTTCCAGGACGGCCAATGGGATCATCGTCAGCATCGGCAATGGTCAGCCGCCGATCGAGGCAAGCCACGTGCTTATCGCTACCGGCCGCACGCCGAATACCGACGATCTCGGCCTCGACAAGGCTGGCGTCGTCACCGACCAGCGCGGCTACATCACCGTTAACGACAAGCTTGCGACCAATGTCGAAGGCATCTGGGCGCTCGGCGATTGCAATGGCCGCGGTGCCTTTACCCATACCTCCTACAACGACTTCGAGATCGCTGCCGCCAACCTCATCGACGGCGAGGACCGCAAGCTCAGCGATCGCATTCTCGCCTACGCGCTTTATATCGACCCGCCGCTTGGCCGTGTCGGCATGACCGAGAAGGAGGCACGCGCCTCTGGTCGCAAGATCATGATTTCGACCCGGCCGATGAACCGGGTCGGACGCGCTAACGAGCGCGCCGAGACCAAAGGCTTCATGAAGGTGATCGCCGATGCCGAAACGCAGCAGATCCTCGGAGCGGCCATCCTCGGAATCGAGGGCGACGAGGTGATCCATGGCCTCATTGATGCGATGAATGCCAAGGCCCCCTACCCGGTGTTGAAATGGGCCGTGCCGATCCATCCGACCGTGTCCGAGCTGATCCCGACGCTGCTTGCGGATTTGAAAGCGGTTTAGCTGCGGAGGCGGTCTTCCGGCCCGTGGTTTGACCTTGCATCTCACTCGGACGGCGCTGGACATTGCCTCGCCGGAGCAAATGGATATGGCGCTTGACGGCACCCCATTCGGTGGTTTTGGCTCCGCAATCGGAGCGAAACTTGGCGTTGCTGCGGTCATCTCCGGAATGCGAAACCCCGGATGACGAAGCCAGCGTCCTTCTTCATTACCCCCAGCGACCGTCCCGCCGCGACGCCTCGTGGTCCATTGTTCGCTGACGTGCCCTAGTCCGCGCTTGCGGCCGGGAGTTGGTCGTCGAGTGCCGCCAATATTCTATAGGCTGCCTTCACGCGCTCGCTGTTGGGATAGTTCTTGTTCGCGAAGAGCGCCACGCCGATGCCCTGTGACGGCACGAAGGCGACATAGGCGCCGAAGCCGTTGGTGGATCCGGTCTTGTTGAACAGGGCGTCCTTAACCGGCTGCCGCGGTGGCGACAGTTTTTCGATCTCGTGGGCATGGAGGGTCATTTCAGTCGCGTTGCCTGCCAGGAGATGGTCGAGGTCCGTGGGGTAGGCGTAGATTTCCCATCCAAGTCCCTGCGTCATGCCTCCAATCTTGTAGTAGCCGACATGCGTTGCTGCGATCGCCGCCTGCAGCGGGTTGTCGAGGCCGGAAGCGTCCATGTTGGCTTCGATGAAGCCAAGCATGTCGGACGCCGACATCTTCACACCATAGGCCTCGGAATCGAGGACGCCGGGCGAGACACGGCTGGCCTTGCCGCTCTTTGAATAGCCGTAGGCGTAGTTGGCCGCCTCGTTCTTCGGAACGGTGATGAAACTATGGCTGAGGCCGAGTGCCGGAAACAGCTTCTGCTGCATCAGATCATCGAACGGCCAGCCCATGGCTTTCGCCGCGGCATAGCCGAACAGTCCGATGCTCGGATTGGAATAGAGGCGATGCGTGCCCGGCGCATAGCTCGGCTTCCAGTTCTTGTAATAGCCAACCATCTCTTTGTGATTGGTCACCTCGTCCGGAAACTGCAAAGGCAAACCGCCCGCCATATAGGTTCCGAGGTCGAGCATGGTGACACTGGCGAGGCGGCTGCCGGCGAGCTCCGGGAGGTATTTGGTCGGGCTGTCGGCGAAGGACAGGTCGCCACTGGCTTCAGCGTAGGCCGCGAGCGTCGCAGTAAAAGTCTTGCTGACTGAGCCGATTTCAAACAGCGTCGCGTCGGTGACCTTTTGCCCGTTCGCCTTGGAGGCGACGCCGTAATTGAAGACATATCGCTTTCCCTTCGCAGTCACGGCAATCGCCATGCCTGATATGTCGTTCTTCGCCATCAAGGGGCCTGCCACGGCATCGACGAGGCGGCCAAATCCGCCTTGCTGCTCGGCGGCGTGCGCGCCGGTGCCGAGGATGAGCGATACGGCGGCGAGAATACCAAAGGTAGATTGTGGAATATTTCTCATAACAGATGCTATGCCTCGGGTTCATGGTATCGCCGCGCGATCTCCGCCGCGGCGAGGACGTCCAATGCGAAGTGCCCGCCGTTGCAAGATAATTCGGTATCTCGCGCGGTTTCCGCCGATCTGATCGGCCCGGGCGAGGTTTGTATACGAAGCCTGTACGGACGCCTCAAACGACGATATTTAGCAACAGGTATTAGAAAAACTTGGGTATCCGATGGTTCGTCCGCACCTGCCGTTGAACGCGCTGCGCGCCTTCGAAGCGTCTGCCCGGCACCTGAGCTTCACCAAAGCCGCGATCGAACTCTGCGTGACGCAGGCCGCGGTCAGCCATCAGGTGAAGAGTCTGGAGACGCGGCTCAATGTCACGCTGTTCGAGCGGCTGCCGCGCGGCCTTATGCTAACCAGCGAGGGCGAGACGTTGCTACCGGCGTTGCGGGATGCGTTCGACCGTATCGCCGGGACGCTCGAGCGCTTCGAGGGCGGACATTATCGCGAGGTTCTTCGCGTGGGGGCCGTCGGCACTTTTGCGGTCGGCTGGCTGCTGCCACGGCTGCGCGCGTTTCATGCGCGGCACCCCTTCATCGATCTGCGCCTCTCCACCAACAACAACCGCGTCGATATCGCCGCCGAGGGGCTCGATTATGCGATCCGTTTCGGTTCGGGCGCCTGGCACGGCGTGGAGGCGGTGCGTCTGCTGGAATCCCCGTTGTCGGCTCTCTGCGTTCCCGAGATCGCGACGCAGCTAAGCTCGCCTGCTGATCTCTTGAAGCAGACGCTGCTGCGGTCGTACAGGGCCGATGAGTGGTCGCAGTGGTTTGCCGCCGCCGGACTGGAGGCAAACCTGCCGCTGCTGCGGAGCATTGTTTTCGACTCGTCGCTCGCCATGATGGAGGCAGCACTGCAGGGTGCTGGCGTTGCCTTGGCGCCGCCGCTGATGTTTTCGCGCCCCCTGCTTGCCGAGACCATCCGCCAGCCTTTCGAGATCACGGTCACCATGGGAAGCTACTGGCTGACCCGTTTGCAGTCGCGCCCGGAGACGCCGGCCATGTCGGCCTTTCGTCTCTGGCTTTCGGAAGTGGCCGGCGCGTCCAGCACCTGATCGGTCGGGTTCTCTCGCTGTGGACCTGGCGACGGTGGCGGCGTAAGGTGCGGGCTCTGCCGAGGGGTTCCGAAGGACACAGGACGTGGCTATCTTCATGGACCGGCATGATCTTGCGGGGACAACCGCCGAAGACATTGCCGAGGCGCATCGCAAGGATCTGGCCGTTGAGGATCGGTACGGGGTGAAGTTCCTCACCTATTGGTACGATCAGCGGCGTGGAACAGCGTTCTGTCTGATCGATGCGCCGGATGCCGAGACCGCGCAATGCGTCCATCGCGAAGCGCACGGTTTCATCGCCGGCGAAGTCGTCGAGGTCGCCCTGTCCGCGGTCGAGGCATTTCTTGGGCGGATTCATGAACCCGAACAGATGGCCGGCCAGTCCGTCGCCGAAAGGGATGCCGGCCACAGAGCGATTCTTTTTACCGATATCGTCGGCTCGACGGAGATGACATCGCGCCTCGGGGACCGCATGGCAGCCGAACTCGTGCGGGCACATGATGCGATCGTGCGACGCTGTCTGGCACAATGCGAGGGCAGAGAAGTCAAGCACACCGGTGACGGCATCATGGCCTCCTTCGTCTCCACGCACGCCGCCGTCGGTTGCGCGATGAGCATCCAGCGGGAATTCAGACGCTACAACGGCGGCACGCCGGAACCCATTCACGTTCGCATTGGCCTCGATTGCGGCGAGCCCATCGAAGACAGCCATGATCTCTTCGGCTCGACCGTGCAATTGGCTGCGCGGTTGTGTGCGGCAGCCACGGGCGATCACATCCTCGTATCGGAAAATATCTTTCGCGAGCACGGAGCGGCCGATCTCTTCGCCAATGCGGCGCGCCGGCGTCTCAAGGGGTTTTCCAAGCCGGTGCTGGCATTCGAGTGCGATTGGGCTGATGAGGTTCAATCGAGATAGCCGTTGCCTCGATCGGCCACCCCATTGGCGGCGGCGACCGAACGCGTGTCGAGGCGTCGCGGGCTATTCCATCACGATCTGCAGCTTCACGTCGCTTGGACGCGCCTCGACGGCGCGATCGAAGGCCTTAACGGAATCCTCGAAGGTGAAGGTTTCCGAAATCAGCGGTTTCAGATCGACGCGACCGGAGCCGAGCAGCGCAATGGAGCGCTCATACTGATGCGCGTAGCGGAATACCGTCTCGATGCGAATTTCTTTCGTGGAGGCGGTCGAAACGTCGAAGCCGATCGGATTGACCGGCAGGCCAACGGCGACAATGACGCCACCCGGCCGTGGCAGTTCCATGATGGTTTCCCAGGCCTTCGGAGAGCCGGAGCATTCGAAGATGACATCGGCACCCCAGCCGTCCGTCAGGCCCGCGACCTCCTCGATGAGATTCTTCTCGCGGATGTTAACCGGGATGACGCCCTGGTATTGAGCGGCAATGTCGAGTTTCGGTTGGGCAAGGTCGGCCACGAGCGCGCGGGCGCAGCCGCCGGCAAGGGCTGCGATCGCCACCATCGTGCCAATCGGGCCGGCGCCCAGCACCACCGCTGTGTCGCCGGGCACGATCTTCGCCTTGGTTGCGGCCTGCATGCCGACAGCGAAAGGCTCGACCATGGCGCCCTCGGCGAAGCTCACATTGTCCGGAAGCTTGTAGGTGTAGTTGGCCGGATGCACGACTTCGGGCGTCAGGACACCGTGGATCGGCGGCGTCGCCCAGAAGGTGACGGCAGGATCGACATTGTACATGCCGAGCCGGCTTGCCTTGGAATTGGGATCGGGAATGCCAGGCTCCATGCAGACCCGGTCGCCCACCTTCAGATGCGTCACGCCAGCGCCGACCTCGACGACGGTGCCGGCGGCTTCGTGGCCGAGCACCATCGGCTCGTTGACGACGAAGGGGCCGATCTTGCCATGGGTGTAGTAATGGACATCAGAGCCACAGACGCCGACCGTATGAATCCTGATCCTCACCTGCCCCGGACCCGTATCCATCGGCAGGTCGATGTCGCGAAGCGCGAGTTCATGCTGGCGCTCGAGCACCAGCGCGCGGACTTTGGCCATTGTCTGTTCCTTCCCGATTGCCTTCCCGCGCCGTCTGAGTCGGCGCGGCTTTGGAAGGACTATAAGACCCGAAGCCTTCGCAATTCAATTGTATTGCGAAGGCGTTTGCTCATGAAACGATGAAATGCCCATTTAGGGAAGGCTGGCGATCTGGCGCGGCAGATGGTCAGCCGAACTTGACGAGATTGAGCACCGGCAATGGCCCGCCGGGGAACTGCGTGAGGCTGCCTCCGATGGCAAGCGAGCCGAGGTCGATGCCGAAGAAGCCGAGCTTTTCGATCAGCGAGCCGATCTCTACTTTCGCGCCAGCGTCATCGCCCGAATAGAACAGGACACGCTTGCCGCCTTCGGCTGCGGGGTTGCCGGACAGAAGGTGCGACTGCAGGTGGTTGAAGGCCTTGACCACACGCGCGCCCGGAACGAGATCGGAGAAGATCTCGCTGGACAGACGACCGTTCAAGGCAGCGGGCTTGAAGAGCGGCGCCTCGATCGGATTGTTGGCGTCGATGACGATGCGACCGTTCCAGTCCGGCAGGCCGGAAAGCGCTTGCGGCAACTTCGACCAGGGAACGGCGACGAGGACGATATCGGCCTTCGCTGCCTCTTCCACGGTCGCTGCTGTCACGAAAGGCCGAAGCTCCGCGGCAAGCTCCGCAAGCGCCTCCGGCCCGCGGCTGTTCGATATGATGGCGTGGATGCCGGCCCGGACGAGCGCGCGGGCAACGGCGGCGCCGATATTGCCGGCGCCGATGATACCGATGGACATTTGGTTTTCTCCTTCGATTGTCGCCATTTCGATCACTCCAGGGTTTCGTCGTTCGATGGAGTGAATATCGCCCGCCAATTCTTTCTCAATAAGCAGCCAGTCGCTTGAATTGTCTTCAAGCGTTCATTGAAAATTTGGGTGATCTTTATGCGGTGTTTATATGTGTGGTCGGCTATCACGCTCGAACCTTTATCTCATCTGGGCATATGAACGCGCAGCAATGCGGCCCCGAAAATCAGTTTGCGGCAATGGCAACGGTGCAATCGGGTGCGAGCATGGCGTTAGCCGGCCCTGGCGCGCCTCGCACGAACGACAAGAGAGATGTCATGGACCTTTCGATGATCATCCGTCCCGAGCACACCTTCATAGGCGTGTCGGTCGCGACGAAATGGAGCGGGCTGCAAAATATTGCGGAGAAGGCTGCCTCCGCCTTCGGCATCGACGAAAGGAAGATATTGCAGGCTTTGGAAAGCCGGGAGAGCCTCGGCTCGACGGGCATCGGCAATGGCGTTGCGGTTCCGCATGCCGTGGTCGAAGGGATGACGCATCCGCATGGCTTGCTCGTACGCTTTGCGCGGCCGCTCGATTTCGAGGCCGTCGACGACGTATCGACCGACATTGCCTTCGCGCTTTTATTTGGCGAGGCAAACCGTGGCGAGTATCTGAACGTGCTGGCGGCCATCGCGCGCCAGCTGCAGACACCCGGCGTTCTTGCGGCCATGCGCAAGGCGAGAACCGCGGAAGAGCTCTATTCGGATTTCCTGGCCGATTCTCGTGTTTGACGATCAGATGGACGCACGGCTCAGAAGTCGCGTTGGAACCGCAGGAAGCCTTCTACCTGGTCGTCGCCTTCCTCTTCGTCGTGATACCGCACGCTGAGGCGTGTCCTCAGCTCGACTTTGTACAAAATCGGTGGTGATTTCGGGGGCATCTGAGCAGCCCTGGGTGAATCAATTCGCCGCAGGGTCCCGGCCTTGCGCCATTCGTTTGATCGGATTCGAACGAATGGATGAGCGAACAACATGATTGTAGCCGTGAGCCGGGAGACGCGGTCCCCCACATCCTTCGCAAATGGCTGTCGCCGTTTCGTTTCTGGTTTACCGCGCCAAGCTGGGAGCATCTGCTGGTCCTGGTGATGGGTGCGCTCCTTTCGCCTGGCAAGCGAACGGTGACGGCCTGCCTGCGCATCACCGGACGCGCGGAGGTAAGTAATTTTGCCGCCTATCATCAACTCCTCAACCGAGCCCGCTGGAACCCTCGCACGTTGGCGGCCCGTCTGCTGTCCATCATTGTTGCCCGGCTCGTGCCCGAGGGCCCTGTCGTGATTGGCATGGATGATACAATCGAACGGCGTTGGGGCCAACGCATCGCCGCGCGTGGAATTTATCGTGACCCGGTGCGCTCCAGCCATGGCCACTTTGTCAAGGCCAGCGGCTTGAGATGGTTGAGCTTCATGGTTCTTTCACCTGTCCCATGGGCAAAATGTATTAAAGCCCTGCCGGTGCTGACGATCCTGTGTCCCTCTGAGCGCCATGATCAGAAGAAGGGCCGAAAGCACAAGCTGCTGACTGATTGGGCAAGGCAAGGCGTCTTGCAGCTTTGCCGCTGGCTGCCGGGCCGCGAAATCATCTTTGTCGGCGATAGCAGCTTTGCCGTTCATACACTGGCTGCGGCTCTTCCCGACACGGCCACTCTCATCACGCGGTTGCGTCTGGATGCCAGTCTCTTTGCTCCACCAGATCAACGGCACGAACATACGCTCGGGCGACCGGCGCAAAAAGGCAGGCCATTGCCGAAACTGAAAACGCTCCTCAAAGACGCAAAGACCGAGTGGCAGCGCATCGTCGCATCGTCCTGGTACGGCAAGCAAACCGACAAAACCCTTGATGTCACATCAGGAACCGGCCTCTGGTATCGGCGTGGAACGCCCCCAAGACCAATTCGCTGGGTTCTCGTTCGCGATCCATCAGGCCGTCGTGAACCCCAGGCGTTCATGAGCACCAACGTCAACCTTGAGCCCGCTCAGATCATTGCCTATTTCGTTCGGCGCTGGCAGATCGAGGTCACCTTCGCCGAAACGCGAGCGCATCTTGGCGTGGAAACCCAACGGCAGTGGAACGACAAAGCCATCATGCGCACGACCCCGTCGCTGCTGGCGCTCTACAGCCTCGTCACACTCTGGGCATGCGATCTGCTCGGTCATGGCGTCCTTCCCTATGCCGCCGCCTGGTACAAGAAAACAGAGTTCACCTTCTCCGATGCCATCGGTGCGGTTCGCATGATCCTGTGGGATCAGGATATTTATCGACAGCACCCGCCAGACCCGGACATTCCTGAAACTCAACCAAGCCGCCTCAAGCGGATGACACAAGCACTTTGCTTCGCTGCATAATGTACAAAGTCGAGCTCAGATCAGCGACGACCATGTAGTTGACCGTTATGCCGGCCGTTGCAACGCAAACGCTGCTGCCGACGATAGGGAAAATCAGACGATTCGGTTCCTGCAAAATATGATGGTAAGTGTCAGCGGGTGCAGCCCCCGCGCGGCGTCTCTCGGGTTTCGCCGCCGCCAAGGAGAGCAAAGCCATTGCCAAAGCGCGCCTCAAATGGGATGGCATTCCAGACTGGCACCTGGAACAGAAACATTCTTCGTTTCATTATACGACCAACTTGGTAGAGTTTCGGCCATCAACGAAGGAGGTTTCCATGCAGTCGATAAGGATCACACGGCTTCTCGCGGCTGTGGCGCTGGCAGGTAGCGTCGCAATCGGGGCCGTCGCTCCCGCATACGCGGACCAGACGCTTCTCAACGTATCCTACGATCCGACGCGAGAACTCTATAAGGATTTCAATGCCGCTTTCGCTGCGAAGTGGCAGAAGGACACCGGTGAGGCGGTGACCATCAAGGCTTCGCACGGTGGGTCTGGCGCACAGGCGCGCTCGGTGATCGATGGGCTTGATGCCGATGTCGTGACCCTTGCTCTCGAGGGTGACATCGACGCGATTGCCGCCAAGACCGGCAAGATCCCGGCAGATTGGAAAACAAAGTTCCCGAACAATTCGACGCCTTATACGTCAACGATTGTATTCCTTGTTCGCAAGGGCAATCCGAAGGGCATCAAGGACTGGGCCGATCTGGTGAAGGACGACGTCCAGGTCATCACTCCCAATCCGAAGACGTCAGGCGGCGCCCGCTGGAATTTCCTGGCGGCCTGGGCATGGGCCAAGCAGGCCAATGGCGGCGATGACACCAAGGCTCAGGACTATGTGACGAAGCTCCTGCAGCATGTTCCGGTTCTCGACACCGGCGCGCGCGGCGCAACGACGACCTTCGTCCAGCGCGGCCTCGGCGACGTTCTTCTTGCCTGGGAAAACGAAGCCTATCTCTCACTGGAAGAGCTTGGGCCCGATCAGTTCGAGATCGTCACGCCGACGTTCTCGATCCGCGCTGACCCGCCGGTCGCCGTCGTTGACGGCAACGTCGACAAGAAGGGAACCCGCAAGGTCGCGGAGGCCTACCTGAACTATCTTTATTCGGACGAGGGTCAGAAGATTGCGGCCAAGCACTTCTACCGTCCGACCAAGCCCGAAGCGGCCGACAAGGCAGACATCGCGCGCTTTCCAAACCTGAAGCTCGCGACGATCGACGATTTCGGCGGCTGGAAGCAAGCACAGCCGAAATTCTTCGGCGATGGCGGCGTATTTGACCAAATCTACAAGCCGGCACAATAATACGTCGCATGAGAGCACATAACCCCACGCGGTGGCGGTTCAGACGGCCGAGCGTCATTCCAGGTTTTGGAATGGCGCTCGGCCTTACCTTGACCTGGCTCACCCTTTTGATCCTCATTCCGATTTCGGGCCTTGCCTGGCGGTCAAGCGAGCTTGGCTGGGCAAAGTTCCTGGCCATTGCCTTCGATCCTCGCACCGCAAGCGCCTTGCGCATCAGCTTTGGCGCCGCTTTTGCGGCGGCCTGCATCAATGCTGCCTTCGGCGTCGTGTTGGCCTGGGTGCTGGTGCGCTACCGGTTTCCAGGCAAACGCGTCATCGACGCCATGGTGGACCTGCCCTTTGCGCTGCCGACCGCCGTTGCCGGTATCGCGCTCGCGACCCTTTATGCACCGAACGGCTGGATCGGCCAGTTTCTCACGCCGCTCGGCATCAAGATCGCCTTCACGCCGCTCGGTATCGTTATCGCCCTCGTCTTCGTCGGCCTGCCTTTCGTGGTTCGCACGGTGCAGCCGGTGATGGAAGAGATCGACAAGGAAGTCGAGGAGGCTGCCGCAACGCTCGGCGCTACCCGTCTCCAGACGATCTTCCGTGTGCTGTTGCCGGGCTTGGCGCCGCCTGTTCTGACAGGCTTTGCGCTCGCTTTTGCCCGTGGCGTCGGCGAATATGGCTCGGTGATCTTCATTGCCGGCAATCTTCCCTTCCGGTCGGAGATCGCACCGCTGCTGATCGTCATCAAGCTCGAGGAATACAACTATGCCGCTGCGACGGCCATCGCTGCAGTGATGCTAGTTCTCTCGTTCGTCATGCTGCTGATCATCAACCTCATCCAGAGCTGGAGCAGACGGAGGTACTATGGCGCTTGACACCAGTGTTCAGCCGACAAAAGTGCGCTCCGCCGTTACCGAGCACCGGTTCGCGCGTTGGACGCTGATCCTTGCCTCGCTGATCTTCCTGACGCTGATCCTGCTTCTACCCTTGGCGGCAGTCTTCGTGGAAGCGTTCCGCAAGGGTGCCGGGGCGTTCCTCGAGGCATTGCAGGACGAGGAGACCTTTTCGGCCATTCGTCTGACCCTCATCGTCGCGGGCGTCAGCGTGCCTCTCAACCTGATCTTTGGCGTGGCGGCTGCATGGGCGATTGCCAAGTTCGAGTTCAAGGGCAAGGCCTTCCTGACGACGTTGATCGACTTGCCCTTCTCAGTCTCGCCTGTCATTTCGGGTCTGGTGTTCGTGCTACTGCTTGGCGCCAACACTCATCTCGGCCACTGGTTGAGCGCCCACGACATCAAGATCCTGTTTGCCGTTCCGGGACTGATCCTCGCCACCATGTTCGTCACCTTCCCCTTCGTGGCGCGCGAACTGATCCCGCTGATGCAGGAGCAGGGAACGGGCGACGAAGAGGCCGCACTTTCGCTCGGCGCCAGCGGCTGGCAAACCTTCTGGTACGTGACTGTGCCCAACATCAAATGGGGTCTGCTCTACGGCGTATTGCTCTGCAACGCGCGCGCCATGGGCGAGTTCGGTGCCGTATCGGTGGTCTCAGGCCATATTCGCGGACAGACGAACACCATGCCGCTGCAGGTGGAAATTCTCTATAATGAGTACAATTTCACCGGCGCGTTCGCCGTTGCCACCCTGCTTGCATTGCTTGCGCTCGTGACCCTTGTTTTGAAGACGCTGCTCGAGATGCGATACAGCGAAGAAATAGCCGCCAGCCGACGGCACTGAAGGAATTAGAATGGAAGTTCGCGTTCAAAACTTGCGCAAGGAATTCGACCGGTTTCCGGCGTTGCACGACGTCTCGCTCGACATCCGCTCCGGAGAGCTGATTGCGCTGCTCGGGCCGTCCGGCTCCGGCAAGACGACCTTGCTGCGCCTCATCGCCGGTCTGGAGAGCCCGACGGAAGGGCTGATCTACTTCGGCGACGAGGACGCGTCGAAGAAGACCGTCCAGCAGCGCAACATCGGCTTTGTCTTCCAGCACTATGCCCTTTTTCGGCATATGACCGTGCTTGATAACGTCTCCTTCGGTCTGAAAGTGCGCGACGGTGCGAGACGCCCTCCGAGGGCGGAAATCCGTAGGCGCGCACTGGAGCTTCTGGATCTTGTCCAGCTCTCGGGGCTGGAGAAGCGCTATCCGGCCCAGCTTTCCGGCGGCCAGCGTCAGCGCGTCGCGCTTGCGCGCGCCATGGCGGTCGAACCAACCGTACTTCTTCTCGATGAGCCTTTCGGCGCACTCGACGCCCAGGTGCGCAAGGACCTGCGCAAATGGCTGCGCGAGATCCATGACCACACCGGCCACACGACTGTTTTCGTCACGCACGATCAGGACGAGGCGATGGAGCTTGCCGACCGCGTCGTCGTGATGAGCCAGGGTGCGATTGAACAGATCGGAACACCTGATGAAGTGTATGACAACCCGAACTCCCCCTTCGTCTTCGGCTTTGTCGGACAGTCAAACTGTCTCGACGTGCGGGTGAACGGCGGAGAAGTCTGGTTCGAGGACCGGCCCCTCGGCCTCAAGGTCGAAAACGAGGCGGATGGGGATGCCCAACTCTACTTCCGGCCACATGACATCGAATTGCGAGATGGTTGCGGTGGCTGCATCGCCGGCTTGCTGACGACCAGCCGGCGCGTCGCCGGCACGCGCCACATCGAGGTCGACATCGGCAAGGGGCTTCCACCGATCGAACTGGAACTGTCGCCATCGCAGGCCGGGAGCCTCGATCGCAGCCGGATTGCCTTCCGACCGAAGCGGTGGAAATTGTTCCGGGCAACGCCATAGAGGTAGAAACCGCGCTGACGTGGTTGGAATACGCTCCGAATCAGTTCCTGATAGGATGGTGATTTCGACCATTGCGGACGTGACCTGCGATGGCGACTATCATCGTTTTCAGTGCGTTATGCGATCGCGAATCAGCCTGCCCAGCAGGCAAAACGCGGCCAAATCAAATTGTGATACTAATTGGATTTGAAATTTACCCGAAACGCGGATACAAAAGCGGCCACTTAATCGAGAAGGGCTTTACTACTCCAAATAGGGGGGCACCTGCTGTTGAGGGCGCATCTAGCGTTGGGAAAATCTCTTGCCGGGATTCTGTTGGCAGGCTTTGCGGCTGCGAGCTGCACGACTGCGCAGCAGCCGGCTACAAAGGCGGTCAGCCAGGCCGTGACGCCCAGGAGCGCGGGGCAATCCGCGCAGGCAACAAAAGTCACCTTCAATTATACTGCCAAGGATCGCGATTGCCTGAAGCGGGCAATGTACTTCGAGTCCGAGCATTCGGACCGCGACGGCTATATGGCAGTCGGAACCGTGGTCATGAACCGGCTGACGTCGGGAGCCTATCCCGAGTCGATCTGCGGCGTCGTTGCCCAGCAGAGGCAGTTTGCGCCCGGTGTTATGACGCGGGAAGTCGAGCCCGCCGCGGAGATCGAGCTGACGGATGCGGCTGACGCAATTCTGCGTGGCGAACGGCATCCTGGCGTCAAGGACGCGATGTTCTTCCACACAGACGGCCTGACGTTCCCGTACCGCAACATGCATTACGTAACGATCGCCGGCGGAAATGCGTTCTACGAAAAGCGTGGCCGGGATGGCGAGCTGCAGACGCCGGCGCCCCTGCCCTCATATGAAGTTGCTATGAACTATTTGCCCGGTCAGAGACTGATGCCCGCGCAGTTCGAGGCGCTTGTTCCAACCACCGTCCCGGTGCCGATTCCAATGCCGGGGTCGGCAGCGACACTGGCTACAGAGCCGGCAGCGCGGGCACCGAGCGAAGCGGCGATGCCAGTCGCCACCGAAGCGGTCATGCCGGTCGCCATTCCGACGCCGAGACCAGCCTATAACGATGCCGTGTTGCGCGGCAGCCTCGCCCACGGCTAACGTCTCGCGTTGCCTACCTCGCTCTGTTTCCATCCGCGTCGAAGACGTGCAGGTATTGCGCGGGAAAGGATACGCTGACCTTCGGGCCGGCCGTCAGCGCTTCGCGATCAAGCGTGAAGATCTTGAACGGCAGGCCGTGCAGCGACAGGTGCAGAATGATGCCGAAGCCTGTGGGCTCGACCAACTCGACGTCCGCACCCATGCCGCTCTGGTCGGCAACGACGACGTGCTCGGGGCGGATCCCCAACGTGACCTTGGTGCCGTTTGCGAGCGAAAGCGGCGCAGCCAGCGGCACGATCGTTCCATCCTTCAGGCGGACGCTGCCATCGGCATAGGTGGCGTCGAGGAAGTTCATCCCCGGCGAGCCGATGAAGCCGGCGACGAAGAGGTTGGCCGGCCGGTCGTATAGTTCAAGCGGGCTGCCGACCTGCTGAACGACGCCGCCATGCATGGCAACGATCCTGTCGGCCAGCGTCATCGCCTCGATCTGGTCGTGAGTGACGTAGATTGACGTGGCCTTCAGGTCGCCATGCAGCTTCTTGATTTCCGCGCGCATCTGCTCGCGCAGGCGCGCGTCAAGGTTCGACAGCGGCTCGTCGAAGAGGAAGGCCTTCGGTTGGCGCACGATCGCGCGGCCCATGGCGACGCGTTGGCGTTGGCCTCCGGACAGCGCCTTCGGCCGCCGTTCGAGCAGCGGGTCCAGACCAAGCTTGGAGGCAGCACCTGAAACTGCGCTGGCGATCTTTTCCTTGGCCGTCTTCCTGAGCTTCAGACTGTAGCTCATGTTGCCGGCGACATTCATGTGCGGATAGAGCGCGTAGGACTGGAACACCATGGCGATGTCGCGGTCCTTCGGATGCAACTCGTTAACGCGCTTCCCGGCGATGCGGATCTCGCCCCCGGTCACGTCCTCCAGCCCTGCGATCATGCGCAGCAGGGTGGACTTGCCGCAGCCCGACGGGCCGACGAGCACGACAAACTCGCCGTCCTTGATCCTGAGGTCGACGTCGTGCAGCACCTGCACTGGGCCATAGGCCTTCTTGACGTTCTGGATATCGATCGATGCCATTTTGATTAACCCTTGACCGCGCCGGCCGTCAGGCCCTGGACGAGATAACGCTGGATGAGCAGGAAGAAGAGACCGGCCGGGATGAGCGCGAGCACGCCCGCTGCCATCATCTGCCCGAAGTCCACTGAGAATTTGGAGACGAAGGTGAGAAGCCCGACAGGGAAGGTCGCCGCATCGTTGCCGTTGATCAGCATGAGTGCAAAGAGAAGTTCGCTCCATGCCGCGGTGAACACGAAGCCGAGCGTTGCGGCAATGCCGGGCAGCGTCAGCGGCAGGATGATCTGCCGGAAGGCGGTAAACTGCGTTGCACCGTCAATCATCGCCGCCTCCTCGAGGTCTTTCGGGATACCGTCGAAGAAAGACTGCATCAGGAAGGTCGCGAAGGGTACGTTGAAGGCGGTGTAGACCACGATGAGGCCGGTGAGACTGTTCGTCAGGTGCAGCGGCGACAGGATCTTGAAGATCGGGGCGACCAGCATGACGAGAGGGAACATCTGCGTCAGAAGCATCAGAGCGACGATCCAGTACTTGGCCCGGAAATTGAACCGCGACAGTGCGTAGCCGGAGAGCGAAGCGCAGATCGTGACGACGACCGCGGTCGAGGCTGACACGATCAGGCTGTTCTTGAAGAAGGTCGGGAAGGCACTGTGCTGGATCACGAAGGCATAATGATCCCAGGTCGTGCGGGACGGCCACATCCGCACACCCTCGGAATAGAGCAGATCGTTCGGAGTGACTGATACCTTGAGCAACCAGAAGAGCGGAAACAGCGCGAAGGCGACGTAACACAGGACGGCCACGCGATGCGCGACGGTTGGCAGGATGGATCTTTTCATGGCCTCAGTCCTTGTTCAGCAGGGTCTGCCTGAGCAGGATGATCAACATCGAATAGGCAAGCAGCAACACGAGCAGCACCAGCGCGATTGCCGAGGCATAGCCGAAGTCGAGCCGCCTGAAGGCCTGCGTGAAAATGTAGCTGGCGACGATCTGCGTGCGGTCGGCCGGACCGCCGCTCGTCATGACGACAATCAGGTCGGCAAAGTTGGAGACCCAGACGGTGCGCAGCAGCACGGTGATGGCGATCGTCGGCGCGAGGAAGGGCAGGGTGATCGAGCGGAAGCGCTGCAACCAGCCGGCGCCGTCGATGGAGGCTGCCTCATAGAGATCGCGCGGGATCGCCTGCAGGGCGGCCAGCAGCGTGATCGCAAAGAACGGAATGCCCCACCAGACGTTGGCGACGATCGGCCCCCACATCGCATATCGCGGGTCGGAGAGGATGTTGCCTGGCTCGCTCATCAGGCCGAGTGCGTAAAGCCAATGCGGGATCGGCCCGATCACCGGATTAAACAGCCATGCCCAGTTGAGACCGGCGAGGAATGAGGGAACGGCCCAGGGCAGGAAAACCAGCGCCTGCACGACGCCCCTGCCCCAGAACGGCTTGTCGAGCAGCAGCGCGAGAATGAGGCCGAAGATGAACTGCAAAAGAACGGAGGCGCCCGTCCACCAGAGCGTGTTCTTCAGCGCGCCATAGAAGGCGGCATCCTTCGCGAGTGCACGGAAATGGTCGAGCCCGATGAAACCGCCGGAGAACGGGTTGAGCAGCTGGATGTCGCGGAACGCGTAGGAGACGCCGATCGCCAGAGGCACCAGCATCACGGCGATGATGAGGATCAGCGAGGGGGCGCTATAGAGATAGGGTTCCGAGGCATCGGCGACGCGCTTCAGCCACGGCCTGCGGTCGCGGCGACTGTCGAGCGTATCGGCGGTCATTGTCATCAGGCAAGCTTCCGTTGTGCGGCCTCAAGGGCGCGCCATCTATGTCGTTCAGGGCGTTGGCGGCAGCCCTCTTTGCCAGGGCTGCCGCTTGACGTGGTACCTACTTCTTGGCCAGGAACTTCTGCTGTGCCTTGGTGAGGTAGTCCGCCCACTGGTCCGCCAGGTCCTTGGCCGAAATATCCCCGAGGAGCGCCTGCTGCGAGGTCTTGATTGCCAGCGAGTCCTTGAAGAAGGCGAATTCTTCGAGGTAGGTCGGCATCACCGTCGGGACGGTGTTCGGATCGGCCAGTTCCTCGAACCAGCCCTTGAACTGGTCACCCGCATAGAAGGGATCTTTCTCGGCGGTCGTATAGGCAGGAAGCGCGCCGATGCGCTTGTTCCATTCGAGGTTGCCTTCCGGGCCTTCGAGCGTCGCGATCAGCTTCCAAGACAGGTCCTTGTTCTGGCTCGTAGTGAACATCGACCAGCCACCATAGCCGATCGTCGGGAAGGACTTGCCGTCCGGGCCCTTCGGGAGCGGCATCACGCCGAAGTCGTCCTTTTTCATGCGCTCGGCGATCGCAATCAGGGCGTCCGGATCCTGATCGAGGAAGGCGCAGGTGCCGGAATAGAAGCCGGCGACGACTTCATTGAAGCCCCAGTTGACGCTGTCCTTCGGCGCATAGCCCTTCTTGTAGAGATCGACCATCCACTCGATGCCCTTCGCCCAGCCGGGGCTGTTCATCGTCGAGGTGCCGTCTTCGTTGAAGTACTTGTTCGAGCCTGCCATCGAGGCTGCGAAGATCATCCAGCCGTTAAGGCCACCTGGGCCGCCGCGCATGCAGTAGCCGTATTTGCCGGGAAGCTTGGAGACTTTCTCCGAAGCCGCCGTGAACTCTTCCAGCGTCTTCGGTGGTTCGGAAACGCCGGCTTCCTTGAGCAGTTTCTTGTTGTAGAACATGGCGCGCAGATAGAACCCGTAAGGCAGCATATAGGCCGTGTTCTTCACGTCGCGACCGAGTTCGAGGGCGCGCGGCGTCAGTTCCTTTGTGTGATCCCACTTTTCGAGATAGGGCTCGAGGCTTTCGAGCATGCCGTTATTGCCGTAGAGCGACAGCCAGGTATCTGGCATTTCCATGACGTCAGGCGTGTCGCCGGCCGAAACCATTGTCGCGAACTTCTGGAAGGCTTCGTTCCAGGGCAGCGAGATGATGTCGACCTTGGTGCCGGGGTTCGCAGCCTCGAATTTGCCGACGATCGACTTCAGCGTTTCGGTGCGTTCGGGGCTGGTGATGACCTCGACCAGCTTCAGCGTGGTATCGGCGAGTGCGGTGCCGGCCATCATCGTGGCGAGTAGAGTGGCGGTGATCAGTCTTTTCATGCTTGCTCCCCCTTTTCAGGTTTTTGAGGTTTTGAACGCTTAAGAGGCGACCGCCAGTGCCGCCTCAATGTCCTTCCACAAGGCCTCGGTTCCTTCGAGGCCGACGTGGAGGCGTACGGACCGCGCATGGATCCCGAAGGCATGCGCGGAATTCGGTTGCGCCTTCTGCTGAAGGACGACCTCGCCTGGTACGATCAGGCTTTCATGCCCACCCCAGCTCACTCCCAGTTTGAAGAGCTTGAGGTGATCGGCGAAGGCGCGGATATCGACGCCCTCGCGGAATATGAAGGAAAACAGCCCCGACGTGCCGTTGAGGCCGGCAGGCAGGCGGTTGGCGAGACCTGGATGGCAGACCGCCTCCACCACGTCGAGCTCCTGCAGGCGTTTTGCGATTGTCATCGCGGCGGCTTCGTGGGCCCGCATGCGGATCGGCAGCGTGCGCAGGCCGCGAATGAGAAGCCAGGCATCGAAGGGCGAGAGCTTGCCGCCGAGATAGGGATAGGCTTCCGCCTTGATGCGGGCGATCATCTCCTTCGACCCGACGACAACCCCAGCGACGACATCGCTGTGGCCGCCGAGATATTTCGAGGCCGAATGGATGACGATATCGACGCCTAGCGAGATCGGCTGCTGGAAGTAGGGGCTTGCCCAGCTGTTGTCGATCATCGTGATGATACCATGCGTCTTGGCGAGCGCGGCGAGCGCGCCGACGTCATGAGCGTCCATCACCCAGCTGGTCGGGCTTTCCATGTAGAAGAGTTTAGCGCCGGGCAGCGCCTTTGCCACCGCCTCCTCATCGCGGCCATCGACATAGGTGACTTCGACCTTCATGCGCTTCAGGATCGTGCCGAAAAGGCGGAACGCGTCGGGATAGACGTGCTTGACCGCGACGATCCGGTCGCCCGGTTCGACGAAGGACAGCACCGCCGAAGAGATCGCCGCCATGCCGCTCGCAAAGCCGAGCGCGTCGTCGGCTCCCTCAAGCTTCGCCAGCATTTCCTCAAACATGCGAACCGTTGGGTTGAGGCCGCGCGTATAGATCGGCCGCACCTTCTCGCCGCGATAGGAGGAGATCATGTCGTCATAATTGGAAAAGGTGAAAAGTGACGTCTGGAAAATCGGCGGCACGACGGCTTCGGCGAAGTTTCCTTCGTCGTGTGCGGTGATGAGCGAGGCAAGATCGAACGCGTCTGCGCCGTTATTCATTTCGACATTTCCTTGATATCGTCCTCGACAACCTCGAGGATTTTCAGTGTCTCTTCCCGCGCGGCCTCGGCATCCCGGGCGGCGATCGCGTTGTAGAGCGTGCGATGAAAGGGAAAGGAGCGGCGTGCGAAATCCTCGCGCTCGAAAGGGTGCTCCCAGAACTGCCAGAATGTCTCGCGCATCTGCTCGAGAAGCTGGCGAAAAAGCGGATTGTGGGTGGCATCGTAGATGGCAAGGTGGAAGGCCAGATCCTCCGGACCGGACGTGCCCTTCGATATGTGGACGCGTTCCATCGCGTCGAGGTTCTGCTCGATCAGGATGAGATCCTTGTCGGTCCGCTTTCTCGCTGCGACCATGCAGGCCTCGCATTCGATCCCGCGGCGCACCTCAAGGGTCTGCAGCAGCACGTCGCGCAGATGGCCAGTGTCCAGCGATAGCGGCATATGGATCGTCGCCTTCGAAACCGGTTTCAGTAGGTAGGTGCCGCTGCCTTTACGGGTTTCGATGACGCCAAGTGCCTGGAAGTGACGGATCGCCTCGCGGATCGTCGAGCGGCCGACCATCAGCGCTGACATCAGCTCGCGCTCTGCCGGCAGCCGATCGCCCGCCTTCAGCTGCGCGCTTTGAACATAATCGGCTAGCGCGTCGGTTACCTGACGCGCTCGGTCGATCGCCGGAAGCGGCCGGATAATCGGCCTGTCGCTGCTTGGTGCCTTCATGGTTCCCCAAATTCTTTAGGCAGGCGACCTTTGAATTGGTCTGACATCTTAGCATTTCGCAAAGTTTAGGAGGCGTCAAGGTCGCTCTCCATAAATAGCAGCGACGCCCCTACAGCCTCCCCGGTCGCCGGTGACTGAGCCAAATGCTCCGTTAGCGTAAGTCATACGTGGGTCTTCACGCAAAAAGGCGGCCTGACCGATAAAGAGCGCGAGCGGAGCCCCGATGATTTTTTTGGCAGGTTCTCTCAAAGCGTGGGATCGCCCAGGAAGGTGCCGGTGCAAAGGCAGTGACGATTGCTGGACCAGCCCAGCAAAAGCTCCTAGCCTTCGCGTTGCACGCAAAGGGAGATCGACATGGGAAGTGAACTAGACGGCAAAGTCGCAGCCGTGACAGGCGCGGCATCGGGCATCGGATTGGCGAGCTCGGAGGCCATGCTGGCGGCGGGTGCCATGGTTGTTTTGATCGACCGGGATGAAGGTGCGTTGAAGGCGCTTTGTGAAAAGCATAGCGACCGCGCTATGCCGTTGGTCATCGACCTGTTGGATCCGTCGGAATGCGCAACTTTGGTGCCGAAGGTTTTAGCGAGCGCAGGGCGGCTCGACATTTTTCACGCCAACGCCGGGACTTACATTGGTGGCGATCTAGTCGAGGCGGATACGAGCGCGATTGACCGGATGCTGAACCTGAACGTCAACGTGGTCATGAAAAACGTCCACGACGTTCTGCCTCATATGATCGAACGCGGCTCCGGTGATGTCATTGTAACCAGCTCGCTCGCGGCTCATTTCCCGACTCCGTGGGAGCCGGTCTACGCGTCGTCAAAATGGGCTATTAATTGCTTCGTCCAAACTGTGCGGCGGCAAGTCTTCAAGCACGGGATCCGGGTTGGATCTATCTCCCCTGGCCCGGTCATCACGTCGCTACTTGCCGACTGGCCGCCAGAAAAACTCGAAGAGGCCAAGGTCTCGGGAAGCTTGCTGCAAGCCAGCGAGGTCGCCGAAGTGGTGATCTTCATGCTGACCCGCCCTCGCGGCATGACGATCCGAGACGTGATCATGATGCCGACGAATTTTGACCTGTAACTGCGCCAGGAGTTGAGAGCATCCGAGCATGGTGGCGGGCTTGGCGCTGCCTGACCAGAAGCCATCCGACGTCAACAATGGCACCGAGAACAGCATTTCCGGCATCCGATGTTGTGGCACTTGCTAGTTCCGCAGTTTTGCCGCAGCCCTATTTATTGCTGTAGCGCGCTCACCGTGAGTATCGCTGAGAAAACCAGTAAGACGCCCGATCCGAACCGCCGCGCAATCAATGGCATTTGGTTGCTGCTTCCGAGAACCGTTCTGCCGACCAACAGCCAGATGGTTGATGTCAGAACGGCGACAGCCGAGAAGCTCCCGACGGCAGCGATCGGAAGCCGGTCCTGGTCCGGTGCAATCATCGTGAGCGCGATGATGAGTGCCTTAGGATTGAGCAGTGTCGTCACAACGACATGCCGCACGCCGATGACGAGGACCGAGGCCCGTGCATCCACAACCCACAGCTTCAGCGCGAGGTAGAGCACCCACGTAGCGGAGATGAGCTTTACGGCTTCAGAAACGGCGGGATGCACCTTCAGAAAGGTGCCTGCAAGCCCAGCGACGGGGAGAACAACCGTCAAATAGGATAGAACGACCGCTACAACAAGCACGACGGCACGCGTAAAACTAATCCCTTGCGACGCCATGGCCAGAACGGCATTGGTCGGACCTGGCAGGATAAGCAGCGCGAAGACGCTTAGAGCGAATGAAAGGTAAGACATAACAGAGGGTCCCAGCATCTCTGATGCCTTTTACATGGCCGCACAGATCCGTCTTTGACAAAGATCATCTCGACGCGAAACCTTTTCAGAATCCGGGCGTTAAGGCGGAATCAACGGGGTGCCGCCATGCCTGGCTTGATTTTCTTCATTCTCACTCGACTCTCGATTGGGTTTGCGATCGGATGCGCCGCCGGAATTGCGATCTGGAGGAGTCGTTTCTCCGATATGGGCGCGGGTTTAGGGTCTCTCGAACATCTCGTTATCGAAGGTCTGTTTATATACCTTTTCGCAAGTGCAATCGGGATCGGCTATTTGGCCACGGCGCTTCTATTTGATGAGGGATGACGGGATCCCGATCCACGGTTGCGGCAGATGATCACCGTCGAGCGCCTTTCATCGCTCTTCGGGCGCTTTCTCGAACGGTGGACCCAATGACGCCTCGAGATGAGAACGTTGATCTTCCTTACCAAGCGGTCGCCGACGGGCCGACCGCGCGCCGGAGTTAGTCCGGCACCACCATTCGTCCAGAGATGTCCTTCAACACAATGCCGAAGAAGACGTGTGGAGAGGCGTTTTGCACGGGCATTTCATGGGGCTTCAGTGCGCCTATCTCCCACCAGTCCGAAAATCTCTGAAGAAGCGACCATGCGTGCAGACGTTCTTGCTTCCACTGCTCCGTGTCGGGGAATTCCTCGTACCGTCCTTGCGCCACTACGCTCGTCCAGCTGCTATCGGAAGAGTGCTTTTCGACTTGAAAGGCACACCTTGTCATTTCCTCGCATCCAATCGATTTTTTGGCCAGGCATGGCAAAGCTGTACGCTATGCCGCCCTCGTACGCGAAATAGATGGGCACGACATAGGGTTGATTGTCTTTACTGCAGGCCAGGTGGCCGAAACGGGATTGCTCAAAGACTTCAAAGCACTCTAGTTGACTCAACTCCCTCAGGGCAAACGTCATCGTAGTGTCCTCCCATTGCTCGGTCGACAAATTGAGTGTTGGCAGTTTGATGTCTTTCCACATGGTACGCTTTGATTTCTGTCAAATGCCCGAAAGTAGGGGATCTGCGGTCCAGAATCTGCGTCGCCTGCCACAAAGCCACCTGAACGCCTGCCGCTCTCGCGTGCACCGGTCCGATGTGGCCACTGGCGCGCTCGCACCTCTTCAGCCTGTCCACGGCAAGCGTGCTGCCGCTGGCTCCTATCCTCAAAGGCTCAAAAGGCCAATCAACGCGCGGATGAGCGTGCATTTTAGGCCGCGTTCACCTCGCCTGTATCGATCTTCTCACCAAACTGAAGAGCCGCCAGCCGAGCGTAGGTTCCGCCTTTGCTCAATAGAGAGGAATGCGTTCCCTCCTCGACCACTCTTCCTTCGTCCACCACCAATATGCGATCCGCCTTCAAAACAGTCGCAAGACGATGCGCGATAACGAGTGTCGTTTTGCCACGCATCAGGCTCTCAAGAGCGTCCTTTACTGCTGCCTCGTTCTCGGCGTCCAGGGCCGAGGTTGCCTTGTGAAGCAGTAGTATCGTGGCATCTCGCAGGATCGCCCTTGCAATCGCAATTCTCTGCCTTTGGCCACCTGAAAGGGTCATGCCTCTCTCACCACGACCGTATCGTATTTTTTTCGAGTTTGGAAATAAAGTCATGGGCTTGCGCTTTCACGGCCGCAGCAATCACTGCCTCGCGTGTCGCGTCAGGCCGGCCGAACGCGATATTGTCGAAAATCGACGCTGCAAAGATTGTCACATCCTGAGCTCGACTTTGTACAAAATCGGTGGTGATTTCGGGGGCATCTGAGCAGCCCTGGGTGAATCAATTCGCCGCAGGGTCCCGGCCTTGCGCCATTCGTTTGATCGGATTCGAACGAATGGATGAGCGAACAACATGATTGTAGCCGTGAGCCGGGAGACGCGGTCCCCCACATCCTTCGCAAATGGCTGTCGCCGTTTCGTTTCTGGTTTACCGCGCCAAGCTGGGAGCATCTGCTGGTCCTGGTGATGGGTGCGCTCCTTTCGCCTGGCAAGCGAACGGTGACGGCCTGCCTGCGCATCACCGGACGCGCGGAGGTAAGTAATTTTGCCGCCTATCATCAACTCCTCAACCGAGCCCGCTGGAACCCTCGCACGTTGGCGGCCCGTCTGCTGTCCATCATTGTTGCCCGGCTCGTGCCCGAGGGCCCTGTCGTGATTGGCATGGATGATACAATCGAACGGCGTTGGGGCCAACGCATCGCCGCGCGTGGAATTTATCGTGACCCGGTGCGCTCCAGCCATGGCCACTTTGTCAAAGCCAGCGGCTTGAGATGGTTGAGCTTCATGGTTCTTTCACCTGTCCCATGGGCAAAATGTATTAAAGCCCTGCCGGTGCTGACGATCCTGTGTCCCTCTGAGCGCCATGATCAGAAGAAGGGCCGAAAGCACAAGCTGCTGACTGATTGGGCAAGGCAAGGCGTCTTGCAGCTTTGCCGCTGGCTGCCGGGCCGCGAAATCATCTTTGTCGGCGATAGCAGCTTTGCCGTTCATACACTGGCTGCGGCTCTTCCCGACACGGCCACTCTCATCACGCGGTTGCGTCTGGATGCCAGTCTCTTTGCTCCACCAGATCAACGGCACGAACATACGCTCGGGCGACCGGCGCAAAAAGGCAGGCCATTGCCGAAACTGAAAACGCTCCTCAAAGACGCAAAGACCGAGTGGCAGCGCATCGTCGCATCGTCCTGGTACGGCAAGCAAACCGACAAAACCCTTGATGTCACATCAGGAACCGGCCTCTGGTATCGGCGTGGAACGCCCCCAAGACCAATTCGCTGGGTTCTCGTTCGCGATCCATCAGGCCGTCGTGAACCCCAGGCGTTCATGAGCACCAACGTCAACCTTGAGCCCGCTCAGATCATTGCCTATTTCGTTCGGCGCTGGCAGATCGAGGTCACCTTCGCCGAAACGCGAGCGCATCTTGGCGTGGAAACCCAACGGCAGTGGAACGACAAAGCCATCATGCGCACGACCCCGTCGCTGCTGGCGCTCTACAGCCTCGTCACACTCTGGGCATGCGATCTGCTCGGTCATGGCGTCCTTCCCTATGCCGCCGCCTGGTACAAGAAAACAGAGTTCACCTTCTCCGATGCCATCGGTGCGGTTCGCATGATCCTGTGGGATCAGGATATTTATCGACAGCACCCGCCAGACCCGGACATTCCTGAAACTCAACCAAGCCGCCTCAAGCGGATGACACAAGCACTTTGCTTCGCTGCATAATGTACAAAGTCGAGCTGAGGAACGACTGCAATTTCCTTCCTGACATCCTCCGCTGACAGCGAAGACAGCTGGCGGCCATCGAACAAGATCGAGCCCCCGCCCGGTTCGTAGAATTTCAGCAAAAGCAAGATGGTACTTTTCCCGCCGCCGGAGGGTCCGACGACAGCTACGGTTTCGCCGGCTTTCACTTGCAGGGACAGACGATTTAGAACCGAGGCTTCGGGAGCACCGGGATATGCGAAGCGAACATCGTTCACCTCGAGAGTGCCCTTCGCTGGGCGTGGCAAATGAAAAGTCGGCGTTGCGGCTACTTTCAGCCGTGGGCTCGTCGAGCAACTCAAAGAGACGCTCGGCTGCGCCCGCTGCCTGGGCCAACTCACCCCAGACTTCGGAAAGCGAACCAAGAGAACCGGCAGCGATTACGGAATACAACAGAAATTGGCTCAGCGCTCCGGGTGTCAGCGTACCGGCCAGCACATCGTGAGCGCCGACCCATAGAACTCCCACCACGCTACTAAAGATCAGCGTTATGGCGAAGCGTGAGCAAGGAGCGCGCACGGATGGCAGCGGCAGCGCTCTCGTACGCGAGTTCTACGTCAGCGGAGTATTTCCTTTGAGCTGCATCTTCACCGTTGAAAGCCTGCACTGTGCGACTTGCAGCAATCGTTTCACTGGCGAACGCGGATGCCTGGGCGATCTTTGATCGCGATCAAGAAACGGAGAGACCTTGCTAACAATCACAATCGTTCCTGGAGCCGGCACCACTTGCGGACACGGCCGTAGGGCGCACTGAAGCCACCGCCCAGAATGCGTGCGATGTCCGAATAGTCTGGGTGGTCAGAGCGTCAATCGTCAAAAACACCCGGGCAACGCTCGACAGCTAAGAAAATTGAGAAAAATAAAGAATAGATTCTATCAGTCCTTACGCTCACCATTAGTATTTTGGAGTCTTGCGCCAAATTAACCAATATTAAACCATGTAAAGACTATCGTTAATCGGACCATCCATACAAGTCTACTTCAGATTGCGGAAAAACCGCGTCACAAACTTACTGCAAGCAGAAATTGTTGTGGATGACGAAGCGATACTATTCCAGCAACAACTTCAGGAGGGGCAATGAGTTTCCTGTTCGGAAAAGGGTCGGATGCTGCACTTGTATTGGCAGCAATGGACAAATCCCAGGCTGTTATCGAGTTCGCTCTCGACGGCAAGATTCTGACCGCAAACGACAATTTCTGCCGCTCGCTTGGCTACGATTTGAGCGAAATCGTGGGCCAACATCACAGGATGTTTGTCGATCCCGATGAAGCCCGGTCGGCTGAATACCGCGATTTTTGGACAAGACTAGGCCGAGGCGAGTTCGATCGCCGTCAATACCGCAGGATTGGCAAGGCTGGCAAACAGATCTGGATCGAAGCATCGTACAACCCGGTGGTGCGCGCCGGCAAACCATACAAGGTCGTCAAATTCGCAACAGATATAACGGCGCAGAAGCTCAAGAGTGCGGAAGACGCCGGCAAGCTTGACGCTCTATCTCGGGCCCAGGCGGTTATCGAGTTCAGCCCGAACGGCGATATCATCACAGCCAACGAGAACTTCCTGGCGGCGCTTGGCTATCGACTCGGCGAAATTGAAGGCCGACATCACTCCATGTTCTGTGATCCGGGTTATGCGCAAAGCGGCGAGTACGAAAAGTTTTGGGAGCGCCTTCGCGGCGGTGAGTATGCTGCCGAGGAATTCCTGCGGTTCGGCAAGGGAGGCAAGCGCGTTTGGGTGCAAGCGTCCTACAACCCGATTTTCGACATGAACGGCAGTGTGTTCAAGATCGTCAAGTTCGCCACAGATATCACCGGACGCGTCGAGAACGTCGAAACGCTCGCGCAGTCGCTCGGCATGCTTGCGGAAGGGGATCTGACCCTCGCCCTCGAAAAGACGTTCATCCCCTCGCTGGAGCGGCTTCGCACCGACTTCAACCAAGCTGTCGCAAGACTCCGCATGGCGATGGAAGATGTCGGCCACAATGCACGGGCAATCGCGGCCGGATCCACCCAAATCCGCGCCGCCGCGGATGACCTGTCGAAACGAACGGAACAGCAGGCCGCCTCGGTGGAGGAAACGGCGGCAGCGCTCGAGGAAATTACCACGACAGTTGCCGATTCCAGCCGGCGTGCAGAGGAAGCGGGCGACCTCGTTGCCGTGACGCGCGACAATGCCGAGAAGTCCGGGGATATCGTTCGCAAGGCCATCGCCGCGATGGGCCAAATCGAGAGTTCCTCCAATGAGATCTCGAACATCATCGGCGTCATCGATGATATCGCCTTTCAAACGAACCTCCTGGCGCTTAATGCGGGGGTCGAGGCGGCGCGTGCCGGCGAAGCGGGAAAAGGCTTCGCTGTCGTGGCGCAGGAGGTGCGCGAATTGGCCCAGCGGTCCGCGACCGCGGCAAAGGAGATCAAGGGTCTGATCAATGCGTCGGGAGAGCAGGTCAAGAGCGGCGTCAGCCTAGTCAATCAAACCGGCGAGGTCCTGGAAAAGATCGTTCAGCAAGTGCAGCAGATCAATGTGAATGTTGCCGCGATCGTCGAGGCATCAAAAGAACAGACGACTGGCCTGAAGGAAATAAACAGCGCCGTGAATACGATGGACCAAGGAACCCAGCAGAACGCAGCGATGGTCGAGGAGTCGACCGCGGCCAGCCACAGTCTGGCAAAGGAGGCTCACGCATTGTTCCAGTTGGTTGGCCAATTCAGGGTCAGCGACCGATTGTCGGCTATGACAACCGAGCAAACAAATCCAAAGCATCACACCATATCCTCGCCGGCACATCGAGTGGCCGCGCAAGTCGCAAGGGCATTCGGCGGCAGAGCATCTGGCGTAGCCGACGATCAGTGGAGTTCGTTCTGACCCCTGGTTTGTCGTTGTGCGCAGAACCAGACAGCATCCGGCAGGATGCTGTCTGGCAATCCGATGCAAATAGTGACACAGCCAGAGGCAATGTTCGTACGCCTGGTTGTATCTATTCAACACCTTGAAGCTTCCGCGGTTTCGTGTCTTGGTCCCGCTACGCAACGTGCCGGGCGAGCGCGCAGCGCGACCACAGCGCATGCAGCGCGTCCACGAGATGCTCGATGTTCGCATCGCTGTGGAGCGGCGTCGGGGCGATGCGCAGGCGCTCGGTCTTCTTCGGCACCGTCGGGTAGTTGATCGGCTGCACATAGACACCGCAATTGTCGAGCAGCAGGTCGCAGATCCATGCCGATTCCGATGAAGCCGCCCCTTTGTTCCGAGATGATTGCGCCCCCGGTTTCCGGGATGATCTCGCCCCCTGTTTAGTGGGGTCTGCAGGCGATGATTGTTGTCAGTTCATTCAAGTAATGTGTCAAGCTTTGCGCGACAGATTTCGGCGCAGACTATCTCCGCTTAGTTCGATGCGATGGGCATTGTGGACCAACCTGTCGAGTATGGCATCGGCATAGGTTGGATCACCGATGACGCCGTGCCAGGCGGATACGGGGAGTTGGCTGGTAATGATCGTTGATCGACGGCCGTAGCGGTCTTCGAGGATTTCGAGCAGGTCATGACGGGCCTGTTCGTTGAGCGGTTCGAGGCCCCAATCGTCCAGTATCAAAAGCTGAACATGGCCCAAGGTCCGTTGCAGCCGGGCATACCTGCCGTCACCACGCGCGAGCGCAAGCTGGGAGAACAATCGTGGGACACGTTGATAGAGAACTGATCGATCGTCTCGGCAAGCCTTATGGCCGAGAGCGCACGCCAACCAACTCTTTCCGACGCCCGAGGGCCCGCAGATTGCCAGATTGTCATGCGCGTTGATCCAGTCGCCACCGAGCAGCTTCATGAAGAGAGCGCGGTCAAGGCCGCGCTCGCTGCGATAATCGACATCTTCCGGAGTGGCTTGGTGGCGCAGCTTGGCAAACCTGAGACGTGCTGCAAGCTTGCGATCGTAACGGGAACTCCACTCCCGTTCGAGCAGCAATCCGAGCCATTCGGCGTGTGAGAGATGTTCGGTTTCGCCGTTGGCAACGAGTTCGTTAAAGGCCTTTGCCATGCCGGTCAGGCCCATGGCGTTCAATTTATCCAGAGTTGGATGAGCAAGCATCTTTCGTTCTCCTTAGTGGTAATAGCGGGGTCCGCGGATGTTGGCGTGGTGGATCGGTTCATGCGACGTCGCTCCATTTGAGGCAGCCGTTCGGTCGAGGTGATTGTCGAGGATGGAGCGCACCGAGCCACAGGTCCGGGCCCCGATCTCCAGCGCACGGCCGCAAGCGGCATTGACCCTGTCGCGGCCAAAGCTCTTGTTGAGGCGGATGATCCCGAGGCAGGCTCGAAAGCCCTGCTCGGGATGCGGTCTATCTGCAAGGATGCGCTCGCACAGCAGCGCAACATCCGGCCCCATGGCAGAGGCTTCGCGTTGAATGCGTTCGATCGTCCAGTCAGCAAAGCGGCGATGCGCCGAGGGCATATGATCGGGGATCGTCGTGTGCTTGCCGTTGCCGCTGGAGCGGCGATGCGCGGCAATGCGCTCGCCCTTGTGGAAGATCTCGATCGTATTGGCGGTGATACGAGCCTCGACCTGCTCGCGGGCGAAGCGATAAGGAACGGAATAGTAGTGCCGCTCGATCTCGACGTGATAATCCAGCCCGGCACGCCGGATGCGCCATTCAGCAAAGACATAGCGTTCGACAGGCAGTGGTCGCAAAGCCGGACGATCAAGGTCTTCGAACAGTTGGCGGCGCGTGACGCCGACGCGACGCAGGACCCGTTTGTCGTTGAGGTCATGAAGCAATTCGCCGATCGCCGCATTGACCTCAGCCAGGCTGTAGAAGGTGCGGTGGCGCAGGCGGCCCAATAGCCAGCGTTCGACGATGCGAACCGCGGCTTCCACTTTCGCCTTCTTTCAAGTCCAGGACTGCAGCTCGTGCAACTAGCCAAGCGCGCATAGAGTTTGAAGTAACGCACCCCTTTCATCCCTGGCGTGGCCAGCGTTTCGTTCTGGCGACGCGCAAGCAGAATTGGGGCGAAGACCGCGTCATGTTCTATGACGTTCAAGGACGACTGCGTTCGCTGCCGGCCTCGTGGACGGATGTCGATGAGATCGACGCATTCCGCCAGATAGCCGCAGGTCGGTCCTTCTCGCGCCCAGACGATCTGTCGGCGCTGGCGTCATTGATTGCTCACATCAAGGACCACCATGGAGATTGAAGATGCGTCAAGTAAATTACGCCGCAAATGTCAAGGTAATTATGCCGCGACTACGATGTTTGCGACGGCTTCCTTATGTGAAGTATCATTATAATGCAAGCGCTTTGGCTAATGGCTCGATATAATTCAATTGACACTAAAGTCGGCAGCGGCATATTTTACGTTACATGCAGGAGGCGCCTATGACCAAAGAAAGCAAGCCCGATCGCCTGCGCCAGATGGGCGCTCTCAACCCCAGACCCGAGGGCGTCCACGCGTCCTGGTTCCGGGAAGCAGGTTTCTTTGATCCGCTCGATCTCGTGCAAGTGAAGTACGAGATGCTTCGTCACGCCCGCCAAGACGGCACTAACAAAGCCGATGCGGCCGCGCTTTTCGGGCTGTCCCGGCAGACCTATTATCAAGCGGAGGCCGCGTTCGAGCGCGATGGCATTGCCGGCCTCTTGCCGCGCACCCGCGGGCCGAAGTCAGCCCACAAGCTTACTGGCGAGGTCATGCGTCTCGTCGAGGAGCATCTCGATGCGAACGGCCAACTGCAGGCCCGTTCGCTGGCGGAACTGGTGCATTCGAGACTGGGCATCAGCGTCCATCCTCGCAGTATCGAACGCGCGGTGGCGCGTAAAAAAAAACGATGACGGGCGGACGCACGCAATCACCATGCCGGCGAACGGCAAGGAGATTTACGAAGCGCTCCGCGCCGATGTTGTTTGCGGCACGGCTTGCGCAAGGCGGATGGGCGCCATCGTCTTTCACGGACTATGGCGCGGCCTGGCCGTGCTGATCACGCCAGAGCAGTCCACGATAGCGCGACAGCAGTCGGCGCCTCGGTCCACGACAACTTCAGTGGTCGCGCACGATCGCCAGCTCGTGCACATGCTCGCCAATATGGTGCTGGCAGCAGAGACAGGAGGAAGCCATGTCTACTGATAACGCCATGAAGATTAGTGCCGATCACCTGCGGCGCGATGCATTTCTCTACGTCCGCCAGTCCTCCCTTCGTCAGGTGTTCGAGAACACCGAGAGCACGAAGCGACAATATGCATTGCGGGACAGGGCGGTGGCGCTGGGTTGGCCGATTGAGCGCGTCCACGTCATCGACAACGACCTCGGCCTTTCCGGTGCACAGTCGCAGGACCGCGACGGATTTCAGCGCTTGGTGAGCGAGGTCGCGATGGGGCACGCAGGGATCGTGCTGGGACTGGAAGTATCTCGCCTGGCTCGCAACAATGCTGACTGGCATCGCCTTCTTGAGTTGGCCGCCATGTCGCGCACGCTCATCATGGATGAAGATGGCGTCTACGACGCGGCGTCCTTCAACGATCGTATGTTGCTCGGATTGAAGGGCACGATGAGTGAGGCCGAACTGCACATCCTGAAGTCTCGACTGCAAGGTGGCATTCTTAATAAGGCGCGTCGTGGGGAGCTCGAGTTACCGTTGCCGATCGGATTCGTTTACACGCCTGATACGCGCGTGGTGCTCGATCCGGATCGCCAGATCCAGGACACGGTGCGCATGCTGTTCGATACCTTCCGGGAGGCGGGCTCAGCTTGTGCGGTCGTGCGCCGCCTGCGTAGCGAGAAGATCCTGTATCCTCGGGCGCATTCGGCGCGGTCTCGGCAAGGGTGATGTCCTTTGGAGCGAGATAGACCACTCCCGTCTGCTTCAGATTTGCACAATCCCCGATACGCTGGCGCTTTCGCGTACGGACGCACACGCACTGTCTACAATGCCAAGCTGAAGTCCGTACAGCAGAAGATGCCGAGGTCCGACTGGCAGGTGCTCATCCCTCAGGCCCACGAAGGCTATATCTCATGGGATGAGTTCGAGCGTAATCAATCAAGCCTGGAACAAAATGCAGTCGGTTTTTCTCCGGGCCTGCGGGGTCGTATGCCTCGCCAGGGCAGCGGCTTGTTGCAAGGTCGAGTTTTGTGCGGTCGATGCGGCGCCCGCATGCGGGTCCATTATGAACAGTTCGAGGACAAGCTTCGTCCCTATTACGTCTGCAACGAGGCCGTCGTTCGTCACGCTGGAAAGACCTGCCAATGGGCAAGAGGACCTGCGATCGATGAAGCGGTCAGCGCGTTGCTGCTTGAAGCAATGGCACCGACGGCGATAGAAGTCGCGCTGGCGGTACAGCAGGAGATCTCACAACGTGTCGAGCAAGCCGCCTCGCTGCGCGACAAGCAGCTACAGCGCGCCCGGTATGAGGCTGAACTCGCACGTCGCCGCTATCTGAAGGTCGATCCCGACAACCGCTTGGTTGTCGACGCACTCGAAGCGGACTGGAATGGCAAACTACGCGACCTCGATGCGCTTCAGCGCGAACATGAGCGTCAAAACGAGACAGACCAGTTATTGTTGAATGGCCCTACGCAGGAACGGATTCGGGCGCTGGCCGCCGATTTTCCTCGCATCTGGAACCACGAACATACAAGCGCTGTCGAGCGCAAACGCATGCTTGGTCTCCTCATCGAAGACGTGACGCTGCTGGTCGACGAGCAGATCAACATGCACATACGCTGGCGCGGAGGGCGCACGCAAAGCCTGGCAGTCGCTCGTCCCCGGCCCATGGCAGTGATCCGCAAGACCCCGGAAGCGGTCGTAGCGTTGATCAACGAACTGCTGGAGACCGACAACGACCAGCAGATTGCCAGTCGTCTCAATACGCTCGGGCATCGTAACTGGCGCGGTGAGCCTTTTACGCTGAAGAAGGTCATGCTCGTTCGTCGAGCCTATGGGCTGAAGACCCGGTTCGAACGGTTGCGCGAGAGCGGCATGCTTACCGGCGAGGAAGTCGCCCGCCAGCTTGGCGTCAGCACCACAACCGTCCACCAACTCGGACGCGATGGCGTTCTCAAGCGCCACCGCTACGCTACCAACCATCGTTACCTGTATGAGCCTCCAGGCAACGTCAGACTCGCAAAAGGCGTCGGCGGTCGCTATGGTAGCCGCCAACCCCGGTTGATTGGCGCTCAACAAATCCAACAAGGTGCATCGTGATGTCCGCTCCTTGTCGCGCGGGCGGCGCGGTCGTGCCGGAAGAACAGCGCTTCCGTAATGAGCCGCCATCCCGGCATAGGTGCGATTGACCTGCGGATCAAAATGGCAGGCCTTGATGACGGCGACCTTGGCGTTGTCGGGAACCAGCAACGCCGGTGCGCCACCGAACGCCTCAAGCGCAAGCAGGTGACATTCGATCCAGTCGGGCAACGTTTCGCTCCAGCGAGCATGTGCAAATGAAAGGCTCGATGCTCCCAGAACAGCCACGAACAGGTGCGCCTGCCGTGTCTTGCCGGACAGCCGATCCACGATCACTGTGACCGTGTCGCCGGCATAATCGACGAACAGCTTGTCGCCGGCCGCATGATCCTGTCGCATCGTCACAGGCAGCTTCATCGCCCAGCCGCGGTAAAGGTCACAGTACCGGCTATAGCGATAACCCTCTGGATAACGGCTGATGTATTCGTCCCAAAGGATTTGCAGCGTCATGTGCTTGCGCTTCAGCTCCCGGTGGACCTGCGCCCAGTCCGGCTCGGGGCTACGACGGTGACCGGTCTTCGTCCCGGCCGCCTTGTAAAGCGCCGCTTCCAGGACTGCATCGCTGACCTCGTCACTCAACGGCCAGGAAAGTTCCGCAATCGCCGCACGCCGCAACGTCTCGCGCACCGTCGATGGCGCAGCGCCAACGCGGACCGCAATCGACTTGTGGCCAAGTCCTTGCTCGAAGCGATATCTCAATATCTCGCGGACACGCCGCATCTCCAGTCTCTCCGCAGGCATCCCGTTCCTTCCTCATCAAAGTCGAAGGAAGAAACTTCACACCAGCAGAACACCCACGCCAGATGCCGTCCAACGGGGGCGCATCATCTCGGAATCAGGGGGCGACTATTTCTCGGAATTGGGGGGCGAGATCATTTCGGAATCAGGGGGCGGATTGCCTCGGAATTTGCACGCAGATCCACTTGCACTTGGCCGCATCGCCAACCATGACCAGGACGATATGGCTCGGGTTCAGCATGTGCGGGATGCCGCGCTGATCGAGCAGCGCCCGCAGCTTGCGGACACGATCCTGGTGACGTGCACGCTCGAAGGGACTGACCTTCAGATGCTCTGGATCGAGGCGACCGCACCGGCCGCCAGTGTCGGCGGCAGCGCCGTCGTGAAGATGAAGCCCGATGCGAAGGAACGAATGAAAACGCAAAGCGCCGTCGAGGCAGCGATGTAGCCGCCCATGACGCCGAAGGCCTTGCCGAGCGTGCCTTCGATCACCGTCAGACGATCCATCAGGCCTTCGCGCTCGGCAATGCCGCCGCCGCGCGGTCCGTACATGCCAACGGCATGCACTTCGAATTGGTTATGAAGAGCGCGTTGACTACACTGCGATCGGCCATGTCGTGAACCTAGCGTCGCGATTGTGTTCATCTGCCGATGATCTGCAGATCCTCGTCGACCATGCCGTGGTCCGTGCGTGGCAAAATTTCAATGGTTGCTCTCGGTAGGCGGCAGCTCAAAGGTTTCGATGAGCAAATATCTGCTTACGAGGTCGGAACGAGAAGCGGAAGGCCGAATGCCGTGCACGAGCCGAAGCGAGGTTGAAGGGCAAGGTTTTGAATGGTTATGGAGCAAATGCCACAAAGTCGAGCCTGAGCGCCAAGGCTACTCATCTCGCGGCGTGAAGAGAGCTTTTTCTTTCTATTTTCTGCAACGATTGCAGCGTTGATCTGGTTGAAGAAATCCTCCGGAATGAACGCGTCGTCAACGCGACTGGGGTCATCGGGTCGTGGAGGCAAATCATAGCCAGCCCCCTTGATCTCCGGAACCGTGTCGATTTCAACTTTGGGCATCGGTTCCTCCGTTGCTCAATCTCAAACGACAAGCCCCCCGGCTTGCTGTCGGCTGCTGCATGGCTGGAACTTCGCATGCCGCGCGAGTGACCGCGACAGGTGCAATGAGACAACAAGGCTCGCCTTGCCACTCGAAGGGTTCAATTCTTATACTCCTGTCGCTATGGACAAGACATTCGTGACAGCGCGGGAAGATCGGCCCGGGGAAGCTTGGCTATCCCGATTTATCGCTGGGCGAGCAGAGGCCGAGAGATGGTATTTTGGCCAAGCTGCGTCACCGACCCCAACCGCCAAAGACTGTCGCGCTGCCTTGCTGCAGCACATGCCCGAGTTAGTGCCTTACTATGAGCACGCATGCGCCCTCGTTGGAGATGATGAGGTGGCGCATCGGATGCTGAGCCACTACCGGCCCGCGCCGGAACGCTACGGCTGCAGTCAGGCTGTCTGGCTGGGCAAAGAAGGACCAGCACTGGTCCGCAACTTCGACTATCCGCCCGACATCGTTTCGGATCGCTTCGAGATGACCGCATGGTCGGGATTGAGGGTAATCTCCAAGGCGCAGCGACCATGGGGAGGTTGTGTCGACGGGATGAACGAGGACGGACTGGTCGCCAGTGTGACTCTCGCCGGAAGCCGCACTCAGGGCGTCGGTTTCTCGATAATCCTCATGATCCGTTACATCCTGGAGACCTGTCATCACGTGAACCAGGCAATTGAGGCGCTGTGCCGAATACCCGTGGCGCTTTCGCAGAACGTGACCGTCCTCGACCGCTCAGGCCGCTACGCCGCCCTATTCCTCGGCCCTCACCAGCGGCCGATCATTTCGCGCCTGAAAGCATGCACGAACCATCAGCGAACCGCTAGACCCTCATCGTCCTCAATGGCGCGCCAGCTCATAGCTCAGCAAGCGCTGGAAGACCCGTCCATGTCGCTTTCGCGGCTGACCGACCTATTCCTTCTGCCACCACTTTACTCCAGGCGTGGTTCGTACCCAACTCTCTACACGGCTGTTTACCGACCTGTGGAAGGGCGAGTGGATTATGTCTGGCCGGGTAAACGCTGGTCCCAACGGTTCGAGGACTTCCGAGAAGGCGAGTATACGCACACCTATGGCTAGCCTTCCAGGCGGGTTTAATCCCTGTCTCCGTCGTGCAGAGATAAATCCCCGGTGGAAACTGACTACGGGGTGGGACCTACGGGTGCCGGCCCACCTTTATTCAGGAACTTCCCTCCTCCTCGCAAATTTCGTTCGCAGGCCGGTCGGCTGCTGAAGGAGACGTGCGGTGTCAACGGATCTGCAGGAAGCAAGAACGAAGTGGTTCCGGTCGCTGGAGCCTGTCCCGTTGGACGACATGATCGGCCTATGGCGCGGCGTCGGCATACCGTCTGGACATCCTCTTGATGGCGTGCTCGAAAACCTGGACTGGTTCGGCAAGCGTATCCGTCCTGACCTGCGGGCCGACGCCCTGCTCTTCCGGTGGAGTGGTGGCCGCCTGGTTGCGATCGAGCCGGCGTTCTTCCCGATCAGGCAGGCGATCAGGTTCGCCTCGTTGGGGCGCACATCCATCGCTCGCAACTGGTTCTCGTATCTGCACAGGGCGTTCCGCGCTCGAGGCACCACGGCGTCCTTGGAACTCCGGACGCTGGACGGCGTCGAGACGGCAGCGATGGTCTACGACAGGCAACCGATCGTCGACTACCTCCGACTGATCGCTGATGAGGAAGTTGGCGGGATGATGTGCGTGGAAGGCGAAGCACGCAGGTATTTCTTCCGACTCCGGAGGGTCGAGCCTTCGGCGCCGTGACCCATAAGGCGTGGGCGTTGAGCTGTCCGGTAGCAGATGCCACCAGTTAAGGGCTCGTCGGCTGCTTTGCGCCGCCAAAGAACATGCCTATCCGAGAGCGCTTTGCTCGGCGCAAATCCTATCGACCAGAGCATCGAGTTCACCCCTTGGCGGACGGCTCTTTGCCAGGCGCTGCTTGAGGTGCATGATCGGCTCAGCCAGGATTTCATCCAAGCTTTCCGCGCAGGTGAAGTCACCCGCCACGTGCTTGACCTTCGAATTGTCGAAGATCGCAGTCCAGACCTTGTCGCCGATTAGCGGGCCTACCCAATCCGGATTGTACCTGATCAGGGTGTCCGTCGCCACGTGGACGATCCTGGCCTCTACGCCCAGCAATCTGGCAATCGTCTTTTGAATATCGTCCCAGATGTGCGCGCGATCCGAGGTGATGTGGAAAATCTCGCTTCGCGCCGCCGGCTTGCCGAAAAGCCCAACGAAAGGCACTGCAAAATCGACCGAGCGGGTCAGTGTCCAGGGCGTGTGGCCATCGCCCGCTACGATCGTGGGCTCGCCATCCAGCATGCGTCTCGCCATGACGTCGCTGTCGCCCATCATGATCGGCAGGCCCGTGCGCACGGTGTGGCTGGGGCGGACGATCGTCCAGGCCCGATTCTTGGACTTCTTGAGCAATTCCTCGCAGGCAATCTTGGCCTGGCTGTAGGGCCAGTAGGGATTGATCGCCGGTGTCTTCTCAGTAATTACATAGTGACGCGCCGGCTTCTCATAGACCGAGGCCGAAGAGATGAAAATGTACTGACCGCAATTGCCCGCAAATACGTCGATGTCTCGCCCGACCTGATCGGGCGTGAAGGCGATGAACTGACATACGACGTCATAATTGGCCTTGGCGAGATCCGCGTAGGCCGTCGATCCAAGTTCGCCGACGATCGAGGTGACCCCCGCAGGCAGCGGGTCGCTTCTCAAACCGCGGTTGTAGATGCTGACATGATGACCCTGGGTAACGGCGCGCTCGACGCATGGATATGAGATTTGGCCGGTGCCGCCAATGAAAAGGACTTTCAAAGCCATGTGAAGGACCTCAGTGTCTGACGCGCATGATCTATGATCGCTCTTCATAGCGCGAAAGAACTTGAGCGTCTCCCGCAAATCTCGTGCACCCCTGATCGCGCAGCGAGCGTGGGAGTGTCCGCTTTGGGGCGTAGCTGCCGCTGGTGGCATTACCGAATACCGCTTAATCAAACTCGCCGGCTGACGGCTGACGATCTCGCGGGGAATGTTGCGCTAGAGGTTGATCCAGTCCGTTAGCATCTTGAACGAACGTGCTTTTTCGAGGCCCAAAGCTGCTCCTCACCGAGAACCCGCAAATCTGGGCCGACAACGGCCCGCCACGTTCGATTTCCCAACCGAACTGAAAGGCGGGATTTGCCATCATCCAAACCGCTGCCCTTTTCGACAACACTGACGACCGCTCCACGTTTCAGATAATGCCGCATGGCGTCAGGCGAGATTCCAAATCGGGAAGCGATCGCTTCCGCGTCCAGAATAAAATCGCCGTTTGAATCCGTCTCAATCTTCAAAGCATGCTCCATCAACCTGCACTGTAGCGATTTCACACGCGGGACTGCGTGAAGTCTAATGTAGGTTGGGTACCGTGAGCTTCCAGGCCATTACGTCATCTTCTGATATTCGAATGCGTTCGAACGGACCACTCTTGCGCTGCCGCAATTTCACCGCGGCGATTTCGCAAATCGCAGGCACGCTGTCCTGTAGCCGGGTCTCATCTGCACGAGGCGGAGACGCGAACATCAATAGGGCTTGTCGATCGATCATAACGGTTCGTTGCGCGCCGTCATTCTCAAAAAGCACGACTCCTCCGTCACCGGAAGATTTAAGAAATGCGGTGAGAAATCTGAACGACATGCTCGGCACTCCTCTCCTTGATGTTGGCCCACCCTTCCTGCCAGGCGGGCCAAGCATTCTTGTCCATTCGGGAACGGGTTGGACCCGACTTTTCACACCTTAGCACCGCCCCATCGCTCGTCTTTGCGCAAGATCAAAGAACGTTGGTGAGCGGTCGGTCTGCCGCCGTGGATGTCACCATCGTTTGAATACCGACCAGGGCGCTCGGGCACCAAAATTCTCCCTTCCTACGAAGGTCGCCGGGTCGGGGCGCGTCGGAAATAGGGTTCTCGGTTTCGCCGTCTGAGCTTGGAAAAGTTCGCGCGAGCTGCCGGCGCAAAGCTAATCAGCTAGGGCTCGCGAATGCGGGTAGCACCGGGCAGTGACCCAGCCACTAAGTGGAACGGGGAGAGGCAGCGGCAGCTGGCATCCTGCCGCCGACCACGCGAATGTTCTCTTGATACTCACCTCGGCGATGTCAAGGTGGGCACCCTTGCACAGCCAAACGAAGTCGGATAAGTTGCGTCAGTCCACAGCAACAATCGAAGGAGGCGTGTAATGACGGTCATTTTCATCTCGCACGCCACTTTGGCCTAAGGTTCCTGTAGCGCACTCCACTCCGCATCCGAGATCTTCTCAAGCAGCAACCTGCCACAGATCGGCGTCTACACGCTGCTCGTTCGTGCGCTCAAGCGTACGCCATGGGCCCGGCAACTTGCTATTAGAAGGCTCGGCGCCCATGCCGAGAACACTCATGAAAAAACAAAGAGCCGCTGTCGACAATCTGGCAGCCTCCATTGAAGAACTCTGTGCTCGTTCTGGTGTTGGCGCGACCGTTTTCGCGCTTCTTGTCGCAGCTTGGAGATATCGCCGTGCACCGAACACCGTCGCAACGCTGTCCGACTGGATGCGCCGCGACCTTGCGTTGGGCGAAGATTAAAGGGCTCGCTCTAACCTGTTCGAATCGAAGAGATCGCGGCAGCATCCGCGATCTTCTTGACCAGTAAGCATCCTTTGCCAACCGATCACGGGTTTCGTGCTATGAGACAACACGGACGCGGTGGCATTTTCCCCGCTGACGGTTGGAAGCTACTGCTGCGGTTTGTCGGCGAAATGTTTTATCGCGTACTCGGCAACGTGCTGGTTCGACTGCCTTGCATCATCCAGCCAGAACGGGAAGAGCTGCCACTGATGGACCATGCCTGCCCAGATCTCCGTTTGGACATCAACGCCGGCCCTTCGAGCCTTGTCGGCCAGCCGCAGGGTGTCGTCGAGAAGCGCTTCGCCCGCACCGACCTGCATCAGCAGTGGGGGAAATCCGGTCAGGTCGGCATAAAGGGGTGACACCATAGGATCGGCCGGCGAGCGTGTTCCCAGATAGGCTTTGCGCATGAGATCGAGCTCGGCGGAGTCGATCAGCGGATCGGTACTGGCGTTCGTCGTCAAAGAAGCGCCTGTGGCAGCCAGATCGGTGATCGGGCTCACTGCGACGACGGCCGCGGGCAGTGATCCTTTCACTCGCATCTGCCGCAGCGTGGCTTCGATCGCCAGATTCCCGCCGACGGAGTCGCCGGCAACGACGATGTTGTTGCTCTCATAGCCGGAATCGAGCAGCCACCGATAAGCTGTCAGCGCATCGTCGACCTGAGCCGGATACGGATAGTCCGGTGCGAGCCTGTAGTCGATGAGGAGGACGTCGGCCGACGCCGCCTTGGCCAGCGAGCCGGCCACGGCCCGATGCGTCCGCAGCGAACCGCTGTAGAAGCCGCCGCCATGAATATAGAGGATAGCCCGGCGGCCAAGGGGATGATGCAGTCTTGCCGGCCAGATGAGCTGTGCATCGACGCCGCCGGCGTCGACCTGCCTGATTTGGACGCGTGTCGGCTCGGGGGTCGATGCCATCAGGGCCTCGAAGGCGTCGCGCCGGTCGCGCAGGCTGTCGGCTTTCGCGTAGTGCTGCTCCCACGTCGCGATGAGTTTGCGGACCTGTTCCTTCGAGGCTTGTGTCTGGGGCGTAGTATCGCCGGCCCGGGCCGGTAGCGCCAAAGGCGCCAAGGCGATGCCAGCGGCCAACCACGCGATAGTCCACCTTGTCATCAAGCCGCCGTTCAACCATGCAAACCCGCGCAACACGGCCATCTGTCGCAAAGCTCCGGCCCCAAGCACCACGAAACCTCCCAATCCAAGATATCTGTCGAGATCAACTGAACCTGCCATGACCGCAAGCCGTGTCAAGGCTTTGTGACCGCGACGATGCCTTGTCGTGTGCGACGTGCAGGTGCCTGCGACAGGAAAGGCCGCCCTTACATGAGCTGGAGAGGCTAGCTCTTCGTGCTCAGCTCCTCCACCCGCTTGAGATTGACCACTGCTTTGACTGGCAAGTGATCCGACGCGACGCGGGCAAGCGGCGTATCGTGGGCCTCGACTGCTGTCACGACGCCCTTGCGGTTCGCCATGATGCGATCAAGAGCGAGGACGGGAAGTCGTGCGGGAAAGCTCGGCACGGCCAACGGCTGCGGGCCGAAAACGGATTGGAACGTGTGCAGCGACGAGCGGTCGCCGAGCCGCCATTCATTGAGATCGCCGAGCAGGATGGTCGGGACCTCTCGCTTGTCTGCCATCAGTTCGACCAACATTTTGGCCTGCTGCGCGCGCGAGTGGCGAAGCAGGCCAAAATGGGCGGCGATGATGCGTAAGGCCCCGCCGCGTTCCAGATCGAGTTCGGCGACAAGCGCACCGCGAGGCTCGAGCCCGGGAAGATTGATCTGGTGCACGTCACGCACCAAGCCTCTCTTGAAGAGCACGACATTGCCATGCCAGCCATGAGCCTTGGCCATGCCGTTCACCGGCACCGGGATCAGTCCGGTTTCCCGCTCCAGCCGACCAAGGTCGAGGATGCCGGTGCGCTCGCCAAAGCGGGTGTCGGCCTCCTGCAGTGCGATGACGTCAGCGCCGATTTCATGAATGACGCGACTGGTTCGCTCCGGGTCGAAGCGCCGGTCGTTGCCGACGCATTTGTGGACGTTGTAGGAGGCGATCAGAGTGCCATCTAAGCGCGGCTTTTGCTCCGAATGTGCCGCATCCAGCCGCTTTCTTCGACTGCGGATCGACGCTAGGATGTTGGCGGGCAGGCTGTCCTTTTTGGCATGCATCGGAGTTTGCTGGCGTTCCGTTGGTCGTCGAGGTTTTGTTTGGAGTATAGGCCGGGTATTCAAACTTGCCATGCTTTTAGGCCGAAGAAATCTCTTATAAGTAGGGCGATCCGAGCCAAAGGACCTTCTCGAGCAACCGGACGGCGAAGGGGCGCGCGCGCAAGCCTTGGAGCGTGACCGGCGAAGCCAACTTGATGGCCTCGTCGATATGGTCGTCGATCTCGCTGGCAAAGCCTTCATTCAGCACCTCCAGGTCGATCTCGAAATTCAGCCGCAGCGACCTCGGGTCGAGGTTGGACGATCCGACATAGGACCAGACGCCATCGATCGACAGGAGCTTGGAGTGGCTGAAAGCACCACTGGAGCGCCAGATGCGGCAGTAGTTGGTGAGGATCTGGTCGAATTGCGCGGTCATGGCGCGGTCGACGAGAACGAGATTATTGACAGCCGGAACGACGATATCGACCTCCACGCCGCGTCTTGCCGCCGTCGCCAGTGCACTGATGAGCTCGCGGTCCGGCAGGAAATAGGGCGACATGATACGGATCGATTGGCGCGCAATGGAGAAGGCCCCCATCAGCATTTTGTGGTTCGTCTCGATGCTTCTGTCAGGCCCCGATGCCACGACACGCATGAAGACGGGATCCCCCGGCTGCCGCTCGGGCAGCGCGGTTCGCCACGCCTCTCCTTGCAGGATTTCGCCGGTGGTAAAGCGCCAGTCCTCAGCCGCGACGTTGAAGAGATCGGCGACAACCGGCCCGGTGACGCTGAAATGGGTGTCGCGGGCGAAGTTTTCTCCCGCCATCTCGCGTGTGAATCCGGCCCGAATGTTCATGCCGCCTGTCAGCGCAATGCGGCCGTCGACGATGAAGATCTTGCGGTGGGTGCGCAAGTTCGCATATGGCAAACGCAACCCGATGATGACGTTTCCATTGAAGACCGAGACGGTAACGCCGCCCTCGGCAAGGTATCCGAGAATGCTCGGCACGGAATAGCGGGCGCCGACGGCATCGATCAGCACGCGCACCTCGACGCCACGCTTTACGGCGGCTATGAGGCAATCTGCGATCCTCAGTCCGAGCGGGTCGCGGTCAAAAATGTAGGTTTCCAGCAGGACGCTGCGCTCAGCGCCATCGATCGCCGTCTTCATCGCGGCGTAACAGTCGTCGCCCGTCTCCAGCATGTCGATCGTATTGCCGGTTGCCAGCGGATTGCGGGCGACGCGGTCGCCGAGTGTCTGCAGGGCCGCGAAACGACGGCCGAAGCCAGTGATGACGATTTCGCTGTCGGCGTCGAAGCTTTCGAGCTCGTCAAGGTCCGCGTCGGGCATCAGCGCATCACGCCGAAGGCTCAGCGAGGCGCGCCGGATACGGTTGATGCCGGCAATCGCATAAAGCACGGCCCCGATGATTGGCGAGAGAATGATGACGCCGACCCAGCCGATCGCGGCGCGAACCTCTTCCTTGGTCATGGCTGCGTGGATCGCTGCTGCGGCGCCCATGGCGAGCGAAACAACGAATAGAATATGTGGCCAATAGGTCGATATGAGATAAAACATTGCGTTGAACTATAACGACAAAGCTGCGTCGTTCAATTGTGCACGCAAGAGCGCGACGTTGCCCGACTTTCTCTGCTCCAAAATCACTCGCCCGGAGAAAAATTGCCGTGCCGCTGAAGAGTTCCTTGTTGCGATGCGGAATTTCTTTTTGCGGTGTGTCAAAAATTGCTTGAAACAGCGTGTTTCCTCTGGAACTCTAGCGCCAGTATCGCGTTAGACCACGGGCATCATCTGACTGGAGATCGGCGATGACAGAGACTCACGAAGAGTGGATCAAGAAGCGTGCCTATGCGCTGTGGGAAGAGGAAGGGCGTCCACCGGGACGAGATTTCCTACATTGGGAACAAGCCCGGGCCGAGCGCGAAGCGCTTGAAGGGTCCGCCGCGTCTGTGGATGGCAAGGAGGTAAAGACGCGCAAGCGCACGGCCGCCCCTCCAAAGGCAAATGGCGTGATGAAGGCGGCCGCTCCAAAGAAAGCAGCCAGCGGCAAATCAGCGTGACCCTCACGTCATTGTTGCAAAGGGCGTCCTTGTGACGCCCTTCGTCACACGAATGCATTGCTGTTGCTCTATTGATTTCCAAAGGGTGCGCGAAGGGCGCTTCGGGAAAAACACAGATGACGGTGCATAGCTCCTACCTCGCAGTAAAAATGCTGCCGCGGCAATCGGCGATGGAACCAAAATCGCACTCGGATGTTCATCGCGGCAGTGGGAGCGTGGCCATGAACAGAAGCGACTTCGATGCTATTCCGGTTTTGGTGATCGTAGCGGCTTGCTACCACGTCGTTGCGCCAGTGTGAGGTCAGAATGACTGTTCTCGTTGTCGCCGCGATCGCCTATCTGACCCTCGCCCTAATCCTTGTCTATGCGATCGACAATCTCGTTGCACTGTTCTTCCCCGATGCACATTCTGCTATGCCGCTGAATTTCCCCACCTTGGAAAAGATGATGGCGGCTTCGCGCAAGTATTATCGCAAATAGGTCGACCTCGTGCCACCAGCGCGGGATCAGCGCTTAGGCCGAAGCTGCCACCGCCCGCATTGTAATCACCGTCATCTCGCTGCTTTTGCCTCCGCGAGCGCGTAGAGCGGAAACCGCGAAGTGATCTCGATCGTCATGTCGCCGGTCTCCTGTCGTTCAAGATCCGATCAAGCTCGGTTGTACGGGATTTGGACAGCCCCGCCTTCTCAGCAAACTGTGGCCAGCGGCCAATCGACGTTCGAACCTGTTCGATGACATCCTTCGCGTCCCGATCGGGAATCGATGCTTCCCTGGAGATGGTCAACAGGTGTTGCATGCCTGGGTTTCTCCCTTCGCCCGCGACATCCGCACTGTGCTCTCCTCCTGGCCCGGAGGAAAAGGTAAGGTCGTAAGCAGGAGAGAGAGTCCATCGTCCGTCTCCATTCATGAGGAAGGCATGGTTCTTAGCGTGGTCGTCTCGGTTCCGCGCATACACGTTGAAGACCATGTGTCGAAACATCCGCAGGACTTCGGAACTGTCGCGGGTCATCATGAGCGTCAGCTTGTGGAGCTGTCCGTAGTTCAGCGACGCCTCGCGATGGTTGGCGTTCAGGATGCCACTGGCGGTATGCATGTGCAGTCGGCCGGCAGGCGTTCGGTCAAATCGTTTCGTGGCGAAGAGGCGGTTGCCCTTGTCTGTGTCGAATATTCGCGTCTCGGCCATTTCCAGCCCTGCGGCGCGCGCCATCAAAGCATACGCCTTCTCCTCGACGCCCATCTCGGCCGGGTCGGCAGCGCCGCGTCCCTTCACCATCCATCGTTCGAAACCGTGTTCCATGTCCTGTCCGTAATCCAGAACGAATATATTTTTGGCTTTGTTGAAACCAATCATCATTTTCGGACGCGCACCCGCTGAGCCGCCCTGTGCGCCCTGCAGAGTGTCGATGTCGGCAGTATCCATCTCAGCTTGGACGAGGTCGACCTGCTCGACGAACCAATCCAAATCGATGTCCTCGGCAGGCTTCTTATCGTCGTCGGGTCGTTCTGGGATATACGCTAGCGCTCCCATTCCCGTTCTTCCGACCGCAGAGAGGCGATCCAGTGGGGTTAGCAGGTGATGGTCGATACCGGCCCTTTGAAGACGGCGATCAAGCAGGAGTCGTCCCCATCCGTCGGGCAGACTGTCGTTAAACAAACCATGGACCCCGTCGAAGGGATCGCGCGGTGCCGCAATCAAGCCCGGACTTGTCTTCACGTGGAAAGGGGATACCGGCAAAGACGCAGTGAGGAATTCTGCCGAGTACTCGAAATAGGCCCTGCGTTCGCTCCCACTCCATGCAAGGGTTCCCAGACTTCTCTGACTCCCCTCGAGATCGAGGACGACGCTGATTTTTCGGATCGGCTTGAACTTCATTTCCGACGCACCCTCTGCCTGACGGGGCGGTCAACGACATCGTCGATTGTCTTCGGCGGCCGAGGCGGAAACAAGTGCTCGAACTCAGCTTCGCCTTCTAGGACAAACGCAACCCTCACAAGGGCTCCGAGCGAAATCTTTCCTGTCTCCTCGAACAGTCTTATAGAGCCATAGGAGACGCCCGCCCTTGCAGCTAGATCCTTCTGCGTGAGGCCGCCATCAATCCGCCGACGCTTCATCCTTTGCGAGAGGCCCCTGATCACCTCCGCGGGAGATGTCATACTAAATGCGAACATATTAACACTTATTTCCTTTATCGAGATATAATTGCCAATATAATAGCAATTATATTGAAATTCAACGGTGCGCCAACAATTGCGCGGATTTCCCGATCGACTTCCGCCGGAGACCCTTGTGCGGTCCGCGTCGGCGCAGGGCACCGGTTCTCCCAGGTTGCGACGCTTTGCGCGTATTTGCGCGGCGGTGGAACTTTTCGCGTCCCGGCCGGTTGGCCCCTTTCTAGTGGGAAAGCAGGCAGGCATGCCAAGAGGCGATGAATCCGCATATACCAAGGTCACGCAGCGCCTGGCGTCTCGGCCAAATGGCGGACCGGGATCGGCGAACTGGGAAAGCGGTGATAGTGAACAAATGACCCGGTCGGGTAGATGGATCCTCACCGAGGCGTTCCAAACAGGCGCAAGGCGCCGCCATGGCGCGTCCAGCGGCTGAGGGCCCGACCTTCGCGAAGAAGGCCGCGGCGGCCCAGCAAGCACTACGAGCAGCACACGCATCACCAAAGTGATGCGATGCGTTAAATTGATGCGAGCCCCCAGGAGCGGCATTCGTGGCATATGAACTGTATTATTGGGATGGAATTCAGGGCCGCGGCGAGTTTGTGCGTCTGGCACTGGAAGAAGCGCGGGCAGACTATGTCGACGTTGCCAGACAGTCCGGACGTGGGTTGGGCGCCGGCGTCATGCTGGAGTTGATGCACAGCAGGCTCGAAGCCCACATTCCATTCGCGCCGCCATTTCTCAAAGATGGCGAGCTGATTGTCTCTCACGTCGCCAACATCCTCTTCTATCTCGGCCCGAAGCTTGGACTTGCGCCTAAGGTCGAAAAGCTCCGCTACGTCGCCAACGGCCTGCAGCTGACGATCACCGATCTGGTAGCGGAGGTGCACGACACGCATCACCCGATCGCGACATCACGTTACTACGAGGAGCAGAAGCAGGAGGCGAAAGCCCGTTCCGCCGCTTTTATCAGCGAGCGCATTCCGAAGTTCTGCGGCTACTTCGAGCAGGTGCTGCAACAAAATCCCAAGGGATCAAGCCACATCGTTGGCGACACGCTTAGCTACGTCGACCTGTCCCTGTTCCAGGTGATCGACGGCCTGCGATATGCCTTTCCAAATGCGATGAAGGCTTATGCGACGGCCTATCCAGCTTTGGCAGCGTTGCACGATACTGTCTCAAAGCGCCCCAACCTCGCCGCCTACCTACGCTCGGAGCGACGCCTCGCCTTCAACGAGGAAGGCATCTTTCGGCACTACCCTGAACTCGATGTTGCGACGTAGCGATATTGCATTGCCCCGGGTCGAGAGAGGCTGATAAGCTCCCCCCTCGCCCCTATCCGTCCCATCATACTGCGGAGGCTGTCGCTGCCATGGCAAATCTTGCACAATTGCTTGCATCCATGAAGATTCCGGACCTTGCCGGCAAGGCGGTGCTGATCACCGGCGCTTCGACGGGAATCGGTGCTGCCTTGGCGCGCGCTTTTGCCGCCCAGGAGGTGAAGCTCGGCATTCACTATAATGCCAGCCGGGAGCCGGCCGAAGCGCTTGCCGAAGAAATCCGGGCGGCAGGCGGCACGGCGCATCTCGTGCATGGCGACGTGTCACGGGAAGGCGAGAGCGAACGCGTCGTCGAGGAGACGGCCAGAACCTTCGGGCATCTTGACGGGTTGATAAACAATGCCGGCGGCATGCTCGGGCGCAAGCCAACCGCTGAATATACCGACGAGCACTATATGAAGGTCATGGATCTGAACGCTCGCTCGGTGCTCGCCGCCACACGCGCGGCCCATCCGTGGCTGAAGAAGCAAGGCGGGTTCATCATCAACACGACCTCGATTGCGGCCCGCAACGGCGGCGGCAACGGCGCCGTGCTTTATGCGGCGTCAAAGGGTTTTGTTTCGACCATCACCCGCGGCCACGCCAAGGAGTTCGTTCCCGACCGCATCCGGGTCAACGCTGTGGCCCCTGGCGTCATCGCCACACCGTTTCATGAGCGCTATACGAACGACGAGCAGATGGAGATGCAGCGCAAATCCATCCCGATGGGTTTTGTCGGGACACCGGAAGATTGCGTCGGCGCCTACCTGTTCCTCGCATCTCCAACGCTTTCCGGTTATGTCACCGGCCAGATCATCGAGGTCAACGGCGGCCAGCTGATGCCCTAAGCGACACCGCGCAAATGGACATCGGCGCAACGGTCCTGCCGCGTCGCTTTCTTTTGTCGCGCGTGTCAGGCGCGCTCAAGCGCGATCGCAATCCCCTGCCCGACACCGATGCACATGGTCGAGAGCGAGTAGCGTCCTCCGGTTTCGCGCAGTTCGATCGCTGCTGTCCCGGTGATGCGCGCGCCGGACATGCCAAGCGGATGGCCAAGCGCGATCGCTCCCCCGTTGCGGTTCACCCGGCCGTCGTCGTCGGCTATGGCGAGTTCGCGCAGAACTGCCAGGCCCTGCGATGCGAAGGCTTCGTTGAGTTCGATCACATCAAACTGGGCTTGCGTCATGCCCAGCCGGGACATCAGCTTGCGCGACGCCGGAATCGGGCCGATGCCCATGATGCGCGGCGGCACGGCGGCCGCTGCTCCCCCCAGAATGCGGGCGATCGGGGTCAGTCCATACTTTCTGACCGCAGCTTCGCTGGCGATGATCAGGGCGGCAGCGCCGTCGTTGACGCCGGAGGCATTGCCGGCCGTTACCGTCCCGCCTTCCTTCTTGAAGGGAGTGGAAAGCTTGGCAAGCGCTTCCATCGTGGTCGCACGCGGATGCTCGTCCTTGTCGACGACGACAGGATCTCCCTTGCGCTGCGGAATGGTGACCGAGGTGATTTCCTTTGACAGACGACCGCTTGCCTGCGCAGCCGCGGCCTTGGCCTGGCTGCGTACGGCGAAGGCATCCTGATCCTCGCGCGCAACCTTGTAGTCTTTTGCGACGTTCTCGCCGGTCTCCGGCATGGAGTCGACGCCGTATTGCTTTTTCATGAGAGGATTGATGAAGCGCCAGCCGATCGTCGTGTCGTAGATCTCGGCGTGGCGCGAAAACGCCGTCTCGGCCTTCGGCATGACAAAGGGGGCGCGCGACATGCTTTCGACGCCACCCGCAATCATCAGGTCGGCCTCGCCGGCACGGATTGCACGGGCAGCGGCGATCACCGCATCCATGCCAGAGCCGCAGAGACGGTTTATCGTCGTGCCGGGTACGCAGAAGGGCAGGCCAGCCAGCAGCGAAGACATGCGGGCAACGTTGCGATTATCCTCGCCAGCCTGGTTGGCGCAGCCGAAGATCACGTCGTCGACGGCTTCCCAATCCACCTTGCCGTTGCGCTCCATGAGCGCCTTGACGGGCACGGCGCCGAGATCGTCGGCACGAACGGTTGCAAGCGAGCCGCCGAAGCGGCCGATTGGGGTGCGGATATAATCGCAGATGTATGCATCAGCCATTTACGCGGCCTCCTTGTCGCCCTGATGGGCCTTTTTCGTGCGCGCATTGATGTCGCGCAGTGTCATGAGTTCGGTGTCGCTCGGGACCGGGGTCTCGATGACTTGGTCGGCAAACTTGATCGACCAGCCGCAATTCTCGATGATCTGCTGTCGGCTGACGCCGCGATGGATTGAGACGACCGTAAGCTCCTTCGTCGCCGGATCCGGTTCGAGAATGCAGAGATCGGTGATGACGCGGGTCGGCCCCTTGGTCGTCATGCCGAGACGCTCGCGGTGATTGCCGCCTTCGCCGTGGCCCATGGAGGTGATGAAGTGGAGTTTCTCGACGAAGCCGCGCTTGGAAAGCGCCATGGTGATGAAGATCTGACCGCAATTGCTGGCGATCTCGGGCGCCCCACCACCACCTGGCAGGCGTACTTTCGGATGATTATAAGGGCCGACCACCGTCGTGTTCAGATTGGCGAACTTGTCGATCTGGGCGCCGCCGAGAAAGCCCGTGGTGATACGGCCGCCTTGCAGCCAGTAGCGGAACATTTCCGGCACCGATACGGTGAAAAGCGCAGTGTCGCACAGTTCGCCATCGCCGATCGACAGAGGCAGCACGTCCGGTTTGGTGCCAACCGTGCCGCTCTCGTAGATCAGCGTGATATCAGGTGCGTGCGTCAGCCGCGCAACGTTGCAGGCGGCCGAGGGTGCGCCGATGCCGACGAAGCAGACGTCGTCGTTGGTCAGCGCGCGGGCTGCGGCAATGGTCATCATTTCGGTAGGGGTAAAGTCGTTCATTCTTTCCTCCTCACGCAATCTTCCTTGCATGCTTGGCAAAGTCTTCGGGGCTCGCCTGCATGACGTTCTCGTCGATCCATGTCTGGAAGGTATCGCGATCGCGGGCGATCTCGTCCCAGGCGATGTAAAAGGCGTTCGAGCGCGGATAGTAGCCCTGCGCATAGGATGGGAATGCGCCGCCCGGCACGTTCGCCACCGCGCTCACGGCCCAGGTCGGCAACACGACCGAGTTTGGCGATGGCGGGTCGAGCTCATCGACGATCTCCTCGACCGTCACGATCGAGCGCTTGGCGGCAAGCACGGCTTCCTTCTGCACGCCGACGATGCCTTCGAGCAGGACGTTGCCCTTGCGGTCGGCACGCAGCGCGTGAATGATCGTGACATCGGGGCGAATGGCCGGAACGGCGGCCAGAACCTCGCCGGTGAAGGGGCAGGTGACGGACTTGATGTTCGCATTGACCTTGGGAAGATCGGCGCCGATATAGCCGCGCAATGCGGCAAACGGCAGATTGGCCGCCCCCGCCTCGTAGGCATTGGCCATGGCCGCGTGGCTGTGCTCTTCGATTTCCAGCGGCCGTGGCCACTGGTTCTCCACCGCATCGCGGAAGCGATGCAGTGAGCCGACGCCCGGATTGCCGCCCCAGGAGAACTTCATGCCGCGCGCGGCCCCAACCCCGATCAGCTGGTCGTAGAGAATGTCTGGGGTCATGCGAACCAGATAGAGATCCTTCTTGCCCTGGCGGATCACCTCGTGGCCGGCGGCATAGGGGATGAGATGGGTGAAGCCCTCCATGGCAACGGTGTCGCCATCCCTGACGTTTTCAGCGACGGCTTCCTTCAACGATACGATCTTCGCCATGTGGCCTCCCGCAATCCTGCTGTCGAATGCGGGCCAATAAGCGCTTCTGCAAAACCGGCGTCAAATATTTTGTGCGTTATTTGACATTTGTTCGTATATCGCACAAAATAACGGCGAGGAGAACGGTGATGCGTGAAACAGATTTTGTCAGCGGCTTTGCCCGAGGTCTCAAGGTCATCGAAGCATTCGAGGAGACGCGCCAGCGCCTTTCGATTGCCGAAGCCGCGAGGCTGACCGGGCTCGACCGCGCCACGGTGCGGCGCTCGTTGCTGACGCTCGCCGAACTTGGCTATGCCGATTATGACGGCAAGTTCTTTGCCCTGACGCCGAAGATCCTGCGGCTCGGACACGCCTATCTCTCTGCAACGCCCCTGCCTGTTCTTATCCAGCCCCATCTCGATCAGTTGTCGGAGAAGGCTGGGCAGAGCGCGTCAGCCTCGGTGCTCGACGGCACCGAGATCGTCTATATCGCCCGCGCCTCGCAGCGCCGCGTCATGTCGATCAACCTGACACCCGGCAGCCGCCTTCCGGCCTACTGCGCCTCGATGGGTCGGGTGCTGCTTGCGGCGCTCACGGAGGCCGAAGCCAGATCAATCCTCGCCCGCACCGACCTCAAGCCCAACACGCTAAATACCAAGACAGATGTGGAAGAACTGGTGCGGGAGTTCGGGCGCGTGCGCGAACAGGGCTATGCGGTGATCGACCAGGAGTTGGAAATCGGCCTTTGCTCGATTGCCGTGCCCGTCGAGAACGACCGCGGACAGACGGTGGCGGCCATCAATATTGGCGCACCGGCCGCCCACGCGCCGGCCGCCGATATGCCGGTCCGCTATCTGCCTCTGCTCAAAGAAACACAGAAGGCTCTGCGCCTGGTGTTGCGCTAGACGCCACGTTTGGCCCGTTCTGCTACGCGCCATGCGCGCGGTGTCTGGCCGGCCTGTTTGAGGAAGAAGCGCGAGAAATAGGCAGGATCCGAAAACCCAAGCCGGTAGGCGATTTCCTGGACGCTGCCGAAGGTGAAGACCAGCTCGCGCTTTGCCTCGTCGAGGAGTTTGCGGGCGATCAGCTCATGCGCTCCGTGGCCGGTCGTCGCGCGCACGATCCGATTGAGGTGCGTCGGCGAAATGCCGAGCGCCTTGGCATAGAAGGCAGCCGGCTCATGCGACTTGAAATGCCGCTGGATCAACCCGTGCAGCAGCTCCATCGGCAGCCCCCTGATCTTCCTGCTTTTCGGAAGACAGCCGCGCTGCGATGAGCAGGGCCGATGTCAGATAGGACTCCAACAGGTCGTTGCGCCCGGCCCGCTGCTGCGCGAATTCGTGCCCCAGTCGCTGAAGGCAAGCCGCGACATAGCGGCCGTCCTCATCGTCCATGTCGAGTTTCGTCAGGTGCGGCGATGCCATCCATTCTCCGAGCCGACTGCGGTCGCCGGGAAAGGCCTTCAAATGCGAACTCAGTACCGTGATGACGAAGCCGCCAACATCCCTGGAGAAGCGAAATCCGTGATCGAGGCTTGGAGGAACAGTGATCACCGACTGCGGTTCGATCGGGTGCCAGACGTTTGAAAACATCGCCTCCCCAGAGCCGCTATCTATGTACAATATCTGAAAAAAACTGTCATGGCGGTGCGGCCGGATCTCCCAATGATGCAGGCTGCTCCTCGATGGAATCGTTTCGCAATGCAGCCAGAAATCCGGCTTTCCTCCGGTTTTCTCCCCGTAGAGCTCATATGTCGGAACGATCCTCGCCACCGTCGCCTCCTCTCTGTCCTATGTTCGATTAGTGCAATTTCATGATGGAATTGTCCATTGCTGACGGGCCCCCTGCCACGTCAGAATTTGGCAAAAGACAAGTGCGGGAGGACAGCATGCGCACACAGGTAGCCATCATCGGCTCGGGCCCCTCGGGGCTTTTGCTCGGCCAGTTGCTATCGCAGGCCGGTATCGACAACATCATCCTCGACCGCGTTGGAAAGGACTACATTCTTGGTCGCGTGCGCGCCGGAGTGCTGGAGGAAGGAACCGTTGGTCTCATCGACAAGGCAAAGGCCGGCGCGCGCATGCATGCCGAGGGGCTGCCGCATGATGGCTTCTCGCTTGCCTTCGACGGGCGCGATCACCGCATCGACCTCTTCGACCTGACTGGCGGCAAGCGCGTCATGGTCTACGGGCAGACAGAAGTCACCCGGGATCTGATTAAGCAGCGCGAGATCAGCGGGGCGCAGACGATCTACGAGGCGGCGAGCGTCGAGCCGCACGACTTCGACGGAGGGGTGCCTTACCTGACCTACGAGAAGGACGGCGCCACCCACCGCATAGACTGCGATTTCATCGCCGGCTGCGACGGCTTCCATGGCGCCTGTCGCAAGACAGTGCCGGAAAAGTCGCTGCGTACCGTCGAGAAGGTCTATCCTTTCGGCTGGCTCGGAATTCTGTCCGAGGTTGCTCCCGTCAACCACGAGTTGATCTATGCCAACCACCCGCGCGGATTTGCGCTTTGCTCCATGCGTTCGCAACATCGCAGCCGCTATTACATCCAGTGTCCGGTGGACGAAAGGGTTGAGGACTGGAGCGACGATCGTTTCTGGGACGAGTTGCGGCGTCGCCTGCCTGTGCACCATGCCGAGGCGCTTGTCACGGCGCCCTCCTTCGAGAAGTCGATCGCGCCGTTGCGCTCCTTCGTTGCCGAGCCGATGCGGTTCGGCCGCATGTTCCTTGTCGGCGATGCCGCCCATATCGTTCCGCCAACCGGCGCCAAAGGCCTCAATCTCGCCGCGAGCGACGTGCACTATCTGTTTTCAGGCCTCATAGAGCATTACCAGGATCGTTCGAACGCAGGCATCGACGCCTACTCGCAAAGGGCGCTTGCTCGGGTCTGGAAGGCGGTTCGTTTCTCCTGGTGGATGACGACGATGATGCACCGGTTCCCAAACACCGGTGACTTCGACCAAAAGATTCAGGAAGCCGAACTCGACTATCTGACGCATTCGCGCGCAGCCTCGACTGCGCTTGCGGAAAATTACGTCGGCCTTCCCTACTAGCTCCCCTTCCGCCATCCACGGAAGGGCGCATGGAGAGCGGCGGTGGTTGATGCGTCCCCACCGCTGCTCGCCCGCTCTGGCAAGGCATCAAGAGGCGCTTGGCGCCTGGGCATCGATCGCAGCCATTGCTTCGGCGAGCGCAGCGCGCACGCGTGCGCGCTCATCCGGGTCAAGTTGCGCCACATCGAGATGAAGGTCGAGGCCCGCAAAGTGCTCACTCAGCACGCGCAGATTTTGATCGGCGCCCAACAGTCCGTTGACGGCATAAGGCACCACCTGGCGGTGAATGCCCTTCATGGTGATCGGCGGCAGGGGCGTCGCATCGACGATGTCCTTCACGAGTGCGTAGGTTTCGTAGCTGATGACGATCTTCCCACCCTCGGCAATGGATTGCAGGCGCGCGGCCAGATTGGCTTCGGCGCCGATGATCGTGTAATCCATGCGATCGCTGCTGCCGAAATTGCCGACATTGCAATAGCCTGAGTTGATCCCCATTCGCACCATGAACGGTTCCTCCGTGCCGTCGAGACGCCATTTCTCCTTCAGTTCGCCAAGGCGGCGTTGCATATCGACGGCCATCCGCAGGCAGGCTTTTGCGTCTTCGACAGCGCCATTCGTTTCCGGATCGCCGAAGAATACCAATACCGCGTCGCCAATGAACTTATCGAGCGTGCCGCCATGCTTGAGTGCAATGGCAGACATCTCGGTCAGGTATTCGTTCAGCATTTGCGTCAGCGCTTCCGGCTGCAGCCGCTCGGTGGTGGCGGTGAAATCCTTGATGTCTGAAAAGAAGATAGTCAGTCGCTTGCGCTCGGTCTGTACGACGACATCCCTCTGGCCGCTGAAAATGCTCTTGTAGACCTGAGGAGACAGATAGCGCGAGATCTTCATGGAGATGCTTGCCAGAAACTCGTTGGCCGATTCCAGTTCGCGGTTGACGCCCTGAATGAGGGCGGTCTGGCGCTGCTGGAAAACGATGAAGCCGATACCAAGCCCTGCCATAAACAAGAAATAGAGCAGCAGGTATTTGAAGGCGAATACGGTGTGGGCAAAGGGTTGCTTGATGATCACTTCCTGAATGCCGCGCACATCGCCGACTTTCCAGTCCGTCTTCGGGCTCTCCGGATGGGCGTTGTGGCAGGCGACACATGCCTCAGCCATGATGACCGGCGTCACAAGTCGAAATGTATTCGTAAAGCCGCTGCGGTTGATCTTGGTCGGCGTCTGCTTGGGATCGGCACGCAGCGCAGCCAGAGCATTCGTTTCAAAAGCATCGAGCGGATGCGGCGCGCGCCGCTTGAACGGCAGATCGGAAAGGAAACGATAAGTAATATTGGCTTGCTGCTGCCGGATGACATCACCCAGTTCGAGCGAGAGCGTTGCCGGGATCGGAATCGCGCCGGGTATGTTGGCATAATCGTGTGTCACGACCGTTGCGATGTCGCTACCGGCCGCATGTGCTGCAAGAATGCGGCCGACGACGTTGCTGGCATAGTAGGAGCGGATGCTGGTGATCAGCGAGCTCATATCCTCCGCCTGACGTTTCACGGAGCTTTGCGAGAGCGTGCTGACGTCCATCCAAACGGCAATCGGCAAGCCCGCCAGCAAAGCCAGGATCAATAGGCTGATGAAATATCCGGTGTTTCGTGCGGCCCGGCCACGATCGGTCTTACGGGTCACGGCAGGCTCCGACGAATATCAACCCGCGTTCGCGCGAAGTCGGTTTGCGCAAGCGGCGTCGCCACCCGTTTGTTCATGCAGTGGCTTGGGTCGAAAATCCTGCCAATCATCTTGGAAACTGGGTCCTCTTCGCAGATTGCCATTTCGGAAGGAGGAGCACGCGTCCATCCATGCCGTCAACTGCTCGCTGCCGGCCAAAGTTGGAGGCATAGAGGGATGCCCGCCCGCCCTCTCAGATCTTCCGGAACTCGAGCTCGTATATGACTTCGTCGCCGGTCGTCGGATCCACGCCCGGCGCGCCGCTGATGACCAACCGCTTGCCGTCGATGGAGAATGGCCTGATCAGGTCGCTGACGCCCCAGGCCGGATTCCAGCTGGCATCGACATGGTGGATAACGCGGCCGTTATCGAACGTGTAGCTGCCGGCATAGGCGAGCATGCTATCGAAGAGCGCGACTTTTTCTGAATCTGTCGGCATTTTGCCGTTGGCTCTTGGCCGTTCGCTGCTGACGACCAATGCCATCATTCTACCGTCCGGTTGATAGGATAGGAAACCAACGGGATCCGGGCCCATCGCGTCGGAAACGGCGCCGGACGAAACCATCTTGCGTTTCCACGACACCATTCGCCAAGTTCCATGTAAAGCGGCTGCACTTCCCATAGGCTCCCCCATGCGCCGTTGCATTCGCGGAGCATATCATGGGGCCAGCACATGGAACAGGCTATGGCTTTGCCACGTCTGCAGCCGCTTCCCGCAACGTCTGCATGAGGATCGATAGCGGCAGCGAGGGGATGGCATCCGTCCGCATCGTCAGGCCGACCGGTCCCTTCGTCTCGCTCGTGTCGATTGGCAGGACCTTCAACAGGCCGTCGGCGATGTCGGTGGCGACGACGCCCGTGGAAATGATCCAGATGGCGTTACTGGTGCGCACAAAGGCGCGGCCAAAGGAGTCCGAAACTGTTTCGATCTGGTTTGGCAGGCTGGCGACGCCGTTGGCGATCAGGAAGCTTTCCACAAACGGCCGGATGATCGAAGCCCGGGTGGGCATCAGGACGGTGTATTCGCCGAGGCTGGCAAAGAGCGATTGCTTGCTCTTGAGCAAGGGGTGGTCGGCACGAACCGCAAAGACGACCTGCTCGGAATAGAGATGTTCAAAGGAGAAGCCTGCCATCTTCTCCGCGCCGGCAAGGCGCCCCACAACGAGATCGAGATCCCCGACCCGCAACTGCTCCAAAAGCACTGCGTTCTCCCCCGTGACGATCTTGATGCGGCTCCAGGTGTTCTCCTTGAGGAAGAGTTCCATGGCGCGTGGCATGATGCGGGTCGACACCGTTGGCAGTGCGCCGATTCGGATCGGCGGCGCCTCGCCGAAACGCTCCTGCGAGACCGAGTCGAGCCCCTGGCGCAGCGCCGTCAGTGCCGCCCCCGCGTGGCGGAGAAAGACGTCGCCATAGCGGGTGATCTTGATGCCGCGTCCATCGCGCTCGAAGACCGCGACGCCCAGCACGTCTTCCAGCTCGCGGATCGTCTTTGTCACCGCCGGCTGGCTGACATTGAGCAGTTCGGCAGCCTTCATCACGCTTTTCTGACGCGCGACCTCGACAAACGTCTGCAGATGACGAAACTTTACGCGACTGTCGACCACGTTTCATAACTCCCGAGTTATCGAAATGCCACGAAATATCATTTTACCTAACCAGATTAAACATTCAATTTGAACCTGGGTCTGCGCAGGATCTTTCATCAGTCGACCGCGACGTGTTGGATGTGCGCGGAGAGGAGATTGGCCGTGCAATTTGCCCGCATCAACGACATTGCGATCCACTATCAGCTGATTGGAGGTCCCCCCGACAAGCCAGTCATCGTCTTTGCCAACTCACTCGGGACGGACTTCCGCATCTGGCGTGACGTCATCGTCCGGCTGGCCGGGGACTATGCGATCGTTGTCTACGACAAGCGCGGCCACGGGCTTTCCGATGTCGGCCAGGTCCCCTATTCGATCGAGGACCATGCCTCAGACCTTGCCGGTCTGCTCGATCTTCTGGCGGTGAAGCGGGCTTTCATGTGCGGGCTTTCCGTGGGCGGGCTGATCGCGCAGGCGCTCTATAGGGCGCGTCCAGACATGGTGCAGGGGCTGATCCTGTGCGACACCGCCCACAAGATCGGCACGGCCGAGAGCTGGAATGCCCGGATTGCCACCGTCGCCAGCAAGGGGATCGGCAGTATCGTCGATGGCGTCATGGAGCTCTGGTTCACGCCGGCCTTCCGGCGACCGGAGAACACGGCCTATCACGGCTATCGCAATATGCTCGTGCGCCAGCCGGTGGAAGGTTATCTCGCCACCTGCGAGGCGATCCGCGATGCCGACTATACGGAGGCGGCTGCCAAGATCAGTGTTCCGACGATCTGCATTGTCGGAGACCAGGATGGCTCCACGCCGCCTGACCTCGTGAAGTCGACCGCCAAGCTCATTCCCAATGCCTCCTTCGAGATTATCCGCGACGCCGGCCATATCCCTTGCGTGGAGCAGCCGGACGTGCTGACCGCAATCATCAGGGCATTCATCGGACCCGCATTGCATGGAGAAAACAACCCATGAGTGAACTCCCGTCATCGGAGCGCTTTGAGCAAGGGATGGCCACGCGCCGTGCCGTGCTCGGCGACGCCCATGTCGACCGCGCCGTGGCAAGCTCGACGCCGTTCGACAAGCCGTTTCAAGACCTGATCACGGAAGCCGCCTGGGGACACGTCTGGTCGCGTCCGACGCTAACGCGCCGCGAGCGATCGATCGTGACCATCGCTGTCTTAGCCGCGCTCGGCCAGGACGACGAGGTGGCGATGCACGTTCGCGCCACCGCCAACACCGGCGCCTCTCGTGACGACATCTGCGAAGCGCTGCTGCATGTGGCGATTTATGCCGGCGTTCCCGCTGCCAATCACGCCATCAAGATCGCCAAGCATGTTTTCGAACAGATGGACGCCGGCAAGGCGGCCTGAAAGGCATAGGATGTCCGACCTCCCTAACCGCATGCCCGAAACCGGCGCCTTCTTTGCACGTGACCGAGAATGGCACGCGCCCGCCTTCACCCCCGGCTACAAGACGTCGGTCCTGCGCTCGCCGCAGCGCGCCCTGCTTTCGCTCGACGGCACGATCTCGGAGATCACCGGTCCTGTCTTTGGCCATTCGATGATCGGCGAACTCGACAATGACCTGATCCACAACTTCGCCAAGCCAGGCGAGAGCGCCATCGGCGAGCGCATCGTGGTTCATGGCCGCGTGCTTGACGAACGCGGCCGGGCGGTGCCCGGTGCGCTTGTTGAATTCTGGCAGGCCAATGCCGGCGGCCGCTACCGCCACAAGAAGGAAACCTATCTTGCCGCCATCGATCCGAACTTCGGCGGCTGTGGGCGCTCCATCACCGATGAAGACGGTCAATATGCGTTCCGTACCGTTCGTCCGGGCGCCTATCCCTGGCCGAACGGTGTCAATGACTGGCGACCGGCCCATATCCACTTCTCGATCTTCGGCCACGGCTTTGCCCAGCGCCTGATCACACAAATGTATTTCGAGGGGGATCCGATGATCTGGAAGTGTCCAATCGTCGGCACGATCCCCGACAAGCGCGCCATCGAGCAATTGATTGCGCCGCTCGACTGGGGCAACACAATTCCAATGGATGCACGCGCCTATAAATTCGACATCGTGCTGCGCGGTCGCCGCTCGACGATGTTCGAAAACCGGCCGGAGGGGAACTGATGGTACAGCAACTCGGCTACCTGAAGGAAACGCCTTCGCAGACGGCGGGTCCCTATGTCCATATTGGTCTGACCCCGAACGTGTGCGATATCAACGGCGTCTACGAGGCCGACCTTGGCACGGTGATGGTCAACGACAAAACGCTTGGCGAGCGCATCAGCGTCAGCGGCCGCGTCTTTGATGGTGCCGGCGCGTTGGTACGCGATGCAGTTATCGAAATCTGGCAGGCAGACAGCGCCGGCCTCTACAATAGCCCCTCTGACATGCGTGGTACGACCGATCCGAACTTCTCCGGCTGGGGGCGTTGTGCGACACGCGCCGACGACGGCGTCTTCGTTTTCGACACGATCAAGCCCGGCCGCGTCCCTTTCAAGGACGGCCGCGAGATGGCGCCGCACATCACTTTCTGGATCGTCGCGCGCGGCATCAACATCGGCCTGCATACGCGCATGTATTTCCCCGAAGAGACCGAGGCAAACAAGACAGATCCGCTCCTCATGCGCATCGAGCAGAAAGAGCGCGTCGATACGCTGATCGCCACGCGTGAAGGATCGACCTACACCTTCGACATCCGGCTCCAGGGAGACAGGGAGACGGTGTTCCTGGATATCTGACCCGCAAGCTGGTGCGGGACCTAGTAAACGCGACGATTCCCGGCGCAGTTATCGGTCCTTGCAAGAAAGACGCCGATGACCATCTCACCTTTCGATCACCCCTTCCTCTGCGGCCTGCTCGGCGATGGCGAAACGGCGTCGTATTTCTCTGCTGATGCGGATATTCGCGCCATGCTTGCTTTTGAGGCCGCCCTCGCCAAGGCCGAGGCGGTCCATGGTCTGATTTCGCCTGATGCGGCTCGCCGGATCGGTGTCGTTTGCGCCACATTTGAACCGGATCTTTCCCAGCTCAGAGCCGCCACGGCCTGCGATGGCGTTGTCGTTGCCGATCTCGTCAAACAGCTTCGCAAAGCCGTGGGCAGCCCGTTTTCGGATTGTGTTCACCTCGGCGCCACCAGCCAGGATGTCATCGACACCAGCCTGATGGTTCGGCTGAAGGCCGTCGCGTTCCTGTTTTCGAACCGCCTTTCAAAGATCGCACAAGCATTCGACGACCTCGACGCGAGGTTTGGCAAGGCCCGCCTGATGGGGCGCACACGCATGCAGGCGGCCATTGCCATCACCGTGTCCGATCGTCTCCGGGCCTGGCGCGCGCCGCTCGAGGGCTATCGCGACAGGCTGACCGAACAGCGGTTTCTTGTGCAGTTCGGCGGCGCCGCCGGAACGCTTGAGACGCTTAAGGACAAGGCGCCGCCCATACGGGCCGCTCTTGCTCAGGAGCTCGGGCTTGGCGACGAGCCGCAGTGGCAAAGCCAGCGCGGGTTAATAGCAGATCTCGCCAGTCTGCTTTCCCTCATCAGCGGAAGTCTTGGCAAGTTTGGCCAGGATATTGCGCTTCTGGCGCAGGCCGGCGATGAGATCGGGCTTGCCGGTGGCGGTGGTTCGTCCGCCATGTTCCACAAGCAGAACCCAGTCGCGGCCGAAACTCTGGTTGCCCTTGCGCGTTTCAACGCAACCCAGCTTTCCGGTATTCATCAGTCGCTCGTGCACGAGCAGGAGCGCTCCGGTGCGGCCTGGACGCTGGAATGGCTCATTCTGCCGCAAATGGTTATGGCTACGGCCGCTTCGCTGCGTCTGGCATTCGAGCTGACGGGCAATATACGGCGAATTGGCGCCGCAAAATCATAACCCCTGAACTATGAGTTTCGCCTTTTATTTCATTTTACATTACCGTTTTGAATGAGACACTATCGCCAAAGTTTTAGCTCTGGGCTAATCCGGCGTAGGAGTGCGCCATCGTCAATGGGAGGATTTATGAAACGGTTTGTCCTGGCCGCCGTTGCGGCAATCGTCATGAGCACAGCGGCCTATGCCGATACCATAAAGGTCGGTGTCGTCGGGCCGTTCTCGGGTCCATTCGCCCTGCAGGGCAAGAACTTCAAGGCCGGCATCGACGCTTACATGACGATCAACGGCAACAAGATCGGCGACAATACCGTGGAGGTGATCTATCGCGACCTTCCCGCCGCCGATCCGGCGCAATCCAAGGCCTTGGCGCAGGAACTGGTCGTCAAGGAAAAGGTGCAGTATCTCGCCGGCTTCTATTTCACGCCTGACGCCATGGCTGTGACGCCGATCCTCAAGCAGGCGAATACGCCGCTCGTCATCATGAACGCCGCCACATCGGCGATTGTCACAAAGAGCCCGCTGGTGGTGCGCACCTCCTTCACGACCTGGCAGACCTCCACCCCGATCGCCAAGGTTGCCCATGATGCCGGCGTCGCCAAGGTGATCTCTGTCGTCAGCGACTACGGCCCCGGTGTCGATGCCGAGAATGCCTTTAAGGCGGCGTTCGAGAAGGAAGGCGGGCAGGTGGTCGAGGCAATCCGCATGCCGCTGTCGACCAACGACTTCAGCCCGATCATGCAGCGCATCAAGGATTCCGGTGCGAAAGGGGTCTTCGCCTTCCTGCCGTCCGGTCCGACCACCCTCGGCTTCGTCAAGGCCTACAACGAAAATGGCCTCAAGGATGCCGGCATCAAGTTCTTCGCGCCGGGCGACCTGACGCAAGAGTCCGATCTTCACAAGGGATTGGGCTATGTGCCGCAGGCGCGCTGCGTCTTCCCTACATTGACAGTGGAGGAAAACCTCTTCGTCGGCCTGAAAGGCCGCGCCAAGACCGCCCTGGAAGAAGCCTACGACATGTTTCCGCGTTTGAAGGAGCGACGCCGAAACCTCGGCAACCAGCTTTCGGGCGGCGAACAGCAGATGCTGTCCACGGCGCGCACGATCCTCGGCCGCCCGTCGGTACTTCTGCTGGACGAGCCACTCGAGGGGCTGGCGCCCGTCATTTGCGAGGAACTGATGGCGGCCTTCGCCGAACTTGCAAAGACCGGTGATATGACCATTCTTCTTGTGGAGCAGCGCATCCAAAGCGCGCTCGACTTTGCCGATCATGTGATCGTGCTTGAGCGCGGGCGGCTTGCCTGGGCTGGCACGCCGAAGACGCTGTCGGACGACCAGGATGCCGTCGAGCGTCTGCTGGGCGTGGGCGGTTTGCACTAACTCGCGACCACGTCGCGTTGCGGTTCCAACAGAAGCGTCCTGCCCGCGCCTGGCGTTCTCATACTATCGACGCAGGAGCCGACAATTGTATTCGCGCAGTTGAGAAACCATTTAATAGACAAGAAATGCGGAACGTGCCGCTTTTGTCTTGCCAGGCGTCATCCTCCGTTCACCAAAAACAAACCATAAGCAGTTGCGTTCTGACGTGAAAACCGATTGCTTAGGAATATCTACCATTCTGCTGGCAGCTGGTAGAAACGGTATGAAGGATACAGGGCAGCCTATGGAAATCAGCGCTTCGCTTGTTCATCAAAGTATGATTACGATGGCGTTGTGGGGTCGGCCCATTTTGAAGACGCGATGAGTAAAGATCTGTTTCAGGTAAAGTTTTGGGGCGTTCGCGGCAGCATCCCGGTCTCGGGCCCCGAATTCGATCGCTACGGCGGCAACACCTCGTGCATCGAAATTCGCTGCGGTGAACACCGGATGATCTTCGACGCCGGATCAGGCGTACGCGAAGCCGGGCTTGCCATGCTGAATGAGGACGTCCGGAATGTCGACCTGTTTTTCAGTCACTGTCACTACGACCACATCATCGGCCTGCCGTTCTTCAAGGCGATTTACTATCCCACCATCGACCTGACGATCTGGTCCGGCCATCTTGACGGAAAGATGAGCACCCGCGAGATGATCGAGCAGTTCATCAGCCCGCCATGGTTCCCTGTCAAAACCGACATCTGCCAGGCGACGATGAGCTTTCGCGACTTTCATGCGGGTCAGACGCTGGAGCCACGGCCCGGCATCAAGATCAAGACCTTCATGCTGAACCATCCCGGCGGGGCGATCGGGTACCGTGTGGAATGGAAGGGACGCTCCGTGGCGCTGATCTACGACATCGAGCATATTCCCGGCGTCTATGATCCGGTTGCGCTGGAGATGATGAAAGACGTCGATCTTGCCGTTTACGACTGCACCTACAACGAAGACGAGATGCAGCGCTTCAAGGGCTTCGGCCATTCCACATGGCAGCATGGTGTCGAACTCGCCAAGATGGCCGGCACCAAGCAGTTTGCCCTGTTCCACCATGCACCCTCGCGAACAGATACCCAGCTGGAGCGGATGGAACACGAGGCACAGGCTTCGTTCCGAGGAGCTTTCGCCGCAAGGGACAATCAGGTCCTCGAAATCTAGCCAAGCAGATCGCGCGCCGACATCCAGGCGGCGCCCGGATGATGCCCGGTCTCTTGGAAGAGACGGGTCAGGAACTCCCATTCCGACGCGCCATGCACCAGATGGTGGGTGAGTATGCCGACCGGCTCATCGTCCTTTGCAAAGCGAGCCTGCAATTGCGCGACCAGGTCTGCGACCAGATCGCCATGCGGCCGGTTCCCGCGCTGTTTGCGGCTGTTGACAACGTCGACATGCGTGTTCAACAGGCGGATCGGACCGCCGGCCTCAGCCCTGCCGAATATCGACAGAGCTTTGAAGTCCCGCGCGCCAAGTTGGGGGACCAGTGCCTCGCTTATTCTGTTCCAGGGCGGCACCAGCATCGGGACCAGCCTTGGGCCGTAAAGGCCTTGAAGGGCGACAAGTCCATCGTGCAATTGCCCGAGCACGACGTCGGCCGACCGGTGGCGGCCGAGTTCCTGTTTCTTTTCGTCTGGGCCGGCATGGTTTGCATGCGACCAGCCGTGCACGGCCACAAGGATGTGGCCTTCTCCAGACAGACGTGTCGCCAGGGCTTCTCCGGTAGAGGCCGGAATGACCGCAATTGTTAGCGGGAGGCAAGCCCGGCGAGTGACCTCCAGCAGGGTTTCGAGTGCGTCAGTCGGCTCGGTGGCATCGTCGTCGCGCAACCAAAATCGTGCCTGGCAACCTGCTGCCCGCCAGCGGTCCAGCTCCTGTCGCAGTGGGGTCCAGATCTGATCGTCGGTCATGCTTCTTGTCTCACGTAAGTCCGCAAAATGGTGTCGAGCGCTGTCGCCGCGACCTTGATAGAGCGCTCTTTCAGAACGAAGTGACGCGCACGTGTCCCCATTGTCGAGCGCCTGACGGGATCGTCAAGCAAAGCCGCGATTGCCGCTGCGAAGGCCGGCACATCTGCCTGGGGTGTCAGATCGCCGGTGATGCCGTCGATAACCACCTCCGGAACGCCAGCGGTCCTCTGGGCGACCACCGGCAACCCCGCCGCCTGGGCTTCCAGGTAAGCAAGTCCGTAGGCTTCTCCGCAACCCGGCCACACATAGATGCCGGAGTGGCTGAGCTCATCAGCGATCTCGCCGGCGCTCAGCTCTTTGAGCCATTCGATGCGATCCGGTTCGAACACGCCAAGCAACCGCTCCACGTCGGCCCGCATCGGCCCATCCCCGGCGATTGCCAGTGTCCAGGGACGATCCCGAAGGAGCCCCAGCGCCTCGGCGAGCATCGTGTAGCTCTGCATCTTGTCGCCGCCGCGCATCATCGCGACGGCGATCAGGCGTTGTGGCTTAGCCTGAGGCAAGGCGGTCTCGAAAAGCGCAGTGTCGATGAAAGGCTTAAGCGCGGCGAATGAACCTGTTGGCAGGGCCTTAATCAGACCCGCCCTGTCACGCTCCGTCAAAACGATGTTGACGGCGGCGTCGCGGGCGCCATCCACCACCAGCCGCTGCAGCGGCGCCCATTCGCTTGCATCTCGCTTGGCCGAATAGGATGCCTCGGCTGTGACGTAGGGAATGGCGAATTCCCGGCACAGTGTCGGTCCGAAGGGATCGGGCGATTTGTAGTATGGATGGTAGCAGAACCACAGATCTGGCCGCTGCTGACTGGACCAGTCGTTGCGCAGGCGCTGCAGTTCCACGTGTGCGGCTGACAGTCGCCGGGTCGCCTCTTCGGGCGTCGCGGCAAAGCTGCGGAATGCCGAGACGATCTCGACGGAATGCCCGGCAAGCTCCAGGGCCCGCATGAGCAGGCGCGCCATCAAACGGTCGCCGGACGGAACAGGGTGGTCCGGCGATTTCAACGGTGCGAAGAACGCAACCCGCATTGTCCTACCTCCGCCGACACACACTGTTTACAATCGATGTCTGGGCTTGCCACGAGAAATTCCGCTATTGTCAGCTCCCTTGAGTTTTGCTGATAACATGTGAAAGGCGATCGCAATCGCAGTGGCGGCAATTCCACCTCAATTCCGTCATCTCTATTGCATTTGTCATTTGATATTCAAGAACGGGAATGAATGGCGACGATCGCTGCCACCAGTATTTTTTCAGAGCGCTCGATCAGACGAGCTCGGCTCGGCTCCGGGCTCGTTATGTTTTTCTTCGTGCTGCTGCATCTGTCCAACCATGCGCTGGGTCTTATTTCCGTCTCGGCCGCCGACGATGGGCGAAGGCTTTTTCTGGCGGTCTGGCGCAACCCTTTGGGAACGACGGTGTTTTACGGGGCCGTCCTCGTTCACATCACGCTGGTTCTGCGCGCTGTCTATATGCGTCGCAGCCTGGTGATGCCGGCCGGCGAGATGGCTCAGATCGTGCTTGGGATCTCCATCCCCTTGCTGTTGATGGACCATGTCATCGGCACCCGCATCGCCCATACGCTCTTCCACTACCGGGACGACTACGAGACAATCGTTCGTCTCTTGTGGATCACGGCGCCGGCGAGCGGATGGCGCCAGGTCGCCGCACTGCTCGCCGTCTGGATCCACGGCTGCATCGGTCTGCATTTTTGGCTGCGCTATAGGCCCTGGTATGGCAGCATCGCCGCCCTTTTCCTTGCCGTTGCGATCCTGCTGCCCGTTCTTGCCATCCTCGGCTTCATCGAAATGGGCCGGACGATCGCAGAACCCGCTTATGAGGGAATGGTCAACACCGATCGCTACCGCGACAATCTCAACACCCGCCACTACTCGGACCCGGAAGCGCAGCGTCAACTCGCCATGGTCCGCGCGGGACTTTACGGGTCCTTTTCCGGCGCGCTGCTGATCGTCGTCGGTGCCCGCTCCTGGCGACGTTGGCGCGAGCGGGTCAATCAAGTCACGGTGCGCTATCCGGGCGGTGAGGCCATCAGCGTGCCGCGTGGCTTTACCGTTCTCGAGGCAAGCCGGCTCGGCGGCCTGCCGCACTATTCTGTCTGCGGCGGAAAAGGGCAATGCTCGACCTGCCGGGTCCAGATTCTGAGCCGGTTTGACGACCTGCCGCCGCCTGACAAGCTGGAGCAATCGACGCTCAAACGGATCAAAGCCGCCGCCGACGTACGGCTTGCCTGCCAACTGCGACCGACGCACGACGTGACAGTCGCGCCGCTGCTCATTGCGGCGACGGAAACGACATTGCCGCCAAACACCCAGGAGACGAGCCCTGGACGCGAGCGCGAGATCACCGTTCTGTTCTGCGACATCCGCCATTTCACCTCATTGACGGAAACGCGCCTGCCCTTCGACATCGTGTTTCTGCTCAACCGCTATTTTGCGTTGGTCGGCAACGCCGTAGAGAAGTCCGGCGGGCGCATAGACAAGTTCATCGGGGACGGCGCCATGGCACTCTTCGGCATCGGTAGCTCGCCGCAAGAGGCGTGTCGCCAGGCGCTTGCCGCGGCGGCGGCCATCGTGCGCGACATCGAAAAGCTCGGCGCCGAACTTTCGGACGAACTTTCCATGCCGCTTCACATCGCCATCGGCATTCATACGGGCCCGGCCGTCGTCGGAACGCTCGGCTATGGCCGGGTGCGCAGCCTCACCGCAATCGGCGATACGGTGAATGTGGCAAGCCGGCTGGAGACTGCGGCCAAGGAATTCGATGCGGCCATCGTCATTTCCGAAACGGTCGCAAACCTTTCCGGAGCGGATACGGCCGGTGTGGAAAGCCGTGAAATCAGTGTGCGCGGTCGCGCCCTGCCCTTGAAAGTCTATGTCATTCCGAGTGACAAAGCCGCCGAACTGGTCGAAGGAAAAGATGCATGACGAGCCGCGACTGGTTCAGGGCCAAATTCTGGAAGAAGCGCCTGCGTAGGGCGCGCAATGCAATTGCCAAAAGGTTCTTCAATACCCGCACCGGGCGGCGGTTGCTGATCGAAAATCTCGGGCCACGCGTCGTTGCAATGACGGTCGATGCGGGCGATCACCTGATGACCTTTTCGCCGTCGGACTACATCGGGCGCAAGGTTTTTCGAAAGGGACACTTTGAGCGCGAGCATGTCGACCGTTTGATCACCGTGCTGCGCGAGCGCGGCTTGATGCACAAACATGGCTGTCTTCTGGAGATCGGCGGCAACATCGGCACGCAGACCGTCTACTTCGCGCTGAGCGGCGCCTATGCGCGCATCGTCAGCGTCGAGCCCGACCCGCGCAACTTCCCGCTGTTGCAGACCAATATCCGCCAGAACAAGCTCGAGGGAATGGTAACGCTGGTCCACTGCGCCGCCGGGGCGACAGCGGGCGAGATCGACTTCTACATGAACGCCAACAATCATGGAAAAAGCAGCGCGTTTCGAAAGAGCGCCACAGACCGGAAGACGAGCGTCCCGGTCAAGCCGGTGATGCAGATCCTGGACGAGCTTTGCATCGATCCTGCCGATATTGGCCTCGTCTGGATGGACATCGAGGGCTATGAACCGATTGCCTGCCGCTCGATGACGCCGCTCCTGTCACGCCGCGTGCCGCTCTACATGGAGTTCACGCCGCTTTTTTACGGTCCGGAACAGACACGCGAGTTCATCAAGACGCTTTCCGCCTTCTACGAGAATTGCCTGGTCTTCTTCGAGGAGGACGAGCAGGAGATGAAAGTCATCGACCTGCCGGGCAGCATCGAGCAGTATGACGTGCTCTTTCTTGCCTGATCACGTCCGCCGATAGAGAAAGTAGCGGCCTTCCTTGACGCCGGCGGGCAAGGGCAGTGGCTCGAGTTCCGGGCGCTCCAGCGGCAGGCCGCTGACCGCGATACCATCCCTGGCAAGCACACCGACCATGAGTTGCGGCAGCCACGTCAGCGTGATGGCGTCGATCTCGTCGTGCCCGGTGCCGATATCGGCATGCGCGAGTGCTGCCCCGATACCAACGAAAGCCTGGCCGGATTTGCGGATATCGCCGGTCACCATGTTCTCCGCCGGCGGCGTCGAAGACGAATAGGAGCGGACCTCGCGATCGAAGGCAATGATGCGACGATCCGGAAAATGCTCGCGCAGATGATCATAGGTGCGGCCATTGCCGAGGCCAAATTCCAGAACCGGACCTTCGGTGCCGTTCACGAGGGCGACGATTGCATTCAATATGTCGCGCTGAGCCGTTAAGCGGCGGATAAAGCTGTCCAGGCGGCTCATCTATGTCCTTGTCCATTCACTAATTTTCGACATCGGTGCTAACACATGAAACCGTATGAAGTCGATTGCCGTAGATGCAAAATGGCGTTGCAGTCGCAGCATAGGTCTGTGCTAGGCTTCTCACATGAACGACGTATCAAATGAAAGATTCTTTGCCGACGTGCCGGTTTTCACCGACTTCGAGCGCGTCACCGATACCAGCAACTATCACCCGCTCCCCGACGGCTGGTTCCTGGCGCTCGCCGACATCGTCGGTTCGACGCAGGCGATCGCGGCCGGCCGCTACAAGGACGTGAACATGGCCGGCGTCAGCGTCATTTCGGCGGTGCTGAATGCGGTTGACAAGGGCGACTACCCGTTCGTGTTCGGCGGCGATGGCGCCGTGGTCGCATTGCCGGGAGGACTGGAGGGTTTAGCGCGTGGCGCATTGGCGGCGGCGCAGCGATGGGTTGAGGAGGAAATGGGCCTGACGCTGCGCATTGCGGTCGTGCCTCTCACCGATATTCGCAAGGAAGGCCTGGACGTTCGCGTCGCGCGTCATGCTGCCAGCCCGTTCGTCACCTATGCGATGTTTGCCGGCGGTGGAGCCAGTTGGGCCGAACGCCAGATGAAGAGCGGACGCTATGGTGTTGACGCCTCACCGCCCGGCACACGGCCGGATCTGACCGGTCTGTCGTGCCGATGGAGCCCAATCGCGGCACACAACGGCGAGATTGTCTCCATTATCGCCGTACCGGCCGAGGGCGGTCGCCCCAGCGCGGCGTTCCGCAAGCTCGTGATGGAGGTGGTGGCCATCTCTGCAGAGCAGGGCCGCGGCGGCCACCCGGTTCCTCCGGACGGCCCCGAATTTGCCTTTTCGATGAGGGGCGTCGATCGAGAGGCGCGGGCAACAGCAATGCCGGGAAAGCGGTTGAAGCAGAAGCTGTTCATCATGCTTCAAATCGTTCTCGTGGTCGTCTTGCACAGGCTGGGCGCCAAGTTCTTCGGCTTCGATGCCCGGCGTTACACGCAGGACGTTTCCGGAAACTCTGACTTTCGCAAGTTCGACGATGGCCTGAAGATGACGATCGATGTCGACGCGCAACATCTCGGCCGCATTGAGGCGCTCCTCGAAGAGGCGAAAGCGAAGGGCATTGCTCGTTTTGGTCTTCACCGGCAGGCTTCAGCGCTGATGACCTGTTTTGTTCCCACGCCGCTTTCGCGCGATCACGTGCACTTCATCGATGGCGCCAGCGGCGGCTACGCCGTCGCCGCGAGCCAGATCACAGGCAAGAAGCTGTCTGCGGTCAACATCACGCCTTGACGATGTGATCGGCGCGCAGCCCGAGACGCGCGAAAACGTTGCGCGTGTCGATGATCAGCGCGGCACTGCTTGCGATGACCGCATAGTCGAGCTGATCATGGTCGGTTGCCACGAGAACGGCGTCGTAGGTTTCCAAAGTCTCCCGCGTCAGGGTCATTGACGTCCGGCCCTTCAGATGCTGGTATTCGCGTGTCGACGGAATCTCGGCGACATGGGGATCGTGATAATCGGCCTTGCCGCCGCGCTCTTCGATGAGCTCCATCAGGCGTAGCGAAGGGCTCTCGCGAATGTCGGCGACGTTCTTCTTGTAGGCAAGGCCGAGAACCAGGACCCGTGAGCGGCTAAGGGCCTTGCCGGCGCGGATGTCGAGTGCTTCGGCAAGCTTGCCGACGACGTAACGCGGCATGGCCGAATTGATCTCACCGGCGAGTTCGATGAAGCGCGTCGGCAACTCGTATTCGCGGGATTTCCAGGTGAGGTAGAAGGGATCGATCGGGATGCAGTGGCCGCCGAGGCCGGGGCCGGGATAGAAGGGCATGTAGCCGAATGGCTTGGTCTTTGCAGCGTCGATCACTTCCCAGACATCGATCCCCATGGCGGCGTAGACGGTCTTCAGCTCGTTAACGAGCGCGATGTTGACCGACCGGAAGATGTTTTCCGTCAGCTTGACGGCCTCTGCGGTTGCGTTGGAAGACACCGGAACGACGGTTTTGACCGCCGCGCCGTAAAAGCTCGTCATCAGCGCCAGCGCCTGTGCACCGTCGCCGGCGACGACCTTTGGAATGGTCGCCGTGTGATAGTGCTGATTGCCCGGGTCCTCACGTTCGGGCGAAAAGCCGACGAAGAAGTCGCTGCCCGATTTCAGACCGGTCTTCTCAAGGATGACCTTGACGATGTCGTCCGTGGTGCCCGGATAAGTCGTCGATTCCAGCACCACAAGCTGGCCGGCTCGCAGATGCTCGGCAATCGAGCGGGACGTTTCCTCGACAAAGGAAAGATCAGGGTCGCGGTGCTTGGTGAGCGGCGTCGGCACGCAGATGACAATGACATCGCAGGCCGCAAGCTTGGCAAAGTCCGTTGTGGCAGAAAAGCGCCCGCCGTCAATTTCGGCAGCGAGATCGTCGCTTCCGACAGAATCGATGTAGGAACGCCTCGCCTCGAGCGCGACGATCTTCTTGGCGTCGATGTCAAAGCCGGTAACGACAAAACCGCTGCGGGCAATGGCGATTGCCAGCGGCAGGCCGACGTAGCCGAGGCCTATGACGCCGGCTCGGGCGCTGCGGGTTTCGATCTTGCTTGAAAGGATGTCGTAGGCAAAGGAACTGGCCAAGGCAGGTCTCATCTGAGTGCTGAACGGTACCCTGATCTAATGGAAGACCGTGGCAATTGAAACCCGCCCGCAAATCACTGCCCACGACGCAATCGTGAAACTCGCGCCAAGGATGCGCCGCGATCACCCCGCAGGTCTGACCGGTGTGACCAAAAAGACCCGGTGTGCCCGAAGAGAGCCATCGCAATGCCAGAAAATGTGCAGATGCCATTGTTTGGGGTTTGCCCCATGCCTATCTACGTTGAATAACGAACCGCGAGAAAGGACTGCCTATCCTGCCCGCTTTATCAAGGGTTTGACAGGTGCCGCTGCCGGGCTCCCGGCAGATCGTTGACACAATATTACCGCTCGTCCATCCTCCTACCCGCCCTGCGCACGGCATTGCTGCAGGCTGGGTCGCTGACGCTTTTCAGGAGTGGACGTCCTTTATGAGGATACTACCGAGAATGGGCACGATCGAATCCAGCGTCTCCTCTATTTTGTTGGATCGGGTCGCTGAATGGCTGACCAATTCCTCGTTGGCCGGGGATGATCTAGAGAGCGTCGTTCGCGGATTTTGCGAACGCATCGCGGCGGCCGGCCTGCCGATCGCGCGCGTGCATCTCACATTTTCCATGCTGCATCCGCTCTACGATGCGCTGAGCTTCACATGGCGACGCGCAAGCGGCGTGACGATCGAAGGATATCGCCATACCGCAGGGCAGAAACCAGACCGCTTTCTGCAGAGCCCGTATTACTACCTCCTGGACAATAACCTCCAGCACATCCGCCGTCGCATCCCAGCCGATGGGGCAGCCGAGTTTCCGGTCTTCGTCGATCTGCGCGAAGAGCGCATCACCGACTATTTGGCGTTCGTCCAACCGTTCGGCGATGGCTCGGTGCAGGGGATGATGGGATCGTGGTCGACTGACAGCCATACCGGTTTTTCCGACGACATGATCGATGCGCTGCTGCGTATGCAGAACCACCTTGCCGTTGCGGCCAAGATGGCAGTTCTCGGCAAGCTCGCCAACAACATGCTGACCACCTATCTGGGCGGCGATGCCGGCAAGCGGGTGTTGAATGGCCAGATCCGTCGCGGCGACGGCGAGACGATCCGTGCCGCTCTCGTTATGGGCGATATGCGCCAGTCGACCGTGTATGCCGAAAAGGAAGGCCGGCAGGCCTACATCGATACGCTGAACCAGTTCTTCGACGCAATCGCGGCGCCGTTCAATCGCAATGGTGGTGAGATCCTAAGTTTCCTCGGGGACGGCTTCCTGGCGGTCTATCCCTGCGGCCGGCACAAGGATCCCTCCAAGATTGCCTGTCAGGCCGCCCTTTCTGCGGTCCATCAGGCGCAAGCCCGGGTTGCGGAATTGAACCGGGAACGATTGGAGGCGGGCTTGAGCAAGGTTTCCTACGGGATCGGCCTGCACGTCGGCAATGTGATGTTCGGCAATGTCGGCCTCAAGGACCGGCTGACGTTTTCGGCCTTCGGCTCTGCTGTCAACGAGGTCCAGCGCCTGCAATCGCTGACGAAGAAATACTCGAGCGAGGTGGTCGCAAGCCAGGCTTTCGCCGGCTACTGCGGTGGCGAGTGGCGCACCTTGGGAGAAGAAAAGCTGCGCGGCATCCGCCAGAAGGTCACGGTTCTGCAGCCGCACGTGCCGGCGTCTGTCCTGCATGTCGAAGAGAACTTCCGGGACGTCGTACCAGCCGCACTTTCTGAGGCGGAGCAGGTCATCCTGCTTCATCGTGATGCTCGCAAGCAGGCCAAGAAACCAACGGTGGAGGAGTTCATTCAATAGGGGTGCTGGCAACCCCAGAGACAGTCGAGGTTTGAACTTGTCCAGCGTATGAAATGCGCCAGTTTTTCCGTGTCCGTCATCAACTGGACACCCCGATTGCGGTACGATAGTGTGCCTTAACGGGAACAAAGAAAAACTGGGGAATTTCATTGGTATGGCGTCCGCCTCGGATCTTTTGCGCATCGAGAACCTCGACGTTTCCTTCTCGGTTTTCGGCGATCGCCTGCGCGTCGTAAAGAACGCGAATATTCGTATTTTGCCGGGCAAGGTCACCGCGCTCGTCGGAGAATCCGGCTCGGGCAAATCGGTCATCAGCCAGAGCATAATGGGGATTCTCCCGAACCCGGCGAGAGCGGAAGGGCGCATTCTCTTCACCGATCCGTTGGACGGCAAAACGACCGATATTCTGCAATATTCGCGCGACAGCGCTGAGATGCGTGACCTGCGCGGCCGGCGTATGACGACGATCTTTCAGGAGCCGATGACCTCGCTGTCGCCGCTCCACACCGTCGGCAATCAGATCGGAGAAGCGCTCCTCATCCACACGGAGGCCGACAAGAAGGAAGCACGCGAGAAGACCGAGGAGATGCTGGGTCTCGTGGGCTTTGCCAACCCGAAGCGCACCTTCGAGATGTACCCCTTCGAACTCTCGGGCGGCATGCGCCAGCGCGCGATGATCGCCATGGCGCTGATCTGCAATCCGGCGCTGCTGATCGCCGACGAGCCGACAACCGCCCTCGACGTGACAATTCAGGCGCAGATCCTGGAGCTGTTGCGTGACCTCCAGCACAAGCTCGGAATGGCGATGCTGCTGATCACCCACGATCTCGGCGTCGTCGCCAACATGGCAGACGAGGTGGTGGTGATCTATCACGGTGAGATCATGGAGGCGGGACCGGTCGAGTCGATCTTCCGCAACCCTCAGCATCCGTACCTCAAGGGCCTGATGGCGGCCGTGCCGCATTTCGACATGAAGCCGGGCGAGCGCCTTAAGGCGTTGCGCGATGTTCCGGTTAACCTGGAGTCCTTAATCGGCAAGAAGAAGGTGAAGGCCGAAGGGCCGGAGATCCTCCTTTCCGTCAACAACCTCTCCAAGGTGTTCAAGACCCGCAACCGCGGCTTCTTTGGAACGCGCGAAGCTGCCCTTGTCCGCGCTGTTGACGATGTCAGCTTTGACATCCGCCGAGGGGAGTGCCTGGGGCTCGTCGGTGAATCGGGATGCGGCAAGACGACGGTCAGCAAGATATTGATGCGGGCCGTGACGCCGGACGGCGGCTCGGTCATTTTCAACGATGGCAAGGACGTGATCGACGTCCTGTCCGTCTCCGGTGACGATCTGCAGGCGCTGCGCACCAAGATACAGATGGTCTTCCAGGACCCGGTCTCCTCGCTGTCGCCACGCATGACCGTGCGCAATATCCTCAGCGAGCCGCTGGAGATTCACGATCGTGGGAACGGTGCGGAGCGTAAGCAGAGGGTGGAGGGGTTGATGGGCGCGATCGGCCTCGACCGGCGCTACCTCAATCGCTACCCGCACAGTTTCTCCGGCGGACAGCGCCAGCGTATCGGCATTGCCCGTGCGCTTGCGCTTGGGCCGAAACTTGTCATTCTCGACGAGCCGGTATCGGCGCTCGACGTTTCCGTTCAGGCACAGATCCTCAACCTGCTCAAGGACCTGCAGAAGGACCTCGGGCTGACCTACCTGTTCATTTCGCACAATCTGGCGGTCGTCGACTACATGGCCGACCGCATCGCAGTGATGTGCAAGGGGCGCATCGTCGAGATCGCCCCGCGCGAGATTATCTTGCGTGATCCGGTGCATCCCTACACGAAGTCGCTGTTGGCGGCAGTCCCCTTCCCCGACCTCAATCGGCCGCTCGATTTCGAGGCGCTGAGAAAAAACGGCGCCGCAGACAAGCAGAACTGGGGCATTACCTTTACGGCGGAACATGATGATGCTTCCGAGCTCGATTATGCCGATCTCGGCAACGGCCATCTTGTGCGGGCCCGCAAGGGTGCCGACGCAAAGGAGCTTCGCTCATGGTAACGCGGCGCACATTTCTTGGTGGTGTTATCGGTTCGGCAATAGCGCCTTCCCTCGTCGAGGCAGCGGCGGATCGTGACATTGAGCCGGAGTTTCTCAGGGATTGGTTGCGCGCGGGCCGCATTCCTCCGATGGTGGATCGCCTGCCGACGCATCCGCGCATCGTCAACATGAAGGAAGCGGGGCGGCAACCCGGCGTCTATGGCGGCACGGTTCGCACGATCATCGGCAGCCAGAAGGACATCCGCTACATGACCGTCTACGGCTATTCGCGCCTGGTCGGTTATGACAAGCATCTGATGTTCCAGCCGGATATTCTCATGGGCTTCGAATCCAAGGATGACACGGTCTTCACCTTCTATCTGCGCGAGGGTCACCGCTGGTCCGATGGCGCACCCTTTACGGTGGACGATTTCCGCTACTGGTGGGACGATGTGATCCTCAGCAAGGATCTGACGCCTGGGGGAGGCGCGCTTGAGTTGCGACCGCACGGCAAGCTGCCGAAATTTGAAGTGCTCGACGCTTTGACGGTTCGCTACACCTGGGATCGACCCAATCCGATGTTCATGCCGGCGCTCGCCGGCCCACTGCCGCTCGTAATCTTCGGGCCAGGGCACTATCTCAAGCAGTTCCACAAGAAATATCAGGACGACTTCCGCCTGTCGGCGCTGATGAAGGAAAACCGCGTCAAGAAATGGGCGGACTTGCACATCAAGATGTCGCGCTCCTCACGCCCTGAAAACCCGAACTTGCCGACGCTCGATCCATGGCGCAACACCACGCCACTGCCGGCCGACCAGTTCGTGTTCGTGCGAAACCCGTTTTTCCACCGGGTCGACGAGAACGGCGTGCAACTGCCCTATATCGACAAGTTCATCCTTAACGTCAGTTCGTCCTCGATCATCGCTGCCAAGGCCGGTGCCGGTGAATCCGACCTGCAGGCGACGGGCGTCGACTTCAACGACTACACATTCCTTAAGGATGCCGAAAAGCGGTTTCCGGTGAAGGTCAACCTGTGGAAGCAGGTGCGCGGATCGCGCGTGGCGCTGCTGCCAAACCTCAACTGCGCCGACGAGGTCTGGCGTAACCTGTTTCGAGAAGCCCGCTTCCGCCGCGCGCTGTCGATGGCGATCGACCGGCACGAGATCAACATGGTCGCCTTCTACGGCCTTGGCAGGGCAAGTGCTGATACCGTTTTGCCCGATAGCCCCCTTTTCAAGCCGGAATATGCCGAAGCCTTCATTGCCCACGATCCGGATCAGGCAAACAAGCTCCTGGACGAGCTCGGACTGACGAACCGTGCCGACGACGGCATTCGTCTGCTGTCTGACGGGCGCCGCGCCGAAATCACCGTGGAAACGGCTGGGGAAAGCAATCTCGACACTGACGTGCTGGAACTGGTGCGTGACCATTGGCGCGAGGTCGGTCTCGCCCTCTATACCCGCACCTCGCAGCGTGATGTCTTTCGCAGCCGCGCCATGAGCGGCACGATCATGATGTCGATCTGGTTCGGCATCGAGAACGGCGTCGCAACCGCCGACATGCCTCCCGGGCAGCTTGCACCGACGCTTGACGATCAGCTGCAATGGCCGCTTTGGGGAATGTACCACCTGTCTGCTGGGCAGGAAGGCAGCGCTCCCGATCTGCCGGAAGTGGAGCAGCTGGTCGATCTTCTCCAACAGTGGGGCGAGACCGCAAGGTTTAAAGAGCGCGAAGTGATCTGGCATCAGATGCTGGGGCTCTATACCCAACAGGTCTTCTCGATCGGCCTCATCAACGGCACCCTGCAGCCGATCCTCAGATCCGCCAAGCTGCAGAACGTGCCTGAGAAGGCCCTCTATGGTTTCGATCCAACGTCCTATCTCGGCCTCTATATGCCGGATGCCTTCTGGTTCAAGGAGGCTTGAGGGATGCTGAAATACATTCTTTGGCGCATCGCAGCGATGGTGCCGACGCTGTTCATCATCTCGGCACTGGTCTTCACGATCATCGAACTGCCGCCAGGTGACTTCTTCGAAAGCCAGATCGCCGAACTGCGCGCCCAGGGCGAAAGCGCCAACCTTGAGGAGATCGAAGAGCTTCGCAAGCAGTATGGTTTCGACAGATCCGAGATCGTCCGCTACGTCTATTGGGTTGGCGGCATGCTTCATGGGGACTTCGGCTATTCGTTCGAGTACCAGCTGCCGGTTTCCGATGTCGTCGGTGATCGCCTTTGGTTGACGATGCTCGTCTCCTTTTCCACCATCCTTTTGACCTGGCTCATCGCATTTCCGATCGGGATCTATTCAGCGACCCATCAGTACAGTTGGGGAGACTACGGGCTGACCTTTCTCGGTCTCCTGGGCATCGCCGTCCCGAACTTCATGCTGGCGTTGATCCTGATGTACTTCGCCAATATCTGGTTCGGGGTTTCGATCGGGCATTTGATGGATCAGAGGTTCCTCAACGAGCCGATGAGCTGGGAAAAGGCGCGTTCGATCCTCTCGCATCTCTGGATACCGGTGATCATCGTGGGAACGGCAGGCACGGCCGGTATGATCCGGCGGCTTCGCGCCAACCTGCTCGACGAGATGCAAAAACAGTATGTCGTGACCGCCCGCGCCAAAGGGCTTCACCCGCTTCGCGCGCTGGTGAAATACCCGCTGCGCATGGCTCTTAACTTCTTCGTTGCCGATATCGGATCGATCCTGCCTTCAATCATCTCAGGTGCGGAAATCGTTGCGATCGTGCTTTCGCTGGAGACGACCGGGCCAATGCTCATCAAGGCTCTTCAGAGCCAGGACATGTATCTGGCAGGTTCCTTCCTGATGTTTCTCGCCTTTCTCAACGTGATCGGTGTTCTCGTCTCCGACATCGCGCTTGGTTTCCTCGATCCGCGTATCCGCCTGCAAGGCAGGAGCACCAAATAGATGTCGCCCTTGCCACCGCCCGGCGCACCGCTGCCGCACTATGTTTCCACCGCACCCTTCGATCCCATGGCGACCGAAGGGATGACGTCTGCGCAATCGCGCATCCATCTCGCCTCGCAGAAGCAATTGATGTGGTGGAAATTCAAGCAGCACCGGCTGGCGCTTGCCTCCGGTATCTTCCTGCTTGCCATTTACCTCATGATTGTCGTCGTCGAATTCATTGCGCCCTACGGGCTGCACACCAGGAATGTCGATTTCATCCACTCGCCGCCACAGCGCGTCCATTTCTTCAACAATGGCAAGTTTGTCGGCCCCTTCGTCTACGGGCGAAGCATGTCGCTTGATCTCGACACGCTGCACCGGATCTACACCGACAAGCCAAACGATGTGCAGCCGATCCGTTTCTTCTGCCGCGGCGATCCCTACAAGCTCTGGGGGCTGGTGAGTTCTGACCTGCATCTGGTCTGCCCGGCAATCGGCGGACAGATGTTTCTACTCGGTACTGACCGCCTCGGTCGCGATGTGCTTTCCCGCATTCTCTACGGCGCGCGCATTTCGCTGACGATCGGCCTGATCGGCATCACCATCAGCTTCTGCCTCGGCATCGTGATCGGCGGCCTTGCCGGCTATTGGGGCGGCGCCTTCGATTTGATCGTTCAGCGCGTGATCGAAGTGCTGCAGTCGTTGCCGAGCCTGCCGCTTTGGATGGCGCTGGCGGCGATCATGCCGGTCACCTGGAGCCCGATCGTCATCTATTTCGGGATCACGGTCATCCTGGGGATCATCGATTGGACCGGGCTGGCGCGAGCGGTGCGCTCGAAACTCTTGGCTCTGCGGGAAGAAGATTATGTGCAGGCCGCCCAGCTGATGGGCGCCAGCACACCGCGCGTCATTGGCCGACACCTTGTTCCCGGCTTCATGTCCCATCTGATCGCCTCTGCCACGATTTCGATCCCTGGGATGATTCTTGGCGAGACGGCACTCAGCTTTCTTGGCCTCGGTCTGCGTCCGCCGATCACCAGTTGGGGCATTCTGCTGACAGAAGCAAAGAGCGTAAGCGTCATCGCATTCTATCCATGGTTGCTTTTTCCGATTATACCGGTCGTTCTGGTGATTTTGGCGTTCAACTTTCTGGGAGACGGCTTGCGCGATGCGGCAGATCCCTACAAATAGCGGCCAGCCCGGCGGAGCGCTGCTCTGTCTTCTGACGGCCAGCAGAAACCGACGGTGCTAGTATGGTCTACAGCGCAGAAGGATTGCCCATGGCACGGCGCCTGGAAGATGCCCGTATCCTCATGTATAGCCACGACACGTTCGGACTCGGCCATTTGCGCCGCTGCCGCGCGATCGCGCATGCTTTGGTCGAGGATTATCGCGGCCTCAACATTCTCATTATCTCTGGTGCCACGATCGCCGGCGCGTTCGACTATCGAGCGCGCGTCGACTTCGTGAAGATCCCGAGCGTTATCAAGCTTCGCAACGGCGAATATACCTCGATGGCGGGCCATATCGACCTGCATGAAACGCTGAAGATGCGTGAGGCCAGTATTCGCCACACGGCCGAAACGTTCCAACCCGACATTTTCATCGTCGACAAGGAGCCGATGGGGCTGAAGGGTGAGGTCGAGGAGACGTTGGCCTATCTCAAGGCGCGCGGCACCGTTCTGGTGCTTGGGCTGCGCGAAATCATGGATGCGCCACACCTGCTCGATGCCGAATGGAAGCGAAACGGCATCATGCAAAAGATCGACCACTATTACGATTCCGTCTGGGTTTACGGGCCGCCGGATTTCTACGATCCGCTCGTCGGTCTGGACGTTCCGGCAAGTGTGCGCAGAAAGATGGATTTCGTGGGATTCTTGCAACGCAGTGTCTCCACGAGCAAGACCTCGATCAATGCACGCTCGGACAACTACATTCTGGTCACGACCGGCGGTGGCGGCGACGGGTCAGATCTGGTCCACGATGTCATGAATGCCTATGAGAATGATCCGACCTTGCAACAAAAAGCCCTCGTTGTGCTGGGCCCTTACATGCCAGCGGCCGAGCGCTCCAAGCTGGTGGCCAAAGGGTCACGCATCCCCTACATCGAGGTGATCGAGTTCGATAACCACATGGAAGAATTGATGGTGGGCGCCACGGGCGTCGTGGCCATGGGCGGTTACAATACCTATTGCGAAATCCTCTCGTTCGACAAGCCTGCCCTTATTGTTCCTCGCGTGAAGCCGCGGCAGGAGCAGTTGTTGCGCGCCAGGCGGGCAAGTGCGCTCGGGCTCGTTGATGTATTGCTGCCGGATCAGTCCGCAGATCCGACGGTCATGTCTGAAGCGTTGAAACGACTGCCCGAACGCGTACCGCCGTCAAAGAGTGGCTGTACCTTGCAGCTGCAAGGCTTGGATCATATCTCGCAGACGGTCGGACATTGGCTGGATGGCCGCGGTCGCCACCTGTCCGTCGTCGGGGCCGAGTGAAGACCAAGACCTTGTCGCAGCGTCGTAAGATCCTTGTCGTTCTGAAGGGCTATCCGCGCCTTTCGGAAACGTTTATCGCCCAGGAACTGCGCGGTCTGGAGAAGGCCGGCTTCAACCTGACCTTGATCTCGATGCGCCGCCCCACCGACAAGAAGCGGCATCCGGTGCATGACGAGATCAGGGCACGCGTCGTCTATCTGCCGGAGTATCTCCATGAGGAGCCGATCCGCGTGCTGAAGGGACTGATGGCGAGCTTTCGTAAGCCCGGCATCAAGGCGCTGTGGAAACGCTTCTTCAAGGACCTGGCGCGCGACCTCTCCCGCAACCGCTTCAGACGGCTTGGACAGGCGATGGTACTCGCACGCGAGTGGCCGGACAATGGCGAATGGCTGCACGCACATTTCATCCATACCCCCGCCTCCGTGACCGAATATACGAGCATTCTTACCGGCGTGCCGTGGACGTGCTCTGCCCATGCCAAGGACATCTGGACATCGCCCGATTGGGAACTGCATGAGAAGCTTGGCAGTGCCCGCTGGACCGTGACCTGCACGCGAAGCGGATACGAGCACATGCGGACGCTGACACCGCGCAAGGAAGCTGTGCATTTGAGCTATCACGGGCTCGATCTGGCACGTTTCGGGCATTTCGGCGGCAAACGATCGCAGCGCGATGGCAGCGACCCGGCGGATCCGGCCTTCATTCTCAGCGTCGGCCGCGCGGTGGAGAAGAAGGGATACGACACGCTGTTGAAGGCACTGTCCCTGCTGCCCGGCGACTTGAACTGGCGTTTCGAACATATCGGTGGTGGCGACAATCTGTCGAAGCTGAAGGTCCTGGCTGCGGACCTTAATCTGGCGGATCGGATCACCTGGAAGGGTGCACTTGCCCAGGAAGATGTGCTCGATCATTATCGCCGGGCCGATGTTTTTGCGCTTGCCTGCCGGATTGCTTCCAATGGTGATCGCGACGGTTTGCCGAACGTGCTGGTGGAGGCGTCCAGCCAGCGTGTGCCTTGCATTTCGACGTCGGTATCCGGCGTCCCAGAGCTTCTCGTCGATGGCGAAAACGGGATGGTGGTGCCACCGGACGACCCAGCAGCGTTCGCGGTGGCACTTGAGGAAATGATCCGCCATCCCGCCTTGCGGTCGCGGTTGGGAAACGCCGCGGAAAAGCGCGTGCGCGAGCATTTCGATCATGAGGCGAGTATCGATCAGCTTGGCCGGCTGTTTGCAGACGAATGGCAGAAAGCCTCATGAAGACGCCCCGGGTCTTTTTCTATGTCCAACACCTGCTTGGCATCGGCCACATTGCTCGGGCAAGCCGCATCGCCAGCGCGCTCGTCAGCGACGGGTTCGACGTCACCGTTGTGACCGGCGGTCTGCCGGTTCCGGGTTTCCCCGCAGGCGGCATCAAGACGGTGGCGCTGCCGCCGGTTGTGGCGAGCAATGCGGGTTTTTCCGGACTTGCGGACGGCAATGGCGTTGCCGCCGACGCGGCATTCCTGAGCCGGCGTCGCGATCTGCTGCTTGCCGCCTTTTTTGATGCAGTGCCGGATGTCGTCATCATCGAAGCTTTTCCCTTTGGTCGCCGGCAGATGCGGTTCGAATTGCTTCCGCTTCTTGACGCCCTCGAAACGGCGCATCCTCGACCGAAGCTCTTTAGCTCCGTGCGCGATATCCTGCAGCAGAACCGCAAGCCGGGACGCGACGAGGAGACCGTCGGGCTTGTCAGGGACCATTTTGACGGGGTCTTGGTGCACGGGGATCCCGACTTTGTGCGTTTGGAAGATACGTTTCCCTTGACGTGCGAGATCGCATCGAAAATTCGCTATACCGGCATGGTGGCGGCCGCACGCTCGGCCGATCCCAAGGAAACCTTTGACATTATTGCATCCGCCGGTGGCGGAGCGGTCGGCCTTGATCTGCTTGGTGCCGCCAACAAAGCCGCCGCCCTGTTGCCGGCGAACCTGCGGTGGCTGCTTATCGGCGGGCCGAACCTTCCGGAGGTCGATTTCGCCAGCTTGGCGGATGCGGCGCCGCAAAATGTTACCCTCGTCCGGTTTCGCAAGGATTTCCCTTCGCTGCTGCGCGGCGCGCGCGTTTCCATCTCGCAGGCGGGTTACAACACCATTGGTGATCTGCTGCAGACCGATTGCAGGGCGATCCTCGTTCCCTTCGTTGCTGGCGGAGAAACGGAGCAGACGGTTCGTGCGCAACGGCTGCAGGCACTCGGGCTTGCAGATGTCCTGCCGCAGGCCGGTCTGACCCCCGAGATCGTTGCCGGTGCTATCAGGACTGCACTTGCGACGCGGCGCGCGGCGCCGGTGTCGCTGGATCTGAGCGGTGCTCACAAAACAGCGGCGATCATTCGTTCAATGATTGGCTGAAACCCTCGCACTTTGCGAAAGTCATGTGATATAAACAACGTCCCGGCGAGAATCGGCATGACGACGGCAAGCCGATTCGCCTTGTTTTCATTATGAGATCCGGCGGTCCGGTTGCATGGTCCTGTTTTCGGCATTCCCCTTTGTCTTGCCGCAGGTTCACTGCCCCCAGATTTCCCAGGCAACTGACGGTTAGCAATGGAAAAAAGCCTCGCGCGTTACATCTGGTCAAACACGCGGCTGCAGCAGCTCTGGATTTTGACAGTCGTTGCAGTTTCGATGATCCCCTATTTCCTGTCTTTCGACCTGCCGAAGCAGATCGTCAACGGACCGATTCAGGGTTCGGGCTTCGAGGGCCAGGGCGCAACACAAACCTTCATGCGGCTCGTCTATACGTTTCCCGTCATCGGCGAAGTCGAGTTCTTCAAGGGTGTCCAGCTTGACCGGCTGCAGATGCTGATGGGGCTGAGCCTCGTCTTCCTGGCGCTTGTTGTTCTGAACGGACTCTTCAAATTCTATATCAACACCTACAAGGGGCGGCTTGGCGAGCGGATGCTGCGCCGCATTCGCTTCGAGCTGATAGACCGGGTCCTGCGGTTCCCGCCGTCGCATTTCAAGCGCGTCAAATCGGCTGAGATCGCGACAATGATCAAGGATGAAGTGGAGCCGATGGGCGGCTTCACGGGCGATGCCTTCGTTTCGCCGGCCCTGCTCGGCGGTCAGGCGCTGACGGCACTCGCCTTTATCATCATTCAGAACTTCTGGCTCGGGATGATCGCTGCGGCGATCGTCGGTGTCCAGGCGGTCGTGATCCCGCGCATGAGAAAGCGGCTGCTTGAGCTTGGCCGCCTGCGTCAGATCACAGCGCGCGAACTGTCTGGCCGCGTCGGCGAGATCGTCGATGGCATAGGCACAATTCATGGTAACGACACGTCGAATTTCGAGCGTGCCGACATTGCCACGCGGCTTGGGTTGATCTTCTCGATCCGATACGATCTCTATCAGTGGAAGTTTCTGGTCAAGTTCCTGAACAACTTTCTGGCCCAGGTGACGCCGTTCCTGTTTTATGCGATCGGCGGCTATCTCGCGCTGCAGGGGCGCCTGGATATCGGTCAGCTTGTGGCCGTCATCAGCGCCTACAAGGACCTGCCCGGTCCGCTGAAGGAGCTAATCGATTGGGATCAGATGCGCCAGGACGTGCAGGTCAAGTACCAGCAGGTCTACGAGCAGTTCAACGTGGAGCCGTTGATCGATGGCAAGATCCAGGAGATTTCGGATGCGGCGATAGGCGCATTGTCGGCCCCGCTCGTGATCACCAACCTGACTGTGAGTGACGATAGCGGCGCGCGGCTGGTCGACCACGTCTCGGTCGAGATCAAGCCGAATGAAACGGTCGCGGTGGTCGGCCCGAACTCCAGCGGCGCGGAAGCCTTCGCGGAGGCTCTCGGTCGGCTGGTGTGGCCGGACTCCGGCCGCGTGACCATCGACGGCAAGGACCTTCTCGATCTGCCCGAGTCCATCACCGGTCGACGCATTTCCTACGCATCCGCCGACACCTACTTCTTCCACGGGACGCTGCAGGACAATCTCCTTTACGGCTTGAAGCACGCCCCCTTGCGCGAGCCGCAATATGACGGCAAGGAGGCTCTGGAGGCCAAGTGGCATGCTGAAGAGGCCGTCAAGGCCGGCAATCCGACGATGGATATCAACAGCGACTGGGTGGACTATCAGGCCGCCGGTGCGACGGGCCCGCACGACATCCTAACGGCGATCCGGCCGGTGCTCGATGCCGTGCTCATTTCGCAGGACATTCTCGATCTCGCGCTTCGATCGACGGTTAACACAAGCGTGCATGTGGCGCTCGCCGATCACATCGTCGATCTGCGATCGGCACTGCGCCAGCGCATGCAGGAAACCGAGCTCGCCAACATCGTCGTGCCGTTTGATTTCGACGCCTACAATCGGCAGGCCACGGTCGGCGAGAACCTGCTCTTCGGTTCGATGAAGCGGCCGATGATGAACAATCGCCGGTTGGCGGCGCATCCCTATTTCCAGGCGCTTTTTCGTGAGACCGGTCTCAGCAACGATCTCTATGCCATGGGCCTTGAGATCGCGGAAAACGCCGTCGAACTCTTTCATGACCTGCCGCCGGATCACCCGTTCTTCCAGCAGCTGACCTTCATGACGGCAGACGATATCCCGACCTATCAGGCTCTGCTGCAGAAACTGCAGAGCCGACGGTTTGACGACGCAGCTCCCGACGAGCGTTCGGCCATTATTCGGCTAAGCTTTGCCTATATCGAGCCGCGGCATCGTTTTGGTCTGCTGACAGACGAGCTGATGGAAAAGATCGTCAATGCCCGCAAGCAGTTCCACGAGAACATTCCTGAAGATCTCGCCGCCGTCATCGAACGATACGATCCGGAGCGCTTCATCTCCTCGGCAAGCCTGATGGACAACGTCCTGTTCGGACGTATCGCCTACCAGCAGGCCGACGCGTCCGATCGTATCCGGGCCATCATGGGTGACCTGTTCGACAAGCTCGACCTGTTCGACGACGTCTTGTCGATCGGGCTTGAATTTGACGTTGGCTCAGGCGGCAAACGCCTGACAATGGTGCAGCGGCAGAAGCTCAATCTTGCCCGCGCGCTTCTCAAACGATCTGACTATTTCGTCTTCAATCGGCCGATGTCAGCGCTCGACCAGCGTGTTCAGGACCAGATCACGCGCAACATTGTCGAAGGATTGCACAAGGAAGGCGAACGGCCGGCCATCATCTGGGTGCTTTCGAACGCAAAACTCGCGGAAATGTTTGATCGAATCCTGTTGTTTGACCGCGGCGCGCTGGCCGAAGCAGGCAACTTTCCGGAGCTTTCCGAACAAAACGGTATGTTCAAGGAACTGTTATCGTAATATTCTACTGAGGGGACAATAAAGATGGCGCCCCTTGCGAGGTGCCACGGTCAAACGTCGTGCACCGAACAGCGCGACAGGGATAATACGTTTATGCTGTTGAGAGACGAAGTCGAAATGCTGCGGCGGGTGCCAATCTTCTCGCGGATAGCACCTGCGAAACTCAAATTGTTGGCCTTCACTTCCGATCGCATGACATACAACGTCGGACAGGACCTCTTCCATCAGGGCGATCCGGCCGATGCCGCTTATGTCGTTCTGTCGGGAACCGCCGACATTCTTGTCCATTCGCCCGCCGGCGACATCAAGGTCGCCGATGTGGAACTCAATTCGATCGTCGGCGAAATCGCCATTCTATGTGACGTCTCGCGTACCGCGACGGTTCGCGCCACCTCGCCTTTGGAAGTCCTGCGCATCAGCAAGGAACACTTCCTGAAATTGCTCAGCGATTTCCCCGAAATGGCCGTCGAGGTGATGCGGGTGTTGGCAGACCGTCTGAACCATACAACGGCGGAACTGACTGCAGCCCGTGCGGCGAAGCTGCCGCAGGTCGCGATGTAGCGATTTCAACGTCTTTGAAGGCAAAAGGCCTGCCTCAGATCGTGAGGCAGGCCTTTTTTCTGTTTTGGCGCATTCAGTCGCGCTGTTCGAGCGCCTTGCTGAAGGCCAGAGCAGCGAGTGTGCAAACGGCGCCCGACAGCAGGTAGTAGCCAACGAAAGGCAGGCCGAAACGACTGGACAGTGTCAGTGCGACCAGCGGCGCAAAACCAGCGCCGACGAGCCAGGCAAGATCGGAGGTAAAAGCGGCGCCCGTATAGCGGTAGCCTCTGCCGAAGCGCGATGAGATCGAGCCGGTCGCCTGGCCGAAGGACAGGCCAAGGACGCCGAAGCCGATGATGACAAAGGCATCCAGCCCTTCGGATCCGGCAGCGATCAGGAACGGCCCGATGAAGCTGAAGATCGCGATCAGCACGGCACAGATGCCAAGCTGGGCGCGCCGGCCGATGCGGTCTGCGATCATGCCGGAGACGACGATCGCGACGAGACCGACCATGGCGCCGACGATCTGCACGACCATGAACGTGCCGATCGGCTGGGTTCCGTAGAGGTACATCCAGGTAAGCGGGAAGATCGTCACGAGGTGGAACATCGCGAAGCTTGCGAGCGGAACGAAGGCCCCGAGCAGAATGTCGCGTCCATGGACGCGCAGCACATCACGGATCGGTGCTGCTTCGAGTTCGTGCTGTTCCAGCGCCGAGCCGAAATCCGGCGTCATGACGAGACGCAAACGCGCAAAGAGCGCAACCACGTTGATTGCAAAGGCGACGAAGAACGGAAAGCGCCAGCCCCAGCTCAGGAAGTCCTCACTGGACAGATTGGCGATGAAATAACCAAACAGCACGCTTGCCAGCGCAAAGCCGATCGGGGCGCCGATCTGCGGGATCATCGCATACCAGCCGCGGTGGTTTGGCGGTGCGTTGAGTGCAAGCAGCGAGGCCAGACCATCCCATGCGCCGCCGAGTGCAAAGCCCTGGCCGAGCCGGAACAGGGCCAGCAAGGCGATCGACCAGGCGCCGATCTCGTTGTAGCCCGGCAGGAACGCGATCGACGCCGTCGAACCGCCAAGCAGAAACAATGCGATCGTCAGCTTGGCGCCGCGGCCGTAGATACGGTCGATGGTCATGAACACGACCGATCCGACCGGGCGCGCCAGAAAGGCGAGCGAAAAGATCGCAAAGGAATAGAGTGTTGCCGTCAGTCGATCGGGTGCGAAAGGAAAGACAAGCTGAGGGAAGACCAGGACCGATGCCAGGCCGTAGACGAAGAAATCGAAGAATTCCGACATGCGCCCAATGACGACGCCGATCGCGATGCTGCCGGGTGATACCGGCTTGTCGGCATGAATTCGCCGCGCATCCTGTTCCATCGATGTGGATGATGGTCCGTAATGTGTAGTATTCGCCATTAAACGCCTCCCTGTCGAGGCACCCTGTGGCAAAGCGCCTCAGCAGCGATCTTGATCAAACCACTGCGCTTATCAAGTCTGATCGACGTAAATAGTTCATCTTCCTGCTCCGAAAATTAGATGTGGATGAAAAATCGCTTTCCGTGCCGCGAAATCGGCCCGCAAAAAGCTGGCATGATCGGCCCTCGGGGATATATTAGCCCTTCGAAAAGGGTTGTGCGCAAAAATCCTTCGAATCTTGATCAGGATTTTGACATCCTGCGCCACGTGTCTTATCCCGCAGTGCGGCAATTCTGCTGCACTGCGACCAAACACCTCATGTTGCTATCAGGTACAGTGCTTTAGTCGCGGTTCGGACGAAACAACAAGAGCATAGAGACGTGCAAAAACTGCCAAAGTTTTCTCGCCATCTCCTCATTCTGCCACTGCTTTTGACGCTGGCAGGATGTAATTTGGTGGTCATGTCGCCTTCGGGCGATATCGCTGTGCAGCAACGCGACCTGATCATTGTGTCGACGGTTTTGATGCTGCTGATCATCGTTCCGGTGATCTTCCTGACGCTGCTGTTTGCCTGGCGTTACCGCCGGTCCAACACGGCAGCCACCTATGATCCGGAATGGCACCATTCCACACGTCTCGAAGTGGTCATCTGGTCGGCACCGCTGGCAATCATCATCGCGCTCGGCGCCGTTACCTGGATCAGCACGCACAAGCTCGACCCGTTTCGGCCGCTGGACCGGCTCGATGCCGAACGCAGCATCCCTGCTGATGTCAAGCCGCTGACCGTCGAAGTGGTCGCCCTCGACTGGAAATGGCTGTTCTTCTATCCCGAACTCGGCATCGCGACCGTCAATGAGATGGCGGCCCCTGTCGACGTTCCGATTAGATTCAGGATCACCGCCTCGTCGGTCATGAACTCCTTCTACGTGCCGGCGCTCGCCGGCCAGATCTATGCGATGCCCGGCATGGAGACCAATCTGCACGCGGTCATCAACAAGGAAGGCGTCTATGACGGCTTTTCGGCCAATTACAGTGGCGCCGGCTTCTCGCACATGCGCTTCAAGTTCCATGGCGTGAATCAAGAAGGCTTCAATCAGTGGGTGGCGCAGGTCAAGGAGAAGGGGACGGCGCTTAATCGGGATACCTATCTCAAGCTCGAGCGGCCAAGTGAGAGAGAGCCGGTGCGCTACTTCGCGTCGGTCGACAACGATCTCTTCAATGCGATCCTCAACCTGTGCGCAGCACCAGGCAAGATGTGCATGAACGAAATGATGCACATCGACATGATGGGCGGCGGCGGCAAGGAAAGCGCCGAAAACCGCGAGAAGCTGAGCTACGACACCCGCCACGCCGATCAAACGGGCCACGGGGCTTCAGCGGATGAGAGCCACGATGCCATCGAAACCAGGCCGGCAGACGCTGTCAACGGCGCCGGCCAGACCGACGACATGCAGACCATGCCGGGAATGCAGCATGATGGGCACTCCATGCCCGGCATGGACCAGAAAACCGGCGATACGACGCCTGCGCAACCAAACAGCAACTAGACCTGGCGCTTTGCGTCGATACGACATCAATAAACGGGTTTATTCCATGTTTTCCAATCCGGACCTCCTGAAGTTCATCTTCGGTCGGTTGACCCTAGAATCGATCCCCTATCACGAGCCGATCCTGGTCGTGACCTTTGCGGTCGTCGCGCTTGGCGGCATCGCGCTTCTGGGCGTTGTCACCTACTTCAAGCTCTGGGGTTATCTCTGGCGTGAATGGCTGACGAGCGTCGATCACAAGAAGATCGGCATCATGTATGTCATCCTTGCGCTCATCATGCTGCTGCGTGGGTTCTCCGACGCGATCATGATGCGCCTGCAGCAGGCAATCGCCTTCAACGGATCGGGTGGCTATCTGCCGCCGCATCACTACGACCAGGTCTTCACCGCCCATGGCGTCATCATGATCTTTTTCATGGCGATGCCGTTCGTCACGGGCCTGATGAACCTTGTCGTGCCGCTGCAGATCGGCGCACGCGACGTCTCCTTCCCGTTCCTAAACAATTTCTCGTTCTGGATGACGACGGCCGGCGCGATCATCATCATGCTCTCGCTCTTCATCGGCGAATTCGCCCAGACCGGCTGGCTGGCCTATCCGCCGCTGTCGGGGTCCGACTACAGCCCGGGCGTCGGTGTCGACTATTACATCTGGGGTCTGCAGGTGGCCGGTGTCGGCACGACGCTATCGGGGATCAACCTGATTGCGACCATCGTGAAGATGCGCGCACCCGGTATGAGTTTTATGAAGATGCCGGTCTTCACCTGGACGTCGCTGTGCACCAACATCCTGATCGTGGCGACCTTCCCGGTCCTGACGGCGACGCTGGCGCTGCTCTCGCTCGACCGTTACGCCGGCACGAACTTCTTCACGAATGACCTCGGCGGCAATCCGATGATGTACGTCAACCTCATCTGGATCTGGGGGCACCCGGAAGTCTACATCCTGGTGCTGCCGGCCTTCGGTATCTTCTCGGAAGTCGTTGCCACCTTCTGCGGCAAGCGTCTCTTTGGCTACGCCTCGATGGTCTATGCCACCTGCGTGATCATGATCCTGTCCTACCTCGTCTGGCTGCACCATTTCTTCACGATGGGCTCGGGCGCCAGCGTCAACTCGTTCTTCGGCATCACCACGATGATCATCTCGATCCCGACAGGGGCGAAGATGTTCAACTGGCTGTTTACGATGTATCGTGGCCGCATTCGCTACGAAGTGCCGATGCTCTGGACGATCGGCTTCATGGTGACCTTCGTCATCGGCGGCATGACCGGCGTTCTGCTCGCCGTCCCGCCGGCAGATTTCGTGCTGCACAACTCGCTCTTCCTGATCGCTCACTTCCACAATGTCATCATCGGCGGCGTGGTGTTCGGTCTGATGGCGGGCGTCACCTATTGGTTCCCGAAGGCGTTCGGCTACAAGCTCGATCCGTTCTGGGGCAAGATGTCCTTCTGGTTCTGGCTGATCGGCTTCTACTTCGCCTTCATGCCGCTTTACGTGCTCGGCCTGATGGGCGTGACCCGCCGCGTGTCGCAGTTCGAGGATCCGTCGTTGCAGATCTGGTTCATCATCGCCGCATTCGGCGCCGTCCTGATCGCGATCGGCATCGCCTCCTTCATCATCCAGCTCGTCGTCAGCTTCTTCAAGCGCGAAGAGCTGCGTGACACGACGGGTGATCCGTGGGATGCCCGGACGCTGGAATGGTCGACCTCGTCGCCTCCTCCGGCCTACAACTTCGCCTTCACGCCGGTCGTCCACGACCATGATTCCTTCTACGACATGAAGGCGCGCGGCTATGCCCGCCCGCTGGAAGGCTTCAAGCCGATCCACATGCCGAAGAACACCGGAACCGGTGTCATCCTCGGCGCAATCAGCGTCGTGCTGGCCTTCGCCCTCATCTGGTACATGTGGTGGCTCGCCGTTCTGTCGTTCGCAGCCATGATTGCCGTCGCGATCGGCCATACCTTTAACTACAAGCGCGACTTCTATATCCCCGCGAAGGAAGTTACGGAAACGGAAGGCAAGCGTACGGCACTGCTTGCCGAGCAGGTGTAAGACCATGAGCGATACTGTGATCGACAAGGCCGACAAGCCTGAATTCTACCTGACCGAGGAGCACCACCCGGAAGGCAGCACCATGCTGGGCTTCTGGCTCTACCTGATGAGCGACTGCCTCATCTTTGCGGTGCTGTTTGCAACCTATGGCGTTCTCGGCCGCAACTATGCGGCCGGGCCGTCGCCGGCCGATCTTTTCGATCTGCCGCTGGTGGCGATCAACACCTCGATGCTGCTTCTGTCCTCCATCACCTACGGCTTTGCGATGCTGCAGATGGAGCGGAAGGAGAAGGGCGCCACGCTCTTCTGGCTCGCCATTACCGGCATCTTCGGCCTGGCCTTCCTCGGCCTCGAACTCTACGAGTTTGCGCACCTGATCCACGAAGGTGCCGGCCCGACGCGCAGTGCCTTCCTGTCGTGCTTCTTCACGCTGGTCGGCACGCACGGTCTGCACGTCACCTTCGGCATCGTCTGGCTGGTGACGCTGATGGTGCAGGTGTCGATGCGCGGTCTGATCCCGGAAAATCGCCGCCGCCTGATGTGCCTGTCGATGTTCTGGCACTTCCTAGACGTCGTCTGGATCGGCGTCTTCTCCTTCGTCTATCTGATGGGAGTTCTCGGATGACCTCTAACGCACCTGCAACCGAGGACGCTCACGAAGCCCATCACGGTCACAGCCACGGTCACGAGGCCGCCCACGGCACCTTCAAGAGCTATATGATCGGCTTCGTGCTGTCGGTCATCCTGACGGCGATCCCGTTCTGGCTGGTTATCGCCGGCGTGTTCGACAACTCGGCCGTCACCGCCGTCTGCGTCATGGGGCTCGCCGCCGTTCAGATCGTCGTTCATATGATCTTCTTCCTGCATATGAACCCGCGCTCGGAAGGCGGCTGGACGATGATGGCGCTGATCTTCACGCTCTTGCTTGTCGCGATCGCGCTCGCCGGCTCCCTCTGGGTCATGCATCATCTGAACACAAACATGATGCCGATGAGCCCCGAAATGATGAAGAACATGCCCTAAGGGCAGGAGCGGGTGGCGGTCACGCCGCCCGCAAGGTTTCTGGCCATGGCCGACGCTCCCACCAAAAAAGCACAAAGACAGCATAGTGCCGCTGGGTTGGCGACGTTCTGCGGCCTCATGGTGCTGCTGATTGCCGCGCTGGTTTTGCTCGGTGTCTGGCAGGTCGAACGGCTTTCCTGGAAAAAGGGCCTGATTGCCAGCGTCGATCAGCGTGTTCATGGCGAACCGGTTCCTGCGCCGGCACGCGCAGCATGGGGACAGGTCAGCCGCGCTATGGACGAATATCGTCATGTGACGGCCGAAGGTATCTTGCAGAACGACAAGGAAACGCTGATCTACGCGTCGACGACGCTCGGCCCCGGCTATTGGGTGATCACGCCGCTCACGCTCTCGGGCGGGACGTCTATCCTGATCAACCGCGGCTTCGTACCAGCCGACAAGCGCGATCCTTCAACACGCAGCGAAGGGCAGAAACCGACGCCGGTGAAGATCACCGGGCTGCTGAGGATCACGGAGCCGAAGGGCACGTTGATCAAGTCCAACGATCCGGCCAACGATCGCTGGTATTCACGCGATGTGGCCGCCATCGCCGAGCGCCGCGACGTCGCTAACGTCGCCCCCTATTTCATCGATGCCGATGCGACGCCCAATCCCGGCGGCCTGCCGGTCGGCGGGTTGACGCAGATCGTCTTCCCCAACAACCATCTGGTCTATGCGCTGACCTGGTTCGTGCTGGCGATCATGGCTGCCGGGCTGCTGGCCTTGGTTGCCCGCAGTGAGTTGCGCGCCCGTCGGGTCTGATCAGACAGCCTTGCTCTGCGGGTAGAAGCGCTGGGCGACATGCTCTCCCAGTGCAAAAGCCTGACTGACGATCTCGGGAACGAGATCGATGTCAGGCAGACTGCCGAGCCCAAGAGGTCCGACGGCAAACAGTCCATCGGCCGTTGATCCATCCGCAAGGCAAGGCTGGCCGCGCTGATTGACGGCCAGGCCCAGTGATAATTCGTCCGGCAGAGCCAAGCCTTCGCTTACCAGGCTTGCGAGCAGTGGTGCGCTCAGGTGCGGTCCGCGGCAGCGGCAATCCAGGATGCGCTCGGCATGCACGATCTCGTCGGACTGCGAGCCGGCAGGCCGGAAGAAGAGGCCGCCCAGGCCCTGACGTCCCACGACGCCGCGGCGAAGAACCGTATTGCCACCGGCCAGTTCGCTCTGAAGACGGGCGTAAATGGCCTCCGGCAGGCGGTTGCGATGGCTGTCGTAGATGGCTCGTAGATGCCGGTTGAATTGATGCTTTTGATGGGCCGGCAGCGCGCGCCACAAAGAACGGGCGTGCCTGCGCAATCCGTTCATGACGGATTGCCAGCTTCGGCCCTCCTCCTCTGCCTGGCGGCAGGCGCTGCGGATGAAGCGCAGGATGTCGGGAAGGTTTGATGGCAGAGCATCTGCGGGAAAAACCGGGTCAGCAGAGTTCGGCGTATGGCTCTGCGGCAGGAAACCGTGCCTGGAAAGAATGGTAACCTGACCCGCATAGCCGCCATCGCGCAACTGCAGAAGCTGATCGACGACCCTGATGCCGCTGCCAAGCAGGACCGTGTGCGGTCGTGCAATCAGGCGCTGGGCTCTGATCGGCGACGGCTCTTGCTGCGGTTCTTCGATCTCTGGCAAGCCGTAGCCGGTGGCGAGGATGACTGCATCGAACAGCGGATTGGCAGGATTGGCGCTTTCGAGCAGGAAGCGGTTGCGGTGGCTCCTGCGGATCGCCACGACCGGTTCGTGGCAGACCTGAACGGTGATGTCCTTGCGGGCGGACAAGGCTTCCGAGAAGCGTTGGTAGACGTAGTCGCTGAAAATCTCTTTCGGCACGAAGATCTGGCGAAATCCCGGGATCGCCGCAGGTACGGCGGCGCGAAATTCCGCGTTGCTACAGAGCCAGTCGTTGAAATCGTCGCTATCGCCGGCGCAAACCGAAAGATCGCGCACACGCGTATTCAGGATCGTTGAGGCACGCGTTGAGGAGAGTGCCTGTCCACCGCTGACCGACGAATTGGGATCGAAAAGCTGCAGATGAAACGGCATGCGCACCGTCTTCATCAGGGCGATTGCGCTCATCATTCCGGAAAAGCCGCGGCCGACAATGGCAAACCGCGGCATGGCGCAGATCTGTGCTGCCGCCGCTGACTTCGAAGAAAACAGGCCTTGAACCGTCATCTCAACTCCCCTGCGACCCTTGCGCATCGTGTCTCGATTGGTTTCAACGCGGGAAAATTGCTCGCGCGTTGACAAGGTTCACGCGGTTTTGAACCGCCTATAGTCTATCAAACTGGTCGTGTATGAAAGCTCCAAAAGACGATTTAGGCAAGCATTTTATTCGAAGTCCTATTGTCGGAATATGATAAGTACAGGAAACATTTGGATATTTTTGGAGAAAACGGGCCGTCTCGGTGCCCGCATCTTCAACTTGCCAAGCTCACGATAAAATAACCAACTGGTGAATTCTTGACTTGAAGGGCCGAGAGGAATCGGCAAAAGTAAGGGCGCTAATCAATCCTTCATGGATTCGCCGTCTTTCCGGACCAGCGTCCGGCCACACCTTATGTTTTGGAACATTACCGTGAGCAGCGATGCTTTAACACGCGCGACGAAGCCCTCGGCTTCGATGGCGAAGGCGATTGCGGCAGGCTGGGGCAAAGGCCTCTTCACGCTCGTGCGCATCACCGTCATGGCGTTTCGCCATCCCTGGCAATCCGGTTTCGCCATTGGCGCAACCCTTGTGGCCTCCACCTTCCAGCTGATGATCCCTCGCCTGCTCGGCCAGGCCGTCGACCACACGCAGATCGCGGTGCAAGGCGGTCAGGCAGGGCAACTGGCGCAGGATGCGCTTTTGACGACCGCGCTGATGCTGCTCGGCGCCAGCGTCCTGCGCGGCATCTTTACGATGATCCAGAACTATTACAGCGAAAGCGTCGGCCATCATATCGGCTACGAGCTACGCCTTGCCTGCTACGAGAAGATCCAACGGCTCTCCTTCAGCTTTCACGACAGCGTCCATTCGGGCGACCTGATCACCATCGGGTTGCTCGACCTCGAAGGTGTGCGCATGTACTTTTCGACGGCGCTGGTGCGCATGGTGCTGTTGACGATGCTGATTGGCATCGGCGCCTATATGCTGCTTTCCACAGACGTCGTTCTCGGTTTGCTTGCCTTAAGCTTCGTGCCATTCGTCGGCTGGCGCTCCTCGGTCACGCAGTTGCGGTTGCGTGCAACCTGGCTCGAGCTGCAGGAGCGGCTATCGGTGTTGACGCGCATCATGGAGGAAAATCTCGGGGGCATCCGCGTCGTCCGCGCCTTTGCCGCGCAGGCGCACGAGATAAGGAAGTTCGAGAAGGCCTCGAAGAGCGCTCTCACACTCGCCCACCAGCGCGTCGGTATCCGCGTTGTCAACACCAGCGCTATGACCTTCTCCTTCTTCGCGGCCATGGGACTGGTGCTGTGGATCGGCGGCGGCAAGGTGATGTCAGGCGAGATCACCGTCGGCACGCTCGCCTCGTTCCTGACCTTCATGACGATCCTGCAGATGCCGGTTCGCCAGCTTGGTCTCATGGTCAATGCCTTCGCACGTGCTTCGACCTGCGGCACCCGCCTCTTCAACCTGCTCGACCTCGAGATCGCCGTGCGCGATGCGCCGGATGCAAAGGATCTGGCGCTGAATGACGGTACGCTTCGCCTCGAGAATGTAAGCTTTACCTATCCGAGTTCGCCGATACACGAGGTGTTGCGCAATGTTTCCTTCGAGGCAAAGCGCGGCGAGACGATCGGCATCGTGGGTCCGCCCGGCAGCGGTAAGTCGACGCTTGCCCACCTCATCCCGCGCTTTTACGACGTCACCAAGGGCAGGATTACCCTTGACGGACAGGACATTGGCAAGGCGACGCTGCAGTCGCTGCGTCGCGCCGTCGCCGTCGTGCAGCAGGATTCCTTCCTGTTCACGACCTCGATCGAAAACAACATTGCCTATGGAGACCCCTGGGCAAAGGAAAGCCGGATCGAGCGGGCGAGCGAAAGCGCACAGCTGCACAACTACGTGCTCGGCCTGCCGACCGGCTATGGAACGGTCGTCGGCGAACGCGGCGTGTCGCTGTCGGGAGGACAGCGCCAGCGTCTGTCGATCGCCCGCGCGCTGATGCTGAAGCCTGCCGTCATGATCTTCGATGATTCGACGGCTGCAATCGATGCCGCAACCGAACAGCGCATCCGTGCAGCAATGCGCAAATATGCGGCTGATCGCGTGACGATCATCGTGGCGCATCGCTTGAGTTCTTTGATGCATGCCGACCAGATCCTGTTTGTCGAGCATGGAGAAATCGTCGAGCGGGGCACACATGAAGAGTTGCTGGCCGCCGGCGGGCGCTACAAGGCGCTTTTCGATCTACAGGTGCGGCCGGGCGACGAGGCCCTCAGTGCCTAGGGAGGAATGAATGGCCGAGGAACTGGAAACCGAACGCTCCGACGTTCGCGAGGACGGACGCCGCCCGCCGCGCGCGGTCGTCGGCTCCCACCGCATCGAGGAGGAGATGTTCGGCAAGGCCTTCGACGGCAACATCGTCAAACGCATCTGGGGCTTTGTGCATCCCTATCGCAGGCAGGTGGTACTCTCGGTGGCCGCCGTTTTGACGTTCACGGCGATGCAGTTGCTAATCCCGCTGATCATCCGCTATGCGATCGATCACGGCATGCAGCCCGGAGGAAGCCATTCAGCGCTGATGGGGTCGATGGTCGCCTTTGTGATCGCGATCTTGATCAACTACGGTGCCAGCTACGCGCAGGAGACGCTGGTGGGCAACGTTGCCGAAGAGGTTCTCTTCGACATCCGCAAGGCGATGTTTTCGCACCTGCAGCGGGTTTCGCTCTCCTTCATGGACAAAACCGAGGTCGGGCGCCTGATGTCGCGCCTGCAGGGCGACGTCAATTCGATGCAGGAATTTCTGGAAACCTCCGTCCTGTCGGTCGGTGATATCGCACTGCTGTTCGGCATCGTCTTCGTCATGCTCTATCTCGACTTCAAGCTCGGCCTTCTGACACTTTCCGTCCTGCCGATCCTTTTTGTCGTGCGTCTCTTCTGGCTGCCGCTGGCGCGCAAGTCCTTCATGGCAGCGCATGAGACCAATTCCGTCGCCAGCGGCGCGCTGGCCGAAGCGATCCATGGCGTGCGGGCCGTCCAGAGCATGGACCGCCAGGGCGTCAACTTCATGCTCTATGACGACAAGGCGAAGGCGAACCTGACGACGCACCTGACGGCGGCGCGCTACGCCCAGGTGATGGTGCCGATCGTGGACTCGCTGACCGGTGTTGCTATGGCGCTTGTCATTGTCGTCGGTGGTGCACGTGTGCTCAACCAGGCGCTTGATGTCGGCGTCCTTGTCGCTTTCCTGTTCTATATCCAGCGGTTCTTCGACCCGATCCGGTCGCTGACACTGCAGTATTCGGTGATGCAGCGCGCCATGGCCTCCGGTCAGCGACTGACGGAAGTTCTCGATGTGCCGGTCGACATCAGGGACGCACCAAATGCCAGGGCGCTTTCCGCCGATATGGACGGATCGGTTGAATTTCGTGACGTCGTCTTCGGCTACAATCCCAAGCTCCCGGTTCTCAAGCATGTCAGCTTCAAGGTAAACCCGGGCGAAACGGTTGCCCTTGTCGGCCCGACAGGTTCGGGCAAATCGAGCTGCATGTCGCTGATCCATCGCTTTTACGACGTTCAGCAGGGACAGGTACTGGTCGGCGGGCACGATGTGCGCGATCTGACACAGGATTCGCTTGGCAACCAGATCGCCATGGTTCTTCAGGAACCATTCCTGTTTACCGGCACGGTGTTCGACAACATTCGCTACCACAAGGCGGAGGCAACCCGCGAGCAGGTCATCGAGGCTGCGAAGGCCGTCGGCGCCCATGACTTCATCATGCGTTTGCCGCAGGGCTATGACAGCATGCTTGGCGAGCGTGGCGGCAATCTATCTCTTGGTCAGCGTCAGCTTCTGAGCTTTGCCCGCGCGCTGGTGGCTGACGCGAAAATCCTGGTCCTCGACGAGGCGACGGCCAATATCGACAGCTATACGGAGATGCTGATCCAGAAGGCGCTGGTCAAGCTCCTCGAAAACCGCACGGGACTTGTCATAGCCCACCGCCTCGCCACCATCCGGGAGGCGGATCGCATCATCGTCTTGCAGAACGGCGAACTGATCGAGACCGGGAACCATCAACAGCTGATGAAAAACCGCAAGCTCTATTCCAGGCTCTACAATCTGAACTACGCGTCGTTCGACGATATTCCCGACACGGTTTTGGAAGAAACGGCGGCGAACGGTTCAGCCACTTAACGTTACTAATTGAAGAGGAGGACCTTCCATGGATTATCGCAGGCTTGGCCATAGTGGAGCGGTCGTCGCCGCCTACTGCCTCGGCACCATGACATTCGGCGCCGAGGCTGATGAAGCGGCATCGCACAAGCTTCTCGACGACTATTTCGCCTGGGGCGGCAATTTCGTCGACACCGCCGATGTCTACAGCGCCGGCAAGTCCGAAGAGATCATCGGCCAGTGGCTGAAGACACGGCCGACCGAGGCAAAACAGGCCGTGATCGCAACCAAGGGGCGCTTCCCGATGGGCCCCGGTCCAAACGACATCGGCCTTTCGCGCCGCCACCTGAACCAGGCGCTCGACGCTTCGCTTTCGCGTCTCGGTGTCGAGCATATCGATCTCTATCAGATGCATGCATGGGACGCGCTGACGCCGATCGAGGAGACGTTGCGCTTTCTCGATGATGCCGTATCGGCCGGCAAGATCGGTTATTACGGCTTCTCCAACTATGTGGGATGGCACATCGCCAAAGCCGTGGAAATCGCCAAGTCGCGCGGCTATACGCGACCAGTAACGCTGCAGCCGCAATATAGCCTTCTGGTGCGCGACATCGAGCTGGAGATTATCGCGGCATGCCAGGATGCCGGCATGGGCCTGCTGCCATGGTCACCGCTTGGCGGCGGCTGGCTGACGGGCAAATACCGGCGTGACCAGATGCCGACGGGTGCGACCCGTCTCGGCGAGAACCCGAACAGGGGTATGGAATCTTACGCCGCGCGCAATGCGCAGGAGCGCACCTGGGCGATCATCGACACGGTGGAGGAGATTGCCAAGGCCCGTGGCGTCAGCATGGCGCAGGTGGCGCTTGCCTGGACGGCGGCGCGACCAGCGGTGACGTCGGTCATTCTCGGCGCGCGCACGAGTGAGCAGCTTGCGGACAATCTCGCTGCGGCAAAGCTTTTGCTTTCCGAAGAGGAGATGACGAAGCTGAGCGAAGTCAGCCAGCCCCATGTGGCCGACTACCCCTATGGTGCCGGCGGCACGAACCAGCGGTATCGAAAAATCGAAGGCGGACGGTAAATTGGTCGTGGCGGCCGGAAGGCATTTCGGCTGCCACTTTGATCAGAGGCGCACGCCGCTTGTCTCGTCGAAAAGATGTAGCCGCGACGGATCGACGGTCACGCCAATCGTCTCGCGCGCCCGCGCGATGCCTCGGCCCGTCTCGACGATCGTCAGTTCGGGTGTGGTCGCCGCCGTGACGAAGGTGGATGAACCGGTCGATTCCACCACGGCTACCGGCACGTCGAACGTGCCCTGCCCTGCTGCCGTGATCCCGATATGCTCCGGGCGAAGGCCAACGGTGACCTTGCGGCCGGCTTGGACTTGATGGTCGATCGCGATCTTGTGCTTCACACTGCCAAGATCGATCGTCAGGCTCTTGCCGTCGTCGGCGACAACAGCCGGAATGAAGTTCATGGCGGGCGAACCGATGAAACCTGCGACAAACTTGTTGGCGGGCTTGTCGTAAAGGTCCAGCGGCCTGCCCTGCTGCTCGATGATACCTTCGCGCATGACGACGACATGGTCGGCCATGGTCATCGCCTCGATCTGGTCGTGGGTGACATAGACCGACGTCGCGCCGAGCCGGTCGTGCAGCGCGCGGATTTCCTTGCGCATCGACACGCGCAGTGCCGCATCGAGATTGGATAGCGGCTCGTCAAACAGGAAGGCCTTGGGATGCCGGATGATTGCGCGGCCCATGGCGACGCGCTGGCGCTGGCCGCCGGAAAGCTGACGTGGATAGCGGTCGAGCAGTCCGGTAAGACCGGTTATCTGCGCCACCTCGTGCGCCCTCTTTCTCGCTTCATCCTTGGATACGCCACGCATGCGCAACGAATAGGTCAGATTTTCGGCCACCGTCATATGTGGATAAAGCGCATAGGACTGGAACACCATGGCGATGTCACGCTTGCGCGGCGGCATGTCGTTCATTACCTCGCCGGCGATCTGCAAGGTGCCTTCGGAAATCTTCTCCAGCCCCGCCAGCGACCGGAGCAACGTGGATTTGCCGCAGCCCGACGGACCGACAAGTGCCACGAAACTGCCTTTTGGGATCGTAAGGTTGATATCCCTCAGCGCATGGTAGGCACCGTAATGCTTGTTGACGCCGGTCAATTCGATCTGTGTGGTCATTTCAAAGCTCCGGAAGTCAGGCCGGAGACGATCCGGCGCTGTAGAAGAACGAAGATGGCGAGGATCGGCGTCACATACATCGCCGCGAAAGCCATGATCTTGTTCCACTCGCTGGTATTTGGGCCGATGAAGGAATAAAGGCCGACACTCGACGGCTGGAGTTCGATGTTCTGGATCATCGACTTCGAATAGACGAATTCGCCGAAGGCCTGCATGAAGATCAGGATCGCGGCGACCAGGATGCCGTTGCGCGCCAGTGGCAGGACGATGTTGAAGAAGGCGCCGACACGCGAATTTCCGTCGACCAGCGCCGCCTCCTCGAGTTCCTGGGGCACGCACATGAAAGTGGCTCGCACAAGCACCACGAAGAAGGGCATGGTTTTCGCCGCTGTCGCCAAAATTACAGCAAAGCGTGGGAAGTCGAGAACGCCAATCTGCGAAAACCCGACGAAAATCGGCGTAATCATCAGCGAGGCGGGTAACACCTGCAGCATCAGCACGAGGAAAAGACCGATATCGATCCAGATGTTGCGGTAGCGCGCCAGCACATAGGCAAGCCCGGTGCCCAGTATCGTCACCAGCGCGACGCTGCCGGTGGCGATCACCACCGAATTCCAGATGTAGTGGCCCATCTTCAGGCCCAACCAGACGTCACCATAGACATGCCATTGCGGATTGCTGGCGTGGAAAGTCGGCGGCGTCGCGAACATGTCCGACGTGGTCTTGAGGCTGCTCAGATACATCCAGTAGAGCGGAAAGAGGTAGATGATTGCCAGCACCACGGCAATCACGAAAAGCAGACGGTACTTCATGGTCTCGCTCATCCGCGCACCTCATGGCGGGTCGAACGTACATAGATGACCGAGGCGATCATCACGACGATGATCATCACCACTGAAATCGTTGCGCCCTTGGCGAAATCATACTCCTTGAAGGACCAAAGCCACGCCCAGTATTGCGCGACGTTGGAGGAATTGTTCGGGCCGCCTGATGTGATAACCGCAAAGAGATCGAATTGCTGCAATGTGAAGATCATGCCGAGCGAGACGACGGCACCGATCGTTGAACGCATCATCGGCAGCGTGATGGTCCAGAACCGCTGCCAGCCATTGGCGCCGTCGAGTTCGGCCGCCTCGTAGAGGTCGCCGGGAATGGAGGAGAGACCAACCGAAAGCAGGATCATATTGAAGGACACACCGAGCCAGATATTGGCGATAATCACCGCCCACAGCGAATAGGCCGGATCTGAGCGCCAGAAGATGTTGGCATCTGTGATCGACAGGCTCTTGAGCAGGTAGTTCAGCACGCCGAAATCACCCGACAGGATCAGATTCCAGATCGCGCCGACGACGAGGCCGGGCATCACCCACGAAACAAGAAACAGACCGCGCAGCCAGGACGATCCGGGAAAACCGATCCAGAAGAACAGCGCCAGCCCGAAGCCGATAAGAAACTGTCCGGCGATCGACGCTACGACGAAGACCACCGTGTTCTTCATCACCAGCCAGGCTTCCGGCCGCGCGAACACTTCCTGATAGTTCTTCAAGCCGACAAAGGGGCGGAATACCTGCGCGAGACTGAACATATCGACCTGTTGCAGGCTCATCAGCACGTTGTAGACAAGCGGCAGGAAAGACAGGAAAAACAGAAATGCAAAGGGAATCGCCGCAAGTGTGACGTCAAACCCCTTTCCGTCTCTTATTCCGCTGGCAACAGTGCGCATACTCCAAGGCTCCTGACCCATACATTCGACGCGATATGCTTCGAATGTCCATATTTTCTGAATGCCCCTCCGGGCACCTTCCTCTCAAGGAAGAGAGCAGATGCTTGCCGAACCGCGACGTCAAGATCCGTGCCGCGCAAGCAAGAGCAGAGAGTGCCGGGAGGGAGCGCCACCACAGTCTCCACCCTCTCCCTTGAGAGGAAGATGTCCGAAGAACAATAACACGACAATCCGTGTTCCTGGCGGTGCCGCCGGACGACAATCCGGCGGCACGTCAGGCCGATCTCAGCCTTCGCCGAGGATACCCTTGATGGTCTGGGCTGCCTGGTCGAGAGCAGCCTGCGGTGTGGCCTGCCCCGCCAGCGCGGACTGGATGGCGTCCTGGATCGCCTTGGATATCTTCGGCCACTGCGGATGCGGACCACGCGGCTTGGCGTATTTCAGCTGCTCGAGGAATACCTTGAGTGCAGCATCCTTCTTCTCATTGCCGGTCGGCGGAATGGCGATGTCCGAACGGGCCGGCAACTGGCCATAGTTTTTGAACATCTTGTCATCCTGTGAAGCGAAGTATTCGAGCGCCTTGAAGGCCTCGGCCGGATGCTTGGTACTGGCGAAGATCGCCCAGTTGAAGTCGCCCATCGCGGAAGACGGCTCGACGCCGTCCTTCGGCACCGGCATTAGCGTCACGCGCCAGTCGAACTTGGCTTCCTGCGACATGCGGTCGAGTTCCCACGGACCGGAAATCACCATCGCCGCATTGCCGGAATTGAAGGTACCCGTCGAGTCCCACTGTCCGCGGGTCAGGGTGTCAGGCGAAGCAAGCTTCTCGTCGAGGATGGTCTTCCAGGTTTCCAGCGCCTTGACGGCGCCAGCCGTATTGACGTGGTCATAGCCACCCCCGCCCATCTGCGCCCAAGGCAGGAACTGGAAAGTGCCTTCCTCGTTCGCCTTGGCCGAGAAAGCCAGACCATAAACGTTCTTGGCCGGATCGTTCAGCTTGCGGGCCGTATCCACCAGTTCATCCCAGGTGTGCGGCGGCTTGTCGGGATCGAGGCCCTTGGCCTTGAACATGTCGACATTGTAGTAGAGCGCAATCGTATTGGTTGCTTTCGGCACGCCGAAGAGCTTGCTGTCCCAGGTGACCGAGTTCAGCGGACCAGGAAAATAGTTTTCCTTCTTGATCACCGATGACTTGGCGATCATGTCGGTGAGATCGAGGAACGCGCCATGCGAGGCGAACATTGCATGTTCCGGATTGTCGACAGCGATGATATCTGGCGCCTGACCGGTGGAATAAGCGCGCATCGCTTCACTGACAACATCGTCGAACTGGATCTCGCGATATTCGATCTTGATGCCGTTGTTCAGCGCGTTGAATTCCTTCACCAGGTTCGGCGCCGGCTGGACATCCTTGTCCAGCGACCAGACCGTGATGGTGACATCCTCGGCCTTGGCGGCCAGGCCGAAGAGAGAAACGCCTGCCAGCGCCAAAGCGCCGATTACTGCAAACTTGCGGATACCCATAGTTCTCCTCCTTTGTGGTTATCCTGTCGGAAGCCGGCGATTCCTCCTCGCCGGCCACGATGTCATCAGACCGGATCGACGACGAAGTCGCCGCCCCGGGCATGCTTGAGATGGTTCAGTGCGTAGACCTGACCGGTCATTTCCAAATCGTCGCGGTAGACCGGGTCGTGCCAGCCTTCGATGTCGATCGAGCCGGACCAACCGGCAAGCCGCAGTTCGGAAATAACGTCGGTCCAGTTGCTGTCGCCAAAGCCCGGCGTGCGCATGAAGACGAACTTCTCCTTGCCGAAGATGCCGTGCTCCTTGATGACATCCCAGCGGATCGTCGCGTCCTTGCCGTGCACGTGGAAGATCTTTTTTGCCCACTTGCGGATCTGCGGTAGCGGCTCGATCAGATAGACCATCTGATGGCAGGGCTCCCACTCCAGGCCGATATGATCGTCCGGGGTTTCGTTAAAGATCAGTTCCCAGGCATCCGGGTTGTGGGCGATGTTCCAATCACCGGTCGCCCAGTTGCCGTCCATGGCGCAGTTTTCGAAGGCGATCTTGATGCCCTTGTCGGCTGCACGCTTGGCAAGCTCGCTCCAGATCTCCTTGTAGCGCGGCAGGCTGTCGGTCAGCGGCTTGTTGCGGATGCGGCCGGTAAAGCCGGCAACGCAGGTTGCGCCGAAATGGTGGGCGTTGTCGATGCAATCCTTCCAGCCCTTTAGCGTCTCAAGGTCGATGTCGGCGGTCTCCAGCGGATTGCCGAACATGCCAAGCGTCGAAATGGTAATGTCACGACCGCCGATGGCATCGACGCAGCGCTTGCCAAGTTCGGCAAGATCCTGGCCGTTGGTCGTCTGCCAGAAGAAGGGCTCGAAGCTTTCGAAGCCCATATCGGCGATCTGGCCGATACGCTTGTCGGCACCGCCCTTGGAGGCGCTGACCATGGTGCCGATACGAATGGACTTGGCAGGGTTGCTCACAATCTCTTTCCTTATGCTGAAATCTCAATGCGCCTGCCGGTCTTGGCGCTCTCGATCGCGCCGAAGACCATGGCGAGGCTTCTGATATTGTCGGAACTTGCCGTCTCAGGCCGCTTGCCGGTATTGATCGCCTCCACGAAACTCGAAATGACGCTGGCATGGCCATGCGTTTCTCCCTCGTGAGCCGGTTCAGGAACGTTTACGGGCGCAACGCCATGCAACAGACCAGGCTCATTGCCGGCAACGGCGGCGCTGAACGTATCGGCGCCATCCCAGGTCAGCATGCCCTTTGAGCCGACGAGACGCCACTCACTTTCCCAACTGGTGCGCTCGCCTTCCGCACACCAGGAGCCGCGATAGGTGAAGACGACATCATCGGCAAATTCGAAGGTCGCATTGGCAGATGCGCCGTGCCTGTACCAGGAGCCTTTGGGGTTGCGTTCAACGCAATAGACGGCGAGCGGCTTCTTGTCGGCGACATAGCGGGCGGCATCGAACGTGTGGATCGCCATGTCGAGGAGCAGGACATTGTCCATCTCTTCGCGGAAGCCCCCGAAATGCGGTCCGAGGAAGAAATCGCAATGGATGGCGGTCAGGTCACCGATTGACCCGCTCTCGACAAAACGGCGCATGCGGCGCACGCCCGAGATGAACCGACGGTTCTGGATGATGGCGTGGATCTTGCCGGTTTCAGCCGCCAGATCGATCAGGGCCGCTCCTTCGGCAAGCGAGGTTGCCATCGGCTTTTCGCTGAGAACGTGGCAGCCGGCCTTCAGCGCGGTGGAGACGACGTTGAAACGTGCCGTCGGGACGACGACGTCAAACACGATCTCGGCGTTCGACCTTGCAATGACGTCGGCAAGATCTGTACCGGTCACAGCCCCTTCGAGGCCGAACTCGGCGGCGAGCGCCTCGGCTGCTGCCGGATTGACGTCGACGAGGCCCTTGACCTTTATGGCGGCTTTAAGAGCCGGGGTTTCCTGGATAGCGCGCAGCCAACCCTTGGACATGGCTCCGCACCCGCATAGAACGGCATTCAAAATCACGATTTCCTCCGGTGGATCGTTTCTGGTTTTCCTCCCGAAACGCATCCCGTAAACGTTTACGATACTAAGCGGAAACGTTTCCTGGTGTCAATACCATGCGGTTCTTGCAAGAATGCTGCGGAAAACACCTGCAAATGCGGACCCTTAGGCAAATCGATATTGCGCCGCAGCAAGGAAAATATCACCGTCGATTTCAAAGGCTGACCGGTGCACGAGCATTGCAGCGAGGATGGATCGTTCAAACAGATGACGTCATCGGCGCCAAGGTCGTCAGTCGGCAAACGAGGACGCGGACTTGCGCCCTCGTCAACGCTGCAGTGAGCAGACTGGCAAGACATCCGAGCTTATGCCTTAAGAGAAAAAGCGTCGCTTTCTCCGGGAACGAGTTCGAGAGGCCAGATCGTGTTGCGTGCGCCTTTCGGGTAGTGCGCCGCATAGGCCGGCATTGTCGCAAGCAAGGTTTCGGCAAGCTCGACGCCGAGATCGCGCAGTGACATGCGAAAGCAGGTGAGTGATGGCTGCAGGAATTTGCCGCGCGGTTCTTCGCGAAAGCCGATGACCGCGAGATCGCGACCGGGAATAATGCCTGCCTCATTCAGGCGCCGGTAGAGACCGATCGCCATGAGCTCATAGATAAGGATGATCGCCGTCGGCTTGCTGTCGAGCCGCAGCATCTCGTGGCCGGCCTGATAGCCGCCCTGCTCACTGGATTTGACGCGGATGACCAGCGACGGATCGAAGGCGATGCCATGCCGCTCAAGGGCTTGCCGATAGGTATCGACGAAGATATAGCCGAGGTTGATGTCGTTGGATGGTGCGGCGATGGCGATACGACGATGTCCCTTCGATACCAGGCGATCGACGGCGCAGGCAGCAACGCCCTCGAAGTCAAGATCGATCCAGGTGTGGCTGCCGCCGGATGTGCTGCGGCCGAGTGCTACGAAGGGGATCTTGGCTTTCACCAGCAGGTCGATGCGTTTGTCGACGCGCTGCGTTGCCGAGATGATCATGGCATCGACGATCCGTCGCGCGACCATCCGCTTCAGATACTCGTGGGGGTCTTCATCATTCGGGCACGGCAGCATGAGCAGGTCAAGCTTGTGACGCGACAGCACGCTCTGCAAGCCGCCGGTGACGCCAAGGAAGAAGTTGTCGCTGTTTTCGACCGTCTCCTTGCTGGATTCGATCATCAGGCCGATGACGTTTGTCGTGCCCTGACGCAGGCTGCGTCCGGACTGGTTCGCCACATATCCAAGCTCTTCGGCGGCTGCGAGCACACGCTTGCGCGTCTCTTCGTTGACGTCGGGCCTGTCGTTTAGCGCACGCGAAACCGTCCCGATTGAAATGTCGAGATGCTTGGCGAGTTGGCGAATACCCTTCATCTGCGGCAATCTTCCTCCCCGATGGAACGATTTGCCTTCCTATCTGCCATACTAAAACGTTTCCGGAAAGCGTCCTTACGACGAGCGATGGGGCCCGGTGTTCAAATCGCCAGTGAGCCGGATGTCGCCAGCGCCACCATCGCCACGAGGGCGCCGGCGGCGGCTCCGGTCGATTTCGCCATTGCGTCTGGCAGTCGCGCATGGCGCGACGGCGACAAGAGCTGCAGCAATTCCGAAATGCCCGCGCCGATCACACAGCTGACACCAACCAGTGCCGCGGAATGTGAATAGCCAAGCACAAAGAAGAACGCCATTGCCGCGAAGGCGAGGCTTCTGTCGAGGTTGACGCGCGTGATCGTTCGCGGGCGCAGCCTGATGGGGGCAATCGTCACGAAGAAAATCAAGGCAAACAGCAGCCACGCGATTGCTTGCGCAACGACGACCAGGTGCAACCCACTGACAATTTCGTCGGACACGTCGGACATCCTCTTATCGCCGCTTTGCAGGAACATGCAGACGCGCTGGCACGGTTTCAACTATGCGACGAAAGCGAATTCAAGAATCCAGTGAACCGGCGAAGACCTCCGCATCAGGGAACGCCTGCGCCACCGCATCCTTCCTCGAAAGAATGGGCATCGTATCGATCGGCCAGCGAATGTTCAGCGTCGGATCATTCCAAATAATCGCCCGCTCGTTCTCCGGCGAATAGAAATCCGTGGTCTTGTAGAGGAACTGCGCGGACTCGGAAAGCACAAGAAAGCCGTGGGCGAAACCGGCCGGAATCCAGAGCTGCCGTTTGTTGTCGGCAGACAGGGTTTCCCCGACCCATTTGCCGAAGGTCGGCGACGCCTTGCGCAGGTCGACGGCAACGTCAAACACCTCTCCGTCGACGACGCGCACCAGTTTTCCCTGCGGTTGTTTGATCTGGTAGTGCAGTCCTCGCAGCACGCCCCTTGCCGATTTGGAGTGGTTGTCCTGCACGAAGGTGAGATCTTGACCGACAAGCGCACTAAACTGCGCCTGATTGAAGCTCTCGAAGAAAAAGCCGCGATCGTCGCCATAGACCGTCGGCTCGATCAGCAACACGTCAGCGATCTCCAGCGACTTTACCTTCATTGATTGCCGGCCTCCGCCACAAGCCGCAGCAGGTATTTGCCATAGCCGCTTTTGGCAAGCGGTGCAGCCAGGCGCTCGAGATGCCCACCGTCGATCCAGCCGTTTCGGAAGGCAATCTCTTCTGGGCAGGAGACCTTCAGACCTTGGCGGTGTTCCAGCGTCGAAATGAACTGGCCGGCGTCAAGCAGAGAGTCGTGGGTGCCCGTATCGAGCCAGGCATAGCCTCGACCCATGATTTCCACCGTCAGGCTGCCGTCATTCAGGTAGCGGCTGTTGAGGTCGGTAATCTCTAGCTCGCCCCTCGCCGAGGGCTTGAGCTGCCTGGCATACTCGACAGCCCTCTCGTCATAGAAATAAAGGCCTGTTACGGCATAGTTCGATTTCGCTCGAGACGGCTTTTCCTCGATTGACAGGGCTCTGTTTGCTCCGTCGAACTCGACGACACCGTAGCGTTCGGGATCGAGCACATGGTAGGCGAAGACGGTTGCGCCGCTTGTGCGCGACATGCCGCTGGCGAGCAACAGCGGCAGGTCATGTCCGTAAAAAATATTGTCGCCGAGCACAAGGGCGCTCGGTGATCCTTCGAGAAAGTCCTCGCCGATGACGAAGGCCTGGGCCAGGCCATCGGGCGACGGCTGTACGGCATAGGAGAAGTTGATGCCCCATTGCTCGCCGGTCCCCAGCAACGCCTCAAAGCGCGGGGTATCCTGCGGGGTCGATATGACGAGTATGTCCCGGATACCCGCGAGCATCAGCGTGCTCAGCGGATAGTAGATCATCGGTTTGTCGAAGACCGGCAGCAACTGCTTGCTGATTGCCAACGTCGCGGGGTGCAGGCGGGTGCCGGAACCGCCGGCGAGGATGATGCCTTTTCGAGTCACGTCTGCGGCTCCCGTTCTCTGAGTTGATCAAGCATCCTGTCTACGTGCACGCTCCAGTACGGCAGATCCAATCCCAGGCAACTGGCGAGTGCATCGCAGTTGAGCAAGGAGTTCCGCGGCCGCGCTGCAGGCAGTGGGTATTCCTCCGTCGCAATGGGCTCGATGTCGCCAACATCAGTCCGCAGGGTGAACCCCAGTTCACGCGCACGTCGAACGACATAGAATGCAAGTTCATGCCAGCTGGTTTGGCCCTGCGCCGTCAGATGATAGATGCCGCTGTCAAATTGCCCTTGGCGATGAGCCGCCACCGCCAGCGCCGTAACGTCGGCGATAAGTTCGGCTGATGTCGGCGCGCCAAACTGGTCGGCAACAATTCGCAGCGTCGGCCGTTCACGCGCCAAGCGAAGGATGGTGTTGATGAAATTGGCACCCGTCGCCGAGAAAACCCAGCTCGTCCGCAATATGACGAACCTGCAGCCTGATGCCTTGATCGCTTGCTCGCCTGCTCGCTTTGATTGCCCGTAGACGTTCAGCGGATTGGTGTCGTCACTTTCGACGTATGGCCTCTGTTTCCGGCCGTCGAATACGTAGTCTGTCGAGTAGTGAATGAGCGTCGCGCCGCGGTCGCGGGCAAACCGAGCGATAATCTGCGGCGCATCGGCATTGATGCGGAAAGCGGTATCGGGCGTCGATTCTGCGCGATCAACCTCAGTCCAGGCGGCTGCGTTGACGATGAGATCGGGCGCATGAGCTTCCAAGATCGCAGGAAGGGTGTCCGTCGCCGCCATGTCGAGGTCTCGCCGTTCCAGCGCCGTCACCGCACCGAGCGGAAGAAGCGTTCGATGAAGTTCCCGGCCCACCTGGCCGTTCTTGCCAAGCAGCAGGATGTTCATGCGTATTGCTTTGCGATCCAGTTGCGATAGCTGCCCAAGGTGACATTGCGGACCCAGTCCGGATGATCCAGATACCAGCGAACGGTCTTCCTGATGCCGGTCTCGAACGTCTCGGCTGGTCGCCAACCCAACTCTGCTTCAATCTTGCCCGCGTTGATCGCATAGCGCCGGTCGTGGCCCGGACGATCGGTCACGAATGTGATCTGTTCCTGATAGGAGCTGCCATCGGCTCTTGGCTTAAGTTCGTCAAGCACGTCGCACAGCATCATCACGACCTCAAGATTGGTCCGCTCGTTCCAGCCTCCGATATTGTAGGTCTGCCCCGGCAGGCCTGCATCCAACACTCGCCGAATTGCGCTGCAGTGATCCTTTACATAGAGCCAGTCGCGAATTTGCCGCCCATCGCCGTAGAGCGGCAATGGGCGACCCGAAATGGCGTTGTGAATGACCAGAGGAATGAGCTTTTCGGGAAAGTGAAATGGACCGTAGTTGTTGGAGCAATTGGTGGTCAGCACAGGCAGACCATAGGTGTGATGGTAGGCTCGCATCAGATGGTCCGCGGCTGCTTTGCTGGCGGAGTAAGGGCTGTTGGGCTGGTACTGATTTTGTTCATCGAAGGCAGGATCACCGGCCTGCAATGTACCAAAAACCTCATCGGTCGAAATGTGTAGGAAACGAAACTCCTGGCGATCCCTTAACCCGCCCCAATGGGCCCGGGCTGCTTCCAGCAAGCGGAATGCGCCCACGATGTTGGTCTGAATGAAGTCCTCGGGCCCATGGATCGAGCGGTCAACGTGACTTTCGGCGGCGAAGTTCACGATTGCGCGCGGCTGGTATCGCGTCATGAGGTTGGTTACGAGAGCGCCGTCTCCAATGCTTCCATGGACGAACGTGTACCTGGCGTCTGTCGTGAGCGAGGCCAAATTCTCACTGTTGCCAGCATAGGTCAGCGCGTCGAGGTTAAGAACGGGCTCGTCGCTTTGAGCCAGCCAGTCAAGAATGAAGTTCGAGCCGATAAAACCGGCGCCGCCAGTCACCAAAATCATCGCTTACACACCCTTCGCACTAACGCAAATACTCACTAACGATGACCACCTAGTAGACGTTGCTGCGGTCAACCATGCAGACCATTGTCAAAAAGACGATTTTCAGATCGAGCCACAGCGACCAGTTATTGATGTACCAGAGGTCATGGCGAACACGATCAGCCATCCGATCCACAGTCGGCGTTTCGCCTCGGCATCCGTTGATCTGAGCCCAGCCCGTTAGTCCCGGTTTGACATGCCGACGTGAAGCATATTGAGCGATAAGCGCTCCGTAGAGATCATCGTGCACCAACGCATGTGGGCGCGGCCCGACCACCGACATGTCGCCTCGAAGGACGTTCCAGAATTGAGGCAGTTCGTCCAGGCTGGTCGATCGAATGAAGCTGCCAACGCGAGTGACGCGAGGATCGTTGCGTGTTGCCTGGCGCACGTCAGTGGAATCCTCCATGACCGACATGCTGCGAAACTTGAGGATGCGAAACGCGCGGCCACTATACCCCTTTCGCGACTGCACGAAGAAAATCGGTCCGGCACTGTCGAGTTTGATGACAACCGCGACGACGGCGCAGATCGGAAACATGACCACCAGGGCGGCAATCGAAAAGACGATATCGAACGCTCGTTTCAGCCCGCGCTCGTAAACGTCGAGAGGCGGGCGGTGTGTCTGAAATACACGTCGTTCGCCGACGGTCTGCGCAAAGCCTTCGACGACGTCGCCAACGATGCCGCCGAACATGACGCTCACCGGCACGCAGAATTGGCGAAGCGTGATCAGGCACTCTTCCAGGGCACGCAAATTCGCGAAGTCACTCCAGGCAACCAGCACCTCATCGACCTCGGCTATGCCATGTTTCTCATAGGCGTCGCTGGTTGATGCCAGGGCCAGATCGGCCTCGGCGATCCGCATCGTGTACTTGACGGATAGACCGCTGAGAGCGGCACGTTGAACGACAGGTTCGGTCGGCATCGTGCCTGGGCAAATCAAAAGGACGCGACGGGTGGGAAATGCAGCGCGTGCAACGGCCCTGTGGAGATGGTGGTGCCAGAACAGGCGCAAAGCGATCAGTCCACCCATGGAGAGAACCGACGTCGTTATGATTGCACCCCGAGATACCGTCGTGTCGAGCTTTAGGAACAGGACAACGGCCAGAAGGAACAAAAGCACCGCGGGCAGAAGTGCAGAAATCAACACCAACTGGCGACGGAACGAGAGCATCTCGCCGGGTCGATAAGCATGGACGCCAAACATGGCCAGCACAAAAATCGTGGCAACGAGCAGACCGATGCCAACGTAAAGTGACGGGTCAGCAAGACCACCAAAGACAATCCGTTCGTAAAACAGATGGCCCGCGGCGCTCGCCGCGATGAGAAGAATAAAATCGAACGCCGCCGCAATGCCGGTGATCGCAAAGCTATTGAAACCGAACCATCTCCGGTCGCTCTTGACGGAAAGGTGCAGGTCCCAGTTATGCTCGACTGGAATGGTCATGTTTCACACCCTCAACCCTGCCTAATAGTTAACATGAGTTGAACGTACGCAACAATTATCCTCGAATACGCCTTATTGCGTAACGAGAGATGCCTTTTGAAAGAATATTTTACTTGTGTTATACTTTAAATATATTCTTGATACTTGTAGAGAAGGAAGGAATTTATTGTCTGCTCCTGAGATCAAGCTGCGCGTGCGGTCTCCTCTTTCACCACGCCGCTCGACATAGATTAGTCGAATCAACCAGTTAGATGACGCCCGCTGGATCGACGAGACAGGTAATATCGCCCTCTCGAGCAGACGCTCGCACCGGCTTCCACTCGTGTACAAGGCGACCAAGGTTGGGCGTTTGGCAGGTCTTTTAAGGTATAGGCGGAAAGCTTTCGCGCAGCATCTGCGGCTCATCGCAATCGACAACGACACAGAATTCCAAACGATGCCGATGGCTCAAGCCACGACTGGCCATACGACTGGCGCGTCCTCAAGAACGCTATTTGCCACGGCCATGAGCGCGTCTTGAAATGGCCTCCGGTCGCCCGAGAATTGGATGAATTGTTTTGGGCTCGTCGCCCGCGACAGCGGCTCAAACCGCGTTCGCTTGCCCGCTGATGACAGGCACGGTCGTCGGGTCGTGGAGGGCTCGCCTCCTGGAGCATTCGACGCACAGGCGGTCGACGACTGGTTGGCGCCGGAGCCCGCTTGCTGATGGCAATCGGACTTGTGCGAACGGACCAACGTCTTCGCTCCAGCGCCGTTTCCAGCCGGTTTCCTATCTCACCGCGTCTAGCTTGTTTATTGCGAACTGATAGTGGTTGCCCGTGCCCCCGCGGCTGACCACCAATTTGCGCGTCTTGGTTATGATGCGCGCGAAGTTTCCATCCGTCGTGATCGACCGCGCGGTCGAAATCGTGGCGTAGCTTTCTCCGGGGAATTTCTGCGGACATGCCTTGCCACCGATGGCATAGATGCGTGCCCCGCCCGTTTCGTATCGTTGTTGAATCGGCCGGCCATTCGGGTCGGCAAGGACCTTGCAGCCCGGCGCGTTTGGTACCGGAATAATCCGGTACCAAGGGCTGTCGGCGACAGCGCAAGGCACGGACAATGACAGTAGGGCGGAGACGACAAGGAATAATCTCAACATGATCCAGCTCCTTCGTTGTCAACAATGTAAAGCTATATTAACACAAGCTAATCGACAAGATTTTTTCGAATCTCAAGAAGAAAAACGAGAGACGATCCGAGCTTGTATCAATGATTTGACATAGTCTTGTGAGAAATTCTTTCTATGTTTCAGCGGGCGTGAATGTACGTTGATCTTGCCGTCTGCAAGCAATGCTTTCACTGGCAGCTAAATCCTTCGGCGAGTGCGAAGAGGTTCACAATGGCTCACGGATTTTTGGCGTCTTTTCTTGTCGTTCGCATGTCGGTTTTCTGCAGCTGCGCGGCGTTCGCCGGTGCGAGTTTCGCGGCGACACTTGATGTTTCTCCATCGCCAAGGCGCAGCATCCAGGCTGCCCTCAACAAAGCAGAGCCAGGTGATGTGATCCGGCTTAAACCCGGAGTGTATTATGAAGATTTCAAGACGGTCCGAAACGGCAAGCCCGGCAAACCGATCGTGATCACCGGTCCTCGGTCGGCAATCGTCAAGGGAGCTGGCGCGCCGAGGGTGATCGAAATCAACCACGACTATACGGTGCTGCGCGGATTCACCGTCGATGGAAAGGTCGGCGCCGGTAACAACAAGAGGAGTTATCGCAACAAGCTCATCTATGTCATCGGCAAGACGCGTGGAGACGGCGTAACGGGCCTGCGAATATTGAACATGTCCGTCAAAAATGCCGGTGGTGAATGCATCAGGCTTCGCTACCAGACGCGTCGAAACGAGATTGCCTATTCGCAGATCAGCAATTGCGGCCGCTACGACTTCGCCTTCAGAGATGGCGGCAAGAACGGCGAGGGCATCTACATTGGCACCGCGCCGGAGCAGCGGGGCGCTCATGGAGCTCCGGACCGATCCGTCGACGCCTCAGACGGCAATCTCGTCCATCACAATGTCATCGACACCAAGGGCAACGAGTGCGTTGATATCAAGGAAGGGTCAAGCCGTAACATCGTCGAGCACAATCAATGTTCCGGCCAGAAGGACAAGAACTCGGGCGGCTTCGATTCTCGCGGCAACAACAACGTCTTCCGCTACAACACTGTTAGCAATGTGCGAGGCGCTGGGGTGCGTCTCGGTGGTGACAGCGACAAGGACGGCCTCCACAACGATGTCTATGGCAACACGTTTCGCAAAGTCGGAGTAGCGGTCGTGCGCGCAGAGCGCGGTCCACAGGGCAAGGTGTGCGGCAACACCTCGCAGAGCAGTTCCGAAAAGAAAAAGGGCAAGGTACCGGTCGAACCACTCGCCAAATGCTGACGGTTGCTGCCGCCGCAGCCAGGTGTCTCGGTCCGCTTCTCAATTGGATGACAGCTTCTGAAGTGCGGCCTGCGCCAGGGGATATCCGCCCGCTGCCGACTTTTCCAACCACTGCCGACCTGTCGCGTCGTCCTGCGCGTCGTCGGTCGACTGAAGCATCATCATGCCCAGAAGATATTGCGCCTCCGGATCATTCTGCTTGGCTGCGCTTTCGCGATAGGTCTGTGCCTTCTCAAGCGAGGCATCGACGCCGGTGCCGTAGTAATAGGCATTGCCAAGCACCTTTGAGGCTCTCGCATATCCACTGGCTGCAGCCGACTGAAGACTGCCGATGATCTGGTCCTTCCGGCTCTTGTTGACATCGGAACGCGACAGAGCCCGTGACAGATAATCGATGGCATCAGCGTTGCCGCGTTCCGCCAGGGTCTGGAATATCGAAATTGCCTCGTCGACCGCCTCCGGCTTGTCCTTCTTCCACAGGACCTGTGCCATCACCTTCAGCGCATTTGGATCGGCCGCCCGTCCCTCCGCCCGGATGGCAGCCATCGCTTCGTCCTGTACCGATGGTGGGTAATCGAGATTGAGCAATTGCTTCGCGGGCCTGCCGGCGTCGAGCGGATTGAGCGCTATCGATTGCAGGAGCAAGTCTGAGCTCACCGCGACATCGTCCGGCGTCTTGCTGAGCACGATGCGCTTGGCAATCTCGGTGTAGAGCTTTGCTCGGCGTGCCGGTTCAAGTCGAACCGCCCATTTCTTCGCCTCAGGGATGTTCTTGGGGGTGCCGCGGCCTTCGGCAAGAGCGAGCGCTGTCGCCTCGATGCCCTTGGCATTCCCGACAACAGCTGCCCATCGATACCACTTATAGGCCACCACGTCATTTTGCGGGACATCCAACCCGGCGTATTGAATCAATCCGTAGGCCGCCACGCAGCTCTTGCACCCACGCATGGCCTCCGCCGCAAGCGAGCGCAGGACGGCCGGGGTTCTGTCCCCAAAGGCATACTCGTTCATCAAGACGCCCTTGGCGAGAAGCCGTGTGGCGTCCCGCGACGTTGGACCTGCGAGCAGAAGGGCGAAGCCATAATTGGGATTGCGCACCTTTCGCTCGGGTGTGGTCAGTGCCGCTGTGGCGATCAACAGACGCTTGGGCAAGGGAAGCTTGACCGCCGCATTGACTTCGGGCCAGCCCTTCGCGATCCGCAGCTCCTCCCAATTCGCGTATGTCTCGACAACGGGCCTTGGCGTCGGCTTCACGATCTTCGCCGCTTCAGCGGTCGCGAGTGTTGATGTTGCCATCAGAGCGGTCAGCAATATGCGTAGGATGCTCTTCATGACGCCTACTCCTGCATTGACGTTTCAGTTTGCCAGGTCGACCGACTTGGTGAGCCAGCGCTGCGCTTCTTCGGTATCAGCTTTTGTGCCGAAGCCGATCTGCAGCGCGATTGCATATTTCTCAAAAGCGCCGCGGTAGCCCGCATGCGCCGCCTTCGAGAGCCATTCAGTGCTCTTGGCATCGGAGTGCTCGAACCCGTGGGTGCCAGCCGCGTAGAAATCGGAAACGTTGAGCATGGCGGCTCCATTCCCGAGCGCTGCTGCCTTCAGGGTCCAAGTTTTGGCTGCTTGCGTGAACGCGGGGCTGCCTTCGCAGAGCCGCAGATAAAGCCTGGACAAGAGGGTTGCGACCTGCTGTGAATTCTGCGCCGCGAGATCGCGCAGCAGCGCTTCCACCTTCTCGTCACCGCGTGTGGCATCGTCGAGCGTGGTCTGCTGCGACAGGATCTCTGTCACCAGGCTTTCCAGGGCCCCCTCGTCGCCAAGCCTCGCGCTTTTCACCAGCCACATGTAGCTGGTCTTGTCATCCATCGGCAAACCCTCGCCGGTGCCATACATCCGGCCGATCTCGCGCATGGCCTCGCGCTTTCCACCCTCGGCAGCGTCCTTCATGAGCTCGATTGCCCTTGCCTTTTCGGCCGGCCGTTCGTTCAGCAGAAAACGGGCAACCTGGTATTGCGTGCTTGGATCCTTCGTGGGCTCGGCCATCACTTGATCGAAGAGACCGAGATAGTCCTGCCTGAATTGCGGCATGGTTCGTATCGCCAAGGCAACCTGTATCTTTTCCTTCTCCAGGCAAAGCGGCCGGCTGAGGGCGGCCTTCAAAACGGTTGCCTGGCGCTCGGTGTCGCCTTCAAGTTCGGCTCGCTTGAGGAGCGCGCGCAAATCGCCAGACGCGTTGGCGCGAGAAAGCCATTGCTGCCAATCCGCTCCACCGCCGTCGGCGGCCGCCACCTTCATGTCCACCAGCCGCAACATGGCCGGGATACTGCCCCTGGACGCCGCCTCGACGAAGACGGATGTGGCCCTCTTGGGATCTGGCTCGAGTGTTGGATCGGGATCGATGTAGAGCCTCGCCAGCTCGAAGAGCACGTCCGGATTTCCGGTCGGAGCCGACGCCTCCAGCATCGCTCTTGCCTTGATAGCGTCGCGCTCCTCTAAGGCATCCGGCGACAGAAGCGCTCGCGCCTCGGTCAACGTCGCAACGCCAGGATCGGCTGTCATGGCCCGCTGGTGCCAGGTCTTGGCCGCGGCCGCATCCTTCGGTGTTCCGCGGCCGTTGCGATAAGATTGGCTGACACGCATCATGGCTTCGACATCGCCTTGCTTAGCCGCTTGCACGAGATAGTCGACCGCTGCGGCATCGCCATCAGCTGTGCGGTTGGCAAAAGCCTCGTCTGCAAGCCTCAAGAGGCTTGCCGCGTTGCCTGCGGCCGCCGCCTTTTCAAGCCAGACGCGTGCCTTGGCACGGTCCTTCTCGACACCCGTTCCACAGGAATAGAGAGATGACAGCTCGCTCATTGCAACCCCGAGGCCGTGGTCGGCGGCGGCTTTCAAATACTCCAGTGGATCCTTGTCCAGCCTTATCGATGGCTTTTCACCGGAGGCAAGGTTGTAGAGTTCGAATGCGGAACGCGACGAGCCAAGATCGGCCGCCTTCGTCAGCGTTTGCTTGGCGAGCTCGAAATTCGGTGCGCCAGCGCTGCCGCGCGCATAGATGATGCCGAGTTGCTCCAGTGTGCGCAGGCTGGCGTCCGGCAGCACAGCCGCCTTCTGCAGGCTTTGCAGCTCGAGACCGGGATCTGTTCCGGCCCCGTAGGCACCACGATAGTAGGCGGCCTTCATTTCATAGGCGCGCGGGTTGTTGCGCTCTGCTTCCTGAGCCAGCAGTTTGAATGCTTCGTCCTTGCCGCTACCTTGTTGTGAGGTTGAAAGCAGGAGATCAGCAAGGGTCAGCCGGCTTGCTGAATGTCCAAGCGCTGATGCTTGCCTCAAAAGCCCGATTGCCAGCTGCTGATTGGCGACAACGCCATTGTCCTCAAGGTAGCGGCGCGCCAGTGTTGACATTGCCCTGACATCACCGAGCTTTACGGCAGCTTGCAGCCATTCTGCCGAGGTCTGTTTGTCATCGAGCCCCAAATCGGGATCGATCAGGATGTCGGCAAAACCGGTCAGGACGCTACAATCGCCGGTGCCCAGCCTTTCCGACATCTTCGAGATCGCGCGATCCAGATAAACCCGGCTGGTGTGCGCGGTCTCTGCCAGTTGAGGATTGCGGTAGTAGAGGCGCGCAAGCTCAAGCTCGGCGTTCGGATCGCCGGCATTTGCTGCCGCTGTAAGGTATGCTTGTGACGTCTTGAGGTCGGCCGGCACGACCTCCCCTTCGCGATAGAGTCGGCCGAGAAAGGTTCCCGCCTCGATCGTCCCGCGTTTGATTGCCTCGGCCTCGGCCCTGACGATGTCATCGGCGCGCAGAGAGGCATCGTCGTCATCGGCCAGAATGCGACCGTAGAGATGGAGTGCCCGACCTCTTCCGGCAAAAGGCACCTGGCTGAGGTAAAGGGCCATGCGTTCAGCGGTCGCCGGGCTTCTCTGATATTGACTGTAGGGGTTGAAGAGCGTTTGCGCGTCCTGCAGCATGTCGTCGGGCGAGATCGTGCTTTGGCTCTTGCCGTCAAAGCGGCTCCAGTTGCGTGGCGCAGGTACCGCAGGCGGCGCGACACAGATGTGCGAGTAGTCGAAATCCGGGCTCAGTGGAATCAATGTCTGAGTGGCGGTGGCGGCAACGACGTTCGTTGCAAGACCCGGCGCGCAGAAGGCAAGCGTCGCTGCGAGCGCGGTCTTTCGGAAACGCCCAAGCCGGCGGCCGGCGGCCGCACCCCAAATCTCGTTTCCGTGCGACATTTAAACGCTACCTCATTGTTTGCGACCGTCATCACTCTCGTGCTTTGCCGATCTCATTTTTTCGAGCATGCGCTGGCTTGCCCGCGCGATAATCTCGTTCCTCACCAGGACGACCCAGTTGTGGGTCGGCCAAACTCCACAATCGCTCCGGGCCGGCACGATGAGCGCTGTACAGGCAAGGACACGGGAATTGCGCCCTCGGTTTCCCTCCAGGTTCAAATCTGCGAGCGATGGGCGCGGTATTCGCTTGCGAAATGTGACGCTGCGTTGGCGCTCACTCTTCCACATCATTGTCCTCGACCCCCTGCAGCGATACGGAAGACATGTCTTCCGCACCCATTCTTTTGAGTTTCTTTGCGGCTTGAACATGCTGGAGGGCGCGCGCTCTCTGCAGCCACTTGATTGCTTCGGCCTTGCTTGCGTCCGTATTGGCGGCTTCAAGATCCAGGGCCAGATGGAACATTGCAGCGGCGCTGCCCGCATTTGCCGCTCGCAGCTCCCATTCGCGCGCCTTCTTCGGATCCTTGCCAACGCCGACGCCGAATTTGTAGACCTCGGCCAGTCTGTGCATCGCATCGGGAGCATCCCAGCCGCTGCTGGCCGACGCCCGTTCCAGCCACAGGATGCCAGCCTCTGGATCGCGCTGGGTGCCGAAGCCGGATAGAAGTGCGACGCCCGCTCCGATCATCGCCGATACGTGACCTTCCCTGGCGCCGCGCATGTTCAGTCTGAAGTTCTGGGACGCGTCGACCTCGGGACCGATGGCAGAGCCATATGTCTCCGCAAGATCGTGCCAGGCAAAGGCAAAGCCGTGCTCGGCCGCAGAGCGCAGCAGCTGAACGGCCTTGTCTTCCTGCCTTTCGACGCCGCTGCCCCAGATGTAGGCGAGGCCAAGATCCCGCGTCGCCATCCGGCTTCCCGCATCAGAGGAAATCTTCAGGTAGGTCGCCGCAACAGCCAGATTGCGTTCAACGCCTCGCCCTTCCCGATAGGCGCGCGCCATGCGCAAGTTGGCGACCGGATCGTCCGGATGGAGTGTGATCACCGCGCGGTAATAGTTGACGGCCTTCTGGCCATTGCCTTCGACAAACTTGCCGTCCATGTAGAGGTCGCCAAGTTTCAAGATGGCATCGACATCGCCTTTCTGGGACGCCTGCTCCAATAGTTCCAGGCCGGCGGGGACATCTTTGACATCTCCTTTCCCCTCGATATAGACGCTCGACAGGGCGACGGCAGCACCGGGAATTTTTGCGCCGGAAAGCTCGCGCAGCATCGCGGCTCCCTGGAGATTGAGGCGTATATCCGACGGCATCAGCATGACGCTTGCCAGATGCACTTTCTCACGCGGAACATCGCTCATCGTCTTCAGGGCCAGTCGCAGCCATTGCGCCCCGACATTCGGATCCTGCGCCCGTTCTGACGCATATTCGTAGAGCTCTACAGCAGCCGAGCTGTTGTTCTTTCGAGCGGCAGCGGTCAGCCGATCGATCGCCTCGTCCAGCTTGCCGTTTGCTTTGAGGAATCGCGCCATTTCGACCGGCGCTTCCCGGTTCCCTGCCGCGATCGCATCGGAGAAGGCCTTATGTGCATCGTGAAATGCGGTCTCCCCGCCACGCGAAAGATAAAGGTTCGCCAAACTGACCAAGGCATCGGTGGCGCCAAGCGAAATTGCCTTCTTGTAGAGCGCGACTGCCCTATCGAAATCCTGGCCGACGATTTCGCCATCGGCATAGGCCTCGGCCTCCTTCAGCATGGCGCTCTCGCTGCCGGCTCGAGAGGCGCGCTCGATATAGGGGAAGGCTTTCCTGCGCTTGTTCACATCGGCGGATGAGAGGTAGACCTCGGCCAGGCGATTGAGCACCTCGACCGATTCGGCTGCTGCAAGCGCTCTGCGATAAAGGTCGATAGCTTTCGTCTCGTCCACCTGTCCCATGACGCCTTTGGCGTACATGTCGCCGAGCAGCAGCTGTCCAGTGACGCTTCCCTTCGCCGCCAGCCCGCTCAGCTTTTCAAGTGCAAGGGCGACGTTTTCTTGGCTTCTCAGAGACGGGGCATCGATAACCAGATGCGCAAATCGCGTGAGGGCGGCGTTGGAGCCATTCCTCACGCCAAGCCGGAAAATGCTTGCGGCGCGCGTCTGGTCGATGACGACACCTGCTCCGTCGCGAAAGCTCTCGCCGATCCGGATCAGATCGTCGACGTTAGCCACGTCGCCGGCCATTGTAGCCTCATAGAGCTGGTCCGACGACTGCCTGCGCTGCTCGGCCGTTTCCTGCAATGCCTGGGAATAATAAAGGACCGCCGTCGCGTCCTTGGCGTCGATCAGTTTGGCAATCCAAACGTCGTATACGTCCGGTGGAACTTTCAGCGGACCGGCATCAGCAAAGTCCCGCACCAATTCCTGCGCGGCTTCGATCGATCCGTCGCGTGCGGCTGTTTGGTATTGTTCGACTGCGGCTGTGGGATCGAAGAGCGGCGTGTCGGGATTGCCGAGCAGACGTGCCACCCACACGACGGCTGCCGATTGGCCCAATTGTGCCGCCTTTCGATACCAAGCCAAGGCCTCCTTCTGATCCTCGGCTTTGTCCGACAGCTTTCGATAGTATCCGCCGAGATCGAAGGCCGCGCCTGCATCCCCTCGCGCCACGCGCTGACGCAAAAGGTCAAGCCCGAAGCTCGTCATCGCAGCGGCCTGTGCCGGTGTTGCGCCGGAAAGCTTTGCAAGCTCGAATGCCGCAGCGCCGTCGCCGAGGCGAAGGGCAAGATTGAGGTTGTCGCGCGCGTCCTGATCGCGGCTTGGAAGAGATGCGAGCTTCTGCCCGCGGATATAGGCCGCCTCGGCATTGCCCGTCTTGATGACGGCGTCGAGGAGTGCCAGCGCACGGTCGACGTCAACCGGTCCCCCCTCGCCTGCCAGCATCATCTTGGCGAGCAGCAGTTTTGCTTCCGCCTGTCTGGCGCCGGGCAATGTTACGGCTGTCTCAAGAGCTTGGCGTGCTTTCGGGAAGTTTGGCACCCTCAACGGATTGTCGGCCGAGACTGCCAGTCCGCCCCGCAACTGCTTGGCAACCCTCAAAAGCGCCTCACCATCCGTCTGCTGGATCAGTAGATCGACCTGCTCGGCTGGGGTTGCCGTTGGCTCTGCGGCTACCATGATCGGCGCTGAGACGGCGAGATAGCCGGCTGCAAGCAAGATGGAGAAGTGCCTCTGGCGCGGTCTCATCCTTGCCTCCAGAAGCAGGTGGCGTTGCCGCCGGCGAATTCGTCGATGAGAGGACGTTCGTTTGCTCCTTCTCGTTCGAGGAGGGCGCCTGCACGCCGTTGAATGAAGTTCGGTGGTTCATGAGCGGCCACAGCCTCGAGGAACGCCAGGTAGTGGCGTCCGTTGCCCCTGTTTTCGAGGAAGCCGAAATCCGGCTTCATGAAGTCCTGTTCCGGTCCGGGAATGTAGTTCTCGGCGGAGTAGGCTTTGACCAGGATCGGGTTGGTCATGCCATTCATCCAGTAGGACAGGACCGTCCACATGGATTTCTTCCTTCCATCGACGGCAGCCGTGGCCTCGAACAGGGCGTCCTGCCCGCCGGCAGCAATTTCGGCCATGACGGTCATGCTTGTCAGCGACTGGCGCATATACCAGAGTGCGCGCGCACCGCGGCGGGTTTCGAGAGGAAGGCTGCCGTCGGCACGGGCGTCGTTCAGGATGATACCAAAGCGGTCGAGCCCCTTTTGATAAAGCTCCTGGTCGCCCGTCAGGCTGCCCCAGGCCATCAGCACGCTGTCGGCCAGATAGCGGTGGTTGTTGTAGTCGACGCTTCCCTCGAAGATCTGATCGGTTCGTCGCACCAGCGGATCGATCCAGGCGATCAGCCTCTGCTTTTCTTGATCACCGAGCCCGTCGCGGATGATCGAATAGGCCACGACAGTCGGCAGCATCAGACGTTTCAGAGCGTAGTAGGCGTCGTGAATCTTTTCGGTTTCAGAGAATGCGCCGGCGTCAGCCCATTTCAGCAGAAAGGCCGTGAGCATCTCCTCGGCCCGTTTGTCACCGGCAAGCGCGCGGCCGGACAGGACCATGACCGCCCAGGCGTACTGATTGCCGGACCGGTCCGTGCCGTATCCCTGTGTGGTCGTCAGACCCTTGATAACCTCGATGTTCAGCCATTTGGCGTCGGCGTCGACCGCAAGGCACGCCTTGCGAGCATCAGATGATGGGTTCTGCGCGAGAAAATCCTTGCGTGCCTTCACGTCAAAGAGGCCCTGATAGCCGCCGTTTGCTGCCTGCGCCACGGATGCCTGTGTCGCGCCCGGCACCGCAACCGCACTGAGGACGGCCGCTAGCAGGGCGATCCCGCTGCGTGCCGCGAGAAAAGAGTGAGCCGCATTTTTCAACTGCTGTCTCCTTTTCCATGGAAACTTTCAAACTGCACGGAGCCGCGAGCGTCGGTGCAATTGCCGGAAGTTTTGCTGTCAAAGAAAAGTGCATCGTTCTCCCCCAAGAACCCCGCCTCCCTGAAGGCGCATTCGTAATTTTCCGGCCGCTGCGGACGGCATGTGGATGCGATCGCCACGTCCTGATGCCCGTTGAAGCGCAGCACGTGGCCCTCGAACGGGCGTGTGTCGCCGTCGAGGAGACGACCTTCCTGATTGCGGAATTCGTTCTTTGCCAATGTGAGTCCCGAGACGCCGGCGGCCTTTATCCCCTTGCCATTTGCAGAGATCAGGTTGCCGGAGGCGGTAAAGGTCGTCAGTGGCACATAAGGATCCATCACCAGATCGCGCTTGTGCTCATCCTGTGCGAGCGACAGGTCGCTGATGTAGCCGCTGATCGCCTCGAGCTTGTTGCGAACGATGGCGTTGTCATGGACACCGATGTCCCAGCTGTTGCGCATGCGCACGCCGGAGCGGCCATTGTCGACGAACGCGTTGGCGACCGCGAGATTGCAACTGCTCTCGAAGAATGTCAGGCCATCCTGGTCGTTCCTAAAGGAAAGGTTGCCGTAAACGAGATTGTCGACGCTGTCGCGGTCGAGCATCAGGCCGGAGCCCTTGTTGTGGAACACCATGTTGCCGATTTGCCAACTGGCATCGACACCGCGGGAGATGATGATCCCATGCTTGACCATCGTGTCGTGCGCGGTGTTGAGCGCAATCAGCAGCCGCTGCGAGCGGTCGTGGGGATCAACGCCATAAAGGACGTTGTTTGCGTACTCGTTTCCGATAAGCGAGATGTCATCGGCCTCATAGGAATAGAAGCCGTACTCGAAGTTGTGAAAATAATTCTCGACGACGATGCCTGTCGGATTTCGCAACTGCTCGCGAGCCTTGGCAATGGTCTTCGGTCCGGCCGAAAACGTCAGGCCGAAAGACTTCGAGGCTGCGTACCCCAGCGAATCCAAGACCGATCCGCCAATATACATTTCGGAATTGCTCCAGCCGACGATGAAGGGCCGGAATATACCGCGCGTGTCCTTGCTGGAACTGCGCGGCTTCAACAGCGCTTCGTCCCATGAGGTTACGGTCGTGTCCTGAATGTAGAGCCTGCCGCCGACCGCCAGAAAGGCACCGGCAGTGGCCGACAAGCGATAGGTAGACGCCTCCTGACCGGACAAGATCAAGCCTGCCTTCTCGCCGACGAGCAACGGCGCGCGAAGCGTCACGATGTCGCCGTCCCGCTCGACCAGCGGCTCGCCGGCCATGCTATCGAGCTGCATTGCCAGACTGCCGAGCGTGTAGACGCCGCTTTGAATGACGATGATCCGCGGATAAAGAAGCCCTTGTGCGCGCGCAGCGTGGGACAGACCGGTAAATCCGCCTGCGAGATCCTCCATGAATTTGCTTTCATAGGGACTGAGGTTTCCGAGCGTTATCGAGATCCGTCCCGGCGTCGGCAGCGGTACCATCGAGCGCGTCGTCGCGGCTGTCTTGCTTATGTCGGGGTATCCGTATTTGGCAAGCGGGGCGCTTATGACGGATGTCGTGCGCAGAGACATTCGGCCATCGCTGAAGACAGGCGTCGAAAGGTGGGCCGGGTCTTCGTCCATAGCCGCCAATGCCACCTTCTTCAGCCAGTCCTTATACTCTGAGGGGTCGCCCTTGCCGATTCCCCAACCGAGCCGGTCGAGGTGACGCAACTGCGCTTGCGCAATGGCGCGAAAGGTGCGCACCCGAAGCATCGGATCGTGGAATTCCCTGGTGGCAAGAACGGCCGTCTCGACGTAGGCCGGATCGTTGGCGGCCGCGATCATCACCTCGGCTTTGAGCATCTCATCGCGGGCGGCGGGCTGGCTTTCGAAATAGGCGATGGCGTTCTTGGTGTCGCCAGACAATGCAGCCCGGCTTGCAATGCGTCCTGCTGCTTTCGCCTTCAGCTTCTCGTCGGAAATCTTGCTGACGAGCTTTTTTGCAAGCTCGATCTGGTTGGACTTCGACAAATAGTCGATAATGTCGAAGAACAGGTCGTCGCGCTTGTCTGCCTCGTCCACCCCGCCTGCATACGCGATCGCCTGGCTGACGACATGTTCCGCCTTTTCGGCCCCATCCGTTGCCGATATTTCCTTGGCAAGCCGCAGGAGCGCTTCGACGCGGTATTCCGGTTCCCTGATGGACGTTGCAAGGCCCATTGCGTCGTCGATTTTGCCGTTGCGCGCCAAGACCCGGACAATTTCCGATTGCACGCGGCCCTTGTCTTCGTCGTTTGCGATCTCGTCAGCGATCTTCGTTGCGGCATCGAGGTCTCCCTCTCTCGCCTGGGCGCGACCGATGCCTGAAAGCGCCTGCTCCCGGTCCTTGAGTGTGGTGATTTTCGGGAGAAGCGCTTCGGCCTTCTTCAAATCGTCGCTGTCTGCAAACGCCTTGGCAAGATTGCCCAGGGCATTGGATGCACCTTGCATGTCAGTCAACTGATCTGCGAACGCCTGGGCGTCATCAAAGCGCTTGAGGTCGGTTGCCCCACCTATGGCTGCAATCAGGGCGGCTTCCTTGGCATCGCCGCTCAACACTTTGACGATCTCCGTGCCCCGATCGTACTGCTGTGTTGCCATCTTCGCCAGCCCGCGATCGCTGAGTTCGGAGGCAAGCGTGAAGTCGATCTCTGCGAGCCCCGGGCCACGTTCCATCGCCCCGGTCATTGCCGTCGCGTCGATCAGACGGTCGGCATCGACGCGGTTCTTGACGATGCGGACGATCAGGTCTTCCTGATCACTCCGATCGGCGAGGCTCGTGGCGAAAACCGGGAAAAGGTTCACTGCATTTGCTTTGAGCGCTGCGCTCAGGACCTCGTTGACGATGTCGGCGCGATGTTCGGACGATTCCGGATCGACGGCGAGCGCCAACAGCAGGGCCTCATCTATCCGCCCGGCCTTTAGTTCGGTTTTCACTGTTGCCGAGATGTCCTCGAATTTGGCGTCTTTGATGTCCTTCTTGCCGAGTTTCTTATCGCCGAGCAGGCGCAGGGCGATATCGTAGCGGGCAAATCCACGCATGCGAGCCGGCCACATCCCACCGACGGCCCTATTGATGATGTTGGAGGTCAGCTTCGGTTCGACATAGGCTCCGACCTGGGCGATGTTGTTGAGCGCGGCATTCTTCTCATCCGCCGAGGCAAGCTGTGCGCTGACATCGATTGCCCTTTCCAAGAGGGTCAAGGCGGCATCGTGGTCGCTCGCGATCTGTCGCGCATAGTCGGCCAGAGCCGATACTTTGAGTTCCGGCGCCGACAGGGCGTCGATAAGATCGTCGATCCTCAGTCTTGTCGCGACGCGCGCGTCCGGGTCGGCCCCCTTGTCGGTCAGGCTTGCGAAGGTGGCGCTCAGGGTACCCGTTGTGACGACGTCGGGCGTAATGCCGTCCGCCTCGAAATTGGCAATGCTAGTTCTGGCAGAACCATCACCACCTTCCGCGGCTGCCGCGAGCGTGGCCAACTGGTCGCGGGCGCGGTCATAGGCCTTGATCCGCTCAGCGGGCGTCCTTGATTTATCTACGTCAAGAACGGATTGCCGGATTTTCTCGACGATCTGTTGAACACTGTCCGATGTCTGAGCAAATGCCGGAGAAATCCCGCTTGCCCAAAGCAGAGCTCCGGCAGTCAGAGCTGAGGCGGTCAATTTCGCGAGGTCTCGTTTTGTGCACGTCATACGCATTAACTCCCTCGTCATTCCTTGCTATCGAACTCGTCCGATACGATTTGCTCTCACTCACCTGGTTGGCTGGAGCGCTCCTCTTATCCCTTGGTTTCCGCCGCTGGTCGGCTCTCGGTCCCGGTCGTGTCGACGAAGCTCTTCAGTATTTGCGGCGGGGTCCTGGTCGTCCACGGCGAATGCACGAACCGCACCGTCACCGGCGTTCCGACGATCGAGGCGAGATCTGCGTCGCCGACGTCAATGTTGATCGGGATCTTGTTGCCAGAGGCAAGATCGGTGCTTGTCAGCTTCGGCAGATCGCGGATGGCAGCATTCGAAATGCTCTTCCCATCGGGAAGCTCGACAAGAACACGCGCGCCCTTATAGAGACGCAGGGCTTGGGAATAGTCCACCATCGCCACGACGTGCGGTTTGGCATTCTGCATGCTCAGTGAAAGAAGCCGTTGTCCGGCTCGGACCTGGCTGTCCAGTCCGACCTGAACGTCCTGAATGATGCAGTCACAGCGCGCCAGCACGGTGACACTGCGGTTGTTGGCCGTGGGCAGGATCGTCGCCACGGGATCGCCGGCCTTCACCGCGCCTTGCGTCACGATGTTGGTGACGACACCGTCTGACGGCGCGATCACGGTAGCCGAATCGATCGTCACAAGGGACTGGTCGGCGCGGAACGTCCAGAGCCGCTGATAAAGCGCACCCCATAAGAAAAGCAGCACCCCGATGCCGAGGATCGACGTTACGACAATTCGCAGCCACCGCCTGGCCACCGCCTCGTACCACCCGCCAGCGGCGTGTTCCTCGGAGCTGCCATCCTTCTTCCGACCACGCGGATCGATGGATCGGCTCGACAGATCCAGGACGTCGTTGAGTGTGACGACCTCGCCACTCAGATGAGCATCACGCACGTAGCGCAGAAAGCGGAGCTTTTCCTCCGTCAGCGACATGTACTGAAAGCCTGTGCGTCCCTTCGTCGGGTCGCAGTAGCGAACCTGTGCATCCACCCTTAGCGTGAAGACAAAGCCGTCGAAGGGGAATTCAAGGTCAACTGGAAATGTCTTGAATTCGGGCAGCACGGTCTTGCCGGTCGCCACCCCCACACCACCAACCGACCAGTCGAGACAGGTGTAGCGGTATCCGTCGATCACGCATTTTAAGGGAAGTTTGTAGCGCGCATGCTGGCGTTGTACATCCGCTTCGAACTTTACGACGTTCATATCCACTCCCTCAATTTACCGGGTCCAGCCCGTAGGCCATTGCAAATATGGGTGCTTCCGGAATTGCCAGTTGTCCGAGGACAACGGCGACGATCGTCACGAAAACGGTGAGCGCGATGACATGAACAAGTGTTGACGAGGCGTCGCGAACGCGGCTTTCGAAGCGTGTCCGGTTGTCTAAAAGCGTCGTCTTCTGACGCGTCCACTTTTGCTTGTTCAGGTGGAAGAAGATGTAGGTTTTGACGACCGATCCGTAGATCTGATTGAAATAGATGAAGAAGGGGTAGAAGGCCGAAACGCGGCGGCGCGAGTTAAACAGCATCAGCGTCAGCAAATAGCGCGTTGCGAGCACCCACAGAAGGTAGATGAGGAAGGCGAACGGTGCCTCGAACAATCCCACGAGGAGAACCATTGCCAGTCCAGCGAGCGAGGTCCACATCGAGACGCGTTGATCGAAGATCGTCCACCAGGTGAAGAAGCCGATTTTCGATGGTCCGAGTGCCAGCGCCCGTGAATTCGTGCGCAGCATGTTGCCGAACCAGCGCACCATCAACTGTGTCGCTGCTGGCAGGAAGTGTTTGGACGGTGGCTCCTCGACGGTCGCGACGACAACGTCTGGAATGTAGAGCATCTTGTAACCGTTGCGCAGGAGCCAGAACCAGCTCGACTTGTCGTCTCCGGTCAGGAACGTCAGCCGGCCGAGCCGCCAGTGATCGACGTAGTCAGATTCGACCTGCCTCACGAAATCGGGATCGCAGACAATCGACGCCCTGAACATCGACATCCGACCCGTCAGCGTCAGCACCTTGCGTGACAATCCGTTCGACGACATGAGGATATGGCGCTGGGCAAACCGCAAGCTGTACCAGATATGGAACTTTGCCTTGCCATGCACATGTGAGACCTCGTCGGTCGTCAGCGCGCCAACGCTGCGATCGGCCCGGAAAAAGCCGATACATTTGCTGACGAAATCAAAAGGTACGATCGAGTCGCCGTCGATTAGGGCCACCACATCGTCCGCCTTGGGCTCCTGCCGACAAATCGCACGGAAGGCATAAGCCAGCGCATCGCGCTTGCCGGTCCCGGCGATGCGTGTGATGACAAGGCGAACATTGGTGTCTTCACCGCAGATCAGGCGGTAAAGCAGTTTGATCAGACGCTGGTCTCCCATCTCGACGATGGAGGCGACCACGGTCGCGCCACCTGGTGCCTGCTTTGCGGCTTCAAACGCGGCGCGGTAGACGGCTGAAGTCGTATCGCCGTCGATGCGGAAACTGGTGACGAGTAGGAAAACATGTTGGCTGCCCTCGATGTCAGCGCATTCACGCATCGCATCGTCGGCCTCGGCGCGCATTTTTGGAAAGACGATCGAGCGGTAGATGTTGGATCGCACAAAATGCGCGAGGCCCCAGCCATATCGCCAGACCGCGAGGAAACCGAGGCCGAAAAGCGCACCGGAATGGGCACTTGCAAGACTATCGAGGGGTGTTGCGGAGGCGATGCAAAGGATCAAAGCGATATAGACGAGATGGGCTTCCAGCGTTTCGCTCCAGGCGACGAGCCGTGAAGCGGATCTGGGGTCACGACCGTCGGGCACCTTTGCCAGTAGACGATCTACCGGCGCGGCAACTGCTCCATAGCCATCGGCATACTGCGTTTTTGCCATTACTCCATGCCTCGGTGATCATGCCGTGCTGCTTCTCGAGAAGCGCGGGCCTCCTCCCGTGTATACCTGACCAGATGCGCCGGCCCTGTCGGGCGGCCGGCGACGTGCATGTCACCAGCACAGGCCGTGATAGATGACGTTTCTGTTTTCCGGTCTTTCGATGCGCGCCAGATCGATGACGGTTACCGGCTTGCCGGCGGTTTCGATCGCATCCTTCAGACCGGGGTACGTGTTGCCGACGACAATGACTTCGGATGCAGCGATAACGTCCTTGATGCTGTCGTGGAGGAGCGGCGCTATATGCTTGAGAAAATTGCGGCCCTGGCTCGCATCCCTGGCAACATGGGGATCGTAGATCAACACATCCTTGCCCTTGCCAAGAAAACCCTCGACGAGTTCAAGTAATGGGCTTTCCCTGAGGTCGTCTGTATCGGCCTTGAAGGTCACGCCGATGAAGCCGATTGTCTCATGTGAGGCTGCGTCGACCAGCGAACGGGCATGATCGATCTGAACAGCATTGGCAAGCCGCGCGGCGTCCAGGACCGGCGTCGGCACGTTCATGGCGCGCCCGAGTGCCGTCAACGCCCGCAGATCCTTCGGAAGGCAGGAACCGCCATAGGCGAAGCCCGGCTTCATATAGGCCCGGGATATATTAAGGCGCGTATCGGAGCACAGCACATCCATGACGACGTGGCTGTCGATGTTCTTGGCCTTGCAGATGTTGCCGATCTCGTTCGAGAAGCTGATCTTGACGGCATGCCAGCAGTTGCTGGCATATTTGACGATCTCCGCGCAGCCCATCGGAATGACATGCGGTGTGACGCCAATGTGGCCGACGAGCGTCTTCAGCGCATCAATGGAGCGCGTATCATCCGCATACTGCCCGAACACGATCGCACCGGGCTTGTAGTAGTCGGCGATTGCCGTGCTCTCGCGAAGGAATTCGGGGTAGTAGGCGACGCCGAAATCACGTCCGGCGATCTTCCCTGAAGCCTTCTCCAGCGTTGGAATGACGAGGTCTTCCATCGTGCCGGGCAGGATCGTCGAACGCATGACAATGATATGAAAGTCGCCCTTGTGCCGCAGCGCATTGCCGATGTCTTCGCAAACCTGACGAACGTGATCGGTGTTCAAGGTGCCATCCGACTGGCTCGGTGTTCCGACACAGCAAAACGAGATATCGGTATCGTTGATGGCGTCGACTGCGCAGTGGGTTGCGCTCAAAAGGTCGTTTGCGTGCGCGTGTTGCAAAAGCTCGTCCAGGCCGGGCTCGACGATCGGAGCCAGACCTCCGGCAAGACGCTCGACCTTAAACCGGTCAGGATCGACCGCCACGACGGCGAATCCGTCCTTGCTGAGGCATGCGGAGAAAACGCAACCAACATAACCAGCGCCAAAGACACTCACGCGATAGGGACGGGCCTCGGCGCTTGGATAGTAATTGTCTAGAACGGCGACTTTTTGTTTGGAGGCAAGGCGGACCGAATTCAGCTCAAGTTCCATGTTTAACCTCGTCTGCGCACAGTTAAACTCTCCGGAGAATTTCTTCGCGGAAACACCTGCTTACAGTCTAAGGAAACCCCCACGAGACGTAGTTTATTAACCGTCTTTGTTGTCGCGGTGACAATTATGCTAAGCGCAAATAACGATGTATGCAATAGATAAAAATTAGAGAAACATAATATAGATTTCGGCTGCGTTTCTTGAGGTTTAAATAAGTAAAATAAATCAAACGATTATGGGTGACGTTGGAAGGTGCGCAGCGCAATGTCCGAGCCAAAGGCTCTTGCTTTTCACGGTTAACCACCAGCTGTTTTGCGTTCAAATCAGCGCAGATGAGTGTATTTCATTCTGGGACTTCGCAAGATTGCGCACGCTGCCGCCAATACTTTCATGAGAAGTATTTATTGCTATTTGGCCGTAATGTTTCTGTGAACCGTGCTTCACCGTGCCGCGCCCGTGGGATTTACAAAGCTTCAGGGCTGCCAGGTGGTCACCCCTTCACAGCGCCTGCGGTCAGCGAGCCGGAAATCTGTCGATACATGACGAGACCGAGCACGGCGGGTGGCAGCGCGCCGAGCATCATGACGGCCGATGCGGTTCCCCACTGCACCCCGCCTCCGCTGGCGGCAAAGAAGAAGGAAGCGCCGACGGTCATCGGGACTGCCTGGCTGGTCGTCAGCATGAGGCCAAACAGGAACTCGTTCCAGGCAGTGATAAAGCCGAAGATGAAGGTTGTCACCAATGCTGGCCGAACGACGGGCCTGATGATCATCACCATCACCTGCCACGTACTGGCGCCATCGACTTTCGCGGCCTCGTCGAGTTCCAGAGGCACATCGGAAATGGCGTTGACCATGATGACAAGCGCAAGTGGTGTATTGACGATCGTCAGGATAAGCCCCAGCCCGAGCTGCGTATCCAACAGACCAAGCCATTGATACATCATGTAGAGCGGGATTGCGAAGATGATCAGCGGCACTGCCCGCAGGTTGATGATGATCGGCAACACGGTACGCTTGCCTGCCTCGCTTCGGGCGATGACATAGGCGGCCGGGAAGGTGAGAATGATCGCTAGGCTCGTGCCGATGAGCGAAGCGATCGTGCTGTTGAAAAGGTAGGAGTAGATGTTGAACCGGTCCGTCTGCGTCAGAACGCGAAGGTAATTCTCCAGCGTCGGCTGGCTGACCCAGAGGCCGGCGTTGACCGATAGTTCTCTCGCACTCTTCAGCGAGGTGACGAATGTGACGATGACCGGAAAGTTCATCGCCAGGGCGGCAGCCGTAAAAACGATCCAACGAGCAGCGTTCAGCATCGCTATGTCCTCCTGCGTCCGGCGAGCCAGTTGAGGCCATAGAGGACGGCAAGCGATGCTACGAACAGCACGACGGAGGCGGCAACGGCTTTGCCGATCGCGCCTTCCTTGAAAAAGGCCTGGTAGATGTAGATCGAAAGCGATGTTGTCGATCCGCCGGCACCACTGCCGGTCAGCGCATAGACGTTGTCGAACACGCGAAAGCCGTCGATGAAGCGGATGAACAAGGCAATGACGAGCGTGGGCAGCATCAGCGGAAGCTCGATCCACCACAGGACCTTGTACCATGGTGCGCCGTCGAGCGAGGCCGCCTCGCGCACATCCAGCGGTATCGCAACGTAGGCCATGTAAAACAGCAGGAAGGCGAACGGCGTCCACTGCAGCGTCTCGACAACGACAAGCGTGCGAAAGGCATTGTTGATGTCGAGGAAGGCTGGGCTGTCACCGAACCAAGAGAAGAGATAGTAGGGAACCGGCCCGGCGAACTCGTGCAGGACGAGCCGGTACATCAGGCCGATCATTGCAGGGGCGACCATCAAGGGTAGCATCAATGGCGCCATCAGAAACGATCGTCTTGCAATGAGTGGCGCAAGAAAGACCGCGAGGAACAGGCCGATCAGGCATTCGGCAAGTGCGGTCACGACACCAAAGCGCATCGAGAACGATACGGCCTGCCAGAATTCCCGGTCGGCAAGCACCGCAGCATAGTTGCCGAGCCCGCTGAGGCTTGGACTGCGCAGGCTCTCAAAGCTGACGGTCGAGACGGAATAGATGAGGTTGACGAGGGAAGGAAAGCCCAGGAAGAGAAGCAGGAACGCCACAAGCGGCGTCAGGTAGGCTCTGCCTTCGGCACGGTTTACAATAGCCATTATGGTCCGCCCGATGGGCCGGCGCCAGGCGAAACCTGACGCCGGGTTCGTCTTACTTCTTCAACAGATCCTGCATGCCCGTCTTGACATGGGCAAGCGCCTCGTCGAGGCCTTGCTGGCCGGACCAGAAACCCGTGAATTCCTTGGCCTGAAGCTCGTAAACCGACAGGGCGCTTGCGGCGGTGGCGCCGTTCATCACGTAGCCGTATTTGCTGGCGAATTCACCGAGTTTGACGAGGTCGGGACGGTCGCTGGAAACCTTGGCGACGACATCGGGCGAAAGGGCCGGAGAGCCACCGCTCCTGGCGTAGAGAAGTGCTGCATCTTCCGTGGCCAGCCATTTCAGGAACTTGGTCGCTCCTTCCTTGTTCTTGGCATTCTTGTTGAGGCCAAGACCGAGACCATGAATGTGATCGGCGCGCCCGTTAGGGCCGGCGGGCGGCGCGACGATACCGGTCACCGCGGCCACGGCCGGCGACTTTTCGGCGTTGGTCAGATCGGCCGCAGCGGCATTCCATTGCAGCGCGGTTGCAGCCTGGCCCGAGCCATATGCCGCGTTGGTCTCAGCGTACTCGTAGCTGAGCGAATCCTTCGGCGACGCGCCTGCATCATAGAGCTTCTTGTAGAGCTCGAGGCCGGTCTTGTACGCATCGGAATCAACCGTAATCTTGCCGTCCTTGTCCATCCAATCGCCACCATAGGACCGCGGCAGGGATTGAAAGACCATCATGTTGAAAAGCAGGTTCTTCATCTGAAGAACAGTGCCGTAGCGCACCGGGCTCGCCGAATTCACCTGCTTGCTGAAATAGAGCGAGGTTGCTGCCCAATCGTCCCAGGTCCAACTGTCGGGATCCTTCGGCTGCAGCTCCTTGCCGAGGTATTTTTTGGCAATTTCTCCGTAGGTCTTCTTTGCCGCCTCATCCTTCATCAAGGCGTCAACCAGATCCTTTCGGTAGTACATGAAGTGCAGCGACAGATCCGTGGGCACGCCATATTGCTTGCCATCGAACTGCATCGTCTTGAGCACGGCTTCACCAAACACCTTGGCGGCCTCAGGACCCAGTTCAACCGCTTCCATGTATGGCGCGTAACGGCCGATCGAGTAGGTGGCGACCAGATTGACATCGAAAGCGTCGGAGCCGGCGGCCATGTCGGCCTGCAGCTTGTCGAAGAAGCCATCGCGGTTGAAGAACAGCAATTGCACCTTGTCGGCGTCGCTGATGCCGGCTTGCGCATTGTAGGCTTCGACCGTGGCTCTGAGCGCGGTTTCCTCCGAGCCACCCGGCCAGCCGAGCACAGTTACAGCCGCGTTTGCCATGCCCGGCAGCGTAACGCTCGCAAGAAGCAGAGCCAGTGCCGGAAGAGACCCAGTGTTGAATTTCATCGTCGTTCCCTTTCTTTTGTTGGGTTTCATGCCATTCGCTCGCCGCTACTTTTCGTCTCCAGCAAGGTCCGCGGCGCCAATGATGCCTGCGCGGCGGCCGAGCTTTGCCGCCACGAGACGCGGCGTAAGACTGGGCGACAGACCCGACAGGTGGCTGCGCATGAGATCGAGATACCCCTGCGCCAGACCGATGCCGCCGCCGATGACGATCGCGTCCGGATCGAGCATCAACTGGATATCCCGGCAGAGCATCGCAACGCGATGGGCCGAATGCGACACGATATCGGCGGCCCAGCTTTCGCCGTTGCGCGCGCGGTCGAAAACGTCGACCGCATCGATCGGATGGCCCGCCGCCAACGCCTCGCGGGCAATCCATCTGCCTGACGTCTGATCTTCAAATGGAACCTGCCCCTGCGATGGCGACCGGATCAGGCCAAAGTGGCCGGCAAGCCCTGAAAGCGGCTTCCCATTGATGACGATCCCGCCTCCAATGCCGGTCGAGATCGTCAGAAACACAAGGTCGCAACCTACCCCTGCCCCGAACTTGTATTCCCCCCACGCCGCAGCCTGCGCGTCGTTGACGGCATAAGCCGGCCTGCCAAGCAAAGCTGTGACCCGGTCTTGAAGAGGATAGAGATCGGGAATGGGTAGGGTCGCCGGATTGAGCGCCGACCAGTTCCCACCTTGGATAAAGCCGGTCACCGCAATGCCGATCCGTGTGTATCGGTTCCGCCAGCTTGCCGTGCTCTTGCACACCGTCGAGAGCCAGGCATCCGGCCCGGCGTCGCGTTCGGTGGGAACGACGATCTCTTCCAGAACAGCAGCGCCGCTGATGAGCGCCGCCATCGTCTTGGTGCCGCCGATGTCGATGGAAAGAACGGTTTCCCGCTTCGTGTCGTGCGGGCGCTGATATGCCTTGCCGATCGCCTCATTGAACCATGAGGTCACGTGCTCGGTGCGGGTTATGGCAGAGCCGACGACAACGGCAAACGCCCCGGCTTGCGCTGCCGCGAAAGCTTGCTCAGGCGAACGGATGCGACCCTCGGCGATGACATAGGGTGTCAGTTTTCGCATCGCCACGATGAGTTCGATATCAGGGTCGACCGGTTCCGGCCCGTTGACGTAGCCGGACAGTGTGGTGCCGACGAAATCGACGCCGGCGGCAAGGGCTCGCTGCGCATCGGCGATGGAGGAGCAGTCTGCCATCGTCAGCTTGCCCCTTGCCTTGGCAGTGCCGACAAGCTCCTCCACCGAAGCCGGGCGGCGGCGGTCGGTCGCATCGAAGGCGATGATATCGGCACCGGCATCGGCCAGCGCTTCGGCGTCGGCAACGAAAGGTGTGATGCGAACCGGACTGTCGGGAAGATCTCGCTTGACGATGCCGACAATCGGAGCGGCAACGACGGGGCGTACGGCTTTGACATAGTCGACCGACTCGATCCTCAACGCCTTGGCGCCAGCCTTAAGGGCGGCCTTTGCAAAGCCCGCGACGAAATCCGCATGATCCATCGGCCCGCCGGGAACCGGCTGGCACGATACGATAAGACTCTTCTTGATGTCGTCGCGTCGCACTCGTGACACTCCATTTCGGCATCACGATAGATAGAAAATACCAGATTACAACCAGTTTGTAACTGGTCTTATCGCTGCAACTCGAAAACGAAATCGTAGACGTCGCCTTTGTAGCGTGTCTCACAGTATTCCACGATCTGTTCGTCAGGCAGGAAGCAGCGTCTTTCAGTCATCAAGAGGGGAGCGCCAACCTCGCAGTGCAGATGCTGCGCATCGTCGCTGGATGCCGCTCTCGAACGCATGCGCTGGATTGCCCGCTGGGGCATGAAGCCACGCGCCTCAAGGGCCTCGTAGAGCGAATCTCCAATCAGATCAGGCGTTGGAAGAAAGCGGGTCGGAACGGTGGACGTTTCGACCGCGATTGGTGCGCCGTCCGCGGTGCGAACCCGCTTCATGCGGATGACATTTGCGTTCGCGGACACGCCGAGCGCCATCATCTCCGCTGGCGATGGGCGGCTTATCTGCTTGGAAATCCATATGCATCCGGCCACCATGCCACGGGCGCGGATATCCTCCGAGAAACTCGTCAACGTCGACAGCGACTTCTCGACACGCGATCCGACCTCCGTCTTGAAACCATGGCGGCGATTGAGGAGCCCCTCTTCCTCAAGCAATGCCAGCGCCTTGCGCACCGTCACACGCGACAGCGACAGGCTCTCGGCAAGAACCCGCTCGCCCGGCAAAACAGCGCCGGCTTTCACGACGTTTGAACGAATGGCAGCTTCAATGGCCGACCTGAGCCGTTTGTAAAGGGGCACATCGGGCGCCGTCAGGCTGAACTCCTTGCTGACGCGTTCGATCAAGCTGGTACTTGGCATGGCTCCCCTCGCGATGGACCGATTGCCAAAAGATTTATGGAAATCGTTATCTGGAGCTATACTGGTATTATACTGTTCATGCAATTGCTGACGAGCGACCCGATGGCACCACTCCGGATCGGGCCATGTGCGGGCTGCTCGGCATCAGTGCCGTATGACAGTTCTGATGCGGACACTTGCTGCTCGAAACCAGCTCGAAATCGTTCTGGCTTCTTAAAAGCTGAGCATGGCGCACGAAGCCGGCGCGCACGGGCGGCCCACGAGCCACTGCGTGACCAACACTATGCCGTCAGGCGGCGGGTCAAAAGCATCTGTCGACGCTCCCACCAGACAAGTGTGAGGCTGGAGGCAACGATCAGCGCAGCACCGGCCACCACATGCGGTGTCGGGACGTCCGACCAGATAAGATAGCCGTAGAGAAACGCCCAGACGAGGCCGCTATATTCCATCGGCGCGAGTGTTGAGGCGGGTGCGTAGCGGAAGCCCTCGTAAAGCAGATACTGGCCGGCTGCAGCCACGAAGCCGAGGCCGATCATAAGGATCCAGCCGAAAAGATCCGGCGTCTTCCACAGCCATGGCAGCATGACGCCGCAAGCGACAACGAACAGAAAGCTTGTTGCCATCATCTGGTTCAGCGTGCTTTCAGTGCGGCTGACAAGGCGAACAAGCACCGTGCTCCACGCCCAGCAGAAACCGGCGAAGATGACCATTCCGGCCGGTACAAGGCTTGGTGCTTCTGCTGGATTGGCTGCCAGCACCACGCCTGCGAACCCGCCGATGCACGCCAACCAGCGCATCGGCCCGACACTTTCCTTGAGGACGAGGATCGATAGCATCACGACCATGATGGGTGCTGAGAAATACATCGTGGTAATCTCGGCAAGGCCGAGATCGCGTGCAGCCGAGTAATAGGCCATCCATGCAGCAAGCATGAGTCCGGCACGCACGAGCAGAGACTTCCGGTGGGGGCTTTTCAGTATGGAAGGATGCCGCAGCCGCCGGACCATGATGCCGGCGACGATAACGATCATGATGCTGCGCATGAAGAGGATCTGCGGGACCGCGTAATCGGCCACGAGCCACTTCACCACCGCGTCCTGGATGGCAAACAGCGAATAGCCGGAACAAGCAAGCGCAATTCCGACGAGCGGGCTCGGGGCGTGGTCATGGGATGGTGAGAGCATTGGCCTGCGGCGGGTTACATCTTGTGGATGACGCCTATCAAGAAGCTCGCCTCGTGACAATCGCCAGAAATCAATCGCAGAGTGCCGTCGGACGGCCAGGGAATTCTCGGCCCGGTTTTGATTGGTACCCCTACCCGTTGCTTCATCTGTGCGACCTTATGGCAGATCCTCGCTTCGGGCCTTGCCTCGCGGACGCAACTGCGGTGTATCATGAGCAGTCTTAGGGCAAGCAGAGGGTGCGTGGAATGAATGACGGCAAGTCGGCGCTTTACATGGCGACGTCGTGGGCGCTGTGGCCAGCGCTCTTCGCGGCGGGTTTGATCGGGGCGGGCTTTGCCTTCCACACAAAGGTACCCCTGTTGTGGTTCAATCTGGTTTATCTGACGCTCGTGGCTGCAATCGCAAGCTTCGAGCGGTTGATGCCCTATGAGCAAGACTGGCTGAAGCATGATGGCGAAACCTTCAACGACATCGCCCATACGCTCCTGACCAAGGGTGGCGTGCAGATTGCAGCGGCCATCGGAGCATCTGCCCCAATGGCGCTCGCGACGGTCGTGCAGCCGGCGCTTACGTCGCCGACGGCGATATGGCCGGACCAATGGCCCCTCGTCTTCCAAGTCGTGCTGGGTTTGATCATTGCCGAATTCGGTCTTTACGTCGCACACCGCGCCGCCCACGAGATCCTGTCGTTGTGGCGATTTCATGCCCTGCATCACAGCGTGGAGCGCCTGTGGGTCGTCAACACCGGTCGTTTTCACGTGGTCGATTCGCTCTTCAAGATCGCGCTCAGTCAGGTTCCCCTCTACCTCCTGGGAGCGCCCCTGCCCGTCTTTCTCTGGATCAGCGCCGTCACAGCCTTCATCGGCCTTCTCACTCACTGCAACATGGATGTTCGCACAGGCCCGCTCGACCTGGTTTTTAGCACACCTCGCTTGCATCGTTGGCATCATTCCAAGGTGCTTGCCGAAGGAAATACGAACTATGGCGAGAATCTTGTGCTGTGGGATCAGCTATTTGGCACCTATTTCAATCCGGCGCGCAGGCCGCCTGCCGAGATCGGCATCAGTGGACGGATTGCCGAGGGCTTCATCGCCCAGCTTGTCCAACCGTTTTCGGCCAAAGGGTTCAAGCAGATCCTAGGACGTCGCCGCGAGCCGCAAATGCGCCCCTTGTCTCAAGAGGAGCAGGTCGCACAGAGTGATATCGGCCGGCACAGCCGGTTCAAGCGGCGGTGAAAGAGGGTGGGACGCCTAACCGCAGATGGCGCTCAGCCATTTGCTGCGCGCCGTCTGTGGAGATATATCGATGTACGGAAACGCGAGCCGGGAAAAACTTACTCGGCAGGTGTCGCCCACCTTGCATCGCTTTGGAAAATATCATTGAGCTTGTAAGCAACTTCCGTCCGGTTCGTTGCCTTCAGCTTCTTCATGATATTGCGGATGTGAACCTTGACCGTGCTTTCGCGTAGATTGAGTTCATAGGCGATGATCTTGTTCGCCTTTCCCTTGCGAAGCGCCTGCACGACCTCGGCTTGCCTTAACGTGAAGATGCGCGCGAGCTCGTTCGGCCGCTGTTGTTGCTGGCTCGCCTTCACTGTTGCTGCTGCCGCCGCAGAAAAGCTGTTGCCCGCGACAATAAAGGTGCCGCCTGCAACCGCCAGGGCGATTGCCTCGACGCAAACCTCGATTCCGACGGAGGTCGGAATGAAGCCGCGCGCGCCGTATTCGAGTACTCTCAACGTTTGACTAAGGTCATCACCATCGGCCAGAATAATCACTGGAGCCGGTGCAAGTTCCGAGGTGATATTCGCGATCTCTTCACACAGCGCTGCGTCATTTGCCTTGCCGCCAGCGATATTGAGGAGAACCGCGCCAACCGGTTGGCAGGTATCCTTCTTTTTCCGCCATTCTGCGATCGAGCCAACGGCAACAGCACTCATGCCAAGGCCATTCGCCCTTAATGTCGTCGCAAGGCATTCGCGTTCGAGTGTTCTGGCGTCGACGATCAGCAGGCACTGATCATCGCCGTGTGTCTCGTCAGAATGCTCGAAATCTATGGTTGCCTTGGATGGTGTCGTTACAGGCCGGAGCCTGCTCAATGGTATTCTTGCACTTTCAAACTCTGAAGGTACGTAATTCATACTAGCCTCATACCCTATAGTGCTGGGGATGGTTCGCACGAAGTATACGCAATACTTTGCGAAGGTCCCCTGAGCGCAGTGATGATCCCCTTTAGTATGCAAGTAAAGTAGATCCCCAACCTTTGCCCAACCACAATTTTGTTGAATGATGGATTTCTACTTTATTAAGAAACTACATACATGCTTGCTAATAAGCAATACAAAAATATTTCCAAAAGTTAACCGGAGAAATCTAAATATACAAAAATGTACCACTCGTTGGCGAATCGTGAAATGTAGTTTCAGTGCACGGTAAAAGTGACATGATGACCTCGCTCGCGCTGATATTTGTTGGAATAAAAATCCTGAATAATGTTACGGCATCAGCGTATTTTCGGCAGAAATACGCTTAAAGATCGCATTTGTGCATGGTTAATTCTGTGGATTGCAACTGTAGTAACTATTCAGTTTCCTGACAGGAGCCAGATATACAACGCGAGCTTGTGATTTGTATTTGGCATTTTCTGCTGGCGCCCGATAAATATTATTACGATGCGCTTGGCGGAGCCTCCTTGTGAGGGCCCTCTCAAGATCGTTCCATTTTCTGTCATGAATGAGAGATTGACGGCGCTCGAAGGAGATGCGCTCACGCTTCCGGTTGGGATACAGAGTTGCTTGGCCCATAGGCTTGCCCGAATACCAAGGCATAGGAGAAGACCTGAAATGCCAACACCTCGTTTCGCCCTCAACCATATGGCGGCGCCGTCGCTGCCGATTGAAGACTTCTTCGGCATGGCCACCGCGCTTGGCATCGATGCCGTCGAGATTCGCAACGATCTCACAGGCAACGCGATCATCGATGGAACCTCGCCGGAGACCGTCGCCGCGGCGGCGAAGCGCCATGCGACGACGATTGTTTCGATCAATGCGCTGCAGCGCTTCAACGAGTGGAATGCCACGCGTGCCGATGAAGCACGGGAACTGATCGAATATGCGAAGGCATGCGGCGCACAGGCGCTCGTTCTTGTCCCGAAAAACGATGGCACCGGTCGAGCCGATGGCGAGCGTCAGGAGAATCTGCGCCAGTCGCTGGTTGCACTGAAGCCCATGCTTGATGCTGCCGGGATCGTCGGGCTTGTGGAGCCACTGGGCTTTGACATTTGCTCCCTTCGTTCCAAGGTGGAGGCCGCCGCAGCAATTGATGCCCTGGCGGCCCGATCGACCTTCAAGCTCGTTCATGACACGTTCCATCATCACCTTGCCGGCGAGGAACAACTGTTTCCCGAGCTGACCGGGCTGGTCCATATCTCGGGCGTCGACGATCCCACCGTTTCTGTCGCCGATATGCGCGATCCGCACCGCGTCCTGGTGGCGGCAAATGATCGTCTGGACAACACCGGACAGATCAGGGCGCTGATGGAAGCGGGTTATGCGGGACTGTTCTCGTTCGAGCCCTTCGCAGCCGAAGTACACGATCTGAAGGATCCGGAAAAGGCGCTGCGGGCGAGCATGGATTACCTCTCGACGCAGGTCTGAGCCGAGTGAGCCCTTCCCCCTACTCGCGACCGCGAAAGCGTCGCTGGTAGGTGGCGTCATAAAGCGAGCTTTCGCGAAAGTCGGTGGCCATCAGCGATGGGCCGATAAAGATGATCGCCGTGCGCTCGATGGGAGCGGCGGTCAGCTTTGTCTCGATGTTGCCAAGCGTTCCGCGCACGACCCGTTCATCTGGCCAGGATGCCTTGGCGACGATCGCAACCGGGCAATCGGCGCCGTAGAGCGGCGTTAGTTCTGCAACAACCTGCCCCAGCGCATGAATGGCAAGGTGGATGGCCAAAGTTGACCCCGTTGCGCCGAATTTCGCCAGCGTTTCGTCGTTCGGCATGGGCGATGCACGCCCCGAAACGCGCGTCAGCACCAGACTTTGCGCTACTGCCGGGATGGTCAGCTCGCGACCAAGGGTGGCGGCAGCGGCCGCAAAAGCAGGCACGCCAGGTGTCATCGTGTAGTCGATGCCATGCTTTTCGAGCCGGCGGATTTGCTCGGCGACTGCACTCCAAACCGAAAGGTCGCCCGAATGCAGTCGCGCCACATCCTCGCCGGCGGCCGCCGCGCGCAGGTACTCGGACTCGATCTCGTCGAGCGACATCGGCGCGGTATCAATGATACGCGCCCCAGGCGGGCAGTAATGCAATAATTCCGGCGACACAATCGATCCAGCATGAAGACAGACAGGGCACTGGGCGATGAGGTCGCGGCCGCGCACCGTGATCAGATCCGCCGCACCCGGTCCCGCGCCGATGAAATGCACAGTCGTCATGTTTTTTTTCTCACTTCTTTATATAGCGCCATTGCGTCACTGGCATGGCTGGCCGCCAACCGTTCATGCCGCCGATGGGTGCAGAGCGCGATACTTCAATGCGCGTCAGCGTGCCGCCGCGCTCTTCATGCATTGACAGCAGTAGCGCCTCCATCTCGAGCGTGACGGCGTTGGCTACGAGGCGCCCTCCCCCCTTTAGCACCTGAAGCGCCACGTCGAGCACGCCTGCCCCGCTGCCGCCACCGCCGACGAAGATCGCATCAGGTTCAGGTAGGTTCGCAAGCGCCTCGGGCGCCTTGCCTTCGACGATGGCAAGCCCGGGGACACCGAGGGCAAGCGTGTTGCGCGCAATTCGTGCCGCTCGCTCGCTTGATTGCTCGATTGCAACTGCCCGCAGCGACGGATCGGCGAGCATCCATTCGATGCCGATCGAACCGGAGCCAGCTCCAATATCCCAGAGCAGTTCGCCGTGGCGGGGAGCAAGCGCTGAGAGCGTGATCGCACGGACGTCCTGTTTGGTTAACTGGCCGTCGTGCTCAAAGAGCGTATCATCGAGCCCCGGCGTAAACGCTATCACCCGCGCCCCCTCCCCTGCCACGACCTCAATGGCACAGACGTTTAGTGGATCGATCTGACCGAGATCGAAGCTATCGGCGCGTGCCTGGCGTCGCCGCTCGCGCTGCCCGCCAAGCGCCTCAAGGACGTGCAATTGGGACTGGCCGAAACCGGAGACGCGCAGAAGTTCTGCAAGCTGGCTCGGCGTCTCGGCGTCTGAGGTCAGTGCGGCAATCCGCCGGCCGTGATGCAGGTGCGGTCGGATCAGTTCGAGTGGACGGCCGTGCAGAGAAATCGTCGCCACCTCTTGCAGCGGCCAGCCCAGACGCGAGGCGGCCAGGCTGAACGAGGATGGGGCTGGAATGACCCGCATTTCCTCGGCGCTGATACGTCGGGATAAAGTAGCCCCGATTCCATAAAGAAATGGATCGCCCGAGCCGAGGACGACGACCGGCAAACCGCGGCGCGCGGCGACTGCCTCGACGGACCGATCGAACGGACTTTCCCAACAGAGCCTCTCGCCGGTGACGAGCGCGGCCACCAACTCATGATGCCGCCTGCCGCCGAAGACGACAGGTGCGGCCGCGATCAGCTGTTTTGCCTCATCGCCCAGACCGGCTGGACCGTCTTCTCCGATGCCGATAATAGTCAGCCAGCGTCGGCTGGAAGCAGAAGGCATATCACACATGGGCAAAATCCGCATCCTGATGCTTGGGGGGACTGGCGAAGCGCGTGCGCTGGCCCAATCGCTCACTGATACAGGCCGGTATGACGTTCTGCTTTGCCTTGCGGGCAGGACTGAGAAACCGTCCCATCAGCCGGCTCCGGTTCGCATCGGCGGCTTTGGCGGAGCTGAAGGGCTTGCGGCGTTCCTGCAGGAAGGGCGGTTCGACCTCATAATTGACGCAACTCATCCCTTCGCAGCTCGCATTTCGCGGAACGCCGGCGCGGCGTCGGCGGCAAGCGGCATTCCCGCATTGGCGCTGCGCCGACCCGAATGGAGAGCTGAACCGAAAGACCGGTGGACACATGTCGCGACTGTTGCCGAAGCAATCGGCTCGCTTGGCTCCTCCCCCCGCAGGGTCTTCCTGGCGATCGGTCGCCAGGAAGCGCATCGCGCCGAAGCGGCTCCCCAGCACTTCTACCTCGTGAGAAGCGTCGATCCAGTTGCGCCGCCGCTTATCCTTCCTAACGTCTGCCTCGTGCTCGATCGAGGCCCCTATGATGTCGAACGTGAAACCTCGCTGTTTCGCGCCCATCGAATCGACGCCTTGGTGACCAAGAACAGTGGTGGCTCGGCGACCTATGCAAAGATCGAGGCAGCACGCCAACTCGGCATCGAGGTGATTATGATCGCACGCGCGCCTGCTGCCGCCATGCAGACGGTCGCAACGATCGAAGCAATGCTGGCAGCGATCGATCACCTCTTCCCCTCAGCAATGGAGCGCGGAGTGTAGACGAGATCAGGCTTGCCGTCTCGGGAGATCACCTTCGTTTCAGGCGAGCCAATGATGACACAGGTTGCCATGTCCGCGGTTGCTGCGTCGGCGTCGGCAAGGCGCTGGACGGTGATACATTCGTCGGCACGTCCTGCCGCCCTGCCGAAAATCACCGGCGTCGCCGCGGGAAGCTCGGCGCGCAGCAAGTCGAACGCTCTACCCAATTGCCAGGGTCGTGCCTTGCTGATCGGGTTGTAAAGGGCGATGACAAAGCCTGCTCTGGCCACCATCAACAGGCGATTTTCTATGATATTCCACGGCTTTAGATTGTCCGACAGCGATATGGCGCAAAAATCATGGCCAAGCGGCGCGCCGACGCGGGCGGCGACCGCAAGCATGGCGGTAATTCCCGGTAGCACGATCAGATCAACCGCGCGCCATTCTTGCGGACCGTTGTCAATGGCCTCGCAGACGGCCGCCGCCATCGCGAAGACTCCTGGATCTCCCCCGGAAACGACGCAGACGCTCGCGCCGGCCGCCGCCGCGCGCAGAGCTGCCGATGCCCGATCGAGCTCCTCCCGGTTATCGGATGCCTGTCGCCGCTGATCGGATCGCAGGTTTAACCGGTCGAGATAGGGTCCGTATCCGTAGAATTCGGTTGACTGGGACACGGCGGCTAAAGCTTCCGGCGTCATCTGGTGCGGATTGCCCGGGCCCGTTCCGATCACGAAGAGCGTCCCGGTCACCGGCTGGCCTCCCAGCCGGGCACGAGTACCAGGGAAAAGTAAGGGGCGTCGCCATCAAGGCGGTCGACAAGCTTTGTCATTGCCGCATTGGCCATCGTACCGCGCTCCACATAAACGGCTTCGGCAAGGCGGCCCGACGCTTCCAGCGCGCGGCGAATCTTGGGAAGGTTGCGTCCAACCTTCATGATAACGGCGGCCTGCGTATCCGACAGCCTCCGCTGCAACTCGGCTTCAGCCATCGTACCGGGTAGTACGGAAAGGACGTCGTCTCCCTGGACAATCGGAATACCGGCAAGCGACCAGCATCCGGACATGGCGCTGATGCCGGGAATGACCTCGGTTGGATAGCGGTTCGCCAACCGTATATGCAGATGCATATAGGAACCGTAGAACAAGGGATCCCCTTCGCTCAACACGGCAACGGTGCGGCCCTTCTCCAGATGGACAGCGACGGCGTCTGCCGATTGATCGTAGAAGGTGGTAATCTGGTTGCGGTAAGCCTCCTCGCTCTTCTCGATCTCGGTCGTCACCGGATAGTAGAGCGGCAACAACGTCTTTTCTGCGCTCAAGAGAGGCTCGACGATCGCCTTGCCGTTGCCGCCCCTGCCCTGCTTGGCAAAATAGGCGACGACATGTGCTGCTTCGATCGCCTTGACGGCTTTGAGGGTCAGGAGTTCCGGATCGCCGGGGCCGGTGCCGACGCCGATAAGGCGGCCAAGGTTCCTCATAGGCCGGGCCTCGCCAGAGCGTTTACGGCGGCTGCTGTCATCGCGCTACCACCGAGGCGGCCACGCACGATTGCAAATGGTACGCCATAGGAATTTTCGGCAAGTGCATCCTTGGATTCAGCTGCGCCAACAAAACCGACCGGCATCCCGATGATTGCTGCCGGTTTCGGTGCGCCGTCGCGCAACAATTCAAGAAGATGGAAGAGGGCCGTCGGGGCATTGCCGATGGCAACGACGCTGCCGCCAAGCCGCTCCAGCCAAAGCTGAAGCGCGGCAGCCGAGCGGGTATTGCCGGCTTGCTTTGCCAGTTCCGCCGTGCGCGGATCATGCAGCGTGCAAAGCACCTCGTTGTGTGCTGGCAGGCGCCTACGGGTGACGCCGTGCGCCACCATTTCTGCGTCGCAAAAGATCGGTGCCCCATCATGCAAGGCTGCGCGTGCGGCACTGACGAAGCCGGGCGCGAACACGAAATGCTCTGCCGCTTCAACGAGACCGCATGCATGGATCATGCGCACGGCAATATCGGCTTCCTCCGCAGAAAACCGTGAAAGGTCAGCTTCGCTGCGAATGATCGCAAAAGATCGCTCATAGATCGCATCGCCGCTGTGAATGTAATCGTAGTCCGGCATTCCTATCCCTGTCGCAGCGCCCTTGTGACGTCGCCTTTGCCGACCCGTCTAAGGCAGGCAGCAGCCGATTCGCCAGCGTGTCTCTCGTTTTTGATGAGGCGAGCGAGTTCCTCTATAGCGGAATCGATGTCGCCGCTAGCAATCTGTGCATCGGGAGCATCCGAAGCCTTCCCGTTGAGGATGAGATGGTAGCCGTCCTGCGCGCCGACAATGGAAAGGGTCGGCTGCGGATGGGCACACCCCTTGGCGCAGCCGGAGAGATGAACAACCATGGAGCCGTCCAGCAATTCGGGAGCGATGGACACCAATCTCTCTGCATGGGCCTTGGTGTGATAATGGCCTGAGGCGCAGGCGCCGGCGCCTGCACACGTGGCGATGTGCGCCGACGGATCGTGACGGTCGGTAGACAGGCCATACCTCGACGCCATCTGCGCAATGAGCATCGCGGATCGACATGTGAGCTCAGCCAGTAAGAAAATGTGTCCAGGGCTCGGCCGGACTTGCGTTGCGCCGAAAGCTTTGGCTGAGCCGAGGAACGCGACGAGATCGCTGGCGCGTACTTGCCCGAAGCGAGGCCTCAGTCCGAGAACTGCGGCGCCATCCGCAAGGGTAAAGGTGCCGACCAAGGGATCTTGGAATGCGGGGGCTCTTGCGCGCTTCATCAGCTCCATCGCGGGGAAGGCCGACAGGAGGCGCGCGCCTTCGACATCGCGGCATCGTTTGTGCCGGCCAAGCGAAATGAGCAGGCGAAGCAGATCTCCAACTGCTCGAACAGCCTGATCGGCGCTTCCTATCAGCAATGGCAGTGCGGTTCGTCCGTCGCCGTTGATGGCGACTTGCCAGACACCGGCGGATACGGCGGTAACACGAATGTCACCAGCAACGGCAGCAAGCCCACAGTTGCTCCCACCATCGATCAGAATTGAGAGTTTCGGCGCCAGCATGGGGGAAAGGAGCTCCGCGGCGAGTTTGTCGCGCAGCAGTGCTTCAATCTCGGCGGGGTTCCCGATCTCGTCAGGCGCGATGCCATGCAACGGTGAGAGTTCAATCACGGGACCGGCGGGAACCGAGATTCCGGCGGCGTCGAGATCGGCTGCGAGCGGTTGGACGGTCTGTGGTCCAAGGCCGCGAATTTGCAGGCTGCCGCGCGCTGTGATCTCGAGTATCCCGTTACCGTGCCTGTGCGCTGCCTCGGCCAACTGGATGAATTGCTGGATCGAAAGAATGCCGCCGGCCGGCCGCAGCCGCGCCAACAGACCGTCGCCCGTTTGCATCGGCTCCAGCAGCGTCGGACAGGCGCCACGACGCATCCGGGGCGAGGGGACCTCCTCCCGGCTATCGCGCGCCGTCTGTTCGCCAGGTGCCATTGTCGCCAGTTCCTTCGCTCATGTCCTTATATGATTGGGACAATCCGCGCAAAACCATGATCTTCGTCAAAGATCATCGAAATCGTGCCCTTTGCGGAGCAGATAGATGTCCATGATCCAGCCGTGGCGCGCACGCGCTTCAGCCCGTACTCTGACGATCTCGTCGGCAACGTCAGCCAGTCGTCCGGCGCGCGTGATCTCGTCGGGCGTGCCAAGATAGGCACCCCAGAAGATCTCCGCGTCGGGGTCATCGATTTTCGAAAAGGCGAGCTCGCCATCGAGCATGACGACCGTGCTTTCAGCCCGATTGCCTTTTTCGACGAGACGCCGACCCGTGGTGAGTTCGAGCGGCTTTCCGACAAGGTTGATCGGGATGCGATGGCTTGCAGCAAGGGCTTGTACACTCGTAATGCCGGGAATGACGCTGAATGCGAAGCCGAAACTGCTGGCTACACGGGCGCGTTCCAGAATGCGGATTGTGCTGTCGTAGAGGCTGGGGTCGCCCCAGATCAGGAAGGCACCCGTACCGGCCTCTGGCAGGCCTTCGATGAGCCTGACATAGGTCTCGGCAATGGCGGCATGCCACGCATCCACACTTTCGAGATAGGTCCGGTCGGCTGTGGCTCGCTTTGGTACGGAAAATTCGATGATCTCAGTCTTGCTGTTGGTGACGTAGCGGCTGCAGATCTCGCGGCGAACAGCAGCCAAACCGTCTTTTTCCGGGCCTTTGGTCGGGATGAAGATGGCGTCGGAGGCATTCATGGCGTTGATCGCCTGAATGGTGACGTGCTCGGGGTTTCCTGTTCCAATGCCGATGATGTGGATATGAGGCACGCCGTCTTACCTTTTTCAGTTCGGCTCGTTTGTGGCGCAACCAAGCCGTCGCCGCAAGAGGGTAAGGCGCAGTTGGCCGCGGCCAACTTTGCGAGTGCCTGCCAGCCATGGCCATTCTTGTCGCGATTCGCGAATCATGGCATTCTCGATACGCTTTTTAGCGCGATGTTGACAGAAAAGCGCATTGATAGGGATCGAGTGTTTTGGACAACATTAGCGTATCGACGACGGATGTCCGCATCGAGCGGCACGCCAACCAACTTTCGCGTCAGCTGAAGCTTCTTCGTGAAAAGCTCTTTCCGCCGTTGTCCCAGAAGACGCTGCGGACGTTTACGTCCGGCGAAGCGGCGCAAATGATCGGTGTGTCCGACGGCTACCTGCGCCAGCTGTCGCTCGACGGTAAGGGGCCGCAGCCAGACGTCTCCGTCAACGGCCGACGGTCCTATACGCTCGCCCAGATTAACGAGCTGCGCCACCATATGGCGCGGATCAAGCCGAAGGATGCGCTCTCCTATCTTCCGTGGCGTCGGCCGGGCGAAAAGCTGCAGACGGTGGCGGTGACGAATTTCAAGGGCGGCTCGGCAAAGACCACCACGACCCTTTACCTCGCCCAGTACCTGGCGCTGAACGGCTACCGCGTGCTGGCAATCGATCTCGATCCGCAGGCATCGCTGTCGTCCATGCTCGGGGTCCAACCGGAGTTCGATCTGGCTGACGGTGATACGCTCTACGGCGCGATCCGCTATGATGCGAGCCGTCGTTCGCTCAAGGACGTCGTACGCAAGACCTATTTCGAGGGACTTGACCTCGTGCCAGGAAATCTTGAGCTGATGGAGTTCGAGCACGAGACGCCGCGCGCGCTCGGGGATCGCCAACGGACCGGGGAGGTGTTCTTTCGGCGTGTCGGTGTTGCCATTTCAGAGGTCGAGGCCAACTACGATGTCGTCGTCATCGATTGCCCGCCGCAGCTGGGTTATCTGACGCTCGGCGCCGTGTGCGCGGCAACGTCGCTTCTGATCACCATCCACCCGCAGATGGTCGACGTTGCGTCGATGTCGCAGTTTTTGTTGATGACCTCGGATCTGCTGTCCGTCGTGTGCAAGGCCGGTGGCGACCTGCAACATGACTTCATCAAATATGTGGTCACGCGCCACGAGCCGTTCGATGCGCCGCAGTCGCAGATCGTGGCGTTGCTGCGCAACCTTTTCAGCGACGATGTGCTGACGGCGACCATCCTGAAGTCCACGGCGATCGCCGATGCCGGGCTGACGAAGCAGTCGCTCTACGAGATCGAGCGAGGTCAGGTCCGGCGTTCGACCTATGACCGCGCGTTGGAGTCGGTCAACGCTGCGAATGGTGAGGTGTTGGCGGGAATTCACAAAGCATGGGGCCGGACATGAGCAGACGGGATCGACTGAAGGGACTGTTCGACGATACTGCGCAGGAGTTGGCCGCGGCCAACTCGGAGGATGAAACGCCGATGCGCGGCCCGGCCGGCCCGGTCCGTTCGATGGCGCTGACGCTTGGGCGCATGGAGGAAGAAAGCAGGGCGATGCAGGAGGCGCTGCTATCTGGCGAGCGCGTCGTTGAACTCGATCCAGAACTCATCGACATGTCCTTCGTCAGAGATCGGCTGGCGGAACTTCCCCAGGATGTCGCGGACGAACTGGTACGGTCGATCGAGGAAGATGGACAGGAAGTGCCTATTCTCGTTCGACGGCATCCGCAGCACGATACGCGTTACCAGGTGGTTTACGGACATCGGCGGCTCCAGGCGCTGCGACTGCTCGGGCGCAAGGTGCAGGCGATCATCCGGACACTGGATGATGTCGATGTCGTCATCGCGCAAGGTATCGAGAATTCCGCGAGACGTAACCTCTCCTATATTGAACGAGCCGTCTTTGCCTTCAATCTCGAGAGCAAGGGTTTCGAGCGGCCTGTTATCATGAAGGCCCTTTCGACCGACAAGACGGAATTGTCAAAACTGATCTCGGTTGCCAAGAGCATTCCAATGGAGGCCATCCTGACGATCGGTGCCGCGCCGGCCGCGGGACGTCGCAAATGGATCGCGCTTGCGCAAGGTTGGACCAGCGCAACGACATCGAGGTTGCGGGGGCTGCTTGGCTCGGAGGACTTTGCCGCTCAAGCGAGCGATCGTCGCTTCGACCTCGTTGTCGCCGAACTGGCAAAGAAGCCGGAGAGACAGGAGGCCACGGAGTATGAATGGTTGCCGAAGCGGGACGGCAAGATCAAGGGTCGCATCCGCAGCGCGGGCGATTCCTTTACCATCGCGCTAAAGACAGGCGATGCGGCGGATTTTGGCGGCTACGTCGCGCGCCACCTCGATGAACTCTATGAGGCATTCAAGGCTGGAAAGTAGCGTCGCGGCCGGCGTGCGCTCAGTCTGCCTCGAAAACCGGCTCGCTCCCAGTCGATATTCACCGTGCGGCGATTTGAGTGCGCCGACGATCGATGCCATACATGACGGAAGTTAAGCGTGATTTGGATTCCGTTGCGGAAAAATTAAGATAGCTAACAATGCGCTATGAGATCGACAGTCCATTGCTGGTCAGCCTGTTGCCGACGATCGTCCAGGCCGAGGATGGGTTGGCGAGGCTGGACGAAAGGACGACACGCGTCACGGTCGCGGAAGGCTTTGCCGAACGCCGACATTTCTTTGACGCTATCGGTGCCTTGTGGGTCGCCGGTGAACTGGTTCACGTCGAAGACCTCGTCTTGCACGATGCCCGCATGGATACACGCACGCCAAGCCACGAGCTGACGATCGCCCATTCCATTTTGCGAATGCGAAGGCGCATCTGGACTGCCGCACCCGACTGGGCGCTGAGCCCCGCAGGATTGTCGGTTCTGGCCGGCGGCATGGAAGGGGAGGGGCCCCTCGAAATCAAGAGCACAAAGCCTTTGGTCGACGAGGATGCAGAAGGCGAGGTGGATGGTCTTCTCTCCGCTGAACTGGCCGCGATCGATGCGATCCTGGAAAGGTCGCAGCGTTTGTTGGATAGCCATGGCCATCTCGGCAGGTCCGAGCCACACGACACGCCCGAGCGCACGCGCGAGAAGCGCAGCGACGATCCCCTCGGCCTGTTCGATGACGAGGAATGGGACGAGGTTGCGCGCCTCGGGGCATGGCGCAAGACGATCGCCATCGCCGACGCATTGCCAGCGACGCTCGGCGCAGCTCTGATATTTGATGCCTGGGAGAGGATCGAGCCACTTCGTCGGCAGCATTGGCTTGGAGGCCTTCTGGTCGCCAGCTATTTGCGCGCACGCGGCAAGGTCACGTCCCATCTTTTTGCCTTCTATGCCGGCCTCAAGACGATACGCCATGAGCGGCGACGTGCGCGCGACCGGCTGACGCGATTGCAGGCTTTTCTAGAGGGCATGGCAGAAAGCGCTGCCGTAGGACTCAAGGAAATGGACCGTCTTTCGCTGGCGCGCACGCAAATGGAAATCCGCTTCAGGGATCGCCGATCAAACAGCAGCCTGCCGCGGCTTGCGGACTTCGTCCTGTCGCGGCCGATGGTCTCGTCGGCAATGGTGGCGCGCGAGTTGCAGGTGACCAGTCGCGGCGCGCTCAATCTGCTGAACGACATTGGCATCCGTGAAATCACCGGACGAGGGCGCTATCGCGCCTGGGGCATAATCTGATCCGAGACTAAAAAGAAAGCGGCCGGGCGTGGAGACCTGGCCGCTTTTTCTCGGTGAACACCCGATCCGCGCATCCTGTCACAGAGTGCGGACCGGGCGCTCTAGCGCTTCCATTGCCCCCAGAAGCGCTGATCCTTACTCTCGCTCACCTGTGAAATTGAGCAGAAGCTGGAAGATGTTGACGAAGTTCAGGTAGAGCGACAGCGCGCCGAAGACAGCAAGCTTCTGGTTCGATTCCTGATCGTAGTTCTCGGCATACTGCTCCTTGATGTTCTGCGTGTCGTAGGCCGTCAAACCGACAAAGACGAGGATGCCGATGACCGAGATGGCGAACTGCAGCGCACTGGAGCCAAGGAAGATGTTGACGATGCTCGCGATGATGACACCGATCAGACCCATCATCAGGAACGAGCCGAAGCGGGAGAGATCCTTCTTCGTCACATAGCCGTAAAGGCTGGTGGTACCAAACATGGTCGCTGCGATGAAGAAGGTGCGTGCGATGCTCGTGCCCGTAAAGACAAGAAAGACGGATGCAAGCGACAGGCCCATGACCGCGCAGAAGGCCCAGAAGGTCATCTGTGCCGTACTAGCCGACATCGTCTGGATCTTGAACGAGAAGAAGAAGACGAAGGCGAGCGGCGCAAGCATCACCACCCACTTGAGCGGGGACTGGAAGATCGGCACATAGAGTGCTGGCGTGCTGCCGACGACAAAGGCGACGATGCCCGTGATAACGAGGCCGACGCCCATGTAGTTATAGACGCGCAGCATATGCTGGCGCAGCCCCTCGTCGAACAGCGCTTGCGAGCCTGCGGCCGAGCCGTAGCCAAAACGCGGATTGGTCGGGTTCATACTGATCTCCTCGGTTGGACTAATAAAGCGTGCGGGCGAGCCGATCGGCTGCCGCATCCAGGTTTATCTCGCGATCGCCAGCGACGAGCGCATAGGCCACATCGCCAATCTGCCAGTAGGCCGCTTCTGCCTTGTCGAGCGCGACATGGTTTACGGACCGCACGGCGAATGCGCCCGGTCGCACGGCAAAGAGCGAAATCTGTTTGTCTTGCGACGTCTTGATCGCCATTTCGACGCTCGGGCCGAACTCGGACGGGAATATCTGCACATCGGCGATCTTCCAGTCTTCCGGCAGTTGCGGCATGACGATCGCAGTCGCTGCGCGAATATCCTCCGCCTTGTAGATTGCGACGGATTGAGATGGCACGGACTGGCGCAGCAGCGCCGTATGATAGGCGCGCACCGCATCCTCGACATAGGCCGGGGCAGGCACAGAGGCGGCAACTTCAGTCGCCGTAAATGCGCCGAAGGAGGTATGGGCGACCCAGCCTGCAGCAACAAGAACGCCGACGGCTGCGATGCGCTGCACCGAATGAAGGATGCGGCCATAGGCGAGGCCGCGTTCCAAACGTCGCGCCGCATCGCGCGTATCGGGACGGCCGAACGCGCTTTCGCCGGCGAGCGCGAGACGCAATTCGCCCCTCATGCTGAGATCAGCCATGACCTTCGCGGCAATCGCGGGGTTCTCTGACAGGAAGGACTCGACCTGAATGCGACGCGCCACGTCGAGTTCGCCGTCGACATAAGCATCGAGATCAGCGTCGATGATAGGATCAATTGCCTTCATTGCCGTTGCCTCCGATTAATCTCAAACCCGATGCGCGCGGCGCCTTCTCCTCGAATTCGCGAAGCTGCGCGCGGGCGCGCGAAATGCGCGACATCAAGGTGCCCATCGGAATGCCGAGGGCCGTTGCCGCTTCCTGGTAGGAAAGATCCTCGATCGCAACCAGATGCAGTGCCTCGCGCTGCTCCTCCGGAAGATGGAAGAACGCGTCTCGTACCTGTTGGAGACGTACGGCATGCTCCTGGGCGGCCTGCAGCGACTGCTCCGTCTCGACGGCGGCTTCCTCGTGTCGGCGCGCCAAGGATCGATCCTGGCGGACGCGATCGATGTGAGCATTGTGCAGGATCGAAAGCAGCCAGGTGCGCAGGTTGCCACCGCGGCGGAAGCTCTGCTTCTTCTCGTAGGCCCGCAGCAGGGCGTCATGAACGAGATCTTCCGCATCATCCGAATTGCGCACGAGCGAGCGTGCATAGCGCCGAAGCGCTGCCAGCTGGCTTATGACGTCGAATGGGCGTTCTTTGCGTTCCATGATTGAGTATACGGATTTGAGCGAAGAGTTATTCCATCGTCGACAAAAATTCGAATGAGCGTTTGGTCATCGATGGGAAAGCGACGGCCTGACATCGGGACGATGCCGGGCGCAAAACCGCGTGGAACGATGCGCAGGCTTATTCAGGTCGACCGTCCGACAGCTCCACAAGGATCGGACAATCGGGTCTGTCGTTGCCGTGGCATGCGTGGATCAGATGCTCCAACGTGCGACGCAGTCCGGTGAGTTCCTGGATCTTGCGATCGATTTCGCTCAACTTCGCCTGCGTCAGTTCCTTGACATCCGCACTCGCCCGGCTCTTGTCTTCGTAGAGGGCCAGCAGCTGGCGACATTCCTCGACGGAAAAGCCGAGGCCGCGCGATCTCTGCAGAAAGCGCAGTTTGTGGACATCGGTTTCGGCATAGTCGCGATAACCATTTCCACTCCTCTCGGGGCGGATCAAGCCGATATCCTCATAGTAGCGGATCGTCTTCGGCGCCAATCCGGAGCGTTGCGAGGCTTGCCCGATATTCATGCGATCTCCTGTAGCTTGACGAACCGCAGTCGCAGCGCATTGGCGATGACCGAGACGGACGACAGGCTCATGGCGGCGGCAGCGATCATCGGCGACAGAAGCAATCCGAACACAGGATAGAGCACACCCGCCGCCAGCGGCACGCCAAGCGCGTTATAGCCGAAAGCGAAGGTGAGGTTCTGTCGGATATTGAGCATCGTGGCCATCGCCAGCCGCCTCGCGCGAACGATCCCATTCAGATCACCTTTCACCAGCGTCAGACCGGCACTTTCCATGGCAACATCAGCGCCCGTGCCCATTGCGATACCCACATCGGCTGCGGCGAGCGCGGGCGCGTCGTTGACGCCATCGCCGGCCATGGCGACGACCGCACCCTTGGCACGCAGCTCATCGACCAAGGCCTTCTTGCCTTCTGGCAGAATGTCGGCGCGTACCTCGTCGATGCCGAGGCTCTTTGCCACGGCGCGCGCGGTGCGTTCATTGTCGCCCGTGGCCATGATGATCGTCAGCCCGTTGTCGTGCAGCGCCTTGATGGCAGCTGCCGTGGTCTGCTTGATCTGATCGGCAACGGCCACGAAACCGGCGAGACGGCCATCGACGACCACGAACATGACCGTCTTGCCGTCATCACGCAGCGAGCGAACCTGTTCGGCAAGGGGGGTGACGTCGATACCGAGATCATCCATCATTGCGGCGTTGCCGAGCGCGACAGGTGTCCCATCGGCCTTGCCCAGGACGCCTTTGCCGGTTCTCGCTTCGAAGTCGCTGGCATCGCTCGGATCGATGCCGCGTTCCTGCGCGCCGGATACGATTGCCTCGGCGAGCGGATGCTCGGATGCGCGCTCAAGGCTCGCGGTCAGCTTTAGCAGGCGAGTGTCGCTGATGCCGCCAAGGGGAACAACATCTGTCAGTCTGGGCTTTCCTTCAGTCAGGGTACCCGTCTTGTCGACGATCAGCGTGTCGACGCGTGCGAAGCGTTCAAGCGCTTCCGCATCCTTGATCAGAACGCCTTCATGAGCGCCGCGGCCGGTCGCGATCATGATCGACATTGGTGTCGCCAGGCCGAGTGCGCAAGGGCATGCGATAATGAGTACGGCAACGGCGGCAAGCAACGCATGCGCCATGCGGGGCTCTGGTCCGACAAAGCTCCAGACGACGAAGGCCATGACAGCAGCAGCAATGACAGCGGGAACGAATATTGCCGAAACGCGGTCGACGGCACCCTGGATGGGGGCGCGCGAACGCTGCGCTCTTGCGACCAAGTCGACGATGCGCGACAGCGTCGTGTCGGCACCGACCTTCTCGGCGATCATGACCAGCGTTCCGTTCTTGTTGATCGTGCCGCCAGTGACCGCGTCGCCCGTCCGCTTTTCGACCGGAATCGGTTCGCCTGTTATCATGGACTCGTCGACAGTCGATTGCCCTTCGCTGACGGAACCGTCAATCGGGATGCGCTCGCCCGGACGAACCCGCACACTCTCGCCGACCCGTATCTCATCGATGGCGACATCGGTCTCCGAGCCGTCTGCATTGACGCGCCGTGCGGTCTTCGGTGCAAGGTCAAGCAATGCGCGTATGGCCGAACCGGTTCTTTCTCTTGCCTTCAGTTCCAGAACCTGGCCGACGAACACGAGAGCGACAATGACGGCCGCCGCTTCGAAATACACAGGAACGGCATCACCATGGCCGCGGAAGGTATGCGGGAATAGGCCGGGCGCCATCGCCGCGACGACGCTGTAAAGATACGCCGTGCCAACACCCAGTCCAATCAGCGTCCACATGTTCGGGCTGCGGTTGACAAGGGAGGCAAAGGCGCGGCGGAAGAAAGGCAGGGCGGCCCAAAGGACGACCGGTGTGGCGAGGAGCAGCTCGATCCACGTGGCTTGCGGTTCGCCAATCCAGTCACGCAGCGGCAGACCGATCATCGGGCCCATACTGAGTGCAAGCAGCGGGATCGAGAGTGCAGCGCTGACCCAGAGCCGGCGGGTGAAATCCACCAGTTCCGGATTCGGACCTGCATCTGCCGGTGGAATGCCCATCGGTTCCAGCGCCATGCCGCATTTCGGGCAGTCGCCCGGATGATCGCTGATGACCTCGGGATGCATCGGGCAGGTATAAAGGGTCCCTTTCGGCATCGGCTCTGGGGCAGGTCTATCTCCGTCGCGATAGGCGGCGGGATCGGCCTCGAACTTCGTCTTGCAGCCGGCCGAGCAGAAGTAGAATTTTTCGCCTTCGTGCTTGTGGAAGTGCTTGGCAGTCGCGCGATCGACGGTCATGCCGCAGACCGGATCCGTCGCCGTCAGATAGTCCTGCGGCGCAGCTTCGAACTTTCGCCGGCAGCCATCGGAGCAGAAATGATAGACATGCCCGCCATATTGAAGCGAAGGCTTGCCGGCCTTGGGATCGACCGTCATTCCGCAGACAGGATCACGCACAACGTCGGCGGCAGCGTCAGCGCCGTGGTCATGACCATGTTCTTCGTGATTGTGGTGGTCGTGCGTGCTATCCATCCGAGTCTCCTTTGCCTAATAGGGCAGCGGAACCTCTTATGAACCTTCCAGCACCTGGAAGGTCAAGCGGAAATGTTCGGCATTAAATCAACGCGCAGTGTCGGCAGTGTCGGATGAACGGAATTGATGAGACTAAGCTCCCTGACCGCGTGTTTGAATCGGGTTTCGTGAGACGAGATATGGGCGCGCGCGGCCGGACGGCCTGTAATGCATTGGCTTGCTTGCACGTTTCGGCAATTCTTACCTAGGCGAGGAAGTGCAAGTTGGCTCCAGGGTAGTCTTGCAACGTGGCTTGCGACTGCTTTCTTGAAAGGATCTCCACGGCGCCTTGTCACGCGAGATCCTTGGACGAGGCTGAAACAGCACGTCTTCAGGCAAGAAGGCAGGTGAAGTGAGCCGCACTCGTGGGCCATGAAGGGGCAGATCCTTTGAAGACGTTCGGCAAATCGGCAATCGGAGAGGGGACGGCGCCGTGGGTCACAACGGGCGCCAGGCGGCAACGACGGTGATGAGGCAGCGGCCAGCTTGGTCGCCTGACGCTTAAGAGTGGCGCACTAAAACAAAGGGCCTGCCGGGGCAGGCCTTTAGCGGGTTGCATCGGTCATCTGGCAGATACTGAAATACCAATTGCGACAAATTCCGCACCTTGCAGGTATCAAAGCACATCGGTCTGCTGCTCGCACGTCAGGAAAAAGCTTCCGGTCGATGAAGGAGCTCAGTTCTTGCGATGGGGTCCTCGTTCCTCGGCGGTCACGTCATCAGCCTGCAGGATAAGGAGGGTTCCGAGCGCTCTGGCAGACTCTCGCGGCAGGGCATAGTGCAGCCACCCAAAGCGAGGATCGCGAATGTGAAGAAGGGGTTCTCCAAGCAGTGCGTCGGGTTCTGAGTACCAACGTGGATCAAGAACGGCGTCGACCATCTGCCCACCCTCCCAATTCTCGTCATGAGGCGGCGGCATCTCAGCCCTGATCTGGCCGGCGCCTTCGATAAGATCTGATACGGAAGTTGCGTCAAGCACGAACGCGACCGGCGGATCTGTCGGAAACGTGATCGTCAACGTCTTAAACTCGTCGTCGAGTTCCCACTGAGGTTCCCCGCTGTTGATCATGCTCACCTCTTGGTGATCGCATCGTGCAAGATGCAGTCGTGGATTGCCGACGACGCAAAACAAGAGAAAGCCGACGATGATTGATGGCCCTGTTCGATACAACCGTTCGATTTAGGATGGCCTATAGTGTCGCAACTTCTCTTTGATGGCACGTACTCACTTGGACGTATGAACTGCTTCCCCAAAGATGCTCGATCTCTTAATCGATGCATTCATCCCGGCCGGTAAAGTGCGCCGGCCGGGGCATGGCGCATGCAGCCCCGGCCGGTATTTGCCGATCAGCAAGGGACCAGTGGAGGTCGGGTCGCCGCATCTCCTTGTGATCGTCGTGCATGGTCTTCGAATTTTTCGGCCAAAGTGAGACGCGTACCAATGGATGAAAACCTAGCCGAACAGAGGCTGGAACCGGCGGAGGCTGGGTGCCTTCCCAGGAGAAGCTCGCCGGCCCGATGGTCGTGTCGTCAGAGATATCAGTCGCCATTTGAGACTTTGTGGAGGACGGCGGCGTAGGACCAACGAGGTATCGCCAACGCATTCAGGCCAAGTCGCAGAATGCCTCTGTGGTGCCCATGGCAGAATGCTCGGGAGGTCGCCGGGGCGATGTCTCCCGTCAGTCCAGTGACCTCTTGACCTGCTAGCATTACAGTTGCATATCTATCTGTGGTCTGAATCTATGGGTCTCCATGATTCGGAGGTCATGGATGACAGGTGCATCAATCGAGACGACGCTTGAGCTTTGGGCATCATCGTTGCGCGACGTGAAGGCTCGCATGCGCAGACTGTTTACGCAGGAGCGAGTTGCAGCCTCTGCGAACCTTTTCCTGGACGGCTTGCTGGGTGACGAGCGGCGTAAGACAGGTTGGATGCGTGCTGAGGCGGCCGGTGATCCCGGCCCGTGGCGGCAACAAGCCATTCTGGGGCGCGGGCGCTGGGACGCGGACGCACTTCGCGACATCGTGCGAGAGTATGTCGTAGAAAACCTCGCCACGGATGATGCGGTCCTGGTCATCGACGAGACGGGCTTCCTCAAGCAGGGCAAGACATCGTGCGGTGTTGCACGTCAATATACAGGTTCGGCTGGCAAGATAACGAACTGCCAGATCGGTGTGTTCGCCGCCTATGTGTCCGTTCGCGGTCATGCCTTTATCGATCGGGCCCTGTACTTGCCCAAAAGCTGGACCGGCGATCCGGCAAGGCTGGCAGCAGCTCATGTTCCTCAGGCTACAGCCTTCGCTACCAAGCCAGGCCTGGCTGTCGAGATGATACGGCGTGCGCTGGCAGCCGATGTGCCGTTTTCATGGGTGGCCGCAGATGCGGTCTATGGCGTCGGGGACGTTGAAGGGACCCTGCGTCGAGCCTGCAAAGGCTACGTTCTTGGGGTTAAATCGGACCACCATTTCGGCTCCTGGTCGGGTAAGCCTCCGGTCGCCGGCACAGCGCAGGAGATCGCCCGTGATCTCGATTCAAGTGCATGGCAGCGTCTTTCCGCCGGTGAGGGCACCAAAGGCGCGCGGCTTCATGACTGGGCCTACTGTGAACTCGCCGATCTCGATGCCGACGAATACAACGAGACGACATCAGGGCTTTGGACCCGTGGCCTCCTGATCCGGCGCAATATCAGCGACGGTGATCTCGCATTCTTCACCACATGGTGCCTGGCCGGGACGGACATCCAGACGCTCGTTTCCGTTGAAGGTCATCGCTGGGCGATCGAAGACAGCTTCGAGACCGCCAAGAACGAGCTCGGCCTCGATCACAACGAAACCCGGTCATGGCATGGCTGGCATCGCCACGTCTCCCTCGTCATGCTCGCCTTCGCCATGATGGCGGTGATCCGGTACCGCGCCAATGACGCGACGCCCCCAAAAAGACCGCGGATGCCGACCATCAGGACTTGATCCGCTGGTCTATCCAGGAAGTCCGGCGCATCGCCATCAGACTCGCTCAGCGTCGCATAAGCCCCGCCTACGTCATCGCATGGTCATGCTGGAGACGCGCCCATCAGGCGGCCGCTCGACGAGCTCACCTCAAAACTAAAATGCAACTGTAATGCTAAGACGATCAGACGCGCCATCGACGCTTCAGGCAATTGCTTCATCGGTTTCAGCCCCTGCTTGCTTGCATGGCCTTGCGCAGCTGCCGCAGCGCGCGCAATAGGCTTTGAATGGTCTCAGCGCCTCAAAATTAGCATCGATTTGACGATTGGCCTCAGTTTGCGTCGTATCGGAGCGCTTCCTGTTCGCGGATGCCAATCGTCTCGAAGCGGTCCGCACGCGATCGATGCTCCTGAGAATGGCCAACAGATGCTTCGCTTCCTCAGCTTCCATCGCGGCGAGAGGAACGCCATCCAGGCGCGCTGGCTCATGCGTTGCCTGATCAATGATAGACCAGCCTGAGCCTTCCATACGGAGACGATATTCTTCGGCCATCGGCAATCCCCATTTTTTGACACCTGTCATTCTGAACGAGGGAAGTCGAAGCTGCTATTTCCCAAATTGGCCGGTTTCATCGCTCAAAAGTTGTATATTCAAGGGCCGTAATATGGCGGGTGGACCGTACTCGTGCAGTTCAGGTCAACAATTACCCGCCCAGCGCCTGGTACGGCTCCATTGAATTGTTAGCAAATCACGGTCTTGTTCTCCTGGCCACGGCGCCTGCTCACAAGCCTGTCGAGGATACCTTTCGGTTATAACGAAGGGCATCACGTGACGGCGACTCAGGAGGCGCGAAAGATCGTAGGGCACGCGGGGTACAATGCGCCTGTGCTTTCTGCGTTCAAGCTCCACCAACCCATATCGCGCCCTGGTCTTTAAATTAGTTCTGTGGTCGGTTCAAAATCGTGGTCGGAGAGGTTTCTCTGCGACTTCACTCCTTAGCGCCTGTAGCGCGTCTGCCATTTCCTGACCGACGTGGAGGCCTTTGTTACCGTGTTCGGGATAGTATCCGGGCAGGTCGACCGGCATGCTTTTCCCTTTGTAGGTGAATGGGCGCACGCCCTGGTGCAAAAACTCGCCGGTTTGCAACAAGATCATCGCTTCGTTCCGGATGTATCGATCTTCTGGCAGGCCAGATCTTGATCAGCGACTGATATGGAACGTCGCGCTTTGCGGCGGCGACCTTGATCTGTTCCAGAAGAGAGTTGGGCAGGCGCAACGAGATCGAGGTGGACGATGGTTTCAGGTTCGGCAATCGCACCTTCGCCGCTTTCCTCCAGTCGATATGATCGGCAGAGTCATGGTGTTCCCAATAAGTCCGCTCTTCGGCTTCCGTGCTGAAGTGCGGCACGGGATCGGGCTTCCTGCTCATTATAGCTCCGCTCCTTTCGGCTCATATCCCGGGCGGAAATCACCCGGATTCTCGTTTCGTTTGTCCGAAGCGTGAAGGTGATATGGAGCAACCTTCCGTCATCGGTGCGGCCGAGCGCATGAATGCGCTGCTCGCTAACTATGTCTCAGATCGGGCACCGCCGGCCAGTCGGCTACAATGAAGTGCATCGCTGAACCAAACAACCGACTGGATACAAACACGACGATTGGCTATCCTTCGTAAATGGTTCTTGACCGACTCGTGAAGATAGCCGCGTGGTTGTCGCTTGCTGCCATCCTGTTCGTGACCGTCTCGCCGATCGGTATACGACCGCACGACGTCATGTCCGTGCGCTATGACCGAGCACTCGCCTTCACAGCAATGGCTCTCCTGTTCGTGGTAGCCTATCCCCGTCACTTTTGGGCTTGCGCGATCCTGGTCATACTCGGAGCGGCCGCGATAGAACTCCTCCAGTATTTCTCACCAACCCGCCATGCGCGGCTTGAGGACGCTTCTGTGAAAGCTGTCGGTGCAACAATCGGCGTGGCTCTGGGGTTTGCAGCAAACTGGATCCGTCCGCCGCGCTCGAGCTAGTCTGCCCTAAAGGTGAAGAAAATTTCCGGCCGAACCATTTCAGATGGCTGATCAACTCGTTATCGATGGAACCCAGGTCGTTTTTTGAGCGGCTCGGAAACACCTCGACTTGGTCGTGCCTCCTATCGGCGTCTTTAACTTGCATGCGGATGAACCATCTCCGGGGGCTTGGGTTTCGATCGGAGAACCCACCGGGGCCAATTGCAATTGTGGCTGAGGGCAGGAAATTCCTGGACGCTAAAAAAGCATCTGGAGACAGCCTTGGTCGATTTCCCTTCAGATGATCATTCGACGAAGACACCGACGCTTGCGGCCCGGCCCATGGCGTCAATCACTGTGAGCTTCGAGTAACCGCCACCATCCGGAATCCACTGATTGGTGCGACGCCGAGAGACGTCGGGCAATGGTTTGCCGTTGGCAAGCCAGCGGAAAGGCGCCCGTCCGCCTTGCAACTTCAGCATCAACGGCGATAGGTCGCCAGTTCTTGCGCCAAGGTCGACATGCGCGCCCTCAGGTGGATAGACGATCTGCGGTGCCGGTTCACGGCTCGATGTTGTTAACAGGCCATTTTGGTTGATGGCGAAGCGACGTTGACTGATCGGCAGTTCGGCCTGTGCGATCCGCAATGCTCCCGATGGCGGGCGGGGAAGGGGCGTGGTTGCGATCCCCGACTTTGCAAAACCCTCAAAGAGGATAGGGGCCGCAGTCCCGTACCCTGTCAATCCCGGCGCAGCCCCGTTGTCAGGGCGACCGACCCAAACGCCAAGAACATAGCGTCCATCATAACCAACCGACCACGCATCGCGGTAGCCGTAGCTCGTACCGGTCTTGTAAGCGATCCCTCGTTTGGGAGCGCCGGGCGGTGGAATGACGCCGGAGAGGATGTCGGCGACATTCCAGACGGCCACCGGGTCAAGCAGGCCCTCCCCATCGATCTTGCCCGGCCGCTCGTTGACGCCGTCGCCGATGAGCGAAGGCCGGCCACGATTGGCGAGCGCGGTGTAGAGCTGCACCAAATCCTTCAGCGTGATGCCGAGGCCACCGAGACCGATTGCAAGACCCGGTGTTTCGTTCGGGGGCAAAAGAGGCCGCACCTCGGCGCGGCGAAAGCGGATCAGCAGCTTCGCCGGATTGACGGCATCAAGCAGCTTTACGGCCGGCACGTTCAGGGACAACTGCAGGGCCTCGCGCACCGTGACATCGCCCTGATAGCTCATGTCGAAATTTCGTGGGCGGTAGCCGAAGAAATCGGCGGGGCGATCCTCGATGATCGTCTCCTGGCTGACGAGACCTTCCTCGAATGCCAGACCGTAAATGAACGGTTTTAGCGTCGAGCCCGGCGAGCGGCTGGCGCGCGTCATGTCGATCCAGCCAGAGCGGCTGGCATCGAAGTAATCGGCAGAACCGACCTCGCCGACGATGTCGCCCGTCTGCGCATCCGCCATGACCATGGCGATCGACAGCTTCGGACCGAGTTTCAATGCGGCGGCGCGGGCAACGGCTTCCAATCCGGTCTGCACCGTCTTCTTCAGCGTCGTCCCGTATTGCAGCGCTTTCGGATCCTTGCGGCGGGCCGCCTCGGCCACATGGGCGGCGAGCGCCGGGAGCTGCATGCGCCGTGCCGGCACCGGTACGACTTCAGCGCGTGCCGCCTCCCCCTCGCCAACAGCTTCGGCGACGCCGACACGCTCCAGCACCCGTTTGCGAGCCGTCAGCGCGGCCGCAAGATTGCGGTCCGGGCGGCGCTTTTCCGGCAGCTGCGGCAGCGCGACGAGGAGGGCGGCCTCGGCCACCGTCAGCCGCCGCGGCTCTTTGCCGAAATACGCAAGGCTTGCAGCCCGCGCGCCCTCGAGATTACCGCCATAGGGTGCGTGCGTCAGATAGAGATTTAGGATCTCATCCTTCGTTAGCCGCCGTTCGATCTGGATCGCGCGTGCCATCTGCAAGAGCTTCGCCGACAAAGAGCGGCCTTGGCGTGGTTCAATCAGCCGCGCGACCTGCATCGACAGCGTCGATGCGCCGGAGACGATGCGGCCATTGGTGACGAACTGGACGGCGGCACGTGCGATCGCTTGCAGATCGATGCCGCCATGTGTGTAAAACCGCCGATCCTCGTAGGCGACAAGCATCTTGAGGAATTGTGGATCGACATCGGTGCCAGTGGTTTTGAGACGCCACAGACCGTCCGGTGTTGCGAAGGCCCGCAGCAACTGACCGTCCGCATCGAGCACTTCCGCAGATACCGCATAGGCCTTGTCGAGTGGCGGCGGATAGGCCTGGTCGGCAGCCTCGAGCAAGAACAGCCCAGCGCCGGCAAGGAAGATGCCAGCAACGCTTCCAATCGCGAGCTTCCTTGTCAGTCTCATTTCGGTGCTGGGGTGACCTCCATCTTGCCGGTCGCCGTGCGGGCAGAAAGCTGTGGCCGATACATGTCCTCAACGACGGCGGCCGGATGATCATAAGTGCCGGGTGTGACGGCGCGCACGACATAGGCGACATTGATTTCACGGTTGTCGTCCGCCGAGCGGTTGAACGCCGCCACGAAGCGGTCATTGCGGAATTCCGTATGGGCGGCCGTGACTTCGCCGATCCACTCAAAGTTCGTCAGTTGAGCGCTGTCTACAAGGCTTGGATTGTCGATCTGGAAGCCGGCCGGCAGCAGATCGGTGACGACGATGCGCGACGGCCAGCTGTTGCTTTCCGTGATGTGCAAAACGACGACATAACGCTCGTTCTGCTTTGCCTCGGTCACGTTCGTCTGCTCGCCATCCATCGTGTAGTAAGTACGCTCGATGGCAAAGCCGTCGCCGCCTGCGGGCGGCGGCACAGCGGGAGCGGCGACCGTCGTCACGACAGCGGAGACCGGATCGCTTGTCTGGTTGGTGAGGGTAAGCGCATTGCCCGTCAAGGCGTCTCCAGTCATTTTTGCCATATAGGCGCCATTGTGCAGCGCGCCGTTGACGTCGATCTTGATCGAGTCGTCGCCGCCCTGAATGGCGCGAGCGGCAAGCAGCATCCATGCCTGTTCCTGGGTGCTGGTATATTTGTTGCGGTTCCATTCCTTGGCGACAGCCTTCGCCAGTTCCGGAACCACCGGCGGGACAGGACGGCTTTCGGCTGAAAGGGCAAGGATCGCGGCGCCATCCCGCAGGATCGAGCCGTAGTCAGTCCTCGAAAGATTGACCCTTGTGACCATCGATTGCTCTGACATCTGCAAGGCGTCGACGAAGATATTCTTCGAGCGGATTGCATCGCCATAGAGCGCTAACGCTGCCGCGATATGGGCCTTGGCAAGCGGCGTTGGAAAGTCGTTGATCATCGTATCAGCATAATATCGAAGGTCGCTGATCGCAGCCTTCTTATTGCGGGCGAGGACGTAAAGCGCATAGGCAATCTGATCGCCCTGCTCCTTGACATTGACGTCGTAGCTCAGGGCGTTCTGCAGGTTCTCGAGCGCTTGCGCGAAGGCGCGATCCGGTACGTCGTATTTCTGCTCGCGAGCGCGCGTCAGGAAATCGGTGACATAAGAATCAAGCCAGAGATCGCCACTGTCAGGTCCCCAAAGGCCGAAGCTTCCGGCCGAGGCCTGGTATGAAAGCACCCGGTAGATTGCGTCTTGAACGCGTTTCTTCACATCGGCGTCGTCATCAAGGCCAGCTTGCCTGGCAAGCTCGCTCAGATAGATGAGCGGCAGGGCACGGCTCGTCGTCTGCTCGGCGCAGCCGAACGGGTAGCGATCGAGTGACATCAACAGGGCCGGAATGTCAAAGGCGGCCGAGCGCGTGACGCTGACGCTGACGGCGGCACCCGGCAGCACACTGTCTGCCAATAGCGCCTCGTCGACTGTCAGCTTAGCGCCTGGATTGAGCGCCAGCACGCGGCGTTCGGTCATCGGCAAAACAGCTGGTCGGACAGGCACGTCAACCGTTTGATCCAGTGACAGGCCTGCCGCGTCCGAGAGATTGATCGAAACACTGCCGTCGCCCGGCTGGTTTGCCGTTACTGCAAGTGTCAGGGCCGATTTGGCACCCGATTCAAGGCGGATGGCCTGCGAAGCCTGGTTCACACCCACCGCGTCGTTGCCGGTAACGGTCAGCTTGTAATCGCCTGCTGGGGCGTCGGTGTTGGCAATATCGAGGCGAAGCTCGGACGCATCACCGGGCGCGAGGAAGCGCGGCAGGCTCGCCGTCACGACGACCGGATCGCGGATGACGATATCCTTCGTGCCATGGCCAACGCCGGCCTTCGACCAGGCAACCGCCATCACGCGGGCTGTGCCGTTGAACTGTGGGATGTCGAAGCTGACGGTTGCCTTGCCCTTGGCATCGAGCTTTACCGGACCGGAGAAGAAGGCGACGAGCTTTTGCGTCGGGGGGCTTCCCTCAAGCGCCACGCTACCGCCATCACCGCCTGTCTTGAGCTTGCCGGTAACACCGAGCGAACCGTCAATCAGCCGCCCGTAAAGGTCACGGATCTCGAGACCGAGCTGGCGCTGGCCGAAATACCAATCTTCGGGGTTCGGAGGCTCGTATCGGGTGAGATTGAGAATGCCGACATCGACGGCAGCAACGGTCACATAAGCATCCTCGTTGACGCCTGCACCTGCAACGGCCAGCGTAATCGGAAGCGGTGCGCGCGGCAGCATCTTTTCCGGCGCGTCGATCGTGACCTGCAATGCGCGGTCGGCGGGGTCGACCTTCAGCCATTTGACGCCAATGGCGCGCATTGGCATATGGCTCTCCTGTGCATCGCCGGGGCGGAACAAGGTCGCAGTCACATAGGCGCCAGCGCCCCAATCAGCGGTAACCGGGATGTCGACTTCGCCGCCGTTTTCACCAACCGTAGCGTTCTGGATGGCAACGAGGTTTTCCGTGCCGGCCGCGATCATCAACTCACCGGCATAGCGCGAAGAGACCTTTAGCTTGGCTGTTTCGCCGACCTTGTAGCTGTCCTTGTCCAAGGCGATCTCAAGCCCATCAGGGGTCTCCGTCGACGCTGCCTGGACAAACCAGCCGGCGTCGAACTCGACGCTGGACGCAGGGCCGTCGGTCTCAGTGCTTTCGACTTCAAGGCGGTAGCGCCCCCAAGCGACCGCCGAGGAAATTTTCGCCCCGTCCTCGGCCGCGCTGACGCTGCCGTTGCCAACCTGCTCCGCTGTGAAGATCGGCTCGTATTTCCAGGCAGTACCGTCGCGATACCATTGGTAGTCGCGGTTGAGCTTGTAGAGCTTCCAGCGCAGGCCGCTCATCGCCTGCTTCTCGCCGTCGGCTCCAACGCCGATGACGGTGAAGTTGGCGATCGAATTCTCTCCAAGGTCGCCCGAGAATTCCGGCTTGATGCCGATCATCGGGCCTTGGTTTTTGACGGGGAGGGCGAGCGATCGCTCGATCGCGCGACCGCCTGCTTCCTGCATTCGGATGTAGACCATCGCATTGAGCAACTGCGTCGTCGCCGGCAGATCGCCAACAGTCAACTCCGTAATACCCTCGCCGTTCTCATCGAGTTCGGGGAGGCCTTCGATGGTCTGGCGGGTGTCTTCACTGGCTTCCTCATCGGCGAGGCCGAAGAAGTAGCCAGGGAATGCGTCCGCCTGCCGTGTCGGCTTGATGACGACATCGCCTTCGAGCGAAAGCCCTGCGGCTGGCGCGCCGTACAGATACTTGCCGCTGATGTTGATGGTTGCCGGAGTGTCCGGACCGATAACCTTCGCTTCGGTCTTGATCTCCATGTCGGTGCGATCCGGCACGAAGTCATCGACAAGGAATGTCTTCGTCGCAATTGGTGAGCCCTTCGGATCGGTGTGAATGTTCATCGTCCAGGTGCCACGCATGGCGCTTTCCTGAACAGGCAGGTCGACGGAGTAACCGCCAATATTGCTGGTCGGACTGGCGATCCGGCGGTCCTCGACACCATCGGGACGCAGAAAGATGAAGGTGAGTGGCAGGTTCTCGATGGCTTTCCCATCGGTATCGCGCGCGAGTGCCGCAGCATGCACCGTCTCACCGGCGCGGTAGATGCCGCGCTCGGTCCAGGTCAAAACATCGATGGCACCTGGGGAAGCGCGTCCCGTTACGCCGCGATCGGACAGATCGAAACCAGCACGGGTCATGTCGAGGAAGACGTAGTCGGCGGTGCCTTGCTTTGCGGTGATGACCGCGGGCGTGAGTGCTGCCGTGGCACGCATCAGACCGGCGGTAAAGGTCGCGCGACCCTTCTCGTCGGTCGTCGCGGTTCCCAGCACCTCATTGTTCTTCGCCAGAAGCTGCAGCTCGACGCCGGCGATCGGTTTTGCCGATGCAAGCGAGCGGGTGAACACGTTGAGACCATCCGTGCCCGCATAGGTCGTGACCCCCATATCGGAGACGACAAACCATTGCGTCGCCTGCGCATTCCAGTCCTGGTCCGGGGCGTTTGGTGCGGTTGCCGTTAACACATAGACGCCCGGCTTGCGCTCGGGCAGTGCCTCATCTACCGGAAAACTGGTGACGACGTCCTTGTTGAGATCGCTCGCGATATCGATCGAGCCTTGCCAGACGAGTTCACCGCTTTCGTCTTCGATCCGCTGTGCGCTGTAACCATCGAGCTGGGTCAGGAATTGCGAGCTCGTCAACAGCGGCGCGATGCCACGATCACCGATACGGTAGAGCTTGAGAGTGGCGGAGGCCATGTTGACCGAAACGATCGGAATTCCGCGACGCGCGGTCGACGGCAGCACGAAGCTGTCGCCGGTGAAGCGCACGCTGGCAGTGCGATCCTTGACATAGACATCGAGGCTGACCGGAGCCTCCAGGACTTCATCGACTGAAGAAGGCAAGCCCGTACGGAAGGTGATCTTGTAATTTTCGCCATGCGTCAGCCCCTCGACGCAGATCTGCTTGTCTTTGGTTTCGAGTGCCTTGGGGGCGGCACCGTTCAGCGTCACGAAAGGCGTATAGTCCACAGTTTTGACCAGGGACTCCGAAAATGTCGCGCAGGTGCGCGGAGTTGCACTGTCTGCGTCGACGGTATGCTCGGTAATGCGAAATCCTTGCGTCGATTTGAGCTGCAAGAACGCCGCCTGAACGTCCTTGGCGTTCACGAGCGCCAGGCTTGCCTTGTAGGCGTTGAGGGCGGCGCGATAATTGGTGTTCTTTTCGAGTGCGGCGGCCAGCACGGAGAGCGCCTCGGCACGGCTCGACGTCGTCCGGGTCAACTCGTAGCCGTTCACAGCGGCAAGAACAGCCTGTCCGTAGATCTCGCTGCCATTGTTGTCGTCGGTCTTGACAAAGCTGTCCCCGGCACGTGCCGTTTCCAGCCAGAGATCCGCATTCTCCCGGGAAAGAGCAAGCGCACTGCGGAAGGACTTCATCGCCTCGATGACATTGCCCGCCGTCAGGTCGAGGCGGGCATTGGCAATCAGACTGTCAGCGCTCTGGCCCTGCTGATCATCGGCCACGTCAAGATTGGCCTTGTCGTCGCGCGCCTGCTGGATCACGTCGCCGGAGAGGAAGGTGAGGCGAGGGGCTGCGCCGATGTCCGGCTCCTGCTGCATGGATGTCTCGACGATCTTGCCGGCAATGGCGCCCGGGAAGGCATTCATCGTCTTGAAATCGGACTTCAGGAAGCACCACTTCACCTTCGGATTGTAGGTGAACGCCTTGCAGGATTTGTCGCCGATGCAGGACGTTTTGCACTGATCCAGCGTGACGTTCTGTTCGGTGCGCAGATCGAAGCCGAAATAATCGGCGTCCTGGATCGTCTGGATCTGGCGCTTCGTATCCGCCGCCACGGGAAGGCTTGCGATGATTGACGAGACAGCAACGGCGACGATAGCGAAAAACGCGCGTACAGACATAGTTCCCCCCGAGATGCTGGCGCTGATCCGGCTGCACTCTCCGCACTCCACGTCCGGTTGTCAACTCGATCAAATGCGCTGTTTCGCAATGAGCCAGGTGCTGCCGCAGCGCTCTCACATCGGCGTGAGGTGCTGGGTTTTGATTTGCTTGGCGCAGCGCCATGCACCATCGTTGCGTCATGGAATTGGGAGACTTCGCTATGTCCGCTTTTCTTCTCCGAAGGTTTGACTTTCGGTTCATTCTGGCTGTCGTGACCTTGTTGGGATCGCCCGTCTTTGCCGCCGAGAGAGCTGTTGTCCTCCCGCCGCCGGCAATCGACGAGCCCATCGAGGCAAACGCCGAAACCGCGGTGTTCGCAGGCGGATGCTTCTGGGGCATTCAAGGTGTCTTCCAGCATGTGAAGGGCGTGAAATCGGCTGTCTCTGGCTACGCCGGGGGAACAAGCAATACGGCGATCTACCAGACGGTCAGCACTGGAACGACAGGTCACGCCGAGTCGGTAAAGGTGATCTTCGATCCCTCCGAGGTCAGCTACGGAACGCTTCTGCAGATTTTCTTTTCGGTCGCCCACAATCCGACAGAGCTAAATCACCAGGGTCCCGATACCGGCACACAGTACCGATCGGCATTGTTTGTGGCGAGCCCGCAGCAGCGTCGGATCGCGGAGAACTACATTGCACAGCTCGGCCGGGCCGCCATCTTTCCGGACCCGATCGTAACCGAGGTCGACAATCTGGAGGGCTTCTATCCAGCCGAGCGCTACCATCAGGATTATCTCGCTCTCAATCCGACAAATCCGTACATCGTCATCAACGACTTGCCGAAAATCGAAAACCTGAGGTCGGTGTTTCCGCGCAACTTTCGCAGCCGACCTGTCCTCGTTCTCAAGGCAAAGGGTTGATATCCCCGAAAAAAACCTGGCATGTTCCGTGCACTGCGGTTGCGTTGATAACGATTTGTCAATGTTAACAATATTTTGCCTGCAAGTTATTGCGCCCCAACCCGGAACATATCGTCCTGACGTTCGTTACCCCGGCGCCAACCAACACGCAGTTGAGCGTCACCAGTGTTGTAAAATGAGTAAAGCAAGGGACATTTCATGGCCAGCGATGTCGAAACCAAGCGGCCGACATACGGTGTTGCGCGTCAAAGCGTCTTGATCGTTGAGGATGAATTCCTGATTGCCCTTGACCTTGAATCGACCATCAAGGACATGGGGCTGAACGTGGCCGGTGTCGCCCGCGACAAGGAGCAGGCGCTGACGCTGGCGCCGCTGGCTGACATTGCATTTGTGGATGTCAACTTGGCCGATGGTGCAACGGGGCCAGAGATTGGACAACGGCTCGTCGAGGAATTTGGCGTAACTGTGGTTTTCATGACCGGCAACCCTGAAGCTGTCGTGGGGCGCGTTGAGGGAGCGCTGGACATCCTCAGCAAGCCGGCCACGCCATCGATTGTGCAGACCTCTTTGCGCCATGCGCTCGATGTGCGCCGGAGTGGATGACGCTGTGATGTGAATTCCCGGATGACCGGTATGCGCCAACCGTCAACATCACGACGTGGTCATCATGCTGCTCGAACATCCAGCTGATCTACCGCTGCGATCACGCCTCTGAGCTCCGCCAGTCCCTTCAGCCGGCCGATGCAGGAATAGCCTGGATTGACCGTCTTCGTCTGATCGTCGATCAGGAGGTGGCCATGGTCGGGACGCATTGGAATAATGCTGTCGGTCCTGCCGACTGCGGCGCGGCGACGTTCTTCTCGGCGCAGGAGCGAAATCAGCGAGACCATGTTGACGTCTCCGCCAAGGTGCTCGGCTTCGATGAAGGAGCCATCTGGTTCCTTGCTGACATTTCGCAGGTGCGCGAAGTGGATGCGCTCGGCAAAGCGGCTCGCCAGCTCGACGACGTCGTTGCCGTGACGCGAGCCGTAGGAACCGGCGCAAAGGGTTATGCCATTGGCGGTGTGATCGACCGCCGCGAAAATGGTCTCTATATCGTCCGCCTTCGATACCACGCGCGGCAACCCGAACAACGAGAACGGAGGGTCGTCGGGGTGAATTGCAAGACGAACATTGTTTTCGACGGCCACCGGCACGACCTCCTTGAGAAAGTCGACCAGATTGCTGCGCATGTCGTCGTCTGAGAGATCGTCGAACGCTGCAATGTGCGTGCGGATGGCTTCGCGCGTGTGGCTGTCCTCACCGCCGGGCAGGCCGGCGATAATGTTTTTTTCGAGGGTTTGCACATCCTCCTCGCTCATGCCCGCCAATCGCTTTCGCGCTGCCTCGACGAGTTCAGCGTCGTAGCTGTCTTCGGCCGCCGCCCGCTTCAAGACAAAGACGTCATAGGCGATGAAGTCGATCATGTCGAAGCGCAGCGCCAGACCGCCGACGGGGGTTGGGTAAAGGAGGTTTGTGCGCGTCCAGTCCACGACCGGCATGAAGTTGTAGCAGACCACAGGCACGCCACCTTTGCCGAGATTGGCGAGACTCTGCTTCCACGCGTCGACATAAGGTGCCAGTTTTCGTTTCGCAGTTTGATTGCCGAATTGACGGGAATGGACTCGCAGACCGACCAGACCATGCCGGCATCTCTGACGAGTGCCATTCGTTCGGCGACGTCCTCCGGACTCCAGACGCGGCCGTCATAGATATGGTGGAGGGCTGTCACGATACCTTTTGCGCCCGCCTGACGGGCATGGGACAATGTAACCGGGTCCTGAGGCCCGAACCAGCGCCAACTTTCCAACATAAGACATCTCCTCGAAATGTTGGACAATTAATCGCAATCTCATCACTTGATGCAAGAAGAAATTGATCATTGTGAAAATAAGCCCAACATATTAGGCTGGTCGTATGGAAAACGGAGGTCATTGGCGTGGAGTCAGGCAATCGCGCTTCGGCCGTCGATGACGTCGTACGGCAAATCCGCCTTCTGATCCGCGAGCGCGGACTTGGCGTCGGTGACGTCCTGCCGAGCGAGGTCGAACTGGCCACGATGTTCGAGTCCAGTCGGAATACGGTGCGTGAGGCCTTCCGCACGTTGAAGGCGTATGGTGTGGCTGAATCCAGGCAAAAGGTCGGCGCCGTCCTGACAGACCAGCATCAAGACGCGATGCGCGATCTCTTTTCTTTTGCCATGGAGATTTCCGTCGATGCTTTCCGCGACATACAGGGGTATCGGCGGCTGACGGAAATGAACCTGTTCGATGTGCTCGCTGAGCGCATTACGGAACAGGCTGTTGCCGACATGGCGGCGGTCAATGTGTCCATTCTGACAGCGCAAAACGCCGAGCGTGCCTCCGAACTCGATTTCCAGTTTCACCGCATGCTGGTGGATGGCGCGGGCAATCGCACATTGTCGGAAACCTATGGCATGCTGAAGCCGGTCATTCAGCGCTTGATGCTCGCGGGTAAATCGCAACGATTGACGCTGCAGACGGTTGTGAGCGAGCACAGCGACATTCTTCAAGCGCTGCGCGATCGCAACCGGATTGCTTTCATCTATCACATGGATCGGCATCTGAGCGCCGGTCTCGAATTCATTTCTGAATGAATGCGGCAAGAGGTGGAGAAGACTGATGGGAGAATTTGCCGGCAAGACCGCAGTTGTCACGGGCACGACCGGGATCGGACGCGCGATCGCATTGCATTTGGCGCGAGAGGGCGCCGCCGTTGCCGCCCTCGGCATCGATGAAAAGGCCAATGCTGAACTTTCCGAGATCGCTGCTGCAGACGGACTGGCCCTGCGCGTCATCCATACGGATGTCTCCATTCCCGACAGCGTGCGTGATGCCTTTGTCCAGACCATTGCTGTGTATGGAGGCCTCGATATCATCGTCAACTCGGCCGCAGTGCATCCCTATGGCAATGCCACGGACACGCCCTTCGAGACCTTCATGCGCTGCATGGCGGTAAACGTCGGCTCGATCCATCTGACGGCGGAGCATGGCGTGCCGGAAATGCGCAAGCGCGGCGGCGGCGCCATCATCAACATCTCGAGCGTGCAAGGCTTTGCCTGCCAGCCCGGCGTCTCAGCCTACGTCGCCTCGAAGGGCGCGATCCATGCGTTGACGCGCGCCATGGCGATCGACTTCGCCGCAGACAAGATACGCGTCGTATCGATCAGCCCGGGTTCGGTGCGCACGCCGATCCTGGAGCTGGCCGCGCGCACGTTCGAAGGAGCCGATGCCGATGTCGATGCCGTCTTTCGGCGTTTCGGAAAAGCGCATCCGCTTGGCCGCATTGGCGAGCCCGAAGAGGTGGCTGCGCTTGCTGCCTTCCTCGCCTCGGACAAGGCTTCCTTCATTACCGGATCGGACCACCGGATCGATGGCGGGTTGACGGCCGGTATAGGCGTGCGTTGAAGCCCATTTTCAAAATCCCCTTGCCTTGGCCCCGGTCCCTAGCCGCACCCCACCAAACGTCAGACGAGGCCGGTGAGCAGGGCTATGCCGGCCAGCGCGGCAATGCCGCCGGCCGAACGTGCGACAACTGCGCCCCGCTGCTCGCTGACTTTGCCGATCAGATAGCCAAGGCCAATGCCGGCAAGGTGCAGTGCTGCGGTCGCAAGCATGAAACCCGCCGCATAAGCGACACCGCCCGCAGCGGCCGGCATCTCTGAGCCGTGCGCGTGTCCATGAAAGATCGCAAACAGGCCGACGACCCCTGCCGCGATGGCGACCGGAGCCTGGATGCCCAGCGCAACGACAGCGCCCAGGACGATCACGGAAAGAGCAATTCCGGCTTCGACAAAGGGCAAGGCGATCCTCATCATACCGAGGGCGCTGCCGATAGCCATCACCGAGACGAAGGTCAAAGGAACCAGCCAAAGCGCACGGCCGCCAATCTGCCAGGCGATAAGGCCGACCAGAACCATGGCGAGCACGTGATCGAGACCCGAAACCGGATGGCTGAAGCCGTGGAGAAAGCCAACCGTTTGTCCGACGCCTGTGTGGGCGAAGGCGAGCGACGGAGCAAGGGCGGCAGCCGCGAGCAGGACGTTAAGTTTGATGCTCTTTGAAAACATGGATGCCCCCGTTTGTGTGCAATGTTGACGGCAAAAAAATGGCATGCCGGATCAGAAGGATAAAGCAAAAAATCGAGCGACACCGTCATTTGACGTAGAGCGATTTGGAAGCGTCGGGCCCCTCAGGTTGGCGGCATGGTGCCAAACACCGAAACCAGGCCTAGCACCGCCAAGCCCAAGACCATTTCTGCGGCAGTCGCCCATTTCAGCAACTGCAGCGATGGGCTGCTTGCGAGCCGCGGGACAAGAATGTAGCGATTGGTGATCGCAAGCGCGACCAAGACAAACACGATCAGGATCTTGATGCTGAGCAGGAACTGATAGTCGAGCCGCCAATTCAGCGGAGGCGATCCGATGATCAGGAATGTATTGATGATGCCGGTCGCGATCACGACTGCGACGGCAACATGGCCCGCGGTCGAAAACCGCATCAGCGCTGCCCGCGCGTCATTCTGCCACCGTGCGTCGCGAAGCATCGGCAGGATGACGATGACAGGCACCAGGGCCCCGAGCCAGGCGCCACCGGACAGGAGGTGAAGGCCGTCGTTAAGGCGCTGCGGTGCCCGCAGCCAACCACTGTTCATCGCGGCATGACCACTGATCGTCAGACTGATCAACAGCAATCCGGCGATGATCGCCTGGGCGCGGTGTCTGAACGGGACTGGCGCAAGGCACGAAATTGCCAGGACAACGGTGGCACCGGCCTGGGCAATCCAGGCTCGCCCGACGTTTGTTCCTGAAAGAATGGTTCGTATCATCTCGGGCCCAACCGCATCGCTCCAGCCTTCCCCGATCGTTGCCGCGCGCAACGGGAGCAGCGATGCGGTCGTGCCGATGACGAGAAGGAGTGCGAGGATGTACCAGTTGCGGAGCCGTCGGCTCACCTGTGCGGCCAGGTCAGCAGGCACGACCCAGCAGAGATAGGCCGATGCGCCCCATAAAAACACGGCGGCGGCATCAAACAGGAAGCGGCACAGGATGAGTGCAGCATCTGGTGTCACGGCTTGACCGTGAAACCGTAAGTGCCATTGGTCTTGTGGCCGTCCGTTGAAAGGACGTGCCATTCCACGGCGTAGGCGCCGGGGCCAAGCATTTCGGGAAGAGGGACCATCAAGGTTTTGCCTTCATCCATCAGCATCGCGTCGCCGGTTTTCACCATCGCCTTGTCCGGGCCGGTGACTTTCACGCCGGAGAACTTGATGTCGAGTTCTTCAGAGAAGTGCAGGTCGAGTTCGGCAGGGGAGGTCGCGACCGTTGCCTTGTCGGCAGGCACGTTTTTCGTCAGCTGTGCATGCGCAAGGGCCTGCCCGGCAACGCCGAGGATCGCAACGGTGGACAATGCGACAAGGCGGGAAAGTGTCGGCATGTTCTTACTTTCTAAATTGAGACGACGGTTTCGTAAGGGGTAGGAGCCTATTGCGGTTTGGGCATATCCATGCCGTCCATGTCGGAGTGGTGGTCTTTGGCACTGGCTCCGCCAGCGTTGCCAACTTCAAATTCGACGTCGACGGAGCCCGCCTTTTCGAATGTCAGGGTCGCCTTGATCATCTCGCCCTCCTTGAAGGGCTCTGCCACTTCCATGAACATGATGTGGAAGCCGCCTGGCTTCAGCTCGACGGTTTGGCCGGCTGGAATGACGAGTCCCCCGGCGACGGGGCGCATTGTCATCACGCCGTTGCTGACGCTCATCTGATGGACTTCCGTTTTTTCTGCCCGCTTAGAAGTGATGCTGATAAGCTTGTCGTCGGTCGAACCGGTGTTGGTGAGTTTGAGGTATCCGCCGCCGACCTTGGCGCCCGGCACCATGGCGCGTGCATGCGGGTGGCCAATTGCGATGTCTCCGGCCTTGAAGTCATGGGCATCGGCGATTGCGGCGAACAAGCCAGCAAACAACAGGGCTGTGACGAGTCTCAAAAGCTGCTTCATAATGGTCTCCAACAGGATAGGCTCTTAAACGGCACGAAAAACCGCGGCGTCGACGGGAGCTTCCTTGCGAAATGAAAATGCGATGTGGAAACGCTCTGCTTCGGGTTAAACGGATCCCAGAGGGGCCACCTTAACTGCAAGCATTGCGGGATTCGCTGTCAAGCACATGCCCAATTGCGGGGAGGTGCCCGCGGGCCGGTATTTGGCGGGAGTGTTCGCCGCAGAGATATCTCGGTGTCGTAGACCTGCCTGGCAAAGGTTGAGGTCCAAATAAGCTTCGTGCCAGAGTTCTGAGGAACCGGCAGCAAGACCGAGGCACCGATCCGGCAGGCCTCGCAGCCATGCATTTGCGCCTTCTCATGCTTGTGCATCCCACCGGCTTTGCCAGCTACGCAGATCACGGGAAGCGTGCCGTCCGGCAGAACGTATTCGGCAAATTCGGCGGGGACGAGGGCGTCCTTGGCAAAGGATGGCGCTTGATGAGCGAAGCCGACAAGCAGCAGCGCGATGGCGCAGATCATGCGTGCCATCCATTGCGTGATTTTCGCTTGCCTCGCTCTCAACCGTCATTCTCCCTGACAGGACGTCAGTATGCGAGACTTCAATAAATCTCAATGCGGCAATTTGAAAGGGGCTCGCGGCGCGATCGCTGACGCTGTTGCGACGCGTGAGTGCTGCACATTGAATGAGGAGGGCAATTTGTACATTGTCTGGATGAGCGGTCGCGGCACCGACTGCGATATTCTGGCGTCCAGCACGGAGCACGGGACATGACTGATGGGGCTTGGAATTTCTGGATCGATCGCGGAGGCACGTTCACGGATATCATTGGCCGTGCGCCAGATGGCGGTTTGCATCCGCGAAAGCTTCTCTCCGAAAACCCGGAATCTTATCGCGATGCGGCGATCCACGGAATTCGCGGTCTGCTCGGTCTCGGGCCGGCCGACCCGATACCTTCCGATCGCATTGGCGAGATTCGCATGGGGACGACCGTTGCCACAAACGCGCTTCTGGAGCGCAAGGGCGACAGGGTTCTTTTGTTGATCACCAAGGGGTTTCGTGACGCGCTTCGCATCGCCTACCAGGCCCGCCCTGACATTTTTGCCAAGGAGATCATTCTGCCGGAACAGTTGTACGAGCGGGTGGCGGAGGTCCATGAACGTGTTCGCGTGGATGGCTCGATCGAGGTGCCGCTCGAGACCTCCGGTGTGGAGCAGGCGATCACCAGAGCAAGAGCCGACGGGATTGATGCAGTCGCGATCGTGTTCATGCACTCCTACAAGTATCCGCAGCACGAAAAAGCGGTCGCAGACCTCTGCCGGGCGGCGGGATTCAAGCAGATTTCGGTGAGCCACGACGTATCTCCGCTGCTTAAGCTGGTCGGCCGGGGCGATACGACCGTCGTGGACGCCTATCTCTCGCCGATTTTATCTCGCTACGTTCAGCAGGTGGCCGGCGAGCTCGGGGTGGAGAGCGCCGGAAAGGCGTCGCCGCGCCTCAATTTCATGATGTCATCAGGTGGTCTAACCGCCGCACGTTTGTTCCAGGGCAAGGATGCACTGCTTTCGGGGCCGGCAGGCGGTGTGGTCGGTATGGTGGAAACTGCAAAACTCGCCGGTTTCCACAAGGTCATCGGCTTTGACATGGGAGGCACCTCAACCGATGTTGCCCACTATGACGGCGAATACGAACGCGCCTTCGATACCGAAGTTGCAGGGGTTCGAGTGAGGGCGCCGATGATGCGCATTCATACGGTCGCCGCCGGCGGCGGCTCCATCCTTCATTTTGAAGCCGGCCGCTTCCGCGTCGGGCCTGATTCGGCGGGGGCCAATCCGGGACCGACCTGCTATCGTCGTGGCGGGGAATTGGCGGTGACAGACGCCAACGTCATGCTCGGCAAGCTGCAACCGGATCTGTTTCCCGCAATCTTTGGGCCAGGCCAGAACGAGCCCCTCGACGCCGATGCCGTACGCGCCAAATTCGAGGTCCTGTCGGCCCAGGCAGCCACCGGATACAGCCCGGAGAGTGTCGCAGAAGGTTTCATAAAGATCGCGGTCGAGAATATGGCCAACGCGATCAAGAAAATCTCGGTACAGCGTGGCTATGACGTGACGGGCTACCTGCTGAACTGTTTCGGTGGTGCCGGAGGGCAACATGCCTGCCTTGTTGCCGATGCCCTCGGCATGTCAATGGTGCTCGTCCATCCCTTTTCCGGGCTGCTGTCGGCTTACGGCATGGGCTTGTCTTCGGTCTTCGCATCCCGTCAGCAAGCGTTTATCAAACCGCTGTCGGAAGAGTCGCTCTTGGAGCTTAGCCGCCTGATCGCTTCCTTGACCGCCGACGTCGGCGAGAAGCTGAAGGCACAAGGCATAGCAGCCAACAAAATCGACTTTAGACCCATCCTGGATCTCCGTTACGAGGGTACAGACACCACGCTGCCGGTCAATTTCTACCACGGCTCGATACTGGCGGCGCGGGCCGATTTCGAGCGGGCGCATAAGGCGCAGTTCGGCTTCGTCTACGACGAAAAGATGATTGTCGTCGAATCCGTTGGCGTCGAGGGGACCGATCGCTCCGCTGAAAGGCACCAAGAGGGCAACCAGGAGACCGTAGCCGGGGTTTCTCGCACCGCTGAAAATCGTCGCGTCTTTTTCGATGGCGTCTGGCGCGACACCAGCGTCTTCAAGCGTGATGATCTCCTGCCCGGTGGTCAGGCCCTCGGTCCAGCGCTCATTATCGAAGCCAATCAGACGATCGTCGTCGAACCCGGATGGCAGGCAGAGATCACCCAGAAGAACCACGTCTTGCTCCGTCGCGTTGAAAAGAAGAAAACGGCAGCAGCAGTAGGGACGCTGGCCGATCCGGTGATGCTGGAGATATTCAACAATCTGTTCATGTCGATTGCAGAACAGATGGGCCTCACGCTGCAAAACACCGCCTCATCCGTGAACATCAAGGAACGGTTGGATTTCTCCTGTGCCGTTTTCGATCGGACCGGTGCGCTGGTCGCCAATGCACCACATATGCCGGTGCATCTGGGCTCGATGGACCGATCGGTGGAGACGATCATCAGGTTGAACGCGGGTAATATTCGCCCAGGCGACGTGTTTGCTCTGAACGCCCCTTACAACGGCGGCACGCATCTGCCGGACATAACGGTCGTCACGCCTGTCTTCGACGACACCGGATGCGACATCCTGTTCTATGTTGCCTCCCGCGGACATCACGCCGACGTCGGAGGCACGGCGCCGGGCTCGATGACCCCGCTTGCGACGACCGTCGATGAGGAAGGGGTGCTTTTCGACAACTTCCATCTGGTCGAACGCGGTCGCTTTCGCGAGGCCGAACTGTACGAGCTCCTCACAAATCATCCTTATCCGGCGCGCAATCCGCACCAGAACATCGCGGATCTAAAGGCGCAGATTGCCTCCAACGAGAAGGGCGTGGCGGAGTTGCGCAGAATGGTTGCTCATTTCGGTCTTTCGGTGGTCGAAGCCTATATGGGTCATGTGCAGGACAACGCGGCCGAAAGCGTGCGTCGTGTCATCGACCGCTTGCCGGATACCGCTCAATACGATTACCCGACCGACACGGGCCAGGTGATCAAGGTCAAGATCATGGTTGACCGCAAGAAGCGCCAGGCCACTGTGGATTTCAGCGGAACCTCGCAAGTGAAGATGAACAACTTCAATGCGCCGGAGCCGGTCACTCGCGCTGCAGTTCTCTACGCATTCCGAGTGATGGTCGAGGCCAACATTCCAATGAATGCTGGCTGCCTGAGACCGATCAACATCATCATTCCGGACGGCTGCATGCTAAAGCCGGCCTATCCGGCTGCGGTCGTAGCAGGGAATGTGGAGACATCCCAGCACGTGACCAATGCGCTCTTCGGCGCAATGGGGTCGATGGCCAATGCGCAGGGGACGATGAACAATCTGACGTTCGGCAACGCGAAATACCAATACTACGAAACGATCTGCTCGGGCTCGCCGGCGGGCCAGATGAACGACGGCCGCGGCTTTGCTGGAACGGCTGGTGTCCACACACACATGACGAATTCCCGCCTGACCGATCCGGAGGTGCTGGAACTGCGATTCCCAGTTCTATTGGAGGACTTTCACATCAGGGAGGGCTCCGGTGGAAAAGGCAAGTGGACCGCCGGCGACGGGACTGAGCGTACCATTCGATTTCTGGAACGGATGGAATGCGCCATCCTGTCGTCCCACCGCAACCGTCCGCCTCGGGGCCTCAATGGAGGCGGCGACGGTAGGGTTGGGGTGACAAGTGTCCGCCGGTTGGATGGTCGGATCGAAATACTAAGGGCGAGTGATCAGACAGTGCTCGAGGCGGGGGAGGCCGTCACGGTCATCACGCCGACCGCCGGCGGGGTTGGAAACTGATCCTAGTAGCGCGTTTTCGTGGTTCGAAGCATATCAGGCGGCCTCGGCGAGCTTGTGGGTCCAGGTGTGGATGACGGGGTGACGATTGACGTCGTCGATACCGGCCATAGTGCGCTGCTTGAGCTCATGTTGGCCATGCAACCACGAGTCCTCGATAAGGCAATCGGGTGAGAAATGGATGCTTGTCTCCCGCATCGACCATACTGTCCTCGATCGTAACGGAGGCGCCGGGGTGTCGACATCGATCCGGTTGTCGTGCTCCGCGTCATGCGAACACCGGGCGCCTTGATGTGCAAGTCGCAAGTCACCCGTTTGGCGTCGATCACCGTGTTCGGTTCGGTAATTCCGCATGGACCCGTGTAGGGCGTAAGCTCAGTGCCCTTCGGCACGCCGGAATTGTTCGGGCCAGGAAACGAGCTAGGTCGATTGCCTGCGCGCTGCTAACGACGGTCAGAACCGACAGGCAAAGCAAGGCATGTTTTTCACCCTTTCGACCGGTGTCAACCTTGGCCAGATTTTCGCGTCTTCCGGATGTCATCTGCGATGTTCGGCGCGATGACGATGGCTCACCTATTCTTTGAAGGAGTTCCAGCTATGGACCGCGGGTTCCAGCGACGGCTTAGCGTCATCGCATCAGTCGCGCCGCAGGCAAGTGAAACCATGATAGCGGTTCTGTAGCCGCGGATAAGGACGAGGCCAACAAAAGCCAGTCCGCGCGACCTCCAACCGCTCAGGCGCGCTGAGCTGCAAATCCGTGTCACTTCTGCAACGGGAGAAAGAGCAACAGCGGCGGCCCGCACGATCCAGCGCAACCTCCAGCCGCGTCTGCCCTTTATACGGGCAAGATCATGGGCAGTGTGTCGCTGCCACTTTAAGGCCAATTCCGAAAAACTCTTGCGAGCGGGATGGTAGGCAATCATTTTCTCGCAATAATGCGTTCGATAGCCTCCTCTTAAAGCTCGCTGACCCCAATCACGATCTTCGGCGATATCGATGCCCCCAAATTCACCGACCGAGGCGAAGACCTCCGCGCGCACTGCCAGGTTGCCGGTTCCCGTAAATCCCTGCTTTGCTATGTACTCCTTCATGCGATAGGCGAACACGCTTTCATAGGCTTCCAAAAGCGTCGGGTGGCTTGGATTTTCGCAACCGATCCGCACGTCTCCGCCAAGGATGGACTTCTTTGCATCAGAGGAAAACTGGTGCTCGATTTCATCTAACCACCCATCCGCGGCAATACAGTCAGCATCGATGAAAGCAAGGGTGTCTCCGGCCGCGTTTGCTACACCGAGATTGCGCGCCGGACCTGGACCGGGCACCGATTGCGACAGAAGCTTGACATTTGGAAAGGACGCGCAAACCTCCACGGGCATCTGTTTCGACCCGTTATCCACCACGATTATCTCCACCGAGAGCCTCGGGTTAACCTCGCGTGTCAGCGAAGCCAAGCACCTTCGGAGCATTTCGGGCTGGTCAAGATGCGGGATAATGACGCTTATCATTGACGTCCAACCTCCTGCGAAACACCGTGCGGTAGGCAGTCAAATAGCGGCGAGCTTCGGTTGCCCACTGGAACTCACGCTCGGCGACGGCTCGTCCCGCAGCTGACATCTCCATGCACCGCTGCGGATCATCCACAAGCGCAAGAATTCCGTCCGCGAGGCCTTCTGGCGAATGCTCCGGGACCACAAGGGCCGCTTCCCTAGCATCGCGCCTCGCTTGCCGAAGGTTGAACTGAACGATGGGCAGGCCCAGCATCATGTATTCAAAGACCTTGTTCATTGAGAGCTTGTCGTTGAATTCGTTGGGCGGATCTGGAATGACACCGATGTTGAGCGCAGACAGATGCGCCATGAGAGGCTGACCGCTCAGGTAGCCACTGAAGCGTAAGGAATCGCCAAGGTTCAGCTCGGCTGCGAGCTTTTTCAGCCGACCAAGTTCTGGACCATCGCCAATGATGAGGCCATGGACGTCGCTTCGCTTGCGCACGTGGATAATCTCGGCGAGGGCGCGCACCATGGTCTCCACGCCATCCTGCTCACCCATGATGCCAAGATAGCCGATCAGGTGCTTGCCGGGAGCGACGAGCGACTGATCAGCAAGGGTGCGCCGGAAACGGGAAGCTTCCGGATAACTCTTGACAACGACGACGCGATCGGGAGCCATGCCGCCGCGTGCGATGGCAATGTCACGAAAGGTCTCGTTCGTCGCGATGCTGGCGTCCGCCATCCGGAATGTCTGCCGTTCAAAGAAGCAGAGCAACCGGTGAAACATGTCCTTGCGCCCAAACTTGGTAACATAGAGTTCCGGGCTGAGATCGTGGTGGTCGAATACAAAGCGTGTGCCGAATAGCAATTTATGGATCAGCGCCACCAGGAACATCAGGTCGGGGGGATTGCACGCCTGAATGGCGTCGATTGACTGGCGCCGGCGAACGCGGAAAGAGAGACAGGTCTGGTGAAAAAGCGCAAGGCAATACTCTCTCAAGTAGCCAGCTGCACGAGAGGCCTCGCGAAGAGCGTGCCGGTATATATGGACCCCCTCCAGGACTTCGTAGCTTTTTTCGTGTCCCTTTCCCTTGGGGCATATCACCGACACCTCATAGCCGGCCTCAATTAGCGCTTTCGCTTCCTGCCAGACCCTACGATCGAACGGAACCGGCAGATTCTCGACCAGGATCAGAATGTGATGGTTGCTAGGAATGACAGCCTCCCGTGTGTTGAAAACACATCAAGGCTCGATGATACGGTCCCGCCGCCACGCCACTCTAGTTACCAAACCGGTTAAAAAGGGTGGCCTTTGGTTGATCCGTGGTTCAACCATATGGGTATCTATGAATCTGGATAGTATTGTATGTAAAGATATTTCGATATTTGCTTGTTTACATGAGTGGCAAAAGGAAAACACGTCAGTGTCGGAGGAAATTTTCCGAGAAAGAGATGGAAGTACATTGCTTCGTCCGATTTCTTCTGGCGACGTGCAGCGAGTGGCAGACTTCCTTCATGCAGAGCTGAATGGGCGACTGTCATCAGCGACATGGGCATCGGCGATACGGCCATCATGGCAGGCAACGTCCCCCAATCACGGTTACATGCTGGTCAGTGGAGAACGCATCGTCGGCGTGTATGTTGCCTTTTATTCGGCGCGACGCGTTGGAGAAAGCGTCGAGAAGTTCTGCAACTTGAGTGCCTGGTGCGTCCTGGATGGCTATCGAGCGCATGGCCTGCGACTCCTGAAGGCACTCCTTGACCAGGGTGGCTACACGTTCACCGATCTGTCGCCAAGCGGGAATGTCGTTCCGCTCAATCGTCGCCTCAAGTTCCAGCAAATCGACACAGCAGCTGCCCTGGTGATAAACCTTCCGCGGCCGAGTTGGGGAAGCGGCGTTTCGATTGTCACCGATCCACGTCTAATCGAGCGTCATCTCGACGAACGCAATCTTGGTATCTACAAGGACCATGTCCTTGCCCCTGCCGCACATCATCTCGCTGTGATAAAGCGCGATCGCTGCTGCTACGTCATATTCCGCAAGGATACGCGCAAAAGACTGCGGGTGTTCGCATCGATCCTGCATGTCGGAGATCGCGACCTTTTCGCGGAGACTGCTCACCAGATCTACAGCTACCTGCTAACGCGCTTTGGTGTTGTCGCGACCTTTGTCGAAGACCGCTTTGCCGACGTGCACCCAAAACTGTCCATCTCGCTTCGATCGCCGCGTCCAAAGATGTTCTTGAGCGACCGAGTGTCTGCGAGCGAGGTCGACTACCTCTACAGCGAACTTACCTGCGTACCTTGGTAGTGAGGAGTTTGGACACCAATGCAGCCGCCGATTAAGTGCAATATTTCCGATCTGCTTCGCCATGGGGCAGCGTCGTTCGGCAATTCTCCCGCGCTGACATACAAGAACATCACCAGTAGCTACGTTGAGCTATGGCAAAACGCCTGCGGATTTGCTTCAGGCCTTGGCTCCCTCGAAACGAGACCAGGCGACCGCGTGGCGGTTCTCCTCGATAAACGGTTTGAGACCATCGTTTCGATATTCGGAACGGCGGCGGCACGTTGCGTAACGGTGCCCATCAATCCCGTATTGAGGTCACAGCAAGTCGCCTACATACTGGCCGACTGCGATGTCAGGATATTGGTGACATCAACAGATCGTCTGGCTCAACTCCAGGACCACCTCGCCGACATTCCATCGTTGGAACATGTCGTCCTTGTCGACGGGCCGGGATCAGAGATTGAGAATGATAAACAGTCTCCAGCCACCCATTCGTGGGTCGAATTGGTTCCGGTAGAAGCAGACGAACCTCCCTCTGCAGGCGTCGATTGTGATGTTGCGGCGATCCTCTACACCTCCGGAAGTACGGGAAAGCCAAAGGGCGTGGTGCTCAGCCATCGCAACATGATCGTGGGCGCTGAGAGCGTTAGTCACTATCTCGGAAACGGTCCGCACGACACGATCCTGTCGGTGCTGCCACTGAGTTTCGACGCGGGGTTGAGCCAGTTGACAACGGCGTTCAATTCCGGCGCCCATGTCGTGCTTATGAATTACCTCCTGCCTCTTGACGTTGTGCGACTATGCGAGAAGCACAAGGTCACGGGGATTACCGGCGTTCCACCTTTTTGGATTCAGGTCGCGGGCCTTAGCTGGCCAGCCGAGGTCGGCGCTCGACTGCGCTACTTTGCAAATACAGGCGGGAGGATGCCCAAGGCGACACTTGACCGGTTACGGTCTTCCTTTCCCGATGCGCTTCCATACCTGATGTACGGACTGACGGAGGCTTTTCGATCCACCTATCTCGACCCGTCTGAAATCGATCGTCGGCCGGACTCGATCGGAAAGGCGATCCCCAATGCAGAAATCCTTGTCGTGAGGCCGGACGGAACGCTGTGTGATCCTGACGAACCGGGGGAGTTGGTCCACCGAGGTCCGCTTGTGGCGCTGGGGTATTGGAACGATCCCGCCCGCACCAGCGAACGCTTTCGGCCGTGGCCAGGAACCGGCGCCGTATGGCGGCAACCCGAATTGGCCGTGTTTTCCGGAGATACAGTGGTCCGGGACGAAGAGGGGTTCTTGTACTTCGTCGGCCGGCGCGATGAAATGATCAAGACGTCTGGGTATCGTGTCAGTCCAACCGAAATCGAGGAAGTGGCCTATGCCACGGGTCTGACGCGCGACGCCGTTGCCATGGGGATAGATGACAAAGCCCTTGGGCAGCGTATCGTTCTTGTTGCAAGTCCGGTTGCCGAAACGCTGGATGTTGGCGCCTTGCTGACAGCATTCAGACATCGATTGCCGCAATACATGGTGCCGTCAAAGGTAATCGAGATGGCGTCAATTCCCACCAACCCAAACGGCAAGTTCGACCGCGTACTCTTGAGGGAGCAATTGGGACAGTGAGCGCACATCCTTCTATCGACATGTTCGACGTTGCTGAAGACTGCCTGGCTGTCGGCGGAGTCCGCCTGGATCGTCTCGCCGACCGCGTCGGAACGACACCCTTCTTCGCTTACGACCGCCGATTGATAACCGCGAGAGTGGCCTATCTCCGCTCGGTTCTGCCGAAGGACGTCAAACTCAGCTATGCCATCAAGGCGAACCCGATGCCGGCAGTGGTTCAGCACCTGGCGGGACTTGTCGATTCATTCGATGTCGCTTCCGCATTCGAAATGAAAACCGCGCTGGATACCGTGGTGCCTTCCTCCAGCATCAGTTTTGCCGGACCCGGCAAAACGGCGATCGAATTGGCCCAGGCTGTCGCTGCTGGCGTGACGATCGAGATGGAATCGGAGTCAGAGGCTTCGCGCATTATCGAAGCTGGAAATCGTCTCGGCATCCGACCAAGGGTCGCCTTGCGAGTAAACCCGAATTTCCAGGTCAAGGGCTCGGGGATGAAGATGGGCGGCGGACCGCAACAGTTCGGCGTTGATGCCGAAGAGGTGCCGTCGCTGCTTGAAAAACTGGCCAGCGCAGACCTGGATTTCCTCGGATTTCATGTATTCGCGGGCTCACAAAATCTCCACTCGGATATTCTTTGCGAAGCTCTCTCTCGGAATGTCGAACTGCTGCTGGATCTTTCCGGAAAGTATGGTCACTCCGTTCGCTACCTAAATCTCGGTGGCGGTTTCGGGATCCCGTACTTTGAAAAGGACCGCTCTCTCGATCTCGTTCCTGTAGGGAAAAGGCTTACCGAGCTGGTTGAAAACACAATCCGCCCTTTATTGCCTGGTGCGAAAATTGTCATTGAGCTCGGCCGGTACCTTGTCGGCGAGTCTGGCGTCTATGTCACGAGAGTGGTTGACCGCAAGGTTTCGCGAGGACGGGTCTATCTGGTCGTTGACGGAGGGCTCCATCATCAACTGGCTGCATCAGGTAATTTTGGCCAGGTAATTCGCCGCAACTATCCCATCGTCATCGGCAACAAGATGAATAGCATCGAGCGGGAGATCGTTTCGGTGGTCGGGTGCCTTTGCACCCCGCTGGATCTGCTCGGCGACAATGTCTCTTTGCCGCCCGCAGACGTGGGCGATCTCGTCGTTGTCTTCCAAGCCGGCGCATATGGCTTGACCGCAAGCCCAACCGCATTTCTGGGTCATCCCATGCCGCCGGAGGTGCTCGTTTGATCCGTCGTTATCAGTATTCGCAATCACTGGAGGCATCATGAATTCTTCAACACTCGAGTCTGTGAAAGACGTCATCGCCGAAACCCTCGAAATCAATGACCGGGGCCGCATCGCCAACCCATCAACCCCACTGTTCGGAAATCTGCCGGAACTTGATTCATTTGCAGTGCTCAGCTTGGCGGCCGCTCTTGAAGCTCGGTTTGGGATCAAGATCGACGACGACGATTTCAGCGCTGAACTATTCGAAACGGTTGGGTCGATTGCATCATTCGTCGACCTGCATCGGCCAAAAGCCGACGTCGCTGTCGGCTAGAGAATTCGGAACGCGAGGCTTCCAAGCGAGTTCGCGAGGCTTTTGATGAGCTCGCGATCGGGGGGCGAACTGAACTATGTGAGGCAGACATGACAGCGTTAGCAGACAATGTCCTCTACCCCTTCGGCGCAAGTGCAGCCGGGGCGAGCGTCGCCGTCGTCATCGTAACGTTCAATAGTGCGGATGCCTTGCCGGCGCTATTGGATTCCCTTGTCGACGGCCTGGAGGGAGTGGATCGGTTTGAGGTTATTGTAGTCGACAATGATTCCAAAGACGGGTCCGCAGAGATCGCTCAGGACCATCCCCTGCGCCCAACAGTTATCCGAACGGGCCGAAACGCCGGCTATGCGGCAGCGATCAATATTGCTTCCCGGAGAGCAAATGCCGGTGCCCATTTGCTTATCTTAAACCCTGACCTTCGGCTCTATCCTGGCGCAGTCAAGCCGTTAATCGAGCAGGTGGCAACGTCGAAAGTGGGAGTGGTCGTTCCGCTCAACTATAAGGAAGATGGATCCATCGATCCCACTTTGAGACGCGAGCCCTCGATCATCACCGCCTGGGCGGATTCAATTTTAGGCGGCAATTTGGCTGCTCGACTGGGGCTTGGCGAGATCGTTGGCGAGCTTGGCCAGTACGATCGCCGCCGGTCTGTCCAATGGGCCACAGGATCGGCGCTGCTTGTAACGTCTGAGGTCCGCAAAATTGTCGGCGCGTGGGACGAGTCGTTTTTTCTCTACAGTGAAGAGGTGGATTACCAGCGAAGGATCCGCGAGGCGGGATATGACATTGTTTATGAGCCGAGATCGAAGGTGATGCATGCCGGCGGGGGAAGCGGCACGGGACCCCGGCTGTTCGCACTGCTGACCGCCAACAGGATTCGTTACTACCGCCGTCACCACGGGGCACTGCGAACCTCGCTTTTCAAACTGGGGGTGGCTATTGGACACGCAGCCCGGTCGTGGCGGGGAGCGTCGCATCGTGCAGCGTTGGTCGGCGCATTGGCTCCGCTGCGGTCAGCTGCTGCATTTCTGGAAAGCACGCGGGGCTAGGATGGCGAGAGTAGGTGAGTACCGCATCGTTAATTTCCACGGGATTGGAGAGCCGATGCGTGAGCTTGAGCCGGGCGAAGCCGACTATTGGGTCAGCCATGATCGCTTCCTGACGATCCTCGATCGGATTGCTTCTCATCCCGCACGCGAACGAATATCGATCACGTTCGACGATGGAAACGCCTCCGATCTCCTGATTGCTGCACCCGAACTTCGCCAACGCGGTCTTCGCGCGCAATTCTTTGTCTTGACCGGCCGTATAGGGAAGGAGGGTTCTCTTACAGCGGATGACATCCGCACTCTTATTGCTTTGGAAATGCGTATAGGTAGCCACGGCGTTGGTCATCGTGACTGGACGCGACTGACGGCCAACGAGCTTCTCTATGAACTCGAATCGTCAAAAGCTCAGCTGGAACAAATATGTGATCGCCCCGTCAACGCGGCTTCGATGCCGTTTGGATGGTACAATGGCGCTGTTTTGAAGCAGATACGAAATGCGGGATACAGGGCGGCTTACTCAAGCGGGGGAGGGAGCGCTAAAGTGGAGGGCTTCCTTAAGCCTAGAAATTCGGTGCGATCAGAGACCGCTGACAGCTGGCTAGACGATGTTCTGTCAGGAAAGATCCCTTTCTGGAGAAAGCTTCGTAACGCCGCGCGGACGAAGTTTCGAGTGTAAGGATCAGCGCGTCAGGGCTTGGAAAGTCTTCGCCGAAGAGCATTGACCGGAGGGAGAGACTGAGATGGCAAAGTTGCTGCTGGTGGCACCCACATGCAATGGTGAAGATGTTGGCGAGGCGTGGGTCGCATTTCAGTGGGCTCGGCGGCTCGGTGAGCGTCACGACGTGACGTTACTGACCTATCATAAGAAGGGTGCAACGCCTGCCGCTCGGCAACTCAGCAACGTGAAAATCGTGGAGTGGAGCGAGCCTCCGGTCCTTGGCCGGGCGGAGCGACTGAACAGCATTCTCAAGCCTGGTTACATTCCCTTTTACTACCGTGCGCGACGGTGGATACGGCAAGCACTTACGGATGGCATGAGGTTCGATATTGTGCATCAGCCCGTCCCAGTCGCGATGCGGTATCCGTCGCCAGCGGCAAATCTCGGTTTACCACTCGTTATCGGGCCAGTTGGAGGTGGCCTCAATACTCCCCCAGGGTTTGTAGGGGAGGATGGCTCTTCCCCGTGGTACACTCGATTGCGCAATCTGGATCGCCACCGTCTTCGTTGGGACCCACTCCTACGAGGAACATATGGAAGTGCCGACTGCGTTCTGGGTATAGCGCGATACGTTGAAGAACAGTTGTCCGCAGTTCCCGTAAGGCGTTTCGAAGTCATGAGCGAGACTGGTATCGACGTGATGCCTCCGCCGATCGTCAAATCCGGACAATCAGGTCCGGTGAAGCTGTTATACGCGGGGCGTCTAATCCGGACGAAGGGCGCGCGAGACATTATTAACGCCATGGCGCTGTTGCGTGATTTGCCCGTAGAGCTTGCTATTGTCGGAGATGGACCTGATCGCGGAGCATGCGAGGCGCTGATAGCGTCTCTGGGTCTTTCCGAGCGGGTCTCCCTCTTGGGGTGGCGTCCAAAGGATGAGCTTCCCGGATTCTATCGACAGGCGGACGTTTTCGTCTTTCCAAGTTACCGCGAACCGGGTGGAAACGTTGCACTCGAAGCCATGAGTTTTTCACTGCCGCTGGTCGTGGTTGATCGCGGCGGTCCCGGGAGTGCGACGTCGGATCTCTGTGCAATTAAGCTTGGCATCTCTACGCCGGACGCACTTGCGGTCGACATTGCCGATGCCGTACGCAGGCTTGTGGTAAGCCCCGCGTTGCGTGTGCGTATGGGTGCTGCATCTTACGCCCACGCGACGCAAACTGCTTTGTGGTCCTCCAAACTTGACCGCATGGACTCAATTTATGCCGACCTTATGAACAATGGCCGAGTGCGGAGTTGAACGGCTACGCTCGGGTTGGGGAGCGGCAGCAGAGCTCTCGAAGACTGGCTGTCGAAATCACCATACGTTAGTCAATTTGGACGACGCAAATATCAGAAGTATTAATCGCGGTCGGAGGTAATAGTGACTATTATTTGGCCTGGTCATTGATCGATTTCCAAATGGCTGTCGAGCGTGAGTGAGACCGGGCAGAAAATGATAACAAGCAACTACCACGGACCTCGCTCAGGCCAGACAAACCTACGCAGCTCGACAGTCGATCAAGGCGCACGGCCGCCAGACAATCTCATCGCCGCGACCCGGAAATCAGCTTCCGACCAAGCAGACGAGACGCGCTTGGCGTGGCCGGTCAAGGTTTTCCTTGCTGGCCTGCTGGTCCCGTGGGTACTTCCAATTGGGCCGCTCAATCTTTCGGTCTATCGGATTATCCTCCTGCTCGCGCTCCTGCCATGCATCGTCAAGTGGTCGCAGGGGAAAGCGGGGAAAAAAAGAGTGGCCGATTTCGGCCTCATTCTTTTTTGTTTGTGGGCGGCAATTTCCTTTGTGGTCGTGCAGGGTATCGACCAGGCCATTGAGCCTTCGGGCATTCTTTTCATAGAAACGATCGGTTCGTACCTCCTGGCCCGGGTTTGCATTCGCAATGCTGACGACTTCCGCAATATGGTGGTGTTTGTCGCCAAACTGATCATATGCCTGCTGCCATTCACCGTTTATGAATGGGTGACGGGGACCAACTTGCTGCTTCTCGCATTTGGATCAGTATTCCGGACGGAGGCAATAACATGGATGGCGCCCCGGATGGGCTTTTCGCGCGTCCAGGGACCTTTTAACCATTCGATATTATTTGGTACGTTCTGCGGAAGCATGCTCGCGTTGACATACCTAGCGACGAAGGGAAAGGTGTCGGGTATTTCGCGCGGCGTTTTAACCGGTTTGGTGGGATTTTCCGCGTTCCTGTCGATGTCTTCTGCGCCGCTGGCCGGGGTGGTTTTCCAAATTGCCTTGCTGCAGTGGAACAAGGTTCTTGGCGGCTTTACCGCTCGCTGGAAGCTGCTTTGGGCAGTTGCATTTGTCGGTTATCTCATTGTTGAGCTTGGCTCCAATCAAACACCGGCGCAGTTCTATATTTCGCATTTCACGTTTGATCAGCAGACCGGATGGTATCGGCTTTGGATCTGGGAGTATGGGTCTGCATCGGTCGCTAATCATCCAATTTTTGGAATTGGGCTGGGTGATTGGGCGCGGCCACAATGGATGCCAGGAGACAGTGTCGACAACTTCTGGCTATTGATGGCTATGCGGCATGGCGTGCCTGGTTTCCTGTTCATGGTGCTATCCCTGCTTTCTATCTGGCTCTCTGTCGCGAAGAAAACTGATATCGATCCTGATATTGATGGTTGCAGGACGTCCTATCTCATCTGCATGGTAGCCCTTGTCTTCGTTGGCTCAACCGTGCATTTCTGGGTGGCCGCATACGTTTGGTTTTTCTTCCTAGTCGGCTCCGGTGTGTGGATTCTCGATTGCAGCAGCAGCCAGCAATCAGAACGTCACAATGGCAATGTTCGCAAGCCGCGGGCCCGCTATCGTGTTGTGCAGGGCGAATCGCAAGCTCGAAGCGCTTGTGGCGCAGGCACAAACCTAGGATTAGGCAGCCCTCCACTTAGGCAGAAAGCAGCTGCTCCGATGACGCTGATATCGATAAGTTTGAAGTATTCGTGAGTGGAACCGCTGCACAGTGCACCAATCCACGATGGGACAGGAGCGGACTCCAAAATGCTCTCGAACCGCCTGGGCGTTCTTGCCCGATGTAACGTACCCCCGTTGGCCTGGTGGCAAGATTCAGTTGTCACTGCAAACAGTCCTTAAGCGTTCACTGACCCCTTCTATTCGGCCTAGCCGGAATATGTCACAAGATCCTGCCTCTTTTGGACGCGTTGAACAGCGGCTGGTCGGGCAGGCTGGATGAGATCGACGGGCCGGACTGCCGTCGTTGTGGGCGACGCGCTGAGCGATCAATGATGGCGTAAGCGGCCGCGAAACGGCCATCTGGTTGACGGATCTAACCGCGGGCCTTTCGAAATTGATGGTTGAAACGCGGTCACGTAGATTGTGGCACTTGGGACATCGAGGACCTTCCTCGAGAGTTGTGAATTCATCGGGCTGCAGGGTCGGGATGGGGTGATGCGGATCTCGCCGGCACGCGGATGCCAAAACCAAGTGATCCAAGGGAGCAAGATCTGTTCCTGTCCAGGCTCGACACGATCATCAACTTGACGAAACGGCGCGAAGGTTGCCGGGACACCACCTGCCGGTGAAGGAAGAGCGCTTCGGTTCGGTTTGTTCGGATGCGTTTTCCGTGCCGAGGCAATTCTGAGGCTCGTCCTGGTGAATGAGTCTCGAGCGCTTCCCCAGCACACCTTTGAAAGCCGCGCCTCACGCTGACTCAATGACCCGAAATACCGGCTGCGATGAGCGCCGCAGTGTTCACGTCCGGCTCTTTTCAGCCGTCCTCGATCTCCAGGCGCCGACGATCTGCATCACTTTCCTTGATGCTCGCTTTGGATGTCGGATCGCCTCCTTGGCCGGCCGTAGCATGTCTCTGTAGTTCCCGTATTTGTTGATTGGAACCTCCGACACCTCTTTCCAGAGGGCTTCGATGGCCTGGAAATATATGTCGCCCTTGCGTCTCACCTCCGGCGGAAGGGACAGCATGTCCACATAATTTGCTCTGGATATCATGGGGTGAATTTCGAGTTGCTTTGGTTTTACATACGAATCGCAAAATCCCCACGTGCTCATCCGCAATTCAAGATAGGCAAGATCCAATATGAAAAAAGCGTCGAAATGGGCAAGGGGGGCAAGCCAGTTATCCACCGCGCTTACCACCTCGGCGGTCCGTGACAACTTCAACCTAGCCACCAGACCTTTGGCGTCTATGACTGTGTCAGGTCTGGCATTCAGCCATAAGAAGCCGCGGCCCACTTCTCCCCCAAGGCCACCTACAAAGGGTCGTCCCTCGAGCGGCTTGACGCTCGGGTGCATCTTGACGTTGTTGCCGCCAACGCAGTGACCAGCTCTAAACCGCCAAAGATCCGCCTCCGCTTCAGTTGCCTCACGGTACTGCAAGACTTGATGCCGCAAGCCGAACTGACGCGCCAGGCGTCTCGCGCAGGCGACATCCAAATCTGCTGTCGGCGCCGCCACAGTCACAAAAGTCAGGTTCGCGAGCATGTACCGGGAACATGCCAGCAGAAGGCGCGAGTCATTGCCTGCAGTCAGCGCTACACTGGTACTGCCGGCGCGTGCAAGGATCTCTATCGTTTTAGAAATGCGGTCGCAGATTCTTGCGCAAGTCGACACTGGATCGGGAGAGACCTCGATTGTTGCGACCGGCCAATGGCGGCTTGCCGCCCAGCTGTCTAAATCCAGGTAGTGATTGCAAAGAAGACGTTCGATGCCCTCGTGTGCCGTGAGGCCGGCCGTGAACCAACCGGCGTCCTCAATATCGAGGGTTTTGTAAAGTTCTGCTCGAAAACGCTTCTTATATTCGACGGCGTCGAGAAGAACCGAAGCGGTCGCGCCAGCAACTCTTGCCTCTGGATCATATACCACCGAGAGTGTGCCATTGGCATCAAGGTAGATGCGTCTCGATCCGAGCGCGCTGAGGACGAACAGGAAGCTTCCAGCCAATCGATAAATGTTCTTCTCAACGAAATCATCCAGGTCTTGGACGTCATCCAGCTTGCAGTCGACCCTGTACTGCCCGTCGACAATAACGCCTCGATCAAGGTCGATGGGCATACCTAACAGCAAGCCGATGGACCGGTTGTCGGCATCCACCACCGGCACAACAGGCGTTGTCGGAGCCAAGTTCAGGAAAAGCGTGCCGAGTTGACGTTGCTGCCAGCCGTGCGGGCATGGCTTGGCGACAGTCGAAATGACGAACTGTCCATCAAAGTTATCTTGTCCTGGCAGCAACATGTCTTTTTCCCTTGGAGGAGGATGCCTAAGTAATGCAGATCCGGCCGCATCCCGGGGCGAAGCTTTCCAAGTTTACCCGATAGTGTTCATGAACGTAAACGCACTCGTGGGTCATCTATTTGGATGAAAACGCAAGTATGGTGGAGGACTATACGTATACGAGGAAGCTTTTGCGTGTATAGCTGCGTTTTTGCTCTATCTCCTGCCCCACAGTCCCGACTTCAACCCATTGAAATGGCCCTTTCCAAACTGAAAGCGCTTCTGTGGGCAAAGAGCGGTCGGTTGATGCGTTGTGGGATACCGTCGGGAAAATCGGGACGCTTTGCAAACCGCAGGAATGTGCAAACTACTTCGCGGCCGCAGGATATGACCTCGATCAAAGCGGACGCGCTCTAGTTGGCGGGCGGAACGGTCGCGCCGTCGTCCCAGAGGTTGCTTTGCCAGAGGCTGCCTTCAGCGTTGGAGTCGAACGAGGTGACTGGTCCATAGATGCCGCACTTGCCCATGCCGCCGCGCCGGAAGATGTTGTCGGTGAACACGATGTGATGCGCGTTCGGGTACGGCTTTCCTGTGGTGGAGCCGCCGTACACGCAGTACGAGCTGGCGGCCTGACCGGTGAGTCCCTCGCGGGACTCGATCAGGTTGTCGGTGAACGTGTTGTTGTTCACGGTGCCGAAGTCGCCATAGCCTGAGACCGCGGCAGAGCAGCCCGATCCCGCGCCACCGGTGGGGTTGGGGTAAGCGATGGCGTCGCAGGAGATCGTGTTGTGCACGAACGTGCCGTGTGAGTCCTGCCGGATGCCGGACTCGTGGTCGATGCCACGCTTGTCGCCGTACTGGCCGTGGATGTAGGAGTCGCGGATCTCGCAGGTGGTGTTGCAGTTCACCGAACGAGAGCCACCTGACACCTCGACGCGGAGGAGCTTGAACCTGGCCTCACCGACCACGGTGGCCGTGGAGTCTGGCCCACGAACTTCGGAGTCTGTCAGGCTGTAGGATCCGTTCAGGTAGCAACAGTCGGAGTACACCGTGCCGTTGATGATCGAGTTTGTGATGGCGGTCTTAGGGCCAAGGAGCCGGAGCTGATCGCAGGTGATAACCTTGCGGTCGATCTTCACGTCTGCAGCGGTGATCGTGCAGGAGCCGGTGTACGGCGTCAGGCTCGACTTGAGGTCGTCCGGGACGCCCGTGTTGGTCTCGTTCGGGAAGCTGCGTCCGAGGACCACGATGCCACCCGTGGAGGGGTGGCCGGAGGTCGGGGTGGGAAGGCTGTCCGCCAGCCGTTCCTTCGACACGGTAATCGGACCCGTTGGCATCAGTTTGCGGACTTCGAGGGCCAGATCGGTGGGCTCTTTCCGGTCCAGGGTCGAGAAGTCCACCTGTGTCGCTTTGATGTCAGTGATGACGACCTGGTCCGTATCGTCGTGTGCGACGGTCTTTCCGCTGACGCTGATGACACCGTAGATCGGCTTTGCGGCATCGCTGGCTTTGAGCTCGGTGAACGCGGGCCAGTCGGTGAATTGTGGCTGGAAAAGCGTCAGCGTCGCACCGTTGCCCGTCATGAAGCTGCGCGGCCACGGCGGTCTGTCGGGTTCGGTGCGATTGATGTATTTGCCGTTGACGGACCCATCCCTGCCTAAAAACTTGACGGTGCACCAAGCCCCGCTGGCATCACATTCGGAGACGTCGAGCGGGCTGCCCTCCCGGATGTTTCCGAAGCTGCCATAGCCCGTGCCTGGCTCTGAGCGAAAATTGACGGTCGCTGTAGCCACCGCCGGGGTCGCAGCCGCGCTCGTGGCGAACATCGATGCCGACGCTATCAACGCTGCAAGTCTCTTCATCGGCCTCTCCGTCGCGACCGTCGGCAAATCGTCACGCTCCCGCCCGGTTTGGCCGCCAAGAACTTAAATGCATAGCCCTTTTGACCATGGGCGATATGAGGAGCCTGATATTCGGCGGATTATCCAAAAAACTTGCCACAAGAAACTTCCTCGCAGTGGATCTTTTCCCAAGCTTTAGAAAGTATCTACTAGCTCCGATCATCAACAGCGATCGTTGAATCTTCAGTTTTCTAAGTATTGTTCTGTTCTTCCTCAGTATACGCAGGTATCCAATTAGCTCTCTGCGATCATTCATGGATATGCTATCGGCTGAGATAAAGCCAAGTACGACCGGTTCCATATCCTCGTATATGGTCGTGTGCTGAGCCAGCCGAATTGCGAATTCCCAATCCTCATTGGCACTCGCGCACTCATCGAACCAATCCGTTCCGGGGAAGCAACCCTTCTGGAACAGCGCGTTTTGAACACTGATCCGGTTCTCCGTCAAAAGTCGGACCAGCTGATTCTCGTCTATACGAAGCGGTCCTTCTGGCGGCGGCGCTTGCAACATGCGTGTGGGGCCATAGTAAACAATTTTAGCTCCCGTCACGACCTGGACGTGCTCGGGTAATGACGCAAGAAGTTGAAGCTGTCGCTCGAGTTTGTTGGGTAGCCAAATATCGTCGCTGTCTTGAAAAGCTATGTAATCACCTGTGGCATGAGCAAGGCCCGTATTGCGCGCAGCACCTGCACCGCCGTTTTGTGGTCGCCTGACATACCTGACCCGAGTATCGCCTATTCCCCGCACCACGCTTTCAATATCTTCGGATGAGGCATCGTCAACGACAATCAGTTCAAGGTCCTTATGTGATTGGATAAGGACACTATTCATCGCAGCGACTAAACTGCGACTTCTGTTATAGGTTGGAAGTATCACCGAGACGATGTTAGGCATAAAGGCTCCTGTGCGCAGTTCGGCATTCGCAGCCATCCTAGTCTTCTTTGGCTTGCAATGTAATTTGCCCAATAGGTGGTAGCCGTCCGATCTCCCAAAGAGATAGTGGCTGAGATTGCAGACCAGCAACTCGGTCGGTCCCCCGGTCACAATCGGATCTAACGCTGTAGGGATTTTGGGGACCGTGCGCGTGGACTCGGTTTCGCTTGGAGGGCAATAACTGGGTGGTGCGCACCGGGAGGTTTCATATGAGACGGCGCAGATACTTCCCGGCCAGCTCGCCTGGCTGGCAAGCTGACGGCGCAAGAGACACTCTTGCCCTGACCCTGGAAGGATGAACGAGAGGTGTGGAGGAAGAAAGACCGATTGCAGCTTGGGGATTACGGCCGAGCTTCACACGCGCGGCCGAAGCTTAATGACGAGGTGTTCGAAGGCTTTCCGAGGCTGCATGGCGTTTAGCCAATGTCCATACTCCATATCGTGCTGCAGTCGTCACGTTTACGAAGAAGGGGGCATGATGGTCGTTGTCGACACGTGTGGCATGCCATCGATCGTAGTCGCCAAAACCTCAAAAAGAGGGGGGCCATTCACCAGATCGTGCTGCTGATAGTATCGTCTTTTGGAGGTTCCGATTTCGACGCTTTTGAAAAGGGTTGTGATTGGCGATTTCCACTGACGCTGCCAGACCAGCGGCGCGGAGTGCTTCGCCGATCCGAGCTGCGGGGGAGGCTTTGACCACGGACGTATACACATCCAATTGAAAATCGACAGCTCGGTGCAATGCAAAACGCTTACTCACGAACTCTCTGCCAAATTGGCCGAGTTCGCTGCGTCGGTCTGGCTGGTGAATAAGGGGCGCGATTTGTGCCACCAATCGACTGGGGCCGGATGCACCATCTGCCAGTCCGTAGAAGCCTTGTCTTAAGAAAAGCTCACAGCTGGTTTGGTCGAACAGTTCAGAGAAAGCTTGCTCACCTTGAACGATGAGCGGGCGCCCGATTGCCAACGCTCGAAGTGCCGAACTCCCCATGGCAATCACAAGATCGGCTGCCGCATAAGCGCTGCGCGGATCGGGGTCAGCGCCGATTAGCGCAACCACCTCTCGCCCGTGGCGTCTATTTACGTCATCCGCACGACATTGCAGCGCACCACGGGCCGGCCCATCTCCGACCAGAATGAGTTTCACTGGGTGTGAGCTTGCAAGCTGATCCACTGCGTCGATACCTCTTACCAGTGCATCCAGCTTAAGATCGAGCGCCAGACGTGAGACGCTTACGATCAAAAACTCTTCGTTTCCTACGCCGTGTGCAGACCGAAACTCTCTTCCGCTGATGTGCGGATTGTCACGTTCCACGTCGATTGGCGGCTCGAGCACCCAGACATTCGCCCGATGACGCTTACGCGCTTCCTCGCCGAGGTCAGCCGTTCCCATAATCAACGGAACCGATGCCGGAATGTGTGGCATGACCTGCATGCTCAAAACCGTGCATAGGAGCGGAACACGCAGAGCCAGAGCCGCGCCAAAATAAGAATCGAGACACGGCGGCCATTCGTACGCATGGATGAGATCAAGTCGCTCGCGACGAGATATTGCCGCAATTTGCGCAATTCGCGATGGCGCAGGTCGGTATTTAAGGTCGTGAGCTGGCAGGAAGCGAAGACCCCTTTCCTCTATGTAATCAACGAGAGGCCCGGGAATACCGTAAACGATAACCTCGTGGCCCCTTTCGGCAACTCCAGCAGCAAGATCAATTGCGTTTATCTGACTGCCGCCGAGCGTCAAATCGTGAGGATATACGAGAATACGCAATACACCCCTCCATTAAGAGCGCTTTCGACAGATTTGCCCGACCACTCATCAAGCTTGTATATGTTCTGGGTGACGAAGTAACATCAATACCAACTTTCGATAATTATTTTACGTGAATATATATTTAAAATACACCGATATGGCCGCGTACAATACGTTAGATCTACGACTTTCGGGTAGACTAAATACCGATTTTTGCTCGCTTTACTGCAGAAAGGCAAAGTTGTCTTGTTATGCGGGCCGATAGTGAAGCAACGGCAAAGGCAAATTCCGGCTCACCGATGCTCCTACGTTTCTGAGTTAATCTAACAGGGGACCTTAACGACATGATCGCACCGAGCGTCACCTTGGGTGACGGCGTCGTTATTCATCATCCGGATTTGGTAAATCTATATGGTTGTTCCATTGGCGCTGGAACGCATATTGGCACCTTTGTCGAAATCCAGAAAAATGCCTCGATTGCAGAAAACTGCAAGATCTCCAGCCACTCTTTCATTTGCGAAGGCGTCACAATCGAAGACGGCGTCTTTGTAGGTCACGGCGTGATGTTCACCAACGACCTGCATCCACGTGCGGTCAACCTGGATGGTAGCGTTCAGTCCGACGCGGACTGGTCAGTCGTGCCGACGTTCGTCAAGCGTTGCGCGTCGATAGGCAGCAACGCCACCATCGTCGCGGGGGTAACGATCGGAGAGGGCGCACAGATTGGCGCGGGTGCGGTCGTCACCAAGGATGTGCCCGCCTACGCAATTGTAGCCGGCGTGCCGGCAAGAATCATCGGCCGCGCAAAGGATGCGCCAGTCGAAATCATGTCATCCGGGAGAGCAAGATGATTGGGGTTGCCGTCGTCGGTTACGGGTATTGGGGACCGAACCTGGTCCGGAATCTTGCGGAAACGCCTGGCGCAAAGCTTATGTGGGTGTGTGATCTCAAGAAGGACCGCCTAGCAGGCGTCCAGCTGCGCTACCCGACAGTCCAGATCACCGATGACTTCGACGAGGTGTTGCGTGACCCTCTCGTTGATGCGGTCGCCATCGCGACCCCAGTATCGGCGCACTACATGCTGGCAATGAAAGCGCTGATGGCCGGCAAGCACGTGTTTGTCGAAAAGCCGATGGCCTCGAATTCTGAAGAAGCTCGTCGGATGGTGGAAGAGGCTGCGCGAAGACGCCTTATTCTCGCAGTTGACCACACCTTCATCCACACGGGTGCGGTCCGCAAGATGCGGGAAATCATCGAGAACGGTCTGGGAGACATTTACTACTACGATTCCGTGCGCGTAAATCTCGGCCTTTTCCAGCACGACGTCAGCGTCATCTGGGATCTCGCCGTCCACGATCTATCAATTATGGACTACGTTCTGCCGGAAAAGCCGGTGGCGGTCTCGGCCACAGGCATGGGGCATGTCGTGGGCGAACCGGAGAACATCGCCTATCTGACGCTCTTCTTCGAGAGTAAAATGATTGCCCACATCCACGTCAATTGGCTGGCACCAGTCAAGGTGCGCCGTACGTTGATCGGCGGCAGTAGCAAGATGATCGTCTACGACGACCTGGAGCCGAGCGAGAAGATCAAGGTTTACGACAAGGGCATCACGCTTAACGGCAATCCGCAAGCTGACGGTGAGAAAGTCTACGATATGCGCGTGGGCTATCGAACCGGTGACATGTATGCACCTCAACTCGATATGACGGAAGCGCTTGGCCGCGAACTCAAGCAGTTTGTCGACTGCGTCGTCACGAATAGCCAGCCTATCGCCGATGGCCATGCGGGACTTCGGGTTGTGCGCATTCTTGAGGCTGCCACCCAGTCGCTCGCGCAGCGCGGGCGTGTCGTCGAACTCGAGCCGGCGAGGATGATTGCATGATCCCCCTGCTCGATCTCAAGGCTCAGTATGCCGCCATCAAGAGCGAGGTCGAGCCCGCCGTGCTGCGCGTGCTCGCGTCGGGCCATTATGTGCTTGGCGAGGAAGTCGCCCGCTTCGAGGAGGAGTTCGCGGCCTATTGCGATGCCAAGCATGCGATCGCGGTCAACACCGGTACAAGCGCTTTGCATCTTGCTCTGCTTGCTGCCGGCGTCGGCCCAGGTGACGAGGTCGTCACCGTTTCGTTCACGTTCGTCGCGACTGCATCTGCAGTCAGCTATACGGGCGCTCGTCCTGTCTTCGTTGATGTCGAACCGGCGACGCTCACAATGGATCCAGGCAAGCTGGAAGCCGCGATAACACCGCGGACCAAGGCCATCATGCCAGTCCATCTTTATGGACAGATGGCGGACATGGACGCAATCAAGGCCATCGCTGACAAGCACGGAATTCCGGTGATTGAGGACGCGTGCCAGGCTCATGGGGCAGAATACAAGGGACGGCGTGCGGGAAGCATCGGTGTGTCGGGCTGCTTTAGCTTTTACCCTGGCAAAAACCTCGGCGCCTGTGGCGAAGGCGGCATCGTCGTCACTAATGACGACGAGCATGCCAAGAAAATCCGAATGTTACGGGACTGGGGCCAGGAACAGCGCTATCACCATACACTCAAGGGCTTCAACTACCGCATGGATGAAATCCAGGGCGCAATCCTGCGCATCAAGCTTCGACATCTCGAAGCCTGGACGGAAGCACGACGGGTTCGCGCCGATCGCTACTCAAAGCTCATGGCCGGCTCGCGATCCGTGCGCGTCCCCATTGCGATGATGGATCGACGGCATGTCTACCACGTTTACGCCGTGCGCACCCACGACCGCGAGCGGTTGCAGCACTCGTTGCGGTCAGAGGGCATTCATACCGGGCTCCACTACCCGATACCAATCCATCTCCAAAAGGCGCACGCCGATCTTGGCTATCGTTCCGGAGATCTCCCGATATCTGAGGCCGCAGCGCGTGAAGTTCTCTCGTTGCCGATCTATCCGGAGCTCACAATAAAACAAGTCGATCAGATTGCCGCTGCTGTGGAGCAGGACGCCTATGTCAGCTGACCCCGTCACCGGCGTGCGTCTTGTCCTGGCCGTGCACGGGCGCCAGCAACCCGCCTTGGACCCTGACTATGTCGTTCAGCTGGCAAAAGAGCTGGCGCGCACGTATGGCACCGCAGGCCTCATTGAACTCTACGCACGGTTTGCGACCGGCGATGGGTTCGTTGACAGCTTCATGCGTAAGGCGATCTGGAAAAGCCTGGCGCGCACCTGCGGGAACGGCTTGCAGGTCGGTAGCGGCGCCGGTTTCAAGCATCCGGAAACGTTCGAGATCGGCGAGGGGGTCTTTATCGGCGCACAATCCTACATTCAGGGCAGATTCGACGGCACCTGCCGGATCGGCAACAACGTGTGGATCGGGCCCCAAGCCTATTTTGACGCGCGTGACCTCGTGCTTGAAGATCATGTCGGGTGGGGCCCTGGCGCAAAGGTGCTGGGCTCAAGTCACACTGCAATACCAGTCGACATGCCAATTATCCGCACCGACCTAGAAATCAGGCCGGTCCGCATTGGCGCGTGGGCAGACATCGGCACCAATGCCACCATCCTTCCAGGTGTGACTATTGGTAAAGGCGCAATTGTCGGCGCGGGAGCCGTTGTCGTTGACGATGTCGCACCCTTCTCTGTCGTTGCCGGCGTTCCTGCAAAATTCCTCCGCTGGCGATCGGATCAGGATTCGGGCGGACCAAATTCGGAGAGTTGAAGTATGAAAGACAAACGGATTTTGATCACCGGCGGCGCCGGTCTCATCGGATCGCACATTGCGGATCTTGTCGCCCGTGAGGAACCGAAGGAAATACTGATCCTCGATAACTTCGTCCGTGGCAGACTAGAGAATCTGGCTGACGCCGTCGACAAAGCTCCCGTAACCATAGTCGAGGGAGACATTCGCGATCGAGCGCTTCTCAAGGAAGTCAGCCAAGGTATCGATGTCGTCTTCCACCAGGCTGCCATTCGCATTACGCAGTGCGCGGAGGAGCCGCGGCTTGCATTTGACGTTCTGGCGGGCGGGACATTCGACGTTCTTGAAGCCGCCGTTCAGGCCGGGGTGTCGAAGGTTGTAGCAGCGTCCTCTGCTTCGGTCCTTGGATTGGCCGACAGCTTCCCGACCACGGAGGAGCATCACCCATACAATAATCGTACAATCTATGGCGCCGCCAAAGCCTTCAACGAGGGGCTGTTGCGCAGCTTTGCGGAGATGTATGGGCTGCGCTACGTGGCACTGCGCTACTTCAACGTCTATGGACCCCGCATGGATGTTTACGGCGCCTACACGGAAGTTCTGATCCGTTGGATGGAACGGATTGCCGGCGGCTTGCCGCCGATCATCCTCGGCGATGGTACGCAGACGATGGATTTCGTGCATGTGTACGACATTGCGCGGGCTAATCTGCTTGCTGCGAAATCCGATGTGACTGACGAGGTCTTCAATGTGGCAAGCGGTAGCGAGACGAGCCTTCGCGAGCTTGCGGCCCTGCTGACCAAGGTAATGGGCTCATCGTTAGAGCCCCAATTTGGGCCGGCGCGCAAAGTCAATGCCGTGCCGCGACGCCTTGCTTCGACTGCCAAGGCCGAGGAGCTCCTGGGCTTTAGCTCACAGGTGACAATGGAAGAGGGCCTGCGTGATCTTGTGGCGTGGTGGCGCCAGGAAAAAAGCGTGAAGGCAGGAGAGGCAGCATGAGCCAGATTCCGGTTGCCAAGCCTGTTCTCGATGAACATGAAGTCGAGGCGGTCCGACGCGTTATTTTATCGGGCTGGGTTACACAAGGGCCTGAGGTGGCTGCCTTCGAAGAAGAGTTTGCCGACTTTGTTGGTGCTAGGCACGCATGCGCCGTTTCAAATTGCACAACCGCGCTTCACCTTGCTCTCAAGGCGGTCGGGGTCGACGCTGGCGATGAAGTCATAACTGTTAGCCACACGTTCATCGCAACCGCAAATGCGATCCGCTATTGTGGCGCCGTGCCGGTCTTCGTTGATATCGAGAAAGATGGTTACAACATCGATCCTGACCTGATCGAGGCGGCCATCACGCCCCGCACCAAGGCCATCGTTTGCGTCCATCAGCTCGGAATGCCTTGCGACCTGCATCGTATTGTTGCGATCGCAGCCCGTCATTGCATCCCGGTGATTGAGGATGCTGCTTGCGCGACTGGTAGCGAAATCCTCTGGAAGGGTCGTTGGGAAAAGATTGGCAAGCCCCATGGCGATATTGCTTGCTTTTCGTTTCATCCCCGTAAGGTAGTGACAACGGGCGATGGCGGTATGCTGACGACCGCCAATCCCGAGTATGACCGAAAGTTTCGCCTGTGGCGGCAGCATGGCATGAGTGTCACGGATGCCGTACGGCACGGTTCCAAGCAGGTCATTTTCGAATCCTATCCCGAGCTTGGTTACAACTATCGAATGACCGATATGCAGGCCGCCGTCGGTCGAGAACAACTCAAGCGCCTTCCGGCGATCATCGCGCGGCGGCGCGAGATCGCGAGCCACTACACCGAGAAGCTTTCTTCGGCAGCGAATGTCGAGCTGCCCAACGAGCCCACTTGGGCTCGCAGCAATTGGCAGAGCTTCTGTCTCAAATTGGCATCATATTTGGATCAACGCGATGTCATGCAGGAGCTGCTTGACCGAGGGGTTTCGACAAGACGTGGGATCATGAACATTCACCTCGAGGGCGCCTATTCCGTGCCTGGGTCACACCGGGTTGTGACGAGCCTTCAGCAAAGCGTCGCAGCACAGCAGCACTCGATCATTCTGCCACTGTTTGCGCAGATGGAAGGGATCGATGTGACCTGCGTCGTGGAGGCAGTGCAGGCCTCTGTCTCGCCCCATTTGGCGATTGAGCGGGTGGGTTGATTTCCCACCTGCAGCTTGCGGCCGCCGTCAGACTGAAGTGATCCTGGGAAAAGGCCTGACCGGATTCCCCAGTCAATGTAAACGACCCGGCTTGTCTGGCCCGACCTGGCGATTGCCGACGCCAACTTCGCCCTTTGGCGCACTGCAAGTGATGGCGTTCGACATCTCCTCGACGGTCGTGCGCTCTATTCTTTGATCGAGTTCGGTCTGACAGTTGCGCTGCGTCTTTGCCAATTGTCTTGCTGATGTTCAGCCGCTCCGATATCGCGGGAGCCGGACGATCTGGCTTGTGCGTCACTCTCAAAATCGATCGGATCGCCCCATGCTTTACACGTTCAAGTCAGAGACAGAATAAAAACCGGCGTCGGCCAAGGTCGGCCGTTTGTGCCGAAGCCTTGTCCCGGATTTACCGGGATTATTGGAATGCACCCTATCGTGAGACATTGATATCGCTGTCCGAAATTCAGTGGAATCCTTGTCCGGATTTTCCAAAACCTGCAGGGCATGCCGGTTTGGTTGGATTCGCGAAAGTCTCCACCGTTCAAAACGTGGCGTCTAAAAACGCAGTCGGCGGACACCGTTCGTTTCTTTTCGGCGCTGGGAACAGTTCGCCAAAAGGCGAACTTGCCGACGAAGATGAAAACCGTGAAGATTGGCACTTCAAAAACGCATGCACTTTTCGGGGGGGGGCGGGAGTGGTAGACAATTATGAGTTCAGTTGGCACCCCGGCATTGGCGACCCCACGATCGCGGGATGGGTTACAGTCGCTCTCTACTTGCTTGCCAGCGTCAGCTGCTGGATGACTATGGGGTGCGTCCGTCGGCAAAATTGGAACGACAAATCCGACGCGCATATCTGGCGCATTATCTCAGTATTCTTTTTCATTCTCGGCATAAATAAGCAGCTAGACCTTCAGTCTGGCATGACAGAGCTTGGCCGCATGCTTGCTTACTCGGAGGGCTGGTATGAACGACGCCAGGCTGTTCAAATTTATTTCGTGGTTAGCGTTGCCGCTGTGTGCCTGGCCATTATACCAGCCTTTATCTACTGGGTTAGAACGTCGCCAATTCAGATGTGGATTGCATTGGTCGGCTCGACGTTTGTGCTCGGGTACGTGCTAATTCGTGCGGCATCTTTCCATCATCTCGACAGCTTCTTTAGAAGCCGTTTCCTAGGCCTCAAATGGTACTGGATTCTGGAGATGGCTGGGATTGTCATTGTGCTGCTCGCCAGCGAGTGGCGGCGAGCAAAAGTCGTCCAGCAAATAGGTGGACGTGTCGCCAGTTAGGTCATTGAACGCCTGGCACGGATGCGATCTATCGCATGAAGAAATCATCGACGAGGTCGCCCGCGACCACAATGCCACAATACACCGCCGCCGTCGAAGCGGCCGGGAAGATGTCAAGCTCCTCGCTCAAAAAAGCATGTGTTCTGCTCGGCCGCAGGACAGTGCCCGGCGCTTTGTCACTGATTGCAGCCATCCCTGGTGGATGTTGCCAACGACCAGTCTATTTCAGGCGTATCGCGCTGAAAAGTCGCCTCGTTGTCGCGAGGGGATGCGACGTGAAGAAGGGCTTGCCAATCTGCATGATTGCGACTGACGGGTCTGCCTCAAACCCCTCGCATGTTTAGAAGAGGCCGGATCAGTCGCGGAAACGCGTGTTCAGGTAGCAGACCTGCAAGCATCCTCAGGGAGTAGAGGCCGACCATGATCGCAATCGCCAGCCCGAGACTGGTTGCTTGCCAGAGCGGCAAAAACTGGAAGGCGCCAAACACCAATCCTGATATCGGAAGATAGGCGATGATCAGTTTGCGATTGGCCGGTGACCAGCGAAAATTCGTGTAGCGTCGTGCAACACAATATATCAGGATGCCGTGCCAAACGTAGAGGCCGAAGAATGCAAAGCCTGCCCCTGCAGCGCCGAATTTAGGCACACACAGCCAAGCAAGTCCAACATGAACAACGGTCGCGGCGACTTCTGACCAGAAGAAAATCGCCTTAGCGCCCTTGGCAAGTACGATGAATCCAATCGGCCAGGCCACAATTCTCAGCATCATTCCAAGGCAAATCCAGCGCAGAATTTCGACCGCCCCCTGGAACTCCGAGGAGTAAAAAAGCGCCATGACCGCTGGGGCCAGCGTCAGTGTTGCGATCAGACCTGGACCTGCCAATAGGATGCTCACTTCAGTCTGTTCGTTGACCAGTCGGTTGCATTCTGCGTTGTCCTCGGCAACAGCGGTAAGGCGTGGATAGAAGTCGGTTCCCATGGCCTGCAGGATGAAGCCGGCATAAAGGCCTCCCAAGGACCATGCTGCCTGATAGAGGCCAGCCGCATGCAACCCGCTTTCCGACGAGACGATGAGACGAATGGCGTAGGCGCTGCCCATTGTCAAAAAGCCACTCGCCATAAATACGATGCCAAGCTTAAATAGCGCGCTCGTTTCCTGCAGTGCCCGTCCCGCTGACAGAGAGACGCTAGGGATATCAATCCTCCGGCTGAACCACCACGAGATTACGAAGCTTGCGAAAGCTGCTGCCGCGAGTGCTATCGCGATCCCACGCGAGCCCAGGAAATAAATGATCGGCACCCCGACGGCCAAACTGAAGAGGCCCCCGAGCACACTCATCCAGGCGAGACCGGAAATGTCGCGCACACCCTGTATCAGCGCTCCTCTTCCTGCAGCTGCAACCTGAAAGAACACCGCGAGCGACAGGATCATCACGCCGACCATATGCTGGCGATCTCCGAAGGTGAACTCTGCCACAGGTCCGGAAAAAAGAAGCAAGAGTGCCGCTCCCACCAAGCCCAGGATGATGGAAACGCGGCGCAGCACCGCGACAACCTCTGATATCCGCTTGGCATCGTGCGAACCGACAGCCGCTATCTGCCGAACACCACTGGCATTGATGCCAAGACCTGCGACGGTCTGAGCGATATCTGCGACTGAATTGTAGAGCGCCATCATGCCGATGCCTTCGGGTCCGAGAAGCAGCGCCATGGCTTTGTTTCGGGCGATGGAGAACACCACATTGATGACGGACGAGCCACCGATCAGCATGGTGGACCTGATGATCTGATTGTAACTCTTGCTATCTTGACCGCTGGGAAGGGTAGCGGGCGTCGGATTTAGAGAACCAGGCTTCATTGAGATTGCTTTGCAATGATAAATACGCAGATCATTGGCCGACGCCCTGTGGTGTCGATGCGGACATATCCGGCGATATTGACGCAGGTGTTTGGGACGCTGCGACAAGGGTGACCTTCAAGACGTCTCCCGGCCCCATTGACGTGGCCTCGGAAGCGGGTGTCTCGGTGCTCTTGCCACCACTGTTGCGGACGACGGTGTACACAAGCTTTGGTTTTCCAACGGGCCCCAACGACGCGCCCGATGCCAGGGTTTCCATAAGCACTTTCTGAGTTGTGATCTTCTTAACCTGCAAACTGCTCATAACGGCGCGCTCCGACTGCAAAGCCGAAGCAATTTCTGTCTGTCTTCTGTCTGCAAGTCCTTCAAGATCCCGCGTCGTCTGGCTGATGCTTTGCCGGGCCCGCATTATCAGGACGGTAAGATCAAGGCGCTCGTTCTGGTAAGCTCTTATCACGCGCTCGGCTTCTGCCTGTCGTGTTGCGACAAGTGCGCCGCGTTCAATGAGGGCAATGGTGCTATTGAGCTGCTGTTGCGCTGAGTTTATGTTTGCGTCCGTACTCTTTATCTTCGTTTCAAGCACGCTGATCTCGCTTGAGAGGAGATCGCGAAGCGCATTCAACGATTTCGTCTGCCTCGTAAGCTCGTTTGCCCTCGCCGAGAATATGGCCTCTTCCTGCTGGTATACGGCAGCGCCATCGCCATCGTTCGATTGTTTCTGTTTGGATCGGAACGTTGGCTGCCCCGCCATTTCTGCTTCCAGGCGCTCAATTTTTGCGGCACTGCGCATGATCGAGTCATCGATCTCCTTTGCATCGCCGACCAGTTTGAAAACCGCTTGTGGGCTTTCGGTCGCATCCAGTGCCCGCATCTGGCCTCCGCCCACCGCCAAGGCTTGAAGAACCGTCATCCCGGTTCGGAATTCATATTCGCCAGGATTTTTGACGTCGCCCACGACATAGATCGGTGGGTATTTCAGGATTTCGATGGTAGCGGCTGGCTCGTCGACCAGCCCGATCTTTTCTTTCAGCTTTTTGGAGATGTCCGATGCCAGAGCCGCTTCGTCCTTGTTTTCAACGGACACGGCGCCAACCAGTGGGACAATGATTGTCCCCTGGTCCGAGACTGTATATTCCCCCCCCACGGCAGCCCATTGCTCGTAGCTTCCCTTCGTTGGCATCCACTGGACAAGCGTCAGCCGAATCTTCGTGTTGGGGAAAATTGGGGAGGCGAGGGCTGCGCCGACATTCAGGACAAACAGCAAAGCACTCGCAGTTGCAACAAGCCGTGGGACAGCGCGCGGAAGCTTGTCGAAACCTGTGTGCAATATCATGTAACGCTCCAACAAGATTTCGCGACACCTCGAGCTGAAGCAGGAGCTGCCGTGGGTGCTGTCTGGTACAGCGATGATTTTATTCTTTCATTCTACGGTATCGCTATCTTTCGGGGCAATATGCCAGAAGTAATCAATAGGAGTTAGTCTTCGCGACACTCAAAAGAATTGATTGGCTGGAATCAGTAACGAAACATGACGGCAAGGCGAGATTGAAAGCTACCCAAATGGACTAGCGAACGACCATGCCATATACACTAACGACCAACTATCATGCCTTTCAAATCTGGTCGAAGATGACACCTCGCACTACGCCGCTCTAGTTTTCAAGTTCGGATATATTCGTAATGGGTGACATCGATGTCCACTTTTACCTTTCAATTCTTCGACGGAGGTTGCCGTATATCCTGCTGTGCGTAACAGCGAGTACGGTTCTGGCTCTTATTTTTGCGGTATTTCAGCCACGCACCTATCAGTCGTCGGCAAAGATCCTGGTCGAGGCGCCGCAGATCCCCGTCAACCTCGTCCGGTCCACTGTCCAGACCAGTTCCATGGGCCAGTTGCAAATAATCCAGCAGCAGGTGACGACGCGGGACAATCTTGTCAAACTCGCAGCAAAGCTCGACATCTACGCCGGCGAAAAGGAACAGCCGCCGGTCGAATACCTTGTAAAAAACATGCGTTCCCGCATCATTTTTGAAGAAACAGAATTGAGCGGCGGCGACGGTGCATCGGTATTCACGATTGGGTTCGAGGCCAAGTCCCCGCTCCTGGCAGCGCAGGTCGCCAATGAGCTTGCGACATCGATCCTGTCCGGCAATCAGAAACAAAGAACAGACAGGGCAGGAAATACTCTGGAGTTCTTTGACGACGAGGTGAAAAGACTGGATGGCGACCTTGCTCGTGTCGAGGCGGAACTCCTGAAATTCAAGAACGAAAACAGAGAAACGCTTCCCGAAAGCCTGGGTTTTCGTCGCACACAGCAGAGCGCATTGCAGGAACGGCTGATATCGCTCGAGCGGGAGCAATCGGATCTTCGCACAAGACGCAGTCTTCTGGTTGAAACCTACATGGTTACCGGCAAATATCCCACCGGCGAGCCTTTGACTGCGGAACAACAAATGCTGCTCGATCTGAACAAGGCCCTTTCCGATCAGCTTACGGTATTCTCGGAAACGAGCCCAAACATAGTCGCGCTGCGGGCGCGCATCGCCGCACTGCGCGGCAAGGTGGTCCCCAAGAAGCAAGAGGGTGGCGACACCAAGGCGCCATCGGGTCTTGATTTTCAGCTCTCCGACGTGGACAGGCGGATTGAAGCGATCGAACAGGAGCGGGCGCAGATAACCGGGAAGATTGAAGAACTGACGCAATCCATCCGCGCCACGCCAGCCACCGATATTCGACTGAACGCCCTTGAGCGCACGCTTGCGAATACGCAAACGCAGTACAACACGGCAATTGCCAAACGGGCAGAAGCCTCGTTGGGCCAGCAGATGGAGGCACGTTCCGACGGCGGGCGATTCTCACTTCTGGAGGAAGCCACCCAACCGCAACAACCACTGCGATCGAAACGTCGTCTCATCGTTATTGGCGGCATCCTCGCAGGGCTTGGCTTGAGTCTCGCAGTCATCGCATTGCTTGAAATACTGAACAAGACGATCCGCCGGCCGGCTGAATTGGTCCAGATGCTCCAGGCGCAGCCACTTGCGGTTATTCCTTTCATCAACACCCCCTACGAAACCCGAACGCCACCATTGAAAAGGAAGCTCAATAGCGTCACGCGAATATTCAGCCACCGTTGACGTCGTGGGATGACTGCCGGTCTTCCCGGACTGCTGGCCAAAAAGTGAACCCGAGTAGCGTCATGCTTCGACGCAGTGATTGAGGAAATGCAATGGAATTTGTTGGCAGATCGTCGCGCAGTAGAGGAATTGCCGAGATGGACGATCGGAGCCCGGCATTGCCGGAACCGCTGGATATTGTGCGAGGCGCATGGGAGGGACTACCCCCGCTTGTTGTTGACCACGATGCAGCTGCCAACAATCGCGTCATCACTTTGAACGGATCATCCCCGGCTCATGCTGCCTTTGACATGATGCGCACAAAGCTGCTGCGTCTGCTTAGGGAGAACAAGTGGACCTCGGTTGCCATCACGTCTCCGACCCCTTCATGCGGGAAGACCTGCGTTGCGCTGAACCTCGCATTCAGTCTGGCCAATCAGGGGGATTGTCGAACTGTGCTCGTCGATCTCGATCTACGGCGCCCGCAGATCGGCAAGGCCCTTGGCATCAAAAATTCAGGCTCAATCGAGAGCTTCCTGAAGGGGGACGCTGGCTTACGCGAAACGTTCTTTCGATACGGAGACAACCTCGCGATTGCGCCAAACCGACAGCCAATGCGCTTCTCGGCCGAACTCCTTCAAAGTGGCGCGGCATCTCAATCACTACAAGCGATGCGTCAGGAGGTAAAACCGGACGTCATCCTCTATGATTTGCCGCCTATGCTGTCGACCGATGATGTACTTGCGTTCCTGCCGAATGTAGACGGCGTCATCCTCGTTGCTGCTTCCGACCAAAGCACGATGAGCGAAGTGGATATTTGCGAGCAGAGCCTGCAGGAGAAGACGAACGTGCTAGGCGTTGTCCTCAACAAGAGCCAACACAGTCAGACGCAATACGGCTACTGAGACAAGCCGCGGCCCGGATAGTCCTGCTCCCTATTCAACCCATCCCTCAAACTGATTGCAGGGCGGCTCGGCCAGACCGTCTGCCGCGAGCGCGTTGAGCCTGACAGCAATTTCTGTCAGTCCGCGCTCTTCAGCATAATGCATCAGACCACCCCGCCAGCGTGGGAACCCATATCCGTGGATTTCTACAAGGTCGATGTCGGCTGACCTGAGCGCGACCTTATCCTTCAGGATCTTCGCGGCCTCGTTGACCATCGGCAAGACGATGCAGTCGATGATCGCAGCCTCATCCCATTGCCGTTGTGGCGTTCCGGTCGCAAGCTCGCCGATGATGCCAGCAACGATTTTCGAAGGTTGCGGCGTACGGTCGCCCTTGGTGTAGTCGTACCATCCACCGCCACTCTTGTGCCCAAAGCGCTCCAATGCACAAAGCCGCTCAGCGACCGGTGCAAAGGGAGTATCGCCGCGCGCATGCGCCGCCCGGCGTTGGAAGGCAGCAATGTCGAGACCGCCGAGGTCCTGAGCCTCGAAGGGGCCCATCGGAAAGCCGAAGGTGCGCATCGCCGCATCGACCGCCTGTGGTGTCGCGCCTGCTAGCAACAGGCGCTCGGCCTGGGCGCGGGTCATTTTCAGGATCCGGTTGCCAATAAAGCCATCGCAGATGCCGGCGCGCACCGGAATCTTGTTCAGCATGCGGGCGAGCGCAAAACCCGTCGCCAGTGTCGCCGCCGTGGTTTGAGCTGTCGGCACGATCTCCAGCAGTTTCATGACATGAGCCGGGCTGAAGAAGTGCAACCCGACAAAGCGCTCTGGATGCTTGATGCCGGCCGCAATCTCTTCTGGATCGAGGTAGGAGGTGTTGGTGGCAAGCACGGCGTCAGCGCGGCAAACTGCAGACAGCCTGCTGAAGACGTCGCGCTTGACGTCGATATCCTCAAATACCGCCTCTATGACGAGGTCGACTCCGGCGAGAAGGCCATAGTCGGTCGTGCCCGTTACGGCCGACAGCCGCTCGGCCGCGGCTTCGGAACTGATCTTACCGCGCTTGACCAAACCGTCAATAATCGAGCGCAGGTTGGAAAGGCCGCGTTCGAGCGCAACCTCGTCGCGCTCCACCAGCGTGACGGGCAATCTCGCGTCGCAAAGGGCTGCCGCGATTCCTGCACCCATGGTTCCGCCACCGATCACAGCGGCAGAACGGATCCTCCGGGGCTCGACACCGCCAAGCTCCGGCGGCCTCAGGGCTGCACGTTCCGCGAAGAAAACATGGCGCAAGGCAGAAGCCTGGGACGAGCCGCGCAACTCGAGAAACGTCTGGCGTTCGAAGGCCATTGCAGCCTCGAAATCGGCCTCAGCCGCCGTGCGCACGCAGGCGAGTGCACGGAGCGGCGCGTCCTCGCGCTTGGCGCGGCCGGCAACCACCGTCGTGCTCGTTTCCCAAAACGCTGCGTCCACTGCGGGCACACCTCGTTGGCGAAGTGGAAGCGGAAGAGACTGATCGAGGGCCGCGCGCGCAAAGTCGATCGCCCCCTTTTCCAGATCACCTTCGACGACCGCGTCAATCAGACCCTGCGCACGGGCCCTGGGCGCGGCCACCGGCGTGCCGGTTGTGACCATTTCCGCGGCAAGCGCCGGCCCGACGAGCCGTGGCAGCCGCACCGTGCCGCCGGCGCCTGGTACGATGCCAAGGCGGACTTCGGGCAAGCCGACGCTCGCTGACGGTACCGCCACGCGAAAACGGCAGCCGAGCGCTACTTCGAAGCCGCCGCCAAGCGCACTGCCGTGAATTGCGGCGACCCATGGCTTGGCTGCCGTCTCGATGCGTGCGACGAGATCCGGTAGGTGAGGGGGTGTCGGGGGCTTTCCGAATTCGTTGACGTCGGCACCGGCGATGAAGGTCCGCCCCTCGCAGATCAGAACCACTGCGCGCACCGATGGATCGGCGTCCAGCGTCTCAGCCGCATTCCACAAATCCTGCCGCAGCGCCTGCGACAGGGCGTTGACGGGCGGGTTGTCGATGGTGACGATGGCGACGTCGCCGGCGCGTTCGATGGTCACGGTCATGATGTCATATTCCCACGTAGGCTTCGCGAATGCGTTTATCGGCAATCAGGTGCTCCCCCCAAGAGAACATAGGTTAAGTCAAAGCCCCGTCACGCCGCCTTCGGGCGGCGCCACATGACGATACGGAATCGGTTGGCCACGAAGGCTGTGTCTGTCAGGCTGGCGTTGCCTGCCGGGTTGGCACCGGTGACATGGAAATCACTGAACGCAGCACTCTGGTTGACGAAGATGCCGCCAGTCAGATTGATCGAGAGGTTGACGCCGGCCTTTGCGAAGGCGTCCACGGCAGCGTCAGTTCGGTTGTCGTTCGTGTCGTAGAGTGCCGCGGTGATGGCACCTTTGCGGCGGGCAAGCGTTGCCGCTTTTGCGATGCCGTCGTCTGCATCCGCGACGCCGACGATGAAGGCGATCGGACCGAAGCGCTCTTCCTCATGCGCATCCGTCTTGTCGGCATCGACGGCAAGGACGAGGGGTGTTGCCGTGCGCGCATCTCCAGCGTTGATCGGGGCAGAATCGCGAATGATCGTTCCGAGGCCACGGGCTGTCGCAATACGGGCCAAGGTTGCCGGATTGGCGATAGCGCCACAGACGCCGGCGGCGCGCGCCGGATCGGCAACAAGGTCGTCGATTGCCGCAACAATACCCCCTGCAACATCGTCGAAGCTCTTGTGACCCTGGTTCGTCTCTATGCCGTTCCTGGGGACGTAGATGTTCTGGGGCGCGGTGCACATCTGGCCACTGTAGAGGCAGAGGGAGAAGGCGATGTTGGCGCACATCCCGGCGAAATCGTCTGTGGCAGCGACGACGATCGAATTGACACCGGCCTCCTCCGTGTAGAGAGGAGCCTCTCCGGCATGCCGGCGCAGCCAATCGCCGAAGCTGTTCGAGCCCGTATAATCGATGATCGACACGGCATCGTTCTCAACGAGATCGCGGGTGATTTCGGCGCCGGGCGCATCAGCGGCGAGGAGCGCGACGTCGGCGGCAAATCCTTCTTGGCTCAACACCTGACGGATGACCGAAACGGTGATTGCCAACGGCAGGATTGCGCCCGGATGGGGCTTGACGATGACCGTGTTGCCGGTCGCAAGGCTGGCAAACAGGCCCGGATAGCTGTTCCAGGTCGGGAAGGTCTGGCAGCCGATTACCAGCGAGACGCCACGCGGCACGATCCGCCAGTGCTTTTCGAGAACGATTGGCTCGGCTATTCCTTGCGGTTTGGTCCAAACGGCCTGAGCGGGCGTGCGGGTCATCTCTTGGAAGGCATAGGCAAGGGCCTCAAGACCACGATCCTGCGCATGCGGGCCGCCGGCCTGGAACGCCATGGCAAACGCCTGCCCGGTCGTATGCATGACGGCGTTGGCCATTTCGAAGCTGATGCGATTGAGGCGGGCGAGAATTTCAAGGCAGATCCCGACGCGCGTTTCCGCTGATGCGGCAGCCCATGCGGGAGCCGCAGTCCTGGAGGCTTCAACCAGCGTTATGGCGTCCACAGCCGGATAGGTGATGCCAAGGGGCGGGCCGAACGGCGAAACCTCAGTGCCAACCGTTGCCGTTGCCGGATGACCGGGCAGATCGAAGGGCCTGCCAAGCCGGGCATTGTAGGAGGACAGACCATCGTCCTTGGCGGTTTCGCCATAGATCTTGCCACTCGGGACTTCGGGATAGGCCGACCAGTAGCCGCGTTCCTGCGCTGCCTTCAGGGCTGCGGCAAGGGTCTGCTGGTGGCGGGCAAACAGGGTGTGCATTCACATGGTCCTCTCATGCTCTGGATTTATAATTGACCGGCCGGTCGGTTTATGCAAGAGTTTTTTCATGAACCGCCCGATCCTGGCGGAACTGGAGGAAACATGTCCGAATCCGACACCGTCCTGTCGGCGTTTGCCGATGGCGTCCTTACGCTGACCCTCAACCGCCCCGACAAGCTCAATGCCTTCAACGAGGACATGCATCGGGCTCTGCGCGCCGGTTTTAAGCGTGCGCATGACGATGCGTCCGTGCGCGCCGTGCTTCTTACCGGAGCTGGTCGAGGCTTCTGCGCCGGGCAGGATCTCGGCGATCGCGATCCACGCAAGGGCGGCGCTGCTCCCGACCTCGGGCGCACGATCGAGCTCTTTTATAACCCGCTGATCCGCCTCATCAGGACACTCGACAAGCCCGTCATCTGCGCGGTGAACGGCGTCGCAGCCGGCGCCGGCGCCAACATTGCGCTTGCCTGCGACATCACCCTGGCTGCGCGCTCGGCGCGCTTCATTCAGGCCTTTGCCAAGATCGGCCTGGTGCCTGATTCCGGCGGGACCTGGAGCCTGCCCCGCCTGCTTGGTGAAGCGCGTGCCAAGGCGCTCGCAATGACAGCAGAGCCGCTCGACGCGGAAACGGCGGCAGGCTGGGGCCTGATCTGGAAGGTGGTCGAAGATGCCACACTCCTTGATGAAGCTACCGCACTTGCTGTCAGGCTTGCCGCCGGGCCGACAAGGGGCCTTGGCATGACCAAGCGCGCCATTCAGGCCGCGGCGACCAACTCGCTGGATGAGCAGCTGGAGCTGGAACGCGATCTTCAACGTGAGGCTGGGCGCAGCGCCGACTACGCCGAGGGCGTCTCCGCATTCCTGGAAAAGCGCAAGCCGGAGTTCAGGGGACAATGACCGACAGGCTCGTTCTGACGGCGCAGGAGCTTGCCGACGCCTGCGCGGACGCGATGTGGCGCGAGGATAACGCCACGCGTCATCTCGGCATGGCCGTGGAGCAGGTAGCACCGGGCGTGGCGGTGATCTCGATGGTTATCAAGCCTGAAATGACCAACGGTCATGGAACCTGCCATGGCGGATACATCTTCACGCTGGCCGATTCCGCCTTCGCCTTTGCCTGCAACACCTACAACCAGCGGGCCGTCGCGCAACATTGCTCGGTCACCTACATCGCACCGGCCATTGCCGGCGACCGGTTGACGGCAACGGCGCGCGAGGTTTCGCGGCGCGGTCGCGGCGGCATCTACGACATCAACGTGACCAATCAGAACGGCGAGCAGATAGCCGAATTTCGCGGTCACTCGCGCACCGTCAAGGGCACCCTCTTGCCGGAGCGGCCTTAAAGCGACCGGCCGTTCATCTTGGAGGAGACAGACATGGAAGACCTATCACCCCGCCCCGGCGACCTCGACGCCGTCGAGACCGCCTCGCGCGATGAACTTGCGGCACTCCAGCTCGATCGGATGAAATGGTCGTTGAGCCACGCCTATGAGAACTCCGCCTTCTACCGCGCGCGCTTTGACGAGGTGGGCGTCCATCCGTCGGATCTGACATCGCTGGCCGATCTGGCGAAGTTCCCGTTCACGACCAAGAAGGATCTTCGTGACACTTATCCCTTCGGCATGTTTGCCGTGCCGCGCGAGAAACTGACGCGCATTCATGGTTCGTCGGGTACAACAGGCAAGCCGACGGTGGTTGGCTACACGCAGAAGGATATCGACATCTGGGCAGACGTGGTGGCGCGTTCGATCCGCGCCGCTGGCGGCCGTCGTGGCGACATGGTCCATGTCGCTTACGGCTATGGGCTCTTCACCGGCGGCCTGGGTGCCCATTACGGCGCCGAGCGGCTTGGCTGTACCGTCGTGCCGATGTCCAGCGGCATGACCGAGCGGCAGGTCACGCTGATGCAGGATTTCAAGCCACGCATCATCATGGTGACGCCCTCTTATATGCTCTCCATCCTCGACGAATTCCGCCGCCAGGGGATCGACCCGCGTAAGAGCTCGCTGGCGGTCGGCATTTTCGGCGCCGAACCCTGGACGAACGCGATGCGTCAGGAGATCGAGCAGTCTTTCGACATGCATGCGGTAGACATTTATGGCCTCTCGGAAGTCATGGGGCCTGGCGTTGCCAGTGAGTGCGTCGAGACCAAGGACGGGCTGCATGTCTGGGAAGACCATTTTTATCCCGAGATTATCGACCCGGCCACGGGCGAGGTTCTGCCCGATGGCGAGATGGGCGAGCTCGTCTTCACGACGCTGACGAAGGAAGGCCTGCCGATCATCCGCTATCGCACGCGCGACCTGACGCGGCTCTTGCCCGGCACGGCACGCTGCATGCGGCGCATCGAAAAAATCACCGGCCGCTCGGACGACATGATGATCCTGCGCGGCGTCAACGTCTTCCCGACGCAGATCGAGGAGCAGATCCTGAAATGTCAGGGGCTCGCCCCGCATTTCCAGATCGAGCTCAGCCGCGCCGGCCGTATGGATCAGATGACCGTCCATGTCGAGTGCGCGCCTGACGCCGCCGACGAAATTGCGCGCGCTTCCTCGGCAAAAGCCCTTGCCCACTACATCAAGAGCGTCGTTGGTGTTACCACAAAGATCGAGATTCGCGACCCGGGTGGAGTCGCACGGTCCGAGGGTAAGGCCAAGCGGGTCGTCGACAACAGGCCGAAGGAATAAAGCCGATTGCTTCCCGGCGTGGTGACATTCCGGGAAGCGTCAAGCAAGAGCTGTCGAAAGCTCGTCGCGTGGAGGGCGCGGAGAAAGAACAGGAACGCAGGATAATATGGCACGAACGCGCGCGATCGACTTTGAAGAGAAACAACGCAGCCTCTTGAGCAGCGCCGCTGCCGTGTTTGCCGAGATGGGGATGGAGAAAGCCTCCATGGCTCACATCGCCTCGCGCAGCAACGTTTCCAAAGCCCTGCTTTACCACTACTACCCGAGCAAGGACGCCCTGATCTTCGATATCATTCGCAACCATCTCGAAGAGTTGGAAGCTGCCCTTGCTGCCGCGGATAAACCCGGCGTTTCTCCTCAGGAAAGATTGCGGCTTCTCGTTCGCCTGGTACTGGAAAACTATCGCGGCGCCGACAACGAGCACAAGGTGCAGCTGAACGGTACGAGCGCGCTCTCGCCAGCGCAACTTGACGAGCTGCGTGCCATCGAACGGAGGATCGTCAAGCGTTTTTCCAACACCATCTTCGAGATCAATCCGGATCTCAACGCGAACAAGCCGTTGCTGATGCCGGTGACGATGTCGCTCTTCGGCATGATGAACTGGGTCTATATGTGGTTTCGACCGGGCGGTCCTGTCAGCCGCGACGAATATGCCGATATTGCCACCACCCTGATCCTCGAGGGCGTCAAGGCGGTGCGCTGAGCGCTAGGCTTGATTGCTAATTTCAGCCGATCCAGCATCAATGGATGGATCGTATCCGGGCTCCCTGGCGCTTCTCGGCGATTTCTCGCTGAGTTCGCCGATGACCCCTTGTCGGCGATCCGACCGTAAGGCTGTTCTGGTGATGCCAGGTTATATTCCGCTTTAAGCCTTTTGGGCAGATGCCCGGATCAGGCGGTTACGTTGGTGGCGGCCCTCAGATGAGCAATTGCCCTAAGGCGATGCAGCTGCTGACCTGAGGGAGCCATCCGCTAGATCGCGGCAATAGATAATAACGGTTCATCATTTCGGTTTGACGGGCAGTAGATTCCCGAGCTCCATTGGAAAGGGGAACAAGATCGTCGAAGTCTTCTCACCGGCGATGACGTTCAATGTGCTCAAATAGCGAAGTTGCATAGCCTCTGGTTGCCTGGCCAGGATTTCGGCCGCTTCGAGTAGCTTCGCTGCGGCCTGCTGCTCGCCCTCGGCATTGATGATCTTGGCGCGACGCTCGCGTTCGGCTTCCGCTTGACGGGCAATTGCGCGGATCATCGATTCATTGATATCGACATGTTTGATCTCGACATTGGCAACTTTGATGCCCCACGCATCCGTCTGGGCGTCAAGGATTTCCTGAATGTCCAAGTTGAGCTTGTCGCGCTCGGCCAGCATCTCATCGAGGTCGTGCTTGCCGAGTACCGAGCGCAACGTCGTCTGGGCAAGCTGGCTTGTCGCCATCATGAAATCCTCGACCTGTATCGTCGACTTCTCGGGATCGATGACCCTGAAATAGATCACCGCGCTGACGCGCACCGAGACGTTGTCGTGAGAAATGACGTCCTGGCTGGGGACATCGAGTACGCGCGTACGCAAATCGACCCGTATCATCTGCTGGACGTAAGGGACGAGCAGGATCAGGCCGGGTCCCTTGACGCCGGTAAAGCGGCCAAGTGTAAAAACGACGCCGCGTTCGTATTCCCGCAAGATCTTGACCGCGGATGCGACGATGACGAGCAAGATAAGGATCGCCACAAGATAAAAGGCGAGATCTGCAAACATACCCATTTCTTCTTCTCCTGCTTCCTAAGGCCGCTAGATCTCCTGCAGGCTGCGTGCGACTTCGAGCGTCAGCCCGTTTCGGCCGGTCACCCTGACGCCGTCACCAGCGGCGAGTGGCTCGGCAGAAATCGCCTTCCACCGCTCGCCATGCGCGATGACGTAACCCCTAGCCCCAGCCCAGCTCTCAACCTTGCCCGAAATTCCGATCATCTGCTCTGCACCGGTGGCGACCTCGCGCCAGCGCGAGGTGAATGCGAGGCGAGCAACGACAAGGCTGAAAGCGAGGCTGGCGGCTGCGATCGCACCCAGTACGGGCCAGGAAACTTCTAGGCCGGGGATATCCGTGTCGAACAGAATGGTTGCGCCGAGCACCAGCGCCACACCGCCGCCGACGCCGAGCGCGCCGAACGTTGGCGAATGCGCCTCTGCCACCGTCAGCCCGACGCCGAGGATGATCAGCCCGATGCCGGCGAAACTCACCGGCAGCAATGCCAGGGCATAGAGCCCAAGAAGCAGGCAGATGCCACCAATCGTGCCAGGAAGCATTGTCCCAGGCGCAAGAAATTCGAAGATCAGGCCATAGATTCCGACCATCATGAGGATGATTGCGATGTTTGGATCGGTAATCACGGAAAGTAGGCGCGTTCGCCAGTCCGGCTGGAATTCCTCGACGACAAGACCGGCGGTATCGAGCCGAACATCTGTTTGGCCGACCCGGACCATGCGTCCCTGGGCCTGGGTCAAGAGATCGCCAACGGTAGCTGCCGTGAAATCGATGACGTGCTCGCGCGCGGCGGCGGTCGATGAAAGGCTCGCAGCTTCGCGCACTGCTTTTTCTGCCCAGTCGGCGTTGCGATTGCGCAGTTCCGCAAGCCCTCGAATGTACGCCACCGCGTCGTTGATAGCTTTCGCTTCGCTGGCGTCGCGGGGAGGCTGCGGCGGCTTGCCGCTCGGATTGTCCTTGTTGGGCTCCGGCTCGCCGCCGAAGGGCTTTCCGCCAAGTGCAATCGGTGTCGCAGCGCCGAGATTGGTGCCTGGCGCCATTGCCGCGATATGGCTTGCGTAGAGAATATAGGTGCCAGCACTGGCCGCCCGCGCCCCACTCGGTGCCACAAAACCTGCCACAGGCACGGACGACGCAAGGATTGCGCGAATGATTTCCCGCATGGAGGTGTCGAGACCGCCTGGTGTGTCGATCTGTAGGACAATCAGGCCCGCGCCACGTTCGCCGGCACGTTGAAGGCCTCGCATCACATAGTCGGCAGCCGCCGGACTGATGGCGCCGTTCACCTTCAAGACTATAGCCGCGCGCTTGGATTCCGATGCCAGCAGGGCCGTCAGGCCCACAGCTGAGAGCAGCGAGAACAACGAGATCAGGATTGGCGGCAGCCACCGCCAACACCTTAAGCTCAGCGCTACCACCTGCGGAACGCTCATGATTTCTAATATATGTGTCAGAAATCACAAAGAGAAAGGAAAGCGTCGGAAGCGGCGCCCAAAGACGAACGCAAAGCTCAAGCGTTCGCTCGTACCGTCAGCTTAGCTTGGCGAGGATGCGACGCCTCAAGTCCCAGATGGGCTCTTGAGCGCAATGCAAAATTGTTGCCGCTACCCCTTCATCAGACAGCTTAGGACGTCGGAAAAACCGACCCCCAGAACTGCGATGACGACCAGGGCAAGAATCAAGAAAATGCGAATACAGGCACTCTAAATATAGCTCCCGATGTGATAATATTTGCAACTCGCTCGAGGATGAGATGCCGGGCGACGTTTCGACTTTTCGCAGAGCGGTTCGCCTGGGTGTCGAGGTAGCGTTTCCGCTATGCCGGAAAGAGTGAATCCCCCGATAAAGACGCCTCGGGATAACATCTCGGAATGGGAGGTGTACAATGCTTCGCAGATTGTTTCTCACCTTGGCTATTGCGACGTCCGCGCTCGCGATCAACGGAGCCGCATGGGCTGACATCACGATCCTCGTGCCATCGGGCAGCGAGGGTGACGGTCTCAGGGCCGCTGCCGACGACTACGGAAAGTTGAAGGGCACGAAGGTGGAGGCCGTCCAGGCGCCTTATGCCAACGTGTTCGAGCAAGGCGCCAATGCCGGCGCGACCAAGTCCGGTGTCTTCGACATTATCCTCATGGACGATCCGTGGATTCCGTTTTTCGCCGAGAACGGGCATCTGGAAGATCTGACCGCTTACTTCAAGAAGGCCGGAATGGAAGGGCCGGACAATGATTTCCTTTCGAAGTCGCTGGCGGTCTGCCGCAATCCCTACAATACCGGGCCCTATGTATGTCTGCCCTATGTGGGGAATGCGCAGATGTTCTTCTATGACGCTGCCAAGTACAAGGAAGCTGGGGTAGATGCTCCAAAGACCTGGGATGACGTGTTGAAGGCGAGCAAGAAGCTGACAGAAAGCGGAGGTGGCCGTTATTTCGGTTACGTCTTCCGAGGCGGCCAGGGAAATCCGGTGGTTGCCGATTTCATGCCGATCTTCTGGTCCTATGGCGCTGATATGTTCAACGCCGACCGAACCAAGGTAACGATCGACACGCCTGAAGGGGCCGCTGCCATGAAGACATTCATGGCGCTGCGCGATGTCTCGCCGAAGGGCGTGGAGAGTTACAACGCCAACGAGGTTGGCACCGCACTCGCCGCCGGTACTGCTGCGTCTTCGATCAACTGGCCGAACTGGGTTGCGACCTTTGAAGATCCGACCCAATCGAAGATGGTCGGCAAGATCTCCTACAGTCCCATTCCTGCTGGAACGAAACCGGGCAGCTCGGAAATCGGCCATTGGACGATGGGCATCATGTCGGCTTCCAAGAATAAGCAGGAAGCTTTCGACTTCATGATGTGGGCGACCTCGCCCGAACAGATCAAGGTTTCGGCCCTACGGGGCAATCCGCCTGTCCGGACCTCGGTCTTCACCGACCCGGAACTGACCTCGCAAGAGAAGTTCCGGCACTATCCGGTGTTGATGGAGGCGATCCAGGCCTCGACTCCCCGTCCGCGTCACCCGAAGTGGCCAGAGATCGAGAATGCCTTCGGCATCGAGCTTTCCAAGGCGGTCGCAGGCACGATCACGCCGCAAGAGGCTCTGAAGAGCTCGCAGGAGGCGGTCTCACGGATTACGAACCTTTATTAGGCAACAGCTATTCGGAGCGGGGTTTTCGGACGCCGCTCCTTTCCTGCGCCGGCAATTACGCCCGATGAGCTTGAAACCCGAGAATTCAGGCGCCCCGGGGCAGGGCTTTACGGGAGAGGTCAATGTTGACGTCGGAAAGCGGAACCATGCCCGCGCCGCTTCGATCGGGTGGCGGTCTGGAGCGATGGGTAGAGCGGCATTTGCGCTTCCTCATGCTTGCGCCGACGGTACTCATACTCCTGGGCCTGACGATTTTTCCCAGCGTCTACATGTTCTATGCGGCGGTTCACAAAATCAGCCCGAATCCCGATCTGCCCTGGACGTTCGTCGGTGCCGGTAATTTCGCGCGGCTTTTTTCCGACACGCAATTTCACGTCGCGCTCTGGAACACCATCATATTTACGGTCGCGGCGGTGACGTCGGAATTCATCCTCGGTCTCGGTCTGGCGCTGCTCCTTGATAAATTCATTCGCAAGTTGACCTTTCTGAAGACCGTTCTGATGATCCCCATGATGCTGCCGCCGATCGCGGTCGCGATCACATGGAAGCTCATCTATGAGCCTCAGTTCGGCGTCCTGAACGAAATCATGTTCCGCCTCGGTCTGCCATTGCAGGCATGGGCGGGCGACGTGAACCTTGCGATGTTCTCGATCATCGTTGCCGACGTCTGGCAATGGACACCCTTCATATTCCTTCTCATGTTGGCGGGGTTGGCGAGCCTGCCGGTCGAGCCCTACGAGGCCGCCGCGCTCGACGGAGCCTCGTCCTGGCAGCAGTTCCGGGACCTGACGCTGCCGTTTCTCAAACCGGTTATCGCCATTGCGCTTCTCCTGCGTGTCATGGATGCACTGCGTCTTTTCGATCTGGTCTTCATCCTGACGGGAGGGGGGCCGGCTGACCGAACCAAGGTCTTGAGCCTTTATATCTATCAGGTCGCCTACCGCTTCGCCGATCCAGGCTACGCGGCGGCGATGTCGCTCTTTGTGCTGTTTGTAACGATCGTTTTAAGCACCTGGTTCATGAAACGCATGCGGTTGGCGGAATGACCATGACACTGCCAAAAAAAATACACGCGCGCAGCCGGACCACAGAGGCGCTCATCCGCCTGCTGGCCTATCTGACGATCGTTGTCGCGCTGGTCGTCACACTTTTTCCGATCTATTGGATCGCGACCAACTCGTTTAAATATGATATCGACATTTTCGCAGTGCCGCCGGAGTGGCTGCCCCGCAACCCCACCCTAAAACACTACAACGAAGCGTTTATCCAGCGTCCGTTCCTACGCTACGCGCTGAACAGCTTTCTCGTCGCCATCGGAACGACGATCGTTTCCCTGACATTCGGCACAATGGCCGGCTACGCCTTGGCACGGTTCAGCTATCCCTGGCAGTGGCGGAAGCAGATTTCGTTCTGGATCCTGTCAACGCGCATGATGCCGCCCATCGTCAGCATCATTCCGCTCTACCTGTTCTTCAACTATTTCGACATGCTCAACACGAAGTCGGCTCTCATTGTCGCCTACACCGCCTTCAATCTGCCCTTCGCGACGTGGATGATGAAGAGCTATTTCCAGGATCTTCCGGTCGAACTGGAGGAGGCGGCGATGGTCGACGGCGACACACGGTGGGGCGCATTCCTGCACGTGGCGTTGCCTCTTGCCCGGCCTGGGCTTGCAGCCACCGCCATCTTCTGTCTGATCATCTCGTGGAACGAGTTTCTACTTTCCCTCATCATCACGCTCACCGAGCAGTCGCAGACACTGCCGATCGGCATTGCCGGGCGCGTAACGCAGTACAACACCTATTGGGGTGAAATCAGTGCGGCGGGGTTCATGGCCTGCGTGCCAATCGTCATCTTCGCCTTCATCGTCCAGAAGCATCTCGTCCGGGGCTTGTCCCTGGGTGCCGTCAAAGGTTGAGACCTATGGCGTCCGTCACATTCAAAAACGTCTGCAAGAAGTTCGGCGAATTCGTTGCCGTCAATGATTTCAACCTCGAGATCAGGGACAAGGAGTTTCTCGTTTTGCTCGGACCTTCCGGTTGCGGCAAGACAACGACCATGCGGATGGTCGCGGGTCTCGAGGAAGCGACATTCGGCGACATCTACATCGACGAGGACCGCGTCAACGGTGTCCTTCCCAAGTATCGCGACGTTGCAATGGTATTCCAGTCATATGCTTTGTATCCGCACCTCACCGTCGAAGACAACATCGGCTACCCGCTAAAGATCCGCAAAGTGCCGCCGGCTGAATGCAAGCGGCGAATAGCCGAAGTCGCGCGGCGTGTGGAACTCGACTCGATGTTGTCGCGGCTGCCGAAGGAGCTTTCCGGCGGTCAGCGCCAGCGCGTGGCACTTGCCCGCGCTATCGTGCGCACACCACGCGTCTTTCTGATGGACGAGCCGCTGTCCAATCTCGATGCCAAGCTTCGCACACAGATGCGCGCCGAGCTGAAGCACCTGCAACATGAGCTGCAGGTCACGACGATCTACGTGACCCATGACCAGATAGAAGCGATGACGCTTGCCCATCGCGTGGCCGTGATGAACAAGGGCGTCATCGAGCAGCTTGGGACGCCGCGGGAGATCTATAACGATCCCCGCACGCTCTTCGTTGCCGGCTTTATTGGTTCGCCGCCGATGAACCTAGTTCCGGGCGAAGTGAGAGACGGTGTGTTCATTAGTGCCGGCCTCAGGGTCGCGGGTATCGGCCAGGCAAGCGTCCCTCGAGCTGTCCTCGGCGTCCGCCCCGAGGACGTCCACCCGACTGATGCCGGTGATGTAGACGTCAATCTGGTCGCGCCGATCTATTCGGCGGAACTCACCGGCGAGAATACGCTTGTGAGCCTGCGGTTGGGAGGTCAACTCATGACCTTGCGTGCCGACAAGAATTTCACGGGTCAGATCGACCAGCAGATCGGCGTCAAGGTCGCGACGGATCGCGTCTTTCTGTTCAATGGCGAGACTGAAGATCGTGTTGACTTCTAGCCTTTGGACGGCAGTGATGGTGATCACCCTGGCATTTGGTGCGACCGCTGCCGATGGCGGCCTCATCGCTGCAAATCCGCTGATTGAAATTCCTGCCGGGACGTTCATCTTCGGCCGCGACGACGGCCCTGAAAACGAACGCCCGCGGCGCGAAGTGGAGGGGCAGGCGTTTGCGATCAATCGCACCGAGATTACAAACCGGCAATATGGGCTCTTCGTCAAGGAGACCGGCCATCGGGCGGCCTTCTACGCCAATCACCCGATCCTGGGATTGGACGACCGGCCGGTCGTCGGGGTCAGTTGGGAAGACGCCGATGCATTTTGCCGTCACTACGGGTTGGTTCTTCCGTCGGAACAACAATACGAGCGGGCGGCACGCGGACCGAAGGGCAGCGCGTTTCCATGGGGCGAGGTCCCACCGGGCAATGCGCGCGCAAATTCTGGGGCGGATGCCTGTTGTTCCGGCGACGCGCGCGATGGGTATCCGATGACCGCACCGGCGGCGTCCTTTCCCGATGGCGCAAGCAAAGAGGGCGTCCTCAATCTTGTCGGCAATGTCTGGGAGTGGACCCGTGATGTCTACGCGCCGTATGAAGGCGGGACCGCGGCGAGGAGCGCCGGGCTGTACCGCGTGCTTCGTGGTGGCTCCTGGAACAGCGATCCAAACCACCTGACAACGACCTATCGGCTCGCCTATGATCCGGAATTCCGGTTCTCAGCCAATGGTGGCTTCAGATGCGTCCGTTCTACACTTTGATTATCGTCTCCGGTTTTCTGCTGCTCCAAGCCACCGGTGCCGGTGCTGAACCGACGGCGCCGCCCGGCTACACGCTTAAGACCTTCAACACGCCTGGTGCCGCCTTCGCCGGCCTATCTCGCGACGCCGGAGACCTGCTCGTCAGCGATCTCGCCAGCGGCCGGCTCTACCGGCGCGGCGCGGACGGCAAGCTTGTCGCATTCGGTCCGGTATTTCCCCATGGCCTCGACGTGATCGGCGACCCGACCGGTCCATATCGTGTCGTCCGCGCCGATGATGGCCTTGTCGTCGCCCAGGGATGGACGCCAGTCGGCTCCAAGCAGGGGCCGTTTGACCACGCGCTCGTTGCGCTCGACGCGGGCGGAAAGGTCCGTGTCATCAGTAGCGATTTCTGGAATCCGTTCGACTTCGTTGCGGCGAGCGGAAGCTACTACGTGATCGACTCCGCGCGAAACAGTGTCGAACGCCTACAGCCCGACGGCCACAAAAGCACGCTTCTGACATTCCGCCGCATGGGGCAGGCGCCCACGGCGCTCCGCAGCCTTTCACCGACCGAGTTCGCCGAAGGCAACAGCTACGAAACCGATGCGGTGCCAGCCGGTATCGCCCTTCACGGCGGGCGCCTTTATATAGCGCTGTTCGGCGGCTTTCCCTTCCTTACAGGAGCCGGAAAGATCGTTTCGGTTCCCGAGGCTGGCGATCAGTCAACGCCGCGGATTGACGTCGAAGCACTCAATGCGCCCGTGAGCATTGCTTTCGACAACGGTGGAGAGATGCTTGTCCTCGAACACGGCACCTACGACCAGAAAGAAGGTTTTCGGAAGGCGAGTGGGAGATTGCTGAAGTTCAATAAAACGGCACGGGAACGGAAGGCTATTCTTGAGGGCCTGACCCGCCCGGTGTCAGTGCTTGTCTGGGACGAGCGGCGGATCGTCGTTTCCGAGCTGGGCGGCAACCTCTATGTCTTGACGCGCGAATCTGTTCGCTGAGCGTGGCGATCCCGATTTTGGTCCTAGATCAATGCAGATACTTGCTTGGCGCCAAGCTGAGTTGCGCTGCCCTATCCACGACGGCCTTGCGCTTTAGTTCTTGTTTCGCATTGTCCCGAAACCTGTTCCCGTTCGGGGGGCATGCCTTGGCTTAATCACCGAATTTCAGCCGCTCCAGGATCAGCGGGTCATACGCGGGAGCCTGGATCCGCCGACGATCTGCCTCCGGTTCGCTGAGCGGTTCGACGGGTCGAAGCTTGTCCTTGGCTTCCAGTGCGAGGCGCTGATAAACGCCCGTTCCCTGACGCTTCCAGGCGACTTCTTTTTCGCTGAGTTCGCGAATGACCCTGGCAGGTGATCCGACCACCAGGCTGTTTGCCGGGATTTCAGCGCCTGCCTTGACGAAAGCCATGGCGGCAACGATCGAATTTTCGCCGATCACGGCTTCGTCCATGACCACCGCATTCATTCCGACCATGGCATTGCGACCGATGCGGCAGCCGTGCAGCACGGCGCCGTGGCCGATATGACCGTCTTCGCCGATCACCACCTCGAGATCAGGAAAGCTATGAACGACGCAGGTCTCTTGAACGTTCGAACCACGTTCCATGACGATCCGCCCGAAATCGCCGCGCAATACGGCGCACGGGCCGACATAGCAGGCCGGTCCAATGATGACGTCGCCAATCACCACGGCGGCCGGATGGACGAAAGCCGTTGGATGGATCACCGGCACGACGCCATCATAGGAATAGACCTGCGCCATCTTAATCAGTCCCTTGTCTTGGCCACCATCGTCAGCACGTCGTACTGGGCAACCGTCGCACCACTCTGGTTGCTCACACGGCAATCCCAGCGCACTTCGCCATGCTCGGCGCCGATGCGCGGGTTGATCTCCTTGCAGGTCAATTGCACCTGCAGCGTATCGCCCGGATTGACCGGCGTGAGGAAGCGCAGGTTGTCGACCCCGTAATTGGCGAGAACCGGGCCAGGGGCCGGGTCAACAAATAGACCGGCGGCGAAGGCGACGATCAGATAGCCGTGGGCGACGCGGCCGTCGAAGAACGGATTGGCGCGTGCGGCTTCCTCGTCCATGTGGGCATAGAAGGTATCGCCTGTGAAGTTGGCGAAATGCTCGATATCTTCAAGCGTGACCGTGCGCGTACCGGTTACCAGCTGGTCGCCGATTTGCAGTTCTGCAAGCGACTTGCGGAACGGGTGCTCGCCATCACGGCGCACGTCGGCACCGGCAACCCAGCGGCCGGTGACGGCACACAAAAGCGTCGGTGCGCCTTGCACCGCCGTGCGCTGCATGTAGTGCATGACCCCGCGAAGGCCGCCCAATTCCTCGCCACCGCCGGCGCGTCCTGGACCGCCATGCACGAGGCCGGGCAGCGGCGAGCCATGGCCGGTCGACGTCTTGGCGCTCGTGCGGTTGCCGATCAGCACCCGTCCGTGGAACGGCGCCATGCCGAGGACCACCTCTTCGGCAAAGATCCGATCGTTGGTGAAGACGGAAGAAACGAGACTTCCCTTGCCGCGGCGGGCAAGATCCACCGCCTCCTCGGCACTGTCATAAGGCATGACCGTGCTGACCGGACCGAAGGCTTCGACATCGTGCACCGCCTTGGCTTGCCAGGGCTTGTCGCAATAAAGCAGGACCGGATTGAGGAAGGCGCCGGCTTCAGCGTCACCCGACACAACGCGCGGTTTGTCCGGATCGCCGGCGACGATCTCGGCATCGGCGAGAAGATCGCGGATGCGCGCGCGGACCTCGTCACGCTGAGCAAGGCTTGCAAGCGGGCCCATGCGGACGGATTCATCGGCGGCATTGCCGAGCGTGGTGTTGCCAAGACGCTCGCCAAGGACGGAGACCAGCGCGTCGCAATAGGCGCGTGGCGCGATGACGCGGCGGATGGCCGTGCACTTCTGGCCGGCCTTTGCCGTCATTTCGCGAGAGACTTCCTTGACGAAGAGGTCGAACTCTTCCGTGCCGGGGCCGGCGTCGAGGCCGAGGACGGAGGCATTGAGGCTATCTGCCTCCATGGTGAAGCGCACCGAATTTTCGATGATCGCCGGATGGGTCTTCAGCTTGCGGCCCGTCCAGGCCGAACCGGTGAAGGTTACGACATCTTGCCCGTCGACATGGTCGAGGAGATCGCCGACCGAACCGCAGACCAGTTGCACTGCGCCCTCCGGCAGAAGACCGGTTTCGACCATGCGACGCACGACAAGCTCGGTGAGATAGGCCGTTTGGCTTGCCGGCTTGACGATCGCCGGCATGCCGGCGATGAGGGTCGGCGCCAGCTTCTCCAGCATGCCCCAGACCGGGAAGTTGAAGGCATTGATGTGAATGGCGACGCCCTGCAGTGGCGACAGAATGTGCCGGGCCGAGAACGTTGCGTCTCGCGACAGGGTTTCCACGTCGCCATCAACGAGTACACGCGTATTGGGCAGCTCGCGTCGACCCTTTGAGGCATAGGACAACAAAGTGCCGATGCCGCCGTCGATATCGATCCAGCTGTCTGTCCTGGTGGCGCCGGTCGCCGACGACAGGGCGTAGAACTCCTCCTTGCGGTCCATCAGCGCCTGGCCAAGTGCCTTGAGCATGGCGGCGCGCTCATGAAACGACATGCGCCTGAGTGCGGGGCCAGCCTTGTCGCGGCCGTAGGCCAGAGACGACGCAAAATCGACGCCGGCAGAATCGATCAGCGCCACCGGTGCACCTGTCGAGGCATCGCGCAGTTCAGCGCCATCCTTCGTGCCGGGAACCCAGCGGCCATAGACATAGCTTTCGAGGCGGCGTGGCTCCTTTACCAGAACGTTCATTGTTTTAATCCTTCCGGTCGGTTCAGGTTGAGCGCAGCAAGCTGCGCGTCGATGGCCGCCTGCCATTCAGACAGCAGCGTCTCGTTAGGGGTATGGCGAAGGCCGAAACGGGACAGTGTTTGGTAGCGCACCGATCCGGAGAACCCAAAGCTTGCGGCAACGCGCGGCCGCCAATAGATGATCGCTTCACGGGCCGCTTTCGCCCCTTCCTCATCTTCGGCAATCCGCTTCAACGCCTCGATGCCGAGTTCGGTGTGATGCGCCTCGCGCGGCAGAATGGCGCGGAACACTTCGGCAAGTGGCTGGTAGGAGACGTGAGCGAGCTCCCGCAACTGGATGGTGCTTGCAGTGCCCATCAGCACATTCATAACGACTGCATCGATCCAGCCCTCAAGGGGATAGTGGAAAACAGAAAGGCGCATGTCGCCGCCCTTTCGTGCTGCACCGATATCGGTGTCGCGCTTCAGGCGGGCGTCCCATGGATGGTGCGCGGCATAGCGGCCGATATCGGCGCCGAAGCTACCCATGATCTCGAGCACGCGTCCGGCATGGTCGGTCTTTTCAAGCACGATCTTGGCAGACGCGATGCGCTCCTTGATACCAGGCGCATCGTTGATCGTGTCGGCAAAGCCGGCCGCACCCGCAAGCTCGCTGTCGACGAAACTCGCCATCAGGCGCAAGAGCTCGCCGCGATAGCGCGGCGGCGCATTGTCCGGCGACGTCAGCACGCCCCCCCTGAGCAGATATTCCTCGATCGGCATCGTATCGGACATCGGCATTCCTCCCTCGGTCCCCGACCGATTACTGGTCGTAGCTGACGACGAGGCGGTCGCTCAGCGGATAGCACTGGCAGGTCAAGACGTAGCCCTGGCGGACCTCGTAGTCCTCGAGCGCATGGTTGACCTCCATCTCGGTCTCACCCTCCAGGACCTTGGCTCGACAAGTGGAACAGACACCTGCCTTGCAGGCGTAGGGCGCGTCCATGTGGTTTTCGAGCGCCGCCTCGAGCAGCGTTTGCCCTTGTTTCGGCATCTTGAAGACACGGGTTGCGCCATCGAGCGTCACCGTTGCCTGGCAGGCCGTGTCCTTGTCGACGCCCGCAGTACTTTGCGCCCTGCGGCCAGCGCGTCCCGGCTGGGAGGATGCGAAGAGTTCGAACTTGATCTGTTCCTCGCGCATCCCGTGATCGCGAAGTGCAGCGGCAATCGACAGCATCATCGGTTCCGGTCCGCAAATGAAGACCGTATCGATGGCCTTCAGATCGATCCAGTGCTTGAACAGGCCGGCGCACTTGTCGACGTCGATGCGACCCGTAAAGAGATCGATATCCTGCGCCTCGCTTTCCAGAATGTGCAAGACCGACAGCCGGCCGAGATAGGTGTCCTTCAGGTCGTCCAGCTCCTCGCGGAACATGATCGAGCTGATTTGCCGGTTGGCATAGACCAGCGTGAAGCGTGACCGTGGCTCGCGAGAAAGCGTCGTCTTAATGATCGAAAGGACCGGTGTGATGCCGCTTCCGCCGGCAAATCCCAGATAGGTCTTGGAAACATCAGGCTCGATCGCCGTGAAGAACGCGCCCATCGGCGGCATGGCTTCCATGGTGTCGCCGACGCTGAGGTCTTCGTTCGCCCAGGTCGAAAAGCAGCCACCGTCCACCCGCTTGATGCCGACCCTCAGCACGCCCTCATCCCGCCCCGCACAGATCGAATAGGAACGTCGCAACTCCTCGCCGTCGAATTTGCGGCGGAAGGTCAGGTACTGGCCCTGCGTGAAATCGAACGCGCTGCGGTCCTCGTCCTGCGGGGTAAGCGTAACGACGACGGCATCGCGCGTTTCGCGCCGGATGTCGGTGACCTGAAGGGAATGGAAACGTGCCATATTGGGGACCTCACTCGGCAAAGGGTCAGATGCACTTGAAATAATCGAATGGTTCCAGGCAGTCGGTGCAGCGATAGCTCGCCTTGCACGGTGTCGAGCCGAACTGGCTGATCTTTTCCGTGTTCGTCGATCCGCAACGCGGACAGGCGATCGTCAGATTGGAGCTGCCGGAGAGCCGGTCGACGCGCTGGCGCAGGATGCCGTCTATCGCCGTTCCGTCCACGGGCGGCGCAATGCCGTAGGCGCGTAGTTTTTCGCGACCCTCGGTGCTGATCCAGTCGGTCGTCCAGGCCGGTGACAGCTGGCGCTCCAGTCTGAGCTTTTCGATCCCCTTTTCCTTTAGCGACCGCTCGATATCGAGGTTGATGAGCGCGGTCGCCGGACAGCCGGAATAGGTGGGCGTCACCGTCACGACCAGTATGTCCTCCTTCCAGGCGACACCGCGGATGATGCCAAGATCGACAAGCGAGATCACCGGGATTTCCGGATCCGGCACCTCTTCAAGCCACCGCCAGATATCAGCGATCGATGGCAACGTCGCGGCTATCATAACCGCCTCCTTCCGTTTACCAGCTCGCGCCCGGATAGGCGCGCTGCAGGAACTGCAGTTCAGCGAGGATGAAGCCCATGTGCTCGGTATGAACGCCGCGCTTGCCGCCCTTATGCATGAAGCCGTCGGCCGGCTTCTTCAGCGTCGCGTCTGAAAGCGCGTCATCAACCAGCTCGTCCCACGCCGCCTTCAGGCTTTCGGGCTCCGGTGCAATGCCGGCCGCAGCAAGCTCGGCATCGGACGCGTCGCCGACGAAAAGTTCGCCGGTGTAGGCCCAGAGATCGTCGAGCGCCTCCTGCATGCGCCGGTGGCTTTCGGCGGTGCCGTCACCAAGACGGATGATCAGATCGCGGCTGCGATCGAGATGATAGGCAACTTCCTTCGAGGCTTTTTCCGCGATGTCGGCGATGCGCTTGTCGGTCGACGAGCGCAGGGCTCTCAACATCAGGAAATGCCAGGCATCGAACAGGAATTGACGCATCAGCGTCTTCCCAAAATCGCCGTTCGGGCGCTCGACGAGCAGCACGTTGCGGAAGTCGCGGGCATCGCGCAGATAGGCAAGATTGTCGGCGCTGCGGCCCTGAGCTTCGATTTCACCGGCAAGACCGAGCCAGAGCTGGGTCTGTCCGATCAGATCAAGCGCGGTGTTGGAAAGCGCGATGTCCTCTTCCAGTGCCGGCGAATGCCCGCACCACTCGGACACACGGTGGCCGAGGATGAGCGCGTTATCGCCGATCCGCGTCAGGAACTCGAAGAGCGCCGTCGGGCTGACGGCCGTGTTGGAGGGGGCGCTCATCACATATGCCCCACTTCATTGGGAATGTCGAAGAACGTCGGGTGGCGGTAGACCTTGGAGTTTGACGGGTCGAACAGCGGCCCTTTCTCCGACGGAGCACTTGCGGTGATTTCGCTCGAGCGCACCACCCAGATGCTCACCCCTTCATTGCGGCGGGTATAGACGTCGCGGGCGTTGTTGATGGCCATTTCGGCGTCCGGCGCATGCAGGCTGCCGACATGCCGGTGATTGAGGCCGTGCTGGCCGCGGATGAAGACTTCCCAAAGGGGCCATTCGCTGGGCATCGATGTTTCTCCCTGCTCGCGCTCCGCGGCCAAAGGGCCTGGAAAATCGCGTATTTGTTACGATTGCGACTGCTAATGTGCGGACGCCCGAGAGGCGTGCGCACATTACTCGGCGGCGGTGGGCGCTGCGGCGCGGCGCGATGTCATCTTCTCGGCATGGGCAACGAGACCATCGCGGAACCACGCGCCGTCGTTCCATGCCTTCTGTCGGGCGCTGAGGCGCTCGCCATTGCACGGGCCATTGCCGGCGATGACGGCGAAGAACTCGGTCCAATCAGGCTCACCGAAATCGTAGCCGCCCTTTTCCTCGTTCCACGTCAGGTCCGGATCCGGTAGCGTCAGGCCGAGATACTCGGCTTGTGGCACGGTCTGGTCGACAAACTTCTGGCGTAGCTCGTCGTTGGAGTTTTGCTTGATCTTCCAGGCCATCGATTGGGCCGAGTGCACCGATGCATCGTCCGAGGGTCCGAACATCATCAGCGACGGCCACCACCAGCGGTTCAGCGCGTCCTGGACCATTTCCCTTTGGGCGGGCGTGCCTTTCACCATCTTCATCAGGATGTCGAAACCCTGGCGCTGGTGAAAGCTTTCCTCCTTGCAGATGCGAACCATGGCGCGAGCATAAGGCCCGTAGGAACAGCGCTGCAGCGGCACCTGGTTCATGATGGCTGCACCGTCGACCAGCCAGCCAATCGTACCGATATCGGCCCAGCTGAGCGTCGGGTAATTGAAGATCGAGGAGTACTTTGCCTTGCCGCTGTGCAGCTGCTCGTACATCTCGTCCCGGCTGATGCCGAGTGTTTCGGCCGCACAGTAGAGGTATAATCCATGACCGGCTTCATCCTGCACCTTGGCAAGCAGGATGGCCTTGCGCTGCAGCGTCGGGGCGCGGGTGATCCAGTTGCCCTCCGGCAGTTGGCCGACGATCTCTGAGTGAGCATGCTGGCTGATCTGGCGCATCAGCGTCTTGCGGTAGCCTTCCGGCATCCACTCCTTCGGTTCGACCTTCTGGCCGGCGTCAATTCGTTCCTGAAACGCGCGTTCGACCGGGTCCAGCTCGTCGAGCGTCTTGACACGGGCGCTGTCGGTTTTGACCATCTGTGCGTACACGGTTCGTCTCCTTTGCCTTCGCGCGTCAGACGCGCTCGAGAATGATTGCGATGCCCTGACCGACGCCGATACACATGGTGCAAAGCGCATAGCGACCGCCCTGGCGCTGCAATTGGTAGGTCGCCGTCGTGACCAGCCGGGCGCCGCTCATGCCCAGCGGATGGCCGATTGCGATGGCGCCGCCATTCGGATTGACATGGGGCGCATCATCGGGGAGGTCCAGATCGCGCAGCACGGCGAGCGCCTGGGCGGCAAATGCCTCGTTCAGCTCGATCACGTCCATCTGGCCGATTGCAAGCCCGGCGCGCTCCAGCACGCGCCGCGCGGCAGGGGTTGGACCAACGCCCATAATGCGCGGCTCGACGCCGGCTGCAGCCATTGCGACGATGCGTGCCTTCGGCCTCAGACCCTGCGCTTTTGCAGCCGCCTCGCGCGCGACAATGAGGGCGGCAGCACCGTCATTGACGCCCGACGCATTGCCCGCCGTGACGCTAAAGTCCGGGCCGGTTACTCCCTTGAGCTTTGAAAGCTGCTCGGCCGTCGTGCCCGGGCGTGGGTGTTCGTCGCGGTCAACGACAACGGGATCACCCTTCTTCTGCGCAACCTTGACGCTGACCAGTTCGTCGGCGAACAGGCCAGCCTCCTGAGCCGCTTCCCATCGGGCCTGGCTGCGAGCCGCAAACGCGTCCTGGTCGGCGCGGCTGACGCCAAAATCTCCTGCCACGTTGTCGGCTGTCTCAGGCATGGAATCGACGCCGAACTTCGCCTTCATCCTTGGATTGATGAAGCGCCAGCCGATCGTCGTGTCGTAGACCGCATTGCTCCGGGAAAAGGCGCTGTCTGCCTTCGGCATGACGAAGGGCGCGCGGCTCATGCTCTCGACGCCACCGGCGATCACGAAGTCGCAGTCGCCGGCGCGGATTGCCCTTGCCGCCATGCCGACGGCATCCATGCCCGATCCACACAAGCGATTGACGGTTGTTGCCGGAACAGTGACGGGCATGCCGGACAGTAGCACGGCCATGCGACCGACATTGTGGTTGTCTTCGCCCGCCTGGTTGGCGCAGCCATAGATGAGATCGTCGACCTTGCTCCAGTCGACACCAGGATTGCGTTCCATCAGCGCGGTGAGTGGAAGGGCTGCCAGATCATCCGCGCGCACTGCAGCAAGCGCACCCCCATAGCGGCCGATGGGTGTGCGAACAGCATCACAGATGAACGCTTCCGACATGCGCGGTTTCCTCCTGCTCCCTCAAGGTCGATCAATGCAAATTTGATTAACCGACCGATCGGTCATGTATTAGCATGCCACATGTCACATATCAACAGACAATTAGACAAAAATTGTGATGTTTGCGGCTATGCCCGATGAGTATACCACAAACACCTGGGCAAGAGGTCAGGACGGGTTCGGGCGCTAGACGCGCTGCTTGGAAAGGCCGGTCAGTCGACGGTCGGTCGCGGCAGTCGCTATCGCCAACGGCCCGACCGCCGTGACGAAGTTGCGCGCCACATGGGCGTCGGCGGCGGGCGAGAGTTTTCGATAAAGACAAGCGAAGAGTCGCCGTGCATCCTGGCCGGGCCAATCCTTTGGCAAGGCGGGGGAGGGTAGTCTCGGATCATGCAGCAAGACACTGCGGAAGCGATGCGTCAAAAGCAGCCGCACCGCCAAGGACGTCTTCGCAGCCGGCGCGTCAGATTCCAGGAATCGGGCGATCGGCTCAAATTGGGCGAGGAATTGCCGGTAGGCAGCAGCGTGCGGAGCAAGATCCCAATAATCCGCGACGAAGGCCGCCAGTGCCTTTTGACCGGACGCGGTTTCGGCACCAAAGACCGTGCCGGCAATCGTTGCCGGTAGTGGCCCTGCAGGTCCAACTGCCAGGCGAGGTCCAAGACGCGCAAAGCCAGCGCGCTGGAGCGCCTGCATCTGTTCGTCGGCAGATAAGCCTGTCATATGGACGAACTGCCAGCCGCGATCCTCGAAAGGTTCGAAGAGCACCATGGCGGCTGCGGCAAACTCGCGCCCGGCAGACTGGGATAGGCGATAGTAGCTTCGCCGTCCTTCCCTTTCACCAAGAAGCTGTCCCGAGGCGACCAGTCGCGACACGGCGGTTCTGACGAGGGTTTCGCTGATGCCGACGTCGGCGCAGGTTTCAATCAGGTTGCCGATCCATGCCACACCACCGCGCGGTTCGACGACGTCGCCGTAGATCGTCACGATGAAACCGGCTGCCTTGAGGGGACTTTCGGCAAGAATGGTTCCTATCAGTTCCCTTGCCTGGACGTCTGCTTGATTGGTCGCTGCCGTCACTGAACCCTCCTTGGAACGTGCCGGCGCGGCCTATCACATTAAAGGGGTAGCTGCACCCCCGTTTACGGCGTGCAGCCGCAGTATGCGGAGCTGCAAGGCTCCGGGACGGTGGAGGCCTTGCTGCCGATCTTATCATTCCATCCTCTCACGGCTCCCGGATTGCGCTATCAAGCCCACGCAGTATCGGATAGAGGAAGTATGAGATCACCGTGCGGCGGCCGACCATGATCTCGGCGGAAACCGTCATGCCAGGAAGCAGTCGCACGGGCTCGTCGGAACCTTTCAGCCTTGTGTCTGCAAGCGGTATGCGTGCCTTGAAGTAGGGGGCGGCCGTTTGGTTCGCTGCCTCCTGCTGTGACGGGGTGAATGCATCGCGGCTGACCGTTCTCACTGTTCCAGACGCGGTGCCATATTTTTGGAACGGGTACGCATCGAACTTGATCCGCGTTTCCTTGCCCGTGGTAATGCGGCCGATGTCGCGCGTGTTGACCGAGACCTCGGCCTCCAGCGGTACATTGAGCGGAACCAGCGTCACGATGGGCTCCGCCTCTCGAACCACCGAGCCGACGGAGCGCTGCGCCAGGTCAAGGACGACCGCATCGGCTGGTGCGGTCAACACCACCATGTCGCGCCGAAGCTCCATCTTCTTCAGTTCCTCGGCGGCAGTGTCGCGCTGACTACGCAGCTCTACAAGCTGCTCCATGGCGGCGCGTCGGAAGTCCTCGATGAACGCCTGCCGGTCGGCCTTGAGCTTGGACAAGGTGTGTTCGGCTTCATCAGCCTTGCCCTGGACCGCCGTAAGGGTAGTTTCCACGTCAAGACGGGCATCACGCGATCCCAGAAGCGTAATCAGAGACCCGCTCTCGCGATCATACAGCCGTTCCCTGGCGCCCTCGATCTGTGACAGCGTTTTGCGTCGATCCGCAAGAACTGCCTCCTGGTTCCGGCTTGAAGCAATCGTCGCCGCCTGGGCGGCAATCTGCTGATCGTAGTTCTGCAACTGTGCCGCATAATAGGCGCGGCGCTGCCCGAACAATTGCATCTGAAGCAGTTCGTCGCGCGATAAGCCCGCCGTCTTGGTGTAGTCCGTGCCGGCAAGCTCGGCTTCCAGGCGTTTCACCTGGGCGTCAAGCGCTATGAATTTTGCCCGTTGCTGATCGACGTCAGACTGGCTGAACGTCGCATCAAGCGTGGCGAGCACCTGGCCTTTCTTGACGATCTCTCCGGCCGTGACATTGATCGTTCGAATGATCGACGTCTCGAGCGGTTGCACCACGATGGTCGGCATCGTCGTAATCAGCTTGCCGGGCGCGACAACGACCTCGTCGATCGACGAGACGGACGCCCAGACAATGATCGCGGTAATGAGCGCAGTGATGCCGTAGAGCGTCATGCGGGCGACCCTTGGAGGAGCCCGCTCTTCAAGCTCCACAGCATCGGACTGGAATTCCGCGATCGCGGCCGGCAACGAGCGCCTGAGTGCTGGTTGCGTGACTGGGGCCGTCGTCGGAACAGGCAGGTTCTCTCTTGGTTTTTCAGCGCGCGCGGTCATGCTACCTGCCTCATCTGCTGTGACCACAGGTGACGGTATGTCATGCAGCGCGTCACGAGTTGATCATGCCTGCCGATATCGGCGATCTTGCCGCGTTCGACGACCAGGATGGCGTCCGCATCGACAAGTGTGGAGAGGCGGTGCGAGACAATGACCACCGTTCGCCCAGCCGCGATCTGGCTGAGGTTCTGGCGGATGATCGTCTCGCTGTCGGGGTCAAGCGCGCTGGTGGCCTCATCGAGGATCAGAAGTTTCGGATCGGTGATCAGTGCCCGAGCGATAGCCAGGCGCTGCCTCTGCCCGCCGGATAGGTTCGAGGCGTTTTCCTCAAGCATGGTGTCGAAGCCGCGTGGAAGCCGCTCGATGAACTCTTCGGCGCCGGCGATACGCGCGACCTCCATGATCTCCTCGATGCTGGCGTCGGGCTTTGCTGCCGCGATGTTCTCGCGAACGGTGCCCCGGAAAAGGAAGTTGTCCTGCAGCACGACGCCGGTGCTCGTTCTCAGATGCACGAGGTCGATCTCCCGACTGTCATAACCATCCATTCGAATGATGCCCTGCTGGTTCTGATAAAGACCCTGGATGAGGCGAGTGATCGTGGTTTTGCCAGAACCGCTCTTGCCAACAACGCCAAATACGCAGCCGGCCGGAATGCTGAAGGAGACGTCGTCGAGCGCAGGGGCCCCATCCGGCCCATAGCGGAACGTTACCTTGTCGAATTCGATGTTGCCTCTAAGATGCGGGCGGATGCCGCGACCGCGGCCGGCTTGCTCCGGGCGCTGGTTCATGATCTCGCCGAGCATGCGTACCGAAAGCGCAACCTCCTGGTACTCGTGCACCATCGTCACGATCTGGACAAGCGGACCCGAGACCCGCCCAGCCAGCATGTTGAATGCGACCAGCGCGCCGATCGTCATGGCGCCGCTGAAGACGTCGAGCGCGCCAAGCCCGATAATGGCGACGCTCATCAGTTTCTCGAGAAGCCCGGTCATCGACTGAGCGACCGTGGAAATCTTCTCGACCCGGAAACGTACGGATATCGATTGCGCCGAGTAGTCGTCCCAGGCGCGGCGCTGACGCGGTTCGAGCGCCAGTGACTTGACGGTACGCATGCCGTGCACCGTTTCGACGAGCAGAGCCTGCCGGTCGCCTTCGGCCTTGTAGAGCGCCTGCAGGCGGCGCTGGAAGGGGCCGACAAGAAGCATGACGACGAGGCCGACGAGGGCAGCAAAACCCATGACGACGAGCGTGAGCTTCACGCTGTAGAGAAGCAGGATCGGAATGAAGACCAGCAAAGACACGCCGTCGAGAAGCGTCAGAAAGAGGCGCCCCGTCAGGAACTCGCGAATGCGGCCGGTCTGCTGCATATGCTTGACGAGAACGCCCGCCGATGCCTGTTCGAAGAGTGCAATCGGAAGATTGAGCAGATGTCCAAAGGTCCGCGTCGCGACCCTGATATCGATCCGGTTTGTCGCATAGAGCAGCAGATAGCGTCGCAGGAAGCTGAACGCGGCATCGAAAACAAGGGCAATGGCAATGCCGGCGGTGAGGACCGTCAGCGTTGCGTAGCTTTGATGGACCAGCACCTTGTCAATGACGAGCTGGAAGAAGATCGGGGTCGTCAGGCCAAGCCCGTAAAGGACGATGGCCGCAAGCGCAACGTCGCGGAAGAAGCTGCGCTGCTTGATGATTTCGGGAATGAACCAACGGAAGCCGAACGGCTGGTCGGCATCATGCAGACTGTAGTTCCGCTTTAGCATCACCACGGATCCACGCCAGGATCTGGTGAATTGCTCCTCGTTCAGAAGAATGAAATCGGGTCGCTCGGCCAAGGGGTCGAGGACCCTGACCTTTGCTTCTTCCTCACCCATCGCGGGTCCGGCAATGACGACCCAGTTGCTGTTTTCAAGCTGGGCCAGAACCGGGAAGGCCTCGCCCAACTGGAGTAGCGACGACCAGTTGAGGCTAATCTGCCGGGCGCGAAGACCGGCATCCTTGGCCATCCGCAGCAACTGCCGGACTTCCACCGGCCGCTCGTCGACAGCATAGTCGTGCTGCAGGCGTTCGGGTGACAGATCGACGCCGTGATGGCGCGCGACAAGTGCAAGGCAGTGTAGATTGGTGTGCAAAAACGTACTCATGGCCCACCCGAGCGTCTGCGTTGAAAACCAGATGAAGGTCAGTTGAAGTTCGGCGATGCGTTTGCCGACGCACCAGACGGCTGGATGATTTCAGCCTTCGGGCTTGATGGCAGATCGTTGATACGGCGCACGGCCCCGGCTTCCACAAGTCCGCCCAGTGCTTTCTGCATCAGGTCGACTGCGTTCGCAAAAGCGTCGACCGGCATGATGATGCGTTGGCGGAAGACAGGCTTCGGGTTGTTGCTCGCATCGCGCTCGGTGGCCGACAGCGACATCAGATCGATACGCACAATGGTGCCGGTGACGGTGATTTCGCCAATTCCGTCTGCATAGAGTTCATTGCTCATTGTCGTCTCCTCGTTTTGATGAGTGATCATGGATGGTGATGCTGCGCGTGTTTCCAGGCCGGGAACGGATCCGTGAGACTTCTGCCGAGATCGGGGTCAAAGCTTGCCTCTTCTCCGATCAGGCAGTCGTTAAGTGCGGTGCTGATTGCCTGCTGATCAAGGCCTGTGCCGATGAAAACGAGTTCCTGGCGGCGATCGCCCCAGACCGCATCCCAATAACGGTCGAGCAACTGGCGGAATTGCGGATAGCGTGGCCAATGTGCCTTGGACACGCTCGCCCACCAGAAGCCCTTGGTGTCCGTGCGCCGCTGTGTGCCGGCAATGGAAAGCAGTCCGATTTCGCTCGGCCGTGTTGCCAGCCAGAAGTGCCCCTTGGCGCGAATGAGGCCCGGCCAACGCTGCGCGAGGAAGCGATCGAGCGCTGCGGGGTCGAAGGGGCGGCGCGCGCGATAGACGAAGCTCGAAATGCCGTACTCTTCGGTTTCTGGGACATGATCGCCCCAGCCGTAGAGCTCCTTGTGCCAATACGGATGACGGGCCGACTTGGCTTCGCTGAAAAGACCGGTATCCAGAATGGTGGAAAGCGGCAGATCGCCGAAGTCCGTTTCGATGACGCGGGCATCGGGATTGAGCGCGGCAACGATCTGGCGCACCATCGCGCGTGTTTCGGAACTGACATCCGAGATCTTGTTGATGACGACGACATCGGCGAATTCGATCTGCTCCACCAGGAGATCGACGAGTGTCCGTTCGTCATCGGCGTCGCGGGTCTCCCCGCGATCACTCAGGAAATCTGCGCTTGAGTAGTCTGCAAGCAGGTTCGCTGCGTCGACGACGGAAACCATCGTATCCAGCCGCGCAACGTCGCAGAGCGCACTGCCATTTTCGTCGCGAAAGGAGAATGTGGCGGCGATCGGCAAAGGTTCGGCGATGCCGGTGCCCTCGATCAGCAGGTAGTCGAAGCGATCGTCGCCAGCAAGCCGATGCACTTCGCTCAAGAGATCGTCGCGCAGTGTGCAACAGATGCACCCATTGGTCAGTTCGACCAGCGTTTCATTGGTGCGTGACAGATTGGCGCCACCATCACGAACGAGCTCGGCATCGATATTGATCTCGCTCATGTCGTTGACGATCACGGCGACCCGGCGTCCTTCCCGGTTACGCAAAACATGGTTGAGGATGGTTGTCTTTCCCGCGCCGAGGAAACCCGCCAAAATCGTTACTGGGAGGCGCGTGTCGCCACCTGTCATTGATACTCCCCCACTCGCCATTACGCTGCGAGCTGCTGCTTGAATGCCACGTCCACATAGTAATTGGTGCTGTTGTATGTGCTTGTCGGAAACAGCCCGCTGGAGCCGTATCCATAGACGCCGTTGCCACCACTGAGCGCCGACGACATGGCCTGCAGATTGCCGTTTGTCGTGCTGTCACTGAAGAAGTTGCCCGTTGCCGAATAATTGCCGTTCGTGCTGTAGGAGACGACGTATGTCGTGCCGGCATCGATTGCGACCTGTTGCGAGAGATTGACGGACTGCCAACCGCTTGCGCTCTCATTGGTGAAGGTCGCACTCGCAAGCAATGTGCCGCTTGCCGTCCAGAGATAGCCCGTGTGGGCTCCGGTATTTTCCTCACTCTTGTAGAAACGAATGCCGGTGATCCAGCCTGCTGCATCCGACTGGAACTTCATGCCGAGATTGACCGGGCTGTTGTCATTGACCGAGATGATCGCAGGCGTCGTACCGGCGGCAAAGACGTTCTGCTCGCTGCCCTGGTTAGAAATGGCGAGGGATGCCTGCGCCGTGGCCGTTGCGCCCTTCGCGTCGGTGATTGTGTAGGAGAAGCTTGCAGACCCGGTGTAGCCCGTCGACGGTGTAAATGTGATCATGCTCGACTGGCTGTCGAAGGACACCGTTCCGTTCACTGCATTGCCGACGCCGGTAACGGAAATTGCGTCGCCGTCGGGATCGCTGTCATTGGCGAGTAAGGCTGAGGCAAGGATCGTCAACGGCGTATTCGCTGCGCCGGAAATCCCTGTGTCGTTCGCAGCCAGAGGCGCTGCGTTTTGAGTTGCCGTTTGATAAAGTACGTCCACCCAGTAGTTTGTTGCGTTGTAGGTCGCAGTCGGGAACAGGCTGCCTGTACCGTAGGCATAGACACCGTTGCCGCTTGACGGCGCCGTCAGGGCGCCATTGGAATGGCTGCTGGCGAAATAGTTTGGCGTCGCAGCATAGAAGCCGTTCGAGTGATAGCTCGCCACATAGGTCACGCCTGCCGAGATGCTGACAGGCTGCGAGAAGGTTACCGACTGCCAGCCGCTTGCTGTTTCGTTCGTGAATGTTGCCGACGCCAGAAGGACCCCCGTGCTGCTCCACAGCGAACCGACATGCGTGCCTGTATCCTGCGCGCTCTTATAGTAGCGCAGGCCGGCGATCTCGCCTCGTTCGGAGGCAACGAACTTGACGCCGAGCTCGACGGATCCTGGATCGTTTTCCGCGAGATTGGTCGGTGTGTCGTTCGACGAAAACAGACCGGTGCCCGTTGGCTGCGGACCAACCGTCAAGCTGACCGTTGCGGAGGCAGTTCCACCCCGGCCATCAGCAATAGTGTAGGAGAAGTTTGCTGCTCCGACGTAGCCTGCCGTCGGAGTGAACATAATCGTATTCGTGATGCTGTCGAAGGTGACCGTGCCGTTTGCCCCATTCGCAACGCCCGTAATCGACAGTGGATCGCCGTCCGGGTCATTGTCGTTTGCTAGAAGAGCTGCCGAGGCGATTGACAATGCCGTATTTGCGTATGTGTTGAAGCCGTTGTCATTAGCTGCAACGGGCACTGAATTCACCGTCGATTGGTTGAATACGACATCGACCCAGTAATTGGATGCCTGATAGCTAGACGTTGGGAAAGTCGTGCCAGTTCCATAGGAATAGACACCGTTCCCGCCGCTTGCCGTCGCCGAAAGGCCAGTCAGAGCACCATTGGTATGCGCAGAGTTGAAGTAGCCCGCTGTCGCAACGTAGGTCCCGGTCGCGTGGTAGGACGCCACATATGTCACCCCGGCCTGGATTTGGAGCGGATTGGAGAACTGCGCAGTCTGCCAGCCGCTTAAAGACTCATTTGTGAACGTTACCGTGCTCAGCAGCGTGCCATCGGCGCTCCAGATGGAGCCAGTATGAGTGCCGGTAGAGCCGGCCGCCTTGTAGAATCGAATTCCGGTGAGCGAACCGCTGCTCGATGCCGTAAACTTCATGCCCAACTCGATGGCGGAATTGTCGCTAAAGGCTTGCCCGGTTGGCCCTTCGTTTGGTTGAAACAGCGAGACACCGGCCGCAATCTCCTCCACAGAGACGGTTACGCTTCCCTGGTCCGTTCCTCCCCGCCCATCGGAAAGCGTGTAGCTGAAGCTGGCCGGACCGGTGTAGTTCGCGTTCGGTGTGAAGATGACGTTGCCAGTTTGAGTATCCAGAGCAACCGTTCCGTTGACTGCGTTGCCGACGCCAATGATCGTCAGGGCATCGCCGTTCGCATCGGTATCGTTTGCTACAAGAGAGGCAAATGACAATGTCAAACTGCCGTTGCGCGAGATGGTGAAGCCGCCATCGCCGGTTGCAACGGGTGAAGTGTTTGGACCGGCGTCGAACACGACGTCAACCCAGTAGTTGGATCCGCCAGCGTTATTGCCCGGAAAAGTGCTGGTTGCGCCATATGCATAGGCGCTGCCGCCATCGACTGCCTTCAGTACGCCGCTGCTGTAGGTCGAGGTGAAGTAGTTCTCGGTGACAGAGTAATAACCATTGCTATGATAGGAGGCGACATAGGTCGTTCCGGCCGAAATATGAATCGGCGAGGAGAACATGACTGTTTGCCAGCCGGAAAGAGATTCGCCCGTTGATACACCGGTTGCAAGCAGCGTACCATTTGCGTCCCACAGACTGACCGTATGCTCACCGACGTTGTAGAAGCCCTTGTAGAAACGGATCCCCTCAATGTAGCCGCCCGTGGTGGACTGGAAGCGGAGCCCGAGTTCGACACCGTCGCGGTCGATCGCAGTCTCGAGCACAGGTTTGGATGCCAGCGTCCAAAGACCCGTTGTGTCGGGCAAGGTTACGGCAACCTGCTTTCCGGAGGATGGCGTCTCCAGGTTGACACTGTCATCCACAGCACGTGACATGATCGTGTAGGTACCGCTCGCCTGGACGACCCAGTTGTAGCTCCAGTTTTCGCGGCCAGTTGCCTTGAACCAATGCGTCCCACCGTCGGTCGAAACCTCGATGCCGGCGATGATGCCCCCGCCGAAGTCCTGGGCGGTGCCAGTGATCGTGACATGCTGGCCTTCGACGAAGCTCGCACCAATGATTGGCGACGTGATCGTCGATGTTGGCTTGACGCTGTCGGTTGATTGCGTGGCGAGGATAAGGCTGGCGTCCAGCGTGGTTGGCTGGATTCCCATATCTGCAAACATGTTGACCATGGCTTGCTGGACATTAGGGTCGGTTGGCGTGGACGTACCCTGGTGTTGGTCGTTTAGTCCCCATGACCAGAAGACGGTGCCGGCGCCGAATACCAAGGCTCCGCTTTCGGCCCTGTACATTGTCAGGCTGTGGTTTGCGACAGCATCGCCAATGCTGGTGCCATAGTCACGAAGATAAGTGCTTACCGCCACCGAAGAGAGTGACAGGTTGATCAGGCCGTCCGGTCTGAACCCGTTTTCGACGTCGGAATCCCATTCGTAGCCAAGCAGGTTCTGAACGAGATTATAGGTTTCGCCAGGCTGAAGGTTGGCAACGTCCGTGTTGCGCCAGAAGCGAAGATTTGAATAGTCGAACGGTATGGAAATGGTGTCGGTGCGGTAGCTGTCGACCGTGAACATGGTACCGGTCAATGCGTTCTCCGGCTGCTGTCCGGGATCGGCATAGCGTGGATCCCGCCATGTGCCGGTGCCGATGTCACTCGGATCGCTGCTCGTTCCCCAGGTCTCCTTGTAGCACACCATCGTGCGATAGGCTTGACCGTTGCCGTCGATGCTGCTTTCCCAACGCACCTTCCAATAGCATTCGTTGCCGCTCCAGAAGGCGAGATTGACGCCGCTGTCACGTGCAGCCTCGACATTGGCACGCTGCTCGGCAGACCAGTACTCGTCGTGTCCGACCGACAGATATGCTTGATGGTTGAGGAGCAGATTGCCATTTCGGGCCGCATCGACGCCGGAGACGTAGGATACGTCGTAGCCGTTCTGCTCAAGCCACTGGATAGCAGAATGTTCGGCGCCGAAAATGTAATCCCACGTTCCGCCAGTCGGGCTTGTGTTCGTGATAATCGGACGGTTGTAGCTGATGGCAGATGCACGACCGATTGCCGTCAGGCCGCAACTGCAATTGGGCGGCAGGTAGCCGATCATATCTGCTGGATCGACCGGAACCTCCCCGTAGTAGAGGCTTGCCCCACCCCATGCATTGTAGGCCTGCCAGGTCGTATCAGAGGTCTGGAAGACGATGTCACTGGTTGAGGCGTCGTCACGCACGACGAATGGAATGATGCTTGCGTCTTCCGTGCCGTCCTCGCGGACCAGCTTGGCGATATAGACGCCCGATACGGCGTCTGCCGGAATCTCCCAGCTCGCCGAGACCGACCAGTTTCCACAGTCGATCAGGCCGAGCGACATATCGACGATGGGGTGCGGCTGTATCTGCGCCGTCGTCAGTGACTTATCGATCGAGGCAACCTTGCGTGCACCATCGCCGCCGTAATAGCCCAGACGATAGATGTCGATGCGGTAGTGGGTCGAGTCAGTCGCGATCTTGAAGTCGACTGTCTGGCCAATGTTGGTGCTGATTTCCGTTGCAAAGCCCTGAATCGTGCCGCCGCCGTCGCCGTCGAGGCCCCACTCGCTGATCGGATCGCCCGGTTTCTCGTTTTCTTTGGCGATCTTGTTGACGGGGGCGGCGACGGCCGCCGTTGTTACAAGCGCCAGCGGAGCCGTCGTCGCTGTGGCCGTGGCCGTCGTCGTCGAAGCAGATGAAGTGTCCTCACTTGTCGCGTCAACACGTGTCGCGTCAACACTTGCAGCCGAGGAGAACTTCATGATCGGAGCACTCGACGTATCACTCACGCCCGAGACCAACGAGGCAGTGGGAGCGTCCGACAAAGCAGGGTCCAGAGACGTTGTGGCGATGGCGGTGGCGGGGTCGGGTGGCAGGACGGTGCGTGGCTTTGCTGCCGGCTGGGAACCATCCGTCGAGCTCGCTGTTGGCGTTGTTGCGGCATCCAATGCGAAGATGGCACTGCTGTCGACCGGAGAAACGGTATTTGCTGCCGGCGGCGTTTGCTGCGCGGCCGCCCCATTCAGGAGGGGAAATGCCGCAGCCGGAGATCCCGTCAGCGAGGCGTTCACCGATCCCACTGCACCCAAGTCAGCAATCGGCCGGTCGCCGCCAGTCGACGAAACCATCGTTGCGTTCACGAGGAGAGCACTGCCCGCAGTCGCTGCGCTGTAAACACTCGAGGTGCCACCGTAGGCGCTCAAAAAATCGCGGTTTTTGATGCTGATCCTCAACATTCCAAACGCCCCCAATCGCAATGCGACACATGTCCACGGGCACTATCCTGTCACGTTTGTGGCGAGAGAGAACGACAGTAATCCGCAGTATCCGGCACCGCAGGGCATACCCCGATAGGCTTATTGGTGCGTGTATAAGGCGATGGGGCCTACCGGATGTCGGCGGCCAACCGTGGCCAGAAGAGGATTGGTATCGTTTTGAAATCCGTTCCTTTTCACGGGCCGCTTATCTCCCGGCCTACCGATCGCGCCGCACGCCGTCGCGAGCATCAGGGGTGAGTGGATCTACCTTAACGAGAGATTTGATTGGGGACAGTTTCAACGACAAGGTCGATCAGGAGGCCTCATCGGGGTGGCGACGGTCGGGCAGCGTTGCGGCTTTTGCGTCATGAACCGCGAACGGCCGCTCGAACATCTTGCACCACCTGCGCACACACCCAAACCGCCGAGGAAGAGTTCCCGGTGCGAGCGAAAAGCTCATTCCATACGCCATAAAGTTGACCTCGAAATACCTCTTTCGGCATCAACTCACGATGCTTTGATAAATTCCCAGACATGAATAGTCATATTAAATTGCGTCGGGGCTGGGGGTTGAGAGTCCCAGGGAGGAATAAAGCAATGGGTATCGCCAGCATTGCAAGACGAATTAAACAAAAAAATCTCGCTTATATACTAGGACGCTTCAGAACCGTTCGCGTCGCATACAGCTCAGGTCGAGGCGCAGTCGAATTTCTCAGGCCCCCGCGCAAAAGCATGGGCAAGTGGCTGATGCCGACCCTCTTTGGCGATGCAAAGATTGCCGATATTGTTCAAACCATCCGAGATGAAGCCGTCTTCGTTGGCTTGAACCTGCCCGGTCATATCGTGGACGAGATCAAGACCTTCGCGCTCTCTGAGCCTTTGCACGCGATCTATGATCCGAAAGGACCGACCTTTCGCTATTCTGATGTCTCAGGCGGGGTAGCTGCTGACGGAAGACCTATGCCGATTGGAGGCGTATCAGACCCTGCGCGATGCCCTGCAGTGCAGAAGGTCATCAATGATCCAGTGTTGCGTTCAATCGTTCGCAAGTATCTCGGTCACGAGCCCAGAAAGATCACGACGATTCTGGATTGGAGCTTTGCCTCATCGATGAGCGACGAGGAACGACGCCGCTTGAAACATGGCGTCATCGACTATCACTACGACGTCGAGGGCTATAATTTCGTTTATGCGAGTTTCTACATCACCGACACGGACCGCTATTCGGGAGCGCACGTGATGATGAAACGCTCGCACAAGCGCAAGCCGTTGCGAATGCTGCTCGGGTCGGCGCGTGCAAGCCAGGAGGCGGTCTACAGACAATACGGTCAGGAGAATGAAATCACCATCGAGGGGCCTGCCGGCACGGGCTTCGTTCAGGACACCTCCTGCTTCCACAGGGCATCTCCTCCCACCCTTGGCGATCGGCTGATGCTGGCAATCCGCTTCATCAACTGATCATCATCTGGTTGTGCCATGGCCAGTCGCTTAATGAGCAGGTGCATTCGATCGCAACACCTGCTCAATGCGACAGCGCGCTGTTTGCCGCCAAGCGCTGAAATGGTCCTGACGATCGACGACCAGCCATTGGTCACGGGTCTTGCAGGCTGTCGATCAATGGCGCGAACCGTCCATCAACAAATTTGCCAACAGCCTCGTGATCGACAATGTTGAATCCGACCCAGCCTCAATGGGGGTCCCTGGACTTTTCAGATCCCGAGTCATGCAGAACCGATAGGGGGCATGCTGTGACGCGAGAGGTCGCTGCCAAAGACGCGAATTCCCCCGTGAGATCGTCGCGGCGGCCGCTGCGATAGACGGTGATCTCTGTGGCGAGGACAAACGCGGGCGCAAGCCGCCGCGTTTTCACAATGTCGCTCTGACGCCACCCTTTTCGACCGTTTTTGCACAAGCCTGCTTCATGTCGCAATCAGCGGCGTCACCGATTCGACACTGCAAGCGCGTGCAAATGCGGGCTCTCGTGAAGCTGACCCTAGCAGCGTCTGTCTTGAAAGTTTCATATATCGCTGTCGACCGGGATGCTTGCACGCTCTTGCAGCAACGTGCAAAATTCATCGAAACCGGAGATCCAACTGCGTGTCCGAAAAGCTGTTTGCTAGCGCCCAGGAGGTCGCCGAGAGGGCGGGTGTGTCGCGATCGGCGGTATCGCGGACGTTCACGCCGGGTGCAAGCGTATCGACGGAGACCCGGCGCAAGGTGCTCGAGGCCGCCGAAGCGCTCGGCTATCACGTCAATGAGCTCGCCCGCGGTCTGATGCGCAATGAGAGCGGCATTGTTTGTCTCATCGTGTCGGACGTGGCAACACCCTATCGTTCTGCTTTGCTGCGCGAACTGACACTATTGCTTCAGAACGCCGGCAAGGTCGCCATGCTGATCAATACGGATCGCTCGGACGGCAGCGTTGATCGTGCCCTTCGCCAGGCGATCCGCTATCGCGCGGATGCCTCGATCATGCTCTCGGGAATGCCGGACAAATCCATTGCGCAACTCTGTCTGCGCAGCGGACAGCGGCTTGTCCTCATCAACCGCGATGACGAACAGCCCGGTCCTTTGCGGATTAATCTCGACGATGACGAGGCGGCCGGACGTGTGGTTACGGCTTTCGTCAGGGCCGGATGCCGAAAGCTCGCCTTCGCCAACTCGGAAGCTGGAACACCAAGCCTGATGGCTCGAGAACAGGGATTTGTCGCGGCAGCGAATGCGCTCGGAATCAAGGTTTCCGTCGAACGCCATGGCTGGACGGGTTATGAAGCAGGGAAAGTCCTGGCGCAGCGAATGTTGACGCGCACCGAGCGCCCGGACGCGGTCTTTTGCGCAACCGACCTCCTGGCTTGCGGATTCATGGACGCCGCCCGCCACCAGTTTTCGATATCGGTGCCGGACCAGCTATGCATTGCCGGCTTCGACGATATCGACCAGGCCTCATGGTCGTCCTACGACCTGACGACCTTCGCGCAGCCGGTTTCAGCGATAGCTTCCAAGGCAGTGGAGTGGCTTTCGCAACCGCAATCGGAAAACGGCGACACCATTTCCGAGCAGTCGATCAGACTCCGTGCCGAGCTGGTTTGGCGGGGCTCGATTCGGGGCGGCTAGTGGTTATCATCTAGGGGACCTAGATCGCCAGCAGCGCAGCGAGAGCTCGCGGCCCGCAGTATGCCATTGCGATATGACGAATATTTCTCTGGACCTGTTACGACTGGGCAGCATGCGCGGCAGCGCCTTGCGCCAAGAGTGTGCGTGGCGAAGAAGCACTACGCAAACATATTGGGACCGATCTCCTCGCTAACCTCAATGATTACATCCGCCGGGACATTGTTCCTCCGGGCCGCGGCGAGAATGGCTTCCGTATTGGGCGCCTCGTAAAGGCAGTAAGTCTTTTTCCTGTCCGCGCTGAGGAAGGAAAAAATCCACTTCACTCCTTCCTGATCGTTGATCAGGTTGATTTGCTCGACCCCGTCTTTCGATAAATCGAGTTGCTCTGCAAAGTTTCTTTCAATGATGTAGCGTGGCATGACGAGACCTTCTTCCCACCAAAAGCAGCGAACTGCTGGTCCTAATGAATCGTTGGCTTCAGTCGCTGTTGCAGCCGCACCATTCCCAGTTCGGCCGCAGTTGACCGGGCATGCTCGGATAGCGACATTGCTCTCTTTATCGCGGCCCGGCTACCTATTTTCATCAGCAAGTCCGCATAATCTGCCTGTGTGTGTGCGAGCCACGGCCGCGAGCCGATTGCCGAGTTCATCTCGAGCGCGTGCTCAAAGTGCTCCGACGCTCTGTCGAATTCACCCAACGCGGCTGCCAACACTCCCAGATAGCGGCTTGCCGCGCCGAAGCAAACGGTCGCCATACCTATCGTGACGGTCATCTCCTTGTAGTCGAGCATAAGCTTATAGAGGGTCTGGGCAGCATCCGCGTCGCCGAGACCGGCGGCGACTTCCGTCAGGAACGAGAGGGACGCACTTCGCTTTCCGTCAAGCGGAAGGGCGAAGCCCGTGCGGGCAAGCTCGCTCAACCTCCGCTGGGCCGCTTCCCGATACCCGAGGTCAAAGGCAACCAAGGCAAAACCCGGTAGCCAGATGGTTTCCTCCGGGTTTTCCTCGATCAACAGTTTCATGACCGGTGCGACCTCCGAGAGGCGGCTCTGCTCCCGTCGGATCGCGAACATCTGCATGCCGTAAACGCCCTCGGGCGCCGCGCCAAGGTTCCGCATCCCCAGCTTCAGCGCTTCTTCAGCGAACTCTTCCGCGGCGGTGAACCTTCCATCGAGGATGGCCATCATCGCTCTTGCGATGCGAGCGTAGAACTGGACGTTGAGATGCTGCCGCTTGGTACCAAGTTCTTCCAGCGCGTCAACCGCCCGATCGGCTCGTGCGCGGTCGCCGAGCTCCGTGGAGACGTAGGCGTCAATTGAAAGCGCTCGGCTTTGCACATCGTCGTCGTCGATCTCACCCGCGAGGCGTCTTATTTCATCTAGGCGAACGATCCGATCGTTTCTCTCCATGACGGATTTGACCGGTGCCGGTGTCAGGAATGGCAGAGTGGAGAGCTCCACAAGCGCAGTTTTATCGCCAACCCGTCGGGCCAGTTCGATTCCTTCACCGTGGCATTTTGCGGCGTTCTTGCTGTCGCTCAGGTAGGTGTATGCCCGCGCAAGGCGGCTGAGAAGCTGGCATCGCGACCTCTTATCCGCTGGTTCAACCATCGCCAGGGCTTCCTCGAGAAGCGGCAACGTTTCGGCAAGCGAATTCGAGGAGAGGAATTTGGAGCCGTCAAGACCGATCACCGCGCGAACAAAGGCTTGCGTGTCGGTCGCTTCGCGTGCCAATGGGGCAGCCAGCCTGTATTTCGCCAGCGAATCCGTCATGCGGCCCGCAGCGAAGAGGGCGTCGCCGAGTTTTAGGATCGCGGCGAGCAGGTCCGTTTGCCGGTCAGGTCCTTTGGGCAACTGCTCTGCGATCGCCAGGGCGTTCTGGAAATGGTCGACCGCCTCATAGTTGGCTGATCGTGCAAGGGCGCGTTCTCCGGCCTTCATCCAGTAGGGAAGCGCGAGCTCAATCCGTTGCGCTTTCTCGTAGTGCTGGGCAATGAGCTCGGGCTGCGTGGCAGCGACGTCGGCATACTGGTCGATGAGAACCCTGGCGATCTCCTCGTGGAAATGTCGACGGCGCCGGTTGAGGAGCGATTGGTAGGCCGCATCCTGAATGAGCGCATGGCGAAAAACGAGAGCATCATGCAAAACGCCGCCTTCGACGACGATCTGGCTGGACTCGAGCTGGTTCAGTGCTTCCTCGAGCGTTCGCTCGTCGAGGCCTGCGATCTTCGAAAGAAGGCCGCGATCGAATTCCCTGCCTATTACGGCGGCAATTTGCGCGACCTTCTTGGCCGTCGTCGCCAAACGATCGAGACGTGTCATCAGGGAGCCCTGCAGACTGTCCGGGATCTCTAAGTTGAGCGACGTCGACTTTCCGCTCTCCACGATCGACCGGGTCAACTCCTCGACGAACAGCGGCACTCCGTCCGTTCGCTCCGCAATCCGTTCGGCAAGCTGTTCGGGAATGTCGGAGACCATCGATTCGATCAGCTCGCGCATCTGCTGCCGGGTCAGGCGCCCAATGGAGAGGGTCGTCGCCTGCGCCAGTCCGCTTGCCCAGTCCGCGCTCCATTCCGGTCGATGGGTCACAACGACAAGGGCGGCTGTGCCGTGAAGCCGGCTGACGACTTCTCTCAGAACTTCGCTGGTGGACGGGTCCATCCAGTGCGCGTCTTCGACGACCATGAGCACCGGTGCGATCCTGGCCGCAAGCAGCAAACGGTTCGCCAATGTGCGGACGAGAAGTTCCTTGCGCTGGTGGGCGGGGAGATCCGGCGGCCTGAACTCGTCGCCGACGTCGAGCGAAAGCAGCTCGGCATAGATCGCGCCAACCTCGGAGGGACTTTCGCCGTAGAGGCGAACAAGGGTGCAAAACTTTTCGACGCGCGTGTTCCGGTCATCTGTCGGGGCAAACGATGCGACCCGGCTTAGTCGCTCGACGATCGGGTAAAAGGCCGAGGTAGCGTGATAGGGTGAACATTGCAATCGGATGAGTTCATGCTGTGTCTCTTGCAGATGCTCTTCGAAAGCCTCGATTAGGCGAGATTTCCCGATGCCAGCCTCCCCCGACAGGAAGACCGCCTGGCCTTGGCCGGCCTTCGCCAACTCCCACCGTTCGAGCAGCAGCCCGATCTCACTAACGCGGCCGACAAATTTCGAAAGCCCGGTGGCATGCGAGGCTTCGAAACGGCTATCCACCTCTCGCTCACCGCGGACTTCGAACAGCGCAATGGGCGAGGTGAAGCCTCTGAGCTCCTGCTCGCCGAGGCTCTGGATTTCGAACGATTGCCCAGCGAGGCGGCGGGTGCTGTCGGAGACCACGATCTGGCCTGGGGCGGCCGCGGCCTGCAGGCGTGCTGCCAGGTTGGGAGTGTCTCCCGCGATCGATGCACGCTCCTTCGCGCTACCGTCGGTGTTGCCAACGACCACGTGCCCTGATGCGATGCCAATGCGCGCCTTCAATTGCTGCGTGTTGGGCGACTGCAGGGCGTCGACGGCGGCCATCGCCTCGAGGCCGGCCCGGATTGAACGCTCGGCATGGTCCTCGTATGCCATGGGCCATCCGAAATAGGCAAGCACGCCATCTCCGAGATACTTGGCGACGTAGCCTCCGAACCGCGTGACTGCGCCGGCGACGCTATCCTGATAACGGCGGGTCAACTCGTGCATGTCTTCCGGGTCGAGCTGCGCCGACAGCGCGGTCGACCCGACCAGGTCGCAGAAGAGCACGCTGAGCAGTCGCCGGTCAGCCGCAGTTTCGGACGCGGCCTCGGTAGCGGCTGAAGCAGCAGGCTGTTCGTCCGGACGTTGCTGCGCAAGTCCGTTTATAGCAGCTAGAATAATCTTCCGGTGCCCAAGCGAGACGCCGAGCTCCCGGAGGTCGGATTCCGCGATATGAGGGAGCGCTCGCAGATCAACGTCATTCTCGACGAAGGCCTCGGCGTACTTGCCAAGACCGAGTTGACTTAGCCAATCCTCAATCGTCTGCATCGACGTCCATTCCGCTCCACCGTTCTTAAAAAAATACCACGAGCGTCGCCGTCGTGCCACGCTGTGGCGCAGGGGCTGTTCGCACCCGGAGGGGATCGAGGAAATCAAAGTATCCCGTCGGGACGCCCTTGGGCATCAGGTTTGCTCATGACCGAATTTGCGAAGCTCATTTTCCTTCGCCGCTCAGGCGCGGCATCTTCAAGGCTAGCTATGACTGGGAGGATTATAGACTATCCGCATCTTTTAGCGCATTCTTTGAGCTCGAAAATCGACCGCTGTGGGGAGCGAAGTCAGTCGTCAGTGCATCGTTCTCGTGAACGCGTCTCGCCAGCGTTCGATCCGACGTCAGGAACTCCAGGCTCGGCTTCAGGAGGGTGTAATGAACAGCGAAAACATCGGGAAGCTCACACAGAATCTTCGCGGCGCTCTTATCGGACGCGATCATGTCGACTACGAGGACGCCCGCAAGCTGTACAACGCCATGATCGACAAGCGGCCGCTGCTGATCGCAAAGTGTACGGATGCAGCGGACGTGAGTGCCGCCGTAAACTTCGGCCGCGACAACGAACTTCCGATCGCCGTCCGCGGCGGCGGCCACAACGGAGCTGGATTTGCCAGCGTCGACGACGGCCTCGTCATCGATCTGTCGCTGCTGCGGGGTGTGCGCGTCGATCCGGTAAGGCGGACCGTTCGCGTCGGCGGCGGGTGCACAACTGGCGACGTCGACCATGCCACCCACGGCTTTAGGCTTGCAATCCCCTTCGGTATCGTCTCGACCACAGGCGTAGCGGGCCTGACGCTGAACGGCGGCCACGGATACCTCACCCGCCAATACGGGCTTGCCATCGACAATCTGATCGAGGCCGACGTGGTGCTGGCGGACGGCACGTTCGTCATCACGAGTAAGACTGAGCGCCCCGATCTCTTCTGGGGGCTGCGCGGCGGCGGCGGCAACTTTGGCGTCGTCACCAGTTTTCTGTTCGAGGCGCACCCTGCGGACACCGTCTATGCCGGTCCGATCTTCTGGGAGTTGGAGAAGGCCGCGGATATTATGCGCTGGTACCGCGAGTTTCTGCCGACCGCGCCGGACGAGTTCTACATTTTCCTTGGGCTACAGACAGTTCCCTCGGCCGATCCATTCCCGGTGGACCATCGTGGCAAGCGGATCTGCGTGATGCTCGTTTCATACAACGGGGCAGTCGCCGACGGGGAGAAGGCAGTCAACGCCGTCCGCAAGGCGCTTCCCGAGCCGATTATCGATTTTGCCGGTCCGATACAATACCCAGCCCTTCAAGCCATGTTCGACGGGCTCTATCCGAAAGGCCTACAATGGTACTGGAAGGGCGACTTCGTGAAGACGCTTCCCGACGCAGCGATCGAAGCGCACATCGAGCAGGTTGCCAAGGCGCCCAGCGAACCCTCGTGCATGCACCTCTACCCGATCGACGCCGCTGTCCACCGCAAGGCAAAAAATGAAACGGCATGGAATTGCCGCGATGCCACGTGGTCGATGGTGATTGCTGGGGTCGACGCCGACCCGCATCAGGCGCCGACGCTGAAGAAATGGGCAACCGACTATTGGCAGGCGGTCCACCCGTTCGATCTCGGCGGCGCTTATCCGAACTTCATGATGGGCGACGAAGGCGACGCACGCCTGAAGGCCACGTACGGCGACAACTACGAGGGTCTCGTCAACCTGAAAAGGAAATACGACCCGGGCAACTTGTTCCGGATGAACCACAACATCCGTCCTGCAGCCTGACCTCTCGAGGAGCCTGCCGAGAGCGGCGTTGCCTAGAAACGCCACCGTCGAACGGCCGTGATCGCAGGACACCACACCATTCTGGTCGACGGCTGCGTCGCGCCAGGACAGGCCGAGTAAGTCGTCGAAAATGTCAGCGCCCTGCCGCATGCTTCTGGTGAAAAGGAACACGAGCCAGGGCGGCGAGATGACGAACAACGGACGAATTTGCCGATGCCTGGCACTGCGTGCGCAGCGGCTATTTCCATTCCCAGAACAGATTAGACGAGAAGGGCCGGTGCTGCACCATGCTGCCCGCACGATGGGCCTTCTGCTCGTAGGCTGCAGTTTCCGCCTCTCCGTTCAATCCAACAAAATGCATCCTTGTCGACAAAGTCTTTGGTTGTCCTTTCTGGCGGAAGACGAAATGCACCGCGCAGGTCGGGTACTGCCAATTGTCGGTTAGAAGCTCGGCGAACTGCTTCGCATCCTGCTCGCGCCCCTGTCCGGTGAAGGCCAGAAACTGGCCGAGATTGAAAAATCCCGCGAACAGAGGATAGGCACCCTGCTGCTGCATCTGGACAGCCTGACCGGTCGTGAAGTCGCGGCGGTAGGACAGGCCTTCCGTCAGACCTTTCGCTTTCTTTGCGGAGTAGCTGACGAGGTTCTTTTGGGCTAGCAGTTCCATCGTCAACGCGTAGGTCTGGTAGCGCTCCGCGTTGGCGTGAAGGTCATCGATCCTGGCTTTCAGGTCAACGATGTAGTCTCGATACAATGCGGCCGCCATTCTCAACTGCTCCGTCAGCGTGAGCGCGCTAGCTATCAGATAATGCCCCAGCTCCAAACCGATTTTGCGTCTCGCGATCCGAGCTTGGGACGGAAATCGCTTCAGGCGTGCAATGCGTGCCCGAGCGCCTTGAGGGCAGCCTCCTGGAGAGCCTCGCTGCGCGTCGGATGCGCATGGATCGTACCGGCGAGGTCCTCCAGCCGCGCGCCCATCTCGATGGCCAGTGCAAAACCCGCTGAGAGTTCGGAAACGCCGACGCCTACGGCCTGCAGGCCAAGGACGAGATTGGTATCGGCCCGGGCGACGACGCGTATGAAGCCCTCCTCCGACAGCATGGTCATCGCCCGGCCATTTGCGCTGAACGGGAATTGTCCGACGCGGATCGCATAGCCTTGAGCACGTGCCTCGTCCGGCGAAAGCCCGGCAGTCACGATTTCCGGATCGGTAAAGCAGATCGCCGGAATGCAGCGTTTGTCCCAGGCGCGCTTCCTGCCGGCAATGATCTCGGCGACCATTTCTCCCTGCGCCATGGCGCGATGGGCCAGCATCGGTTCACCGGTGACGTCGCCGATTGCATAGACGCCCCGCATGGAGGTGCGGCAGCGATCATCGATGCGAAGGTACGGCCCGCTGCGATCGAGATCGAGCTCTTCGATACCTGAGCCTGCCGATCGCGGCCGCCGACCGACCGTGACAAGCACCCGGTCGGCAGGCAGCAGTTGTTGCTGTCCGCCCGATGTCTCGACGACAAGTGCATTGCCGTCGTCCGAGAGGCTCTTTGCCTCCGCTCCCGTCAGGGTGCGAATGCCGAGATCACCAAGCCGGCGCGCGACGGGTCGCACCAGGTCGGCATCATATTGCGGCAGTATCTGCTGGGTGGCTTCGACGACTGTTACCTCTGAGCCCAGCTTGGCAAAAGCGATACCGAGTTCGAGGCCAATGTAACCGCCTCCGACGACAACCAGTCTCTTCGGCACTTCGCCGAGCGAGAGCGCCTCGGTGGACGAGATCACCCGACCGCCGAAAGGAAGGGCGGAAAGTTCCACGGGCTTAGAACCTGTGGCGATAACAACAGTCTCCGCGCGGATGACCTGCATGCCCGTCTCGGTCTCGACCTCGACCGTCTTACCGTCGCGGAAGGCCGCGCGGCCGTGAACGATCTTGACCCTTGCCTTCTGCAGCAGCGCGGAGACACCGCTGTTCAGGCGGCCGACGATGCCGTCCTTCCAGGCAATGGTCTTGGCGAGGTCGATGGTCGCGGCCTCGATACCGATGCCCATTGCGTTTCTGCCGGTCAGCATCTGCTTGGCAGCACCAAACTCCTCGGCCGCATGGATGAGGGCCTTGGAAGGAATGCATCCGACGTTGAGGCAGGTGCCACCCGGCTTGTCAGCCTCGACGATGACGGTGTCGAGACCGAGTTGCCCGGCTCGAATGGCGCAGACATAACCGCCGGGTCCAGCGCCGATGACGAGAAGCTTGCAGACGATCTCTTTCATAAATCCTAGCCTTCGATGAAAATCAGGGCGGGTGTTTCGAGAAGCACCCGGACACGTTGGACGAAGGTGGCAGCATCCCATCCGTCAATGATGCGGTGGTCGAAACTCGAGGATAGGTTCATCATCTTGCGCGGCACGAACTGCGTGCCATCCCAGGCCGGGCGCACGGCAATCTTGTTCACGCCGATAATGGCGACCTCCGGGTGGTTGATCACCGGTGTCGAGACGATGCCGCCGAGCGCGCCAAGCGAACTGATGGTGATGGTCGAGCCGCTGAGCTCGTCGCGGGTCGCGCTACCGGCGCGCGCCGCCTCGGCCAGGCGGCTCATCTCGATCGCACAATCCCAGATGCCGCGTGCCTCAGCGTTCTTGACGACGGGCACGACAAGTCCGGCGGGTGTCTGGGCGGCAATGCCGATATGGACGCCCCCATGCCGGGTGAGGATGCCTTTATCGTCGTCGAAGGTGGCGTTGACACTCGGTTGCTCGGCAACCGCCTTGACGATTGCCCGCATAAGGAACGGCAGCACGGTGAGTTTCGGCTGCTCTGGCTTGCGGTCGCGGTTCATCGTGGCCCGCAGCTCCTCCAGCGCGGTCACGTCGACTTCCTCGACATAGGTGATGTGGGGAATGCGAGAGGTCGACAGCGACATCTTTTCGGCGATCCGGCGCCGAAGGCCGGTGAGCTTGACCTCCTCGGTCGACGTTTTTTTCGCGATGGCCGGTTGGAGGAAGGGCAGTTCGCCGCGCGCGATGAATTGCTCGACGTCTTCGCGAAGGATGCGACCGGCGGGGCCAGATCCCTTGAGCTGACGCAGGTCGACGCCGCTTTCCCTTGCCAAAAGCCGAACAGATGGCGACGCCAGCGGTTTTTCTGCGGGAACCGCGGCCTGAGGTCGTGGTGGGAGGGCAGCCGTCGGCGCAGCTGTGTCTTTTGGTTGAACTGTCGGGGGGGTCGCACTTTCAGGAGCCTTCGCGCCAGCAGCGGCAGGCGCGTCGACCCGTTCGATCGCCGCACCACTGCCCGTCTCGATGCGCACAAGCGGCGCCTTGACCGCGATCTTGTCGCCGATTTCGGCACCCAACCAGACGACAGTCCCCGTGACCGGCGACGGGATCTCGACGGTCGCCTTGTCGGTCATAACGGCGGCGATCACCATATCTTCCTTTACCGGGTCGCCTGCCTTGACATGCCATTCCACGAGTTCGGCCTCGGCCACGCCTTCGCCGACATCGGGCATCTTGATGATGAATTCGCCCATGTCTCAGGCCTCCATGACTTCGGCAAGTGCTCGCCCGACACGTCCGGGGCCGGGGAAGTAATCCCATTCCTGGGCGTGCGGATACGGTGTGTCCCAGCCGGCGACGCGCACGACAGGCGCTTCAAGATGGTAGAAGCAGTGTTCCTGCACGAGCGATGCGATCTCGCCGCCAAATCCCGACGTCAGCGTCGCCTCGTGGACGACGACACAGCGTCCCGTCTTGCCGACGGATTGCACGATGGTATCGAGATCAAGGGGCAGCAGACTGCGTAGATCTATCACCTCGGCATCGATGCCGGTATCCTCGGCGGCCGCCAGCGCGACATGAACCATCGTGCCGTAGGCGATCACCGTCACCGCCGAGCCTGCGCGTCGAACGTCGGCCTTTCCGATCGGAATCGAATAATGCCCTTCGGGCACCTCGCCGAGCTCATGCTTCGACCATGGGGTGACGGGCCGTTCGTGATGACCATCAAACGGCCCGTTGTAAAGCCGTTTCGGCTCCAGGAACATCACCGGATCCGGATCCTCGATGGCGGCAATCAGCAGCCCCTTGGCGTCATAGGGATTGGAGGGCACGACCACCTTCAATCCGCAGACATGCGTAAACAGCGCTTCCGGGCTCTGGCTGTGTGTCTGGCCGCCGAAGATGCCGCCACCCGTCGGCATGCGAAGGACGATCGGGCACGTAAAGTCGCCGTTCGAGCGATAGCGGATGCGGGCCGCCTCCTGGGTGATCTGATCGTAGGCCGGATACATATAATCGGCGAACTGGATCTCGACGCAGGGCTTCAAGCCGTAGGCCGCCATGCCAATGGCCGTACCGACGATGCCGGATTCGCTGATCGGCGTATCGAAACAGCGTGTCTTGCCGTATTTCGCCTGTAACCCTTGAGTGCAGCGAAACACCCCGCCGAAGTATCCGACGTCCTCGCCGAAAACCACCACATCGTCATCGCGGGCCATCGAAACGTCCATGGCGCTTCGCACGGCCTCGATCATCGTCATCCTGGCCATCTCAGAAACCTGCCTTCTGCCGCTGGCGGCGAATGTGGGGCGGCATTTCCGCATAGACACCTTCGAAGATGTCACGCACCGAGGGCCTGCCACCGGCATGCAGCGTGCCGTGATGTTCTGCCTGCTTCTGGGCTTCGATGACCTCGTCCATGATTTCGGCCTCGGCCTGAACATGGCGTTCTTCCGACCATGCGCCCCTGACGATCAGATGCTTCTTCAGACGCAACACCGGGTCACCCAACGGCCAGGCTTCGGACTCGGTCTTCGGCCGATAGGCGCTTGGATCGTCCGATGTCGAATGGGCGCCGACGCGATAAGTGACGTATTCGATCAAGGTCGGCCCAAGGTTGCGCCTGGCTCGTTCCGTGGCCCAGCGAGCAACCGCGTAGACGGCGAGGTAATCGTTGCCGTCGACGCGCAAGGCAGGAATTCCGAAACCAAGTCCGCGCGCGGCAAACGTGCCGGAGCCGCCACGTGCGATCCCCTGGAAGGTGGAAATCGCCCACTGGTTGTTGACGATATTGAGGATGACCGGGGCCTTGTAGGTGGAGGCGAAGACCAAAGCGGAATGAAAATCGGATTCTGCCGTCGAGCCGTCGCCGATCCAGGCCGCCGCGATCCTGCTGTCGTTCTTGATGGCCGAAGCCATGGCCCAACCGACGGCCTGCACATATTGGGTCGCCAGATTGCCTGAGATGGTGAAGAAGCCGTGCTCCTTCGACGAATACATGATCGGCAGCTGACGGCCGCGCAACGGGTCGCTTTCATTCGAGAAGATCTGGTTCATCATCTCGACCATGGGATAGTCGTCGGCGATGAGAAGGCCCGCCTGCCGATAGGTCGGGAAATTCATGTCGCCCTTGCGAAGGGCCTTGCGAAAGGCGCAGCTGACGGCTTCCTCGCCCAGATGCTGCATGTAGAACGACGTCTTGCCCTGGCGCTGCGCCATCAGCATGCGGGCATCGAAGGCGCGAAGCTTCATCATGTTGCGCAGGCCGGTCAGCAGCTCCTCGTTGGACAGCATGCCCGTCCACGGGCCGACGGCTTCGCCCTCCCGATTGAGCACACGGATGATCGAATAGGCAAGGTCGCGGATCTCCTCCGGCGCAACGTCGATCTCGGGGCGCGGCACCACACCGGCCTTGGCAATCTTCACGTTGGAAAAATCAGGTTGGCCGCCCGGTCGCACGGCGGGTTCTGGAACATGGAGGCTCAGTTGAGCTGCGTCCGTCATATCGTAGTTTCCCTCCCAGCTGCGATGTTCGTTTCTCTCCTCAGAAACGGAACGCCGCATTTCTCGTTCTTATAGATTGCGCGCGATTACCATTTTCTGCACGTCGCTCGTTCCCTCGTAAATCTGGCAGATGCGGACATCCCGATAGATACGCTCGACAGGATAGTCGGCCATATAGCCGTAGCCACCATGAATCTGGATCGCATCCGAGCAGACCCGCTCTGCCATCTCGGACGCAAAGAGTTTGGCCATCGATGCTTCCGAAAGGCACGGCAGACCATTGTCGCGCAGCGTCGCGGCATGAAACACCAGCTGACGGGCGGCCTCGATCTGGGTTGCCATGTCGGCGAGGCGGAAGGCGACCGCCTGATGCTCGATGATTGCCTTGCCGAAAGTCGTGCGTTCGCGCGCATAGTCGCGCGCAGCCTCAAAGGCAGCACGCGCCATGCCGACTGCCTGAGCGCCGATCCCGATGCGACCGCCTTCGAGGTTGGCGAGCGCAATCCGATATCCCTGGCCCTCCGAACCCAGCCGCAATTCGGCCGGGATGCGCATGCCGTTGAAGGCGATCTGGCAAGTGTCGGTCGAATGCAGCCCAAGCTTTTCCTCCACGCGGATGACTTCGTAGCCCGGCGTATCGGTTGGGACGATGAAGGCGGTAATTCCCTTCTTGCCGGCATCCGGATCGGTCACGGCAAAGACGATGATCACCTGGCCATTCTTGCCCGAGGTGATGAACTGCTTGGCACCGTCGAGCACGTAATGATCGCCATCGCGGCGCGCCCGGCTGCGCAGATTGGATGCGTCCGAACCTGCTTGCGGTTCCGTCAGTGCAAAGCCGCCGATCCATTCGCCGCTGGCAAACTTGGGCAGGAAACGCTGCTTCTGCTCATCGGTGCCGAATTTCAAGATCGGCACGCAGGCCACGGAACTGTGGACGCTCATGATGGTCGAGCATGGTCCGTCGCCGGCGGCGATTTCTTCAAGTGCGGCTGCATAGGCGACAGTGCCGGTATCGGAACCGCCATAGTCTTCGGGAACCAGCATGCCGAGCATGCCGAGTTCACCCATCTCGTTGAGTTCTTCGCGTGGAAACCTGTGCTCCCGGTCACGCGCAGCCGCACCCGGGGCAAGGCGCTTTCGGGCAAAATCGCGCGCAAGATCGCGGATTTGTTGGCTCAGATCGGAAAGGATCATGCTCGTCTCCTCCCGGCCCTTCTAATGACGCTCGATTGCAACGGCGGTTGCCTCGCCACCGCCGATGCATAGGGCAGCCATGCCGCGCTTCAGCTCATAGCGCTCGAGAGCCGCAAGCAGCGTGACGAGAATACGTGCGCCAGACGCACCGATCGGGTGCCCAAGGGCGCAGGCCCCGCCATGCACATTGACCTTTTCGTCCGGCAGCCTCAGGTCGCGCATGGCAGCCATGGCGACAACGGCAAATGCTTCATTGATCTCAAAAAGGTCAACGGTATCGAGCGGCCAGCCGATCCGATCGGAGAGCTTCTGCAAGGCGCCGATCGGAGCGGTGGCAAAGAGATTGGGCGCCTGCGAATGCGTGGCATGGCCGCTGATTGTCGCAAGCGCGTTCAATCCCCGGCGTTCGGCTTCGGAACGACGCATCAGCACGAGAGCGGCCGCACCATCGGAGATCGAACTGGAGTTGGCTGCGGTCACGGTACCGCCGTCGCGGAAGGCCGGTTTGAGGAGCGGAATCTTGTCGATCCTTGCCTTGCCGGGCTGTTCGTCTCGGCTGACCATCTGTTCGCCCTTTCCCGCGGTGACGGAGACCGGCGTGATCTCGGCGTCGAAGTAGCCGGCCTCGATGGCCTTTTGCGCGCGCATCAGCGATGTGACCGCATAATGGTCCTGCGCCTCGCGCGTGAACTGATATGCCTCGGCGCAGTCCTCGGCGAAGGTGCCCATCAAGCGTCCCTTGTCATAAGCGTCCTCCAGCCCGTCGAGGAACATATGATCGATGACGCGCCCGTGGCCAAGCCGGTAGCCGCCACGGGCACGATCAAGGAGATAGGGCGCATTGGTCATGCTTTCCATGCCGCCGGCGACGCCGACAGTGGCGCTTCCCGTCGCCAGAAGATCATGCGTCAGCATGACGGCTTTCATCCCGGAGCCACACATCTTGTTGACGGTGCTGGCGCCGGTGGAAAAGGGCAGGCCTGCCCCGATTGCCGCCTGCCGGGCAGGTGCCTGGCCCTGGCCTGCCGGCAATACGCAGCCGAACACGACCTCGTCGACGGCATCGTGCTCGACCAGGCTGCGCTGAAGCGCCGCGCGGATAACAGCGGCCCCGAGCTCGGGTGCGGCTGCCTCTTTGAGTTCACCTTGGAAACCGCCGATCGGCGTGCGCGCTGCACCGACGATGACGATAGGGTCCTGCAAAGCCATTGTCTCAATCCTTCCAGACAAACGGTCAGCGCGCGCTCATGCGCAACGCACCGTCGAGGCGAATGACCTCGCCGTTCAGCATGCTGTTTTCACATATATGGCGCACCAGCGCGGCAAATTCGGCGGGCCTGCCGAGGCGCGGCGGAAAGGGCACACTCTTGCCGAGCGCTTCCTGCACTTCATGCGGCATGCCTGCCATCATCGGCGTTTCGAAAATGCCCGGGGCAATCGAAACGACGCGAATGCCGTGGCGGGCAAGCTCGCGGGCGATCGGAAGCGTCATCGAGGCGATGCCGCCCTTGGAGGCAGCGTATGCGGCCTGGCCGACTTGCCCGTCGAAGGCCGCGATCGAGGCGGTGTTGACGATGATGCCGCACTCGCCCTCGGCATCCGGCTGCTGATGCTGGATGGCCGATGCCGCTAGACGGATCATGTTGAAGGTGCCGACGAGATTGATGCTGATTGTCCGCACGAAATTGTCGAGACTGTGGGGACCATCGCGGCCGATGACCTTCTCGCCCGGCGCCACGCCAGCGCAGTTTACGAGCCCGCTCAAGCCGCCGAATGACTCCAGCGCGGTTGCCACCACAGCGGCTCCATCCTCCGCGTTGGTCACGTCGGCCTTGACGTAGCAGGCATCGGTGCCAAGCTCTGCGGCAATTGCCTCTGCGACTGTATCGTTGAGATCGGCGATGACCACGCGCGCGCCGTTTTCAACCAGCATACGCGCCGTTGCCGCACCGAGGCCTGACCCGCCGCCGGTCACGATAAAGGTTGCTCCACGGATCAGCATCGGTCTCCTCCCATCACCTTGCGATCGTCGCCTGTGGGATGTGCCATCCTTCCGGTACGATCCCAAGGAAGTGGATTCTATTCCGTCGCCATATTGCAAGCGATGACTAAAGTGCTGCATTGTTTTGGACAGTTTTGCCATAAGTGGGAGGAACTGGTGGCTGACATCGATAGGCGCATGATCGCGCCGGGATTCGTCGAGGAGGCGCTCGATAGCCTGAGGCGTATGGGACGGCCGACACGACCACTGCTTTCTTCGCTGGGGCTGCCGGCGGTGGTCGATCAGCCGGTATCGGCCGAAACTTACGGCGCTCTGTGGCTTGCCATCGCCCGAGAGCTCGATGACGAGTTTTTCGGGATGGGCGGGCGGCCGATGCGCAGCGGCAGCTTTACCCTGCTTTGCCATTGCGTCTTGCATGCACGAACGCTCGGCCATGCGCTGCGCCGGGCTCTGCGTTTCCTCGACGTCGTGCTGGATGATCCGCGCGGTCAGCTTGTCGTCAAGGATGGGCTTGCTGAGATCGAGCTGGCCGATGCCGGTGGACCGCGTTCGGCGTTCGCCTATCGCACCTATTGGATCCTCATCCATGGAATAACCTGCTGGCTGGTTGGTCGGCGCATTCCGATCCGGCTCGTCGACTTTCGCTGCGCCGAACCGAAGCAGGAGGCCGACTATCGGCTGTTCTTCGGCGCGCCGGTCAGGTTTGGGCAACCGATAAGCCGCCTTGGCTTCGACAGTGCGATGCTGGAGCTGCCGATCATGCGCACGCAGCAGGCGCTGAAGCAGTTTTTGCGAGGGGCGCCGGCCAATATTCTGGTGCGTTATCGCTATGATGCGGGGCTTGCTTCCAGTGTCAGGCGGCGGCTCGACAAGGTGCCTCCATCTGCATGGAAGAATTTCGCGGATCTTGCCGCAGACATGCGCATGCCGCCGTCCACCTTGCGTCACCGGCTTCGTGACGAGGGACAGAGCTATGCCGGCATCAAGGACGATATACGCCGTGATCTTGCCGTCGACATGCTGCTCAACACGTCGAAGACCATCGGCGATATTGCCGCTCAGCTTGGCTATTCCGAGCCCAGTGCCTTCTTCCGCGCCTTTCGCAAATGGATGTCGAAAAGCCCGCACGCTTTCCGCAGGCAAAGCGGTGCAGCCGCCCTATAAGGTGGACACAACGCTTGAGAATATCCGCCACTTCTCGTGGATCTACGCCCTGAATTTCCCAGAAAATTTTGAAAGTCTTTCGCCGGCGGCATGGAAATACCCGTCGACCTACAAGATCCCTCTGGCCGCCGATCGGCCGAGAATATTCAGCATCCGCCTTGCCGAGTGGTCGGTCAACCGCGAAGACACCATTCGTCGGTCGAAAGCCGTCGGCGAGCCCCCTGATACTTGCAATCTCCGTGCTTGCAGCAATCTCCATGGCGGTGGCGAGCGTTGCAGACTATTATATTCCTCCTTGCATCGATGCGTCGGCGAGGCCGGAACGTGTGCTGATGGCCATCGAATGCATGCGTGCTCTTGAAGGAAGGTTGACCGGTATGCCTGCCGCTCGCGACGATTTGCGGGATTTTCTGCGCCAAGAGCCAGATTGCATTCTCGTCCAAGTGACGAGAGCAGTCGGCTCGACACCGCGCGATACCGATGCCTGGATGCTGGTGGCCAAGAGCCGCTGCTTTTCAACCATCGGCGGTGGGCAGCTGGAATATATGGCGATCGATCAGGCACGACGCACGCTTCGCCAATCCCAGCCGACCACAACGATGAGCATTCCGCTTGGTCCGGAAATTGGTCAATGCTGCGGCGGTCGGGTCGGGCTGTCGTTCACCCCAGTGACGCGCGACGTTGCAAACGAGCTGATTGCGCGAACCGACGCCGAGATGGCCCGAAGACCTCATGTCTATGTTTTTGGCGCCGGACATGTTGGCGACGCTTTGGCAACGGCATTGTCGCTGGCGCCCCTGCGTACGGTGCTGGTCGATACCCGCGACGACGAGCTTGCCGCGTCGCGTGCATCGGGCATTGAAACATGCCTGACGGCAATGCCAGAGGCGATCGTGCGCGATGCGCCGGCGGGAAGCGCATTCGTCATTCTCACCCACGACCATGCGCTCGACTTTCTGATCGCCGCCGAAGCACTGCGTCGGGGCGATGCCGCCTATGTCGGGATGATTGGCTCGAAGACAAAACGGGCGACCTTCAAGAACTGGCTCACGCACGAAGTCGGGAGCAAAGAGCTCATCGATTGCCTCGTCTGCCCGATCGGCGGCACGGCCATAAAGGACAAGCGTCCCGCCGTCATTGCAACGCTTGCAGCCGCCGAAATCATGGTGGCCGCCCTGTCGTATCACGCGTTGGCCAGTACCAAAAAAACAGTAGCTTAAAGCGGTCCGGCTTTAATCCCCAAGGTCAACGCTCGAAAGGTTCGCCGAGCGAGGCAACGCCATTCAGCTTCAACAGGCGACGATCTGCCGAAATGATGCCGAGCACGATGATCGTGACGAGATAGGGAAGGCTTGCAAGCAGCTGTGACGGAACGTTCAATCCCGTCGCCTGGGCGGCAAGGCTGATCAATGATACGGCACCGAAGAGGCATGCCCCCAGGAAAATGCGGCCGGTCATCCAGGTTCCGAAGACGACAAGCGCGATCGCGATCCAGCCGCGCCCGGCGATCATCCCATCTGCCCAGAGCGGTGTGTAGACCACTGCCGCATAGGCGCCGGCAAAGCCGGCCATCGCGCCGCCGAATGCGACGGCGGCAAAGCGAATGGCAATGACGCGATAGCCAATCGCGTGGGCGGCCTTGGGATTCTCGCCGACGGCGCGCACAACGAGGCCGATCTTCGAATAGGCAAACATTGCCCAGATGGCGAGCGTTGCCGCGAGCGACAGCCACACGACGGCGTCCTGGATGAAGAGCCCGCCAACGATCGGGATGTCCGACAACCAGGGAAGGGCAAGCTTTGGAATTCCCTTGACCGTCAAGCTTTCATAGGTCTTGCCGAAGAGTGCAGACAGACCCTGGCCAAGGATGCCGATGGCAAGTCCTGTTGCCACCTGGTTTGCCCGAAATCCAAGCGCGATAACCGCAAAGACCACGGAAAGGATGGCGCTGCCAAGCCCCGCGACGACGAAGCCTAGAAGATGTCCACCGCCATGGTAGACGATGATGAAGGCAAGTGCCGCGCCAAAGGCCATAAGACCTTCGACGCCGAGGTTGAGAACGCCTGCACGCTCGACCACCAGCTCGCCGAGCGCGGCGAGAAGAAACGGCGTCGCAGCCGCGAGCATGCCAGCAAGGATGAACGCGATGGCGTTCATGGCTGGCTCCAGTAGGCGCTCCGGCGCCATTCGAGACGATAGCGAACGAAGGCGATGGCAACCAGATAGGCGAGCAACAGGCTGCCCTGGAAAACACGGACCGCAGCGATTGGCAGGTTTGCCGACACCATGGCGTTGTCGCCGCCGATATAAAGTGCTGCCATGAACAATGCGGAGGCGACGATGCCAATCGGATGCAAGCCGCCGAGATAGGCGACGATGATGGCCGCATAGCCGTAACCGGTAGAAATCGAGCGCTGCAGCTGTCCCAAGGGGCCTGCGACCTCGGCCGCCCCGGCAAGGCCTGCCGCGCAGCCGCCGATCAGCAGCGATAGCCAGATCGCCCGGCCCTGCCTGAAGCCGGCATAACCGGCCGCGCGCGGCGCCAGGCCACCCACCTGGAGCTTGTAGCCGGTGAAACTCTTCTGCATGAAAACCCAGGCGGCCAATGAAAGGGCGATGGCAATCAGCAGCGAGACGTTGACGCGCGTACCGGAAATCAGGATCGGCACCATGGCGTCATACTGGAACATCACGGATTGGGGGAAGTTGAAGCCGTTCGGATCCTTCCACGGGCCCAGCAGCAGGAAGTTCAAAAGCTGCGCGGCAACGAGGCTCAGCATGAGCGAAACGAGGATTTCGTTGGCATTGAGCCTGACGCGCCAGAATGCGGTGAGCGAAGCCCAAGAGGCGCCGCCGATGACGCCAAGGAAAAGCATCACCGGCCAAATCCACTGCCCGGTTGCCTCAGGAAACCAGACGGGGATCGCGGATGCGAAAATGGCGCCCAGAATGAATTGGCCCTCGGCGCCGATGTTGAAGACCTTGGCGCGAAAGCCGATCGCAAGACCCTGTGCGATGAGCAGAAGCGGTCCCGCCTTCAACAGCACCTCCGCAAAAGAAGCCCAGGAGTAAAAGGGCTCGAGCAGCATTGCGTAGACAACATCGACCGGATCGCGGCCCATCAGCACGTAGAGGCCGAGATTGAGGATGGTGGCCGCCGAAAGGGCAAGGAAGGGTGCTGCCAGCGTTGCGGCAATCGAAGCGCGCTCCCGGCGCACAAGCGTGGGCAGAAAGGCAACGGACAGGGCACTCATGCAATGACCTTCTTCGGCAAGGGCTGTGCGCCAATCATGTAACGGCCGACCTCCTCGGGTCGGGTATCCCTGGTCACGAGCGGCGGACTAAGCGTGCCGTGGTGCATCACCTGGATGAAATCGCAGAGTTCGAAAAGCTCCTCGAGTTCCTCGGAAATCACGAGAATGGCCATGCCGTCATTGCGTAGCGCGACAAGTCTGCGGCGCACCGCGGACGCGGCGCCAACATCGACGCCCCAGGTGGGTTGCGCGACAAAAAGCAGCTTGGGTGAAAGCATGATCTCGCGGCCGACGATGAACTTCTGCAGATTGCCGCCGGAAAGGGCGCCGGCCTCAGTGTCCGGGCCGGGCGTGCGAACGTCATATTGGCGAATGCAGTCATCGGTGAAGGCCGTCGCCTTCGCCTGATCGATCAGGCCATGGCGCAAGAGGCTCAAGGGATGGGCCGTCAACAGGCTGTTGAGAACCAGCGACATCTCCGGAACCGCACCCCGTCCGAGCCTGTCCTCCGGGGCGAATGCAAATCCAAGCTGGCGTCGGGCGGCGGCGTTGAGCCGTCCGACATCCTGCCCCATCATGTAGATCCTGTCGCGCTGTTCTTTCGCCAGTTGAACCTCGCCAGAGATCAACGAGGCGAGCTCGCCTTGACCGTTGCCCGAAATGCCGGCAATGCCGAGGATTTCGCCGGAACGAACGGTGAGCGTGATATCGCTCAACGGTACGGCAAAAGGATCTTCGGGCCGGTGATTAAGGCCGATGATCTCAAGCCGCTTCTCGCCGCCCGACAGCGGCAGCGCCGGCATAGGCTCGGGCATGTCGCGACCGATCATCATGCGGGCGAGGTCGTGGGCATCATGCATGCGTGGGTCGATATGTCCCGTGACACGCCCGCCGCGCAGGATCGTCGCCCTGTCGCAGATCGCCCGAATTTCCTCCAGCTTGTGGGAGATGAAGAGGATGGAAACGCCGCCATCGCGCAGCCTGCGCAAGGTGTCGAAGAGCGTCTCGATGAGTTGCGGCGGCAGGACGGATGTGGGCTCGTCAAGGATCAGCAGCCTTGGACTGGTCATCAGGCAACGGATGATTTCGACACGCTGTCGCTCGCCCACGGAGAGCGTGTGCACATGAGCGAGCGGATCGACCTCCAGGCCGAAATCACGCCCGAGTTTGCCGATGCGCTGCATGAGATCGGCTTTCCTGCCTGGAACCACCAGCTGGATATTTTCCAAGACGGTCAGGGTCTCAAACAGCGAAAAATGCTGGAAGACCATGCCGATCCCCTTGCGCCTCGCCTCGGCGGGGGAGGCAAAAGCCAGGGGCTCGCCTCGCCAGACAACGGTCCCGCTGTCTGGCGGCTCGACGCCATAGATCATCTTCATCAGCGTCGATTTGCCCGCCCCGTTTTCTCCGAGAATTGCATGGATCGACTGCGGCGCAACATCCAGATCGATGCCTTGATTGGCATGGATCGGGCCGTAGCTTTTCGAAATGCCGCGAAGCGACAGGAGCGGGACGGTCATGGCTTACTTCGGCAGAGGCGTGGTCACGCCCTTGACGTGCCAGTCCATGGCCACGATTTCGCCATCCGTCAGGGTTTTGCCGGAGGCAGCACCCTCACTGCCATCGGCCTTGGTGATTGGTCCGGTGAACGGCGAAAGGCTTCCATCGGCAATCTTTTTTTCTGCCGCCTTGATCTTGGTCATCGTGTCGGCCGGGATCGCAGGGTTCCAATCCACGACCTCGACAACCTTGTCGGCAACACCAAGGAAAGTATTTGCGCCCTTGAACGTGTTGGATAGATGGGCATCGACCGAGGCCTTGAAGAACGGCGACCAGTCTGTGGAGACGCAGCCTAGATAGGTCTTCGGGGCGTAGCTTTTCATCGACGAGTTGAGGTTGAAGGCATAGACGCCGGCTTCCTCACATGCCGAAATGACAGAGGGGGTGTCTTGCGCATTGGAGAAGATCACGTCGCATTTTTGGGCAATCAGGGCCTTTGCCGCTTCCTGCTCCTTGGCCGGGTCGAACCACGAGTTCACCCACACGACCGAAACCTCGATATCGGGCCTGACGGCCTGGGCACCCAGCGTGAAAGCATTGATGGAGGTGATCAACTCGGGGATGGCGAAGGCAGAAACCGAACCGAGCTTGCCGGTCTTGGAAAGAGCAGCAGCCGCCATGCCAAGCAGATAGGTGCCCTGGAAATACTTGGCAGCAAATGGCGAGAAGTTCGGAGCCACCTGAAAGCCCGATGCATGCAAGACGGTGACTTTGGGATTGCGGCGGGCAATCTGCAGGGCACCGTTTTGATACCCGAAGGAACCGGCAATCAGGAACGTGTTTCCGTCGGCGACCGTCTTGTTCATGATCCGGTCAGCGTCCGGGCCCTCGGGAATATTCTCGACGACCGTCACCTTCACCTTGTCGCCATACGCGGCCTTGATGGGGTCGAGGCCGGCAGCGAGCGCGTGCCCCCAGCCAACGTCGCCGACCGGAGAGGGGACGACGAGTGTGATGCCGAGCGGTTTGTCAGCCGCCAGCGCCGCGCGGCCGCCAATGGCGCCGGCCAGGCCAGCAGCGGCGGCTGTCTGCATCAGGGTTCTGCGGGTTATCATTGTCATGTTTTGGTTCCCCTTTTTGGTGTTTTAAAATTCCACGGTCGAAAGAGCGGCCTCGGCCTCGGCAAACAGTCGGGCTTCGTCGAGGCCCGCGAATTCGCCTTTCTGCCAGACGATGCGGCCGTTGATCATCGTCAAGTCGGTCGGCATGCCGATGCCGACCTTGGCCATTAGGCTCAGCGGATCGTGGCGTGTGCCGACATAGTCCATGCGCCGTGTGTCGATTGCAAAAAGGTCAGCGGCCATACCCGGTGCAAGTCGACCGATGTCGCTGCGGCCAAGCAGGGCCGCGCCGCCTGTTGTTGCATAGCCGAGGAAATCGACCGGAGGCGGAACCGGGTGGAGGCGCGTGGATGCCGCCAGGCACTGCAGCATGTAGGCTGAGTGCAGGCAATGCATCAGATTTGAATTGTCGTTGGAGGCTGCTCCGTCGCAGCCGAGCCCCACCCGAAGGCCGAACGCTGCCATGGCGGGGATGTCCGTCACTTCGGCGCCAACCAGATAAACCGGCTCTGGGCAATGAGAAACACCGGTGCCGCTTGCAGCCATTTTGCGCAGTTCGTCATGTGTCAGTTCCCAGCAATGGGCATAGAAGGCATCGGGGCCGGCAAAGCCGAGTTCCGCTAAGTAGTCGACCGTGCGCATTCCGTGCCGCGCCGCCATGACCGGGCTCTCGCCCTCGCCAACATGCGTGTGCATCTGGACGCCGCGATCGCGCGCCAGCGCGACCGATTGGACGAAGGTCTCACGGTAGCAATTAACCGGCTGGCAGGGGGCGACCACCACCTGGCGCATGCTGAAGGGGCTCGCATCGTGATAGCTGTCGATCAGGCGTGCACAATCACCAATGAATTCGTCCGTCGTTTCGAGCATCTGATCCGGAATGGTCGAGCCCTTAGACTTCGGCAAGGTATTGCCGCCACGACCGGCGTGAAAGCGCATCCCGAGACGTTCGGCTGCCTCGAACTGGCGGTCGATCAGCCGTTTGCCGGCATGTCGCGGGAAGCAATATTGGTGGTCGAAGGCCGTGGTGCAGCCATGCTTGATCAACTCGGCCATCGCTGTGAGCGAGGCGTGGTAGAAGCAATCCTCGTTGAGCCGCGAGAAGACCGGATAGATGCGGTCAAGCCACTCGATAACCGAAAGCTTCGTCCAGTCGAGATCAGCGCGATTGCGCACGAAGCACTGGAAGAAGTGATGGTGGGTGTTGACGAGCCCCGGGTAGACGAACCAGCCGGCGGCATCTTGTGCGATTGTTCCGACCGGCAACTCGCTTTGGCCAAGATCTTCGCCGATCGCCTGGACCGCCCGGCCGTTTGTCAGAATGTCGACATTGCGTTGGACTGTCGGGCCCTTGCCCTCGTTAACGATCACAGCCGCGCAGTTCTTCAGGAGATAGCCGGCCATGTCACTCCTCGCCCGACCCGATCTGAGGTTCGGGCTTCAGCTCGTGCAGTCGGTGGATGCCGGGCATCTCGATGAAGGCGTTAAGCGCGCGGATTGCGCGCGACCAGAGGCGGATTGCGGGATAGGGATCGAGTGAAACGCCACCGTCCGGCGCGAGCGCCACGTAGGGGAAGCAGGCGATATCGGCGACTGTCGGATGGCGTGATGCGAGAAACGGCATGCCGCGCAGCTTCTGTTCGACGAGCCCGGCTTCCAACTCGCGTAGCGCCGTAATCCCCTGTGCCTGGAGGACGGCAATATCCCCCGGACGCAGTAGCATCTCATGCAGACGCGCGCCGCCAAGACTTGCCGTCAGCCGGTGCGAAAAGGAAAGCCACTGCTGCACGCGGGCGGCTTCCTCGGCCGTGCCGCCGCCGAGCCACTCTGGAGCACTCCTTGCCGCTAGATAAACAAGCATGGAAGACGATTCGGTCAGGATCAGCTCGCCGTCCTTGAGGATCGGTATGGAGCCTGCAGGGTTAATCGCCATGAGCTCGAGCCCGCGATGCTCGGCGCCGGGATGAAAATCCACCGGTCTGATATCGAGCTTGACGCCCGTCAGTGCCGCCATCAGACGCACTTTGTAGCAGCTGGGCGAAAGGATATAATCGTAGAGCTTCATTGCGCCACCAACTGTGCGCCATAGGTGTAGTCGTGGCGTTTCAGCCAGCGTCGGTAAGCGACCGACGTCAGGTCGGCTCGCGTCGGGATTTCCATACCGGGGTCGAGTGGCAGAAGAGGCGGGATCTGGTTTTCAAGGATCGACCGGTCCTGGAGAAAGATCGTCTGCTGGAAGTGGATGAGATCGGTCATCGGTGTGACATCGTCGAACAGCGCCATCCATGGCCAGACGTCGCACAGATCTTCAGCGAGCGGTTGCACGAAGAGCGTGATGACGTCCCATTCGCTGGGGCGCGGCGGGCAGGTCTTGTAAAGCACCGAGCAGGTCGGAGCCGGCACCCGGTACATGTATTCCGTCGTGATGCCGCCGCTTGCCGATTTTGCAGCCTGTGGCTGGTAGAACTTCACCTGTGTTGCCCAGACTTCGTCCTTTCGGATTTCGACCCTGTAGTTCTGCACCTCGGTGTGCGGTTCGGCCCCTAAGATGTCGGTATGCACGAAGGGAAAATGCGCGATGTCGAGAAAGTTCTCCACGGCGCGAAGCGGCGAACACCGCACGCGAACGACGCCAACATCGACAAATCGGCGACCAGGCTGATCAGCCTCGGGGATCGAAAACAGGTCCTTTTGCGGGGCGCCGAGAGAGGACCAGACGTGGCCATAGCGAACGCAAACGGGCAGCGGGCGCCGATCGCTTGAGGTGACTGTAGCGCTGCCGCCGTCGCGTGAGACTTCGATCGGTTCGCCCATCAGAGCGGTCTTGTACGCCTTGCCGTCGAGCTGGCTGAAGAGGCTGACCGGATACCACTCGTCGAGCATCGCTCCTTGTGCCATCACGCAAGCCCTTTTGTTTCGACGTCTTCGGCCACGCGCCGGACGGTCTCGGCGGCCCGGGAGGCCAAGATGCGTTCGCAAGGCGTGGCATCGCCATTGAGAAGAACATGAACGAGCGTCTGGGCCTGCGCCTGTGCGACAAGCAAAAGTGACATCTCTTTCGAATGCCGCGCGGTCCTGAGAAGGCCGTCGGCGCCCGTCTTTTCGCCGGCTGCGGCTTCAATGGCGGCGATGCCGGCATCAGCCGTCAGCGAGCGCAGAGGCAAGAGGCCTTGAAATCGCGGTGGCCCGTCGTCCCGCTCTCCAACAGCGACCCAGATCACCCCGCCGGATTCTTCGACCTGTTGTGTTGCGACGCGGATCGTCTGCGGCGGAATGAGGCCCGGATGGGCCGGAATGCGCAGACAGTGTCCGGCCTGTGCATAACTCCAGCCGTGATAGATGCAGGACAAAGCCTCGCCGCGGACAAAGCCATGGGACAGGCGCATGCCACGATGCGGACATCGGTCCGCCGATGCAGATGCACGCCCTGCCTCGCTTCTCCACAGCGCGATCGATCCGGCCGGTGTGCGTGCCGGCATTACCGTTCCCGACGGCAGATCCGCGGAAAGGGCGACTGGCGTCCAACAGCCCGTCGTATCGGGTGGCATGGCTAAACTTTCACAATATTATCAATGTCTTGCCAGTTGCAAACGCGACGCCAAAGGCGGGCGGCCTGCTCCAGACAGCCCTCACGTTTGCATAATTATTTCGCATTGGCAACGCTGATTAAATAAAGGGCAGGGGATAATTCTGCGGCTGCGCAACTGTCAATCTGCGTCGCTGCCGACCAGTGTGCGAAGGATCGTTTCGACCCAGACGTCGATCGGCCCGAGACAGCAGCCCATCTCCATCATGTCGATCAGTTCTGTCGGCCCGGTGACCTCCAGTTCGATCCGATCGGCGCTCGTATGAGATATGGCCTGCGACAGCCCAAGCTTTGCCGCGTGGCGTTCAATCCATGGAATGAAGGAGGCGGCATCAAGATCACCAAGGATCGTCATCCGTTCCTGCGATGGGCTTTGATGTTCTTCGGTCATGAAGGTCTCGCGGGCTTGCCTCTGGTGATAGCATAGCGCCGAAAAGAACTTGCGAAAGCCCCGTGATGCTCTTGTCACCGGTTCCAGCTTCATCTGGGGGCGACGTGCACCTGCTAAATTTCGTCACGATCAGCTGCTTTAGGAAGGGTTCTCGCATTGATGGCGGCGGTCTTTGCGAGCGGCGGTCTTGGCATGTGTCGGCGGCGTGGAAGCCATGCCTTGTCTTGATAGATGTCAATATCCATTTTGGTGTGAGGCGGTCCTCGCCGCTAATACCCGCCAATGAGAGAGGCCAATGAGAGAGATTGTGTAGCGGCTGGACGATCCCATCGCAGTCATGCGCGCTAAGGAGATCTCGATGCAGGAACCTGGCAAGACGCTTGACGAAATGACACTGCGCGAACGCTCCGACATCATGTCGCTGGTCGCCGAAGCGCTGGAAGAAACCGCCGGGCAGGCGCGAGAAATCGGCGACATCAAGTATGCCGCCAACTCGACCTGTCTTGCAAAAACGATCCGCGGCCTGGCCAGCGACCTTTCACCGCTGGAGCTGAAGGCGGCCACCATTCTACTCGAGCAAGGCATCTCGCTCGTCGCTTCGTTCGAGGACCGGGCGCGATCTGAAAGCAGTTTGCATTAGTGGGCTAAGTGCACCGGGCCGTTCGGCGTCTGAGATCGTAGTCAGAACCAGTGGCTATCCGATCCCGAAGGGAGCGCGCGAGATGGGTGTGTGAATTTCGCGCTTTCGATGCAATCTTGTCCTGCCTCGTGCCGCAAGCAGCCTGTCCATTTCATGCTGGCTGCTCCCGAAACTGGTCAGCAACCGTCGCGCTTCACCCTTGTCGAGGCAGTATTGTTTTTGCAGTGTGGCCGGCGAGTACGATGTTTCAAGCAATTCGTCGCGCATGGTGTCTCCTTTCAGCTAGGAAACGATCGGCTGCAAAGGGCCGTTCCGTCACTGAATGAAACCGCGTGTAACCATGTGGTGAAGTGAGACGCGGTGAACGCATCACGATGATTGCGTTTAAGGGCGCTATTTTCCCACAATCTGCCACCTCTCGCGTTCGAGCGTCTAAGCTGCCTGGTGCTGTTAACGTGCGCTCTTGGAAACTGCGGCTTTGAACTCTAGACTTGGCCTGCGGCCGGAACAGGCGGCAGGCCAAGGGAAGGGAGGAGCCCAGGTTCGTGAAGCAGCGATTTCGTGTCCTTGTAGGGCTCTGCCTGTTATTGGCCGTTTGCTATGCTGCCACCTTTCCCGGCAGAGAATTGGCGACGCGAAGCTATATGGACGAGGCCTCACTGCAGGCCGGCTCCGCCTTGCGCCTCGCTGTCTCGGCACTTGCCGGGCATCTGAGCCGATACGAACCGCTCCCGGAGCTGATCGCCGACCACGACGATATCAAGCAACTCGTCAGTGACCCCGATAATCAGGCTCTGCGCGATAAAGCAAACACCTATCTGAAAGAGATCAACAGCCTGCTTGAATCATCCGACATCTATGTGATGAGGATGAATGGCGATACCATCGCCGCAAGCAATTATGATGGCCCGACGAGCTTCGTGGGGGAGAATTTCAGCTACCGACCCTACTTCCAGGATGCTGCAAAAGGCAGTCAGGCGCGGTTCTACGCGCTCGGCACCACCTCGCTGAAGCGAGGCTATTACTTCGCCTCGCCAATTCGGGTGAGTGAAACTATACGCGGCGTTATCGTCTTTAAGGTTGATATCGATTCGATCGAGGCGTCGTGGAAGGGCGGCGAGTACAAGATATTCGTGTCCGATCCGGAAGGCATCATTTTCATGACCGGCAGCCCGGAGTGGCTGTATTCCGGCATCTTGCCACTGACAGAGGAGCGCCTTGAACGCACCCAGGCATCGCGTCGCTATGCCGAGGCCGTGTTGAAGCCGCTTCCAATGAGCGAGCAGCATATGGGAGGTCATCGCCTGATCACGATTGCCGACGGTGGCGCCACCAGGGAATATCTGACCCTTTCTCACTACATGAACGACGCAGACTGGACCGTCAGTGTCCTGATGGACACGAGTTCCGTGCATGCACAGGCACGGACAATGCTCATTGCGGTCCTGCTTTCCATCGGCCTGTCGGGGCTGGTTGTCGCGATCGTGTTGCAGCGTCGCGCACGCGCGCAGGAGAGAATGCGCATGCAGATCGATGCGCGCAGTGATTTGGAGCAGCGTGTCGAAGAGCGAACCGCTGATCTGGCACGTGTCAATCAACGCATCAAAGAGGAAATCGGCGAGCGACGGCTGACGGAACGCAAGCTCCGCCAGACGCAGGCCGATCTCATTCAGGCAGGAAAGCTTGCTGGCCTCGGGCAAATGTCAGCGGCATTGTCGCATGAACTCAACCAGCCGCTTGCTGCCGCCAAGACCTATGTGGACAGTGCCGCGATGCTGATTGCGCGCAATCGCGTTGATGAGGCCCGTGACAACCTTTCTCGCATCTCCGCTCTGATCGACCGGATGGCGTCGATCAGCCGGCACCTGCGCAATTTCGCGCGCAAGCCCAACGAGAAGATAGGTCCAGTTTCGCTTGCGGCCGTAATGGCCGATACTCTTGAAATCGTTTCTGCACGCCTGAAAGTGGCGGACGCGACGCTCGTTGTCGATCTCGGCGAACCATCTGCCGCCGTGCAGGCAGGCTCGGTGCGCCTGCAGCAGGTTCTTGTCAACATCATCACCAATGCCGCTGATGCGGTGGAGGGTTTTGACGACAGGCGGATCCATGTCGTGGCCGCCAGCGACGGTGCCAAAGTGATCCTGACTGTGCGCGACCACGGGCCAGGTGTTGCCCCATCGATTGCCGATCGAATCTTCGATCCGTTTTTCAGCACGAAGGGCGTTGGCCGCGGCCTCGGGCTGGGCTTGTCGATCTCCTACAACATCATCAGGGATTTCGGCGGCAGCCTTTCGGTTGTCAACGCACAGGACGGCGGCGCCGAATTCCGGATTGTGCTTGATGCCGCGCCGGCAATCAGCGAGGCGGCCGAATGAGCGGCGGCCGGATACTTCTGATAGACGATGAGGAGGAGATGCGTCGCTCTTCTGCCCAGGCACTCAGCCTGTTTGGGCTGGATGTCGTTACCTTCGCCAATGCAGAACCGGTGTTGGAACGTGTCGGATATGGCTTCGACGGCGTGGTGATCAGCGATATCCGGATGCCCGGCATGGATGGCATGACGCTCTTGCAGCGCATACGCGAGATGGATTCCGAGATACCGGTCATCCTGGTGACGGGACATGCGGACGTGCAGCTCGCAGTCAGCGCAATGCATGCCGGGGTCTATGACTTTGTCGAAAAGCCGTTCGCGGCCCAGCACCTTGTTGGCATCATCCGACGCGCGCTGGATCGGCGCAGCCTGGTTCTCGAGAACAGGCGTTTGCGTGCTGTGGCCGGCAAGCGCGACGACATCGAGGCTCGTCTGCCGGGACGCACGCAGGCCATGGTGGATCTGCGCTATCGGCTGCGAGCCATTGCAGCCACGGATGCCGACACGCTGATCATCGGTGAGACGGGCGCCGGCAAGGAAGTCGTCGCCCGTGCGCTGCACGACACCAGTGCCCGGGCCGACAAGCCGTTCATCGCGATCAATTGCGCAGCCTTGCCCGAGACCCTGATCGAGAGTGAATTGTTCGGACACGAAGCCGGCGCTTTTCCCGGGGCCCTTCGACCGCGATATGGCAAGTTCGAGCACGGCCGTGGCGGCACGATCCTGCTCGACGAAATCGGTTCGATGCCGTTCGATCTTCAGGCGAAATTCCTGCGTGTCCTGCAGGAGCGCATTATTACCCGTTTGGGCTCCAACGATCCCGTATCGCTCGACGTGCGCTTCATCGCCACGAGCAAGGTCGATCTGGAGACGGAAGTGGCGCGTGGGCGCTTTCGCCCTGACCTCCTTTACCGTCTCAACGTCGCGACCATTCACGTGCCCTCGCTTGCGCAGCGACAGGCAGATATTCCGCTGTTGTTTCTCCAGCTGGTTCGAGAGGCGGCGGCCCGCTACGGGCGTAGCGACATAGAGGTACGGCCGGAGACGATGGGCAAGATCGGCTCGCGAAGCTGGCCGGGCAATGTGCGCGAATTGCGCAACGCCGCCGACCGACTGGTTCTCGGTCTCGACCTGCAGCCTGAGGACACGGCTTTGCAAAACCGAAAGCTCGCCGACAGGGTCGCCGCTTACGAGCGTGGCCTCATTGCCAGCGCGCTTGCCGCTCACGGAAGCTTGCGTCCGGTTTACGAGATGCTCGGTGTTTCGCGAAAGACCCTCTATGAGAAGATGCAGAAATACGGGCTTGAGAAAGGCGGGGCGGGTGATGACGAACTCGAAGCGTGATGGGTGGAAATCCACCCATGATTCCGCCCGTTTGTCCCCTTTCCTACCCATCTTGTGCTATATGATGCAGGAAAATGCGACAAGCGGCACCTCGCCCGGTTGTCGGGCGCATTGAGCGCTCCACAGTAACAGTTGTGACCGGGGCGGGGGGAGCTGCTCCGGCCGGTTACCGGGAGGATGAAATGAAAATATTGAATGCCTTGTTGGCCATGACGGCCGTAGCCGCCGTTTCGCTCATGTCAGGGTCCGCAATCGCTCAAACGTACCCGGAACGGACCATCACGATGGTCGTTCCGTTCGCCGCTGGCGGCCCGACGGATACTGTGGCCCGTCTCGTGGCCGAGTCGATGTCGAAGGATCTCGGCCAGCAGATTGTCGTCGAAAATGTCGGCGGGGCCGGTGGCACGCTCGGCGCAGGCCGCGTCGCACAGGCAGACCCGGATGGCTACACGGTGCTCCTGCATCATATCGGCATGGCGACAAGCGCCACGCTTTACCGCAAGCTTGCCTATGACACTTTGAACTCCTTCGAATATGTGGGCCTCGTGACAGACGTGCCGATGACCATCGTTGCGCGCAAGGATTTCGAGCCGAGCGACCTCAGGGGCCTCGTCGAATACATCAAGGCCAACAAGGATAGCGTTACCGTTGCCAATGCGGGCATCGGCGCGGCTTCCCACCTGTGCGGCATGATGCTGATGAGCGCGATCCAAACGCAGTTGACCACGGTTCCTTACAAGGGCACTGGCCCCGCAATGACCGACCTGCTCGGCGGCCAGGTCGACATCATGTGCGATCAGACCACGAACACGACCAAGCAGATCCAGGGTGGCACGATCAAGGCTTACGCCGTCACCTCGCCCGCACGCCTGAAGGTGTTGCCGGATGTGCCGACTGCCGTCGAAGGCGGTCTTGCCGATTTCCAGGTCGGTATCTGGCACGGGATTTATGCCCCAAAAGGCACGCCGGCAGATGTGACCGAGCGGCTGTCGAAATCGCTGCAGGTTGCGCTCAAGGATCAAAACGTCGTTGCCCGCTTTGCCGAACTCGGCACCGAGCCGTCGCCGGACGCTGACGCGACACCGGCGGCCCTTAAGGCCAAGCTCGAAACCGAGATTGCCCGCTGGAAGCCGGTGATCGAGGCGGCGGGGCAGTACGCCGACTAAGCACTGTCGGTTGCCGCCCGGAATGCGTTTCGGGCGGCGCTGTTGCGGCAGCACCTGGCTGCCCTTGCCGTTTGTGCGGCAATGTCTGGATTTTTCGTGCCGTGACAGCAGGGACATGACGGCAACCGCCACAGGGGGAGATATGAAATCATTGACATTCGACAGCACCAATGCCCTTTGCGGCGCGCTCTTCATCGGGCTCGGCTGTTTCTTCATTTATCAATGCCTCAACCTTGAACTCGGCACTGCGCTGCGAATGGGCCCGGGCTATTTTCCGCTGCTGCTTGCTGTCGTCCTGACATGTCTTGGCCTGATCGTGCTGATCCAGGCGACACGGGTCCAGGGCGAACCGCTTGGCCCGATCGCATTGCGCGGAATGGCCTTTATCCTGCCAGCACCCATCGTCTTTGGATTGACGGTGCGCGGTCTCGGTTTCGTGCCGTCGCTGTTCGTCGTGGCGCTTATTGCGGCTTTCGCTTCCTCACGGATGAAGGTGCCGCTGGCGATTATACTTGCAGCCGCAATAACCCTCTTTTCGGTCGCCGTCTTCAGCTACGCGCTTGGCTTGCCATTCGAGCGCTTCGGCCCTTGGGTCCGGTTCTAGGAGGCGTCGATGGATCTCGTCAGTAATCTCGCCCTTGGCTTCACCACCGCTGCCTCGCCCGAAAACCTTCTCTTCTGCCTGATCGGCGTGCTGCTTGGCACCTTGATCGGCGTCCTGCCGGGAATCGGGGCGACCGCGACCATCGCGATGCTGTTGCCAATCACGTTCCAGCTCGAGCCGGTTTCCTCGCTGATCATGCTTGCCGGCATCTACTACGGCGCCCAGTACGGCGGCTCGACCACGGCCATTCTTATCAACATGCCGGGCGAATCTTCGTCGGCGGTGACTGCCATCGATGGCTATCAGATGGCCCGTCGCGGCAGAGCAGGGGCAGCACTGTCGATTGCGGCACTCGGCTCGTTCTTTGCCGGCACCGTCTCGACCTTTCTTGTGGCGATCTTCGCAATCCCTTTGACCGCGCTTGCCCTTAAATTCGGCGCCGCCGAGTATTTCTCGCTGATGATCGTCGGGTTGGTTTCCTCGGTTGCCCTTGCACATGGCTCGATTGTCAAGGCTCTCGCGATGGTGGCGCTCGGGCTGCTGCTCGGATTGGTCGGGACGGATATCTACACAGGAACGCCCCGCTTTACCCTCGGCATTCGCGAATATGCCGATGGTCTGAATTTCGTTGCCGTTGCCGTTGGCGTGTTCGGTGTTGCCGAAATCCTGCGCAATCTGGAGGGCGAGAAGACCCGAACGGTATTGATGGCCAAGGTCAGCGGTCTGTGGCCGACGCGAGAGGAATTCCGGCGGATGATCGCACCGGTGCTGCGCGGCACGGCGATCGGGTCGGCACTTGGCATCCTGCCGGGTGGCGGTGCCATCCTTGCCGCCTTTGCGTCCTATACGGTGGAAAAGCGCATCTCCGACCGTCCGCAGGAGTTCGGTCACGGGGCGATTGCCGGTGTTGCAGGGCCGGAATCGGCCAACAATGCCGGCGCCCAGACCTCGTTCATTCCGCTGTTGACGCTGGGGATCCCGGCAAATCCGGTGATGGCACTGATGGTGGGCGCCATGATCATTCAGGGGATCGTGCCAGGTCCGAACGTGGCGAGCGAGCAGCCGGCGCTGTTTTGGGGGATCATCGCCTCGATGTGGATCGGCAATCTCATGCTGGTTGTCCTCAATCTACCGCTGATCGGCCTTTGGGTGAAATTGCTGACCATTCCCTACTACGTGCTTTTTCCGATCATCATGGCCTTCTGTTCCGTCGGGGTCTACAGCGTCAATAGCAACGTTTACGACCTCTACGCAGTCGCCTTTTTCGGGCTGGCGGGCTACCTGCTGGTCAAGCTGCGCTGCGAGCCGGCACCATTGCTTCTTGGCTTCGTGCTGGGCCCGCTGCTCGAAGAAAACCTGAGGCGCGCCATGATCCTTTCCCGCGGCGATCCGATGACGTTCGTGACGCGTCCGATCAGTGCCATCCTGCTGCTGATTGCGCTCGCTGTCCTGCTGGTCGTGTTCTTGCCGTCGGTAAAAGCCAAGCGCGAGGAGGTCTTCCAGGAAGAAGACTGAGCAAACGGGGTGATCGCATCACCTTGACAAACAGACCGCAACGAGGAGGAATTTGGATGACGAGACTGACCCTGACGCGTCGAGACACGCTTGCTGCAGGCCTTTCCTTGGCAGCGACGCTGGTGGCTGGATCACCATCGCTTGCGGCGGATTTTCCTAATCGGCCGGTTACGATGGTCGTGCCATTTGCGGCCGGCGGATCGACTGACGTCGTTGCCCGCATTCTCGCGCAGAAGATGTCCGAAGATCTCGGCCAGCAGGTGATCGTGCAGAACGTGGCAGGTGCGGGCGGAAATCTTGGCGCCGACAATGTCGCACGGGCCGATCCGGATGGTTATACGATCCTGATGGGGACGGTTGCGACGCATGCGCTCAATCCGCTAATCCTGAAGTCGACCCCCTACGATCCCGAAAAGGATTTCGCCCCAATCTCGCTGTTGGTTCTGGTTCCCAACGTTCTCGTCGTCAATCCCGCACTGCCGGCCAAAACACTTGCCGAACTGGTCGCACTCCTCAAGGCCAATCCGGGCACTTACAGCTATGCCTCGTCCGGCAACGGCACGCCGCTGCATCTTTCCGGAGAGCTCTTCAAGGCAATGGCCGGGGTGGAGATGGAACATATCCCCTACAAGGGCTCGGGCCCGGCCTTGAACGATGTTCTGGGCAATCAGGTTCCGATCATGTTCGACAACCTGCCGTCGTCGTCCGGCCATATCAAGAGCGGCACGCTGCGGGCGCTTGCGGTCACCACCAAGCAGCGCGCCCCGTCCTTCCCCGATGTGCAAACGGTTGCCGAGACCGTTCCGGGCTACGAAACCTATACCTGGAACGCGCTGTTTGCGCCCGCCGGCACTCCGGCAGACGTCGTTGCTCGTCTGAACCTGGCGGCCAACAAGGCGCTCGCCGATCCAGGCGTTAGCAAGCGCATGGCCGAATTCAGTGCCGTTGTCGTGGGTTCGACGCCCGAGCAGCTCGGCGCACATGTAAAGGCGGAGATCGCCAAATGGACCCCTGTCGTGCGCGACGCCAAGATTGAACTCGAATAGGCACTGCCAAATCTCAGGCGAGCGTTGCCGAGTGGATGGAGTGAGCGACAGCGATCGTCGCTCCATTGGCCAAGCGCGAGGAGCGGAGCCTTTGACCGGCTGAACCTGGACGCCGCTGCTTTCCAATCGCAGTGGTGATCGACATTTGTCGCGACGCCAAAACCGCATCACCATCGATAAGCGATACTTATCGGCAGTGAGGCGTGGCCTGCAGTATCCTGTTGGGTGGCGGAATCAAATACTATCATAGCTTCTGGTTAATGGCGGATTTACCATAACTTCAATACGTTATGATTCTACAAAACTGCCCATAGGCTCCCTGCTGCGTAACCGGGGCAAATTGTTGGCAGTGCCGATTTTGTGTTCACTCCGGCTATGTGTCTTTCCACAGTCGGAGGCGGGGACATCGCGCAACGGGCGAAATGCGCTCATTTTGGACATTGCGATCACCGACGATGCCGCTAACATTTGGCCGATTCCACGATAGAGCGATGCCGCCCATCTGCCGATTGAACAGAGCACAGCCATGAAGCCTATTGTCCTGATCGCAGCTATCGATGCCGGCCGTGCCATCGGCAAAGGCAACGATATTCCATGGCACATCCCCGGCGAACAAAGAGCTTCAGGGAAGTGACAATGGGCAATGCTCTGATCATAGGACGCATGACCTATCTCTCGCTACCCGGGTCGGCATTGCATCGTGCTATCTCGCTCGTTCGCTTCCCAGACTTCTGAGGTGCGCTCGGCTGCGTCGGTCAGCGAGGCACTTTCATTGGCGTCGGAATTGCCGGGTTCAGAGATCATCATTGGTGGTGGTCAGGAGATTTATGAGCTCTTCCTTCCGCTCGCCGAGCGGATTCATCTGACCGTGCTGGACACTGTATTCGGTGGTGACCGCTTTTTTCCATTCGTTCCTGAGGACGAGTTCTCAATTTGCGCTGAAGAGCGAGTTGAAGGTGCGATACCTTACACGCGCCGCATCTATGAACGCAGCTCCGGATTCCCGAATTCGCGTGACAAGGTTTGATCCCGCGTGATTGGTGATGCAGATGGCGACCGCCGGGGCGCGCAGGATCCTTGGGCGCTCAGGCCTTTGCCGCGACCAGGGCGGCCAGCGGCGGAGTAGCCTGGCCATCGAGGCCGAGGCGGTCGCCGAGATAGTGCCAGAACGACAGACCGAGCTTCCTGCAGGTCTTCATTAGCCCAAGCATGGTGTCGCGAGCGACGCGGCCATCGCGGCTCATCGTGCCGCCGGAGATCTTTCGCTTGGTGACGAAGCTGCGCAGATCGTTCTCCGGCGCATTGGTGTGCAGCGGAATGCCCGGCCGTTCCAACACCTTGAGCAATTCATCCTTTCGGCGAGAGAGACGAGCCAGAAGCTTGTCGAGGTCATGATAGCCGGTGCGCAGCGAGAAGATGCGCGCGAAGCGTTTGTGGAATGCGGCGGCAAGGCCGCGCGAGGGCTTTCGCCTGACGCTCTTCAGCGTCCGGTAGAACCGCCACACGAGATCCCGCACGAAGAATTTGTCGAAGACATGCAAAGAGCATTTGCGGATCGCGTTCAGCCTTTTGTGGGTCGATCTTGGCTCATGCGCGAACCGTTTGAGGATTGTGGTTGAGCATCTTCTGGACGACCTTGGTATCACGCGCGGAAAAGGCTGGTGGAACGGATCAAGATGCTGGCTGAGACATCACCCGATCATCAGGAAGCGCTTGACGCTCTGAGACACGTTGGAAATGTAGGCAGTCACGAAGGACGTCGGGATTTCACCACGTTGATCGATTGCTTCGAAATTCTCGAGCTAGCACTTGAAGACCTTATAGATACCCGCAGGACAAGGCTCAGCGAAACCGCTCGAAAGCTCGTGGAAGCGAAAGGGAAGGGCGTGTCAACACCGACTTTGTCATAACGTTCCGCCATGACGAACGCTTTGAGGATGGCGCGCGGTGCTGCGGCAAGCGTAAGATCTGCGCGCGGCGCCCAAAATCCCGCGGCCCTGCTCGTATGGATACGAGTTGGCTGCTTAAGCTGCCGAATTGCTGCACGCAGTATATCGAATGCGGAGCATATTTAGTTGTATTCGAACCGCTCTGCCGGAGCAGATCTCCCGCACAGCGGTTTCAATTTAGCGCGCGCCGGCCTGACGCATTTGCGCCGGCAGAGTTTCCCACGCCCGGATCAGTTCGCCGATGGAGGCGGCCTCCATCTTGTGCATGACATTGCTGCGATGCAGCTTGACGGTCACTTCACTAATGCCGAGATCGAAGGCGATCTGCTTGTTAAGACGTCCATGCACCACTTTATACAGCACCTCGCGCTCGCGCTGCGTCAGCGTCTCAAGATGTTCGATATTGCGCCTGGCGATCATGGCTTCCGCCCGTCGTTCGGCATCCATCGCGATGCCCGTGGTCACAGCGTCAAGCAGTGTCTGGTCCCGCACCGGCTTGGTGAGAAAATCCACCGCGCCGGCCTTCATCGCTTGGACGGTCATCGGAATATCACCATGCCCGGTCAGAAAGATGATCGGCTTGGGGTTGCCGTTTTCCGCCAGCTGCTGCTGCAAATGGAGACCGCTTGCGCCGGGCATGCGCACATCGAGTATCAAGCAGCCGGGGCTGTCCAATATATCGGCGTCAAGCAATTCGCGGGTCGAGGCAAAGCTGACCGGCTGGAGGCCCGCTGACAGGATCAATTCCGCCAACGCTTCCCGAATAGATGCATCATCATCGACAATAGCGACAAGCGGCTGATCCTCTTCATTTCTGCGCTGTGGTGATAACGCCGCCGAACTCTGCAGCAACGGTTGGTCAACTCTCATGTCACCCTCCATCTCTCGACTTGTGTAACGCATTGGCGATGGCCGTGAGCAGCGCCTGGGCATCGAAGGGTTTGCGAAAAAAACCGCTGATGCCTTGAGCGCGGCTCTGATCCGCTATTTCGTGGCGGCCCGTGACCAGGAATACCGGCAGTTCCGGACGTGCCTTCTTCACGACGTCACGAAGTTCAAAGCCGTCTATTCCAGGCATCCCTATATCGGTGATGAGCACATCCAGGTCCGATAGTCCGTTGACGAGCAACGATGCTGCCGACGAGAAGCTGCGAGCCACATAGCCCGCAGATTCCAGAAGATTGCCCACCGACTCAAGCATTCTTGGATCGTCATCAACAATTGCCACGACATGTCTTGTCTTGTTCATGTTCAATTCCCTCCCACTCTGCGCGAATGGGTAATCGGTGTTTCCAATCTCTCTGCTATACGCACGAGATCGGCGAGCGACGCCGCCGCCATTTTCTGCATCACGTTCCTTCTGTGGATTTGCAGCGTGACTTCGCTGATCCCCAGCTCTGCTGCCGCCTGCTTGTTGAGAAGACCACTCACGACGAGCGGCAGGACCTCGCGCTCTCGCGGTGTCAGCTCCAGGTAGCGTTGTCTCAGCATGCGGAGTTCAGCGCGTTCCAACCTCTTTTGCCGATCCTCGGCAATCGCTGCATGGACCGCCGCCATCAGATCCGCATCGCTAAAAGGCTTGGTCAGGAAATCCACCGCGCCGTGCTTGATCGCACGCACCGAAGATGGAATGTCGCCGTGCCCTGTGATGAAGACGATCGGCGGATGAGCCCCATCCGCGATCTGCTTCTGCAGGTCGAGGCCGTTGATATCAGGCAATTCGATATCGAGGATGAGGCAGGCAGGTACGTCTGGCTTATCCGCGTTCACATAGTCGCCCGCAGATCCAAATGCGACAGCGCGCATGCCATGCGAGTCCAAGAGCTCGCAGAGGGCCTCTCGAATTCGTTCATCGTCATCTACGATGAAGACAATATGATCATCGGTTTTCATGGCACTGCCTTCATTTCAACCGGCAAGGTGAAGATGAACGTCGCGCCATGCGGTTCGTTGTTCTCCGCCCACAATCGTCCGCCGTGTGACTCGACAATCGAACGGCAGATCGCCAGCCCCATGCCCATGCCGTCTTCTTTTGTCGTAAAGAATGGCTCGAATATTCTGTCGGGAAATTCAATACCCTGGCCTCGATCGCTGATATCAGTCTGGATGACATCCCCCATATGGCGCATGCGTATCCCCAGCACTCTGTCGCCTGCAATAGAGTCCATTGCCTCCATGCCGTTGCGAATGAGATTGATCAGAACCTGCTGGATCTGGACGCGATCCATGGCGACGAGCGGAAAGTCGCCGTCGATCTTCACCTCCATCCGCACGCGACGCCGTGACGCTTCAACAGCCACCAGGCTCCGTGCTTCGTTGATCACGCTGGCGAGTGCCGTATGGATCCTCGTGTCCAGGGATTGCTTGAACAAGGCGCGAATGCGGCTGACAACATCAGCCGCCGAGTTGGCATCCCGAATGATGTGCTCTACCGTTTTCTCCGCTCGCTCGATATTTGGCGGTTCGGACATGAGCCAGCGTTGGCAGGCGTGCGAGTTTGCAACGACGGCCGCCAGGGGCTGGTTCACCTCGTGCGCGATAGAAGCCGAAAGCTCAGAGAGGCTCGCTGCCTGGCTTGCCCGGGCAAGGCTCTCTTGCGCAAGACGCAACTTTTCCTCCGCCTGAACTTCGCCGTCGATATCCAGGCAGATGACATTCCACTGAACGATCGCACCTCCGGCGTTACGCATTGGCGCAGCACGCGTCTCGACCCAGCGATATTCGCCATCGAATCGCAGCAGGCGGTGTCTACGCGCATATGGCTCGCCCGTAGTCAATGAATACGCATAGTTCTCTTTGACGCCAGCGACCTCGTCAGGATGAACGCCGGCATCGAGTGTGCCGGCCAATCGGGACTTCCCCGTTCCGTCCAGGTCTTCGAGCTTATATCCGAGGAAATCGCGGAGTTGAGGGTTGCGATAGAGCGGCTCCCCATCCGGCGCGGCGCAATCGATCATTACGGGCAGTGTTTCAACTAGCTGCCAGAGCGACCGTTCTCTCTCGCGCACCTCCTCCTCGATGCGCAGTTGATCGTCGATGTCATGCGAGAGGCCGTACCACTGGACGATCCGCCCGCTCTCGTCCCGCAGGGGCTCCGCACGCCCCGACATCCAGCGATAGACCCCATCTGCACGACGCAGGCGATAGTTCAGGGAAAAGGTCTCGCCGGTGGCGAAGGAGTGGTCGAGCGCTTCCGCCAGTCGGACCGCATCATGGGGATGGACGAGAGCCGCTATGGCTGCAGCTAGCCCGCTCATTTCCGACCCATCGTAATCCCCTACATCCAAACCGAGGAACTCGATCATGCGCTTGCTGAAGAAGACCGGCTCGCCCGCCGGGCTTAGCCGCCATAGCAGGCTCGGAACCAAGTCGACGAGCTGCGAGAATTCGCGTTCCCGGTTGCGCAATGCCACCTCGGCCTTCTTGCGCTCTGTGATATCGATGAAGCCGACCAGACTCTTGTCGGCAACCGCACCGGGGCGAGCGGTCGTGAAAAGGACATCGATGACGCTGCCGTCCATGCGCGCCACCCTGGTCTCTTCCTGAAAGACTTCCTCGCCACGATATCGCGCCTCGATGGAGCGGCGTATGGTGGCAATGCTCGGTTGCCAGTAACGGGCAATCGGCCCGAGCATCTCTCCGGCATCCTTTGCGCCGAACATCGCGATGATATGTTGGTTGACTTCTTCAACCTCCAGAGCATCCACCGCACGCGGCAGGAATTCGGGATGTTCGTCGATGTAGGTTTTGAGTTCCGTCACACCCTGTGCCCGCAACTCCTTGAATAGGGGAATGAGCTTGCTTGCATCCACCTGGGTGAGTCCGATGGGCATATAGTGGAAGAGGTCGCGGTAGCGGCGTTCGCCTTGCTGTAAGGCCTCCTGCGCAGTCACGAGATCGTGGATATCCACGCTGACCCCGTACCAGTGGACAATCGCACCGGTATCGTCGCGCAACGGCTCTGCCCGGGTCTCAGTCCAACGATAGCTGCCGTCGATCCGCAGCTGACGATACCTCTGAACGTAGGGGGCACCCGTTCTGAACGAATCGCTGACGTCCTGCCGAGCCGCGTCTCTGTCGTCCGGATGGATCACGCTCAGGGACGGCGAACCATCGGGCGCGGTAATATCCTCGAGTGTAGCGCCCGTTACATCCCTGAAGCGCTTGTTGATGTAGATCGGCGTTCCTTCGGGTGTAGTGGCCCAAATCAGAGCGGGCACCGCGTCGATCAACTGCTGGAGCTCCTGTTCCCGCTCTTGCGACGCCTGCTGCGCGCGCACCTCTTCATCGATGTCGATGGCAGCCGCGTACCATTGCACGATTACTCCCTTTTCATCCCGCAATGGTTCGGCGCGGCCCTCCATCCAGCGATAGACGCCGTCCGCGCTGCGCCGGCGATACCTTATGGTATAGGGTTCACCGGTGGCCAGCGCATGTTTGAGCACCTCTCGCATGCGCGGTCCATCCTCCGGGTGGACGGTTGCACCGATGAGTGCCGCCAGGCGGCTCACCTCCGGCTTGTCCCAGGCCGCGACATGGTCGATGCCGATGGATCGCAGGGTGCGCTTGCTGAAGAAAGTCGGCTCGCCATCGGGCGACATGCGGCCAATATGTACCGGAACCATATCAACGATCAGCGACAGCTCGCGCTCACGCTCGCGCAGCGCCTCCTGCGCGCGAACTTCGTCGTCGACGTCGACATTGACGCCGTACCATCGCAGGATAGCACCGGACTCATCTTGCAGAGGCGCAACCCGGGCCTCAACCCAGCGATAGACCCCGTCGTGCCGAATTTGCCGAAGCCTCAGGCTGTAAGGTTGTCTGGTAACAAGCGAGTCGGCCAATGCCTGTGCTGCCCTTTGCTTGTCTTCAGGATGGATCAAATTTAATGACGCAATGCCGTCAGGCGCTCTCATATCGGCAAGGGTAGCACCCACAATTTCTGTGAACTGCTTGTTCACGTAGTCCGGCTTTCCTTCGCTCGTTACAGTCCAGATCATGGCCGGCACAGCGTCGATCAGTTGTTGAAGCTGCCGCTCACTGCGCCGCACTGCCTCCTCGGCCTGCATCTGGTCCTCGACATCGTGACCGATGCCATACCACTGGGTGATGCTTCCAGTCTGATCCCTCATCGGCTCAGCACGGCTTGACATCCAGCGATAGACGCCGTCGGTCCGCCGCAGTCGATAGCGCATGGCGAACGTCTCGCCAGTGACAAGACAACGTCTCAAGGTGTTCCTGAGCTCAAACGCATCATCGGGATGAATGACGGTTCCAATGACAGCCTCCAACCGGCTCATGCCCGGTTTGTCGGCATCACTGACGTCCAGACCGAGGAAATCGACCATGCGCCTGTTGAAGAAGGTGGGCTCGCCGTCGGGCCTCAGACGCCAAACGTGGCTCGGGACCATATCGACCAGTTGCGAGAGCTCCTGCTCCCGGTCGCGCAAGGCCTCTACGCTTTGGCGCAACGTAAACATCGCCAGTTGGTGCTGCCGGGATATCGCGGCCACGATGAGCGCTGAAAATGCCGAGATCGCCAGAAAAAGCTGCAGCATGATCTGCTTGTGTTCCTGGGACTCGGGATCGCCGGCAAACGGACTGGCGCCGGATATTGTGAAAGCGGCGGTGATCAGTGCGAGGAGAGCCAAGGTGACGGCCGCGCCTTTGAACTCGAAACGCACCGCAGCCCAAAGGAGAGGCGGCATGATGATATAGGCGAAGGGGAGGTAACCGCTCAGGGCAAGGGCGGCGACGCCGAGAAAGATCAGCCCCAGGACGCAGGCTTCGATCCAACGAACGGCCGAAAACTGGGCTTTGCCGTGCCAGTTCTGAAATACGACCAGCGCCAGTGGAGCTACGATCAAGACCCCAGTGGCGTCTCCGATCCACCAAAGGGGCCAAGCCGCTCCGAAGGTTTGCGATCGTATGCCAAACCACGCAAGCGTCGCACTTCCCACCGTCGCGCTTACAACTGGCGCAATTCCTGCGCCCAGTAAGACGAATGCAAGAACTTCCCGCAGGGTTTCCAGCCGAACCGGTCGCCTCAAAGTCCGGCTCACGAGCCATGCCCCGGTTACCGCTTCTAGAGCGTTGCCGATATACATCAGGAAGGCAGCAGGCAGCGGACTGTGAAACCACAGGAAATTGCTGAACAATTCAGCCAGACAGCCGCCCAGAATCCACCACGGCCAGCTAGGCCTGGAGGCAAGAACAAGCGTAGCAATGAAAAGCCCGCTCGGCGGCCAAATGGAAATACCTGTTCCAGGCACGATTGCGAGCAACTGGGCGAATCCGCAGCCCAGGACATAGGCGGCAATAAAAAGACCCAGATGCAAGAATTGGGGGCGGTGCGACCAGATGCGCATCATCAGCAGCTCCTGTCGGACAAAGAAAGCCAGAGGACCATCAGCGTCTCGTGCAGAACGTATTCTCGATTTTGGAGCTGGCGAACTCATGATCCGAGCGTAATCCCGCAAGGCTCCAGTCGCAACTCATGGAAATCCATGCATTGTCGGGAGACATTGCCGCTGCGCTGTGTGTCTGGAAAGCTGGAATAGGCCCGGGCGAACCGGAAAAATTCGGCCGGGCCAGGCGACAACATTACCTCATCAAACGAGGGTAATTGTCTCAGTAGCTCCGTTCGCGGTCACTCATCGTGTCCGGATCGAGCAAACTCTCGAACCTGCGCATGACGGAGTGAATTGCAATGAAGCCACGTCGGCGGCTGAACCGACGAGCAGTTATTGTCAGCCCGTGCATCCTGCGTATCGCGCCTATCACCTTGGACATGTCACCTATACCTGGTGACTAGAGCGCTACACCCTCTGCACGATAGAATGATTTTGTCTCCCCTGTCACTTTCCGATGCGATCGAGTCATTTGGCCCGAGAGCGCCACAACGAGGGAGATAGTCATGAAAATTGTCATTATCGGCGGCACCGGGCTCATCGGGTCCAAGACCGCAGCGCGCTTGCGCAACAAGGGCCACGAGGTTCTGGCCGCGTCGCCCAACACCGGCGTCAACACCGTCACCGGCGAAGGAGTTGCGGAAGCGCTGGCCGGTGCCGAGGTCGTCATTGACCTTGCAAACGCACCATCGTGGGAAGACAAGGCTGTGCTTGAATTCTTCGAAACGGCCGGCCGCAACCTGCTCGCCGCCGATGCCAAGGCTGGTGTCAAACACCACATTGCCCTCTCGATCGTCGGATCGGAACGGCTGCCGGACAACGGGTGCTTCAAGGCGAAGCTTGCCCAGGAGAGGCTGATCAAGGAATCATCCATCCCCTACACGATCGTCCATTCCACCCAGTTCATGGAATTTCTGAAGGGTATTGCCGACGAAGCGACGGTCGGCGCAGTCGCTCGTTTGTCACCGGCCGCTTTCCAGCCTATCGCCTCGGATGACGTTGCCGATGTGATGGCGGATGTCGCCCTCGGGAAGCCGCTTAACGGCACGATTGAGATTGCTGGTCCCGAGCGCGCTCCCATGAACGAGATCATTGCCCGGTACCTGAAAGCGGCCAACGACCCGCGGATGGTCGAGGCAGACGTCCATGCGCGCTATTTCGGATCTGAACTCAACGATCAGTCGATCGTGCCCGGCGAAAGTGCGCGGATCGGCAAGGTCGGCTTCCAAGACTGGTTCCGTTCGTCCCAACAGCCGAAGTAAGCTAAGCGTCGAACCATCTCTGGGCTCGTCTTTTGCCCAGCTTTCGAACGCACATATGCATTCAACAACCAAAGGGATAACGACAATGAAGTCAGCTTTGTTAACGATATTTGTGTCGGCTTCAGTTTGCCTACTTGGCACTTTGCAGGTTGCCGTAGCCGGAAACGCTGCAAAGGTCACATCGCTCATGAGCAAGGACCTTCCCAACTATCCCGGCAAGGAGGCGCTCATGATATCGGTCGAGTATGGGCCGGGAGGCTCCGACCCTATCCACAAGCACGACGCAAATGCATTCGTCTACGTTCTCGAGGGTTCGATCGTGATGCAGGTCAAGGGAGAGAAAGAAGTCACCTTGTCGCCGGGCGAGACCTTCTACGAAGGCCCCTCCGACATTCATTTGATCAGCCGAAATGCGAGCACGACGGAACCGGCGAAATTCATCGTCGTGCTGCTCAAGAACAAGGACGCTCCGGTCGTCATGCCGGTGGAGTGACTCCCCAGGCTGGCGACGGTCCAATGTTTGCCAGCTGCATGGCAGGGCTAAACCAGACCGCTGCCCAAGGCACGAGAGAGGGAGCAAGTCGATGAAAATCACGGTTATGGGGGCGACCGGGCGAATCGGGACGCACCTCGTAGAGAAACTTGGGCAGGCAGGCGCAGAGGTGACAGCTGCGTCCACCTCACTCGGCGTCAACAGTGTGACGGGGGAAGGCCTGCGAGCGGCCATAGTGGGTTCCGACGTTGTCATCGACGTCACCAATGCCGCGTCGTTTGGCGACGACACGGCCCTGGATTTTTTCAAGGCTTCCACCCGGAACATGTTGGGTGCCTCAGCAGATGCGGGGGTCAGGCACTACCTCGCGCTTTCCGTGGTGGGAACACCGCGCCTTGTTGAAAGTGACTATTTCCGCGCGAAGATGGTGCAGGAAAATCTCATCAGGGCAGCGCGACGGCCCTATACCATCCTCCATTCCACGCAATTCTTCGAGTTTATCAGTGGCGTAGTCGACATGGGCGCAGACGGAGACGGCTTCCGGCTTCCCTCGGCATCAGTAAGGCCGATCGCTGCTGACAACGTCGCTGAGATGCTGGTCGAATTGGCGATGGGGGCAGCAAAGAACGATACCGTGGAGATCGGCGGGCACGACCAGTTCGGTCTCGACGAGATTGCACGTATGCACCTTGCAGCAAACGAAGACATGCGCCAGGTCGTGACAGATAACAGCGCCCGCTACTACGGCGTCGAACTGAACGATGACACATTGCTGCCGCTTGCGGGAGCGCGTGTCGGTTCGCTGAGCTATGTCGACTGGCTGTACCGTTCCATGGCCAATTAGACGTCTTCCGACATCGCCATCGACACCAGCGAACGGCCAGCAAACTGGGAGATAAGGAGGGCTTCCGCCCTTCCCGAACCAAAACTGGGATGGACATGAACGCAACCGACCGGGAATTTCGGTTCCTGACACGCCGATTGTGACCCAAGCAATGGAGTATGCCCGGGAACGATGTGAACCGTATCTGTTCAACCACGTTATCCGCTCCTGGCTCTTTGCGGCACGGTTGGGACAAATTCAGTCCATCGAACACGACGCGGAGGTGGTCGCCGTCGGGACCGTGCTCCACGACATCACGCTGAATGAGCGCTTCAACGGGCGAGGCGCTTCGAGGTTGAAGCCGCCGATATTGCCAGGACCTTTGAAGGGAATCGGGCTTCGACGAACGCCGGGCACAGCTGATCCGGGACAGAGTCGCGCTGAACTCGACGGCCTCAATCGACCTCTTTAAGGAGGCCGAGGTCGCGATCTGTACAGCCGGTATCTGCCTTGGTGTGATCGGCTGGCAACTTCACGCCCGCCAACATCGGAAGGGACAACTGCAATGAATTCACAGGTAACGATTCCTATGCGTGAGACATACGCAGCCTATACCACAAGGTGATTCACTCTCCATTGCAAACGCGAGTATTGAAATTCAATCAGGAAATCAGCAGGAGGTTAACATGAGCTCGGACAACGTTTCACATCCCGGTAGACCGGGGGCCGACGAGTTGGTTCCGTCGCGCTACGCGTTGAAGATCGGCGAGATTGACGTAATGGTGGTCAGCGATGGAGTGCTGACGCTGCCGGGCAAGATGTTGGGCCACAACGCCGACCCGACCGTCCGGGCGGCCTGGCTGGACTACAATTTCCTGCCGACGGAGACGCTCGATTGGGGGCTGAACGTGGTCGTGGTGCGCAGCGGCGGCCGGACCGTACTCATCGACGCCGGGCTGGGGGACGACCCGAACTTGAACTTGCCGAAGGCCGGGCAACTGGCCCATCGGCTGGTCGCCGCCGGCATCGATCTTCCGTCCGTGACCGACGTGGTGCTGACCCACATGCACATGGACCACATTGGCATGCTGCTCGTCGACGGGGTAAAGGACCAGTTGCGTAAGGACCTGCGAATCCACGTGGCGGAAGCCGAGGTCAAGTTCTGGACGCACCCCGATTTCTCCCACGTCTCCATGCCGCAGGGGTTCCCGGACGCGCTTCGGGCGGCCGCCAAGCGGTTCGCGGAAGAGTATCGCAGCAATCTGCAGACGTTCGAGGAGGTGTACGAGGTCGCGCCGGGGGTGGTCGTCACCCGCACCGGCGGCCACACACCCGGGCACAGCGTAGTACGCCTCGCGTCCGGCGGCGACCGTCTGATGTTCGCCGGCGATGCCGTGTTCGCTGTCGGGTTCGAGCACCCGGACTGGTTCAACGGCTTCGAACACGACCCCGAGGAAGCGGCCCGCGTTCGGATCCGCCTTTTGCGGGAGCTGTCGGCGAGCGGCGAGCTTCTGGTGGCCACTCACCTGCCGTTCCCATCCATCGGCCATGTGGCGGTGGAGGGCGATGCCTTTCGTTGGGTGCCGATCTTCTGGGACTACTGACTGCCTGTCGGATTAGGGCCGAACTAGACGACCGGCATTTGAACGAACGGATGGCCGGCGACAAGGAGGAGATCATCATGGACGTATACGAGGCAGTCAAAAGCCGACGGGCGGTGCGCGGATTCAAAAACGAGCCCGTGTCGAGGGAGGTGCTTGAGCGCGTGCTATCCGCCGCAGCTTGGTCGCCGTCCGGATCGAACATTCAGCCGTGGAACACCTACGTGCTGACCGGCGCGCCGCTGGCCGAGCTCAAGACATGCGCCGTCGAGCGCGTGGCCCACGGCGACGCTTGGGACGAGCGGCAGTATGAGATGTACCCGCAAGTGCTGAAGTCCCCCTATGGGGAGCGCCGATCCGCCTTCGGCAAGGAGCGCTACAGCGCGCTCGGCATTGCGCGCGAGGACTGGGAGGCGCGGCAGCGGGCAGCCATCGCCAACTGGAACTGTTTCGGCGCGCCCGCCGCCCTGTTCTGCTACATCGACCGCGACCTGGGCCGGCCCCAATGGGCCGACGTAGGCATGTATCTGCAGAGCGTCATGCTGCTGCTCCGCGCCGAAGGGCTGCACAGTTGCGCGCAGATGGCGTGGTCGCAGGTCCGCGAGACGGTCGCGGAGGTGCTGTCACCCCCGGACGGGCTCATCCTCTTTTGCGGCATGTCGATCGGGTACGAGGACCTCTCGACAAGTTCCGCCCGTACGGGCCGCGCCCCGCTCCACGAAACGGTCACGTTCGTCGGCGGTTAGCCGAATATCTCATAATAAGGAGTGCATCCGCCTCAAGAATCGGTGATGTCAGGTTAACCGATGATGAAGTTGTAGGCGGTAGTTGGTAGTCATGATTGAGTCGACTGTCAGCTACAAGCGTCATCGTTTCCCGTCCGCTGTGATCGCTCGGGCGGTCTGGCTGTACTTCCGATTTCCGCTGAGCCTTCGCCTAGTGGAAGAGATGCTGCTGGAGCGCGGCATCGTCGTTTCCTATGAGACGATCCGGTGTTGGGCGAAGAAGTTCGGCCGTGACTATGCCGGCCTCTTGCGGCGCAAAGCACCGAGCCCAAATGACGTGTGGCATTTGGACGAAGTCGTCATCACGATCGGTGGCAAAACGCATTGGCTCTGGCGGGCCGTCGATCGGGACGGCTATGTTCTCGACGAGATTGTTCAGGCCCGCCGCAACACCAAGGCTGCCAGGCGCCTGCTGACCCGGCTGATGAAGAAGCAGGGATGCTTACCGAAGCGCATCGTCACGGACAAGCTTCGTTTCTACGGCGCGGCACTGCGGCAGATCATGCCCACGGTCGAGCATCGATCGCACAAAGGGCTGAACAATCGCGCCGAAAACTCCCATCTACCCCTGCGAAAACGAGAACGAATAATGCAACGGTTTCGCTCGCCAGGCGCACTGCAACGCTTCACGAGCGTCTTTTCGGCGGTCCGAAATCTCTTCGTCCCGCCACGCTCCAAACACTCCGCCATCGCCGTCCACCTGCACCGCATCAGAGCGATCGCGCATTGGAGAGCAGTCACGGGCACCGCTGCCTGAGCCTCCCGCCTAACGGAAAGTGTTCCTGAGGAAGTTAACCTGACATCACCAAACGCTGAAGCTGTCGCGCTGACTTGAAGCGCTTCATGATCCTCTCCCGTCGTCGGATCGGCTGATGAGAGTTTTCCGCCCGATTGTTCAGGCCTTTGTGCGAGCGGTGTTCGACGCCGGGCATGATATCGCGTTTTGCTGCGCCATAGGACCGGAGCTTGTCGGTGATCATCACACGCGGCGAACGGCCTTGCCCTTTCAGAAGCTTTCGCATCAAACGTTTTGCAGTCTTGGCACTGCGGCGACTTTGCACCAGCACGTCGAGAACAAAGCCGTCTTGATCAACGGCGCGCCAAAGCCAGTGTTTCTTTCCACCGATGGCGACGACAACCTCATCGAGATGCCATTTGTCACCGGCGCCTGCCGGCTGATCGTTTCCGGATATCATTGGCAAAGCGTCTGCCGAACTTCTCAGCCCAGCGTCGCACCGTCTGGTGAGAGACGATGACGCCACCAGCTGCGAGCATATCCTCGACCATCCGTAGGCTGAGCGGAAACCGGAAATAGAGCCAAACGGCATGGGCAATCACCTCCGCTGGAAATCGGTGGCGCCGATAAAGAGGATCACGGCTAAATCTGGTCATCCCACCAGATCCCACATTTTCATCGATGCACGGTTAACGTTACGGTGCCGATGATAATCCTGCGCCGTCGGGCGCGCACAAGATGAGCCTCTCAGGGGTTGAACTAGAACTAGGTCGCCACGTGCAGGTTGGCCGCTAGGACGACCAACCCGACGTACCTCGTATGTTCACACGTCTCGCTCGCGAGGTGCCCGGATTCAGGCGGCCCGCGCGTTCACGGTCGCTTTAGCGATCTCGGTAAGCAGTTCGTCTGTCGTTTCCTCTTCGTCAAGAGTCTCCGCGAGGAGGTCAGCTACGTCATCTAAACCGAGCGTCTCCGCCCAGGTTACCATCGTTCCGTAGCGGCTGATCTCATAATGTTCCACAGCCTGCGCAGCGGCGAGCAGGCCCGGATCGAGGGCTGCCGTGCCCTTGAACGCCTCCATGACTTCCTTGCCTTCCTCGATGATGCCGAGGATGGCATTACAGGTCTTCGGCTGCGCTGGCTTGCCCATCAGTTCGAAGGCCCGTTCGAGGCGCGTTACGTGATCTTCGGTCTGACCGCGATGTGTTTCGAATGCCTCCTTGAGATCAGGTGATTGTGCGGCTTCCGCCATCTTGGGCAGGGCGGTCAGTATCTGCTTTTCCGCGAAGTAGATATCCATGAGGGTCTCATAAAGGAGATCACTGAGGTTTTTAGGTTCTGCCATGTTCGTGTTCCTCGTGTTGAGATTATTGGTTTCCGTCGCGTGTATATTCTTCAAGGATTGGGCCAGGCTTCGTGCCAGCTACACCGCCGAACCATGCTGCAATCAGGCCGAGAACGAGCGCGAAGAATCCGAGCAGAGCGCCGCTGGAAACGACCTCCGTCGTGGTCTGTGCCGCCTCCAAAGCCTGTTGCTTTGCCTGATCGATCGATGCCCTGTAGTTGGCCTCGTATTCATCGACTTTCGCACGGGCCTGGTCGACAGGAGTATTCTGAGCTTTCGCTAGAGCGTCGGCGGCCCGTGCCTTGGCGTCCTCGACCTGGCTCTGGTCGCCCGTTGCTACCGCTTTCATCGCCGTCACCGCCGCCGTTTGCAGGGCTTGCGGGTCGGAGCCACCGCTGGCCCCGCGGATTTGCCGTTCGATATCGGCCATCGGATCGGCTGCCGCGGCAATCGACGGCGCCGCGGTGGTCGCTGCGGTTGCTGCAGTCTTGCCGACGCCGCCGACCACGCTCGAAAGGCCGCTGAACGCGCCGCCGACGAGTGCGCCGACCGAGGTCGTCAGGAGGTACAGAATGACCAGCGTGGTGACGGCCCACGAGGTGATGCCGTGGAAACCGCCTGTGGACTTGCTCGGACGGCCTGACAGCCGGCTGGCAGCATATGCGCCGATAAACGAGGCGACGATGCCGGAAACGACGAACCAGAGGCCACCGATGATGGAGAAACTAGCGGCTGTAGGATTGTCCGATGTGGCGGGATCGAGGACCGCAGCACCAATTCCGACGCCGAGAAGATTGAGCAGGAACTGTGCGGCGAGGGCAATCACGACGCCGGCAAACACCGCACCCCATGATATCTTATTGAGAGTGGCCGTAATGCGCGGGTCCACCGGGTTGACCGCATACGGAGTATCGCCCGGCAGGCGGGAGATGGATGGTTGGGACATTGTACAAGCCTCCAGAGCTTTTTCGCGGTTCTGTGAATGCGTCCCAACTCCCGCTTCATCCGAATGTTCCAAGGAGTATTTTCGCTTTGCCAGCGGTCAACTTGAGCGCCATCGATGCCGAGCAGGATGCAAAGGACGTGTCGAATGTCTGAAGCCTCGTGATCGCGAGGGATTCAATGGTGACGCTGGGGAACACGTATGTCCGCAAATGGAATCCGGAGGAAGACAGTGAGAGGCATGCTGCCGTCCAGGCGCTCGACTCCGCCACAGGGTAGCTCGGAGGAGGTCGACCGCCCTCAATTCCGCGGATATACGTTCGATGTAGGCGGCCGCGAAATCTCGGATTTTTGTCATCAATCTGGAAATTTGAAATCCCTCGAATTCCAATCCAACCAGGATGAAGCGTGCGTCGTCATCCTGGTACCGGGCGGTCATAGTTTTCTCGCCGATTGTGACGCGCTGACGTAGCTCGCAGGTTCGGCTCGTCACCCCCTTGGAGGGGAGCTATCTCTAATGCATGCAGGTATCGAAACCCTCTTTTGATGGAGGAGAGGATGAGGCATGGCGGAACCACTCGCGAGGCAATGGCTGCCGGTCGGAATCTGACCGCGGGTGCGCGGAATCGCGACCGCACGAAAACCATTCAGGCGGGGAACGTTCGTCGGCCATGCAAGTTAATCTGAAGTGAGCGCGGCGCCGCATCGAACACTGATCCTACTGCCGTACTGAACGAAGGACTGCGATTTCTCCGCGAGAAAGGACTGACTATTGTTCTCATCGCAGCTACATTGTCACGATCGTCGGCATGCTGCACAGCGGATGGCAGAGCTTCAATCAGGATCTGGCGGAACACGGCTTCCCGCAACTGACATTGCTCGACTACACGGGGTCGGGCAGCTTCCTATCGGCGTTGTTCGAGAACTGAGAGAGCGAATTCCTGCACATGTCCGCCTACGTGGTTTTGACCGCCTTCCTCTTCAACGCGGCTTCGCAGTGAGTTTCCCTCTGCCGCCGTTCTGGTGGTACGAGCCGCTTTCATTGCCACCGCGAGAGAAGCTGGACTTTCGATACGGCACGGACTGTGTGGTGCATTGGACCGGTGGGTTTCTCATCGGCGACTAGAACGAACCGCTGGTTTGCGAACGTAATGGTCGGCATCAGGGGTGGACGGAGTGGAGGGTATTGAACAGGCAATATTTAGGCAAAAAGCGTCTTGTCGTTATCAGTGACTATCAAGCCGGCTGGTCCGGGCCTCCCTCGCCGCTCGCTATCGAGGAGTTGCGAGCCCAGTGGGCCAGTGGAGCGCGGGGAAGTCCCCCCTTTACTGTCGAACAGCCAATCCATGATCTAGTGGTGGAGGGCAGTTACATTGAACGCCTGCCCCTTGCTTGCTTGAAGATGGGTATAGTCGACAGCGTCGAAGTTTGGACGCATTGGCGCGGCGACCGCCCGCCCCCCGAGGATTTGACGACTAATCCGTTTCTTGTTCGCCGTTCATTTGCAATGAACGGCCCAGAGGCGCCATTCGCGTCGAATGATATGCTGGCCCACATCCTTACGTTTGGTGCTCCCGATATTCTCTGCGTGTGGGGGCTTGGCGTTTCAGAAGACATACTTGTTGCATGCAAGAGCAGCTATAAAATCTACAATTCTATCGATGCCCCTACGTGGCGAGTTCCCCGATCAATTAGCCAACATTTCGATCTGGTGCTGACCGGCGCCTTGTGGCAGTCGCAGGAGGTGAACCGGCGACATCCGGAAATGAAGACGGCGGTCCTTCCGATCGGACCGGAATTTGCGTCTCAGAGCATGTTCTATCCACTCGATGGCCCACGGCGATATGACGTTATCTATGTAGCCGCCGCTCAAACTTACAAGCGCCACGATATCCTTTTCGATGCCCTGGCTAAACTTCCGCATGGCATGAGGGCACTTTGCGTTTGCGGCTATGGGGAACTCGGGAATATGCTGCGCACACAAGTGCAAGCCTTGGGGATTGACGTCGACTTTGTTGGTCCGCCAGGCGTGCCATATGCAGAGGTTAATAGTCTAATGAACCAGGCAAAGATCGGCGTGGTTTGCGGCATCAACGACGGCGCCCCGGCAATCTTAACCGAATACATGCTGGCTGGCCTGCCGGTTCTCGCCAATAGCGCTCTCGTGTGTGGACTTCAGTATATTACTCCGCGAACAGGGGAGACTGTAGCAGCGGATCATTTTCACCATGCCATTTCGAGCATGCTTGAAAACCTCTCAAATTATTCGCCGCGCCAGGTTGTCCTTGATAATTGGACGTGGCCACATTCAGTCCGCAAGCTTTGCGAAATCATGGATTCGCGTGCGGGGCAGAAATGACTGCGGAACAAACCGCCGGAGTGGAGGTTGGAAGGCTTCCATAAACCGCGGATCCGCAAATGAATCTTTCCAGCTCACTCACCCAAGGGTTCCGTACAGCCGAACAACGCAAGGCGCCGATCATATGTTTTTCCCATTTGCGCTGGGATTTTGTGCTGCAGCGTCCCCAGCATTTGATGGAGCGTTTCGCGCGAGATAGACAGGTCTTCTATTTCGAAGAGTTCATCCCCACAGATCACCATTTAGCCTATCTGGAGATCCATCCATTTGAGGGGACGGCGGTGAAAGCCATACGTCCACGAATCCCTCACTGGTTAGGTCAGGACGAGAGGGAGCGTGAACTAAGAAACCTGTTGGATGAACTATTGTCGATCTACGGCGTGGCCCGCCCGATCCTATGGTTCTATACTCCGCTCATGTATGGGCTCGCTCGTCACATCGATGCGGCGGCGGTCATTTACGATTGCATGGACGAGTTGGCCAACTTCAAATTTGCGCCGCCAACTCTCAAGGACGCCGAGGCTGCACTCCTTAAACGCGCCGATGTGGCCTTCACCGGCGGCCACAGCCTGTATGAGGCCAAGCGGCATCTGCATGACAATATTCATCCTTTCCCATCTGGCGTCGATGTAGACCATTTCCACGCTGCTCGTGGAAACCTCGAGGAGCCGGCCGATCAAAGGTCCATCAGCGCTCCAAAGTTCGGATATTATGGCGTCATCGACGAGCGCCTCGACCTCGGCCTCATAAGCTGTGTAGCCAACGCTAGACCGAACCTCTCTTTTGTGTTTATCGGGCCAATCGTCAAGATTTCACCCGACGACCTCCCCAAAGCGGAGAACATCCATTACCTGGGCCGAAAAGCATATGGCGAACTGCCAGCGTATGTGTCGGGCTGGAGCGGGGCACTGATGCCATTTGCTCTCGACGACGCAACACGGTTCATAAGCCCCACCAAGACGCCCGAGTATCTTGCTGCCGGTCGACCAATCGTATCGACGCCTATCGCCGACGTCGTGCGTCAATACGGGGGCGTTTCCGGTGTTGCTCTTGCGCGGGATGCCGAGCAGTTTGCCACAGCGTGCGACGATGCGCTTGTCTTAAAAGAATCCGACGGCGCCTGGCTGAGATCAGTTGATACCCTTCTCGCCGCTTCGTCGTGGGACGACACGTTTCACGCGATGAGTGTGCTGGTTGAGGAAGCCATCATCCGTCGGTCCGCATTCACACATTCTCTCACACAATTCCCATCTCCACCGACAAGCGCCAGGTCGAGGTCATCCTTTGACTACCTGATCGTCGGTGCAGGCTTTGCGGGCTCGGTGCTGGCAGAAAGATTGGCGGCCGATGGGAGGCATGTGCTTTTGTGTGATAGGCGTCCGCATATCGGCGGCAACGCGTACGATTTTCACAATGAAGACGGCATCCTCGTTCATCGATATGGACCGCATATTTTTCATACCAACAGTCAGGAAATTTTCGACTACTTGTCACAATTTACCGATTGGAGGCCGTACCAACACCGTGTGCTCGCCGACATCGGCGATCATCGACTGCCAGTTCCCATCAACCGAACGACCCTCAATGGGTTCTACGGTCTCAATCTGAAGGACGAAGCAGAGGCCGCCTTATTTTTGGCCGCTCGTGCAGAGCCTTGCGATCCGATCGAAACAGCGAAGGATGCGGTTGTCTCCCAGGTCGGTGGCGATCTCTACCGCGCGTTTTTCCAAGGATATACCCGCAAGCAATGGGGTCTCGATCCGAGTCAGCTTGACAGATCGGTAACCTCGCGTGTCCCGGCACGCGTTAGCGATGACGACCGATATTTCCTCGACACCTACCAGGCTATGCCGCTGCATGGCTACACTAGGATGTTCGAGAAAATGTTGGACCACGAGTACATCACCGTATCGCTCGGCACGGAATTCGCGGACATCCGAAGGGACCATCCCGAGGCACATACGATTTTCACAGGACCGATCGACGAATATTTTGATTATCGCTTCGGTCGTCTTCCATACCGTAGCCTTGAGTTCCGACACGAAACACATGATGCCAGACGCCTGCTACCAGTCGGCGTGATCAACTATCCCTCGGAGACAGTGCCGTATACGAGGATCACCGAATACAAGCATCTGACTGGCCAGATCCATCCGAAGACAACCATTTCCTATGAGTTCGCCGGTGGAGAAGGGGAACCCTACTATCCCATCCCTCGACCGGACAATCAGGCACTGTACAAGCAATATGAAGCTGTTGCGCGACGTTCTAGCGACGTGACATTTGTCGGTCGGCTGGCGACATACAAGTACTATAATATGGATCAGGTGGTGGGCCAGGCTCTGGCGACATACCGGAAGATGTCAAAGGCGCACGCGAGCACCATTGCTGCGAGCGTGAAATGACCAGTCACTTGCAGCACATCGTTATCGCCACCGACAGCCGCGAGCCGTCCGGGATGGGCGAGCACATGCTTACGCTCGGACAGGCGCTTGGAACACAGTACAAAGTCACGCTAGCGGCTCCGCAGAACTCCGCGTTGCTGACCCGCGCCGTACGCTGGGGCTTGGGGATCAAGAGCGCCGATGACCTGGCGACATTTGAAGAATGGCTGCGTTCGTCGGGGGCATCGCTGCTTCACATCCATGCCGGCATCGGGTGGGAGGGACACGGGATTGCCCGTGTAGGGGGCGATTGCGGAATTCCCGTCATACGAACGGAGCATTTGCCATATGTGCTGACAGATGCTGAGCAGATCGCGCAATATCATAGGGCGATTTTGACAGTTACCCATCATATCGTGGTCTCCGAGGCCTCTCGCAAGAGTTTTGAAAGAAATGGTGTGGATCCGGCCCGGCTGACGGTTGTCCGCAACGGGATCTATGCGTGGGATCGGGGGGAAAGCGACGCACACGGCATGGGCGAACGCCCGTATCAATCCCGACCAACCCTTCTTACGGTGGCGCGGTTTTCGAAACAGAAGGATCACGCTGCCCTCGTAAGGGCAATGCCAACAGTGGTTGCAGCCCATCCCAGCGCCTTGCTTCTTCTCGTGGGGGAGGGCGAGGAAATGAACGCTGTCCACGATCTGGTCGACGAACTGTTACTGCGCGATCATGTCCAGTTTCTCGGACACCGAAACGACGTTCCCAACATCATGATGAATGCCGACCTCTTTGTCCTGCCCTCGCGCTTTGAGGGCCTGCCGTTGGCGGTGCTCGAAGCGATGTCTGTAGGTCTAACGGTCGTCGCAACCCGAATTGGGGGGACCATCGAAGCGCTTGGCGAAGATCACCCATTCTTGGCTGAGCCAGGAAATTCCTCCTCCCTAGCTGAGGTTTTGATCGACGCGCTCTCTGATCCCATTCGCGCCAGGTCAATAGGTCAGTCTGGCATGAATCGATTTCACAGCGCCTTTTCAGCGGATCGGATGGCCACCGAAACGGTTGCCATCTATCAACGGTTTCTCCCCGCCAAAACAGAAGTCAAAAGAGGACAGCCTTTCATGGACAAGACACGGATTGGCTTCATCGGCTGCGGAGGAATCGCGCACCGCCATCTCGACATCCTTGCCGGGTTTGACGATGTGGCGCTCGTCGCCTTTGCGGATCCTGACTTAGGTCGCGCAAGCGACGCGGCATCGCGCTTTGGCGCGAAAGCGTTCACCAGCCACCAGGCCATGCTGGACGCCGAAGCGGTCGACGCGGTTTATATTTGCATACCTCCCTTTGCGCACGGCGATGCGGAACGGGAGCTGATCCAACGCGGCATCCCGTTCTTTGTCGAGAAGCCTATCACCCTCGATTTGGCCCTTGCTAAAGAACTTGCAACCATGATTGCGCGAGCGAAATTGATAACGGCCGTGGGTTATCACTGGCGGTACCTCGATACTGTAGAGGAGGCCCGCCGGTTGTTGGTGGAAAACCCGGCGCAACTTCTCTCCGGCTACTGGTTGGACCAGACGCCTCCACCGCAATGGTGGTGGAAGATTGATCGATCAGGTGGGCAGATGATCGAACAGACCACTCATATCATTGACCTGGCGCGTTACCTCATTGGCGAAGTTACCGACGTATATGGTCGTGTCGGCTTTAAAGATCGTTTAGAATTTCCGGGCCTCGATGTGCCCGCGGTTGCGACCGCGACAATGACCTTCGAATCCGGCGTCATCGCCAACTTTTCCTCAACCTGCCTTCTCGGCTGGAACCATAGGGTGGGGCTCAACATCTTCGCCGATCGTCTTGCGATAGAATTGACAGATCATGACATCATGGTCGATGTCGGAGCAGGACGTCCGGTTCGCCAAGCCGAAGGCGATCCCGTCTGGCGCGAGGATCGCGATTTTGTCGACGCCGTGCGCGGGCAGGAAAACCACATTCGCTGTGCCTACTCGGACGCGCTCGCAACGCATCGGATCGCGCTGGCTGTCGCAGCCTCAGCTCGACAAGACGAACCCCTAAGACTCGACCCTCCTGTCTTCGAGCGCAGGCCGATGGCTCCTCTTCGGCATCAATTCCGAAAAGAGGAGCCGCAGGGCCTGCAGCCCGGCCATCGGCGAATTCGTTCGCTGGGCATAGAACGTGCGGGGAAAGCATTCTTCTTGGAATACGAAGAGGGCCCGCCCCCCGAAGGCCACATCCGGTTGGAGACGTTGTATAGCGGATTTTCAGCAGGTACCGAACTCACGTTCATGAAAAATACCAACCCTTACTTCCATTCGAGGTTCGATGGGGAGAGGGGTGTATTTGTGGAAGGCGAGGCTGACCTTCACTATCCAGTTCCCTTTCTTGGCTACATGGAGGTGGCGCGGGTCTCGGAGACGCGGGCAGCCGGCTTCGCGAACGGCGATATTGTCGCGACGACGTTTGCGCACAAGAGCGGCCACACTGCAGACCCATGCCATGACGTGCTGGTGCCGCTTTCCAACGATATCGATCCCATGCTTGGAGTGTTCGTCGCTCAGATGGGACCGATCGCGGCTAATGGAATTTTGCACGCCGATTCAGAGGCGTTCGGAAGCAGCGTGCCTTACCTCGGCGCTGGCATTGAGGGACGAAACGTCGTTGTCCTCGGTGCGGGAACCGTGGGTCTGATGACTGCGCTGTTTGCGCAGAAGTGCGGAGCTTCCAACGTCATTGTCGGCGACCCGTCGGAATTCCGTCAGAACAAGGCGCACGATCTTGGCCTCGGCGCGATGGAGGAGGAGCTAGTGTGGCAGCACGTGAAGGCCCGGTGGCACAACGGCGGCAGAGACCGCGGCGCCGATATAGTGTTCCAGACGCGTGCGCAGGCGACGAGCTTGCATGCTGCGCTTAAGGCGTTGCGGCCGCAGGGAACAGTCATCGATCTCGCCTTTTACCAAGGTGGAGCTCAGGGATTGCGGCTTGGCGAAGAGTTTCATCACAATGGTCTAAACATCAGGTGCGCCCAAATCAATCGTGTGCCGCGGGGATTGGGGGCGTTGTGGGACCGATGTCGGCTTGCCAGAGAGACAGTGGGCCTTATGCGAAGCCACGGCTCTGCTATCCGCGACCACATGATCACGCACGTCGTTCCATTTGATGATGCGCCGCAATTCTTGGCCGATCTCGTTACGAACCGGCCGGAATTCCTGCAAATTGTTTTCAAGGTTCAAGAATGAGCTCCGGCAAACAACCAGTCCGCATCCTTTTCGTATTCGCATGGTTGGTCGTTGGCGGTGAAGAGACCGAAGTCCGGCTCCTTGCCCGAAATCTCGATCGAAGCCGCTATCGCATTGACGTCGTGGCATGTTTCCACAAGCCGAACATGCCCGAGCAGACACACGAGCAGCTAACGGCGTTGGGCGTGGATGTCGATACGACCCCTTATGAATTGTCGTTTGAGGATACGATAACCTATCTGGCAACGAAAATCCCAAGCTACGACGTGGTGGTCTCCTGCCAGAACGTCGCCGATATTTACCCGGCGCTTGGACGTCTCCATCTCCGCCCGCCACTGATCGAACATGGCGGGCTGGTGTCGGAGGCGCTTGCTGGGCCGAAGCACTTCACAAGTCGCTACGTCGGCGTCTGTCGATCAATCCGCGACGCCGCAGCCTCCGTGATGGCCGGTCGTGAATCAAGTGCTCTTGAAATCCCGTCGATGGTCGATTTCTCGGAATTTGACGCCACCCGGCGTGCCGCAAACCGTTCGTCACTGGGCGTGGCCGAGGATTCGGTCCTGGTGGGTTGGGTCGGACGGCTTGATCCCAAAAAAAACGTCGAAGACTTCATAGAGGCCGCGGCAATGGTGCATATGGACGTTGCGTCTGCGCGTTTTGTAATTGTAGGAGGGGCCGACGCGTTCCATCCGGAGTACGCGATAGAGTTGCAGTCACTCGCTGCTAAGCGGGGATTGGGTGACGTGCTTTCCTTTCTCGGAGATCGGAAGGATGTTCCCAACCTTCTGTCAGCCTTCGACATTTTTACCTGGCTCTCGCGCGACGAGGGGATGCCGCATGTTCTCGCGGAGGCAGGTGCAGCAGGTCTGCCCGTCATCGCGACGCCTGATAACGGCGCACTTCAGCAGGTCGAGGAGGGGACTTCGGGTCTCTTCGTGCCCTACAACGATCCTAGCGCTGTCGCTCAGGCCATGATGAAGCTGATTATGTCAGCCGATCTGCGTGCCCGGTTGGGCAAGGCCTTGATGTCAAAAGTGGAAAATGACTACAGCGCTGCTACGATCGTGCCGCGATGGGAAGGTCTCTTTCTGGATGTCCTGGAAGATCGAGCGCGAGCCGGGCCATCTGGTTTATTCAAATCTTTCATTCAGGGCGGTTTCGAGTGTTCAACGCACCGCCTCCGTCCAGGCGAGGGCGAAACTGCGGGGACGCGTCTCGATGTCCTCGCCTCGACGGGCCACGACTCGCATGCGCGACAGGACTACGATCAACTGAAAGCGCACCGGATCGAAACCGTGCGCGACGGCCTCCGCTGGCATCTTATAGAGCCGTCATCTGGCCACTATGATTGGTCTAGCTTTCTTCCAATGCTCGAAGCGGCGAAGGAGGCGGGCACCCAGGTCATCTGGGATCTTTTGCACTTTGGCTGGCCAGACCATATCGATATTTGGGGGCAGGAGTTTATGACGCGGTTTGCTAATTTTGCTGGTGCTGTCGCCGCAGTGGCGCGGAAAAATACGGGAGACGTTCCGTTCTATTGCCCAGTGAACGAGATCTCGTTTTTGTCGTGGAGTGGAGGTGACGCCGGCTACCTGAACCCTTTTGCAAACGGACGCGGGTTCGAATTGAAAGTCCAACTCGCGCGCGCTTCCATCGCCGCCATGGATGCCATCCTTGCTGTCGATCCACGGGCGCGTTTCGTACACTGCGATCCCGTTATCAATGTCATCATCGATCCTTCGCGACCCTGGGAGAAGCTTGTTGCCGAAGCACACCGGCAGTCGCAGTTCCAGGGGTGGGATTTATTAGCAGGAAGGCTATGGCCTCAAATCGGCGGTGCAGATCGCTATCTCGATATTGTTGGGGTAAACTACTATCACAACAATCAGTGGATTCACGGGGGGCCACCGATCGACGTAACCAACGTGCTTTACAAACCATTTAGAACTATTCTGATCGAAACCTATGCCCGATATGGCAAACCGATATTCGTTGCCGAAACCGGTATCGAAGCCCAAAGGCGCCCTGATTGGGTCATGTATGTTTATAGCGAGGTCGTTGCCGCGATGGATGCCGGGGTTCCGATCGAAGGCATATGCCTGTACCCAATCCTAAACCATTCCGGATGGGATGATGATCGACCGTGTCAAAACGGTCTTCTGTCGGCGGAAATTTCTGACGCAACTCGCGTCGTATATCAGCCTCTGGCAGAAGCGTTGGAATGTATACAGCGAGACGTTATCGGAAGGAGCGGGCTTTCCTAAAGCTAAGTTTCGCTCCAGTCTCTCGCGCCACAACCTCCGCCGTGGCAGAGTGGTCAAAAAACTCTCTATGGGATCTAAGCGAATAATCGAGGACGACGCCTTCGTCGTCCACATGGAGTTCAGCTTTGTAGCCAAGATGGCCACCCAAGCCCCCGAGGCGCGGAGGACCCGCCCCACGGTCTCACGGCAGAGGACGGCGCCGAGTCGGGGCTGCTTTGGAGGGGCAGTCCTTCGACTATGGAGGAAACGGCGACCGACGCCCGGCAGGGGCAAGCTACGGCCGACCAGTCTTCCTCGTTCTCGTCAGCAGCCTGGTGTGGGCAATGATCGCTTGGGCGCGGTGGAGTTCTGGGGCGAGAGCATCGACAAGGATCCGCAAACCACGGCGTCGACGGCTCCAAATTCGATCAACGCGCAGCCGCATGGCGCCGGGACCTTCGACAACAAATCCGGCAGGAGGAGTCAGTCGACCGGCCACAGCCAACGACCGGGATCCGACCGCCGGAGGAAACGGCGGCGGTTCCACCATGATGACGACGCCGAGTGGATAAGGCGGTAGCGCGTTCGAACCGCTTCGCGGAAGAGGCGCCAGGGCCAAGTTGGTGCGCAAAACGCCTTGTTAGGAGCTTTGTCCGGCGCTATCTCGGCACCGCAATCAAACGAGGTTTCGAAACAGCTACTGTCAAGTGGTTCAACTCTAAAAAGGGTTACGCTTTCATCCAGCCGGACGACGGCTGCCGGATGTGTTCGTGCGTATTTTTGCGGTCGAGCGCTCCGGCCTTCAGGGGCTCAAGGACGGCCAGAAAGTTAGCTACGAGCGACGCGCGATCGACAGTCGGGCAAGACCGCCGCGGAAGATCTCCGGGCTCTCTAGAAATCGTCAGTCTCATTGAGCGGGATTGAAGGTCGACGAGTCTTTGTTACAACACAATCGTCGCCTTACCTACATCGGCATTGCTTGGAGCGCCGAATGAATTCGCCGCTCGCGATTGCCGTCATCGCTTGAGACTTTTGACCATGGATGTACTGGCAGGACAAATAGGCAATGATGAGGAAGGTCGGTGCGATTTCGCCCCGGCTTTTTTTGTTGGCCTCCTGATCCGACTTCGACGTTATGCCCTATGGATCGCTGTTGGAGCGACCCCCAAAGTGGGCATAACAGATTAGTTGTTGTTGTCAGCGCAACGGAACGCTCTTCCTTGGTTCGCGATGCAGCTGCCGCGCCGCCCTTGCGTCCGCCCTTTTCGGAAGAGGCATGGTCCTCGGCATGGTCCCGGCCCGAGCCGGATTTCTTGCCGCCGCCACTTTCCTTGTTGACGGTGGCCCAGGCACGGCGCTCGGCTTCCTTCTCAGAAACACCACGATCTTCGTAGCCTTCCTCGATATGCTCGGCCTTGCGCTTCTGCTTGTCGGTATATGCGGACTTGTCACCTTGCGGCATCGGACATCTCCTTGGCTGACATGAAGCAAGGAGAACTGCATTTTCGCGCCAAAGTTCCGCTGACCGGAAATCGTGATTGCGGCCTTCGGACCCACGTTGGAGATCGGTTAGGTCGAGGCACTTGATAGTGCCATCGGTCAACGCTGCCTTGGTAATGGCATTGGTCAGCGCCCCAGCAGTTTTGCATTGATACAGAAGTGCGCTACCTGCGTGACGCCGTCCGGGCAACAGAAGTAAAGTCGGACCCAAGCCGAGGGGCGGCTTTTGGCACATGGACCTGCAGACAAAGAGTTTCGAGACGTCGGACCGGCTGGCGCGTTTCATCGGCGGACCCCAGGCAGGTCGAATGGACCTCAAGGCGTACCTGGTAAACGTGCACCAAGATGACCATCCTGCTGCCGACCTCACGCCGCTTCTGGAAGGGAAGGTCGACAAGTCTGTAGCGGAATATCGTCTTCGAACCACCGAAGGAGAGCGCTGGATGCGTTGTGACAGGCGTCTGCTTAGGGACGCTCAGGGAACACCCTTCCGTATAATTGGCGTGGTGATCGACTTTACTGAAGAACACCTGCGACGCGCCGAACTTGAGGCCAATGCTGACACCGACGTGCTAACAGGACTTTTCAATCGGCGCGGCCTGCAGAAGAAGTTCGATCGCATGAGCAAGGAGAAGGGCCGACTGGTGCTCACGATCGATCTCGATGGCTTCAAGGAGGTCAACGACAGCTTAGGTCATGCCGCCGGCGACCAGGTGCTGATCGAGACGGCCTCGAGATTGAAGGCGGCGGTGGTTTGCGAGATTACGGGATGATTGACCCCGTATCCGCGGTCTCGCTGTTCACGCGAATTACGAAAAATGGCCCCGCGTATACGAGGGGTGAGCGCAGGGCCAGGTCGCCAGCTTTTCTGGCTTGGATGCGCAGCACCCGGTCCATTTGACGGGATTGACATACCGCGCGTTCCACTGCCTCAACGAGCCAACAGGAGTCTCGTTCCGGCCTCGAGCATCCGAGTTCGCATTGGACCAGACAGCATGATACTGGCGGTTCCGCTACAATTTTTAGTGACGATTTGCTAACGCATGTGTGCAAACCTAAGTCGAGTTTGTTCAATTGGCAGGGACTATGTTTGTCGTATCGATCTTCCACGAAGGCCACGAGCGTAACCTCGTCGCCACCGGCATCCGGATGCAAGACAGTCTTGTCGTCGTTCAGGCAGGTGGAAGGCGACACGTTTTTCCTTCCGCAAACCTGATCGAGATCATGATGATCGAAGAGGACGTGGAAGACGATCACTTCATCACTAGCCCGAATTTGCTGATCAACTGACCCTCTCTCCGAGGACGTGGCGGGAGCTTGGCATTTGTGGATCGGACCCCACACGTAACCAAGGCTCCCCTCCTTAATCGAGCCGATAGCACGGCGTTTGCCCCAGCTAGTTGGGTAGGTCAAGGGGGTCGAAACCCTCTCGGAACTGCAGAAGCTGCCCCTCGGACTCAACCACTACGCCATGCCGTAAGAATTCATTGATAGTGAAATCAGGATGGGCGGCAAGAAGAAGTCGTGCTTCATCGGCTGCCTCCTTCGACCGTCCCGCTCGATTGAGGCAAGCTACTATCCGTCCCCAAGTAAACTTGCCTGGATTGGGAAGCCGACGAAGTGCGGCCAAAGCCTCTTCATAGGCACCCCCCAAATACATCGCATTCCCTAGCATTACAGTTGCATATCTATCTGTGGTCTGAATCTATGGGTCTCCATGATTCGGAGGTCATGGATGACAGGTGCATCAATCGAGACGACGCTTGAGCTTTGGGCATCATCGTTGCGCGACGTGAAGGCTCGCATGCGCAGACTGTTTACGCAGGAGCGAGTTGCAGCCTCTGCGAACCTTTTCCTGGACGGCTTGCTGGGTGACGAGCGGCGTAAGACAGGTTGGATGCGTGCTGAGGCGGCCGGTGATCCCGGCCCGTGGCGGCAACAAGCCATTCTGGGGCGCGGGCGCTGGGACGCGGACGCACTTCGCGACATCGTGCGAGAGTATGTCGTAGAAAACCTCGCCACGGATGATGCGGTCCTGGTCATCGACGAGACGGGCTTCCTCAAGCAGGGCAAGACATCGTGCGGTGTTGCACGTCAATATACAGGTTCGGCTGGCAAGATAACGAACTGCCAGATCGGTGTGTTCGCCGCCTATGTGTCCGTTCGCGGTCATGCCTTTATCGATCGGGCCCTGTACTTGCCCAAAAGCTGGACCGGCGATCCGGCAAGGCTGGCAGCAGCTCATGTTCCTCAGGCTACAGCCTTCGCTACCAAGCCAGGCCTGGCTGTCGAGATGATACGGCGTGCGCTGGCAGCCGATGTGCCGTTTTCATGGGTGGCCGCAGATGCGGTCTATGGCGTCGGGGACGTTGAAGGGACCCTGCGTCGAGCCTGCAAAGGCTACGTTCTTGGGGTTAAATCGGACCACCATTTCGGCTCCTGGTCGGGTAAGCCTCCGGTCGCCGGCACAGCGCAGGAGATCGCCCGTGATCTCGATTCAAGTGCATGGCAGCGTCTTTCCGCCGGTGAGGGCACCAAAGGCGCGCGGCTTCATGACTGGGCCTACTGTGAACTCGCCGATCTCGATGCCGACGAATACAACGAGACGACATCAGGGCTTTGGACCCGTGGCCTCCTGATCCGGCGCAATATCAGCGACGGTGATCTCGCATTCTTCACCACATGGTGCCTGGCCGGGACGGACATCCAGACGCTCGTTTCCGTTGAAGGCCATCGCTGGGCGATCGAAGACAGCTTCGAGACCGCCAAGAACGAGCTCGGACTCGATCACAATGAAACCCGGTCATGGCATGGCTGGCATCGCCACGTCTCCCTCGTCATGCTTGCCTTCGCCATGATGGCGGTGATCCGGTACCGCGCCAATGACGCGACGCCCCCAAAAAGACCGCGGATGCCGACCATCAGGATTTGATCCGCTGGTCTATCCAGGAAGTCCGGCGCATCGCCATCAGACTCGCCCAGCGTCGCATAAACCCCGCCTACGTCATCGCATGGTCATGCTGGAGACGCGCCCATCAGGCGGCCGCTCGACGAGCTCATCTCAAAACTAAAATGCAACTGTAATGCTAGCACTACTTTGGCAGATTAATCCTCGGTTAACGATGATCGGCCATCTTTGACACTTCAACAGGGGTGCGAAGGATGGCAGAGCAGGATGTTGCACTGACGGAATGGCTGAAGCCGTTCGTTGAAAAGCTTGGCCACAAGAAGCGTCGGCAGATGTGCCCGATCTATGTTTCTGGCCTGATCGGGCCGGGAGATCGCAAGAGTATCGAGCCGATGGCGGAGCGCCTGGCACCTGATCGCTACGACCGCCTGCATCATTTCATCTCGGATGGCATTTGGGACGCCGGTCCGCTTGAGGCGGAATTGGCGGTGCAGGCTGACAGAATAGTCGGGGCTTCGGATGCTTTTCTGGTGATCGATGATACAGCTCTTCCGAAGAAGGGCGATCATTCTGTTGGGGTCGCACCACAATATGCATCGATGCTAGGCAAGAGAGCCAACTGCCAGACGCTGGTGTCATTGACGCTGGCACGCGACGAGGTTCCTGTTCCCGTTGGCCTGCGGCTGTTCCTGCCCGACAGTTGGACCAGTGATCAGGATCGGATGGCAAAAGCCGGTGTTCCCGAGCTATTGCGCATATCCCGCACCAAACCGGAGATCGCGCTTGACGAGATCGACAGGCTGATTGCCGCGGGCGTGCGGTTTGGCACCGTGCTTGCTGACGCAGGTTACGGTCTGTCGGCCGCTTTTCGCCAGGGTTTGAGTGCGCGGGATCTCACCTGGGCGGTCGGCATTCCCAAGCATCAGAAGGTGTATCCCCATGATGTCGCATTGATCTTTCCTGTTGCTGGCCATGGACGACCGCGCAAGCATTCAATCCCCGATACGCTGTCGACAGCAGCCGAAACGATCCTTGCGGCATCGACATGGAAGACGCTCAGCTGGCGGCGCGGCACCAAAGGTCGATTGGTAGCGCGCTTTGCTGCCGTCCGCATTCGAATTGCGGATGGCAGTCCGCAGCGTATCCTCGACAAGGGACAGCAGCATATGCCGGGCGAGGAAGCCTGGTTGGTTGGCGAGTGGCGCTCAAACGACGAACGCAAATATTATCTGTCCAATCTGCCGACCGCGGCGACATTGAAACAACTCGCGGCGGCCATTAAAGCTCGTTGGGTCTGTGAGCAGGCTCATCAGCAGATGAAGGAAGAACTCGGCCTCGATCACTTCGAAGGCCGATCATGGCAAGGCCTCCATCGACACGCACTGATGACCATGATCGCTTATGCCTTCCTGCAGCATCAGCGCCTATACAAGGCAAAGCGGGAAAAAAGGAACAGACGCGGCCCGCCTAAACCGACACTGCCAGCTATCCGACGCGCCGTCATAGCCGCGCTCTCAAACCACCATCCACCACAACGATGTCCACACTGCCGTATCAGGTTCCAAATGACCCCAAAATCAACACTACTTTGGCAGAATTGATTTTGGGGTCATTTGGAACCTGATACGGCAGTGTGGACATCGTTGTGGTGGATGGTGGTTTGAGAGCGCGGCTATGACGGCGCGTCGGATAGCTGGCAGTGTCGGTTTAGGCGGGCCGCGTCTGTTCCTTTTTTCCCGCTTTGCCTTGTATAGGCGCTGATGCTGCAGGAAGGCATAAGCGATCATGGTCATCAGTGCGTGTCGATGGAGGCCTTGCCATGATCGGCCTTCGAAGTGATCGAGGCCGAGTTCTTCCTTCATCTGCTGATGAGCCTGCTCACAGACCCAACGAGCTTTAATGGCCGCCGCGAGTTGTTTCAATGTCGCCGCGGTCGGCAGATTGGACAGATAATATTTGCGTTCGTCGTTTGAGCGCCACTCGCCAACCAACCAGGCTTCCTCGCCCGGCATATGCTGCTGTCCCTTGTCGAGGATACGCTGCGGACTGCCATCCGCAATTCGAATGCGGACGGCAGCAAAGCGCGCTACCAATCGACCTTTGGTGCCGCGCCGCCAGCTGAGCGTCTTCCATGTCGATGCCGCAAGGATCGTTTCGGCTGCTGTCGACAGCGTATCGGGGATTGAATGCTTGCGCGGTCGTCCATGGCCAGCAACAGGAAAGATCAATGCGACATCATGGGGATACACCTTCTGATGCTTGGGAATGCCGACCGCCCAGGTGAGATCCCGCGCACTCAAACCCTGGCGAAAAGCGGCCGACAGACCGTAACCTGCGTCAGCAAGCACGGTGCCAAACCGCACGCCCGCGGCAATCAGCCTGTCGATCTCGTCAAGCGCGATCTCCGGTTTGGTGCGGGATATGCGCAATAGCTCGGGAACACCGGCTTTTGCCATCCGATCCTGATCACTGGTCCAACTGTCGGGCAGGAACAGCCGCAGGCCAACGGGAACAGGAACCTCGTCGCGTGCCAGCGTCAATGACACCAGCGTCTGGCAGTTGGCTCTCTTGCCTAGCATCGATGCATATTGTGGTGCGACCCCAACAGAATGATCGCCCTTCTTCGGAAGAGCTGTATCATCGATCACCAGAAAAGCATCCGAAGCCCCGACTATTCTGTCAGCCTGCACCGCCAATTCCGCCTCAAGCGGACCGGCGTCCCAAATGCCATCCGAGATGAAATGATGCAGGCGGTCGTAGCGATCAGGTGCCAGGCGCTCCGCCATCGGCTCGATACTCTTGCGATCTCCCGGCCCGATCAGGCCAGAAACATAGATCGGGCACATCTGCCGACGCTTCTTGTGGCCAAGCTTTTCAACGAACGGCTTCAGCCATTCCGTCAGTGCAACATCCTGCTCTGCCATCCTTCGCACCCCTGTTGAAGTGTCAAAGATGGCCGATCATCGTTAACCGAGGATTAATCTGCCAAAGTAGTGCTAGGGCGTCGACTCATAAACTCTGACACCAGATCCGCGCCGCGACAAGTTTGACAGCGGCGAGATAGTTTTCCGGGCGCTTGTCGTAGCGTGTGGCGATACCTCTGAACTGTTTGATCTTGTTGAAAAACCGCTCCACGAGGTTTCGCTGCCGATAAACCCAGCGCGAGAATGAGAAGGAGCCCGTCCGATTTGCTTTGGGCGGGATGTTGGCCCAGGCTTTGCGCGCGGCCGCCTTAGCCCGGATGGCGTTACTGTCATAGCCCTTGTCGGCAAGCAGGATGTCGCCTTCGCCGAGGCTGTCAGTCAGCGCATCGGCTTCAGTGCAATCAGCAATCTGCCCGCCGGTCAGACGGAGCGTGACGGGCCGACCTTCAGCATCGACGAGCGCGTGGATTTTGCTCGTGAGCCCGCCGCGGGAACGTCCCATGCCACCATCGTCTTGATCCCCTTTTTTCCCGTGGCCGCGTGCTGGTGAACGCGAACACAGGTCGAGTCGATCATGACGATGTCGCCATCGTAAGCTTCTGAAACCGCTTCAAGAAGCCGATCCCAGACACCAGCCTTCCGCCAGCGGACGAAGCGGTTGTAGCAGGTGGTTGGCGGCCCATACCGCTCAGGAACTTCCGCCCAAGGAGAGCCTGTTCGGAAGCGCCAAAGGATGCCATTCAACACCCGTCGGTCGTCGACACGGGGAACGCCGCGCGGCTTGTTGGGAAGAAGTGGCGAAATAATCGACCATTCCTGGTCCGTGAGTTCGTAGCGGCGGCGTGTCATCATGGCTCCTCATTCGGAAGCCTTGAATCACGAGGCACGCAAAACGCCAAGAACATTAATGGGTTTACGCCCTAGCATTACAGTTGCATTTTAGTTTTGAGATGAGCTCGTCGAGCGGCCGCCTGATGGGCGCGTCTCCAGCATGACCATGCGATGACGTAGGCGGGGTTTATGCGACGCTGGGCGAGTCTGATGGCGATGCGCCGGACTTCCTGGATAGACCAGCGGATCAAATCCTGATGGTCGGCATCCGCGGTCTTTTTGGGGGCGTCGCGTCATTGGCGCGGTACCGGATCACCGCCATCATGGCGAAGGCAAGCATGACGAGGGAGACGTGGCGATGCCAGCCATGCCATGACCGGGTTTCATTGTGATCGAGTCCGAGCTCGTTCTTGGCGGTCTCGAAGCTGTCTTCGATCGCCCAGCGATGGCCTTCAACGGAAACGAGCGTCTGGATGTCCGTCCCGGCCAGGCACCATGTGGTGAAGAATGCGAGATCACCGTCGCTGATATTGCGCCGGATCAGGAGGCCACGGGTCCAAAGCCCTGATGTCGTCTCGTTGTATTCGTCGGCATCGAGATCGGCGAGTTCACAGTAGGCCCAGTCATGAAGCCGCGCGCCTTTGGTGCCCTCACCGGCGGAAAGACGCTGCCATGCACTTGAATCGAGATCACGGGCGATCTCCTGCGCTGTGCCGGCGACCGGAGGCTTACCCGACCAGGAGCCGAAATGGTGGTCCGATTTAACCCCAAGAACGTAGCCTTTGCAGGCTCGACGCAGGGTCCCTTCAACGTCCCCGACGCCATAGACCGCATCTGCGGCCACCCATGAAAACGGCACATCGGCTGCCAGCGCACGCCGTATCATCTCGACAGCCAGGCCTGGCTTGGTAGCGAAGGCTGTAGCCTGAGGAACATGAGCTGCTGCCAGCCTTGCCGGATCGCCGGTCCAGCTTTTGGGCAAGTACAGGGCCCGATCGATAAAGGCATGACCGCGAACGGACACATAGGCGGCGAACACACCGATCTGGCAGTTCGTTATCTTGCCAGCCGAACCTGTATATTGACGTGCAACACCGCACGATGTCTTGCCCTGCTTGAGGAAGCCCGTCTCGTCGATGACCAGGACCGCATCATCCGTGGCGAGGTTTTCTACGACATACTCTCGCACGATGTCGCGAAGTGCGTCCGCGTCCCAGCGCCCGCGCCCCAGAATGGCTTGTTGCCGCCACGGGCCGGGATCACCGGCCGCCTCAGCACGCATCCAACCTGTCTTACGCCGCTCGTCACCCAGCAAGCCGTCCAGGAAAAGGTTCGCAGAGGCTGCAACTCGCTCCTGCGTAAACAGTCTGCGCATGCGAGCCTTCACGTCGCGCAACGATGATGCCCAAAGCTCAAGCGTCGTCTCGATTGATGCACCTGTCATCCATGACCTCCGAATCATGGAGACCCATAGATTCAGACCACAGATAGATATGCAACTGTAATGCTAGCACGGCATAATACCAGTGTGGCGGAAATGGATTGAGCCGCATACCCTCATCGATCCATCGAACACCCTCCTCAACGCGGTTGCGCCGCGCCAGGAGTCCGCCCAATTGAACGGCGGCGTTCGCGTCGCTTGGATTGAGTGCGCATGCCCGTCGAAGCTCCCCTTCCGCACCATCGAAGTCCTTCAAATATAGAAGGGCGAGACCGAGCACGCGGTGTGAACCTGACTCTGCTTCATCAAGGAGAACGGCCCTTCTCGCAAGGGAAGTGCAATCTCGAAGCACATCAGGCGGAGCCTTGGCGTATCCGTGTACCGCGATTTGCGACAGAGCGAGATAAGCGTGGGCGAGAGCAAACCCGTTGTCGCGATGGACAGCAGCTTCGAACATCTCGCAGGCCTTGAGATTGTCATCGGATTCATACCCTCGAAGATGCGCGAGGCCACGCAGGTAGAATTCGTAAGCCTCGAGATTGTCGGGTGCCTTACGAAACGACTCCTGGTAATCGATGTTGTGAATTTGACCCACCAGACTTGAGACGAGCATTCTGACGATTTCGTCCTGGATGTCGAAGATATCCCCGGCACAGCGGTCATATTTCTCCGACCAGATGAGCCGAGCGTTCGCCGCCTCGATCAAGCGGACGGTTGCCCTGATCACACCTCCAGCAAGCCTGAGATCGCCCGTGACGAGATAGGTTGCGCCCAATTTCCGAGCGACCTCGGTTGTATCTTCGGACAAGTCCTGGGCCGCGAACGACGAAGCGGCTGCGATCACCGATAGACTTCGAAAGCGGGCTAGACCTCCTATGATGTCTTCTGTGAAACCATCGGCAACAAATGGCTGATCATCAGCTTCCCTTAGGTTTCGGAAGGGCAACACCGCTACGACCGGTCTGCCGGAGGCTCGCGGAACGGGAGCCTGAGGCCAATGCCAAACATGGACCGGTTTGGCGATATTCTTCAGTCGAATATCTCCCCCGTCCTTGAATAGTGAATGCGCAGTTCCTTTAACCTGAGCATATGCGGCATCGCTGATGCAGATGCCCCCCGAACTCGCTTCCCGCTCAAGACGGGAGGTCACATTCACCCCTTCGCCGAAAATGTCACCCTCGATCACGGCGACTTCCGCAAGGTTGATACCAATTCTCAAGCGGATTTGTTCTTGGCAGACCCTCAGTTCGGCCTCGCTCCCGAGAAGCTTCTGGATGTTCATGGCACAGGACACCGCCTCGCTCGCGGTATCAAATACCGACAGAACGCCATCGCCGATGAGCTTGACGATCCGCCCTCCGCGCGAGCCGATTTCGGTTGCTAGTATGGTGCCGTGCAATCGTGCGAGAGCGGCAAGCGTTTGTTCCTCGTTGGCTTCCATCAGCCGCGAGTATCCGACAATGTCGGTAGCCATGATCGCCTGCAATCGCCTCTGGGTCATCCGCCACCATTGCTCAACGGCTGCACCGTGACACTACCACATCCCCACAGTCGAAGCACCGATTCGGTCACGGCGAATCGTTAGGCCGCCAGTCGTCGCCGCCCGCTTAGCGCTTCAGAAGCGCCACTCTGCCGACCCAACAGTCTCCATTATGGGAGGCAGCTCCAACTCGGAGCTACCAGTTCCGTGGTGCTGATGCTGTGCATTATGGAATTGAGTTAAGGAACTGAGCATTGACACAACCCGCAGCCGGTCAGGTCCGCTTTAATTTTGTCACGCAATGTCCAAGGGATGATGGCTGCGGCGTTTTCGTCTTGCAGATGCTGACGGGCAAACCCTACGACCAAATTGCCAGCATGATCGATTGGGGCGTTCAGACGCCATCGTAAACTTAACATTCGACAGCCAAGTCAGTGCAATGCTTGCGGGGTTCAGGCGGATTGAAGGCGTGCGATTTGCCGCCATGTTTGCATAGCGCCGTCTCGGAGTTCGCGATGGTGGGATGAGGCAATATCGGGACGGGGCCACGCCTCGACGTTGGAGGAAGCGCGCGATGCATTCGGGTCGCGGCTGATCAACCTGGCAAAGGCGCATGACGTTTTGACTCGCGAAAGCTGGGCGAGTGCAAACCTGGCGGAGATCATCGCCGACACCGTCAAGCCACATGCGGGTGGCGAAAACCGCTTCCACATCGAAGGTCCAGACCTGCAGCTTGCGCCGAGCGCCGCGTTGGGCTTCGCCATGGCGCTGCACGAATTGTGCACCAATGCTGCGAAGTATGGAGCGCTTTCCACCGAAAACGGCCATGTCTCCATCGTTTGGGCGATGGAAGGCGAAGGCGACGAGCGCCGCCTAATTCTGCACTGGGCCGAGAACGGGGGACCGAAGGTCGTTCCCCCGAAACACAAGGGCTTCGGTTCGCGCTTAATCGAGCGGGCGCTGGCGGCGGACCCGCCGGTGTCGTCTGCACGATCGATGCACCCCTGCCGGTCGGCAGAATGGCTGAAGGACCTTGGCGGCCAACCAGACAGCAATCCGGATTCTGATCGTCGAAGATGAATACTTGGTCGCCCTTCACCTTGAAGATTTGCTGACGGAATTGGGGCATCAAGTGCTCTAGTCAGCCAGCCGCATCAACGAAGCGCTCCATCTTGCCCGTACCGGTGAGATCGATTTCGCCGTGCTTGATGTAAATCTGGCCGGCACCTCATCCTTCGCCGTCGCACAGGTTCTGTACGAACGCGGCATTCCGTTTGTGTTAGCGACCAGTTACGGAAGCGATGGTCTTATCGACGGTTATCGTCATGAAACGGCCTTGCGTAAACCCTACGACGCAGGAGAACTTGCGGACGAAATAGCGCGGGCGTTTCCATCAATCCCTCTCTAATCTCAACGGCACTTCGGCGGCGTCATATCCATGCCAGTTTGACGAGTTTGCTCAGGGATCTCCCGGAAAATGAAGTTCCCCGGCTAGGGCACACGCCGTCTGTGACCACGATCGATTTGTTCGCGGTGCGGCGGATAAAACCGGAACAGTTAACCTCCATTCTGGTTCTGCTAAAAAGATCCATCCGATCTCTTCAATGGAGGAACTCATGCCATCGTCAAGCGGAACCACCGGAAGGACAGCTCTCACGAGCAACTCTCAAGGCCGGCGAGCAGAGCCATAAAAGCGGCAAACAGGGGGTGAACAATTCCTGAGCTTTTTTGCCTTTGTTCGGCCTCTCCGAACTTTTCTGATCGCGCCGGGCGCTTCTTCAAATTATTCCGTGGCCGGAAACACCCGGCTGAGGCTTGTGCGGTCAAAGGGAGAGCATCATGGTCATCGATGACAAGACCGAATTGGTTGTCCCAACAGAAGAGCTAGAGGTCGTCGCAGACATGCGGGTCAGATCTCTCGATCTTCCTTCCGATCCAATTGTTGTGCTGCTTGCAATATTAGTGGCGCTCGCCGTTCTATGCTTGGCGTATCTGGCATCGGAAATTGTACTTCCGATCGTGTTGGCCCTGGTCCTCAAACTTCTGTTTCAGCCGGGCATGCGGCTGCTGGAGAAACTTCGTCTTCCGCGAAGCCTTGCGGCCCTCGTGCTCATTCTGCTGGTGTTCGGAGCCATCGTTGGCATCGGCGCTGCGATCTCTGGTCCGGCGACCGAATGGGCTGCGAAACTGCCCGAAGGCATTCCCCGATTGCAGGAGCGCCTTAAGTTCCTGAACGAACCCGTCGAGGCTTTGCAAACATTTCTGCACAAGATTGACGGCTTCATGCAACAAGGATCGGGATCGAACACCGGCTCCGGTTCAACGATCGCTGCGACGCTCTTCGCGGGCACGACCCACTTTGCCGCCAGCTTCTTCGAGACGATCGTCATCCTGTTCTTTTTGCTAGTATCAGGCAGCACATTCCTGAAACGGGCCGTCGAAATTCTCCCCAATTTCAAGGAAAAGCGGCAGGTCGTGGAATTGTCCCAGGATGTCGAGAAGAACATTTCTGCCTATCTCGTCACCATCACCCTTATGAATGCTGCCGTCGGGCTCGCCACAGGGATTGCCATGTGGCTGACCGGCCTTGGTGATCCGGTTCTGTGGGGTGTCGCAGCTTTCCTTCTCAACTACGTCCCGATCATGGGGCCTCTTCTAGGCGTCGGGATTTTTCTGCTGGCCGGCCTTTTGGTGATCGACACACTGTGGTTGGCTCTTCTGCCGGCAGCACTTTATTTTGCGATCCACATCGTCGAGGGCGAGATTGTCACCCCGCTGCTCCTCGCCCGGCGGTTTACCCTTAATCCTGTGCTTGTTATCATAGCGCTGATCTTTTGGTTCTGGATGTGGGGTGTGCCCGGAGCGATCCTCGCGGTGCCGATGCTGGCTATCACCAAAATCGTCTGCGATGGAATACGGCCGCTTGCCGCCATCGGGCACTTTCTCAGCGGTGACGAATAGTTACGCTTTTTGCTGCCAGCGATGTGCGCCGAGCGATTGGAAGATCCTTTCCTGGATGCGGCGAGGCTCGCGCACCGCTAGTTCGAGCTACTTAGCGGCCACATTTTCCTGCGAAGCGTTGCTGGGTTCGAGGAAAAAGCGCACCATCTCGTTTGTTGCGTCTGGCCCGTCCTGGTCTGTGTACGATCCGCCGGCATCACCGCCGGACCAGGCATGGCCGGCGCCCTCGACCAACCAATATTCCAGCGCCGGGAGCCGCTGCGCATTTGTAACAATTTTCCTCGTATAGGCGCGCTTACCAGCGGAGCGGCCGGTGTGCGTTTGTGTTGTGGAGTTGGGCTCTGGCGGAATGGCGGCCGCGACTATCCGCTCAGCATTGGAAGGATTGACCGTGCGGTCCGCACCTCCATGAAACACGATCGTGCGAACCTCTGGTTTGGAGCGGTAACGGGGTTTCGGTTCAGATATGAGACATGCTTCGCCTCGCATGACGGAGAAAGCCGACATGACGTCGCTTGCCGAAGCATAGGCTAGTCCGGAATGAATGCCTACGGCGCCGTAGAGATCAGGATACGTCTCTCTCATAACCGCGGCCATCGCGCCGCCTGCCGACAGGCCCGCAACAAAGACCCGGTTCCGATCGAGGTCGAATTCCGCCATGATCTCCGCCGTAATTCCTGCAATGATCGAGGGTTCCCCAGCATCGCGCTTCTGATCAGCAGTTCTGAACCAGTTCCAGCAGCATGAGGGATTGTCCGATGCTGTCTGGTGGGGATAGGCAACGAGGAGGCCATGCACCTCAGCAACGGCGTTCATGCCGGTGCCTGTGGCAAAGTCGTCGGGGTTTTGTTTGCAGCCGTGGAGCATGACGACCAGTCCACGTGGCTGGTCCAGCGCGGATGCCGGTATGTAGAGTTTGTAGCTTCGGATGCCGGCCGCGCAGGCATAGGATCGCGTCAGAAATTGCGCTCCAGATGGCACGGCAGGAGAGGGGCCATGTTTCGCCAGTCCGGGCAGGTCTATGCCCGGCATTGAGGCGAATGCGCCAGAGGCCGTCCGTCCTTCGCGCAAGATGCGCAGTGTCTCGCCGAGGGGCTTTCGGAACCGATCGGATCCAAGACCGTCATGCCGCTCCATGGCTCCGGTCGCTGGCTGTGTGCCCGGCTCGATAATTTCGGCGTTGGGATCTATCTGAAAAGGTTTCGAATGATGCACCCGAGGAGTGTCCGCGATGTCGGGTTCTGTTGAGGCACGAGCGCCGGAGGCGGGACGGCCAGCAAGTGCATCCTGGATCACGCGGGTTGCCTCGGCAATATTCGAGGTTCGCGTCAAGGACGTCGCCCGCCTCACGGCAATGAAGAAATCATCGTTCATGGAATGTCCTCGTTGGTGGGGCTACAGGCCTAGCGAATACGTTCGGCCAATGTCGATTTCAGTTCCGCACTGGCCTGAAGTGCGCCGAGCACGGTGATAGATTCGATTGTTGCCAAGGCGAGTTCAGGCGTGACATCCGGGGCAATGCGGGCCAGTCCAAGCACCTTGATCTCGAGCTTTTCTCCCGCGGCCTTCACGGCTTCCAGATCGGCCTTGCTGTAGTCGCGTAGGCCGAGTTCCAGCGTTTGCTTGATGATTGACTGTTTGACCGCCTCACCCTCGCTGGCGAGCTGGTTTCGGATCGCTGTTCGTATGAAATCGCTGCGATTGGAATAGAAGCCTTCCTGCACGAGAAGGTCGATACGACCTAGATCGACATAGCCGAGATTGATCGTGATTTTTTCCGACTCGCTGTTTTTGTCGCGAAGCTTGTAAACGTTGTCAGCCATGCTTTTACCATCCACATGGATGTTACATGGATGGTATCCGGATGTTTTACAAGGGCCTCAACGATAAACCTCGAAAATGATCAGGCGTTTGGAGAGGCATAGGGATCCGAGGGCGTCACAGGTGCTATCGTCACTCCACTAACCAGTAATGCTTGGATAGAGATGGCTGGCTCATCATTCTGATTCTTCAAGGGCTGATCGATCCGCCTCCCCATTCTCTCGATAATCCTATGCCTTTGAGGCAGCGGTCCGACCCTTCGGTCCCTTTCACCGGCAGGAGCGATGCAACCGGTCCCGGAGCATGGGAGCATTCCTACAAAGGCAGTGGCAGACTGCAGGGAAAGGTGGCCCTGATCACGGGTGTGGATTCCGGTGCCCGACGCCTCGGTGCGATGGCCTGCTAGCTCGAGGCGGAGGGTCTTCCATTTGCACGCCCAGCGGCCTCAGCCTCGAATGATGCCTGATGCACGCGGTCGCAGTTCTATTGTGTTGCAGCTTCGCTGAAGGAGACCTCGTCCAAAGCCAGCATCAAAGCCATCCGAGCACGTGCGACGCGGCTTTTGATGGTGCCGATTTCGCACCCGCACTCCTTTGCAGCATCCATGTACGAGCGCCCGGCCACGACCAGCATTAGCGCTTGTCTCAACTGTTGGGGCAGGCGATCAATCGCGTCTGAAACATCTTTCAGCCGCAATGGCCAATCCTGATCCGATGGCACGGGGATCTCGAAGGAGCCGTCGGAGAGATCGGAGGCTGGACGGCAACGCTTCGAGCGCTTGTACTGGCTGCAGTAGTGGTTCCGCAGGATGGTGAACATCCAGCTTTTGAGGTTGGTTCCGGGCGTGAAATGATCCAGATGGCTGAGGGCCTTCATGATCGTTTCCTGAGTAAGATCCTCGGCGTCGGCATCTGATCTGGTGAAGCGATGCGCGAAGGCCTGCATGACAGGACGCAGGGCAACGATGTCATCTTGAAGGGAAGCGTATTGCGGCATTGCGGTTCCTCCGAACATCAACCGCAATGGATACGAGCACTAGTGGTTCCGGCATTTTGCCCACCGTCCGATATCGAACCAAAAGGTTGGGTTTGACGTGATCGCGCCACGAACGAATCTTGCCATTCTCGTGGGTGGCGAAAAGTAGGTCTGAGGAATCCCCTCGGCCACCATCTGGCGGGAGGTCCTGAAACGAGGTGAGTTCTACGGAACTCACACCTCGATTCATCTGAAATTCGGATCCGCGGTGATCCATTGGCCTAGATCTCGTGATGTCGGCCATATTTGCCCAACGGGGAGGGTGTTGTTCCGGCCGTTGATGGAAGTTCCGGTCGAGAGCCTTTGTTTTTTTGCAGCCCGCGCAGGGGATACCCGCGTTTGTCTAAGGACGTCGGAACAAAACTTTCGACCGCAGGTTCGCCTTTTCACGGCCGACCGCCACCGACCGGCGGAGACCATCATGAGAGCATTGACCTGGCAGGGGCCCCGGCGACATTCGTTGCGAAGAGGTCGACAATCCCGTCCTTCAGGATGATCGCGATGCGATTATCAAGTAACACGTTGCCCCATCTACGGATCGGACCTCCACCTGTATGGTGGGGCTCGTGCCTGGAATGCATGCCGGGGACATCATGGGTCACGAGACGACGGGATCAACCGCTTGTGGGTTGTGCTGGCCTTTGCGGTAGCCGCAGCGATGCCGACGCGGCAAAGGATACTGTCGCGGAGCAGGCGTCGACAATTGTCGATCAGGGGAGGGACATCCGCCTCTGACGTCTATGACAAGGCACTCGCCGTTGCGCCTCACTCCGGTAAAGGATCGTGTTCTCGACGAGGCGGACGCAGGATAACACCCAGGTTCAACGTGCGGTTCCCAGCACATTTCGCCGAAAAACCGGTATCGCTACCGTCGGCAGACTGAGGTGGTATCATCGAAATAGCGTCAATCACGGTCATGCGGGGTTGTCCAGGCCCGGGTGCGAGCCCAGCATCTGCAAGAACGACTTGGCATTCCTGATAGCATTCCCGCCGCGGTCGTTATTGAAGTATCCCCATACAGTTCTTGCATCACGTCGCTTTACCCGATCAGCCCACACCAGCAGATCCGCTTCGCTGTAGTTGTGTCGATACCATTGTGTTGTGCCGTGAAAGCGAATGTAGATATCGTCTGCTGTCTTCAGCAACTCGTCGGGAAGCCTAGGCCCGCTGCACGAGCAGAAGATGGCTCCCGCCGTCTGGAATTGCGCGAACGTATCGTCGTTCCACCAGCTTCTGTGACGGAACTCCACTACATTTCGCCGGCTCGGATCAAGTTGGCTCAGTATAGTTCGAAGTGTCTCCGGACTGTAGCGAACGCTCGGGGTAGTTGAAACAGAAAACAACCCATTTGATTGCCGAGCAAATCAGCAATGTAACCGAAGTCTCGAATCAGAGTAGCTGTTCCGTCGAAACGCCTGATATGCGTTATGAGTTCACACACCTTGACGGTGTAGACGAAGTCCGCTCTGGATTGACGCAACCAAATTTTGACGGTCGCGACAGTTGGCCAAGAGTAGAATGGAGCGTTCAACTCCACCGTGCGTATTCCGATGAAGCCGGCCATCGATTCCGATTTGAAGGCGGCCATTTCTCGGACTGATCCTGGGTCTGTTTGATGTTTGGATCTGGTTTTGTTTCAGGTCAAGCGTGCTGTGTTTCAGCCGCTATCGGTAAGCGCTGTTTTCGCATGCTTTCACCGGTGAGATCGATGCGATAGGCATTGTGAACGAGGCGATCCAGGATGGCATCTGCGAGCGTGGGGTTTGCGATAATTTCCCACCAGCGATCCAGCGGGACCTGACTGGTGACGATTGTCGATCGACGCTCGTAGCGGTCTTCGATGATCTCAAGCACATCGCGCCGCTGATCATCGTTGAGTTTTTCCGGTCCCCAGTCGTCGAGGATAAGCAGGTCGGTCTTGGCGAGAGATTTGAGGATCCTGCCGTATCGCCCGTCACCTCTTGCAAGCGCCAGCGTGGCGAACAGCCGTGGAACCCGGTGGTATGCGACGGAGAAATCCTCGCGGCATGCCTTGTGGCCGAGTGCGCAGGCAAGCCAGCTTTTGCCGACACCGGCTGGCCCGGTGACAAGCAGACTATGATGCTTGCGGATCCAGTCGCAGCCGGCGAGCGCCATGAACAGATTACGGTCGAGGCCGCGTGCAACACGAAAGTCGGCATTCTCGATCTGCGCGTCATGACGCAGCTTGGCAGCCCTGGCGCGGGCTTCGAAACGTTTCTGGCCGCGCATGGTAGCCTCTCGTTCGAGCAGTATGGCAAGCCACCCTCCATGCTCGAGGCCGCGCGCTTCAGATTGTGCGTCGAGCTCCTGGAAGGCTGTGGCCATACCGTAAAGGCCGAGTTCGCGCAGCATATCGATGGTAGGATTGATCAGCATTGGTTTGTTTCCTCAATGAAAGTAATCAGGGCCACGCAGATTGGCGTGATCGACGATGGCGGTCGGTTCGGTGGAATGGCGGGCGGCCTTGTGATTGGCCAGGAGCGACGCAATGCTTTTGCAGTTCAGCCCACCGATCTCGACAGCGCGGGCTGATACCGCTTCGGCACGATTGCGGTCGATGTCGCGAAACAGGCGCAGAACACCCAGGCATGTTCGAAAGCCCTGCTCGGGGTGCGGACGACTGGAAAGGATTGCGATGACCAATCCTTCTGTCTGGGGCCCGATGGATGCGGCCCAGCGCCGAAAGCGATCCGGTGTCCACTCAGCGTATCGCCGGTGGGAACTGGGCATGTGATGTGGGTCGGTTCCATGACGAGGGCCGCCATAGCGGCGCTGATGGACGGCGATGCGCTTGCCGCGGTGAAAGATCTCGATGGTACGCGCCGTTGCTCTCAGATCGACCTGCTGGCGAATGAGGGCATGGGGACGGAATAAAAGAAGCTTTTGAACTCGACGTGATCATCGGTCGAGACACGGACCAGACGCCATTCGGCGAATTCGTAGTCTTCACCGGAAGGCTAGCGAGCGCAGCACGTTCGACACTTTCAAATACGTGCCGCCGGGTAACACCCAATCGACGCATGAGGTGATCGTTGATGCGATCAAGTGCTTGGCCAATAGCGGCATTGGCCTCAGCCAGCGAGAAGAAAGTCAGCTTACGCAACCGCCCCAGGATGCAGGTGTGGGCAAAACGGACTCCGTTCTCAACTTTCGATTTATCCCGCGGTTTTTTTGGCCGTGCCGGAAGAACACCGACGCCATAATGGGATGCCATCCTGCCGTAGCTGCGGTTAATCTCGGGGTCGTAGAAGCTGGCGTGATTGACGCCCGACTTCAGATTGTCGGGGACGATCAGTCGCGGAACGCCGTCGAAGAAACGAAACATTCGCACATGCGAGCCGATCCAGTCGGTGAGCGTTTGCGTCCAGGTCGCTTCCGCAAAGGTGAAGTTGGATGCACCGAGCACAGCCACGAAGATCTCTGCCTCACGGATCTCACCGGTCTTGCGATCAACGATCGGGATCTTCTTGCCGGAATAGTCGACGAAGACCTTGTCGCCGGCCGCATGCTCCTGGCGCATCGTCGGCGAAAGCCGCTGCTCGAAGCTTCTGAAGAGCTCACAAAAACGGCTGTAACCGTAACCCTCGGGGTGCGACCCACGATACTCCTCCCACAGGATGAGCAACGTCACGCCGGGCTTCTTGAGCTCGACGGCAAGATCGGCCCAGTTGGGCTCGACGCGTCGTCTCGTGCCCTGTTTGATGCCGTTGCGAGCGAAGAGTTTGTTCTCGAGAGCATCGTCAGTGAGTTCGCCCGGCAACGGCCAGCTCAATCCAATTGCTGCTGCGCGCTGCAGATTATCCTGCACCGTACTGCGCGCTATTCCCAATGCGACTGCAATCTCGCGGGAGCTCGTCCCGCTTCCGGCAAGCCGAAGCATTTGTCTTAACTGTCTCATGGTCGGCCTTCTCTTTGCCGGCATCAAAATGTCCCCGTTCATCGCGAGGTATTTGATGCCAAAGTTACTGACCCAGGAGGTAATCTTCAGTGCCGAAAACCGGCCGGTCTTTGATTGGAACGGTGGCCGGCTTCAAATCGGAATGGTGGCCGGTCTTTGATCGGAATGGCGGCCGGCTTCACGTCGGAATCCGCACCACCGTATCGAATTCGTTCTGATAAATGGAAAACCACTGGTCTGGAGCCACTTCCGCCGGGTAGAACTTCCCTTTCAAGTGCCAGTAGTACCACCCGGAGCAACCGATGTGGATGGGACGGCAGAGACCCTGTCCGGCCGTTGAAGCGCTCGACGGATTAGTGAACCTGAGATGATGCATTTTACTGGCGCGCAAGACGTTTGCTTGCCGCTGCTTTTCGCGACGCTCTGCTCGGCGCAACCTCCGACTCTCGACTTCCTTCAACTCACCTTCCCCGCAACGCCGACCGCCGCAAGCAACACTTTGCGACGGGGTTGGTACTGCTCTGAGAACCATGCAGCCCAGCGACAGTTCCCTGGAACGAGCCGTTCGCAAACCCAGCGACGACCAGGGTGATCGGACGAGATGATTTTGGGTGGCGACGGCGTGTGCCAGATCTTGGCTATCCCAGACTGTTGAGGCCGCCGCTGGCGCGGAAACGGTGCGTGGCTTCGCCAGTCATGCTTTGATCTCCGCCGATGCCTTGCCCAGCTTCACTGATGGCTCACGTCCCCACACTCGCAGCTTGCCAAGCTCGACGACGAAGGCAGCAAGGCCCTCGTCTCCCGGTAGCATCCAGACGCCCTCGTCGAGAGCGTCCGCAATACCAGTCTTTTCAAGGAGCGGCAGCGCCGACTGGTGATAGCCGATGAACTTGCAGTGCTGGAAGGCGTCGGCGACGAAGTCACGCGCGGTTGCCTCCTTCACGAGGTCGTCCATGGCGGCGGACGACGTGAGAAGAGCCACAGCGTCAAAGAGGACAGATGGCCCGCCATCGATCATATGGTGGGCCTCTACCCATGTCCCGTCAGAGGCCGTAACACCACCCACCTTCGGCGCGATTAGCTCGAAGACGGCCTTTTCCTTTGTAATTGCTGCCGCAAGGCCATTCAGAAGCTGTGCGTCCACGCCATCGGTCACGAGTATGCCGAGTTTTCGTCCTTCAAAGCGTTTCGGCCCACGCTCGACGATGCTGAGGGCCGGCGAAGGGTGGAGGTCCTGGCGAGTTGGCACCGCTGCATCAGCCGGCTTCGGCATCGACTGGAAACCGAGCTTGTGGGCGACGGTGGAGGCGAGGGTCTCATCTATGTTCAGAAGGTGCGAAACTATCCGTTCGCGGATGGCTGATGTTTGGACCTTGGCGAGTTCAAAGGTAAACGCGGCCGCGATGTGGCGCTGTTCCGCTGATGTCTGGCTGATGTAGAACTGCCGGGCCTGACTGTAATGATCGGCAAAGCTTTCCGGGCGCAGCCGCGCCTTCGTACCCTGCTCTTCAGCGGGGAAATGGCGATACCCTTTGACGGCCGACTCCCGAGGTCCCTCGCCGAAGGAGTTCGGCTGATAGTTGACCCGGCCAACCGGATTACGCATCGCCATGTGCCCGTCCTGCTGGAAATGTGCGAAAGGGCACTTCGGCGCATTGATCGGCAGGTGCGTGAAGTTCGGCCCGCCAAGCCGCTTCAACTGTGTATCTAGGTAGGAGAAGTTGCGGCCCTGCAGCAGCGGATCGTTGCTGAAATCGATGCCCGGCGGGACGTTCTGGGTCATGAATGCCACCTGCTCGGTCTCTGCAAAGAAGTTGTCAGGCATACGATCGAGCACCAGGCGACCGACCGGCTGCGGGGGTAGGATTTCCTCCGGAATAATTTTTGTCGGGTCGAGCACATCGAAGTCGAAGCTATCGGCAAAGTCCTGGTCGAAGAGCTGGACCTGCAGTTCCCATTCCGGAAAGTTGCCGGACTGTATCGACTGCCAGAGATCCCGGCGATGGAAGTCCGGATCGGCGCCGTTGATCTTGACCGCTTCGTTCCAGGCGACTGACTGCAGGCCAAGCTTTGGTTTCCAGTGGAATTTGACGAAGGTCGACTCTTCCTTGGCGTTGACCAGGCGGAAGGTATGGACGCCAAAGCCCTCCATGAATCGGAAGGAGCGCGGGATGGTGCGATCCGACATGATCCACATGATCATGTTCATGCTCTCCGGCGTCAGGCTGATGAAATCCCAGAAATTGTCATGGGCGGTCTGTGCCTGTGGGAACGCTCTGTCGGGCTCCTGCTTGGCAGCATGGATGAGATCGGGAAACTTGATTGCATCCTGGATGAAGAACACCGGGATATTGTTCCCCACCAGATCCCAGTTACCCTCCTGGGTGTACAGCTTCACCGCGAAGCCCCTAACGTCTCGGGCGAGATCTGCAGATCCTTTGTTGCCCGCGACAGTCGAGAAACGGACAAAGGCAGGTGTCCTCTCACCTGGCCGTTGGAAGAGATCCGCCTTGGTGTACGCCGCGAGCGATTGATGCGTTTCGAAGAATCCGTGCGCGCCGTACCCCCGAGCATGGACGACCCGCTCGGGAATCCTTTCGTGGTCGAAGTGGAAGATCTTCTCGCGGAAATGGAAGTCGTCGACTACGATGGGACCGCGCGCACCAATGCGAAGCGAGTTCTGGTCATCGGCAACTGGCCCGCCTTGGGCGGTTGTGAGAATCGGCTGTCCGGCTTCCGCGAACTGATGGAGCTCGCTGCCTTCGCCGCGGTGGAGCTTTTGATCGTGAATGGTGACGGTGTTGGACTGTGTGGCTCTAGGTTTCTTGGCCATATCTTGGCTCCCTTGGGATGTCGCACGAGGTCGAAATAGGAAAAGGCCGCCCGAAGGACCGGCCTTCCTGGGCGGCTTGCCTCTGTTCAGGCGGCTTTCTTGCCCTTGGGATTCGCTGACGCCTGTGCGAGTTGGGTAAGCTTCTTGTCGGTGGCTTCCTCTTCGGCAAGGGTTGCCTGAAGAAGCGGGACCGCTTCGTTGCGGCCGAGCTGTTTGGCCCAGGCGATCAGGGTGCCATAGCGCGCAATCTCGCAGTGCTCGACCGCCTGAGCAGCCGAAATCAAGCCGGCCTCCAGCGCGATCGAGCCCTTGTATTCCTCCATGATATCTTCGCCTTCGGCGAGGATGCCCTGGATCGCTTCGCAGGTCTTGCCACGAGCTGGCTTGCCGATTAACTCGAACACGAGGCGCTCAATCTGTCCCTGTGTTTCGTCGCGATGCTGCAGGAAACCTCCCTTGCCTTCTTCGGACTGTGCCGCCCGAGCCATCTTGGGAAGGGCCTTCAGGATCTGCTTTTCAGCGAAATAGATGTCCTTGAGAGTATCAAGGAAAAGGTCGTTGAGGGTCTTTTCGGCAGCCATGGTGTCCTCCCTATGGCATTTGCGGGCACGAAACTCCGCGTGATGGTGGATGTTCCCGTGCAAGAAATGATGGACGTCCGTTTCCAGGACGTCGTCTCAACCCACAAAGGAGAGAAAGCCGGTCGGCATTACTGCCAGACAGTCCTATGCAGAGAGCACGGGTCGACCGGGTCGCAGGCACAACTGCCACCCAGCGCCGTTGTTCCATCGATTTCGGCCTTTTCGACAGCTTTTCGGCTCCGACAAGATTTAGGTAGGGTTGTCTCTGCCGAAAATGGATGCGGCAGGGCGGCTCAAGGCGCCTCACTGGGCACTGTAAACTTATCGGCGTCGGGTCAAGGTAGGGCAGGAGGTCTGTGATCAAGCGGCCTGCAGATGGGCGATCTCGCTCCACATCTGCATCGCGGCCCCTCGCAGCTCGCGGTAATGGGGAGATGGGATCTCGTGGCGGGGAATTTGGAAGAGGTTGGCGATTGGATCATGGATCGAGACGAAGCGCTGAAGCTGTCTGGCTGACTTGAACCGCTTCATGATCCTCTCGCGTCGTCGAATAGGCTGATGAGAATTCTCCGCCCGATTGTTCAAGCCCTTGTGCGAACGATGCTCGACGCCGTGCATGATCTCCCGCTTCGCCGCACCATAGGACCGAAGCTTGTCGGTGATCATAACGCGCGGGGCAGAAGCTTGGCCTTTCAGAAGCTTGCGCATCAAACGCTTGGCAGCCCTGGCATCACGGCGGCTTTGGACCAGAACGTCGAGGACGAAGCCATGTTGATCGACGGCGCGCCACAACCAGTGTTTCTTTCCCCCAATGGTGATGACGACCTCGTCGAGGTACCATTTGTCACCGAGCCTGCCGGCTGAACGCTTCCGGATATTATTGGCAAAGTGCCTGCCGAATTTCTCCGCCCACAATCTCACGGTCTGATGAGAGACCATGATGCCTCGAGCTGCCAGCATATCCTCGACCATTCGTAGGCTGAGCGGAAACCGGAAAGAGCGATACCCCATCGGCAGCGTTGCGAAAATTTCGACACACGGGAAAGGCCTTCTGCTTTCTTGCCATGTCGGAGCTTAACGCGCAGGGAACGGCGAAATCGACGCCGAAGATTATAGACGCAGCCCTTGAGGGTCTGTGGGAGTATATCGCCACCCAGGGTGAGTTCGGGGATATCGCAATCGCATTGGTCGGCACAGGTCGGGGTCGAGTGGCGCTGTCTCGAAAGAAAATCGCGGAAAGGATCGCGCAGTCCTTCGCGGACGCCTCTCGTGAGAAGGTGTTCTCCAACAAACTCACGATCGTCATCTATCCCGGTGACGCCGAACGCTTCGCCGTCAATCTGTTCGAGATCCGCGACTATCTCTCACAGAGCCTCCACATCTGATCGACCTCGGCGAACCCCAGCCGCTGCGGAACAGCGTGGGCATGTTGCGAAGGAAGTTCGGCGTCTCCTAGTAGGCCAGCGCTACCGTGGATCGGCAGGCCATTCCATTCGAGGTCTGGCCGGATCGCCACGTAGATGTCAATCGATCCCGACAGCCGTCATGTTCCTACTCCCTGCCTCCCATAGGTCCGATTATCTTTTTACCAGGTCTTCCACCACTTCGGGACCGAGAGCCTTTCCGAGGGCTTTGATGCCCTTTTCCGGCAGCCTCGCGATGCCCTTGCCGATAGCCTCTTTCCACGCATCCCCTCGATCCCATGCTTCTTCCCACGCAATAGCGATTGCATCGCTCTGCCGCGTCTCCACGAGGCCTTCGAAGAGCAAGGCGGCCTGCGTCAGGTCTTTGTCCGCTTTCACGCGTCCAAGCGTGTCTGTGAGCCTTCTGGACGACACGATCAGCTTGTGGACGGCATACCGCTCGGGGGCGGGGACTAGCACGTTCACGCCTTCGCGGTGGAGAAGCACCGTGCGGATAGGTTCATAGATCAGGTAATCGAGGAACCTCAGGTTTTCCGCCGACGCACCGCCGAGGGCAGGCATGGGCGACGGCTTGCCCGTGTATTCGTCCGATCCCCGGTTTCCCGTCAGGAATTCCACCCGGTAGCCCTTGGCGTTCTGGAAGGCGACCACCTTGGCTTTGTCCGCCTGGTGCGGAACTGCTCGGAATTCGGGATCGACCGACTGGAGGACTTCCAACACCGGAGGCAGGCTGTCTTCGACCCCGGCCGAGATCGCGAAGTCTTGCGCGAAATCCGCGTCGCCCGTTTGCATTGCCGACGAGGGCAATCGGACCCCTAGCATCCCTGCGTAGGTACTGAATGCCACCGACCCGATTAGGACAGCACGCAGCCGGAACAATCCGGCATCAGCGAGGGCTTTCGTGACGTCGCCCGCAAATGCATCGGGACCGGGAAGGCCAGCACGGCGCAGCGTACTCACCATGCGCCTCCGCTCCCGGATGTTGTCCTTGATCTCCTTGTGGGCCTTTACCCGCGCCGTGATCGCTTCGTCGCTGTGTGGGCCGACATAGCTTCGCTTGTCCTTTCCCTCGGGAGTAGGGAGATCGAAATACCAGTAATCGCGGTCCTTCACGGTGACGGTTACGAACCATCCCTCCATGGGGAAGTCTGCCGCGAATTGCGCGTCGAGAGTACGCTGCGCCAGCTCCGCGAACATCGTTCGGTAGCTGATGTCGATCTCTTTCATCATTGGCATTTCTTCCTTCTGGAGTGCGGCGGCTCTCTCGGCGACAAACTCGGCCCACGCCTTGTCCATGCGCTCTTGCCTTCTTCTGACGAAATCGTCTCCGCTCATCTAATACCCGCTGTTATAAGTGTTTGCCAAAACCTTATAACTCCCACCTCTGATGTCAACGTTATAAGTTTCTGCCAAAACCTTATAACAGAGCCCGACCTGATACTTCAGGGCTATGACAAACAAAAAAACCCTGGAAAACCGGGGTTGGGAAGTTGCACGCGTCTCAGTCAGTTCGGTGGCTGTTAGGCCTTCTCATCGGCCTGCACGGCGATGTCACGTTGTTCGCTTAATCCCCGACAAGGCGTTTGCCGATGAACTTACGCAGTTGCGCCGGTCACGGCTTTCCAATGCGCTATTGCGCGGATGCGATGAATGTGAGTGGCGAGGGCTGAGCGTTTCTGGTGCGACGGGACGAAAAGATTTCTGATTGCTGAAAAGACCGAGATGAAGCGTTGCAAGCCGCCGACGGATCGGAAGCACTGCATCATTCTTTCTCGTTCTCGTAGTGGTAGATGAGAATTCTCCGCGCGATTGTTCAGGCCCTTGTGGGATCGATGTTCGACGCCGGGCATGACATCGCGCCTTGCCGCTCCGTATGAGCGCAGTTTGTCGCTGACGATGCGCTTCGGCGACAGGCCTTGCTTCTTCAGCAGCCTGACCAGCGATCGCTTGGCAGCCTTGGTATCGCGGCGGGCCTGGACGATCTCGTCGAGAACGTAGCCGTCCTGGTCAACCGCGTGCCAAAGCCAATGTTTCCGGCCGCCGATGGACATCACCACCTCGTCCAAATGCCAGATATCCTTTTGCGACGGCTTCTTTCTGCGCAACTGCTTGGCATAAGCCGCCCCAAATTTACGGCCCCATCGCCGGATCGTTTCGTACGATACGACAATGCCACGCTCCAACAGCATTTCCTCGACCAACCGCAGGCTCAAGGAAACCGGAAGTACAGCCACATCGCATGGGCGATGATCTGCGGTGGAAAGCGGTGGTTCTTGTAACTGATCGTCGTCGAGCTCATCCTCGCCCAATTATCCCTCAACCGTTAAGCTGCAGACAACGTGACATCGCCGGACAATGCATTGGACTGGCGATGCGGTATGTTTGCGTCAAAAGCGAATACTACGTTGAACGTGATTGCATCTCTGATGCCTGCGCCTGTTTTGGCCCTGCGTCCAGCGGGTCACTCGTTTGCAAGCACTGTCTTTCCCGATGCAAATTGGCGATCATAGAACATCCGAACCGAAAGAACGACGCCGGCGATCAGGACAACAACGCCGACGACTTCGATCGGCGTTGGCCAGCGCGCATGCACGACAAGTCCGCCGATCACGCCGAAGGCAGTCTCGGAGACGATCAATTGCGCGGCCAAGGCAACCGGCAGGGTCCTTGACGCAATATTCCAGGCCCAGACGCCGCCTACGGTGGCCAGCAGCGCGAGAGATACGCCCCAGACATAGAGGTTTCCGGCAGCGCTCCAGCCGAATCCCAATGTCGGAAGGCGGAAGAGGTCCATCGTAGCACCGATGGGATAGAAGGCCAGCATCAGGACGCCGCCGCCGACCAGTATCAGCGCCGACCACACACCGGAGGGCATGTCCGGCCGGGCGGCGAGCGCTGCCTGATTGGCAAGCGCGAACCAGACCCAAAGTCCCACGGCAGCAAGAGCCAGTGGCACGCCAATCCACAACGATTGCACAGAGTCCAGTCCATCGGCCGTGAATGCCGTGCCATTGACGAGAACGAGGCCAACCGGCACCAGCGCCAGAGGCACCATGAGGGATCGCCATGGCAATGATGCCTGACGCTGATTGCCAGCCACCATCAATACGATCGGTACCAGACCGAGAAAGGCCGGAGCGATGACCGGGCCGGCAAAGACTGCCGCTCCGGTCACCGTCAGGAAGTAGCCGACATAGCCGACGAAGGCGAGCCAGATGGCTTGCAGGCAGTTCCGAAGCGTGATGTGGCGTATGACACCCTTCTCGGAAAACAGAATGTAAAGCCCGACGAGCGCCGAGACGATGTGACGGATGAGGGCAAAATCAAAGGTGGAATAGTCACCGATGATGAAGGGCACGACGAAGTTGAGCGAAAAGGCAAAGGCCGCGAAGAGAGCGGCCGACACGCCAACATAGAAAAGTCTGTCCATAGTGTTCACCCTTTTGAAGTTGCGTCACCGAGCCCTGGCCTCCGCGGCACCGACTGTGCCGTTTGGCAATGAAGTGAAATGCTTGATCGAATGGGGAAAATTTACCGGCCACGCGCCCTGGTCGGTAGCCGGCGAAAATGAGAACCACCCTCTCGATGGTCATCACCTGGGTCGTGACCCGGTGCTGCATCGCGGGGTCGCGATGCGTGTGCAACGCTTCGAAGTGGTGATCGCGGCATCATCGGGATTGGATTCACGCGGACGGGCGTGCCGCCTGTTCAGCAGAGCCGATTTCCCTTATCCTCGACATCGGGGATTCCAGTCGGCGGGGTGTCATGGATCGGCTTGATGCAATGCGGGTTCTGCTTGCGGTGGTTGACTCCGGCAGCTTGTCGGCGGGCAGTCGGAAGCTGAATGCGCCGCTGCCGAGTGTCAGCCGCAAGGTCGCCGATCTCGAGCGCTATCTCGGCGCAAACCTCATTATCCGGACAAGCCGCAACCTGCAGCTCACCGATGCCGGCCGCGACTATGTGGAGGCGGCGCGCAAGATTATCGCCGACGTGGAGGAGGTCGAACGCAGAGCGTCGGGCGAGTATCAGACGCCGCGGGGACTGCTGACCATCACGATGCCGATCGAGTTTGGCCACCGCTACGTCCTACCGATCGCACTCGACTTCATGAACAGGCATCCGGAAGTGACATTGAACATTCTCTCCATCGATCGTACCGTTCATCTGGTCAACGAGCAGGTCGATGTCGCGATCCGGCTTGGCGAACTGGTCGACAGTTCGCTCTATGCCGTCAAGGCCGGCGAATTCCGTCTGTTGACCTGCGCAAGCCCAGCCTATCTGGAACGGCGTGGCACCCCCCAGCATCCCAGCGAGCTCGCCGGCCACGACGGAATCATGTTCCACAACCGGTCGTTCTTCTGGAATTTCGAGATCGACGGGGCGCCGTTCGAGGTGATGCCGCGGAACCGGATCGAGGTCACCACGGCGGCCAACTGCGTCGTCGCCGCGCGACATGGTGCCGGGATCGCCCGCCTCTTCGACTATCAGGTTCCGGAGGAAATGGCCTCGGGCGCGCTGGTGCAGATCCTAAAGGACTACGATGGCGATCCCAAGCCGATCCACATCGTCTATTCCCGTCAGGGCCTGCTTGCGCTCAAGGTGCGCACTTTCATCGATTGGGTCCTGCCCCGACTTCGCGCGGCTTGCGGCAACTATGGCGATGTGCCGTCAGCGGAATGAAGCGCGCACTTCCTCGACCGTCCGATCCAGGTCATGGAGGTGCGGATAGTGCCCGATGCCCGGGAGAACCGAGAATTCGGCCCCGATCCGTTCGGCTAGTTCTGCCCCCATGGCCTTGTTGATGTAGAGGTCCTTCTCACCCCAGACCACCTTTACCGGCGTCTTGAGCCTGTCCAGGTTGGCCTCGAAATAATCCTGGTCCCGGGTGAAATGCGCGTAGTAGCTCGCGAAGGCATCTGCTGTTGTCAGCGCGCCATGGGACCAGCCACCCGCCATGTCCTTCCTGAACTGCGCGGAGACCTCGAACTGCGCCTCCTTCGCCAGACCTCTCCTGAATGTGTCCTCCAGAATCTCGGCACTGTTGTTGTTGAAGTATTCGCGAGCCTGAGCCGCCGATTGCTTCACCTTCAGCTTCAGCAGGCTGTCATACATGTAGTCCGGCCGGTCGAAGGGCGCAAAGTCGCCAACGATGATTGCCCGTGCAATGTCGGGCTTCTCCAGGGCCAGCAACAGGGCCGGAAGGGCGCCGATATCTGTGGCATAGATCGTTAGCCTGGATCGGTCGATGCGAGCCTTCTCGATATAGCCGTCGAGGACGCGTGCGTAATCGATCGGCGCATAGGAGAAGCGGTCCGTCGCCGGCCGCGATGAAAACCCATAGCCGGGCCAATCGAAAGCGTGGACCTCGTAATCGTCGGCAAGCGCCAGGGATGCTTCCTTCCAGGCATATATGGTTTCCGGGAAGCCATGCAGGAAGAGCACGGTCCCCTTTGGGTCGGGACTATGCACGACCATCCTTCTCAGCGTGATATCGTTGTCGATCTGGATAAAGCTGATATTCGCCAGCGGTTGCTGCGAGCGGCCGTCGGCGTGGGTCACGGTCGCGATGGAGGAAACGATCGCGGTGGTGGCAAACAGCGTTCTAAGGGTACCCATTGTCATGTCGGCTGCTCCACATTCGGCTTGTTAACGGACGACGCGGTCGACCTGCGCCTGAAGGCGAGGGCCGATCAGCAGGATGGCGGGGATGACGATGAGGTAGCCGATGCTCCACGAGCGTAGCCATGTCAGGACGAAGCCGCTCCAGAATCCCAGATTGAGCGCGAGCAGCGCGAAAGAGATCAGTCCCGTGGTTAGGATACCCATCGAAAGGGCGAAGGCGATCTTGCGTTTGAGATGCGTGTTCACGTCGGTCTCCTGGCTGGATGGGAGATCGTAGCTACCTCTTGAGGCCACGATCTCGGGTTAGTGCTGCGAAGATCGCGCAATTCCCGCGCCGGCGGTAGCGAGTCAAGCCGAGAGGCAGCCTCTTGAATTTGGCAAGTTCCCAAAGGCAGGGAACGCGTTAGACCGACCGCGAAAGGACGAACCGTCATGTCGCGAACACGCCCCAGAGCTCTCATCATCCATGCATCCTGTGCGATTGGCCTGGTCTACGCCGATCGCCTGGCGCGCCGCGGATACGATCTTGTGCTGCTCACACACCATCGCGAGCGCTCGGCCGCGCTTGCGCGTGATCTTCGACGCGAAACCGGGGCAGCGATCGACGTCAGCGTCAACGATCTGACGAGGGAGCGCGGCTTACAAGATGTCGAGGCCGCGCTCGCCGGGGTTGACCTCATTGTCAACAATCTCGAACTGCCGTCGGCTGGATTGCTTGCTCATGGTCATACGCCGGGTCTCGATCGGCTGCTCGATGTCAATATCAAGGCTTATGCCCGGCTGGCGGCGGCGGCAGCCGCAAGCATGGCTGGGCGGCGCCAGGGCGCGCTTCATCTCGGTCTTTTCAGCAATCAGAAATCTTTTCGTCCCGTCGCACCAGAAACGCTCAGCCCTCGCCACTCGCATTCATCGCATCCGCACAATAGCGCATTGGAAAGCCGTGACCGGCGCAACTGCGTAAGTTCATCGGCAAACGCCTTGTCGGGGATTAAGCGAACAACGTGACATCGCCCTACCGGATGAACTGGACGTGCTTTGCAGAGAAGCTGCGACAGACGGCTTTCATTCATGGACAGGCTCGTCAGAGAATGGCGACCAGGCGGACCGGATGGCCAGAGAGAAGGAGAATATGGCCTCCGACATTCGTTCATCATGCTCGTCCCTGCTCTTCACCCGGGAACATCAGTTCATCAAAGCCGAATTTTGCGATGTCGTAGAACGGACTTTTGCAGCAGCCGCAATGACGCACGCCTTTTGTGCGCCGCCTTGGCGGTGGCCCCGGACCGACACCGGAAGGTCGTAACCTCGGTATTTTCACTTGTCCGGCATCCGACCGTTGTCATCATTGTCAATGAGGACAATTCTAATGATTGTTCACCCGATACATTAATTTGGGATGGGTAAAACATCCCCAGACACACATCTGGAGGCGGTAGAATATGAATCACACCAGTGCAAACAGAGCTTGCAAGCACTTCGCCAAGGCCGTGGCGCTCGGGTTGGCAGTGGCAGCAATACTTGCCACCGGAGCTGAAGCCGGCGGAGCCAGAAATGGCAATCCGGTGGTTCGCGCGGTGTACCTCGTCAAGTCCGGCTCAGGCAGTCAGGTGCGATACAACAAGAATCCAGGCAAGAAAGTCATCATCAACGTTTCTGCTTCTGAATATATCAAAAGCAATCCCTATGTCTGTACGCCGAGCGGGTTTGGCCAGAAGGCGCGCTGCTACGTGCGTGGCCTGTCGCTCTAGAGCGAATTCCTCCGCTACGTTGGGGCATCATCAAAGAGCTGTTGGACGGGTGTCCGACAGCTCTTTTCATGTACAGCACAGCGGCCTATTGATTGCGGATACCTTTGATCTTTTCCGACGCCAGGTCCTCGGGGACAAGCTTCGAAATCTCATCATTGTCCTGGGCTTCGGAATGCTTGAACACATACCAGCCGCCGGTCGGCTCTTTGCGCTGGTAGATCGTCTGGCCATCTGTCATGTGCAGGAAACATGTGGTGCCGCCCGTTGGGCCGGACTTAACGTGCCAATCAGCCTCGAAGCACAGCTTTCCCGAGTTGGCCACGGTCCAATGGCCATCAGCCCAGGACGCGCGATCGCCCGAACCCGACCATCCCTTAAAGACCCGGCCTTTATCCTGCATGTAGGCTGCGCCATCGCACCACTTCCAGCTCTTGTCGCGGTAAAGCTCGTGAAGCTCCACCGCCGTCATTGGCCGGACATTTTCCGGCAGACGCAGACTCAGACGCTCTTGGCCAGTTTCCGGCGTGCCGCATGCAAGGTCCTCAGCCATCGCATTTGATGAGGTCAACATCGCACCTACCAAGGCAGCCATGATCGGTGCGCAGTTCTTGCCGAGGCGCGATGCAAAATATGGGGAGACGCTATTCTTCATCATCATGATTTCACCTTCTACGTTAAACTATTCATCGATTGATGCGGAGAGGCTGGGACAGGTAGACTTACAAGAGCTCCCGAGCGAACTCAGGAAACCCACACCGGCGTCTCGTTCTTAGCGGCCGCTGGCTTTGATCCGTGCGACAGCCGTGCTCACCCGGTCACCATTGACCAGCTTGCGCACCTCATCGTCTTTCCGAACGGGATTGTTCCGGAAGACATACCATTTCCCGCCGATTGACGGCTTCTGGTAAATCACGCCATTTGTTTCGCGGTGCAGAAAACAGGTGACCGCTTGCGTCCCGGCTCTGTAGTCGTTGGAGAACCAACTCGCACGCATGCATAGCTCACCGTCGTCGGTCGCGCGCCAAGTCCCTTCCGCATAGGACCAATGGGTACCGTTGCGGACTTGAGCTGCAAACTTATTGCGGCTTGCTGGGAGCAGCCAAACTTTGGTTTTCTCGGCAGAGAAATATCCTCCTCCACTAGTCCACTTCCACGTGCGCCCGGCGTAGAGCTTTTCAAGTGCATTGGCTTTCATCGGGCTCGCCTTCACAGCAAGCCGGGCAATCGGATCCTCAGCCTTGGGCCTGGGGGCTGCGCTCGCATTGCCTACCAGCAAGAGAGCGAACATGACTGCGCTCGCGATGGTGAAACACTTCCGTATCATTTTTCTTTCCTGTCGATCGAGTGGTTTCAGCAAACTGCCCTGGGCGGAACTGCACAGAGCAAAGAGAAGAGCGGCTCAGCGTAGCCTGCGAACGCGAACCGCTCTGGTCGTTACGTCGGTCAATCCAGCGGATGGTTTGCGACGCGCCAATCGGGCCGTCCGACGCCTTGCGGCCACGGATAGACTTCGCGATCGTTGAAATAGACAACGGCTGTCAACGCAGGGAATTCGGCGTGCGGCTTGTTGGCTTCCTTCGCCCAGTCTCGTACATAGTTGTCGTTGCCGGCATAACCGAGCTCGGCAATCACGACGGGTTTACCAAAGGCAGCGACACGATCGTATCCCGGCTTTGTGCGCTCGACGAACGTCGTGTCCCGACCCACTACCAACTTGTCGTAGGGCTGGTAGCCAAAGACGGACAATCCGATAACGTCAACATATTCGTTGCCCGGATAGTAAGCTTCCAGACCTTCATCCCCTTGCGGCGACCACATGTATCGAGCATGAGGAAGATCCTTGCGGCAGATATCGACGACGTGTTGATAGGCCTTCACATAGTCTTCCGGCTTCCAGAAGGACCAGCTGAACTGCCCTTCCTTGTCATCCATTTCCTGCGCCCAGCGGATGGTTACAGGGCTCTTCAGCTTGGAGGCTGCCGAACAGACAGCGGACATGTTCGAGTCGTAGCGACCCTCAAGAATCCCGTCCAACAGGTCGTCCGGGCTGACACGCCAGTCACGAGCCCATGACCACGGTTCAACGGTGATCTGCAGGGATCGGCCGCGCTGGCCGGCATAGTCATCTGCGGCGCTTAGGGTTGCCAAATCCACATCTTCCCAGGGAAGGAAGAGGTGCTCAATTTTCGAGTTCGCGTCGTTGGTGTAGTCTCCGTTGGGATCATAGGCACCAGCCGTAACTGAATCCGCGGTGATAACAGGCCGTTTGTCGTGAAAAAGATTGCGACTGTCGACACTGGCACCGGATACGCCACTGGCGGCGTAGACCGCACCGGAAATGATCCCACTCCCGAGCAAGACCGCGCTGAGTTTCAAGAGACCTTTCATAGCTCTCTCCTTTCTATTCCTTGGACGGTTGCATTGTTGGACCGACGGCAGCCTTCATGTCTTTCAGCCGTCCGGACACGAGGTCTGTGGCAAGCAACGTGTTCGCCTCATCCCCGCCCTGGGGTGGGACATGACGGAACACGAACCATTTGCCGTCGGGTTCGCGCTTTTGGTAAATGGTTCCGCCGTCAACCATGTGCGAGAAACACGTTCTGGCGGGAAAAGCGCCGCTTGCCGAATGCCATGTGGCATCGAGGCACATTTGACCAGTCTTGGTAACGAGCCATCGGCCCTCTGCCCAGGATTTGTCATTCTCGCCATCGACCCATGCGCTGAATCGCCGCCCTTCGGCTTTCATCCGTCCGGCGCCGTTTTCCCACTTCCAGCTTTTGTTGCTGAAAAGTTCGTGAACTTCGCCGGCGGTCATTGCCTGCGCGCTCGCTGGTAAAACAGCGTCCTGGGACGTAGCTTCGTAGGTCGATCCGGAGAGAGCCAACGCCAACGTAGCGATCGCCGTCAGCAATCGGACGCCGCTTTGAGTTCGAGATTGTTGGAACTTAGCCATTGTCAACGGAGCCTCCCATCACGTCGCAATGAACCCCGCTGGCGCCTCGGCTGGAAGTGACGACATCTGCTGGATGCGGCAGGAGTTCGGAGCTCCGCGCATCATGTCGCGCCGAAGTGGAGCGACCAATTGCCGAAACCCGAAACCCGGCCTTCTCAGCGGCGCCGGGCTCGTAAGCATTTCTGAGATCGACCAGAACTGGTTGGCGAACAATCGTCTTCAGGCGCGAGAGGTCAAGAGACCGGATGTCGCCCCACTCAGTAATGACGACAACAGCATCGGCTCCTCGTGCGCATTCATACGGGTCTTCGATTAGCTCGACATCTGATAGGATCTGCTGGGCATTCTCGATCCCGACTGGATCATAGGCGCGAATGCGAGCGCCAAAGCGCTGTAGGGTTTCGATAAGCGGAACCGAAGGAGCGTCGCGCATATCGTCCGTATCGGGCTTGAACGTGAGACCGAGAACCGCGATGGTCAGGCCATCGACCTCACCTCCGAGCGCGTCCATCACCTTCAAGGCCATGCGACGCTTTCGTGCTTCGTTGGCGGTAACGGTTTCCTGCACGATCCGCACAGCAACCCCGTAGTCCTGGGCGGTGCGCAGAAGTGCCATCGTGTCCTTGGGGAAGCACGAGCCGCCATAGCCTGGGCCGGCATTGAGGAAGCTTGTTCCAATACGCTTGTCGAGCCCCATACCGAGTGCTAGTTCACTGACATTGCTTTCCACCTGTTCGCACAGATCGGCAAGCTCGTTGATGAAGGTAATCTTGGTCGCCAGAAACGCATTGGCGGCATATTTGATCAGTTCTGAAGTGCGGCGCTGTGTGACCACGATCGGAGTCATCTGTACTTCGAGCGGCGCGTTATAGAGTTCCGTGACCACCTTGCGCGCGTGCTCATCCTCGACGCCAATCACTACGCGGTCAGGCTCCATAAAGTCGCGGATTGCAACGCCTTCCCGCAGGAACTCCGGATTTGATGCCACGGAGAACGTTCCAGCCTTGCGCACTGAACCGATAATCTTCTCCACAACATCGCCCGTACCGACCGGGACGGTAGACTTCACCACAACGACGGCATTGTCGTCGATTAGAGGTGCGAGTTCGCGTGCTGCCATGTAAACGAATGACAGATCTGCATCGCCGTGACCGGCGCGGGGCGGTGTACCGACGGCGATGAACACAACGGCTGCACCCTTTACGGCGTTTGCCAGGTTGCAAGTAAAGCTCAATCGGCCTGCAGCTACATTCCGCTCGACGAGTTCGTCGAGACCGGGCTCATAGATTGGCACAACGCCAAGTTCCAGAGCGTTGATCTTCTGGGTGTTCTTGTCGACACACACCACTTCGTTGCCCCAAGCTGCGAAACAGGTCCCGCTGACCAATCCGACATAGCCGGTTCCAATAACTGCGATCTTCATACGTAGTTGCCTTTTATTCTTGGATCGAATTGCTGCCGGCGTAGCCGCGCCAACGGGGGTTGAAGACGGTCTTGTGTACGTTCTTGCCGCCAATGCCTGCTCCGGCCACTGAGAAGTGGTCATCAAAAAGAGAGAAACTGCGAGTGCCCCAGGCAAGCGCCTCAACGCCATCGCGTCCGTGTTCAACAGCCGCCAAACCCGGCAGTGTCACAAGGGCGAGCAGGCTGGCTGCAAGCGCAGGCCGATAGATGCGAGTACGATAGCGCACCCGATTTTCGCGAGCGTGTTGCACGACGATGACAAGCAGCAGCAGGGCATAGATGGCTGCGTTGAAGATGGCGAAAACGTAGAAACCACGCGTGGCATCGCTGGCATTCGGCACCAGTAGCACCGGCAGGACGGAGGTCAGCGCAAGGAAGCCATACGGGGCCAGCACACGGAACGGAAGTGGATCCACATCGGCTGCCCCCTTCGGCGTCACGCGGAAATCCACGAACGAACCGGTTGACCAGTCACGCACCGCCGCAAGCGTTCCTGCGAGCGCCCATGGCCAGCGTGCAAACACGAAGAGCGTGTTCTCAAAGCTGAGAATTTTCGCGTTGTAAGGGCGGTAGGTTCCCGAAGCGCGCCAGCGGTAGGCCATAAAGATCAGCATGAGCGATTGAGGCAGGAAATGGCTGAGGAAATCAGGATAGGTGACGCCTACCAAATTATCTCCCGTCAGCAGTGCCGTGATCGGCAGAAGGAACATCAGCGCCATGAAGAAGGAAAACAGCGGATACCAGAACTGCGAAAACAGGAATTGGAACTTCAGTCGCGCTGGCAGGGGGCGAACGAACCTGGGCGAATATTGCAGCAGAAGCATCACAAGGCTGCGCGACCACTGGAATTCCTGGGTGACGAGATCGGCAAACGTACGCGGTCCGTCGCCATGAGCGATAGCATCGAGCGCGTGCGCTCCACGCCAACCATAGGAATTCATCATGAGCGTGGTGGAATGATCTTCCGCCAACTCAGGGCCCAGACCCCCAATTTCGCACAATGCGGCAGTGCGAACGGCGTAATGCGATCCGATGCAAAGCGGGGCAAGACCACTGTTATATCCGGCCTGAAGTGAGCCGTGCATACTGGCTTCTGCATACAGGCGGCCACGTGCCGACCAGCTCTCAGCCGCATTTCGGTCGCAGATGCTCGGCGCAGAGACATAGCCAATCGCGGGGTCGGCAAACGGGCGCAGCATCTGGAACAGATAGCCTGGCTCCGGAACATGATCGGCGTCGAGCTGCACCACGAAATCGTAACGCTCGTAGCCATATTGATCGTAGAAGAAAGCAAGATTGCCTTCCTTGCAGCGAGTGCGTCGCGGCCAAGTCTGGAGATGGTAATCCGACCGGCCCTTGCGAGTGGAAACGAAGACCCCGTGAGCCTCGCACCATGCGAGTGTTTCAGGAGTTGGATCCTCGTCGGCAAGCCATGTGTCATGCGGCACATCCTGGGCCAGCATGGCGCGGAGTGTTTCGGCGACGACGGGGAACGGTTCGGACGGTGCCTTTGTCACAACCATAGCAAAACGGCTACCCGAAGGAAGATTCAAAGGACCGCTTGGGCGCCGCGCGCGAAAGAACACGACAATGAAATAGGCGGGCAAGAGTGTGACCCATGCCAGGATAGCAGTCACTAGGATGGATCCGAGAAGATGGATATGATTGGCGGGGGAAAGCCACCAGCGCCAGAAATATGCTAGTGCTATCGCCCAAAGCCCTGCACTGACCAGATACTCTTTCCGTTGCCAGCCCGTGAAAATCGACACGGATAGGGGCTCAGCGTTTGTGGGTTTCCTCTTCTTTTGGAAAATTCTCATGCGCGCACCTCCAGCCCGAAGTGTGGAGCGGCTGTGCGAATAATGGTGTCGAGGTCGGAATAGACAGTCTGGAAGCCGAGTTTCTCGGCAGCGAGAGCGGGGTCGGCGTAAAGTGCAGGCGGATCGCCTGCACGGCGCGCGCGCATCGCAACCGGCACTTCGCGGCCAGTCAGGCGGCTGATGGCGTCAAGGATTTCCTTGATGGACGTGCCGTGTCCGCTGCCGAGATTGACGGCGAGGTTGTCTCCATCATTGACCAGATGCTCGACCGCGAGCACATGTGCGCGCGCCAAGTCGGTAACATGAATGTAGTCGCGAATGCAGGTGCCGTCTGTTGTGTCGTAATCTTCGCCGTAGACTTCAAGAAAATCGATATTGCCGGCAGCGGCCATCAACGCGCGCGGAATGAGGTGCGTTTCCGGATCGTGGGCTTCCCCCAGTTCGCCGTCCAGATCGGCTCCGGACGCATTGAAATAACGAAGGGCCACATAGCGCGATCCGTAGGCAGCCGCGTAATCAGCGAGCATGTGCTCCGCGATCAGCTTCGTGCGGCCATAGGGATTGATGGGACGCTGAACCTCACCTTCGCGGATAGGAAGCCGTTCTGGAATCCCGTATGTCGCGCAGCTGGATGAAAAGATGATGTTCCGGCCGCCGGTCAACCGGCATGCCTCGAGTAGGGATTGCGTGCCGCTGACATTATTCCGGTAGTATTTTGCGGGGTTTCCGACCGATTCCCCAACATAGGCGGAAGCCGCAAAGTGAATAACCGCGATCGGGTCGTGTCTTTCAACGGCTTTGATCAGACGCGGTGTGTCAAGGATGTCTCCCTCGACCAAGGTTCCCCAGCGAACGGATGCGCGATGTCCGGTCGAAAGATTGTCGTAGACGATTGGCTCATAGCCCTGCTTGGCCAAAAGTTTAGCGGTGTGGCTGCCGATAAAGCCTGCCCCCCCGACCACAAATACTGTCTTGTTGGTCATTATTGTAATTTCCCGGAGCGCATCGAACCGTTTGCGCATCTGACAGATACGCATCGTTCATTGCTGTTCATCTGTGTTTTGGGGTGTGAATGGACGTTGGCCCCTTAGGCTGCCGCTGCGAGTTTCCCTGTCCGCTTAGCCAGTTGACGCTCGAAGTAAGCGATCGTCGACCTCAGGCCGTCAGCCAGCTCGACTGTCGGTTGCCATCCAAGTTCTCGCTTCGCCACCTCGATATCCGGACGGCGCTGGCGCGGATCGTCAACGGGCAATGGCCGATGGGCGACCTTGGAGCGCGACCCGATCATATCTATGATCTGCTCTGCTAGCGCCCCGACAGTGAATTCGTCGGGATTGCCGATATTGACCGGCGTGTGAATGGCGTTCGGGCTGTACATCAGACGATGAAAACCCTCAATCAGGTCGTTGACGTAGCAGAAGGAACGGGTTTGGGAGCCGTCGCCATAGACCGTGATATCCTCGCCCTTCAGTGCCTGCACGATGAAATTGGATACGACCCGGCCGTCGTCCGGGCGCATGCGCGGACCGTAGGTGTTGAAGATACGCACAACACGGATATCGACACCGTGCTGCTGATGGAAGTCGTGGAACAGGGTTTCGGCGGAACGCTTGCCTTCGTCATAGCAGGAGCGCGGACCAAAGGAATTGACATTTCCCCAGTAGTGTTCCGGCTGCGGGTGCACATGGGGGTCTCCGTACACTTCCGAGGTGGAAGCCTGGAAGATTCTGGCCTGGTAGCGAGTGGCCAGCTCCAGGAGATTGAGCGATCCAATCACGTTCGTTTTCATCGTGTGGATCGGGTCGGCCTGATAATGTGGCGGCGATGCTGGGCAGGCAAGATTGTAGATTTCGTCCACCGGCAGGTCGAGTGATGCGACAATGTCGTGTCGAACGAAACTGAACCTGTCAAAACTCAGAAGATGGCTAAGGTTTTCCATTCGTCCAGTGGAAAGGTTGTCCAGGCAGACAACGGAATGGCCCTGATTCAGAAGTCTTTCGCAAAGATGGGACCCAAGAAACCCTGCGCCTCCGGCAACGAGAATGCGGCGCGCGGATGTGTTCAGGGAATTTCCGTTCGATATATTGGAAATCATTTCCAAGAGTCCTCCAGTATATGAAGAAGTGCTTTGCTAAGCGTCCAAGCGACGAATAGATTTCTACTACCGCCAACTCTCAGTTCTTATCTCGCTCTTCGTTTTTATTGCGAATTTGATGTCCAATAGATATCGATCACTACCTAAAGCGGCGATATCAACGAATCCGCGAACTTTTCAAAACATCCATTTTTGATTCGCGGCTTGGAGGGGGACGACGCAACGCGATCAATCATTGCTCCGCAAGGCGGAGCTCTTGCCTGCCGGAGTGGCATTGATGAAGTCGTCTGCAGGGGAGAGCCAGAACCACCCCTCGCCGGCCCACTACGTCGCTCACGATCCCCGTCATTGCATCAACTGTGAGCGGATCTTTCTTGTCGCTAATTGGACATCCACGGCAATCGTTGTCGCAATTGGATGTGCGAAGGCATTGAATGCCCTTGTGAATTTTATCAGGGTCGGAATGTCGGCGGCAGCGCAAGTACCGGAAAGGAGCCTACAGACGAGCTTGGCTATCCCAGTGGCGCATTGGATGTCGCCACGTCGAACGTCTGGCTACACTGGGCAGTCATCAAAACTGCCCGAGGATGGCGGCAAAGTCCTTGCTGAATGCTCGACTAATAGCCCCGTACAACCTAAGCTCCTCCGCAGGTCGTGCTCTCCCTACATGTCAATGACATCTTTTATGTCGTAGGGCAGCTCTTGCGTGAGGGCGGCTTTTAAGGTCGGTTCAAGATCGGCTGAATACTTAAAAGGACATTCCATCGTTTCGCGTGGCAGCTGGGAGTTAGTTGATGAGTAATCAGGACAACCCATTATCACCAGGATTTGTTGAACGCAGGCGCCACCCGCGTGTGGCCAAAGAAGCCCTGGGTGTCGAGGAGGGCAAAGAAGGAACCCTCACTCCGTTGCGATTTGAAACGTCGTCGCTTCCAGCTTTTCGGCAGTTTCCCACGTGGAGGGAACACATGGCAGCGCTGATGGATTGTCGGTTGCCGGACCATGCTGACCCAGAAAGTGGGTTTCTCGCGGAACAAGCGATCTGGAATTTGGGCGGGGTATTGCTCCTGCAGCAAACAACCCCGGCATTCAGCTTCGTCCGCTCACCCGAAATGGTGCGCCTCAGTCCGATCGATCATTGGTACATTACATTTCTTCGAACGGGATGCAGTTGGGTAGAAGCGGATGGTCATGTAGCCGAAAACAAACCGGGTATGATGTCTATTCGTTCGCTTGGTCGTCCATTTCGTGGACGAAAACAAGCAACCACGACCGTCAGCTTGATAATGCCTGCCGATCTATTTGCCAATCACGGCGGACTGCCGGCTGCGTGCAACAACGTCATCTTGGGAGGACATCGGGTCAAGCTGCTTCTGGATTATATTTCCAGCGTGGAAACAAATCTCACACATTTCACGGAGGGCGATTTGCCGACCGTGAAGGATCGTATGCGAGACATGGTGTTCGATGCAGTGACTCCTTTGGTGGACCGTGATCAAGGCCACGATCATATTTCGCAAATTGGATTGATGACGCGGGCCAGGCGCTTTATCCTCGGGAATATATCTTCTCCCGATCTGACTATCGAAGGTATTTGCAAAGAGCTCGCGATCTCACGAACGCGTCTCTACGAACTGTTTGAGGCGTCCGGTGGCGTCGCAAATTATATCCGCCGCCGCCGTCTCCTCGCAGCTCACGCCATGCTCGCGGATCCCGCGGATAATCGTAAAGTCGCTGAAATTGGTTTGACAATTGGTTTCGATTCCGCTGCGAATTTCAGCCGCGCGTTCACACAACACTTTGGATACAGCCCGAGCAACATATTCAAGCGAAATGCCCCCGGCGATCAAGCCTTGCGTGGGATGAAGGATAATATGAAATCGGACGTGACTTTCGATGGCTTGCTACGGACGCTAGCGCTCGTCTGAAGTGCCCCAATTTTGTTCACCAAGGGCTTGTCGGGTTGGCTCGTCTCAAAGACGGACATGAGGGCTGGACGTCTGATTGTCCTTGCCGGTCCACAGGTACATTCGCCCTTATCGCAGGATCCGGCGCTCGCCGCGCGTGTTGATGGCGAAATGCCGGTCGCAGTCTTCGGGCGTCACATGCCGGGTTCATCATGCGCTCCGGGACGCTGCTCGTGGAAGCTCGCGCAAAATTCTGATGAGGTGAAGCACTGTTCCGCTTGCCGCCATCAGCAGGACAACCACCCATGGCGGGGTCTTCCACACGACCAGCAGGTTGAGGCCGATCAGTGCAAGCGCGAAGTCGTAGGGGTTCAGGATGGCGCTGGTCCAAACCGGGCCGTAGAGAACCGCCCCGAGAATTCCGACGACGGCGGCGTTGGCGCCGCGCATCGCAGCCTGGGGCATGGGGTCGTTTCCGGAAAGCTGTCCCAGAACGGCAAGGAACCGACGAGTAGCAAGAATCCGGGCAGAAAAATCGCAACGAGGCACATTGCTGCTCCAAGCACGCCATTGGGTGGCGGACCAGCAGCGTCGTGACGCGGGTGACCGCTTCTTCGAACATGCGGCGACTGCCGGTCGTGTGGATATTGCCTTACGATCAGTCCACTTTGCTCGAAGCCGCGAGTAAATTCTGCCGAACAACGAAATAGAGCCGGCAGAAAGGAATGTTATGCGGGAGAACACCTAATCTGTTTCAAGAGGCGAAGCAGGCCCTTCAAGCTACTGCCGGAGAGATGAACAATGGCCGAAAACACTCCTGATCTAACTTTGGCAGAGCGCCAGATCGTCGATGTCAAGCATCCGCCGATCGACTAGCTCGGCGGCGCCTGCTGCGTCATCAGCAAGACCATCGTCTGTCAGGAAGCAGAGGCAGGTGTCCTCGACTGCGTGCCTGCCGTTCTCGGTTGCGAACGCAGGGTCATTTGAGACGTCGAATCCGATGAAACGAACCTTCAGGCCCAGGCCCCTGGTGAAGACTCGGTCCGACGCGACGGTCCTTGGAGCTTGTGTCTTAAAACACGAAGGCTTGCATCACATAGGTCGGAGACGCACCGGTGTCGGTGATGATGCGGTCGAGTTCGCCGTCACTCATGTCGGCCAGTATTCCGGTTCTGACGAGTACGCTGTCCAACCGGGCAGACGCCGCTCCGAGGATGTCGTGCTCGACGCTATCGCCTATGCAGACGACGCGTCTCCTGTCCTCAACGCCGGCAAGCCTAAGCGCGTGATCGTAGATTTCAGGATAGGGCTTTCCGATCCAGACCACTTTTCCGCCCATCGCTTCATAGAGCATGGCAATGCTGCCAGCACCCGGCGCAACGGAACCCTCGTGGAGTTTGTGGATATCAGGATTGGTGCAGTAGCACGGCACATTGTTTTCGGCAGCCGGCCTCAACATCTCGCGGTAGTCGTGCATGGAAATGCGCTCGGCCTCGCTGCCTGAGATGATGACGATGTCTGCTTCCTTCCCGCTACGTATGGAGGTTAGTCCCAATCGATCGGCGAGGTTGGTATCCCCACCGCTTGAGATCGTCAGCGCTCGCGATCCCTGGTAGATGGCGACACCGGGACGTGACAGAATCTCAAATGCAACGTCACCCGATGTCACGAAGAAGTCGAAGCTTTCCGGCGCGAAGCCGAGCTTCACCAGCCGTTCGGCGTTGTACTCGCCGCTCCGCCCTGAATTTGAGAGGATCACGATCCTCTTGCCCGCGTGGCTCAGTTGCCGAAGGGCATCGACCGCGCCCTGATACGGCCCGATGTCGTCTCGAAGGACGCCGAACTGATCGACGAAGAACACGTCATACTCAGCGCTCAATCGCGACGCCATGTTCACTGTGACAGGTCTAGGCATCTTCCTGCTCCAGCGCGGCAATAACCAGAGATGCCGTGCCGACGGCGGCCTCCAGCGATTTGGCCGTCAAAGGCTCGACGCCGAGGGCGCGCGACCGCATTAACGTCCAGGCCGGATTGCGTGCGCCGCCCCCGACAGTTCTCAAGGTCTTGAGAGGCATGGCGCCCAGTTCCTCGAGGCGTCGGTAGCCAAGACGTTCTATCTCGGTCATCCCCTCCAGAATGGCTTGGAAGAATTGCGCGTCATCGGCAGGCCGCGGATCTAGCCGAGGTTGATAATCAGGATCGTTGAAAGGAAACCGTTCGCCCGGCCGTAGAAGGGGATAGTAGTTGAGACCGAGCGGCTGCTCGGGGTTGGTCCGGGCGGTCAATTCGCCGAGCTTGCTATCGCCGATCAAGGCTCGAACCACGTTGCCACCGCTGTTGGAAGCGCCTCCGAGCAGCCAAAACTTGCCCACCCGATGGGAATAGACGCCGAATTCCGGGGCGTTGATCGGGCGGGCGGAGGCGAGTTTCAGCACGATCGTCGAGCCGAGCGCCGTTACCGCGTCGCCAATCTCCGATGCTCCCGTCGCGAGGAATGACGCACATCCGTCCGTCGTGCCGGCATGGAAAAACGCCGATTTCGGAAGGCCGAGGTCACGCAAATAGCCTGCGACCGGTGCGACTTTCTTGCCGGCGCGCACGACCTTGGGCAGTGCGCCCACATCCATCCCGGCGCGCTCGATCCACTCAGGCCAACGCTCCGAGGCGAGATCATAGCCTGTTTTCAGAGCATTGTTCTCGTCGCTGATGCGCGCCGGGCAACCTAGCATCATCAAGATCCAATCAGCCTGGTGAACGGCGGTAACGGCGTCTTGCCCCCGGGACAGGTAGATGGCCCGTGCAAGCCCCGAATTGGCGCCGACCGCAGTACTGCCCGCAGGAGCATGGCGAGCGATCCGGCTGGCGATCTCAGACTCGGGGCAGGGCTCGTTGTACATCAGCACCGAGCCCGTCGGACGGTCGCGGCTGTCGAGTGCTAGCACGGTGCCGGACGTGCCATCGACGGCAACGCCTCTGACAGCTGTCAGGTCGACCTTGGAGTTGAGGTTTTCGACGGCCTGGCGCACACGTGTCCACCACGCGTCGGGCTGCCGAGTCTCGGCAGGGCTTTCAAATGGCGCAGCCGCGAAGCCTATTGGGTTTCCATGCCGGTCGACGGCGCTCGCCCGCGCACCCGACGTGCCGATGTCGATGCCAAGCGCATATGCCTGCTCAGAACCGGTGTTCACGCCGAGTGCCTCGTTGACTGTCGGTCGAGTGCCTGGCGGTATTGTTCCGCTTCCCAATGTGTCAGTTCGTATTCATCGGCATCAGAGAGATAGGCGATCTTCTCGCCATCAGGAATTCGGCCGACGACCTCTGCAAGGCAGCGGGCCATGACCTCGCCTCCGGCCGTCAGCGTATTCGACAACAGGATGCCTTTGCCAGGAACGATTACCAGCTTGGGCAGCTCGCGTCCCTCCCTGGCGCAGGCCGCTTCCAGATCGGTGGCGTTCTGTCCGGGCGTGAGCGTACCGATCTCGATTCCGAGGAAGATCACATGGTCGGGATAAAGCGAGCCGCCAAGGGCGAGCGCCTGGTTGATCCCCGGTAGCGCAATCGCATGGCTTTCGAGATCTTTTGCGGCATGAAAGGTTGATCCTTTTGCCGCAGTGGCCAGGGCGTCGAGATCGGGTGCAGCGGTTGCACGCGGTTCTGAACGAAGGGCCTCGGTGACGCGATCAATCCGTTCGGCGACTTCGCTTACCGTGTCGCCGCAAACGATGATGCCGTGGTTGAAGAGGATCAGGATATCGGGCCTTGCTGCCGCGGCTTTTCCAATCTCTCGAGCCAGAGGGGTGCCGGGGCGCCTGTAAGGTATAGAGGCCCATTTCAGGTCGGGAACAGCTGCCATCCGTGCCGCCAGCACCTCGTCGCGCCGGTCCAGCACCGCAAGCGCAATTGCGTTCACGCAGTGGTAGTGGGCGACAACCGGGCTCTGCAGCGCGGCATGGAAACTTGTCTCGATCGACGGTCGCAGGCCGCTCGAGTTCAGTTCGTCAACGACGAAATCGATCGACTTTTCGGCCCTGGCGTCGCCTTCCCGCAGTGCCGTGACCAGCGGATCCACAAGAACGGGAACCATGATGTCCTGTTCGCCGGCCTTCGCAAGCCAGGTTCCCGAGGCCTTCACCCACATGACGCCGTCATGCTTGATCGAGGTATTGCCGCCGGCGCCCTGGGTTTTCTGTATGTCGTTGCCGATCCCGCTTGAGAGGTGGAGGAAATCCCCGAACAGGTCGGTTTTCCGCAAGTCCGGGATTGTCATCTGGTTCTCCTCCTAATGCGCATTTGCTCAACCGTGCTGGATATGCTGAGCAAACTTTGGCGCGATCCTATAAACGTGATCGAAGATCGTCAACTGTGAAGATTTTCAGTCTAATCTATTGCGACAGTTACGTCAGTGTGATTATAGTTCGTCATAGCGCTTGAGGAGAAGCGCGAATGGAGGCACTTCTTGAACGATTCCGATCGCCATCGCCTGATCACCGAGATGCTGCTCGAAACGCCTTTCGCATCGGTGCGCGATCTGCAGGAGCGCCTTGGCGTGTCTCCGGCTACCATTCGGCGTGATATCGACAAGCTTCACGAGATCGGCAAGGCGCGGAAAGTCTATGGCGGCATTTCCGCAAATGATGTCTCTGCGACCGGGCGTCTCTCCGCGCGGCCCTACGATGAAAATCGCGACATTGCGGTGGACGCAAAGCGTGCAATCGCGGAGAAGGCGGCCGGCCTTGTCCGGGACGGGGACTCCATAATCGTCCACGCCGGCTCCACCTGCTATCAGCTCGGGCAGCAGCTTGCTCGGCGCAACGTCCGCATCTACACCAATTCTATGCCGCTCGCTGCCTATCTCGGGGAGCACGGAACGTGTCACCTGACGCTCGCCGGCGGTGAACTTTATCGCGAGCCGGGCATAATTCACGACCCTTCCGCTGGCGCGCCGGATTTCTTTGCGTCTCGCTTCTTTCTCGGCACGCAAGGCATCAGTGCCGAAGGACTGTTGGAATCGCATCCGCTCCTGACCAAGGCAATTGGCGAGCTCAGCACCTGCGCTGACGAGATCGTCCTTTTGGCCGACAGCCGGAAGTTTTCGATCCAGCCGCGTAACATCGTTCTGCCGCTTTCCAGGATCGGGACGATCGTCACCGACGATAGCCTGTCCGACTCTGGCGCAAAGATGCTCGAGGATGCCGGCATAACCATCCTGATTGCTGCGATCGGAGTGCCGTCATGACCGGGCAGGCAGCAGTAGCGGTCTTTGACCTCGGCAAGACGAACTCGAAACTGTTCGTCCTCGGTCACGATGGCTCGATACTTTGGGACGCTCGCAGCAAGCCAAGCTGGGTCGATCATGATGGAATTCGGGTTCTTGACGATCAGGCGCTCTTCGCGTGGATGAAGGACGTATTGAAGACGGCTGTTGAAGATCATGGGGCACGGCACGTGACCTTTTCCGGACATGGCTGCACCTTCGCATTGACTAAGGGTGACAGCCTTGTCCATCCGATCCTCGACTACGAGCAGGAGCCGCCCCGCGAGGTCACCGATCGCATCGACATGCTGGTTCCGACCTTCAGCGAGACCTATTCGCCTCGCCTTCCACTCGGGTTCAATTATGGTCGGCACATTCTCTGGGTCGAGGCGACGAGGCCTGGGCTTCTGGCTCAGGCAGATGCCATCTTGTCCTATCCTCAATTCTGGTCCTGGACGTTCTCAGGCCGGAAGGTGTCGGAAGTTTCTTACATTGGTTGCCATTCCCATCTCTGGGCGCCTCTGATCGGAGATTTCAGTAGTCTGGTCGACAACAGGGGTTGGCGGGAGAAAATGCCGGCCTTTGCGAAGGCGGGCGACGAGCTCGGCACATTTCCGGTTGAGACGAAATCCGGTGAGGCTGTTCCGGTCGCGGTTCATAACGGAGTCCACGACAGCAACGCGGCCCTCTATTTCTATCGCTCGGTCGGGTTCGATGATTTCACGCTGGTGTCCACGGGGACCTGGGTTGTGATCTTCAACTCCACTTGCCCTCTTGAGGCGCTGGATGAACACCGCGACATGCTCGCCAATGTGACTGTCGATGGTAGGCCCGCGCCGACCATTCGCTTCATGGGTGGTCGGGAATACGAGATCGCGAGCGGTGGCTGGAACAAGCCCGTCAGCCTGGAAGCCTTGTTGCGCGTGATTGCCAAGGGCGCGTTCGCATTGCCCTCATTTGCCCCCGGTGGGCCAATGCAAGGGTTCGATGGTCGCTTTGTCGGGCCTGTTGTCGGTGGCGAAGAGAGGGCGGCTGCTGCTCTTCTCTATGTCGTGCTGATGACCGACCTCTCGCTTGACCTCATACGCTCAAGCAACCCCATCGTTATCGACGGCGGCCTCGTCAAGACCGGTTTGTTTGCACAGTTGCTTGCCCAATTGCGTCCGGCCCAGCCGATATTCACGAGCACGACTGCCGAAGGAAGCGCTTTCGGAGCCGCCGCGCTCGTTTTCGATGAACTCGGCCAGCATCCGTTCGCCAACGAGACGGTTGAGGCTGCCTCGCTCGGTGTCGAGGGCCTTGATGCCTACCGGCGCGGCTGGAGCGGCTTCTTGGAAATCAAAGACGCGTCCGCGATGCAGCCAGAAAAGGAGCTCCACGCATGAGTGCGGCAGCGCCAAGGGCGAATGCGCCCGTTCTTGAAATGAAGAACATCAGCAAGACGTTTGGCAACACGAGAGCTCTGACCAACGTGTCGCTGACAGCCTACCCAGGCGAGGTTCACGCCCTGATGGGTGAGAACGGTGCTGGAAAGTCCACGCTGATGAAGGTGCTGTCAGGCGCCTATACGGCTGATCCAGGCGGCACTGTTGCGGTTGATGGTCAGCCGATCGTCTCTGGCGATCCCATTCGCGCAAAGGCAAATGGTATTGCGGTCATCTATCAGGAACTGTCTCTCGCGCCGAACCTGACGGTTGCCCAGAATATGTTTCTCGGTGCGGAGCCCGCTCGCTTCGGGGTGATCGACAAGTCGGCAGCGCGCGAGCGCGCCGAACCGATCCTCAAGCAACTCGGCATTGAGTTCGGCCCGTCACAGCTTGTCGCGGCCCTGTCTCTCGGCGAGCGTCAGATGGTGGAAATCGCGCGCGCGCTGACGACCAACGCGAAGATCATCGTCATGGACGAGCCGACGACCTCCCTCACGTCGAGAGAGACCGAGCGCCTGTTCGACGTCATTGCCGGCCTCAAGGCCCGCGGTATCGCCATCATCTATATCAGTCACCGTATGGAAGAGGTCTATGCACTCGCCGATCGTGTCAGCGTTCTGCGCGACAGCGCTTATGTCGGAACGCTGGAGCGCGCCGAGCTTTCGGCCGAAAAACTCGTCTCTATGATGGTCGGTCGCGACCTGTCGTCTTTCTACAAGAAGGAGCACCGCGCGCCGCAGCAGGCCGCTCGGACGATATTGTCCGTCCGCGATATCGGAGACGGCCGACGCGTCCACGGATGTTCCTTCGATGCAAAAGCCGGGGAAGTCCTCGGGATCGCCGGTCTCGTTGGTTCCGGCCGAACCGAGCTCGCCCGCCTGATTTTCGGGGCCGACAGAAAGATCTCGGGAACCGTGCTGCTCGAAGGCCGCGAATTGACGATCGGCGGCCCGCGCGATGCCATGGATGCCGGTATTGCCTATCTTACCGAAGACCGGAAGGGTCTGGGGCTGTTCTTGGACATGACGATCAACGAAAACATCAACATCGGTGTGATCGGCAAGGACGCGGCGAAGGGTGGCATTCTGAATTTCGCGGCGGCTCGCGAACGCGCGGCAAAGGCGATCTCCTCACTTTCCATCCGAACGCTGAGTGCCAGCATCAATGTTGGAGCGCTGTCGGGTGGAAATCAGCAGAAGGCATTGATCGCGCGCCTACTGGAAACCAAGCCGAAGGCCATCATCTTCGACGAACCGACGCGCGGCGTCGACGTCGGCGCGAAGTCCGAGATCTACCGGATCATTGACGAACTTGCGCAGACCGGCATCGCGATTGTCGTCATTTCCAGCGACCTTCCCGAAATCATCGGGATTGCCGATCGCGTTCTTGTCATGCGCGAGGGCCACATCGCAGGCGAGGTGTCGTCGACGCCCGAGCAACCAATCCGCCAGGAAGCCATCATGGCGTTCTCGACCGGCTCTGCGCCGAAAGTCGCCTGAGTTCGCCCATTCAAAAAGACGGGACAAGAAGCATGACCGCGACATCAACCGAACAGCTGAACGCCAGCAAGGCCAGGTTCCGATCAACGCTGACGGCGCTTGGCATGCTTCCAGTCCTGGTCATTTTGGCAATCGGATTCCATCTTCTCAGCGGACGCTTTCTAAGCGTCAACAATCTGTCCATCGTCATGCAGCAGGCATCGATCAATACGGTGCTTGCCGCTGGCATGACCTTTGTCATCCTTACCGGCGGGATTGATCTTTCCGTGGGTTCGATCCTGGCGGCATCCGCCATGGTCGGCGTCATCGTTTCACTTTGGCCCGATATCGGCATGCTCGGGATTCCGGCTGCGATCGCCGTTGGCCTTGCCTGTGGCGTTATCAACGGGACGATCATTTCGGCTCTGAAGCTGCCGCCGTTCATCGTGACTCTCGGCTCGCTGACTGCCATGCGCGGCATTGCGCGGTTGATCGGAAACGACACGACCGTGTTCAATCCCGATCTGCCCTTCGATTTCATAGGAAACGGAAGCTTCCTCGGCGTGCCATGGCTTGCCATCATCGCGCTTGCGACGATCCTGATCTCCGGGTTCATCCTCAAGCGAACCGTCCTCGGTACCTGGATCTATGCGGTTGGCGGCAACGTCGAGGCCGCGCGCCTGACAGGCATCAAGGTGCCGCTCGTCCTGCTGTTCGTCTATTCGATGTCTGGTCTTCTTGCCGGTCTTGGCGGGGTTATGTCGGCAGCGCGGCTTTACGCGGCCAATGGTCTTCAGCTTGGCCAGGCATACGAACTCGATGCGATTGCAGCTGTCATTCTTGGCGGTACCAGCTTCGTCGGCGGCGTCGGCTCGATCTGGGGCACGCTCATTGGTGCCCTGATCATCGCCGTCTTGTCGAACGGTCTCATCCTCGTCGGTGTCTCGGACATCTGGCAGTACATCATCAAGGGACTTGTCATCATCGTGGCCGTGGCGCTCGACCGCTATCGGCTGAAGGGGCTTAGCCGCACGTAAGGTGCGGCTGATGGGACCGGGGGTTACCGGATAACAAGGCGCAGGAGGCGCCCAATGGAGGAAAGAATGCGCATGATTTCGAAACTGCTCGCCGCCAGCGCGCTGGCTGCATCGATCGCAATGCCGGCGGCTGCAAAGGACCTCGAAAAGATCGGCATTTCCGTCGGCCTTCTCGGCAACCCCTTCTTCGTCGCCACCATCAAGGGCATCGAGGACCGCGCCAAGGAAATCAATCCGAACGTTCAGGTAACCTCGGTTTCCGCGGACTATGACCTCAACAAGCAGGTATCGCAGATCGACAGCTTCATCGCTGCCGGTGTCGACATTATCATGCTGAACGCAGTCGACGCCAAGGCGATCGCTCCAGCCGTCAAGAAGGCACAGGCTGCCGGTGTTATCGTTGCCGCATTCGACGTTTCCGCACCGGGTGCCGACGTCACCGTCATGACTAACAACGTGAAGGCCGGCGAGGAAGCCTGCCAGTACATCGTTGATCAGCTGAAGGGCAAGGGCAACGTGATCATCATCAACGGACCGGCATCGTCGTCGATCATCGACCGCGTTCAGGGATGCAAGAATGTTCTCGGCAAGAGCCCTGATATCAAGATCCTCTCGGACGATCAGAACGGCCAGGGCTCGCGCGACGGCGGCCTTGCGGTCATGCAGGGGCTTCTAACCCGCTTCGACAAGATTGACGCGATCTTCGCGATCAACGACCCGACCGGTATCGGCGCTGAACTGGCGGCAAAGCAGTTGAACCGTAACGAGTTCATCATCACTGCCGTCGATGGCGCCCCTGATATCGAAAAGTCTCTCGCCAGCGGCAAGTCGATGATCAAGGCCTCGGCCTCCCAGGACCCCTACGTCATGGCAGGTGACTCGCTCAAGATGGCTGTCGACGTGCTGAACGGCAAGAAGCCTGCCGAAAACACCGTTCTGTTGGATCCGAAGCTGATCACGGCCGACAACATCAAGGACTACAAGGGCTGGACTGCAGCTCGCTAAGGTCTCCTCCCGCGCGGCCCGCCGATGCCTCTGTGCTCGGCGGGTCGTGATCTCAAGCAATCAGGAATACGGTCTTATGTCCAAAATCGGCGTCCACTCCTTCGTCTGGAGCGCCGGCTCCTCGAAAGACGAGCTGGCGAGAACTCTTGAACGCTCCCGCGAGCTTGGCTTCAAGCTTGTCGAATTCTCGTATCTCGATCCAAAACAGGTCGACGTGAAATGGCTCGCCTCGCGTATCGAACAACTCGACCTGGATGTCGCGATCAGCATGGGGCTGCCGGCGGAAGGGGATATCTCCAGTGACGATGCATCCGTCGTCGCCAACGGTGTCGATATTCTCGACCGTGCGGTTGCCCTCGTCAGGGACCTCGGCGGATCGAAGCTTGCAGGTATCCTGAGTTCCGCACATGGGAAGCAGGAGAACGCGCTGACCAAAAAGGCCTGGGACACAAGCGTAAGGACGCTGTCGAAAGTCGCGGAACGTGCGAAGTCGGCTGGCGTTACCTTGAACCTGGAGATCGTCAATCGCTTCGAGAGCAACATGCTCAATACCGCCGCCCAGGGTCTTGCCTACATCAAGGACACAGGCGCCTCGAACGTCTTTCTTCACCTCGACACATTCCACATGAACATCGAGGAGGCCGACGTGGGTCTGGCGATTCGCAATGCTGCGGACAAGATCGGCTACGTTCACATCGGTGAAAGCCACCGTGGCTACCTCGGTACGGGGAACATCGATTTTGTCGCGATCTTTGACGCCCTCATATCAATTGGATGGGATGACTTTGTCACATTTGAGTCATTCTCCACCACAATCGTCGACAAGGACCTGTCGTTAAAAACGGCGATCTGGAGGAACCTCTGGAGCGACAATGTTGCACTTGCCGAGCATGCGCGGCGGTTCATGGAGCTCGGGTTGGAGACGGCGCGTCTAAAAGCGCAGCTCGTAACCAACGCTCACTTGCCAATGGTGTAAACGGCTTTCCTTCGGCAACGGGGAATAGCGGAGGAAGCAGCGCGCACTCCGGAGTGGGACGCGGCACGTTGAATGCTGGCCAAATCCATTGTCATTGAAATCTATGCGGCTTGCTCTGAATCCGCGCTTGGGAGATGGACGGTCGTCTCGTTAATTAAGCGCACTTATCTAGGCTTGATGCTTATTTAAAGGCGCTCGCTCCAACTGACCGGACTAATTTTCCGACACATGATCGGTTTGAAGGTCATTTGAAATATCACCTTTGGCGGCGTCGGGGGAACAGCCCGGGTTCATGGCGACTTGTCTCAAGCTGCATCCTTACCCCGTGGGACCCGCCTCATAGCAAAAGTGAAGCTTGGCTCCGCGCTTGGAAAGCTTATTGACCATTGATGCCACCGACGCCGGCTCCGAGGAGATGTCGCCTAAAAACCGTACCTCGCCGTTGCGTGCTCCGTCAGCAATCGCCACCGAAATCTTCAACTTCGACGTATCCAAGCCGATGAAAATTACGCTATCCTCTTTCATGGTTCGCCCTCGCTAAGCATGGGGCAAGGCTCCGGCCTATCCAGAGCAACCCCCGATTTTAGCTTAACGCGGGGGCGGGCCACCTTCACCAAGCGAACATACGGTCTAGGTCCAAACACCCGTCTGTGGCTTTAAGACTGCTTGGTGTGAAGTCGTTGACGCGCAAGTAAAGGACGGTGATCATCCTTGCATCGTACGAGGATTCGCCGAGATGGATTCTGATCAGGGCAGAGCAATTGTGCCGAATGTTTCCGGTCCACGCCCAAAGCTCCACAATTGGATGATTGAGGAGCGTGAGTATGACCGGCAGGAGCAGAGACGTGGGCGACGGTATGCATATGAATCTGTCGACGCCCGCCGCACGGCCCTGATCGTAATCGATATGGTCCCGTTTTTCGTTGAGGAAAGCGGCTACTGCAGAGGGATACTGCCCAACGTCATTCGCCTCGGAGACGCCCTTCGCAGCGCTGGTGGCACCGTGGCGTGGGTTGTTCCGGGCTCCGATCAACCTCACCCAGACCTCACACGGGAGTTCTTTGGCGAAGAGGTAACCGAAGTATTCAGGACGTCAGGCGGCGCTGGCCCGATATCGGGGAGAGTGTGGGCTGGCCTGTCACCGCAAGCGGAAGACCTGTATTTCGAGAAGTCCGCCTATAGCGCGTTTTTCCCTGGCTCTTCAGACCTGCCTGCGGCCCTTGGCGCTCGCGGAATCGACACGGTCATCATCACCGGAACCGTGACGAACATCTGCTGTGAGTCCTCGGCCCGAGACGCCTACGCCAGCGGGTTCCGGGTAGTTTTCGTAGCTGACGGGACGGCTGCAAGGCGCGATCAGGACCACAACGCAGCACTTCACAATATCTATCGGAGCTTTGGCGATGTGCGGCCGACAGATGAAGTTATCAGTCTTTTATCCACCTAAGTGGAGGCTGTGGTTGGCGGGACCGATCTCGGGGCCGTCGAGACCTATTTCCCCGATTTCATCTCACGTCCAAGCGCATCAATATTTCATCATGGAATGTGTCGCCGACCTTGAGGGCCTCCGCTTCCAGGGCCCAACGTTTAAAGCCCGCTGATTCATACAACTTGATAGCCGGATCGTTGTTTGCTTCTACGCAAAGCCGAAGCGATCTTACTGATGGTCCAAATTCCGCTACTGCCGCGTTGAGTAACTGCCGAGCCAAACCTTTTCCCCGCGCAGCCGGGCTCACGTACATTCCCCAGATGGACCCAATGTGTTGCGTCTTCTGGCCTTTGGAGCGGGAGATGCCTATGGTCCCTACGATCATTTCCCCTTCGGATATACCGCCGATGACATGTCCGTTTTCGAGCCGTTCGGCAAAGCGAGATTCGGGCTGATCCTGCTCTTCCTCCCAAGAGGCTCCAAACGCCTCGGGATGCTCGCGAAGTGCCCGGAGGCGGACTTGCCTGAATGCCGACGCGTCATCACTGCGGAGGCGGCGTAATGCGAAGCGTTCCAATACAATCCCCAATTCAAATATATCTGATTATAAAACCAAGGAACATAATCATGCACTTAAACATCAAACTCAAGACCGTGTCCTCTGGCTAGGCTCGCTGGAGCCGCCGCGACTATCTCGTTGATGACATCGATGTCGCCGACGAGAACGACGGTTTCTATGCCGCGTGTTATCGCGGTGTAGAGCATGGTTCGGTCCAGCAGCTTCGACCGGACGACGGGGATTATGACCCGCTTGAACGCCGATCCCTGAGCCTTGTGGACGCTGATCGCCCAGCCGTGGGTGAGCTTCTCAAGGTCGGCCGTAGTGATCACATCTTCAGCGCCGTCGTCGAACCGTACCCAGGCACCCTTAGAATGAGACTTCGTGACGACGCCCAGGGAGCCGTTCATGAACCCCGCGCAGATCGGATCGCAGTCACCTTGTCAACGACAGGTTTCCCGTCAGCGGTGAGCTGAGGGGCCTTGTCTTCTCACCACATTGAAGGCCATGATAAACGGCGCCTATGGGAATCAAAAACTATCTGATCGAAGGCGGTTCCGGCACTGGAAAAACATCGGTCGCTACCGAACTGGAGCGGCGGGGCTACCATGTCGTCCATGGTGACCGGGTCTTGGCCTACGTCGGCGACCCCGAGACAGGCCAGGCACTCGCAGGACCGCCCGAAGGCGCGGACCGCATCGTTTGGGGATACGCGCACTGGATCTGGCCTGTCGACAAGGTCCACGCTATTGCTGCCGACACCACACATCCTGCCACCTTCTTCTGTGGCGGCTCGCGCAATGTCCACAAATTCCTGGACCTATTCGACAAGGTTTTCGTACTCGACATCGACGTAGAGACGTTGAACCGACGATTAGATGGGCGGCCGAATGAGCCGGGCTTCGAGCCGGCCGAGCGGGCGTTGGTACTCCGCTACCATCATACCCGGGAATATCTTCCCGTCGGCATCAATATCGACACGGCGGGTACCGTCCCAAGTGTCGTCGACGATATCCTCGCTCAACTCACCTGACGCCCTGAAAGTATTGAGAATGGGATGGAAAGCACTCGATTATTGTGGGAACGCTAGCCGCCTGAACGGCTCACAGGCGGCATTATCGCTTTCGTAGTCGACCGGCAGCTCTTAGAACGACAAACCGGTGTCTTAACGATCGACATGAGGCGCACACCGGCCGTGCTAGTCGTGAGCGCCGATCTTCCACGCCGCTTAATCGAGATTGTTGTTGTCGCGGTCATCGGCGATCGGGCGGTGCTTCCTCGCCGGAACGAGAAAGCACCGCCATGTCACGGATTTAGCCTCACCCGACACTCCGGCCACTTGAGACCTCGCCTCTTCTGCTCACCTTGGCCGGAGCTCCAAGAGTCAGCTGCGGGGCTGAAGCAACGCCAGAACGATAGTCGATGCCGCTAAGACGGCTGTAAATGTCAATGGCGCTGAGGCACCATAGTGATCGACCACATAGCCGCCGAATAGCGCACCGATGCTGATGGCGACCTGGAACGAAACGACCATCAGGCTGCCAGCAGCCTCCAAGGCGTCCGCTGCGCCCCGGGACAAGTTGGTAGGCAGTACCACCGGAGCCATCCCAAAAGCGAAACCCCAAAGTGTAACCAGGGCAAACGCGATGCCGCTATGTGCACCCCAGAGTACGAGAGCAAGCGCCGAAAACGCCATCAATACGCCGGTGACAGCGAGCGCCATGCGGATATTTGCGTCTGCCAGTCGGCCGCCGGCGACATTGCCGATCACAGCGGCGATGCCAAACCCGAGGAGCGCCAAGGCAATCGGCCCGGTGCCAAGGAGCGTCACTTGTTCGAGGAAGGGTCGCACGTAGACCGAGCCGGCAAAATGTCCCGTCATCAGCAAGAGGATGGCAAGCATTCCAAGTTGAACAGTGCGCCGTTTCGTCAGCCGGAAGACGTCGGAAAGACTATTGCTTGTGCTTGCGGGTAGCGTCGGCAAGCTGAGTATCTGCAGCAGCATCGCAATCGCTGCGAGCCCTGCAGTCATGGCCGTGGCGGCACGCCAGCCGAGCCAATCGCTAATCAAAGCACCCATAGATGGTGCAGCTATGGTGGCAAGAGAGACGCCGAGGGTGACTATAGCCATACCCCGACCTGTCGCATTGGTGCCAACCAATCTCGCCACGACGGCAACTGAAAGCGCCCAGAAACCACTGAGCGCGATGCCCAGCCCGGCTCGGCCCAACAACAATAGCCAAAAATCCGTCGCGAGCGCGGCCACGAGATTGGAGCCGATAGCCAAGGCACTTAGGCCAACCAGGACAGTCTTCCGGTTCAGTTTGCCGATGAGAACATTGCTCAACAAGGCCGTCACCGCGCCAACAGACGCGGTGGCGGTGACAACCTGACCGGCGGTTCCCTCGCTGACGCCAAGGTCACGCGCCATTGGCGTCAACAGACCTGCCGGCAGGAATTCAGCCGACACCAGCGCAAAGCTTGTGGCTGCCATTGAAATAACGGCAAACCAGGTCGTGGGGCTCCATGTACTCGGGACGGTAGAATCGAGGCCAATCGCGGGGCCGTCAAGCTGTGATGTTGTGTCCGTCATTGAAGTACCTCCAAGGTTTGGAGGTCTTAATAGCGGAGTCTAACAGGATGATATGTGTCCTAAAGTCCGAATTCTATGTCCGTTCGTCCGGAAATGGTGCGGCGCACAACGCCAGGTGAAACGCTGGTGATGCGCTTGAAGGCGCGAGCGAAAGAAGCTTCAGATTCATAGCCCAGTTGAGAAGCGACCTCGGCAACCGACATGTTTTGACCGAGCAACTCTCGTGCAAGCTGCATGCGCAGACGGGCGAGATACCGTGCCGCGCCTTCCCCTAAGATGGCGCTGAAGCGTTCCGCGAAGATCGAGCGCGATTGACCTGCCACGCCAGCAAGGGTCTCAAGCGTCCAGTCATGGCCGGGATCTCGGTGCATGGCTGCCAGCGCACGACCGATATGAGGATCACGGATCGCGGCGAGCCAGCCGCTGGTCGAGGCTCCGCTGCAATTGACCCAGCAGCGAATAAGCCGCGCGACGAGTACGTCCGCCATGCGTGACAAGACCGTGGCGCTGCCTATCTGGGGCTGCGACGCCTCTGCCGTCATGGCGGCGAGGAGGGGGCCGACGATCGGATCATTGCCAGCAACATCACAACCCTTGATGATCGGTGGCATCAGAGCGATCAACGGGTTGAGGGCATTCGCACCCAAAGCCATGGAACCGCAGAACAAGGTGCTCGTCGCTCCTGTTCCTTCCTGCACCACTTCGCAGACATTGCCCCCCAACTTGGTGACCTGGCAGCTCTTAAGCGAGTCCCCGACAACATCAGGCTTACTGGCCAGTCGGTGTTCGACACCTTGTGGCAACAACACCAGATCGCCGTCTTGCAACTCCTGCCATCCTTGGGCTTCGGTATGGATCCAGCATGGCCCCTCACTGACGAAATGAAAGCGAAGCAGCTGTTGCTGCGGAAAGGCGATGCTCCATGGATGACGTAGCTCGCAGCGGCCGTAGTTGACTCCACTCAGGCGAAAGTCCTGTAGAACTTCGCTTAGTGCGTCCGTAGGAATTTGCGTCGGAGACTGGGATGAACGATCAAGCATTGGGATAATTTATATGCCGACCGTCCGGACTGCAAGTAAGGCATCTGTGTCATGGCCGGCTCTGAGGTCATCAATGGGAATGGGAGCAACTGACCCTCTCCGCGACGCCTGAAGCTGAGGGACCGGATGTATTGGTGGTCCTCGGAAGTAGGGACCAGTTCTTTTCCCGCCCGTCAGTCCTGTATCCCCATGTGAAAATAGCAGTTCTCGAAGGAGAAACGCACATGGCAATCCTCTCGTCATTTCTGGATAGCCGACCATAACGCTTATCCTCGACGAGCCCTTTCATCTGTTCCCTGCGCCAAAAGAAAGGCCGGTTCCGGGAACGTCGATCTGTACCGCGAATGACCGCAGTGAGGGCGCATAGCCGCTCGATAGGACTGCGAGAATCCAGAATGCTTTCCCCAAGCAGCTTGGCCCCGCACGCAGCGGGGCCGCACATTGTCAAATCTCTGTATGCTCCGCCAGTTCCAGCGCATCCTCGATGTCCACGCCCAGGTACCTAACCGTTTCTCGATCTTGGTATGTCCAAGCAGGATCTGGATTGCACGAAGATTGCCCGTCGCTTCGGTGACGAGGGTTCCGATCTTGATCTTAACCGGATCGCAGCCTTGTAGCTTACTGTCGATTGCGAGATCGAACAGCGCCCGGTCTCGCATGCGCCCCTCCCTAGCGAGGAAGAAACGAATTGCCCAAATCTGGCGCCGCTTCAGGGGCTTCTTTACGCCGACCTTCCGGCCGACGTTCCATGCCGGTCGACCGAGTGCAGCAGGATCGTATTGCGCGGTACCCATTTGAGTTCTCCTTCGGCCACCATTGGCCGTCGGAAAAACGTGCGAACGCAAGGAGCGACGGGGCCGTAGCCGGCGGACTGCTTTCGGGGAGCAGGCGCTGAAAGCTGACATTCGTTCATTAGCGGCTCGAAGGTCCGCTTGACCCGCAGCAGACGATTTTGCTGCCCGCCGCGGTGCATGACCTCGAATGACCAGTCTACGGCAGGAAAGTTCGGGACGCTTGCGCTTTCTGCGCGAGCGGGTTACATGCTGAACTAGATGGTTCAGTATTTAAGTCCTCCCCTCGATCTCTCGTTTGCGGCGCTGTCCGATGCGACCCGCCGCGGGATCATCGATCAGCTTGGGCGAGGGGATGCGTCGATCACCAGTCTCGCGGATGAGTTCCAGATGACGCTGACCGGCATGAAGAAGCACGTCCAGGTTCTCGAGCGTGCGGGGCTCGTCGTCACGCAGAAGGTCGGACGGGTGAGAACATGCAAGCTTGGGAAACGCGGCCTCAAGGCGGAGGCCGAGTGGATCGAGGCGCATCGCAAGCTCTTCGAGGCTCGCTTCGAAGCATTGGACGAAATCATCAGCGAAATGAAACAGGCGGGAAGCCATGACTCAGCAAGTTAACAGTGCAGGTGGTGCGCAGAACCGCACGTCAGTCGAGCGCAGAGGGGATCGCGAACTCGTCGTAACGCGGACATTCAATGCGCCGCTGAGCACGGTTTACAGGGCGTGGAGCCAGCCTGAGCTGTTCCAGCGCTGGTGGGTGCCAAAATCGGTGTCCGGCGTTTCGCTCGTATCGTGCGATATGGACGTCCGTACCGGCGGCAAATATCGGCTGGAATTTGCCGCCACGGGTTCGGACACCATGGCCTTCTATGGCAAGTATCTCGAGGTGGTGCCGAACGAGCGCATCGTCTGGACCAACGACGAGGGCGAAGAGGGCGCGATCACGACCGTGACCTTCGAGGACCAAGGCGGGAGGACACTAGTGAATTTCCACGAAGTCTATCCGTCCAAGGAGGCGCTTGAGGAAGCACTACAGGGCTCGGCGGCCGCATTGCCGGAGCAGTTGGATCAGCTCGACGAATTGCTTTCCAGCATAGGCGAGTAGCGCGGGTCGGGAAACTCGCCTCGGGGGAACGTCTGCTCTTGGGAAGTGACCCCACCGGCCTTTCTGGCCGGAGCGTGGGCGCGTATCCGCCAGACATTCGCCGCTAATTCGAAAAGTGCCGAAATACCTTGATCAGGTCAGCTCGTTGGCGGAGCGTTCCCAGGTAGAGTGTCTTCTCACCAGATTGAAGGCCATGATAAACGGCGCCTATGGGAATCAAAAACTATCTGATCGAAGGCGGTTCCGGCACTGGAAAAACATCGGTCGCTACCGAACTGGAGCGGCGGGGCTACCATGTCGTCCATGGTGACCGGGTCTTGGCCTACGTCGGCGACCCCGAGACAGGCCAGGCACTCGCAGGACCGCCCGAAGGCGCGGACCGCATCGTTTGGGGATACGCGCACTGGATCTGGCCTGTCGACAAGGTCCACGCTATTGCTGCCGACACCACATATCCTGCCACCTTCTTCTGTGGCGGCTCGCGCAATGTCCACAAATTCCTGGACCTATTCGACAAGGTTTTCGTACTCGACATCGACGTAGAGACGTTGAACCGACGATTAGATGGGCGGCCGAATGAGCCGGGCTTCGAGCCGGCCGAGCGGGCGTTGGTACTCCGCTACCATCATACCCGGGAATATCTTCCCGTCGGCATCAATATCGACACGGCGGGTACCGTCCCAAGTGTCGTCGACGATATCCTCGCTCAACTCACCTGACGCCCTGAAAGTATTGAGAATGGGATGGGGAGCACTCGATTATTGTGGGAACGCTAGCCGTCTGAACGGCTCACAGGCGGCATTATCGCTTTCGTAGTCGACCGGCAGCTCTCAGAACGACAAACCGGTGTCTTAACGACCGACATGGTGAAGGGTTTCGGGTGCCGTCAGGCGTACGAAAGCCTCTCATGCAGGAACCCGCGGTCGGCATTCCGTGAGCTATGGGGTTTTGTGTATCGGATCTTCCGGCGGGCCGCTGCTCGCAGCGTCGCTTGTCGGTCCCAGCGGGTGAAGATTGGTGTTTTCGGGTGTGACGGCCGAGAGTTTCGTGGTGATTGGGAGAGCGTTTGGCCGGTTGGAAGCCAGCGCCATTCGGACTGGCGCAGGCCCTCCCGTTGGCCGGCTCTGTTTTGAGTGGACCATATGAATGGATCTGCCATGCCGGGTCATGACGCACTCTCCCGGTTCGTTGTTGCCTTATCTGGCGGTCCGCGCGGTTGCCGCCAGCGTTCGAACACCTTGACGACGATCATACGTCCGCCGCAGCATGGGCATGGCGGGCGGATATCGTTCGGCTCATCGGTTGCGTCGTCAGCGGGCGGCGGGACAGCGTTCAGGAGTTCGCGGGCGCGAGCGATGCTGATCTTTCGGGAGCTGCCGGCGAGCAGACCGTAATGCCGGATGCGGTGGAACCCGCGCGGCAGGACATGGAGCAGGAAGCGGCGAATGAACTCGACGGTCGCGAGCGTCATGATTTGCTGCCGGTCGCGGCCGTCGCGGCGGTAGTCCTTGTAGCGGAAGGTGACACCGGTCTCGTCGAACGAGATCAGACGACTGTTCGAGATGGCCACCCGGTGCGTATATCGTGACAGATAGGCAAGAACCGCCTCAGGTCCCGCGAAGGGCGGCTTGGCATAAACGACCCAACGCTTCTTTCGCACCGGCGACAGGTACCGTACGAATGCCCGACGGTCAGTGAGATGCGCAGCCGAACCGAAGAAGCCGAGCCGCCCGGCATCGTGGAGTTGGAGCAGTCTCGTGAGGAACAAGCGCCGGAAGAGCTTGCCTAGCACACGCACCGGCAAGAGGAATGCAGGACGTGACGATATCCAGCGTGACCCATCAAGGGAGATGCCGCCGCTTGGCACGATCATGTGAACATGGGGATGATGGGTCATGGCCGATCCCCATGTGTGCAGCACGGCGGTCATGCCGATGCGCGCGCCGAGATGCTTCGGATCGGCGGCGATCGTCAGCATCGTTTCCGATGCGGCCTTGAACAGAAGGTCGTAGACGAGCGCCTTGTTGTAGAAGGCGATCGCGGCGATCTCGGCAGGCAGCGTGAAGACGACATGGAAGTATCCGACCGGCAAGAGATCAGCCTCGCGCTCGGCGAGCCATGTGCGTGCGGCGGCGCCCTGGCACTTCGGGCAATGCCGGTTCCGGCAGGAATTGTAGGCAATGCGCCACTCTCCGCAATCCTCGCAGGCCTCGACATGGCCGCCCAATGCAGCGGTGCGGCAGTGCTCGACCGCCGACATCACTTTGAACTGGGCCAAGCTGAGGTGTCCCCCATGGGCTTTCCGATAGGTCGGCCCGGCAACACGGAAGATATCGGCGACCTCAATCGAGGTGCGCATGGCTCAGCCGTCGGGCGTTTTGCCTTCCATCAGCGCCATCAGCCGGTCGAGGGGCCCTGCGACCGCGTGAATAGTCCGGGTGGAGACCTTCGCATAGAGCGCGGTCGTCTCCAGCTTGCTATGTCCGAGCAGAACCTGGATGACGCGGATATCGGTGCCATCCTCCAGAAGGTGGGTGGCAAAGCTGTGCCGTAGGGTATGCGGGCTGACGCGCTTGTGGATGCCGGCGACCTCCGCAGCTTCCTGAACCGCGCGATGCAGTTGCCGCGACGAGATCGGGTCGGTGCGACTGCGCCCCGGAAACAGCCAGCCATGAGGCAGCATCACGCCGCGCCGCTTTCCTTCGCGCCACCACAGTCGCAGCAGTTCAAGGAGTTGCGGAGAAAGCAGGGCATTGCGATCCTTGCGTCCCTTGCCTTGTTCAACGCGGATCAGCATGCGCGTCGAGTCGATGTCATCGACCTTGAGATGCGCGACCTCGGAGACGCGCAAGCCCGCGCCATAGGCCACGCCAAGCGCCGCTTTGTATTTGATGCCTGGCGCCGCCTCGAGCAACCGCGCAGCTTCCTCCATGCTCAGCACATCGGGTAGCTTGCGTGGATTGCGGGTTATCACCAGCGCTCGCGCCAGATCCCGCCGCTTTAGCGTCACCGCAAACAGAAAGCGTAGCGCCGAAACCGTGCCGTTGATCGTGGCCGGACCCACACCGTTCTCATGCTGATACAACTGGAAATGTCGTATGTCCTCGACCATTGCGGTGTCAGGGGTACGCCCAAGAAACGTGGCGAAGCGCCGGACATGACGGATGTAGTCCTGCTGAGTGTGGGATCCCAACCCTCGCATCACCATGTCTTCCTGCATGCGCTGGCGAAGCGGGGTGGTCGGGGCATCATTGGAGAAGCTGGCCATTGAACGTTCCTCTCGTTGAAGGGAACTCAATGGTCAGGCAACACCAACAGCCTGCCCAGAACTTCAGATAATCACACCAACCTCACCGCGCACGCCCTCCCGCGAAGCGGGTTCGTGCTCGAGGCGCAAAGCAGTCGGACCCCTCGCGACCCCAAAGCAGACCTTCGCAGCATGAGCACGACGGCCAGAAAGCTGCTATAAATAATTGCGCTGTCATCTTACGCGAAATCAACGAGCTGGTCCGGACTACCGCAGATTGAGAATACCCTGGCGCTGTGGCGTTTCATGTAAGGGCGGTGATGGCTGGATGGATTTGTCGATCGTAAAGGGCCAACTCCTCGGCGGTTGGCGGCTCGAACAGCTTCGACCACCTAAGCAGGTCCGCCCGCGAGATGTCGAACGTGCCGACTGGAAGCTCGGCGTTTCGCCGGGAGACCCGGTCCCAAAGCTCGTCAAAGGGAACGTCGAGGACGCAGAGGACGACGCGGGCACCAGTTGCGCGAGCTTCCTCCCGGCAGGTTTCGCGTTCTGCCCGTGACCACACTCCCCAATCCACGACAACGTTACACTGAAGCCTGAGGGCACGCAGAGCGATCTGCCATTGTAGGGTCTCGACCCGACCTCGGCACGGACCAGTTTCGGCTTCTGGCGTAGAGATGCCGGGGTAAAGCTTGTGCATCCAGTCGTCTCCGGTCAGCCGGAGGGCAGATGCTTCGTATTATCTCGGCGAGCGACGTCTTCCCCGAACCGGGAAGACCGCAAGTGAGGTAGAGCGTGGGCATTGGAAAATCTCTGATTCTGGCTTGGCAAGTGGAACTGGCCCCGCGGTGTCGTGCGGGACTGCGCTTCGCTCAATGCCGCAAGGCGCGGCCAATCAGAGGTGTGTTGCCATAGTCTATCTTGTAGGACCGCTCTGCTCGGGGGTCAAGACGGACGCATGGGTGAGCTGACAGATGAGGTCGTCTAACCCATTGGCTGCTTTGTGGTACCTCCAATGCGGAGAACATCGCCGATCTGCGAGGAGTACGATGCTCCGGAAGGGTCTTCAGCGGTCCGTCTGATCAACTATTAGCTTTTTCCCGCTTCCGTGCGTTTGAAGGCGTCTCGCTGCGTAACCCCATAACTCATGCTCCGGAAGAGATCCCGATCGCCAGTCCGTCGCCACGTGGATCATGTGCGCCGGTCGCCATGCCGTCCTCGTCGATAACGATCACACCTGCCTGCCCTGCAAGCGGGCTCTGCGCCTCGATCGGTGACAGTGCGTGGCCTCGTGCGGCCAGTTCGGCAAGCACTGCTTCGCCGGCATCGCTTTCTAGCTTGAGGCTGTCACGGCTGTCGGAAAAGGTCTTGCCGAGGAGAAAGCGTGGACCGGCCAGCGCTGCTGCTGGTTCTTCGTCGAAGTCAATCAGCCGGGTCAGCAGCATTGCCAGCGTCTGCGGCTGGCCGTCTGCGCCTTGCGTGCCGTAGAGCAGCGCAGGCTTGCCGTTGCGCAGGCCGAGGCCGGGATTCAAAGTATAGAAAGGCCGCTTGCCGGGTGCGATGGCATTGACATGCTTGGGATCCGACGAAAAGGCAGCCCCGCGGTTCTGCCACAGAATACCCGTATCGCCGACCACCACGCCGCTGCCCCAGTCGAAATAGGTGCTCTGCAAGACGCTGACGCTGCCGCCCTCTGCGTCGGTGGCGGCGAAGAACACGGTGTCGCCGCTGCGAAAGAGTGCTGGCCATTCGAGTGCCCGCACGGGATCGATGGAGGCCGCCACCTGCGCGAGATGCTGCGCGCTCAGCCATTCCTCCACGGGCTGCGGCGCGACATCGGGATCGGCAATACCGCCGCGGTCGAGGAAGGCGCGTTTGACGGCTTCCACGCAGAGGTGCAGATGGTCAGCGCTGCCGGCCGTATGGACGGCGAGATCGAAATGAGCAAGAATGCCCATGATCCCCAGTGTCGACAGACCCTGTGTTGGTGGGGGCGGCGCAAGCAGTTCCAAACCGCGATAGGAGAGGCTGATCGGCGCCACTTCGCGTGTTCGGGTCGCCTTGAGATCGTCGGCAGTCAGCGGAGAACCCGCCGCCTGCAGCCCTGCCGCAATGCTCGTCCCGAGCTCGCCGTCGTAGAAGGAGCGCGGCCCGTCGCCGGCAATCAGCGAAAGTGACCGCGCCAGATTCCTCTGCCGAAACAGACTTTTTGTTTCCAGCGCCGCGCCATCCGGCATGAAGAGCGCGGCAAAACCCGGCCAGCCGGCCGCCTCCTCTTGCCGGAAGGCAAGCCAGAAGCTCTGCGAGCGCGTGATCGGAAAGCCCTGTTCAGCGTGGCGGATCGCATCGGCAAGCAAGGCAGGAAAACCGATCTTTCCACCCCAGTGCTGCGCGGAATACTCATGCGCGTGCCGCCACGCATCGACGGCGCAGGCCGAGGTCAGCGCCGAAAGCGGCCCGCGCAGCGGAATGCTGCCGTCGAAATCCGGCAATTTCTGCGCCGCCTGGCCGATGCCAAGAAAACATGTCTTCCGCCCGATACGATCGGCAACGATCCAGACGGAGTCGCCGCCAAGTCCGCAGAAATGCGGATAGACGACGGCAATCGTGCTGCCGATGGCGATCGCAGCCTCCAGCGCATTGCCCCCGGCCCGCAGGATCGCCGCGCCTGCCTCGCTCGCCAGCGCATGCGGGCTTGTTACCATACCACCGCGTCCGGCCACCTGCTTTTTAGAATCCCGATCCGTCAGTGTCATCGCGATCAAATCCCACTCGGTCTATCGCCTATACAGCGCACGATAGGTCCGATAGCCCCGATCATAAACCGCCGCATTGTCGGGGTTGGGCTCGATCCTTTCACCTTGGCCGACAAAGGCGGTCACACCGGACCAATCCTCGGTCAGTCCGGCACCGATTGCCGCCGCCCAGGCGACACCGAGACAGGAGCCGGGATGGCCGGTGAGACCCTGTAGCGGGTGCTGCAGCACGTCGGAAACGATCTGCATCCAGATCCGGCTCTGCGAACCCCCGTCTGAAACGATGAAACGCGTCGTCGGATGACCGATGTCGTTCAGCACGTCGATATGATGGCGCAACGCATAGGCATAGGCTTCCAGCATCGCCCGCCAGAGATGGCCGATATGATGCGACAGCGTCAGCCCGTCAATCAGGCCGCGCGCGCCGGCATCGTGGATCGGCGTCTTCTCGCCGAGGAAGTAAGGCAGGATCGTCAGCCCGTCCGCACCGGGCGTGCATTGCGCGGCCAGCCGGTCGAGAAAGCGGTGCGCGGATATTCCCTCTGCCTTTGCCGCGACCTCTTCGCGTCCGGCGAAGGTGCTGATGAACCAGTTGAGCCCCGAGCCGCCGGTCGACATGCAGCCGTTCGGCATGTAAAGCCCGGGCACCAGGTGATAATCGAGAAACATGCGAGGATCGGGCAGCACGGCATCCGTCGCCGTCAGGATGTCGACGGCACCCCCGAATTTCAGCAGCACGTCGCCCGCCTTGTTGATACCCGCGCCGAAGGCCGAGGCGATCATGTCGGCTGCCCCGCCGATGACGGGCGTTCCGGGTGCAAGCCCAGTCGCCTTGGCGGCGTCGTCGGTCACATGGCCAAGTACCGCATGTGACACCGCTTTCCCAGGAATGGCGCCTCGCCGAACTCTGGCAAGCCCGATCAGTTCGTCGTCGAGCTTGCCGGTATTGATATCGACGAAGCCCGCTTCCAGCGCCCAGTTCTGTTCGATCGCCTTTTCGCCGGTCAGTTTCCAGTTGATGAAATCATAGGACCCCATGACTGTGGCAATGCGCTCGAAAACAGCGGGCTCATGCCGGGCGATCCAGCGAAGCTTCGCTGTCACCAACTGCTGATTGATGCCGTTTCCCGCTCTGCGCAGAAAATCCGCCTCATCCCACTCGGCCTTAAGTTCCTCGACCTCTTCGCCGCAGCGCCCGTCGCTCTGCTGGATGCTGGGCCTCAGCACGTAGCCGGCGTCATCGAGCAGCACGACGGCCGGCAGCATGCCGGTCACGCCGACGGCCGAGATTTCCCCGGCCTCGATCCCGCTCGTTGCAATCAGTTCTCTGGTGATCTCGCAGACATTCGACCACCATTCCGCCGGGTCTTCCTCGGCCCAGCCATGCTGCGGGGAATGAAGCGTCGACGGTCGTGAGGTGAGGCCGAGGACGCGGTTCGGCAGTTCGATCAAGATGCCGATGGTGGAGGTGGTGCCGATATCGAGGCCGAGCGTGATGGACATAGCGGCTCCCTTCACTTAGCGCAGCCTCTCGACGATCTCCATGAAGCGCTTTACCCGGTCGCCGTCGACCGGGTTCCACGTATTGCCGTCCACCTTGAAATGCGTGCCGATGATGACGCCGCTGGCAACGCTCAATATGTCGCGCACATTATCCTTGTTGACGCCGGTATTGGCAAAGACGGGGACATCCTTGACCGTCTCGCAAACGCGCCTGAGGTCCGATTGATCGACGGCCTGTCCGGTGAGTGGTCCCGACACCAGGATGGCATCGGCGAGCGACGAGAACACGGCGCTCTTCGCCCTGAGTTCAATCGGGCGCTGGTCCAGCGAATGGGCAAATTCCGCGTTGATGTTGAAGAGCATCTTCATCTCGCCGCGGCCGAGGCTATGCCGCAACCGTGCCGCCTTGGCGCAATCGGGCTGCCAGATGCCCATGTCGGAGGCGAAGACGCCAGTGAAGATCTCGCGAACGAAGCTTGCACCCGTCACCGCACCGATCGCAACGCTTGCCGAGGGATCCCAGAGATAGTTGACGCCGAACGGCACGGTCAGATGCGGCTTCACCCGCTCGACGATCGTGGTCATTGCCGCCAGCCCTTCCGGCGGCGCCTGGAAGACGTAGGGCCGGTCATTCTCGTTGCCGAACATGATGGCGTCGACACCGCCCGCCTGCAGCTTCTCGACATCGGAAAGCACGTCGTCGACGAGCTTGTTCACACCGCCGGCGGCGTCATAGGCGGGCGAGCCGGGCAGGGCTCCGATATGCGCCATGGCGATGACCGCCTTCTTCTTGACGCCGAAAAAATCGAAGACCATGCGAGAACTCCTGAAGCGGAATCGAGTGGACGGGCATCCGCTGGGGGACGGATGCGTGGAAAAGCAAATCAAAGCAGTGGCTGCTCCTCGGGCGCGATGCGCACCTCGACGCCAGCGGCGGTGAGGGCATCGGCAAGATCGGCCGGCGGCATGGCATCGGTTATCAGCATGTCGAATTGTTGCAGCGGCGCGATATGCACCAGCGACATGCGCTTGAACTTGGTGGAATCGCAAAGCACCACCTTCTGCGTGGCGCGGCGCAGATAGACCCGCTTCATGTCGGTGTCCTCGAAGGAATAGTCGTAAATTCCCTGCTCCGTAATCCCGGACACGCCGAGGAAGGCGATGTCGAACCAAAGCTCCTCGAATTGCGTGACGGCCGATTGGCTGCTGATCGCCATTTCCTCGCCACGCATGCGCCCGCCCGGCAGGTAGACCTCGCCAAAGCCGGCGCCGAGTTGCATGGCGTTGCGCACGCTGTTGGTGAAGATCTTCGTGTGCGGCTGGTTGAGCAGCAGGCCGGAAAGCAGATAGGTCGTGGTGCCGACGTCGAGTGCCAGGGTGCGCGCTCCGGCGGCAACGCCTGCCGCCGCCATCGCGATGGTCCGCTTCGAGGCGGCATTGCGCGTCAGCCGGGATTCGAAAGTCGGCTCCTCGCGGTCGACAGCCTCGTTGGCGATCGGCTCGAAGGCCTTGCCGCTGCGCACCGCGCCGCCATGGGTGCGCACCAGCCTGCCGTCCTTTTCGAGTTCGATCAGGTCGCGGCGGACGGTCATTTCGGACACGGCAAGCTGGGAGGCGACATCGCTGACGGAGACCGCGCCCTTGCGCGCCAGCGTCTCCAGGATGCGCGCATGCCGCACCTGGGCCAGAACCTTCGGTTTTTCCGCTGCGGCGACCATCTGCTGTTCCGCGTCCATGAACCGTTCTCATCCTCCCGCCGTCGTAACTCGTGGCTACGATTGTCTGATTGTTGCTTCCTATGTATCGAATGACTCGAACAAATTCAAACATAAATTTTTCTTGTTGTGTATGATTTTGTTGTTATATGATCGGTGATGTTTCCAGTCGATGAGGGCGAACATGCAGTCTCCGAGCTTTCCAGAACTATCCGGCAAGCGTGCGATCGTAACCGGCGGGGCGACTGGGATAGGGCGCGCGATCGCGACCGCGCTCTCCCGCCAGTCGATCCAGGTGGCGATCTGCGACATCAACCTGGCGGCCGCCGAACAGACGGCGGCCGAGATCGGCAACGGCGCCACTGCCTATGCGATCGACGTTCGCAAGCGCGCCTCCGTCGAGGCGACCTTTTCCGAGGTGGTCGAAAGGACAGGCGGTTACGAGATCCTCTGCGCCAATGCTGGTGTCTCCACGATGCAGCATGCGCTGGAACTGACCGACGAGGAGTGGGACTATAATTTCGACGTCAACATTCGCGGCATCTTTCTGACCAACCAGATTGCCGCCCGGCGCTTTACGAGCACCGGCACCGGCGTCATCGTCAACACCGCCTCGCTCGCCGCAAAGATCGGCGCGCCGCTGCTGGCCCATTATTCCGCCAGCAAGTTTGCCGTGCTCGGCTGGACGCAGGCGCTCGCCCGCGAGCTCGCGCCTTCGGGCATCCGCGTCAACGCCGTCTGCCCCGGTTTCGTCAAGACCGGCATGCAGGAACGCGAGATCGCCTGGGAAGCGAGCCTGCGTGGTGTCACGCCCGAACGCGTCGTTGCGGATTATATCTCCCAGACGCCGCTCGGCCGGCTGGAAACGCCTGAAGATGTGGCCGATGTCGTCGTTTTCCTCTGCTCGAATTCGGCCCGCTTCATGACCGGGCAGGGCGTCAACGTCACCGGCGGCGTTTACACGACCTGATCCGTCAAGGATCTGCAACAGGCCTCCCGTTCAGCAAGGAAAGAGCATGGCTGAAATCGTCTTCGACCAGATCAGCAAGAGCTATGGCGATGGCTATGCGGCGATCCGCAACCTGAACATGACCATCCGCGACAGCGAATTCCTGGTCCTCGTCGGCCCCTCCGGCTGCGGCAAGTCGACGGCGTTGCGTATGATCGCCGGCCTGGAGGAGATCACCGATGGCCGCCTGACGATCAACGGTGCCATCGTCAACGACCTTGCCCCGCGCGATCGCGATATTGCCATGGTCTTCCAGTCCTACGCGCTTTACCCGCATCTGACGGTGGCAGAGAATATCGGCTTCGGCCTTCGCGTCCGCGGCCTCGACAAGGCCGACATCGCCCGCAAGGTGCAGGAGACGGCAAAGCTCCTGGAGCTCGAGGACTATCTCGCCCGCAAGCCCGCCCAACTCTCCGGCGGCCAGCGCCAGCGCGTCGCCATGGGCCGGGCGCTCGCCCGCAGCCCTCAGGCCTTCCTGATGGACGAGCCGCTTTCCAACCTCGATGCTCGCCTGCGCGGCCAGATGCGCGCCGAAATCGCCCGCATGCAGAAGATGTCGGGCATTACCACGGTCTATGTCACCCACGATCAGGTCGAAGCCATGACCATGGGCGATCGCGTCGCCGTCATGAAAAGCGGCGTCCTGCAGCAGCTCGGCACGCCGCGCAGCCTCTACGATCAGCCGGCCAATCTGTTCGTCGCGAGCTTCATGGGCTCGCCGGCGATGAACCTGCTGGCGGCCGATCTCTTCGCGACGGAGAACGGCCCCGAGGCCCGCTTCGGCCAGGCCTCCATCCTTTTCTCGGGCGAGGTGCTCGCCGAGCGGCCGCGCATCGCCTCCGCCGTCGGTTGCGCCGTTGTGCTCGGCATCCGACCGGAAGCATTCCAGCCGGTCGACGCAGGCGGTCTCACTGGAACCGTTGCCTTCGTCGAGGATCTCGGCGCCAACTTGCTCGTTCATGTCGATGTCGAGGCCGCCGACCGGCTGAAGTCGCTTTCGGCCGAAGAGGACGACGTAGCGCTGTCCGCCCCGCGCCTGCGCCTCATCATTGACGGCACCCGCCGCGTCAAGATCGGCGAGCGCCTGTCGCTTGCCGCCGACCCCGCCCGCATTCACGTCTTCGATGCCGCGACCGAAGCGGCGATCAGCGCTTGAGCGCATCGTCTCTTTAGTGAATGCCTTTTGTCAGGCCCTGCACGAAATAACGGTTGAGGAAGAGCACGATCAGTACGATCGGGATCGTCGAAAAATGCGCCAGCGCGCCGAGTGTGCCCCAGGTGATGTCCTTCGTTCCATAGGCTGAAAGCAGCGCCACCGAGATCGGCTTGGAATCGAGCCGGGTGAGAAACATCGGGTAGAGGAAGTCGTTCCAGGAAAACATCAGGCAGAACAGTGTGGAGGCGACGACGCCTGAGCGCACCGCCGGCAGCGCCACGCGCCAGAAGGAGCCGAACAGCGTACATCCATCCGTTAGCGCCGCCTCTTCCAGCTCCTTCGGCAGGCTGCGGAAATAGGAAAACATCATCCAGGTGACGAAGGCCGAATTCAGCATCGCGTTGATGAGGACGACGGCGACCCAGTTGCCGAGCAGCCCGACATCGCGCATCATCAGATAGAAGGGGATCAGCGCCGCCACCGCCGGCACCATGCGGATCGCCATGAAGAAATAGGCAACTGCAATGGCATAGCGGCTGGTCGAGCGTGCCAGCGCATAGCCTGCCGGCACGCCGAGAAGCAGCGACAGGATCACCGAACCGCCGGCGATCAGCAGGCTTGACGATACGAGGCTCCAGACGTCGAACAGGCGGAAGACCGTCGCGAACTGCTCGAGGGTCGGTGTAAAAGTCAGTTTTGGCGGGATCGAGAAGATGTCGCGCGACGGCTTGTAGGCGGTCGATGCCAGCCACAGGAAGGGCAGCAGGAAAAAGGCGAGCATGACAAGGATGAAGGCGCGCTCGCCGATGCGGCTGAGGGTGCGTGTGCTCATCGCCCGTTCGCCTTTCTGTCCGCCTTGCGGATCAACAGGATGAAGCCTGCCGCGATTACGGCGATGCAGATCAGTGTCAGGTTGGAGATCGCCGAGGCGCGGCCGATATTGAAGAATTCCAGCCCCTGCTTCACCGCATGCAGCATCAGCGTGTTGGTCGCGTTGCCCGGCCCGCCGCCCGTCGTCACGTAAACGCTGTCGAAGATGCGGAAGGCATCGATGGTGCGCAGCGTCAGCGCCAGCAGGATCGAAGGCAACATCAGCGGAATGACGATGATTCTCAGCCGCTGCAGCGCCGTTGCCCCATCCACTTCCGATGCCTCGAGAATATCGCCCGGCAGCGCTTTCAGGCCAGCAAGCAGGATCAGCGCCACCAGCGGCGTCCATTCCCATATGTCCACGAAGATAAGGGTCGCCAGCGCCGAACTCGGATTGGCGAAAAGCCCACGCGGATCGGAAAGCCCGAACTCGGCGAGATAATAGCCGACGAGTCCGTAGTCGGCGAGCAGCAGCGCCCGGAAGATCAGTCCGACCACCAGCGGCGTGATCGTCACCGGTATCAGGATCAGCGCCAGGCAGATCCGGTTGAAGCGGTCGTCGCGCCAGAGCGCCAGCGCAATGGCAAAGCCGAGCAGCAGTTCGACAGTCACAGCGCCGACCGTGAAGATGACGGTATTGACGAAGGCCCCGCGTGTCACCGGGTCGGAGAGAAGGTCGACATAGTTGCCGAGGCCGACGAAATGCGTCCGCGCTGGCTTGAGCAAATTATATTCGTAGAGGCTGAACCAGATGCCCTGCGCCAGCGGCCAGACGCCGATGACGAGCACGTAGATGACGGCCGGCAGTGTCATCAGGATGAAGAACAGCCGCCTGCGCTCCAGATAGGGAACGCTCAAGGCCGGGGAGGGCTTCAGCGCGGAAGTGAGGGATAGGGTCACGTCATGTCCATCGGGTTCCTGGTTCGATGCGCGTCCCGGGGATCGAGCCCGGGCTCACCCGATCATGAAGCCCGAGGCGCATCGGATCAATGGTCTCGAAATGGCAGGGCCGCGACATAGGCCGCGGCCCTGGGGAGGAAACCGTTTTGTTCTTAGAAGAGCTTTGCAGCGGCTTCCTGAGCGGCGTCGAGCGCCTTCTTAGGATCGGCATTGCCGACGAGCACGTCGTTGACGGCGGTGCCGAGCAGGTCCTGAATCTCTGGATATTGCGGGATGCGCGGACGATATTCGCCGTCACCATGCTCGAAGGTTTCGGCGATGACAGGCAGGAAGGGGAACTTCTTCAGCAGATCGGGGTCGGTCATCTCGCTCTTGCGCAGGAAGCTGCCGGCGCCCATCATGTTGAATTCCTTGTGCACCGGCGGACTGACCAGCCACTTGATGAAGGCCCAGGCGGCTTCCTTCTGCGTGTCCTTGATGCCGGCGTTGATCGCCATGCCCCAGCCGCCGATCCCATAGACCTTCGGCAGACCGGCGCCGCGGGGCGCCGTCGTGATCGCCACCTTGTCGACGATCTTGGAAATCGACGGATCATAATAGCCGGGCGCGCCGACCGACCATGTCTGCATGGTCGCGGCAATGCCCTGGCGGAAGCTTTCCTCGCGTCCGCCCCAGTCATAATTAACGGCGCCGGGAGGTGCCGCTTTCATGAAGAGGTCCTTATAGACGATCAGGCTCTTGATATTGGCTTCGGAATTCAGCGCCGGCTTGCCGTCGGAGCCGAGGATCGAACCGCCCATCTCGGTATTGTACTGCATCCAATCCTGGGCGACCGCTGGGCCCTTCTGGCCGTTGGCGACGAAGCCATAGGTCTTCTTGCTGGGGTCGGTCAGCTTGTAGGCGGCCTCGACCATTTCCTCCATCGTCGTCGGCGCCTTCAGGCCGGCGGCGTCGAAGAGATCCTTGCGATAGGCAAGCACGTTGGCATAACCGGCAAAGGGAAATGCGACCTGCTTGTCTCCCCAGTGGCCAAGCGCGTTGAGAAGCGTCGGATAGATGTCGTCGAGCTTCAGTTCGGCGGCGTCGCGCTTCATCCACTCGGTGAGATCGACGGTGTATTTGTTTTCTGCATATTGGCCCGCCCAGACGATATCCATCGTCACCAGGTCGTAGCCGCCGGTGCCGCCGACGAAATCGGTCGTGGTCTTGGTCAGCAGCGAGCCGTAATCGAGAATGTCGACCTTGACGTTGGCGCCCGTCTCCTCGGTGAACTTAGGGGCGATGGCAGCCAGAACAGCGGCGAACTGGTCGTTCTGCGAGGCAAGCGTGAGCGTGATGCCCTCATATTTCTTGTCGGCGCCGATGGCGGAGCCCACAAATGCGACCGAGACGAGGCCCGCCATCGCCAATTTCCGTGTGAGACTGTTGAGCGATTTCATGTTTGCTCCCCTTTTTTGATTGGCTTGAGGCACTATACATCAAACAAAATCGCACTCAAGCGCACTTGACAAAAAAGCGCAAACATTAAAAATCACAAATTAGAACATATTCGCGCAGATATGTCCATATTTTGTGCGCGTTGCATAAAAAATAGCAGGGAGTTGATCATTCCCTGCGCGTCTATACTGTCCTGTCCAACGCGGCGAGCTGCACATTCATGAAGACCACGCCGGATGAGCGCCTGAGAGAGCTGGAACGCCGCGCCCATGATGAAATGGCGCGCATTGAGGCGCTCTGCGCCGGCTGGTCGACGCTGGGCGATGAAGACCGCGACGACCTGCATTCCGTTGTGATCTGCGGCGCTGGCCTCTCCGGCCTGTCGATCGCCTTCGCCCTGAAGCGGCGCGGTATCAGGTCCGTTCATGTGATCGATCAGAGCGAGGAGGGCCGCGAAGGCCCCTGGATCACCTGCGCCCGCATGCAGACCCTGCGTTCGCCCAAATATCTCTCAGGCCCGGATCTCGGCATCCCGAGCCTGACGCTGCGTTCCTGGTACGAGGCGCTGAATGGCGCCGACGCCTGGGAAGCGCTCGACAAGATCGGCCGCCAGGACTGGATGGCCTATCTCATCTGGTTTCGAAGGACCGTCGGCATCGACGTCGAAAACGACACGACGCTTTCCTCGATCGATCAGGGGGAGGGCGGACTCGCTCTCACGCTGTCAAAGGGTGACGGCACCAGCCGCACGGTCACCTGCCGCCAGCTGGTGATGGCGACCGGCATCGACGGCTGCGGCGGCCCGCGCATACCTGCGATGGTCAAGGCGCTGCCGAAATCCGCCTGGACACATAGCAACGAGCCGATAGCGATTGATTTCCTCAAGGGCAGGGATGTCGCGATCCTTGGCGGCGGCACGTCGAGCTTCGACTGGGCGGTGGCGGCGCTGGAAACCGGCGCCCGAGAGGTGACGATGTTTGCGCGAAGCGCCGATCTGCCGCGCACCGAGGTTCTCGCCTGGACAAACTTTCCCGGCTTCCTCGGCCATTTCGCCGACTTGCCGGATCTGGAGCGCTGGCGGTTCGCCCATCTCTACTTCAATTTCAAGGTGCCACCGACCCAGGAGCAATATGACCGGGCCCGTAGCCACCCTGGTTTCACCATGCAGCTCGGTTGTGGTGTCCGTGAACTCTCGATGGACGGCGGCAAAGTCAAGCTGACGACCGCAAACGGCACTTGTCATGCCGATCATCTCCTGCTCGGCACCGGTTACGAGATTAATTTCGCGCTCCGGCCCGAGCTTGCCGGCCTCGTCGAGGCCGCAGCGTTCTGGAAGGATTGTTTCCAACCGCCACAGGGAGAGGAGAACGCCCTGCTTGCCGACCATCCCTATCTCGGCCCTGGTTTTGAACTCACGCCTAGATATGCCGAAGCCGGCTGGGTCTCGCGCATCCATATGTTCAATACCGGCGCGCTCGCGAGCCTCGGCCCGGTCAGCAATGGCGTCACCGGTCTCAAATACGGTGTGCCACGCATCGTCAGCGCCTTGGTGAAAGCGCTGTTCATCGAGGACTCCAACCGGTATCTTGCAGCATTGGCCGCCTATGACGAACCGCATTTCGATCCCGGCATAGACGAAGACGTCACGACATCAAGGGAGGTTTTGGCATGAGACAGGCTGCCGCCGTTCAATTTTCGGGATTGGAGACCGTCTTTTTGCGGGCACGCGAGGATAGCGTCGAATTTCCCTATCTGCTGGCCAACCATGTTCCGATGGTGCTGATCGCGCTCGATCGCCTCGGCGCCTCGCCGGAACGGCTGGAACAATGGTACGAGCAATATCACGAGAGCCATGCACTCCCGCCCGTGCCGCCGCCGATTGCCCCGGTTGTCAGGGCGCAATGGGCCGAGGCGCTCGGCGATCGCACGCGTGAGGCGGATTACCGTGCCTTCTTCATCGCCGAAACCCGCCGGCTCGGCATCGATGCCGTCATCCGTACCTATTTGCCCGCCATGGTGAACGGCCTTGCCGGCAGCGCCACGCATCCGCTGATGCGCCTTGCCTATGGTGTGCTCAAGAAGGACGACCAGGAGGTTGGCACTGCGCTCGGCTATTGGGCGGCCTGCTATCTGCCGCTGCCATCCGCGACCGGTGCCGCGCCCGATACGGATGATCCGGGGAGGGTGCTTGCCGATGTCGGCAATATTGAAGGCATCCGCGATTATGAGCCAGAAACCGATCTGCTCTGGCATAATATCCGCGCCGTCGCCGCACTTCCGGGCTTCCGCCCCGTTATCGACCGCCTTGCCTTCAATGCCGATACACCGCGCCGTATGGCCGCGACCTCGCTTGCCCTCTTTGCCGGAACCATGGATTTCTCCGCACTCCATTCCGTCACCGGTATGCACTGGCTGCGCCTCGTCTCTCCGCACCTCGAAAATGCCGAGCCTTTCTACCGCGCCTTCTGGCAGGTGATCGCCTCGCTGGTGCCGAAGATCGGTTTTCCAGCCCTCCCCACCGCCGAGGCGCTGGAAGAAATGCGCAGACGACAGGCGCCCGCCTGGGCGGAGATCAAACGCGCCGCGGTATCCTCGGACGACGAACACGATGTCAGCCTGGTCTTTTCTGCCTTGCAGGAGGAAGAGGTGTGGAAGGATCCGCTCTATCGCGTCGTCGCGGCGCGCCGGGTCGGGCTGATTGCATAGCGGATGATGGAAGAATTAATGACGCCGAGCCTCGTAGTCGAAAACGCCAGGACAGAAGCCGGCGAGATCGTCTCGCTTATTCTGAACAATGACCGGATCGCCGCGATCGGCCCGAATGCGGCCGCCGGCATCGACCCCGTAGTGCCGCGTTTCGATGGTGCCGGCGGCCTTCTCTGCCTTCCCTTCGTCGACGGCCATATTCATCTCGACAAGACGCTGATTGGCGTGCCATTCATCCCGCATATTCCGGGCGATACGGTCGCCAAGCGCATCGAGGCGGAAAAATCCCTGCGGCGCACGGTGGCGCTGCCGGTCGAAGCCCGCGGCGGCGCCCTGCTGGAGAAGCTTGCAGCCTACGGCACACTTTTCGTGCGCAGCCATGTCGACATCGATACCGAAGTCGGCCTGAAAGGCCTCGAGGCCGTGCTTTCGCTGAAGCAGAGCCATGGTCATCTCGTCGATATCCAGACCGTTGCCTTCCCGCAATCCGGCGTGCTGCGCGATCCCGGCACGGCCGGGCTGCTCGATACGGCCATCGCCGCTGGCGCCGATCTCGTCGGCGGCCTCGATCCCGCCGGGATCGACAACGATGTGACCGGCCATCTCGATGCGATCTTTTCCGTCGCCGGCAAATACGGTGTCGGGCTCGATATCCATCTGCATGATGGCGGTGCACTCGGCGCCTTCGAACTTCGCCAGATCGCCGATCGCACGGCAGCACTCGGCCTCGAAGGCAAGGTGGTCGTCAGCCACGCTTTCTGCCTCGGCGAGTTGGACGATGCCGAATTCGGCCGCACTGCCGCCGCACTCGCCAGATCGGGCGTGGCGATCATGACCAGCGCGCCAGGAGCCGTGCCGATGCCACCGGTCAAGCGGCTTGCCGCCGCCGGTGTCCGGCTCTTCTGCGCCAACGACAATATCCGCGACGCCTGGTCGCCTTTCGGCAATGGCGACATGCTGGAGCGTGTCGGCATCCTCTGCGATCGCCAGGATTTCCGTTCGGATGAGGATCTGGCGGCGGCCTTCCGCCTGGCGACTCAAACGCCGGCCGAAATCCTCGGCCGCTCCGTCGGCCCGCTCAAGGCCGGGTCACCTGCTGATTTTGTTATTTTGCCCGCCGCGTCGCTGGCAGAAGCCGTCGCTTCCCGTCCCCTCGATCGCATCGTATTTCGCGGCGGCGCCATCATCGCCCGCGGGGGCCGGCTCGTCGTCTGATTTTTCCATCAATGTATGGCGCTGGGAGCACCGCAGATGAAGGGCCGACTTTGGATCCAATCGCCGCTCGCCATCATGGCTGAGGGCGCCGAGGGCGGCATCGTCATCGAGAATGGCCGCATCGTCGAGCTGGTCGCGGCTGGACGGCAGCCTTCGACCCCCGTCGATGCACACTTCGACGCCGGCCGGCATGTCGTCATCCCCGGTCTCATCAACACCCATCACCATATGTTCCAGACGCTGACGCGCGCCCATCCGGCTGCGATCAACAAATCGCTCTGGCCATGGATCCGCGCGCTCTATCCGATCTGGGCAAAGCACATGACGCCCGAAGCCTTCCGTCTTGCCGTCCGTCTCGCGCTGACCGAGCTCCTCCTCTCCGGCTGCACCACCACCTCCGACCACCACTATCTCTATGCTGCCGGTCTCGAAGACGCCATGGATGTCGAAGCCGAGGAGGCGGCTCGCCTGGGCATGCGCATCACGCTGACGCGAGGCAGTCTCAATATCAAGGACCAGCAAGGCGTGATTTCGCCGGCCAATGTCGTGCAGGACGACGACGTGATCCTTGCCGACAGCGAGCGTGTGCTCCGGCGCTATCATGACAGATCCGAAGGGGCGATGACGCAGGTGGCGCTTGCGCCCTGCGCGCCCTTCGACGTCACGCTGGAACTGATGCGCGAAACGGCGGCGCTGGCGGAACGCTACGATTGCCGGCTCCACACCCATCTGGTCGAGACCAGGGCGGAAGCAGAATTCTGCCGCAGCAAATTCGCCTGCACGCCGGTGGAATATCTCGATCGCTGCAATTGGCTGAGCGCCCGCACCTGGCTCGCCCACGGCATTCATTTCGATGATGCCGAGATCGCCGAGCTCGGCCGGCACGGCGTTGGCGTCTGCCATTGCCCGACCTCGAACATGGTGCTCGCATCGGGCATGTGCCGCACCTGCGAGCTGGAAGCCGCCGGGGTGCCTGTCGGCCTTGGCGTCGACGGCTCAGCTTCCAACGACAATTCCAACCTGATGGAAAGTGTGCGCCATGCCTTAATGCTCAACCGGCTGATCTACGGCGCCGAAGCGGTCACCCATCTCGACGCGCTGCGCTGGGGCACCGCTGGCTCGGCAAGGCTGCTCGGCCGCGACGACATCGGGATCATCGCGCCCGGCCGCCAGGCGGATCTGGCCTTCTACAAGCTCGACGAATTGCGTTTCTCCGGTGCCGGCGATCCGCTGGCAGCCCTCGTGCTCTGCGGCGCCACCACGGCCGACCGCGTCATGATCGCAGGCGAATGGCGCGTTACCGACCGTATACCCGCGAACGTCGATATCGAGGCGCTGATCGCCGATCACAACCGCGTCGCCCGCAATTTCCTTCTGTCGGTCTGAGGAGGTCCCATGGCGATCGATTTTGTCATCCGCAATGCCCGAATGGCCGGCTTGACCGAGCCGACCGACATCGCCTTCGACACAGGCCGCATCGCGGCGATCGCGCCTCGTTTCGTCTGCGATGCGCCGCACCATGACGCCGGGGGAAGATTTGCCTGCGCAGGCCTCATCGAAACCCACATCCACCTCGACAAGGCCGGTATCATCAGCCGCTGCAATCTCTGCACCGGGACACTCGCCGAAGCCATCAGCGAAACTTCTCGAGCCAAGGCCGCCTTCACCGAGGAAGATGTCTATGTCCGTGCTGCCGCAGTCGTCGAAAAGGCAATCCTCAACGGCACAACCCGCCTGCGCACCTTCGTCGAGATCGACCCGCGCGTCGGCTTCCGCTCCTTCGAGGCGATCAAACATCTGAAGGCTGACTATATCAGCCTCATCGACATCGAAATCTGCGCGTTCGCTCAGGAAGGCCTGACGAATGACCCCGGCACGGAGGCGATGCTGGAACAGGCGCTGAAGGCGGGTGCCGATCTGGTGGGAGGCTGCCCCTACACCGATCCCGAACCCGCCGAACACATCCGCTGCATCTTCGACCTCGCCATGCGAAACGACGTTGCCGTCGATTTCCACCTTGATTTCGACCTCGACCCCGCCGGCTCCAATCTCCCTGTCGTCATCGCCGAGACCGTCGCACGCCGTTACCAGGGACGCGTCTCGGTCGGCCATGTCACCAAGCTCTCGGCCTTGCCACCGGAAGAGCTGGAGCCGATCGGCCGCCGTCTTGCCGAGGCCGGCATCGCATTGACCGTCCTGCCGTCGACTGATCTCTTCCTGACGGGCCGCAATGCGACCCATCTCGTTCCACGCGGCGTGACACCCGCTCACCGCCTGGCAGCGCTCGGTGTTGTCACGACCATCTCTACCAACAATGTCCTGAATCCATTCACGCCGTTCGGCGACGTCAACCTGCTGCGCATGGCCAATCTCTACGCGAACGTTGCCCAGATCGGCACCGCCGATGGCCTCGACGGTGTCTTCGCCATGATCACGACGCAGGCTGCCACCCTCCTGGGAAGAAAGGGTTACGACATTGCGATCGGCAGCGCGGCAGATATCGTCCTCTTCGACGCCCCCTCGGCTGCCGATGCCGTCGCGACAATCGCCCCGGCGAGCGCCGGCTGGAAAAATGGTCGTCGGAGCTTCCTTCGCCCGCGGCCGCAGCTTTTCCTAGCATTACAGTTGCATTTTAGTTTTGAGATGAGCTCGTCGAGCGGCCGCCTGATGGGCGCGTCTCCAGCATGACCATGCGATGACGTAGGCGGGGTTTATGCGACGCTGGGCGAGTCTGATGGCGATGCGCCGGACTTCCTGGATAGACCAGCGGATCAAATCCTGATGGTCGGCATCCGCGGTCTTTTTGGGGGCGTCGCGTCATTGGCGCGGTACCGGATCACCGCCATCATGGCGAAGGCAAGCATGACGAGGGAGACGTGGCGATGCCAGCCATGCCATGACCGGGTTTCATTGTGATCGAGTCCGAGCTCGTTCTTGGCGGTCTCGAAGCTGTCTTCGATCGCCCAGCGATGGCCTTCAACGGAAACGAGCGTCTGGATGTCCGTCCCGGCCAGGCACCATGTGGTGAAGAATGCGAGATCACCGTCGCTGATATTGCGCCGGATCAGGAGGCCACGGGTCCAAAGCCCTGATGTCGTCTCGTTGTATTCGTCGGCATCGAGATCGGCGAGTTCACAGTAGGCCCAGTCATGAAGCCGCGCGCCTTTGGTGCCCTCACCGGCGGAAAGACGCTGCCATGCACTTGAATCGAGATCACGGGCGATCTCCTGCGCTGTGCCGGCGACCGGAGGCTTACCCGACCAGGAGCCGAAATGGTGGTCCGATTTAACCCCAAGAACGTAGCCTTTGCAGGCTCGACGCAGGGTCCCTTCAACGTCCCCGACGCCATAGACCGCATCTGCGGCCACCCATGAAAACGGCACATCGGCTGCCAGCGCACGCCGTATCATCTCGACAGCCAGGCCTGGCTTGGTAGCGAAGGCTGTAGCCTGAGGAACATGAGCTGCTGCCAGCCTTGCCGGATCGCCGGTCCAGCTTTTGGGCAAGTACAGGGCCCGATCGATAAAGGCATGACCGCGAACGGACACATAGGCGGCGAACACACCGATCTGGCAGTTCGTTATCTTGCCAGCCGAACCTGTATATTGACGTGCAACACCGCACGATGTCTTGCCCTGCTTGAGGAAGCCCGTCTCGTCGATGACCAGGACCGCATCATCCGTGGCGAGGTTTTCTACGACATACTCTCGCACGATGTCGCGAAGTGCGTCCGCGTCCCAGCGCCCGCGCCCCAGAATGGCTTGTTGCCGCCACGGGCCGGGATCACCGGCCGCCTCAGCACGCATCCAACCTGTCTTACGCCGCTCGTCACCCAGCAAGCCGTCCAGGAAAAGGTTCGCAGAGGCTGCAACTCGCTCCTGCGTAAACAGTCTGCGCATGCGAGCCTTCACGTCGCGCAACGATGATGCCCAAAGCTCAAGCGTCGTCTCGATTGATGCACCTGTCATCCATGACCTCCGAATCATGGAGACCCATAGATTCAGACCACAGATAGATATGCAACTGTAATGCTAGACCAAGGCTAGGCACCGCACACGCTTCGCGCTAGGTGATCGCGCCCGGCAACGCATCAACGACCGGATCATCTCGCGCGAAGTTCTGGAGGCACTTGGCCCCGAAGGCGTGCTCGTCAACATGGCACGTGGCAACACGGGGAGCATGAGGATTTGTGGGTCGGGATGGAGCGGAGTATGTCGTCGTCATTGAATTTTGGCGGAGCCGGCGGGTGGGGCAAAACGGAAGTCAGCAAAGAGCAGCGGGAAGACGCCCGCCTCGGAGGATGAGGTTTTTATCCTGCAATTTCGCATCTGGCTAAAGGACGTGAACCCGATGGTGTGGCGTAGGGTTCAGGTAGCCTCGACGATGACGTTGCGCGAGTTTCATGGCGTCCTTCAGGTCGCGATGGGGTGGGAAGGCATCCACCTTTACGAATTCATCATTCACACGGCGCGGTACGGCTCGTGGGAGACGGGTGCCCGTTCCCCGGCCATGACGCTTGGCGAATTGAAGCTGCGCAAAGGCAGCCGGTTCCTGTACGAATACGACCCAGCATTCCCTGGGGGCACGAGATCCGGCTGGAGGAGCGCCAGCCAGTCAAACCGGGCGCTCACTATCCGGCATGCACATCCGGGCCCCCGCCGACGGCATCGTGGTGAGTTCGATTTATAATTTCGTTGGCAACGTCATCAGTCCTGGTGAAAAGGTGATGGAAATACTGCCGACAACTTCGCGGCCGCTTGTAGAGGCACGACTGCAGCCAAATGACATTGATGCCGTCCATAAGGGACAAGAAGCGCGACTGCGACTAACAGCTCTCAATGCTCGATTGACGCCCGAAGTTGATGCGGTCGTTGAACAGGTGTCGGCTGACCGATTGATCGATGAGACAACACACCAACCATACTACAGGGCGCTGTTGAGGATAGCCGATCCGCTTTCGGCGGCCATAACCGCGAACGATCTGCACCCAGGCATGCCGGTCGAGGCCTTTATCACGACCGGGGATCGCACTTTCTTTGAGTACCTATCAAAGCCAGTTCTGGACTCGATGCAACGAGCGTTTGTTGAAGAATAAGCGGGCGCGCGGGCCCATGTGGCCACATTTTTGGGTGAATCGCAGGCTGAGGATCGCGAGAACCAAATGAGCCACAGAAGTTCTCCGACATTGGATAGATTAGCAGCTCAACGCTGCTCCTAAATTAGCGCGAAACAGATATTTCCTTGGCCGATTACGGGATCCAACGTTCGTAGCCCTTCAAGGCGGCTATCTTGTATATTGCTCCACAGTCAATAATATCATATATGTAGGTATGTTCCTACATGGAGGCATTCTATGAGCATCACAAGTTTGTCTAGCCGGGAGTTGAACCACGACGTCAGTAAGGCAAAGAAGGCTGCCAAAAGAGGACCTGTAGTTATTACAGATCGCGGGAAGCCGTCCCATGTGTTGATGACGTACAGCGAATTCGTCCGCCTGACCGGCAAGCGACGGAATCTCGTCGATACTCTTTCAATGCCTGGTTTGTCGACGATCGAATTAGATCCACTGAGAGCCGAAATTGCGCCTCGCGAGGTCGATCTGTCTTGAAGTACCTGCTGGATACAAACGTCGTCTCCGAGTTGCGCAAAGTTGGAGACGGTAAAGCAGATGCCAATGTGACGAAGTGGGTCGGTGCGCAAGATTCCAATGACTTGTTCATTTCCGCAATTACGATCCTGGAAATTGAGCGCGGAATATTAACCATCCAGCGTCGCGACGCTGCCCAGGGCTCTCGCTTGCGGGGATGGATGGATAGCCGTGTTCGTCCTGAATTCGCAGAGCGAGTTCTGCCAATCGATGACGCGATAGCGACGCGTTGTGCCCACTTACATATTCCAGACCGCCGCAACGAGGCTGATGCTTTGATCGCCGCTACCGCGCTGGTTCGCGGTTTAACTGTAGTCACGCGTAATGTTCAGGATTTCGATGATACCGGCGTGATCGTAGTCGACCCGTGGCAAGACTGAAATCGGGCGCGGGCACCCGCTAGCGATGTCCTTTTAGATTCCTTAGATCACCCCAGAACCTTTTTGGGATCGTATGGTCTGCGGTTCGAATCCGTTCAAGAGCAAGTCGAACCAATCCGCGCGAGACGTAGGTCACGGCGGTCCGGCGAGCATCGGCATCATCGCTCTTCCGATAGTAAGGCTGATGGATACATGCTGACTATATCGGTGTCTCACCAGACGTCGCAGCCTCTGGACCGGCAGGCAAATGGTTTGTCGATCGGGTCAAGGCTCTTTGGCGCGGTGCAGACATCATCGAAACGGCATCAGCGCGCTGAACTGAAAAGGCTCGGTCGTGGAGGCCCTATCTTCACATGAAACTGCCTCAGACGCGTGATCGGATGGGCGCGTCAATCGCATCTGTCGCGCCTTGTCGCTCCGCAAGGACGGCGTCCGTGATCAGACGCACGAGCTGATCGGCCGGCGGAGCGAAGGAGGGCTGGTCGATCGCCCAGCCCAGCGCCGTCATCAGGGCGAACAGGTCGTCTCCGTTCATGTCATGACGGGCAGAGCCGTCGGACTGGGCGCGGAGCAGGAGCCGCGCGCTCGCGGAATGTACGGACGCACAGGCCGCATATAGCGCGGACTGCGGGTTGGTGTGGGCCGCCGCCATGAGGTTGACGACGCCCCTGTGACCTTGTGCGAACGCCACCCAGTCGCGAAACCACGACTCGAGGGCCGACCCACCTTTTGCCGACAAAATAAGATCCGCGCACGGAGGAATCCCCCGCAACGCTTCTGCGCCCAAACCAGTCAGCAGCCGCGCCTGCAGCGCTCGGAACGGGATCGCCATCCCTCGGGCTGGCTCTGCGAGGCGATGGCGACGACGAGTTGGCAGCACAGCCATGCGGGCCACTCCGGCCGGGGCTTCCTGAAGTAGAGGTGATCGTCTACATAAGATCGACTTGCAAAAACCGACCTACAACAGAACGAGGAGTACAAAAATGGCCCGGCTTACGGACACCGTAGCTGTCGTCACCGGTGGCGGTAGGGGGATTGGTCGGGAGATTGCACTGCAGCAGGCGCGGGAGGGCGCCAAGGTCGCTGTGCTTGCGCGGACAGCGACCGAGATCGAGGAAACTGTCTCGCTGATTCAAGGCGGGGGCGGGCGAGCGATCGCTGTGACGACCGACGTTGCCGAATACAGCGCCGTCGAAAGCGCTTTTGCCCGGATTGCATCCGAATTGGGTCCAGTCGAAACACTGGTCAACAACCATGGCTCTTTCCAGGCTTTCGGTCCTGTATGGGAGTGTGATCCGCTCGTCTGGTGGCGGGATGTAGAGATCAATCTGCGCGGAACCTTCCACACCAGCCGCGCGGCAACTCCAACAATGCTGGCGCGCGGCAAGGGCCGGATCGTCAACCTAGTCAGTGGTGGAACAGGCAACAGCTTCCCCCACGGCTCCGGTTACGCATCGAGCAAAGCGGCCATCATGCGCCTGACGGAGTGTCTCAATGATACAACGATCGCTCATAACGTGCGCGCCTTCGCAGTCGATCCGGGGCTTGTCCGGAGCGCGATGACCGAAATGCAGCTGTTTTCCGAGGCCGGTAAAACCTACCTGCCTGGCATCCAGCAGCTCTTTGACGATGGCGTCGACATCGATCCCTCACGCGCTGCACTTCTGATCACAGACATCGCTGCTGGCCGTTTCGACGTGCTTGCTGGTCGTCTTTTGCGCGGTGTTGACGATCGCGACGGGCTCGAAAAGGACATGGAGAGCTTAGTTGCAGCCGATGGACGGGCGCTGCGCTTCACCGCAATTGAGCAGCAGAAGCTCTGACTTTGCCCTTGGACGGACGGGTTAGCCTGAATGGCGGCAGAGGCGTTCTGCTGAAAGCGCTGGCGTGTCCTGATTGCTTCTGTCATGCGTCGTTAGATGGTTACTAAGCGTTAAACCATCGGCGACTACTCTCAAGACGGCCGCGGCATTTCCTCCCGTGCTGTGTCGCCAAGACTCTTGGCCCGAGCCTCGCATGCTCGGGCCTTTTTCCTATCGGCTACGCTGACCCGGATATAACCGGCGTGAAACCAACTGAGCAGGTTGGCTGACCAGCATCCGAAAAAACCGCTGTTTAGCTTCCCTCGTCTGGCCAAGCAATAAAAGGGTTCAGTTGAGTTACTTGGATGAAGCAGGGCGGCGAACCGACTAAAATCAAAGAGAGCCTAGGGGCGCACTTCTCCCGTGCGCACCATCTATCTGTTGCTGGATTCAGGATTTTGTTCTCTACATCACCAGGCCTCTTCACCTCTCGTTGATGTGATAGCCGAGCAAATTGTCAGCTCCGGGGAAGGGCACTAAGCATCGTTGCCTGGGCGATGTTGAGGTGACGACATGTTTCGATATTTGGGTTGCATTCTACTGATCATGTTCATCGTTCCCGGAGGCGCATCCGCGACGGCTTCCTGTGGAGGCGATCGTCCGTGCATGGTTACTGGCGGCAACTATAGGATTGAGCTACCGGAAGACGACGATCTTCGCGGTGCGTTCGTCTTTTTTCACGGCTTCAAGGGTTCTGCCGAGCTGGGGTCGGAACAAGAGCAGTTCGAAATCGTACGAGGCCTTTATCAACCAAAGACAGCAATTGCCTTGTTTTCCAAGGGCTTACCATGCGATTTTTCGGACATGATCCGAAGGAGATAAAGAATGACGGAAACGATGCTAGCAGCGCTTACCAACATTCGGACCGCGGAAGATATGATCATGGCCTTTTTCGCGATGAAGAGCAATGTCGGCGGTTGCTGGAAAGCATGGTGTGGCCGGGTGGGAGAGTTTGCCCTGCCTGTGGTTAAACGCTCGATCGCGATCGCCGGTCGCGATACTGGCAAGCGGCATGCGCGTCCGGGTCTCTATCAATGCTCGAGCGGCGATTGCCGGTTCCAGTTCACGGTGACGACACACACGCCTTTGCATTCCACAAAGCTTCCTTTGCGTGTTTGGCTGAAGGGCATGTGGCTTATGCTGCAGTCGGATAAAGGCTTGTCCTCGGTGCGCCTGGTCCGTGGCGAGAAGCATTGGCTTTGGCGTGCGGTGGATCAGGACGGCTTTGTGATTGACGTTCTCGTGCAGAGCCGCCGCAACGCGAAGGCGGCCAAGCGCCTGATGCGTTATGCCGGGCATCGAGCATCGGTCACACAAGGGGCTTAACAACCGGGCTGAAAACTCCCACCAACCGACGCGACGGCGCGAGCGGATTATGAAGCGTTTCAAGTCAGCCCGACATCTCCAGCGCTTCGTCTCCATCCATGACCCGATTGCCAACCTCTTCCGCATCTCGCGCCACGACATTATATCCAGCCATCATCGCAAACTGCGCGCAGCGGCGATGAACCTATGGGCGAAAATCGCTCGGGCGTGAACGATAAAATCGGTAGGCATATGCCCCGTGACCTAGGGTCAGGACCTATTAATCTGGCATCAACTGCCACGAGCCATCGCTTTCGGACTAGGCCACGAACGGCAACTTCCCGCCATTATGAGATTTAGACCAAGGTCTCAAAAGCGCCGCCAATAGCGGAAATTGACAACCTTAAACTAGGGAGCAAGATGATCTCCGTCCGGCGTGCCGGCCACACGGTAGCCATCGACCGCTATGCTAACCGCGCTCAAGATCACGCCTCGTGTTTGCAGATGGAACGGCGTCGCAAGGGAACAGGCGGACTAATCATGGTGCCACCTAGCCGACTGATTGAACCAGCTCTGGGTATCGGTGCCCTTCTGCTACTGACTGTTGGTTGCACACTTGTGCTTTGGCCCTTCCTGTCGGCAATCCTGTGGGCCGCAGTAATTTGTTTCTCGACCTGGCCAATCTACCGCCAATGCGAACGTGCTGTCGGGGGCTACCGAGCGCCGGCTGCCGCAGCTATGACGATATTGGTGGTCATTGTTGTGGTCGCACCGCTTGCTGTCCTCGTAACGGCGCTCGCCGACGACATAACCAAACTCGCCGGGGGAATAACGCGCGTCCTGGAGCAGGGTCCTTCCGCGCCACCCAACTGGGTGAGAGGCCTGCCGATTGTTGGCGAGAGCGTGGCTGCTTACTGGGAAAACCTCACTGACGACGCTCCTGCATTTATCGTCGAGCTCAAGAGGCTGACCGGTCCTGTCACCGATATTGCTCTCGCTGGCGGGGCAGCTTTCGGCACCGGCCTCCTCGAACTCGGGCTAAGCATATTCATCACCTTCTTTTTGTTCCTGCACGGCCGACGCATGATCAGTTTCATGCGTCAGATCAGTGAGCGCGTTGCAGGTCCTCGTGCCAAGAGGTTGCTCACGATAATCGGCATGACCGTGAAGGGTGTCATCTACGGAATGATCGGAACGGCCCTTGCGCAAGGCCTACTGGCTGGCATCGGTTTCTGGATCGCCGGCGTACCTCAATCGCTGTTATTGGGCTGCCTGACCTTTGCGCTGTCGTTTGTGCCCGTCGGACCACCGTTCTTGTGGGGACCGGTTGCCCTTTGGTTGCTCCTGCAAGGATCAGTAGGATGGGGCATCTTCATCGCGATCTGGGGCTTGCTTCTCGTCAGCAGCATTGACAATTTCCTTCGACCGTATCTGCTTAACCAAAACAGCAACCTACCTGTGCTGCTCGGCCTGTTTGGGCTTATTGGCGGTGTCTTGGCGTTCGGCCTGATTGGGCTTTTTCTCGGGCCGACCTTGTTGGCGGTTGCCTACAACCTTTTTCTCGAGTGGGCTGCAGCGCAAACTAAAGACCGCATACAATCTGCGTCCCCGATCCCTGCTTCTGACCAGCATTTGGGATCTAGTAGATGATGTCGCGAGGAATGGAGCAGCATTCGGCGGAGGCCGGGTTGTCGGCGAAAGCCGTAGAGAAGGGATATGTAGTTCCAGAGGTCGGTCTTGCGGTTCAAGGCGATCCGACGACCGCCCGTTCAAACGGTCGCCGGTTCAGCTATTTGGCCGCGTGCCAAACTCCCCCAACGCCATCGCCGTTGGCTTCACCGGCTTTCTTATCCTCGACATAGGTGTAGAGCGGCTTGCCCTCGTAGGCCCACATCTCTTTGCCATCCGCAGCTTTGACTAGAGTCCATTCGCCTTCTGCCTTGGCCTTGGCTCCGGCGTGGAACGCCGGCCACTTCTTCAGGCAATCCTTATCGCAGTTGGATTTGCCTTTTGTATCTTTGTCGAAGGTGTAAAGGACCATGCCATTTTCAGTAGCCAGGATCTTGCCCATTTTCGTGTCCACCGTCTTGGCAGGCTCGGCCGCAAAAGCAGACCCGGCTAAAGCAGTTAACGCACCTATCGCGATCAATATCGTTCTCATGATTTTTCTCCCATTCGGCAGTGCCGGCGGAATGCCAGCAGTACCCGATCTAACGTAAGCGGGTAGGCCATCCCACGTAGCGCGGCATCGAAAGATCGCTCATTTTCGGCATGAATCATGCGGAGAAACCTATGAGCGACAGTGTGAATCAGGCTCGTGCCTTTGAGGTTCTGACGGCGACACCAATACGGACGAGGCGCAAGCCACGAGATTGGCCGGATGCTGAGAAGGCTCGGCTGATTGCGGAGACATTGCTGCCGGGGGCGAATGTATCAGCGATCGCCCGCGCTGAGGGGCTAGATCCCTCGCAGCTTTACGGCTGGCGTCGCAAGGCATTGGCCTCGGGATCGGTTGTGCCCCTTTCGAAAGAGGCTAATGAAAGGGTTAGTTTCGCGCGCGTCGAAGCTGTTGCAAGTTCGCCGGTGGAATCGTCATGGGTGACGTCGTGGTGCGCGTGGCCGGGGATATCGAGCCGGATCATCTTGCCAAGATCCTACGGGCGGTGCGCAAGGCATGATTGCGTCTGGCGTTGTTGTTTACGTCTCCTGCCAACCGGTCGACTTTCGCAAGGGAGCGGCTTCGTTGATGGCTTTGGTCAGGGATGGCGGTCTCGACCCGTTCAATGGCGCCCTCTATGTGTTCCGTTCCAAGCGGAAGGACCGTGTCCGGATCGTGTGGTGGGATGGCAGTGGGGTCTGTCTCTATTCGAAAGTTATCGAAGGAAACGGCTTTTGCTGGCCGGCTGCGACGGCGGCGCGCATCCGTCTGGATCATGCCCAGCTCATGGCCCTTCTGGCCGGAATGGACTGGAAGAGGATCCTCCCGGCGGCAATCAGGAGGCCGCTTTCGACAGGCTGAATCCCTCCAAGAAATCCGACGCATGTTGCTGTAAACGCTAGGAAAAGTTCACAATTTGTGATCTACTTCCTGCTATGGCGTTCTCTGCTTCGGACCTTCCTGACGACGTTGATGCACTCAAGGCGATGATCGTCGCCATGAGCGCAGAAGGCGCCGCTGCCCGAGCGGAGATCACCCGGCTTGAGGCGCTCAAGAAGGATACGGACGAGCGGATAGCCACTCTCACTGCGATTGTGAAAGTGCTTGAGCGGGCTCAGAAAGGCACGCGCTCGGAACGGCTGCGACTGGGGATCAACGACGATCAGATCGACTTTGCGTTCGAGGAAGTCGAGACCGGTCTGGCAGCGATCGACAGCGAGCTCGACCAGTCACGGAAAGACAAGCCGAAGCGGGAAGCACGCCCGCGCAAGGGCTTTGGCGCCCATCTCGAGCGCATTGAGGAGGTCATCGAGCCTGAAATCCCCGAAGAATGCCGAGGGCTGGAAAAGGTTTTGATTGGCGAAGACCGATCCGAGCGGCTCGATGTCATCGCGCCGAAGTTCAGGGTCATCGTTACCCGCCGGCCTAAATACGCATTCAGAGGGCGTGACGGTGTGCTGCAGGCTCTAGCGCCTTGCTATATCATCGAAGCCGGGCTGCCGAGCGAACGGCTCCTGGCTTACATCGCCGTGTCCAAATATGCCGACGGCCTTCCGCTCTACCGTCAGGAAACAATCTACCTGCGCGATAGCGTGACGCTGAGCCGCTCGTTGATGGCTCAATGGATGGGACATCTCGGCTTCGAGCTCAAGATCCTTGCGGATTACATCCTGGAGAAAATCAAAGCAGGTGAAAGGATCTTTGCCGACGAAACGACATTGCCGACCCTGGTGCCTGGTTCGGGAAAAACAATGACGGCATGGCTGTGGGCCTATGCACGTGATGATCGGCCGTTCGGGGGATCAGGGCCACCAATGGTCGCCTATAGATTTGAAGACAGCAGAGGCGGGCGCTGTGTGGCCCGTCACCTGAGCGGCTTCAACGGCATTCTCCAGGTGGATGGGCACGGCGCCTATACGAGCATGGTCAAAGAGCAGGTCAAGGCCGGCAGCAAGGAGACCATCGCGTTGGCAGGGTGCTGGGCGCATGTCAGGCGCAAATTTTACGAACTCCATATCGGTGGTATCAATCAGGCCGCGACAGCCTCGGTGAAGGCGATGACCGAGTTGTGGAAGGTCGAGGACGAGATCCGGGGAAAGGATGCCAACATCCGTGCTGCCGCACGACAAGAGCGGTCTGCGGCCATTGTCGCCAACCTTTTTGACATCTGGGAAAAGGAGCTGGCGAAGGTCTCTGGCAAGTCCAAGACCGCGGAGGCGATCCGCTATGCAATGACCCGCCGACAATCTCTGGATCGCTTTCTCGGTGACGGCCGCATCGAGATTGACTCCAATATCGTCGAGCGCGCAATCCGTCCCCAAACGATCACACGGAAGAATAGTCTATTTGCCGGAAGCGACGTTGGCGCGTCATACTGCTCATCTGATGATGTCCTTATAATAAAAGGGGATTTTGAACCAGATCCTGAGATCTCGGGCGCCGTGATCGCCTGGCATCGGCTTCGCGGCGCACGACGTCGTGCTGGAGGTCGGAAAGTCGAACGATCCAAGGCGCCCCGGTGCATAGCTGGCGCGCCGGAAGGGCGCCGCTGCTGACCATCCGATAGGCCGTAGCTCGACTCACCTTCAGAATGTCCGCGGCCTCATCGAGGGTTCTCTCACCGCGTTCGGCCCGCTCACCTTCTCGATAGACGGAGATACCATGGATGTTGCGAAGACTGCAGACGTGGCTTCGCGTCCAGCTGGCGCCATGCCCGGTCCGCTTGCCGGAACGGTTCAGGATCGCTGCGATTGACAAATCAGGTAACTGCCTGGCCAAAGCGCGCACGAGATCAACGACATCAGCCTTAACTGCCCAGCGGGTCTGGCCGATCTTGTTCTTCCTCACTGTCATCCGGGTATGATCGCCACCTTGCCAATGAATGATGATCGCCAATGTGTCGTCGACGATATCGACGATAATTTCCGTGATCAGTAACCGAATGATCTTTTTGCGCGTCTCGGTGGATACACTGGGGCTGTCCCATGCCTGCCCCAGGTCGCTACCGAGCTTCATCAGTCTTGCACAGTCATCTGCCGATAGTGCGGGCATGTCACGGTCGGTCGAGAGCGTCTCAAGCTCGATCTCTAGGTCACGCAATTGGATCAGCTTCTCATTCCAGCGCCTTTCCAACTCGCCCGCGACCAACCGATTGTCGGGATCGACAGCGTCATACTGGCGGCGCGCCCGGGCAGCCTCGTATTGTGCTTGCTTGATTGAGTTCTCGAGTTGCTGATGCTTATCGCTATGACGCTGAGTGTGCGCCTCCATTGCTCGCAAGGCCGCCTCGATTCCGAGAGGTTGCAACCGTTCGAGAACCTCCTGCGCGACGGCCCGATCAACTCGCATGCCACCGAAGCCGATACAGTTGCCGACCGCCATGTCGCCGAACGTGCCGCGACAAACATATCGCTGCGTATTGCCGCCTTTCCCAGAGTATTGAATATGCAGTCGGCGACCGCAGCGACCGCAGCGGAATAGTCCGGGCAATAAAGCTTCGCCACGTCTTATCGAACCTCGTCCCATGTAGCTTTTTCCATTCGCATTCTCGGCGATCAGATGCTGATTCCTTTCAAACTCGGCCCAGCTAATATAGCCTTCATGATGGTCGTGGATCAAAACCTCCCAGTCCTTCGAATTACGCCGCAACGTATCACGGGTGACCCGTTTGCGCCCATTCTTGATCATCACACGTGTCGCACGCCGGCCGTAGGCGTAGGAGCCGGCGTAGACCGGGTTTGTCAGTATGTGATGAAGGGTGTGATAAACCGGAGCTTTCCACTCGATCGGCCGTTTGCCGCGCCCTTGAATGACAGACGGGACCAAGACATTCTCTTGCCTGAACCAGAGCAACACCTGGCGGACGGTCTGCAGTTCGGCGAATTTGCGAAAGACGAGCAGAATGCTCTCCTGAACGCGCCGATCTGGATCCTTCTCGACACGGGCATCATCCGTCTTCACGTATCCGACGGCAACGGTGAGATGAAGGTCGCCGCGCCGCGCCTTTTGGCGCATGGCCTCGACGGATCGTTGCCGAACACGGATAACTCCATCTCGCTCATAGTGCCCTTCATGCCAAGAAGGAGACGATCGTTAGGCGAGCGCGGATCGTAAATAGCCTCTTCATCGACGATCAGAGTGCCGACCAGACCACAAAATTCCAGCAAGGTGTGCCAATCACGGCCATTGCGCGCCAGACGTGAGGCCTCAAGCGATACGACTGCTCCCACCCCGACCTTCACATATCGCCGCCAACAGCTTCTCGAATCCCGGGCGGGCCGTGCCACCTCCGGATCGTCCAAGGTCATCGTCCACGATCTCGACGGTCTCCCAACCCAACTGTCGAGCACGCTCGACTAAGCTGTACTGCCGTCTTTGGCTTTCCAGATTATTGGCAACTTGGTAGGCCGTCGACTGCCGGACGTAGACGAAGGCGCTAAGGCTAAGATGGTCGGCAGTGATCTTACTCATTGCCCGCCTCCTTTCCGCCGTCGGCGCGCCGCTTGCCGGCCAGCTTTGCCGCCGCTTCTGTCAACAGTAGTTGCAGGAGTGTTAAGGCTTCCCGGCGCTGGGTGTCGCTCAGGTCTACCGGCCGGGCTGTCACGAACAGATCCAATTGCATGCGAAATTGCTTTCTCATGGCTTATCCCTTCGGCTTCTTGCACCGAGCGACAGGGTACGAGAGAATCAATGAAAGCGCGCAGTTCAATAAGCTTCGTTGCCGAAAGGCGCGGCTCGGCTACAATCTCGATCGAACTTGCCGCAGGATCAAACATCCATGCGGGGATTTGAAATGAGCCACCATGGACTTGTCGAATCAGCAGATAATGAACACCTTCGTGCTCATGGCTGCCGGTTACCAATACGGTTTGGTCAACCAGTGGATGGAAGGGATAAGTGACCTTGGATTCGAATGCCAGAAACCCGGCATTATGAACCCGGCTTCGAAGGCGGTGGCAACACATGGGCCACGATCGCCACGCTTTTGCAGACAGCTAAAATGAACAACGTCGATCCGCTCGCCTGGCTGACACAGACCTTAGTTCGCATGGCCAACGGATGGCCCGCGCAGGATATCGACACTCTAATGCCCTGGAACTTCGAGTCGAGCGTGGTCGGCTAACCGCTTACGATCTAACTGACAAAAACGCCCAACTATGAAAGCAGTTCCGCCCACGGGGGCACGAACACGACAGGCCAGCAATGGTTATAACGTCCGCGAAGCGCCAATGACGGTTATCAGCGGCAAAGTCTTCGCGTCATTAAATTGCATTACATGATTGAACTGAAGGTATAGAGTGACTTGTCGGCAACCACTGAACGGGCGTTGCTGCTTGAGAGCGAAGCGCTCTCGCCCCAACAAGGGGATTCCTCATGTCCCTTCCAAGACTTGAGCACAACGGGATATTCTCACCCTACGATCTGGGTAGGTTGCGAGCCGAAATCGATGCATGGTGCGAAAGAGACGCAAGTGATTACACCCAGATTGGACGGTCCTGCGATAACGGCACGATAGTCACGAACAGACCGGTATTGCCGCAGCACATGCTTCTCTCGTTCCGCACAACCAGCACCACCTTAGCCAGACGGGCCAAACGCAAAGGCGGTGCTTTCACGGTTCGGGAGCGTGTGCAAGGCAGACCTGCATCCATCGAGTAATGAGGTCAGCGTCTGACCGCTTTCCACCCATTGCGGTCCTTGCGGATCGTGGGATGTGGGGCGGCTTCGGGCCAACAGGGGAGTGGCATTTCCACTTGCGTCGTCTTCGACGGATTGATTCAATGGTTGCGCAAGGAGGCGCTGCCATGAGTGATTTGATGCTGTTGTCCGAGGCGCAGATGCGCCGCATTAAGCCATACTTTCCATGGTCGCACAGTATTCCGCGAGTGGACGACCGCCGGATCATCAGTGGTATTGTCTTCGTTATTCGGAACGGATTGCGCTGGCGCGACGCGCCTAAAGAATATGGTCCCCACAAGACGATTTATAATCGCTTCATCCGATGGAGCAGGCTTGGTGTGTTCAGTCGAATCTTAGCCGAACTCGCAGCCAAACGCGGCAAGCCGGAACAATTGATGATCGATGCTACCCATTTGAAAGCACATCGGACGGCAGCTAGCCTGCTAAAAAAGGGGATGTTCCTAGACGTATCGGGCGGACCAAAGGTGGTTTGAATTCGAAACTACACGCGGTTTGCGATGGCCAGGGCCGACCTTTGGTCATGTTGCTAAGCGAAGGCCAGATGAGCGATTACAGAGGGGCCGCTCTTATGCTCAAAGCCTTGCCCAAGGCCAAAGCAATGCTTGCAGACAAGGGATACGACCCCGACTGGTTTCGAAACGCTATAGCGCGACGATCAGGATGAGACGCCGCATTGCCTCGCCAAAAATGCTCCTTGATTATTGGCCGTTGCCTCATCTGATTTGCTCCCAGCATTTGTGGGTGCGGAGCAAATCAGATGAGGCACATCAGCGTGACGACCAAGAAAGAATTGATTGCAGCTTTAGCAAAGCGCTACCTCCAAGGCAGCCGAGAGGAAAAATCGCGCATTCTCGATCAGTTCGTTGCGATCAGCGGCATGCACCGGAAACATGCGATGCGGTTACTCCGCGGCACACATAATCAAGTCGCGTCTCGACCACGTCCTCGGATCTATGACGAAGCCGCCCGCCAAGCGCTTATCGTGTTGTGGGAGTCGTCCGACCGTGTTTGTGGAAAGCGGCTAAAGGCGCTGCTCCCGACGCTGGTCATCTCCATGGAGCGGCACGGACACCTCAACCTGGATGACCGGGTTCGGGCTCTGTTATTGCAGATGAGCGCCGCGACGATGGATCGCGCTCTGAAAGACATTCGCGAAACAGCGGGCGGCCGGCGACGCCGGCATTCGGTGGCTTCGTCTGCGTTAAGGCGTAGCGTCCCCGTCCGGACATTCTCTGACTGGGATGATCCCGCGCCTGGGTTTGTTGAAGCAGATCTTGTCTCCCACTCCGGCCCCGTTGCGCGGGGCAGCTTCGTCCAAACGCTAGTCCTCACCGATATTGCCAGTGGCTGGACGGAATGTGCGCCTCTGCTTGTGCGTGAGCAGAAGCTTCTGACGGAAGTGTTGAGTGAGTTGCGGCGTCTGATGCCGTTTCCGCTGCTCGGCTTCGATACGGACAATGACAGCGTGTTCATCAACGAAACGATCAGGGATTACTGCCTTGATTCCAATATCGAGTTCACGCGTTGCCGTCCCTACCGCAAGAATGATCAGGCTTTCGTCGAGCAGAAGAATGGGTCGATCGTTCGCCGCATTGTTGGTTATCATCGCTATGAGGGGGTCGAGGCCGCTGCGACCCTGGCCGATCTATACCGATCGGTGCGCTTGTTCATAAACTTCTTTCAGCCATCCTTTAAGCTGCGGGAGAAGCGTCGCGATGGCGCGGTGGTCAAAAAGATCTATCATCCTCCTGCGACACCCTATCAGAGGCTCTTGGCAGATCCGAGAACACCGACCGAAGTCCGAAATCGGCTATCGCACATCGGCGATCAGTTGGATCCTGTGAAACTATTGCGCGATATTCGAACAGCGCAGCAGCGTCTTGTCGAGGTTGCCAGCAATGCCTCGCTGTCAACAGCCACGCCGGATATCGAAACGTTCTTGCAGAACCTGCGCCACGCCTGGACGGAAGGCGAAGTCCGTCCGACGGCCAAAGCGAAACCAAAACTGCGCCGAGAGCGACGTAGACCAGACCCGCTCATCCGCGTGACCGACGATCTCCGCTCTTGGTTTGAGGAGGAACCTTGGCGGACAGGCCGCGAGTTGCTCGAGCGGCTTCAAGCGCGTTATCCGAATGAGTACCCCGACGGACTCCTGCGAACAGTGCAACGGCGCGTCAAAGAGTGGCGTCGAAATAAAGCCCATGCCATGATCTTCGGCGCAAATTCCGAAACAGCTCAACTCTCCGCGACTTGAACGCTCGCAGCAGAAAGGAGCAATCTTGTGAGGCAATGATCAAGTGCATCAGGAACATTCACAGGCGAGGCAATACGAGTCTCACCTTGTTTGTCGCCGCGCACGAAACGCGCTGGCTGATCGCAGAATCACCGCCTGCATTCCGTCAAAGGCCAACAGAAAGGTCCCAATCCCGCATGACGTTGTGCTCTACAAGCAACGTCACAAGATCGAAAACATGTTCGGAAAACTCAAAGACTGGCGTCGTATTCACACTCGATACGACCGCTGCGCCCACACCTTTTTCTCAAGCATATGCATAGCAGCGGCCGTGATCTTTTGGCTCTGATTAGTGAGTCCTGACCCTAACTGCAATTAAGTTTACGATGCCTCGAAGACGGCTTTCTTCTTTGTGATTGCAGTAGTCAGGCCTTTCAAAAGGTTGGCGTCAACGCCGTCGGCGATCGAAATGCCCAGCTTCGGGGCCGCGCTCAACGCTGCGGAGGGTCGATAGCTCCGCCGGTATCGTTCGAGACGCGCAAACCGGAAGCCGTTGCTTATGTGTGTGTGTCTGACAGCTCTCTCCATTATTTGTCCTTCCCATGTTGGCGAAGGATGCGCGGCGGCGGCCACCAGGCCGCCGCCGTGCATTCGTCTCGATCAGCTCTTGATGGCGATGCGCCTGACCTGCGACTGCGCCTTCTCCGTCTTCGGCAAGGTGACAGTCAGCACGCCGTTCCTGAAGGTGGCGTCGACCTGGTCTTCCTTGACCTCGACACTGAGCGGAATGCGGCGCTCGAAGCGGCCGTAGTAGCGCTCGGAGAACTGCCGATCCTTGTCCTCGCTCTCGGAGCGCTTTTCGCCCTTCAGCATCAGCACGCCGTCATTAAGCAGGACTTCGATGTCCTTTTCCTCAAGGCCGGGGACTTCGGCCGTCACCTTGATCTCCTTGTCGGTATCTGAGATCTCGACACTCGGCCAGCCGCCCCCGAACGTGGCGCTGTTGCCGAAGGACGGCAGGCCGGAGCCAAAGCCGCGGAAGACGTCATCGAACAGACGGTTCACCTCGCGATGAAGCGACAGGAAGGGATCACGGTCGTTATCGCGCAAGAGACTTGGAACCTGGTTGCCATTGTTGCGGCTCCAGGGGATCAGATCACGAACACTCATGGTTCTTCTCCTTTCAGTTGGTTCGGTGGAAAAGCTTTCCTGCCGGCGCCGGATGCCCGGCGCCATATTTTGCCCACTGCTAGCGGAAGGCTTAAGCCGCCTGCTTCTTGGCCTCGATCTGCTTGGTCTCGGCCTTCGGCATTCCCTGGCCGGTTCGGATCTCGATCTGGCGCGGCTTCATCTCCTCAGGGATTTCGCGCTTGAGATCGATGGTCAGCAGACCGTTGACGAGACCCGCACCCACGACCTTGACGTGGTCGGCCAGTTCGAAGCGACGCTGGAACGAACGGCCGGCGATGCCGCGATGCAGATATTCGACGTCATCGCTGTTCGCCTTCTGCCCCGCGACGATGAGCATGTTCTGCTCTTGGGTGATCGCCAGTTCGTCCTGTGACAAGCCCGCCACTGCCATGACAATGCGGTAATCATTCTCGCCAGTTTTGGCGATATCGTAAGGCGGCCAAGTGTCGATCGTCTCGGCGCGGCTAGCAGCCTCGAGCGCGTTCAACATCCGGTCGAAGCCGATGCTGGACCGGAAGAGGGGAGAGAAATCGAGGTTTGTCCTCATAGCCATATCCTCCTTATAAGCAACATGGATACAAGGAGACGCCAAGAGCGACCGGCGTCTCCTGGACCTTATGCCGACCCCCATTTGGGCGACCGACAATACTAATATAATTCAGTGCCTTACGGTTTCAAGAGAGGTGGGAGTTCCCAGCGGAAAATTGAATTCTCTCCGAGGCGCCACCATATCTGAGCCGAGGTAGAGAGGAGCAAATGGCTATGACAATGACTTCAGACGACGTCATCGCCGTCCTTGGGCCTGCCGACGAAACGCTGGTGGCCGAGGTCATTGCGACAGGGGCTACGCAGGCTGAACTCGCCGAGGCATTTGCGTGGGCCAGCAACGACGAAGCCTTGATGGGCGAAGGTCGCCGTCTGCCGACAGGCAGGGTTGCCGCGCTCGTTGATCTGCTATCCGCCGACGAGGAAGAGCAGGATAGATAATATTACTTGCCGCTGCCCGGGCGCGATCGACCCAACCGGTCATGCCGTCGCCAGCACGCGGATATCGCCCTTGCGATCGATCACGTCCACCACGACATTGCGACCGGAGCGTCGAACAGCAATGTCGGCCGAACCATTGCCGATCAGCAGATGTCGCAACGTGACCTCGTCGAGGAAGCTCGGAAGCCGCGGCTCGTTCAAGCTGATCTGCAAGGCATTCGGATCGAACTCGAGACCGAGGCACGACTGCAATAACGACATAGGTGTTGCCGCTGCCCATGCCTGCGGCGAGCAGGCGACCGGATAGAAGGTCGGTCCCTGCGCGCGCCGGCGCGGCAGGCCGCAGAAGAGTTCGGGAAGCCGCCGCAAGTCGATATAGGTCGAAGCGGCAAATAGTCCCTCAAAGATCCGCGCGGCTTCAGTGCGATAGCCATAGCGAGCAAGGCCGCTGGCGATCAGGGCATTGTCATGCGGCCAGATCGACCCATTGTGGTAGCTCATGGGATTATAGCGCGCCTCTGTGGAGGCAATAGTGCGGACGCCCCAGCCACAGAAGGATGAGGCACTCATCAAGGTGAGGGCGAGCCGCGCGGCCCGTTCGGGATAGGCGATGCCGGTGAACAGGGCATGGCCGGCATTGGAGGAGCGGACCTTGCAGGGTCGCTTGTCCCCGTCGAGCGCCAGCACGTATGTGCCAAGTTCCTCGTCGAAGAAGCTTGTATCAAAGGCGCGGCGCAGGCCCTCCGCCCGCGCTAAGAAGCCCGCGGCCCGTTCTGGCCGGCCGAGGATCCGAAAGATCTCGGCGGCCGCATGAAAGGCGCCATAGACATAGGCCTGAACTTCGGCGATCGCGATCGGACCCCTTGGCCAGCGTACCGTCCGCGTGGAAAATGGAGTCGTGGCTATCCTTCCATGCCTGGTTGACCAACCCTTCTTCCGTCTTTGCCGGCTTTGAATTCCGCGGTTGGACCGACGGCGGCGATCTGCGCCGCCTTTTGTGAAAGCCTGCGCTATATAGAGAATATAGCTGCAGTTTGAGCTCGATCGAGCGGTTCGCTAGGACTGAAGACACCCTAAATTTTCTCAGGCGCAGCTCTTGAATCCGAAATTCTCAAAAACCAAATCGATAGCCGCCAGCCGCTGAGGATAAAGCTGGCCTTGCTGGAAGCGCCATCTTTCGGCGCTCCGTACCCATGTTGCTTCAAGGAGGATATGGCTATGGCAACATCCTACGACTATGCACCGCTGTTCCGATCCAGCGTCGGTTTCGATCGGGTCTTCAATCTTCTCGAAAGTGCTCAGCGCGCCCGCTCGATCAGCGACTGGCCGCCCTATGACATTGTCAAGACCGGCGATGACAGCTATCGGATCTCGATCGCGGTGGCAGGTTTCGCCCAGGACGATCTCGACATCACATTCCAGTCCAACCTTCTGACCGTAACCGGCAAGAAGCAGGAGGCGGCTGCCGAAGCCTACCTTCATCGCGGCATAGCCGGCCGGCCGTTCGAACACCGGTTCGAGCTCGCCGACCATGTCAGGGTGAACGGAGCGGACCTAAAGAACGGTCTCTTGTCCGTGGATCTCGTTCGTGAGGTTCCGGGGGAAATGAAGCCGCGTAAAATCGACATCGAGACTGCGCCGACTCTTGAGCCGTCGGCTTCTCCCGCGCAGATCGAAGCGCAGAACGCCGCTTAAGCAGAACCCATCAAGGAGGGGGCGTCGCTGTGGCGGCGCCCGTCTACATCGCGGGTTGGGAAGGAGAGCATTATGAAACCCGATATGTTCAAACAGCCTGTTTTCATTCTTGTCGGCCTCGGCTTTCCGGCAGAGGTTCGCAGCGTGATGGACGCCTACCGGCATCTCGTCGAGTGGCCGGCGGCGCTCAGAGATAACGCGCACTCAGTAGCGCTTAAGGCGTGCGGAGCAGCGCTGCGCGGTGAAATCGAAGCGGAGACCGCCCGCGGCCTATTTGCCGCCTTTGCTGAAAAGCACGATCTGCTGGCGCCGGAAACCAACGTCATCGCCGCGTCTCGCCTGCGCCGGGACAGGGATCCGCACGTACGCTGAGGTAAAGCGATGATGGACAACATGTTGGAGCAGGCTGCCAGCAATGCCATGACGATCGGGCCAACAGTTCTAGCGCCGCAAGGGCTTCGACGGCCAATCGATTGTGGTAGGGGCGCCCGCACTTTCTGTCGACGATAAGCGAACGATCCTCGCGGCATGGGCTTCGGACTTTTACGCGATCGATTCGAAAGCGTGCCTCCGTCACGTTCCAGGGACACCGGAGCCGGTTTCGATGATGAGGTTCAGTCTGCCCTCAGAGAACTCGATCGGTGCTACGATACCTGACGGAAGACGCTCTCAGGCCCTTTGTCTCGTCGACTTCCCAAGCCGCTTGATGGCGTATCAAGCGAGCGATGTTCGTCGCCAGAGTGCTGGCACGTTTACTCGCTCCGGCTTGCGAGCGTTAGTCGCACCGGCTCTATTAGCGGCGGCGATCGCCTCGGTGTAATGTGCGACGATATTGGCCCAGCGCGAAAAGGCGACGAACATCCCCGGGAGCGGTCTCGACATCAATCTCGCTCGCAAGAGCTGCCGTCGGGCACTGAGCGCGATGGCCGGCGTTGGTTTTCGCTTCGATAGCGGCCACGCCGGAAATCCGAGATCCACCGATAAGCACGATCGCGCTCCCGGCACTCGTTAAGGCCGCCGCGCGTTTCGCCACGGTTCAACAGAGCGAGGATGTTCTCTTCGAGTTTATCGGTGCGCATGGGGGTAAACTTCCACCGTGCCGGCCAGCCCAAGGCTTCCAGTGGCCGTAAGGCTCAGGGCGCGCCTGTCCTCCGCCATACGGTGTCCTTATTCGCCGAAGATAACCTTCCATAATCCGAGCATAGGCTCCCAATAGGCTAGCAGCACGCAACCTGTCGGGGAACCGGACGGCGTCAGCATAGTTCTCGATATCTTCGATCCACCAATGGGCGCTATGGGCATAGGGTCGGAGATGTGGGTGGCGCATCAGAAGCACCGCCACTCCATAGCGAAAGCGGTTGAAGCGAGGGTCTTCCATGAAAGCCGTCACGGATGACGCGGCCGGAGAATGGTTTTGCGATATCGTCCGCGCGATCTTCGGCTCGATCGATGAGAAGCGCCATGTGAGAAACGTCTTCGGCCTGGCGCCGAAAAAGAATTCCAAGACGACGGGCGGCGCCGGCATCATGGTGACCGCGCTTCTGATGAATAAGCGCCCTCGCGCTGAGTTCCTTTTGATCGGGCCGCACAGGATGTTGCCGACACTGCCCTACAAGCAGCGCGTCCTACAAGGGACTACGAGAGGAGCAAGACAACGCGGCGGTATACGAGATCACAGACTTGGGTTGATCTTCGGCTAGACCGGCTCGCCGTCGAAGGCACTCGAGGCAGCATGTAGACCTTTAAAGAGGCCTTAAAGCGAATTTCAGAACTTCCCGAACCCCCTGGTCCCCTCTCGGCTAAGATTGAGACCGCGTGCGGCATCGACAATCTGCTGCAGCTGCTTCACGTCGCGCACGCCCTGCCGATAAAGCTCGATGGTCATCGCGGCCATGCGATTCGCCTCTTCGGAGCCAGGCTCTATTCTGAAGTCTCCGCAAATCGCATCGAGAACTGCACGACATTTGCGCAGGTCATCAGAATCCAAGGGTTCATCGTGGCGACTGAATTGTTTTCGAGACATCACAACATCCTCCATGAAGAACATCGCGTTTGCCATCGCGAAAGAGGCTCCGCCATGACAGCGGAGCTAGTGTTGAAGACAAGGAAAGGTCGAGGCAAAGCCTCTGATCGCTAAAATGCGATTGCCGGTCTTTTGTTCCGCGTCAGTCCAAGACCATGCTGCTGTCCAGCACGTGCGGCTTTGTCCGATGACGCAGTTAATCGCGAAACTCTGGGTTGCTAGGGAAGTCGAATGGGACTTGCGCATCCATCGCGGCGGCAAGAAAGGCGAACTGCGCTTCTTCTTCGGCAATGGCGCCCCTCGCGGCCCCTGCGCACGCTTCCATCGCCAGAATGAAGGGGAGCCCGCTGTTAACTGGCCAATCAGAGAATAATAGGCCGAGCGCCTCTTCTGCCGAGGCGATCGCGTAGACCGCCTCGTTGCGTCTCACGATTACGACCAACCATCCCATCCCCGACACAGGCTCACTGTTCCATGATGCTCTCGATCGCCTGGACTTCGTAAGGCGATCTCATCGAACTCTGCCCACGGCGACAGGTTCCGCCGCAGTCGGTGTGCGTCTGGAACTTTGGATTCCTTCAGGCGTTCTGCTTCGGCAAGAGGAGATCATGCATGACAGATGACAAGTTCAAGGTGAGCGTCCGGTGAGGGGATTTTGGTCAGGCGGGGAATTGGCGCAAGTTACGACACAGATGAATCATTTGTGACGTAACAGGGTATGAATGGCCAAGGTTGAGATCCTGACGGGTACGGAGCGACAACGTCGATGGTCCACAGAATTGAAGCTTTCGATTTTGCAAGAAGCGTTTAGTGCGGATGGGAGCGTTTCCGACGTAGCGCGCCGGCACGACGTCCTTCCGCAACAGATATACGCCTGGCGAAAGAAGTTCTTTCCACCTGAATTGAAATCTCCGGAGACCGCATTCATTCCGGTCTCGCTTATCGGAGCATCGGCGAGCCACAGCGACGATACCAAGAAGAGCGGTGTTCGGTCGAAGTGTAAAGACGTTGAGATCGTTCTGAGGAATGGCCGCTTGCTAAGAATTGCAGCGGACATGGATCTCCAGGTGTTATCGTCGCTGGTCGCTTGTGTGGAGGCAGCATGATCGGGCCTTCGGGAAATGTGCGGGTTTATCTTTGATGGACTGTCGGCGCTCGTTGAGACGGTTATCAAGGAGGCGCCAGGTTCCGGCGCAATCTTCGGCTTCCGCGGAAAACGTGCTGATCGGATCAAACTTTTATGGTGGGATGGCCAAGGGTTCTGCCTATTTTACAAAATTTTGGAACGCGGATACTTTCCCTGGCCGACGGCGAAAGAAGGGGTTGCGCATCTGACGCAAGCCCAGTTGTCGATGCTTGTTGAGGGGATCGACTGGCGCCGACCTGCGTGGACTTCCGCTCCCGGTCGAACGGGTTAAAAGCTATATTTTGCAATGACATCCGAGGCATAATGCTAGCGTTTCCGGCGCAAATCGGCTACGTATGCGGGTATGGAAACGACGCCGCTGGACAGTCAGGACGAGCTATCTGTTTTGCGCGCTCTCGTCGCTGAACAGGCGGCGAAACTTGAGAGCCAAGAAGCTGAAGTCAGCAAGCGAGACTCCATTATCGGGCTCCTGCGCGCGCAGTTGGATTTGCTCCGCCATCGGCAGCATGGCGCTTCTTCGGAAAAGATCGACCGCAAGATCGAGCAATTCGAGCTGATGCTGGAGGAGATCGAAGCCTCCCGTGCCGAGGCCGAGCTTCGCTCCGGGAAAGCTCCTTTGCCGGAGTTGGACGACGCACCGGACAAGCCGAAGCGCAAACCATTGCCCGATGGTCTTCCAACCGAAGAACTGGTCTATGCGGCACCCTGCAATTGTCCGACCTGTGGTGGTACATCGTTCCTGAAGGCCGCTGACAGGGTGGTCCAGGTGATGGAGCACGTGCCGGCGTCCGTCAAGATTGTCCGCCACGTCGAAAAGCGCATGATCTGCAGGGACTGCGATACGACGGTGGCAGGCGAAATGCCGACCCTGCCGATCGAACGCGGCAAGCCCGGACCGGGGTTGCTGGCCCATATCATGGTCGCCAAATTCGACGATCACATCCCGCTCTACCGTCTATCCGAGATGTACGACCGGCTGGGGATAGATATCTCCCGATCCGTGATGGCCGACTGGGTCGGCCGCGTGTCAGTTCTGCTGGCTCCTCTCATCTTGCTGATTAGAGCCCATATCGCGGCGGTCGATCGAATACATACGGACGATACCCCGGTGGATGTTCTCGACCCTGGGCGAGGAAAGACAAAAACCGGGCGGGTCTGGGTCTATGTCTTCGATGGCAGCGGCTATCAAGATCCCACTCCAAGAGCCATTGCCTACTACTATAGCCCCGACCGCAAGGGCGCGCATCCAGCCGACCATCTCGCTGCCTTCAGCGGCGTGATGCACGCGGATGGCTATGGTGGCTATAAGAAGCTTTACGGCAACCAGATCATCGAGGCTGCGTGCATGGCGCATGTACGCCGCAAGTTCCACGATGTGATCAAGCTGAAGCCATCTCCAATCGCTGACGAAGCGCTGTCGCGCATCGGTACGCTCTACGATATCGAAGATCGTATCCGCGGCATGTCGGCTGACCAGCGGCGTACACTGCGCCAGCAACACGCCAGGCCCCTTCTGGAGGACCTCAAGAGCTGGATAGAAGAGACGCTTTCGACGCTGCCACAGAAGCAGAAGCTGGCTGAAGCGATGCGATATGCCCTCTCGCGATGGGCAGCGTTGAGCGTTTACATCGATGATGGCCGTGTCGAAATCGATAACAACATAGCTGAACGAGCCATGCGTCCGCTTGGAATCGGAAGAAAAAATTGGCTCTTCGCCGGGTCAGACAAGGGCGGTGAGCGCATCGCCAACATCCTGACCATCATCGAGACTGCCAAACTCCATGGCCACAATCCGGAGGTCTATCTCACAGACGTCCTGACCCGGATACAGAGCCACCCAAAGGATCGGCTCCAGGAATTGCTACCGTGGCAGTGGGCGCCTGCAAAAGACCGATACGAGGCTGCGTGATGGCACGCTCGAGGTTCATCTATACGCTGAAAGAAGTCGCCGGCATGATCGGCGAGAACCTCGAATTAATCGAGGAGGTGACCGCCAACTCAGACAATATCGCCGAGGGCGAACTGGTATATGTCCGCGATGGCAGTGAAGATGGCACAACAGGCCTGACCGAAAATGGAATTGACGACCTTCGAGATCTCCTGGCCGACATACGGACGTGGGATGGTGGAATCCGCCAGTTCCTCGTCGATGAACAATGCGATCCCGAGATGATCGAGCGCGTCATGGCAGATGAACTAAGCCGCAAGTCCTAAACCGCGCCTCGTAGACGCAAAAAATGCGTTCGCCGGACGCTCACAGAAGATAAGCATTGTGACGATCGAGCTTGGCCGCGGCCGGCGCATTCGTGTGGAGAGCGATGTCGATACTGAAGCGCTCGCTCGGATCCTCGACGTGGTCGAGCGGCGATGATCCCGGTTCCGACCGTGACGCGGCTGACAAGGCAGCGTCAAAGCTGAAATAAGATACGGGTTGTATCCAGCTCAGCGGCACGGGACGATGTTCCAGCTATCCGTGAGACAAAGCCGGGAAAGAACATCGCCTGTAACTCGGGATCGTCTTTCAAGGCGTCCTACTAAAGAGTTCGCTCGCATCTCTTCATTCGAGCGCCAACAACTCAGCGGCATACTGGGTCAAGCGAGCGCGCACCAACGATCGGCCATGCCGGATCAGCACGTCCATCTCAGGTGCACTGAGCGCTTTGAGATCAGTTGCGATCGCAGAGGCAAACGCGGCATCGCCGTCGCGCTCCTGTCCGATTGCACTGTCGATCGAAAACCAGAGCGGTCTCGGCCCTTTTTGGGCATCGAAGGACAGCTGAAGGCGAGCAAACTGCAGTCCTCGTACCTGCTCCATCAGGATATTCAGCGCTGCCCTTAGAACGATGGTTCCCGATTCCGTAGGTTCGCTACTGACCGCAAAGGGCAGGCCACCATCGCTGACTATGCAATAGTCCAGAGGATTTCGTTTCAGGCGTAGGAGTGGGTTTACGCCAAGGTTGTCATAAACGCCTCCGTCCGTGAGTGTAACGTACTCCGTCATTGCGTTTGGATATATGTCAGCATCAATTCGCAGGGGAGGGAATACTGGCGGAAAAGCTGAAGAGGCGGCAACTGCGCGGCTAATTGGAAACTCGCTAGCGGCAACCGTTCCGCTCTCATGTTCTCCGATTGTCTCTCCCGTGTCTTCGCCATCGGCAAGGGCGTGCCCAGCAACGAAGAAAAACATGTTGCCCGTCGCGAGGTTAGTCGAATTCAGATAAATGCGGGGGCCGTTCCGTAGAGAAGAGAGCGTCTTGCCAAAGAAAAGATCGCGGTCATATGTCTCAGCTAGCTTTTCCAAGCGGCTTTCGAACGGACTAAGGAGGCCGCCAACAAAGGAGGAGATCGCGATCGATTTGGTGGTTAGATATTTCTTGAGCTTATCGAGCACGTCGGGCTGTCCCCAGTTTGTCGCTAGGAACGCTCCCGCAATACTGCCGCCACTAACGCAACTGATTAGATCCACCTTGTCGAGCAGCTTTAGAGCATTGAGCTCCGTAAACACTCCGAGATGAAATGCGGCCGCCCTGAAGCCACCACCGGAAAGAGCAAGGCCGATCTTCTTTTGGCTCCCGTTTACATTCACAGACATTGTCGTTCCCCGTTTTAGTTAGCTGCCGATGATGGTCGTTTTCGTTGTGATCAAATTGCTCACTCAAGCGGCAAGTGAAGTTCAGTCCAAAGGCCACTCGCCTCATATGTCACCGTTACAGGCCTCTCCGGGTGGGTGGGATTGGATTGGAAAGCAAGCGTTTCTGTTTCAATGTCACCGTCGCCGCGCAAGATGCGGCCTTTTGTGCGCTTCTGGAGGTCGTCGTACATCTTGCCGTACGGCATCTTCCATCCCGCCCCCGGCTCAGAACGACCCTTGCCTTGTATGGCTGCGACGGCTTCTACAACCGGAATTGCGGCGGTTAGTCGGGGATCGATCATCCTCGCAAGCCCAAGCGTCTTGAGTGTGGCGTTGTGGCTTCCGTGATGGCCAACCTTGTAGAAGGTCACACGATTGAGTAGTTCCTCTGCAGTGGTAGGGGTAATGCCTTTCGCTGCAGTGTGCGGATAGGTCTGGTTGTTCCAAGAGAGCCAGTTGCCCACTTGAGCATCGCCTGGAAAAAGCAGGACTTGCTCGTCGGGCAGTGCAAAAGCAAGCGCGAGGCTGGTATTATTGGTATCCGAATCCATTTTGAGCGCGAGAGCTTCCGCTGCACCCAACCATTCGTCATCGATTGTCCGCCAACTCTCCGCTGGATCGGCATAGAGTGCCCGAGCGAATGTCTCGGGTCCGTATGCCTCTGCTGTGACCTGGCTCTTAAACGGGCGTTGATGTGGTCGCGCAAACGGGGTTCCGTCATTTGTCGATGCCGGTGCGTCTGCATCTTTTTGAAGTGCTAGCTGTGACGCGAGGCTACTTTCAACGGCCGCGACAGCATCCAGTCGCATCAGGTAGACTTCGCTGTTTTGGCTGGATGGCGAATCCTTCTTTAAGAGTGTTTCGTCCCGCGGTGGACCAAGGACATATGCTATAAGCCCGAATGCTTTTAGATCGATCACTTCCCCTGGTTCGAGATATCGCGTCTTGGCCGCGCCGACCTTGTTCTTCATCATCTGGATAATCGCACCCGTGCTCATCCGGCCGCTTGCTTTCTCTTCGTCGGAAGCATTCGGCTGGTCGCCGGGGCCGGCGAATGCTGCGAGCGAAGCCACGCTTTGTAAACGCGCAGGCGTATCCGCACCGAGTGTTTCGGTAAGCTTCACGGCAGAAATAAGCGCTTGTCGGCCCTTGTTGAACCGAGCCTGTAATGTTTTCGCTTGTTCGTCATTTGGATCCTCGGTCCAAGCGAGCCAAAGCTCACCTATCTCCAGATTCTTGTCGAGGAACACATCCTTCTTAACAGCAAAGCCGCAAAGATGGTCAAAGTGCTCATGTGTGAGGATCAATAAATCGATCCGGCTTCCGACAGTCTCTATCAAATCATCTACGACCGCTGAGATTCGCTCGGGGCCTGCGACAATCTCCTGCAACTTGAGAATCCCAACTTCCTGGACAACCTCTCTAGCAAGCTTGCGGATCAGTTCTTCGCCCGAAGGAATGTTTTGCAAAACACCACAATCAATAAGGATCTTTCGAACTTCCTCATTGCCTTCGTCAACGACCGTCGTCTGAAGTAGGAAGCAGTCGCCGAGGATTCCCCGATACATCCTGATTTTAAGGGACTTGAGCTTGGACATCTCATGCTCCGCGGTGGACGAGTGCAAAAGGTTCGCTCGAGCCGGATAGGGTGTCGGCTTCCGTGTAAGCAAAACCTAGTTGGCCAATGCCTTGATTGATTAGAAAGTCTCGTTGTGCATCAAGCCGTGCGTCGTCGGTCACGCGCTTGCGAATAGTGTAGCGAAGATTCCTTTCACGAAGATCGAATATCAGCGTAGCGCCACCGCGGAACGTGAACTCCGCCGCCTGGGGGGCATTGCCCGCACTGGGACAGTCTTGCTGTATCTGAACGTCGCGATCAGAAAAGCCCCTTCTTGTCTGAGTGATCTCTATGATGAGCTGTCGCAGGTCCTGCCCATCAGGCCCCGTACGCCGTGTGGTTCGAACGGAATGAATTTCAATGCCTGGGCTCACGCCGTTTTTTAGTTTCGGTCGGCTTAGAATGGTCTCGCGGTTGTCGCTGGGAATGAGATCACGGTGGAAGACGACGCCACAAACCTCCTGCCATTTCGCATCCTGAGATGCGTCTGGGGTCAGGGGCATTCCATTGCCAGAATGCAGATCGTCCGATTCGATCATCCACTTCCAGACAGCCAGCGCGTTTGCTTCGGCAACATTGATTGCCTCCTCGCGGCTGAATTTTGCTTCAAGATCGAGCTTAATCAGATCACGGTCAACTGAAAGAACATGCTGTGGTGCCTCCCAAAGCAGGCTGTCCGGCGCCAGTGACAGGCAGTCCTTCGGCATGATGCCCCGCCTGCGAAATCCTTCGATGATTGCGAGCCGGTAGCCCAGCACATCATCGGGAACAAGATCTTGGTCAGCCGTAATGATGGCTCGCAGAAAGTCACCGAAGCGTAGGTCAACCGGAGGCATATAATCGAGAGCGCGGATACACATCCGCATAACGTGCTCAGCTGACTTGCTCGCCTCGCGTGTCAACCGGGTCACCAAGTCGGGATGAAGGTCTTGCGCGTATTGGGCATTGGGTCGAATGCCGGCAATGCGTAGAAGGTCGGCGGTCCGCTTCTCGTAGATCGACAGAAAGGCATCGAAAACTGCTGCCACGAGTACGGAGCCTCTTTCGTGTGGCTCTGTCATGTCGTCAGTGAGCACGATCGGAGCGGCCTTGCCAGGCTCTTCGTCGATCGCCTCCCGAAGAGCTCCTTCCCGACCAATCGCGTCCCCAAACTGCTTAGCGAGGCCGCTCAACAGCGACCGGTTGTCAAGGCGCCCCCCATCCTTGACGATTTGCGTTCGTACGGCCTCCTCAAGCGTGAAGTGCGAGAACAACGCGACAATGTCGGCGAAGGCTTCGTGGAAAGCAAGGCTGTCGAGGCTTGTCGGCTCCGCAAAACGGCGATGCAACCCGTCGAGAATTGCATGTGTCATCTCATGTACGATGATATCGTGAGACAGGGCTGTAAACACCCAGCTTGCCCCAGCGCTTTGAGCGTTGGCCTTAAAGTATCCAAAAAGCAGCGCCTTTTTTTCGCGGCTGTAATAGGCGTTTGGTTCGCGAAGCGCGTGAGGATATATGCGTAATTTACGCACTGGCCTATAGATATCGCTCTTGGATTTACGCTCGGACTTGGGAACGTAACGCGGCGCCCAGAATACACGGCGACCGAGGGCGCGTTCAAACGTCCGAATAGTTTTCATGGCGACGGCGAAAACCATCTGCTGATGAAACCGCGGATCCCCTTCTGAGGGAGCCAAGCCATCTTGTGCCAGCAGATATGGATCGTTGAGGTCGACAGCTTCGTAAAATTGCCCGCTGACGGGATCAACGTCGATTACTTCCAAATAATCGTTGACGGGCCCGGGGCAAAGAGGCTCCTCATAAGGCTGCTCCCATGGAAGCTTGATCGTAGCAACATTGACCCCAGCACTATCCAGTCTAGTGGATGCTTGCGGATCGAATGCGTAAACGCGTAGCCGGCGCATTGCCGGTTGCGGATAGTTTCCGTCAGCCATTGGTTTGACCCTCTGCCTCCGGTGAATATAGCAAATATCTTCTAGTTGAGCGAGCATAATGGGAGCTTTGAATTCAACTTACGGCGTACTGTAAATTTGGTAATATACGCCCGTCGGAAATTACGTTGGGCTGTCAATATTGACGCCCCCAAAGCTGTCGGCGCGACCGTCAGCAGCTCGAATGGTGTCATCTACGCTCGACTTCCTGAACGCCGGCGAGTTGCAAACGAAGAAGCGGTTCCCGGGTCTTCAACACCGCAACAACCTAGTTGGTTACGCTGAGAGGGGGGTAGGTCTGAATGGAAAGCGAGTTTGCCCTTCAGTTCGAAGTGGCGGCCGGATAAGCAACTTTAAAGTCACGTCGAGGATTTGATGATCTTCGAGCGCAATTGCTTCACTCGGCCGTGGAAAAGGCTCGCTATGATCTTTGATGGCGGCGTCATTGGTCATGCTGGTTATCCGGACAAGCTACGCGACGCCGGGTACGACATTCGTGCAAATGCGAAATCGGGACCCGTAGAGTTCGTTGACACGACCATCAGCTTCCTGATGCCTGAAAATCCGCCCCGCGCCGGACGCAGTGCCTTTCTCGATTGAGCTTCCGGACGGATCGGGCTATCTATTCAAACCCGAGCGCTACCTAGTTGGGGCTTGACAGCAGGACGCCAATCTTCAGGTCGACGACCCGCCGTCCTGGCACGAGTACCCTTACAGGAGTTGGACGATTTAGCCTTGATTGTGGGTGCGAAGGTGAATGCCCAAAGTGACAAACTAAGCGCATCGAACTTCGTCCTGCCAAGCGAAGCGGGTTCGGCCCCACCAGGCAACGTCGAGGATAGACCGTTGCTATGTTACTGTACCGTTTAAGGTGTTGGTATCGCCGGTTTCGCTATCGCGCCAGAAGGAGGGCTCGGGACTGGCTCCACCACACGAGGTATCTGTTCAACTTGTCTTGCCATCCGCCCATAGTAGAGCGACTGCGACATGAAGAGCGCGATCATTGCCGCTACCGCATTTAACAGACCAATAATCAATATGTAATCGAAGGCTAGTGGGACTCTGAAGTCGAAGCGTAATCTGATTATGGCATAAAAACTGGCGGTCGCGATCGCGACCCCCGTCATTACCGCAATATATGCGGTTGACACACCTGGCGTCTTTGCTTGGCCACGAGCCACATAATGAAGCAGCACCACGCAGATCGCCACGGAAATGATCGAGTGAACAATGTTATAAGGCAGCCACCCACCGAAGATCTTGCCAGGTGACGACGTCAGCGCGGGATTATAGATTCCATAATCGGAAATCAGCTGAGCATAATCGAATGCCAGAACTAGCAGAATAATGAGCACGAGTTTCCCTGCATGTTTCTCTGTGAGGCTCCTGACGGTAATTTCCGTGCCGGCGGCGCCTGGTGGCAGCGACAGGAAAAGGAACGTGGAAGCCAAGAGTACCGGGAAGCATTGAGCTACCACGTATATGCTCGACGCCCTCAAAGCTTCGCCTCCATTAGGCCAGAACGTGAGTGGCTGCGCTCCGTTCAGGGCGTCAACGATCGGCGCGAGCATGGGAACAGCGAAACAAAGCACCGACAAGGCAACGATCGAAAAAAGCCCAGCAACTATCAAGCCTCTAAACGGATTGGGCTTGGGCGGAAGATCCACTCCAAGCCTGGAGGCGAGTGTCCGCAAGGCGGCGCCACCATCTTTTCTGACGGCTGCGATCGCCATCACGTAGATCATTTCCCTAAACAGCGCCATGGATTCTGCTGACGACTTGCTCTTCAAGTTTGTAAAGGAGTTGGAGCGTCGCTTGAGTTCCGCGTCGTAGAAGGAGAGGTCGGCGATATTACGTATGGAGGCCTCCCAGGTCGGGCTAGCCCAGAGTTCAATCTCTCTTAGTCGATCGGCGTCGGTAGGAAGCTTGGCCCAGAGCTGAACTGAAATGTCAGTTGCCGTTGTCGCCACGATCCGCGGAACTCCCACAAGTTCATGGAACACGTCTCGCTGAAGGTTCGCAATCTTCGAAAAGCCCGGAATTGACTGGTTGGTCAGACCCATGAAAGCAGCGGCAATGAAGAGCGGGTAGGGCACCGAGTCGATGTATGCCTTCATCTTGTCAGCGGTAGGAGCCTCTGCCGTGACACGCAGCCATCCGGAGATGATTGACGGAGAGACGAGGCAGGCAATGACATATCCGGCAAAGGTGACTGCAAGAAACAGCAAGAGCGTTGCGAGGTACTTTTGAAACCCAAGGAAATGCCGGACGCGCAAGTTCGGCACTGCGCCGTACCACGGCTTTAGGTCGTCATCTTGGTCGTTTAGCTCACCGTACTTGCCAATTTGGAAGCACATCAATAGCGCAGCCCCGACCCAGAACTGGAGTGACGACACCAATTCGGCCATTGTCGCGCCTCATCTATTGGGACAAACACCATTCGGACATGCTTGTGCCATGACTAGCGTCGCGTTCCAATGTGGAAAGAACGCGCAGGGTGTAGCAAATGTTATGCTGTAGACGACCAAGGCCAATACAATCCTAGTCATCGGTCGCGCTCCTGTTACTCAATTTATATTAGCAACTTTGAATTTAGATTCAAATAGTATTTTGCGGACCAGGCCTCCAATAGCTGTTTGGGACCCGCAACGTCTGAGGGCTGAAACCTGCTATCGAAGCGCTGAATGATGTCACTACGAATGCTTGCAACTCGTGAGCTAACGGGAACTCTCACGGCAAACATCTCCTACGTGCCGACTACCGCGCCAATAACACGGAGATGATTTCTTTTAAAAACGAAGCCTAAGTCAGCCATTCGATCTATTGCTGAAACATAGACCAGTCTCCGTCGCGCGAGCGAGACATTCTTACGGTATTCTATAAGAAGGTTTCTGCGTGACATAAGTAACTTTTGCGAGTAGGTTGCAAAAAGTACCATATTAAACGCAGGCGAACAAGGCTTGGGCGTACATTGCGCCCGGGGAGGGCGATTGTGGTTGATTATACGCTTGCCGAAGCTGCGGTCCTGCGACCGGACCCTGATGATGCTTCCATCGACGTTACGGGACTTTTGGAAGGGGAACAGGTCTCGGCCCTGCGGGAGATCGGACCGTGGATGAAAATCTCGCTATTTCGCGATGGCCGGCAGTTTCTTGGCTGGGTTCACTCCGCCATTCTTAAAAAGTCAGAAGCTATAACATTTGATCTCTTCGACGAACCGGATGGCCAGTCCAGAAGCGTTAAGGGCTCAATCCTGACTATTCGTCTGTCGCTGCCGCCGTGGCAGAAGGTCGATGTCTTGATCGAGGACGGAACGGTCGAGTCAGGGTGGCTGAACACCGCTTCAACATCGTCACCTACGGTCCCAAAGGGAGACGCCGATGCCAAGCCAGAAGCTGCGGGTGAGTTAGTGCTGGGAGTAAATGATGTTTATCGGCCTCACTTGCTTCTCGCTGAAGAGCGAACTGAAATAGACGCGGCGGCCCTAGCGGCAGTGATCAACGCGGAGGCCGCAAAGCTCGCAAATGGTGAATGGGATAGGAATAGCAAAGCTTCCACGAGCACCGCAGCCGGATTAACCCAATTCCTGGCCGCGACCTGGCTCGGAGAAGCCAAAAAAAGCCGAACTTACTTGAATGAACATGCGAGGCGCGAAGGGTATGTCACCGACGCCAACGCGATATCTCCTGGCAGCGAAGACAAATTGCTCAAGCTGCGGTTCGAACCGAAAATGTCAATCGTCGCGGCAGCAGAATACGGAGCTTCCAACCTGAAGGCCCTCATTGCCGCTGGCCTAGTCGACGACGAGACAGGTGACGACGAAAAGGCTCAGTTCATCTATCTTGCGCACCACGAAGGCCTTGGGGGCGCGACGGCTTTTCTGCGGGGAAACAAGGGCTACACGTTCAGCGATTTGGCAAAACAAGTAGGTTCGACGAAGGCCCAGAAATACCTCGATGCCGCCGGCGGTAATGCCGCACAGGCCTATCGAAACTGGCTTAACAGCTACATCCAAGAGCATATTCAGCCGGAACGCTATAGAAAGGCAGCTGATGTCGAAGCTCCTTTGTTAGGAAGCGATGCAGCCAAAGAACTTTCTCAATACGATGGCACGCCCATCGTCCTGTCAGAGATGAGCCGCAATACCGGGTTAGCAAAGGCCGTGCAATGGCGGCTGTCCGAGCTAGGCTACCTCGATCCTCCCGCCGATGGAAGTTTTGGACCGGTATCAACTTGGGCTTTGACCGAGTTCTGTGCGAGCAACAATATCTCGCTCAAAAATGGGTTCAACCGATCTGTGGCCGAGCGACTTATTTCCCCAGCCGTTCTCCTTCCCGAGATCGCTGCGAGTGGAACCTGGTTCGACAAAGTTATAAGCTACATGCGAAACAGAAAGTATTTCATTTCTCGCCATCCGGATTGCAAGAACATCGTCTATCTCGAAGGTGCGAACCAGGACGGAACACTGAATGACGATGCACCCAATAAGTTCAACGACCTCCGGATTTTCTTTAGTGTGGGAGCTGATGGGCAGGTAAAACTGCAGAATTCCATATGGGAAGGAACCACCGAACCCGGGAAATTTTGGACAGTGAACCCAATGAACCCAAAAGGCGCTGCCCGGATCGCTTTCAACCAGTACAAGGCATGGGTGGTCGGAACCCATCATCCAAACTCGGCCTCAGCACACGAGGCTCTGGTACAAGTTGAGCCCATTACGGTTTGTCGCGACCTGAACAAGGATTTCAAGAGAACTGGCGATGAACTAGACACCGGTCTGTTCGCGATCAATCAGCACTGGGGCTACGACGCGCCAAAAGATGACCTTGGTCGCACAAGCGCTGGCTGTTTGGTCGGGCGAACAAAGGATGGGCACAGAAAGTTCATGCAGTTGATAAAGGCCGATCCTCGCTACCTTGCCAACCATTCTTACCGCTTCCTTACAGCGGTGATGCCTGGAGATGAAGTGCTGCGATAGGCAAGTGGCGTATGTTTGTTCCCGGCGGCCCGAAGAGGTGGACATGCGCCAGCGCCTTCTACTTCTTGGCGATGACTTCCGGATCGCTCATGAAATCCGTCCGCCGGCCGGCTCGCGACCGCGCTTCTGGAAGCCATTGGGGAGCGTTCACTCTCAATCTGCAGACCGGGGTTCACACTGGCGACGCCGCGGACAATATCTTCAGCAGCATCGAAGCATTTGCGGGATCGAACTTCAACGATACTTTCTTTGCTTCTTCTTCTGCTGACAACCTTAACGGTGGAGTTGGCACGCTCGATACGATTGACTATTCGCTATTCGCTCTCCAGCGCTGCGGTTGACGTCAACCTGACGACCAATACCGTAAGCGGTGGCGATGGGGCGGGCGACGTTCTGAGCAGCTTCGAGCGCGTCGTTGGCTCGTCCTTCGCCGATACCTTGGGCTCTTCCACTTCAGGGCATGCTCTCGTCGGAGGAGCAGGAGACGATATCTATCTTGCCGGCATATTCCACCGGCACTCGTCCGGGGAAGAAGACACCCATCTCGTTTACCGCTTCCTCAATGCGCTTGCTGAGGTGCTCGGAAGCGACAGCATAGTCGATGAAATCGCGATCCGATGCATAGACGGCTGTTGGCAGGGTGTGAGCCACGAAGAAGCCCAAGAGGGGGCGAAGTTGGTGCTCTACCATCAACGCGTGACGATCGCCGCCGCCTGTTGCGGTGATGAGGATTGGCTTAGATTTCAGCTCATGCGGATCGATGAGGTCTATCAGGTGCTTGAAGAGGCCCGGATATGAGCCCTTGTAGGTCGGCGCGCCGATGATAAGGGCATCGGCGGCGACAATTTCTTGCAGCACATGTTGAGCCTTTTCATCGAGCTGCTTGCGCCAAAGGGCAGCGCCAAGCGATGGCCCGACATCAATCATGTCGTAGACGTCGAAATTAAAGCCATACCGGCCACTTACGACTTCGGCGACATGGCTGACCAGCGACCGAGTTTTCGAAGGCCGATTGAAGCTCCCTGCAATCCCGACGATGTTTGGTGTTCTCGTGTTTTTCCTCTCGATGCAGTCTTAAAGCTTCGTTTGCCTTAAAGGGCAACGCCGTCCAAGACCTCGGCGATACCCCTGGTGCCCGGCGCGTGGCCCTCTAGCGCAAGCCTCGCTGCTGCTTGTTGGAACGCGGTGTTGAGAGGGGCCGCTACGCCGTGGATGCGGCTCAGCCGGACTATCTCGCCGTTCAGATAATCGACCTCGCTCGAAGTCCCGCGGGTGAAGCTTTGCCAGGTCGACTGCTGGCCGGGCTTGATGCCGCTCTCTGGTGCGACCCGCCAGGATGAGATGTCGATTTTCCACTCCGAGGGGGCCGCCGGATCGTAACCGGCGGCCATGAGAACGGCACGTGCCTCTTGCGCCAGGCCGGCTGCGGCCTTTGAACGGATTTCGGGAGGGCCTGCGAAAAGCTCGACCGCATTGGTGACGTTATGCTCCAGCTTGGCCGCCTTCCATCGCCGGATGTCGGGGCGCGCTTCGGCGAGATAGCCCGCGTTTGAAAGATCCGCGACGATCGACAAGGCCGTGTCGTCGAGCCCGTCGGGGTGGCGTCCCAGGGCGACGATGCCGACATTCGGCTCGCCTCCGACAACGACCTCGCCGGTGACGGTGTAGCGCGCCGGAATGCGGATGCTGGCAGCATAGACACGATCGAAGCGCCTCAGTGCGATGTCTTCTGCAGCCAGCCCGTTTTGCAATGTCACGAGGGGCAGTTCGGATGCAAAGCCTGCACCCTCGACCTGCCGCCAGGCCCAGAATTCCGTGGCCGACTCGACATCCTGTGCCTTGACCGCAAGGACTAGAATATCATCCGGCTGAAGCGCCGGTGGCGTAGCCGTGTCGGCGGTGGTGAGCCGGAGCACACGGTGTCCGCCCGGCCGGCGATACGAGAGACCGTGAGCGGCGATATGGGCAATCTGGGCGCCGCGCCCAACGAGCACATAGGGGATGCCATGGATCTCGAACTCGGCCGCGAGGCTCGCGCCGACTGCACCGGCGCCGATGATGATGTAGCGTGTCATGTTCAGGCCGTCTTCAACACAGTGAGATTGACCGGAGGCGCCGATGATGCGTCGCTTTCGCTCTTCCAACGTTCGAAGGCAGCGCGCCCGAGAATGGAGATGGAGGTGTCTTCCTGGGGGGCATGGACGAGCACCGATTGAATGTCCCGGAAATGGCGCTCCAGCCCCAGTTCGTTCCCGAGGCCGGGATTGCCGATGCCACGCACGGCGATCTGCACCGCGTCGCGCAGCTGCCGGCCTGCAAGCAGCCGGGCCCGGATGTGCTTTTCTGCCTCGGCTTGCTTGTCCTTCAGGGCATCGAAAATGATTTGCCGGGCGCCGGAGACGAGAAGGTCGATTTCGCCGGAAAGCGTCACGAAGCGTTCGGTGCGGGCGATCGGATGGCCGAGGTTGGTCGGAACACGTTCGTGAGCAAAGCGGATGAACGCCTCCTGTGCCGCTTCGGCCACCCCGAGATAGAGCGCGGTCAGCGCCAGCGTGATTGCCGCGTGCGCGCGGTTGTCCTGTTGCGCAACGGATGGATCGACCAGATCGATGACATTTTCCAGCGGGATTTCCACGTCGGTGTATTCGACATCATGAGAGCCGGAGGCCCGCATGCCAAGGCTGTTCCAGTTCTCGATGACGCGAATGCCGGGAAGCTCGTTCGGAACGACGAATGTTCCGACCCGGGTGGGTGTTTCATCGGTGTGTGCCCAGACCAGGAAATGAGTCAGACCGTGCGCACCGGTGACGAAGCGCTTGCGGCCGGTGATCGACCAGCCGGATGCGGTACGACGGGCAACCGTCGCCGGCAGGCCGCCACGGGCGGGCGAGCCGAGTTCCGGTTCGACACGCGCGGCATTGAGCAGCAGCGGATGCTGCCTGGCCTGAGTAAGCAGGCGCTTGTAGAGGTCCTCGGGCCAATGGCTTTTCGTTGCCTGACCGAGGTGATTGAAGATCGTCATGGCGCTGATCAGCGCGACCGATGGATCACCGCGGCCGAGGGCCGCAAGGATCGTTGCGGCCTCGTGGAGTGTTGCGCCGGCGCCGCCATATCTCGCCGCGACGGTGCTTTCGAGCAGGCCGCTTTGATGAACCGCCCGGATACCCGTCCAAGGAAAATCCCCGGTCCGGTCCGCCTCGGGAGCTGCGTCCGCAAGAGCGCGCGTCGTCGCGCTCAGCAGACGTGGATCGAAAGCCGTCTCGCGCGCGATCATCAGGCGGCGGCCTTCTTCTTTGCCTCTTCCCGCTCGCGTATGCCCTCGCGCACGAGGGGCAGGATATAGCGTCCGTAATCGACGGCATCGTTGAAATTGTCATAGCCGCGGATGGAGATCAGGTCGGCGCCGAGATCGATATAGTCGAGGATGGAATCGGCAATGGTGCGCGGTGATCCGACCAGTGCGGTCGTGGCGCCGGAGGCGTTGGTCGCCGTGACCGTCGGATACCAGAGTGCGCGATCATGGACGTCGCCACGCGCGGCGATATCAAGGAGCCGCTGCGATCCGACATTGGCGGGGCGAGGGGCAGAGGGCGGCGCGCGATGAAGGCCCTTTTCCCGGTTGTCCTTGAGACGGTCGAGCACCCGGTGTGCCTTCTCCCAGGCCAGTTCGTCGGTTTCCGCAACGATCGGGCGGAAGGTCACCCAGATCCGCGGCCGGTCCGTCCTGCCTGCCGTTGCCGCCTCGGCGTAGATACGTTCGATCTGCTGCTTGGTTTCCGCCAGCGGCTCGCCCCAGAGCCCGAAAATGTCGCCCAGTGATCCCCCGATGCGATACGCGGCATCAGAAGAGCCGCCGACAGAGATCGGGATCAGCCCGTTCGTTGGGCGCACCGCGCTGCGGAACTGCTTGAACTGGTAATATTTCCCATCGAAGTCGAAAGGCTCTTCCGACGTCCAGGCCTGACGCAGGATCCGGATATATTCTTCCTGCCGCTCGTACCGCTCCTCTTTGTTGAGAAAGTCGCCTTCGCGGGCCTGCTCGTCATCGCTGCCGCCGGCAATGAAGTGGACGACGACGCGGCCGCCGCTCAACTGATCAAGGGTGGCAAGCGATTTGGCAGCAACCGTCGGGTAGACGGTATTGGGCCGCAGCGCGACGATGATCTTGATGTTCTTCGTATGCGCGAGAACCGTGGCGCCGATCGTGAAAGGGTCGAAGGACGAGGAGGAGTATGGGATCAGCGTGTAGTTGAAGCCGTAGTCGTCGAGGGCGCGCGAGTAGCGCTCGAGATAGCGGGGATCGACCGGAGCGTCGGGAAGAGGATTGAGATCGTTCGAGGCGTTGGGAAAGCTGACGCTGATGAATTCCGCGGACATGGGAGCTCCTCTGATTGTCGATGGTGGTCGAAAGTTAGGCGGCAGACAAAGGCTAAGGAAGACAGGTCTTTCTATTTCTACTGAAACTATAGAAAATATCTCTAACCCGCAGCTCCCTGCTTTAAGATCCGGTGTAGGTTTTACCAGTCCGGTGACCAGCCGAGGCTCGGGGCGATGGTCCCGGCAAGGTCGGTCAGCAGCTGGATATTCTCGGCGAGGCCGAAGGCCGGCGGCAGGAAGAAAACGATCTCGTCGGCCGCAGCGAGCCCAGGATCACTCAGCACCGCTTCGATTACCTGATCCGCTGTCCCGTGGAAGACGGGCGAGATCTGGCTTCCAGGCGGTTGGTTGGTTCGCGAGCTCGGTTCGAGAGCGCCCTTCGGCCGCGATGCGGCGATGCCTTGGGTACGGCGCTCGAGATCATAGGCTGCGTATTTCTCGCGAAGCTCCGGCGTCGTGCCGACCAGGACCGAAGCCGCCACGGCGACAGGCGGCGGCTCGCTCGTCCGCTGCTTTCGCCAGTTGGCCCTAAAGGCCTCGATGCAACGGGCCTGATAGCTTCCGAAACTCTCACCCTCGGCGTGGTCGTGCTGTACGGTTCCGGCGATCAGGCCGATGCCGAGTTCGGCGGCCTGGATCGCTGACCCGAGGCTGGCGGAACCTTGACGGATGCGCGAGCGAAGGGTCGGACTGTGCGGTGTCACCCTCAGTTGGCTGCCTTCCGCGACACCCTGGCCTGGTTCTGCGACGGTGTGCAGAACCTCGCCGGAGATCGCGGACAGGAAGCGCGCCTGACGGCGCTTGGCTTCCGTCCTGGCGTCGGTGTCGACCGTGCCGAAGACGGCATCGAAGGCTGCGTTGGCGCCGGTCGAGATCGCCAGTTCCAATCGGCCCCCAATCAGGAGGTCGGTAGTGCTTGCGGCTTCCGCCAGCAGGATAGGGTCCTGATAACGCATCGGAATGACGGCAGAACCCAGCACGATATGGCTGGTATGCTGACCTGCCGCGGCGAAGAAGGGCAGCGGCGAGGATAGATAGTGGTCGAAATGCCGCTGATAGGCCCAGCCTGACTGGTAGCCCAGACGTTCGGCCGCCTTGAAAAGCTCGATGCCTTCCCGCAAGCCGTGTGCGGGGCCGATTTCATCGGTGAACGAGACACGCGTGTTGAACCCGAGCCGCTTCTTCGGACGGAATGACGCCAACGGTGTCGGGGCGGGGGCGATGACGGTCATGCGATCTTTTCCCCATTGAAGATCTGCCGCTGCTGCAGGGGCTGGGTTCGCGCAAAGCGCGCGGTCCCTGACGGGATCGATTCCAGCAGCGAGCGGGTGTAGGGCTGGCGGGGCGTGTCGAAGATCTCTCCGACAGTACCGTGCTCGACGATGCGACCGCGCTGCATGACAGAGACCGTGTGGGCAAGCTGGCGCACCAGCGCCAGATCATGCGACACGAAAACATAGGTGAGGCCGAGCTTGACCTGCAGCGACAGCAGCACTTCGACGATGTCGGCCTGAACGCTGACGTCGAGCGCCGAGGTAGGCTCGTCAAGCACGATCACATCGGGTTTCAGGACAAGCGACCGGGCGATGGCAACGCGTTGGCGCTGGCCGCCCGACAAGGCGGCCGGCTTGCTGGACAAGAGATGCCCGCCCAGCCCGACATCTGCGAACGCCTTGTGCACCGCGAGTGCCCGCTCCTGATGTGTTCCGATCCTGAAGCGGTCCAGCGGCTCGCGCACGATTTTCTCGACGGTCCAGGTCGGATCGAGGGATGTGAACGGGTTCTGATAGACAAGCTGCAGGTGCCGCCAGACAGAGCGAAGCTGCTCGGGGGACCGACCGTTCACCTGTTCGCCGCCAACGGCGATCTTTCCGGTATCGGGTTGCTCCAGCCCGAGCAGAAGGCGGATGGCCGTCGTCTTCCCGGATCCGGATTCCCCGACCAGCGCATGCGTCGTGCCCGCCTGAACCTCGAACGAGACGTCGTTGACGGCGGTCAGAACCTTGCCGTCGACGGTGAAATTCTTTGTTACGCCGCTGACCTCGATCTTCGGTGCCTTTTCGCGCCTCGCGACAAGGTGCCGGAAACCGGGCTCTCGCAATGGCCTGTAACGGTCAGGATTGAGCGCCGGCACGTCGCCATGGAGTTTTCTGGCGTAGGACGAGGAAGGGGCGGAGAATACTGTAGCGGTGTTTCCGGCTTCCTGGATCGCGCCGTCCTTGAGGACGACAATAGAATCCGCGCGCTCGGCTGCGATCGCCAGGTCATGGGTGATCAGTAGAAGGCTGATCTGCAGCTCCTCCTGCAGCTTCGACAGCAGGTCGAGAATGCGCTTTTGGATCGTCACATCGAGTGCGGAGGTCGGCTCGTCTGCGACCAGCAGCGACGGCCGCGGCAGAACGGCGAGACCGATCAGAACGCGCTGTAGCATGCCGCCGGAAAGCTGGTGGGGGTAGGAGTCATAGGCACGCTGCGGATTGTCGAGCCCGACCTGCGCGAATGTCTCCAGAATGAGCGCCTTGCGAAGCGCCTTGTCCGGTTCGTCCAGCAGTGCGGCGGCTTCCATTGCCTGCGCGCCGATGGTGCGAACCGGGTTCAGAGAATTGCCGGGGTCCTGCGGTACGAAGCCGATCCTGCGTCCCCTGAACGGGCGAAAGCGGCGCTCAGGAAGCCCCAGAAGCTCCTGGCCATCGAATTCGACGCGGCCGGTGGCGTGCCCCGTTGCGGGAAGCAGCCGCAGGACGGCGCGGGCGATCGTCGATTTGCCCGATCCGGATTCGCCGATCAGCGCGAGACTTTTGCCGCGTCCAAGCTCGAAGCCGACACTGGTCACGACCTTGTGGGTACCGTAGGCCACCGACAATCCTTCGGCCCGCAGCAATGGGGAAGATGGGCGATTCAAAAACGTGGTCAGTCTGTCTTGCGGAGCCATCGGCTGATCCTGTTTACAGAGAGAACGGTTGCGATCGTGACGAGGGCCGGGGCGTAAACCAGCCAGGGCCATTTGAGGTAATCCTTGCCGATCGAGATCAGCAGGCCCCAATCGGAAGCAGGCGGCGGGTCGCCGTAGCCAAGGAAGGCAAGGCTGGCGATCACCAGGATGGAATCGCCGAACTGCAGGACGGCAAGCGGCAGCACCGATCGCGATGCGTTCGGAAGCACGTGGCGCCACAGAATGTGCCAGCGCGATCCGCCGAGCAGGAAGGACGATTCGACGAATGTCGCCTGCCTGGTCTTGATGACTTCGGAGCGCATCACCCGGGCAAAAAGGGCAACGGCGGAGACGCCCGTCGCGATTGCTGCATTGGTCGTGTCGAAACCAATTGCGGTGACGACGATGACGGCAAGCAGGAATTTGGGGATTGCCAGCAAGACATCGACGAGGCGGGCAAAGACAGTGTCCACCCAGCCGCCGAAGAAACCGGCCAGCAGCCCGATAATTCCGCCGGCGACAACGCCGATCACGACCGCGATCAGAGCGCTCGCCACCGATGAGGCCGTGCCATAGACGACGCGTGCGTAGAGGTCGCGGCCGAGATGATCGGTGCCGAACCAGTGCGCTGCACTCGGGCCGAGCAATTTCTGGGCGGGGGTGCCGTTCACCGGATCGTAGCTCGTGAAGAGGCCAGGCGCCAAGGACCAGGCGATCGCCAGGGCGACGACCAGGAACGACAGGATCACGACTGGCGGGACACGCAGGCCCGTTAGGCGGCCGATCAGCGGCACACGCGGAATGGAAGAAATCGAGGCGAGCGTCATGGGGTCACCGCCTTCGATATGGGAAGAGAGCTGTCATCAGCGGTCGTCGGGCGACGCGGCTGCGTGCCGAGGAGTTTCACGCGAGGATCGAGCAGCGGGTAGGTCAGGTCGGCGATCAAGTTGACGACGACGAAGACCACCGCCGCGAGCGAAACGACGGCCTGTAGGACCGGCAGGTCCTGAGTGCTGACCGACCGCTGCACCAGGCTGCCAAGCCCGTTGCGGCCAAACACCGTCTCGGTGATCAGCGAGCCCCCGAGCAACTCGCCGATCGTCAGAGCGACGACCGTGATGACGGGCAGCGATGACGGCTTCAGCAGGTGCATGACGAAGAGCCGCATCTGGCCAAGTCCCCGGCCGCGTGCGACTGCGGCGTAGTCCTGGCCGGACTCATGGTCGAGATTGGCAATCAGGACTTCGGCAATCTGCGCCGAGATCGGAATGCCGAGGGCGATCGCTGCGAAAATCGTTGCCCAGAAGCTGTCGGGCTCGATGACGCGAAAGACGCCGAGCTGGAAACCGAAGAGGTGGATCAGCACCAGTCCGATCACGAAGTTCGGAACCGACAGGAACAGCGAGGGGAAGCCGCGCAGCAGACCCTGTCCGTAGCGTCGGGGCAAAAATTGTGTGCCGTAAGCGATGATCGTTGCCAGGAAAAGCGCGACCGCAAGGCCGGCCGAGGCAAGCACGAGGGTCGATGGCAGAACCTCGCCGATCAGCGTCGCCACTGGTCTGTTGGTCCGCATCGACAGGCCGAGATCCCCTGTCACGAAGCCGGAAAAGGCGTTCCAAAGCTGCACGGGGATCGGCTTGTCCAGTCCCTGCGCAGCGATGATCTCCTTGATCTCATCCGGCGTGAAGCCGTTTTGCGGGTTGTTGAGGACATTGGTAATCGGATCGCCGGGCAGGATGCTGACGACGACAAAGGTGAAGACATAAGACAGCAGGATCACGACGATCGCCTGCAGCAGCCGTTTTCGGGCATAGTTGAAATAGGCTTTGCTCATGCCCATCACCTCTGTGTCTGTTGAAATGCCGGGCTATTCGCTCTTCGTTGCCGTGTAGTAGCTGGCATAGGCGACGCCGTTGTAGATTTCGCCCTTGAGCTTCGGCGACTGCACGTAGATGCGCTGGACGATCTGCGTTCGCGGAATGAAGTAGCCCTGGTCGAGGACGTATTTCTGCAGCTCGTCGAGAAGCGGCTTGCGAGCGTCGATGGAGCCGGCGCCGGCGATCTTGTCGCGCAGATCGTTGAGGGTCTTGTCGCTCTCGTCGAGCGCAAACCAGTTCTCGCCATTGTTGGCGCTGGTCAGAATGCCGGCGACTGTGCCGGCGTCGATGAAGGAGCGCGTCACCTCATAGGCAGGCACTCCGGCGCCGCCATACTTGACCTTCTGGCCGAACGTGACCACGTCATAGGCGCGGATATTAACCTTCCAGCCGATCTTGCCGAGCTGCTGCGAAATCAGTTCGTCGATCGACTTCGATGTTGCGAGGTAGGGATTCGAATTCAGCGTCAGCAACAGCGGCTTGCCATCCTTGACGCGGATGCCATCCGAGCCCTTCTTCCAGCCTGCCTCGTCGAGAAGCTTCTCCGCCTTTTCAGGATTGTAGGCCAGCAGCGCGCTCTGGTCGGTCGCACCCGGAACGTTGCTCTGGATGAAGGAGGTCGCAAGCTTCCAGTCGGGCGTATAGACGGTGTCGATGATTTCCTGGCGATTGATGCCGGCCTGAAGCGCCTGGCGAACCTTCACGTCGTCATAGGGGGCAAGCTTGGTGTTAACAGCCCAGCCGTTGACGAAGCCGAGATAGCGGGGCGTCGCCACCGTCAGGCCTTCCGACTTGAGGGATTCAAGCTCCTGAGGCGACGCGTTGTAGGCGACGTCTGCCTGGCCGGACTGGACTGCCGCAACGCGCAGCGACGGTTCGGAGACGAGCTTGTAGGTGATCGTATCGAGATGGGCGGGACCGGTCTGGCCGACCGCTGTCGGGCCCCAGTTGTAATCCTTGCGCCTGGCGAGCTTGACGTAGTCGCCCTCCTTCCAGGACTCGACGACATAAGGCCCGCTGCCGGAGGTCTTGCCCAGGTCCGCCTGGGCGCTTGCCGGCGAGGCGATGGTCTTCGGGGAGATGAGGATCGAGCCGTGGTAGCCGAGCGTCGGGATGAAGCCGAGGGTCGGCTTCTTGAAGAAAACCTTAACGGTTGCCGCATCGACGGCTTCGGCATGATCGTAGGTTTTGGGGAACAGGCCGATTGGATTGATGCCCTCGCTCTTGCGCCCGGCATACCAGATGTCGAGATTGGCGACGACGGCTGCCGCATCCAGCGGGCTGCCATCGGAGAAAGTCACGCCGGTCTTGAGATGCAAGGTGAATTCGGTCGCATTGTCGTTCTGCTCCCAGCGTTCGGCGATCCACGGGCTGACCTTGCCATCGGCATCGACGTAGAGAAGCTTGTCGGTTACATGACCCCAGATATGGCCCTGAAAACTGGAGATCGCGCTGTTGTTGGGGATCCAGGTGTCGCCCAGGGAGTCGATCAGGAACACGACGTCTCCGCCATCATGCGCTCCGTCCTCAGCCAGGGCCGGGGTTACACTAGCTGTCGCGACCAGAGCGGCAAATGCCAGTGCAGAGGTGGCGGTCAGCAGACGACGACGGGAAAGAAGAGGGCGGAAAGAATGGTCGTTCATGAAGCGGTCCTGTTTGGTTGCCGGGCTGACTACGAACAGGAGCCTATGGTAGTGGATCGATTTCGAGAAAGACTGGTTGTTCTTTTTCGACCAAATTTGTAGATTATTTTATCAGCGCAATCTGAAGCACGAGGATCAGGATTTCCAGCAATTGCTAGCGCGATGAGCTCGATCGCTCAGGCGTTCTGTTCCTCGATGAACGCCATCCCGTCGAGAATGCGCACCGGCGGCAATTCTCCGGCATAGCGCTGGACATCGACCTTTGTCAGCTGTCCGGTCGAGGCCTGGGCAAGCTGCGACGTGCCGGCATCACGGGTGAGGATATTCGGGTTGCCATGAATGCACATGGCGATCTCGGCATCGGCATCATCAGGCTCGAACCAAGCTCCGGTGGCAAGCTGCATCACTCCAGGTTTCACATCCGCGCTGATCACCGCAGCCGCCAGGCAACTGCCGCGGGCGTTGAACAGCCTGACGATATCGCAATCCGAAATGCCACGCTCTGCCGCATCCACCGGGTTGATGCGCACCGGTTCGCGGCCGTTGATCTTGGTGGAGCGGCTGAAGTCGCCGTAGTCCAGCTGACTGTGCAGGCGCGAGTGCGGCTGATTGCAGACGAGATAGAGTGGATAGCGGCCCTCCGCCGCCTTCGCCGTCGGGTCCGGTTCAAACCAGCGCGAATGGCCGCGGCAATCGTCATAGCCAAAGCTTTCGATCGTTTCGGAGAAGATCTCGATCTTGCCCGATGGCGTGGGCAGCGGATTGGCGTCCGGATCGGTCCGGAATGCGCGCGCAGGGCCACCATCGTCAGGTTTTACCGGGAGTTGCAGTTCGCCCATCTCCCAGAACGTCTCAAAATCCGGCGCGGGGTGACCAGCGGTGGCAAGTGCCGCGCGTGTTTTCTCGAAGAGGAAAGCGAGCCACTCGCGGTTCGACCGGTTCTCGGTGAATTCGCCGCGCTTGCCGAGGCGCTCTGCGATATCTGCGAATATCTCATAGTCATCGCGTGCTTCGCCGACTGGTTCGATCAGCCTCTTCATTGCGATCATTATCGGATCATGGTCGGCCGCGCCGATATCGTCACGCTCAAGCGTCGTGGTCGCGGGCAGGACGATATCGGCGTGGCGTGCCGAGGACGTCCAGGCCGTCTCGTGCACGATGATCGTCTCGGGCCTCTTGAACGCCTGACGAAGCCTGTTGAGATCCTGATGATGATGGAACGGGTTGCCGCCCGCCCAGTAGACAAGGCGGATGTCGGGATAGCACAGAGCCTGGCCATTGTAGTGGAACGCTTCGCCCGGGTTCAGCAGCATGTCGGCGATCCGTGCGACGGGAATGAAATCCGGCACTGGATTGTGGAATTGCTTGAGCGTCGGCAAGGGAACGGCGAGCTGGCTTTTGCCGATGTTGCCGAGCGCGCCGAGCGAATAGGAAAAGCCGCCGCCATCGAGCCCGATCTGGCCGAGCATGGCCGCGAGCACGATCCCCATCCAGACCGGCTGTTCGCCGTAGTCGGCGCGCTGCAGGGAATGGCTGACGGTGATCAGCGTTCGGGCGTTGGCCATGCGCCGCGCCAGATCCACGATCGTCTGGGTCGCGATACCGCAGATACCGGCTGCCCATTGCGGGCTCTTCTCGACGCCATCCTCGCGTCCCAGCAGATAAGCCTCGAAGCGTGGATAGCCTGTCGTATAGCGGTTGAGAAATCCCCGATCGTGACGTCCCTCGCTGACGAGGACGAAGGCGATCGCCAACATGAGCGCGACGTCGGTTCCAGGGGTGACCGGCAGCCATTCGGCATCGAGATCACTCGCAATGTCATCCTTGAGCGGGCTTATGAGTACGAAGCGGGCGCCGCGCGCACGGGCACCGCTCAGCGCCGGGCGCACGACGTGCCGGCTGATGCCGCCGCCATGGACGTCGGTGTTCTTGACCGCCATGCCGCCGAAGGCAACGATCAGCTCGCTGCTGCGTTCGATTGCGTCCCAGGTGACGCTCTTTCGGTCGAAGGTATCGTAAGGACCGAGCACATGCGGAATGATGACCATCGCCGCGCCTGAACTGTAGGTATTGACCGATCTGACATATCCGCCGAGCACGTTGAGGAAACGATGGATCTGGCTTTGGGCGTGATGAAACCGCCCTGCGCTGGACCAGCCGTACGAGCCGCCGAAAATGGCCCGCGGTCCGGCTTCGGCGTGAACACGGCGAAGCTCGTTGGCGACAAGATCGAGCGCTTCCGGCCAGCTGACCTCGACATAACCGTCGCTCCCGCGTTTCGCGGCATTATCGGGCCTGCCTTGAAGCCAGCCGCGCCTGACGGCCGGGCGCCGGATGCGGGCGGGGCTATGGGCGATTGCGGGCAGATTGCCGAGCAGGGGAGATGGGTGTGGGTCGGCGGGATGCGGGCGGATTTCGAGGGCTTCGCCCTGATGCCGTCCAAAGAATGCGCCCCAATGAGAGCTGTGGGGTTTGAAGCCGTCCATCGCACCGTCTCCCGTGAACAACGTTGGAAAGATCGGCAACACTCACACCGGCAGGATCTTGCCGGGGTTCATGATGCCCTGGGGATCGATGGCTTGCTTCAGCAGGGCCATCAGCTCGACGGCGTCTCCGTGTTCCTGACGTAGATAGCCGATCTTGCCGGTGCCGACGCCATGTTCCCCGGTCGAGGTTCCGCCGACAGAGATTGCGTGTTCGACCATCGCCTCGTTGATGGCCGCGACCTCGGTGAGTTCCGCCGTGTTTTCGGGATCCACGGCGAAGACTACATGATAGTTGCCGTCGCCGACATGGCCGAGAATGGCAGCCGGAACACTGCACTCCTGCAACAGTGCGCGGGTCCTGAGAATGCAGCCGCTGAGTTCCGATACCGGAACGCAGACATCGGATGACCAGCCCTTGGCATTCGGTCTCTGCGAGACGACTGCGTAGAATGCGTTATGCCGGGCCTTCCAGAGGCGATTTCGCTCCTCTGGCGCATTGGCCCATTCGAAATCCTTGCCGCCGTGATCCTTGACGATTTCCGCAACCAGTTCGACCTGCTCCTGAGCCGAGGCAGGAGACCCGTGGAATTCGAAGGCGAGGGTATCTTCGATCTTCAGCGAGAGGCCGGAATAGGCGTTGGAGGCAGCAATCAGGCCGCGGTCCAAAAGCTCTATCCGCGAGATAGGGATGGCAAGCTGCACGATCGCGATCGCGGCCTTCACCGCCTGCTCCACGCTCTCGAATGAGCAGAGGGCTGCCGAAATGGTTTCCGGAACGCCCTGGAGCCGCAAGATGACTTCGGTGATGATGCCGAGCGTGCCTTCCGAGCCGACGAAGAGGCGCGTGAGATCGTAACCGGCAGACGATTTGCGCGCCCGGCCACCGGTGCGAATGATCTGACCCGTTGGCAGCACGACGGTCAGCGACAACACATTTTCGCGCATGGTGCCGTAGCGCACGGCGTTGGTGCCCGATGCCCGTGTCGCCGCCATGCCGCCAATCGACGCGTTGGCCCCAGGGTCGATCGGGAAGAACAGGCCTTGGTCGCGCAGATGCGCGTTGAGCTGCTCGCGCGTGACACCGGCCTGGACGGTGCAGTCGAGATCCTCGGCGCTGACGCGAATGATCTGTGACATCTGCGAAAGATCGATCGAAACGCCACCGCGCACTGCGGTCAGGTGCCCCTCGAGCGAGGTTCCGGCGCCGAGGCGATGACGGGCACGCCTGCCGCGGCGCAGAGCCGGACGGTTTCGGCTACGTCGTCGGTGCTTTGCGCGAATACCACGGCATCCGGGATTGCCAGTGTGTGATGGGACTCGCCGCGGCCATGCTGCTCGCGCAGCGCCTGCGAGATCGAGAAGCGATCGCCGAACCTTGCCTGCAATTGGCCCGATAGCTCAGCGGATAGGATACCCATCTTTCACGTCCTTTTCGGTGCTGACCGTGCCAGCCGAAATCGCGCCATGCCGTCACGATCAGGCATGGATGCAGATTGACCGGTACCAAGTCTCAAAAGTGAGCCGTCAGACGGCGATCTTCTCGCCGTTCAGGTGGCGCTCAAGGAAAGGCAGGCTGTCCTGCCCCCAGTAAAGTTCGTCTTCGTAGCGAAACGTCGGAAGGCCGAAGACGCCGGAGTTCCTGGCGCTTTCGATATTGGATCTCCAGATCGATTGGGTGGCCTCGGCCTGAGCGCGTTCTTCCAGCTTCGCCCCGTCGATCCCTACAGAACTGGCGATCGCCTGACGCACCTCGCTCCGCCCGATATCCGCCGCGTCCGTCCAGAATGCCGTCTGCAGCGCGCGGGTGAGCCCGAGCCAGTCCAAGCCGTCCTCGATGGCGGCGATGACCATGAAGCCGGCGGGCGTGGGATCGGACAGGGCAGCACGGTTTTCGAAGTTCAGCGCCTTGCCGCGCAGGAATGCCCAGCGCTTCAAGTCCTTGGTCCAGTAGGCACGCCGGGCTTCCGGCCGGTTGCGGGAATAGATCCCGCCGTTGTCCTCGATCACCGAGATCAGATGTGGTCGGATCGACGCTCCATGTCTCAATGCAAGTTCTGAAAAAGCATCAAGACCAATGAAGGACCAGGGTGAACCGATGCCGAAGAAATAGTCTATTGCCTTTGTCATGCTCTGCCTTTTTCAGCGGTCTTGATCGAAGAAAGTGCGGTGTCGAATACGAAGAGAGCGCAGTCTCTGGCGGTGAGAACAGCCTGGGGATCGCGACCAACGGCGACGGTCGCCAGAGCTCCTTCGTAGAGGAGAGAAAGATGAGCGGCCGGCTGGGCGGCCTCTACACCCGCTCTTTCCATCAGCGCGCGAAACATCTGGCTGACGGTCGCCTTGTGGGCGCGCGCGACGGTAACAACGCGTTCTGAATCGCCGTGCTCGGCCACCGCCAGGGCGAACGCGCATCCACGAAACTCGGGGCTGTCCGCCTTCTCATGCAGCCGCTCGAAGATGAGATTGAGCTGATCCCGCGGGCTCGGGACTTCGTTCAAAACCTCTTCCAGAGAGCGGATGACCCGCTCGTGACGGTCCTGAAGATAGGCCGCCACGAGATGATCCTTGGACGGGAAATGCCTATAGAGCGTTGCCTTGGCGACCTTGGTTTCTTCGATGATGCGGTCGATGCCGACAGCGCGGATGCCTTCGCGGTAGAAGAGTGCGCCGGCAGACGCGAGGATGTGATCTGAAATTGAAGCTTTCATCGAACTGCTTGCGGAGCCTTCTCAAAACGTGCGCCCTGACATGCGAGTGCAGCAAGAGAGGTTTCTATGCGCGCCAACCGATAAGAGAAAGACAGGTCATTCCGTTTGGATGCATCGTTGGAAATATTTTTTGCTCTGATGCCTGTGGAAGCGTCTTTGGACCTGCGTGAAGATCGTCAGGAAGGTGGCACTATATTGGATCGGATCGTCTTCTACAGCGATCTCTGCCGGCTTGTGCAGCCTTCGAGGCTCACTATCTCTAGTGTACCCCAAACCGGCGCATCGCCATGGATCGAAGCGCGGCCGATATGCTGTCGAAAGTCTGCATCGAAATTCTATCGAGTTCACGCGTTGCCGTCCCTACCGCAAGAATGATCGGGCTTTCGTCGAGCAGAAGAATGGGTCGATCGTTCGCCGCATTGTTGGTTATCATCGCTATGAGGGGGTCGAGGCCGCTGCGACCCTGACCGATCTCTACCGATCGGTGCGCTTCTTCATAACTTCTTTCAGCCATCCTTTAAGCTGCGGGAGAAGCATCGCGATGGCGCAGTGGTCAAAAAGATCTATCATCCTCCTGCAACGCCCTATCAGAGGCTCTTGGCAGATCCGAGAACACCAACCGAAGTCCGAAATTAGAGCGCCGTACCTTTAATCGAACCCATAGCCTGCGGCTGTAAAATAGTTTCGACATTCTTGGCTGTTGAAGAGTAAGCGCGATTTTCGATGCGTATTGACGCCTGTTCCACACCGAACGGCGGATAGCATCGGTCGCGGTATCCGGCTCTATTCGGTCGTGGAGGTCTTGGAGAAGTTGAACGGGAGCAGGTCGCCGATGTCGGCATTCTCTTCGCGCTGTGGCAACTCGGTGAGTACGTGGCGCAGCCAGATCAGAGGGTCGACGCCACAGGCGCGGCATGTCAGCATCAGACTGTAAATCACAGCACTGGCCTTGGCTCCGTCAGCAGTGTCGCTGAACAGCCACGATTTTCTTCCGGTCGCAAAAACCCTGATGTCGCGTTCCAGGATGTTGTTATCGATCGGCATCCTGCCGTCGCTGGTGTAGCGCGTCAGATAATCCCATTGGTTCAGGGTGTAGGACACAGCATCGCCGAGCTTGGTATCCGGCACGACCTTCGGCGCGATGTTATCGAGCCACGTCTTGAGGGCGTTCAGGACAGGCAAACTGTGCTGTTGCCGGAAGCGGCGAATGCAGGCGGCCTGCGTTTCACCGGCGTCGGGCTTTATCTCTCGCGCCTGCCTCTCGATCCGGTAGAGCTGCTCGAAGAACCTGAGCGCTTGCTCCGGCGGGCCGCCGCCATTCTTTCTTGCCTTGAGGGCTTCGACGAAGCGCCGCCTGGAGTGAGCCATGCATCCGACATGGGTTGCGCCATGCAATGTGCGCCAGGCTGTGTAGCCATCGCTCACCAATATGCCGCGGTAGTCACCAAGGAAGGTCTGCGGGTGGATCTGGCCGCGCCCGGGCTGATAATCGAGCAGTACGATTGGCTGGTCACTGTCCTCGCCGCTGCGATAGGCCCACATGTACGATGTGCTGGTGGCCTCCTTGTCCTTTTCCTTGAGGACTTGAACCGTCGTCTCATCGCCATGAATGAGAGGCTGCGATCGCAACCGCAGTTTCAGCGCATCATAGATGCGGTGCAGATGCTTCTCGCTTGAGCCGATGACCCAGTGAGCGAGAGCGCCGCGGCTGATCGGAACACCAGCACGCTCGAATGTCTGAGCCACGCGGTAAAGCGGTGTGCCGTCGACGTATTTGTGGACGAGCGCGAAGGCTAACGTCGAGGCGGTAGCGATGCTGCCCGGCAGGGGCTGCGTCGGCATCGGTGCGATCACGACGGGTGTGTTGATCCCGGTGCGGTCGCAATGGCGGCAAGCGTACTTGAACCGCACATTCTGTAGGACCTTTGCCTTGACCTCGATATGGAGCTGCTCGGTAACAGCCTCGCCCATGCGATGCATCTGACCCTGGCAGCAGGGACAAGACTTCTGATCGTCGGGGAGGTCATATTCGACGCGCTCGCGTGGCAGGTCTTCTGGCAGAGGTCTGCGTCCACGCTTCTTTCCCGTTTGACCTTCTACCGCTGGCAGGCCGGTGTCCGGAAGCTCGACAACATCGCCTGCTTCGCTGCCATCCTCGACCGCAGCCTCTTCGGCCTCGTTGAAGAGACGATCAATGTGCTTTTCACTGCGGGGGGCAAAGCGATGGAGTTTTGCCAGTGCAAGCTCTTCTTCCAGCTTGACGACCCGCTGCGAGAGCGCTTCCTTCTCGGCTTTGAGCGCAGCGATTTCGGCAGCATTGGCTGCCAATTGCGCCATCAGTTCTGCAATGCTCGGTTCGCCGGTGCGAGTCATCAGATTCTTGAATCTGAACCGCCCAGCCGCGTCAACTGCTCAATTCGACATCCGTCAGCCGGCAATCTGATATTGCCGCACCGGATGGCGCACCATTGCGTCGATATCGATGCCATCGAGGATCCAGTGAAGCTGTTCTGTCGTCAGCATGACCACCGGCACCTCGCAACGGGGCCATCTGAACCTGTCCTCGGTCAACCGCTTCAGGACCATCACAAAACCGGAACGATCAAAAAACAGCAGCTTCATTCGGTCACGCCGGCGATTGCAGAAGGCAAAAACCGCAGGCGCAAACGGATCCAGCGCCATCGTCTCCTGGACCAGGACCGCCAGGCTGTTGATGCCCGCGCGGAAGTCGATCGGTTCGCGATGCAGGTAAACCTTGAGATCACCGCCCAGTCTGAACATGACCCAGCGCTCCTATGATTGCTTCCAGCACTTCCACACCGGCGCACTCGACGGTCAGGCTGACCCCGTTCGGCAGGAGTGCGCTCACCTTGGATGCGGGAAGGCACTGGCTCAATGGCTTGGTCTTCTTCAGATCGCCAGCAGAACCCGAGTGCATATCCGGAGCAATCTGAACCGGAACGAACGCCGAGGCCAAAGGCAATTGACGCTCCGCTCTGGACTTCTTCATCCACTTCCGGACGAGATTCGCATTGACGCCGTGCTCCAGCGCCAGCCGCGAGACCGAAACGCCGGGTTCTAAGCACGCCGCGACAAGCTGATCTCTCGACGCAGGGTCATATCGACGGCGGCCGTCGCGACCAACAAGCCGTACCTGCAGTTTAGGAGCATCTTCATCCATGATTTGGTGTCCACCTATTTTTTGGTGGACGCTTCATGCCTCACAGCACTCCGCTACAGAAGGCGCACAGAAATTAGCGCTTACGTTGAAGAGGTTGCAGATGGATCCGAGCGCATTTGAGAGTGCGTCAAACGTGCGAGCGGCGGCGGCTCGGAGATGGGCCTTAATTTTGGCGAAGGCCATTTCGATCGGGTTCAAATCTGGCGAATAAGACGGCAGAAACAGGAGCCACGCACCAACTTCCTTGAGGCAGGCTTTGGCTTTATCGCTCTTGTGAACGCGAAGATTATCCAGGATGACGACATTGCCTGGTTCGAGTGTCGGCGCAAGCTGGGTCTCGATGTAGGTGTCGAAGATTTCCCGGTTCATCGGCCTGTCAATAATCCAGGGCGCAGTAAGACCGAAACAGCGCAAGCCTGCAATGAATGTCTGTGTCCCCCAGTGGCCAAAGGGCGCATCCGTGATGAGACGCTCGCCGCGCGGGGAGCGCCCACGCAGTCTCACCATCTTTGTGTTCACCGAGGTTTCGTCCAAGAAAACAAGTCGATGCGGTTCAAATCGCATCCGGGGTTGGCGTTTCGAAATCCAGACATCACGATCCTTTCGGATATCAGCGCGAGCGCGTTCCGACGCCATTATCTGTTTTTTTATATGTGTATCCCTGCGTTATCAAAAACCGCGACAGGGACGATGGTGGAATAACCAATCCATGTTCATCCTCAAGGCGACGGGCAAGCTCTGGCATGGTGATATCCGGTTTGCCTTCGACCTGTGCGACCAGGAAATCGCGAAACGCCGACAGTTTCCCTGCACCTGGTGGCCTTCCTTGACGCGCGGGGGTTATCAGCCCAGTCCGCTCCCGGCGTTGCAGCAGCTTGATCGCACTGCTGTCGCTGATTGCGAAATGACGGGCAGCGGCTCGCCGTGATTGGCCGCTAGCGACCATGGAAACAACACGCTGACGAAGATCAACAGAATGAGATTTACCCATGTGATTCACCTCCAACCGCAGTGAATCACACCAATACCCTCGTGAAAACCCCACTCGATTCTCAATTCAAGTGCGATGCGCTAGCTATCGCACATCTGCGATCAGTTGGATCCTGTGAAACTATTGCGCGATATTCGAACAGCGCAGCAGCGTCTTGTCGAGGTTGCCAGCAATCGCCTCGCTGTCAACAGCCACGCCGGATATCGAAACGTTCTTGCAGAACCTGAGCCACGCCTGGACGGAAGGCGAAATCCGTCCGACGGCCAAAGCGAAACCAAAACTGCGCCGAGAGCGACGTAGACCAGACCCGCTCATCCGCGTGACCGACGATCTCCGCTCTTGGTTTGAGGAGGAACCTTGGCGGACAGGCCGCGAGTTGCTCTAGCGGCTTCAAGCGCGTTATCCGAATGAGTACCCCGACGGACTCCTGCGAACAGTGCAACGGCGCGTCAAAGAGTGGCGTCGAAATAAAGCCCATGCCATGATCTTCGGCGCAAATTCCGAAACAGCTCAACTCTCCGCGACTTGAACGCTCACAGCGGAAAGGAGCAATCTTGTGAGGCAATGGTCCAGGAGACCAGGAACATTCACAAACGAGGCAATACGGCATCTCATCCTGATCGTCGCGCTATACGCGCTTCGATGCAAGCTATAAGCCTGCCGCCTTGTCGCAAGGGAGAACTGTTAGAAAGCCACAGGTTTAGCCGTCCAGTTCACTCTCGAAATCGCATACGCATGCCGGCATAACGCAGCCTAGTACCGGCATGCGCTCCAGATCTATACTGCCAAACCTGCTGGACCGCTGACGGTCCCAGGCCTGCCAAAGCGGAGGGTAATTAATTGCAAAAGTTCGCATATTTATAAAGCTGAACGACCGGGTCGTAGGTTCGACCCCTTTCAAGGATGCCAAATCGTTGCATACCAAAGTCCAGCAATATCCCTGAACGACTAAAGGCGCAGTCTGTGAAGACCACGCCTAGCCGAATTCCGTTTAGACTCTCCAAGTGCCATGGTAAGGCCATGGGCTCGCAACACCATTGTGCCACCACTCAGCGAGTAGCTTTGTTATAGGGAAAAGAGACTCGCATTGCAAGGGGGAGCAAGTGTCCAGCATCACCAAGCGGCATGTGCCGACATCACATCTACTGGGTGAATAACTGACATTCGTCCCCACCCCGCAGCAGGTGGATCACTTCAAGGCGGACATGCGCACCCTTAACCCGACCCTCTTACGCGACAGTATCCACGAAGGGGTTCAGGTCCAGGCCCTACAGCAGATACCCATACCTGAGCAGAGGCTGGTGATCCACAAGATCTATACTCGCAAGGTGAAAGAATTTTCGTCGATCTACCCCTTCGTGTTCGCGGTGGAGAACGCACTGCGCTCGGTGCTCGCCGACTACTTAGAGGAACGCTTCGGGCGGATGGAGTGGTGGACGCTGGTCCGCAATGCCCGGCAGAACGGGCAGAGCTATACTGCCTTTCCCAACATTCTCGGTACGCCCGTCAATCCAGCCTTCGTGAAAGCTGTCTGGCGAGTCTTCGACAATATGGTCAATCAGCAGCATATCAACAATGTTACCGGCAACAACAAGACCGACGAGTTCTACTACTGCCTTACCCTGGGTGACCTCTGGACGATTATGCAGGCAGATTGGCCTCTGATCCGCAACATGTTCGCTACGGACGTTCTCGGCTTCACTTTCACGAAAACCATGTTCAACGACACGATGCGGGTCATTAAGGAGACACGCAACGAGCTGTTTCACAGCAATCCGATTAAGGACCGCAAGAAGATCGTCGACGCCTGCGAGCGGATCCTGAACGGATTGCAATTTCACCTCGGCGACTACGACCATGATCTTGGGGCCGCGCAATCTGTGCGCGTGCCGGCGACCGTCGCGAGGGCGCAGCGCCACGTCATACCGGCGCGCTGACGGACGGGATGCGTACCCGTCTCAGGGCCGGGGCGCAGCTCGAGGTGGGGGTTCTTGATGATTCAACGTGAAGTCAAACCACGCAAAGGGAATAATAAGCGTTTGGATACAATAGCTTCTTTGGCAAGAGCGCGGCACGTCGGTTCATATCCACTCAAGACCGGTGAATGCAAAGAGGCTCGATCGAAACCCGCGCGTGAGGTGCGTTCGCGAAGTAGCGGTCGCGCCGGATTGCGCCGGGCTCGTTTCACGTCGCGCCGACGTGGTCGGTGGCAACTGCCCGAACCTGCAGAATGCGGTCAATAAGGCCCCATTCCAATGCCTCTTCCGCCGTCATGAAGCGGTCGCGATCCATCGCTTGCTCGAATTCTTCGTAGGTGCGGCCGCAATGCTCGGCGTAGAGCCGTGTCATGCGATGCTTGGTCTTCTGCATTTCCTCGGCATGGATCAGCATGTCCGATGCCTGTCCTTGGAATCCACCCAGCGGCTGATGAATATGGATGCTGGCATTGGGAAGCGCAGTGCGTTCGCCCGGCTGGCCGGACATCAACAGGAACGAGCCCATCGAGCGGGCGGTTCCCATGCACAGCGTATGCACCGGGGCGTGAATGTAACGCATCGTATCGTACATCGCGAGACCGCTGGTTACGACGCCACCTGGCGAATTGATGTAGAGATGGATCGGCCTTTTGGGGTTTTCGGCTTCGAGAAACAGCAATTGTGCGCAGACAAGCGCCGAGACCGTGTCGTTTACCTCCCCGTTGAGGAAGATGATCCTCTCACGAAGTAGGCGGGAATAGATGTCGAAAGACCGCTCTCCTCTGCTGGATTGTTCGACGACCATAGGGACGAGTTGCATTGCTTCGCGCATCGGCGAACTCCAATCATTCGAGATTTTCGGGAGGGCTTGCCGCGTCAGGCGGCGAGCATGAGAGTCGGGCTGTTGCCGTTGGCGACCGTTTTCGCCAGCCGCTCGAAGGTCGCCCCGGTCAGCTCGTGGACGATCCGCAGGCTGGTTCCGCCCGATCCATTCGGGGCGATCGTGAAGGTGACGGTGCTTTCGAGATGGGGCGGGGTATCGTCGCGCAATTTGTAGCGGATTTCCTTACACGGCGTTTCGGAGAGCGAGCGTGGATCGGCAAGCGCCTCCCTCGGCAGCCACTTCTCCCGGAATTCCGCGATGCTGATCGCCCGCCAGACCTTCTCCGGCGACGCGTCCAGTTCGTATCTCTGCTCGAAACCGCTTTCCTGCACCTTCGCCTGTACCTCGGCCTTCACGTCGTTCATTGATCCATATCCTTCAGCAAGAGCTTGAGAGCGTCGATGCGAGCCGGCCAGTAGGCGCGGTATTTCGCCAGCCATTGCGCGATAAGAGCCAGCCCGTCCGGATCGACTTCATAGTTCACGAAGCGGCCCTCCTTTTGTTCACGCACCAGCCTTGCCGCTCGCAGTACGGCGAGATGTTGGGACATCGCCGGCTGGCTGATATCCATGCCCTGGCGCAGCGTGGTGGCATTCATGCTGCCCTTCGCGAGCTTTTCGAAAATCGTGCGGCGGGTCGGATCCGCCAGAGCGCGGAAAATATCATGTTCGATCATGATTACACATAAGCACACACTTATGCGATTCGCAAGCCTGCCTGGAGCCGGACCGGGATTTCGTGGTGGCCGGATTGCGATACTGCACTCGTCGAGAACGACACACAGCTGATCACCGAGCGCTTCCCGGAGTTTACGAACGAGACGGGGATGAGAACGAAGCTGGGTCATCGCGCCGCCTATGCTGCCCGGCCGAGGCGGTCAGATATGGCGGATCGGTAGTTTGCCGGGCGAAGCTTGGAGAAGGTCGCGGCGTCTGCCTGCAACGTTCCCGCCACTGCCAAGGTCACACCGATCTGCTTCGGGTCGCCCAGCCGCTGGAGTGGCCAGCCGAAGGAAACTGGCCGATACGCCGGCGCCGCCCTGCAGGTGAATAGCTTCCAAACGCTCACCGAAGCCGTCGCAAATGGCATCGACCCCTGACGCATAGCGAACTTCGCCACACAAGCCGCATTAGGGTCCTGTCTGAATTCCTCGCCAAAGAGTTCCAGGCGCTGCGGCCGCTGCTTCATGGCGATCGAGCTTTGAGGCTTTAGTCCTTTGTGGCTTGGTATGGCATAGCGAGAACCGCGAGCGGCCACATCCTCGATTTCTACAGTGGCGCCGAGAGAACTGCTTCAAGCACTGATTTCCTAGCGATGAGTTAGGTCGCCAGCTGTTCGATTCCCTTCAAGAGCGTGGGTTGCGGCTCATCGCAGAAGCTCGTCGTTCAATGATATGGAGAGTCGGAACTTCAAATCTACTTAAGACGATCCTCGCTGTCAGAGCTCGTTGCCACGATCTCGAATGGCGTTGAGGCTTCAATTTGCTGAGGTATCAGTTCCAATCAGCAGAATACGCGCCATACCTTCATCAACTGAGCTGGCAAAGGTCTCAGGCTCAGAGCACCGAAACAACAGCCTTGGCGAGGTCATCGAGCCGGTCTTCCCTGAGGCCCGCGACGTTGAAGCGGGAATCGCCGACCATGTAGATCCCGAACTCGTCTCGCAGGCGGTCGACCTGCGCTTCGGTCAGGCCGAGGCGCGAGAACATGCCGCGGTGGTCGGCGATGAAGTCGAAGCGCGAGGAGTTGGACTGGCGACGGAGCGCCTCGGCAAAGCCCTTGCGCAGGTTGAGCATGCGAAGCCGCATGGCTTCGAGTTCGGACTTCCAGTCGGCGCACAGCGCATCGTCTTCGAGGATGATGCGGACGGCGGCGGCGGCATGGTCCGGCGGCATGGAATACAGCACGCGGGTCGTGGCGAGCGCCTGGCTGCCGGCGATCTTTGCGCCTTCTGCGTCCTTGCCCATCAGGATGACGGCGCCGACGCGGTCGCGGTAGACCGAAAAGTTCTTCGAGCAGGATGTGGCGACAGCCATTTCCGGCATCTTGCTGGCGAGCAGGCGAACGGCGGCGGCGTCTTCCTCCAGACCATCGCCGAAGCCCTGATAGGCAAGATCGACGAAGGGGAAGAGGTCGCGTTCGACGAGAAGATCCACGACCGGAGCCCACTGCTGGATCGTCAGATTGGCGCCGGTCGGGTTGTGGCAGCAGCCGTGCAGCAGAGTGATGTCACCGGCCTTCGCCTGCTTCAATCCCTCTAGCATCGCATCGGCCTTCACCGTGCCGCTTGCGGGATCGAAATAGGGATAGGTCGCGGTTTTGAAGCCTGCAGCCTTCAGGATCGGCACATGGTTCGCCCAGGTCGGATCGGAGAGCCAGATGGTTGCGTCAGGCCGGGCCTTTGCGAGCAAGTCGGCGATCGTGCGCAGCGCGCCCGAGCCACCCGCCGTCTGGCAGGCGAACATGCGCGACAGGTCGGCCTTCTTGCCAAAGACCAGCTGCAGCATGGCCTTGTTGAAACCCTCATCGCCTGCCATGCCGACATAGGTCTTCGTCGTCTGGCTTTCATAAAGGCGCTTCTCGGCCTCGCGCACGGCCCGCATGATGACGGTCGCACCCTGCGAATTCTTGTAGACGCCGACGCCGAGATCCATTTTCGTCGGCCGCGCGTCGTTCTTGTACAGAATCGAGAGGTTGAGGATCTTGTCCGGCGGGGCGGCGGAGAGGGTCTCGAACATGGCTTTTCCTTTGGATTGAGATCAAGTGCGGAGCTGCTTCAGCGGTCCCCCATTGGCGGAATCAATGTTCCAATTCGCTTTGCGAGCCGGCGCGGATTGCAGCAAGCACCTTCTTTTGAAGCGCAACGAATTCTGACGAGGCGATCATATCCTGGCTGCGTGGGCGGGCGAGGCCGACATGGAAGGTCGCGTTGATGCGTCCTGGATTGATGCTCATCGCCACGATACGGTCGGATAGATAGACGGCTTCTTCGACATCGTGGGTGACAAAAAGAACGGTCAGCCGATGCTCTTCCCAGATTTGGGTCAGGAGCTCCTGCATCTGGTGACGGGTCAGAGCGTCGAGGGCGCCAAACGGCTCATCCATCAACAACATTTTTGGGCGGTAGGATAGGGCACGCGCAATGGCGACACGCTGTTTCATCCCGCCCGACAGTAGAGATGGAAATGCATCGGCGAACTTGGCGAGCTTTACCAGTTCAATGTGATGACGGGCGACATCCCGGCACTCAGCTGTCGGTAGTCCGGCCGCCTGCAGGGCAAATTCCACATTCTGTTGTGCAGTCAGCCACGGCAGCAGTGTGTAGGATTGGAAGACAACGCCGCGATCGAGCCCTGGGCCGACGATCGGCGCACCGTCCGTCAGAAGAACGCCATTGTCGAAGCCCTGAAGTCCGGCGACGATAGACAGCAGCGTACTCTTGCCGCAGCCGGATGCGCCGACCAGGGAGACGAACTCGTTGTCGGCGAGTTCCAGGTCGATACTGCTGAGGGCATGAACGCGGTTTTTCCTGCCACCATACCACTTGTCGAGACCCTCAATCTTAAGTTTGGATTCGCTCATCTCAATGCCTCGAAGCGTAACGGAAGAAGACACGCTCGAGGGCCTTCATGCTCTGGTCTGTGATCAGACCGAACAAGCCAAGGAGCAAGATGTAACCAATGATCGTCTGCGTCTGGAAATATCGCTGAGAGACGACGATGCGATAGCCGAGGCCGGATGTCGCCGCGACAAGTTCTGCCAGCACAAGCCAGGTCCAGGCCCAACCAAGGCTGATGCGCAGCGTGTCCCAGATGCCGGGGAGGGCGGACGGCAGGACGATGCGGCGCAGGATCTTGGTCTCCGACATGCCGAGCGTGCGGCCTAGTCCGACGAAGTCGGTTGGCACACGCTTGACGCTGTCCATGACCATCAGCACCTGCTGGAAGAAGGTTCCGATAAAGATGATGACGAACTTTTGGATATCGCTTGTTCCGGCCCACAGAATGGTCAGCGGAACAAAGGCGACGACAGGCATATAGCGGACGAAGTCCACGAAGGGCTCGATGGCCGCTTCCCAGGTCTTGAAACAGCCGATCATGATCCCGATCGGGATCGCCAGGGCCGATGCAATAAGAAAACCGACGAGCATGCGATAGATGCTGATCCCCGCATCGGTCCACAGCGTGCCATCCATCGCCAGTTCTACCATCTTTACCCACACCGCTCCAGGCGAGGGCAGGAAAATCGGTTTCACCCAACCGGTGACGGTAGCAACCCACCACACGGCGAAGAGCAGGGCAAAAACAGCAACCGCAATCAGGAAAAACGACTGACCACTGATCGGATCCCCGATCCGAAAGGCACTGGGTGGTCTACCGACGCCCGCGCGCGATTGCGCGCGGGGCCTTTCCTTCGGTGTCGACGACAATTCTGAGCTAGACATTACGGTCCCGTTGGTGGCCAGAGGTCACTTGTTCGCTGCATCGACAAACGATGTGTCGATCATGCTGTCGGCGGAAACGTCCTGGGTCACGAGGCCGGCTGTTTTGGCCGCCTTCAGAACGTCGGCGAAGGTCTTGGTCTTGAAGTCACCGGCAAAGGCCTTGGCTGCTTCAGCAGAGGTATAGTATTGGACACCGTCGAAGGCCGTTTTCAGATCATCCGGGGAGGCGCCCACGGCCTTCGAGATGATGGCGCGGTCCTCCTCGGTATTGGCCTTGTAGTCGGCCAGAGCCGCATCCCAGGCCTTGATCATGGCCAGAACCTGCCCAGGCTTCTGCTTCAGCACCTCCTCGCGAACGACGAGGACGTCGGAGACAAGGCCCGGATCCTTGCCGGCTTCAAAAAGCAGCTTGATATTCTTGTCCTGGGCCAGCGCCGTTGAAATGTAAGGCTCGTAGGTGACAGCGACGGGAACACGGCCTGCAATCAATGCCGTTCCGGCATCAGCTGCGGGCATTGGCACACGGACGATATCGTTGATCGTCATGCCGTTGCTTGCAAGCGCGTAGTTCAGCAGGATGTCGCTTGTCGTGCCTTCCTCGAAGGCGATGTTCTTACCCTTGAGGTCAGCGACGCTCTTGATGTCGCTTCCGGCAAGGATTGCGTCCGCCTTCAGGCTGAAATCGAGAAGTGAGACGATCTTCACCGGCAGGCCGGCGGCGACCATGCCCATGGCCGTGTGCGTGGCGATATTGGCAGCGTCGAGCTGACCGCTGGCAAGTGCTGCGTTGATGTCTTTGTCTTCGCTGAAGTTGACAAGCTCGACATCCTCAAGGCCGGCTTTCTTGAACAGGTCTTTGCTGGCGGCGACGTGCCACTGACCGTAACCGAGCCATGGCTCGATGCCGATCTTGAAGGTGCCCGGCTCCGGTTTCGATGGGATTTGATCCTGAGCGCCGGCCTGCCCGGTAGCGAGGACGCCAACAATCCCGAGCGCGATCGCTGCGCGGGAAAACTGCTTGCTGATGGATTTGTAGTTCATTGGGAACCCCTCTTTTGATGATTTCATGGATCACATAGCTTGCATTTTCTGAAGCTTTACGCCCAACCATGAAGGTCATGGTGGGCGGATATCGCGTGTGGGTGCTTATTTCCTTTCACCGGCGTTAGTGGTCATTGCTTGAATATAAGGTGCGAGCCACGTTCCTTTAGGTCGGCGATCGAGCTCACACCCATCAAAGCCAAGATAATCGAGAACACGCGACGCAATGTCTCGATCGCACGGTCGACGCGAGCCTGGCCTGCAGTTGCAAGAGCGTACGCATGGGCTCGACCCAGGAGACCGACCGGTCCCAGCATAAAGGGAAGAGAATGTCGCCGTCCGAGGTATTCGGTCGACAGATCAGGCTCGGCATAGTCGACGAGAACGTGCTGACGCAGCCGCAAAAGCGAGAAATCGTCCTTGTTTCGACGATAGGTTTCCTCCGCAAAGGAGCCACCGTCGATGTAATCGAAGAAGAGCTTAGGCAATCGCCGGCGAGCGGCCAGCCGGAGGTCATCGATATTGACGATCGTCACAATCTACCCCTCCGGATCTATCGTTGCGAGGAAGCGGGTTACCAGGTCCGCGCCATCGTCAGGCTCCGAGCCTACCATCATAGCCACAGAAAGACCGATCAGGGAGGATGTCGGATTGTGGCTTGTAGCACCGGCCCGCAGGTTCATGACGAGTGTCGGGCAGAGAAAAAGCCCGAGTCGGACGACCTCTCGCCAGTCGGAGGGAAGCATGTCCCGCTGCTTGAGGCCTGCAAGCAACGGCTTCCACATTGCCTCGGCCTTCGTTTCCAGAAGCGCGGCTCGAACCGGGCTTAGTGTCCAGTCGAAACCCGCAAAGAGACGGCCATTCTCGTACTTGGCTGTCGCGTTGAATTTCTGTTCGGCAAGAGCCGGATCATAGAGCCAGTAAGGATGGGCAAGGATATTGTGGAAGGTCGTCTTCACCTCTGCAAGAAGCGTCGGCATGTGCTCGCCGGCAAAGGCCGGATCAAAGAATGATAGGCTCGCGCGCCCTTCCTGCCGTTCGAACCAGACATTAGCGTTATGGGCATCGCCATGTGCCGTCACCCCGCCACTGTCTGCCAGGCGGACAGGGTTCAGTCTTTCATGCGCGGCGTCGAACAGCTCCCCAAGCGTGTTGCGGTATTCGATGCCATTGATGACAAAGCGGGCTTTCGAGAGCGCATCCCAGGAAAGCGTGACGCCGGGAAATTCAAATGCCTTACCGACATAAAAGCTCGCCAGCCGACCACCGGGATACGTCCCGTCGGGCGCAGTGACCAGCCTGTCGTAGAACAGCCGGTGGACCGGCTCCTTTGCGACCTGCTCAAGCGTGACCGGATGCAGTGTCTTCAGGTAGACAGACAGGACGGCCTCATTGAGCCGGCGCTCCGCATCCACGGCCTGGCTTGCCATTTCCTTATCATGAAGCTCGTCGAGCGCGCGCAGAACATCAGAAAAGCGCGGATCCGTCCTGCGTCTGTAGACGAGGATCTGTTCGCCCGGAAGAGTCGACATCATGATCGGCTGGTCTACCGGCAGGCCGGCTTTGGCAAGGATATCGGCGCGATAGTACTCGCCGCTCATCTCCTCCTCATTTTCCTCCTGATGGAATTTGAAGAAGTACGGCTTTCCGTCGGCCTCAAAGAAGCCATTCAGCGAATTGAGGCTGTATTGGTCGTGGTTGATCGCCAGATCACGTGCTTCGATCCCAAACAGATCTCGCAACAGGTCGGCAAGAAGAGCTTCGGCACTGCCGTCGCGCTTGTTGGCTTTTTCCCGGATGGCTGCGGTCCGACTGTTGGGCTGCCCCATGATCTCTCACTCCTGGAATGACGCGAAGGTTTTCATTTTTTGGGCGGCAAGTATCTGCTGCCGAGCGAGTAGCGGCTGCCGACATAGGTGAAGGTATTGACCGTTGCGATCGCCTGCCCCGTCCACGTTTTTCGGTTGAGGACCAGGCAGCTGTCGCGCTCACGAATGTGCAGGAGGCGTGCATGTCTCTCAGTCGCCGGGATGGCGCTGATGAGATGCTCGACTTCGGTTAGAGTCGGACTCGAAAAGAGTTCAATGGTAACAATACCTTGCGAGACGTCTAGTGATGAGGCGGATATGGGCGATCATGATCCATGCCTCGGCTGAAGCGATGGATTTTTCGACGTCCTTCGCCAATCTCCGGCACCTTCCAAGCCATGCAAATGTTCGCTCGACGACCCAACGGCGTGGTAGCACTTCGAAGCCTTTGGTCTTGTCGCTGCGCTTGATGATTTCGACCGTGAAGCGACCGACCTTCTTCAGCTTCCGTTTCAATTTGTCGCCCGCATAGCCACCGTCGGCGAAAACATGCAGCAACCATGGCCATCTGTGACAAATGGATTTCAGTAAATCGGGAGCGCCATCGCGGTCCTGGATATCGGCGCTGTGAACCATGAGGCCAACCAGCAGGCCGAGTGTGTCGACGACGATATGGCGCTTGCGGCCCTTGATCTTTTTGCCGGCGTCGTAACCTCGAATGCCGCCGCTTTCGGTGGTTTTGACGCTTTGGCTGTCGATCACGCCTGCCGTAGGACTGGCCTCTTTGCCTTCCAGTTCGCGCGCCGCCATCACTAGATGGTGGTTGATGCGGGCCCAAAGCCCAATACCCCGCCACGCATAGAAGTATCGCTGAACCGTCGAGCACGGCGGAAAGTCCTTTGGCAGCATCCGCCATTGGCAGCCGGTCGAGGCGATATACAAAAGCGCATTCATGACCTCACGCAGCACCGTTGTTCGCGGTCGCCCAAGTCGACGGGGCGCAGGTAGGAGCGGCTCGACAATTCGCCATTCTCTATCCGTCATATCGCTTGCATAGCGTGCTGCTCGCCGGGCATATTGCCGACGGGTGGTTTCGGTCCAGGCCATCGTGAACTCCATCGAATCTTCGCAAATCCGAAGGAATCACAACCTGTTGAAATCACCCACTTCTTTTTGAGGCAGCCTCTTAGCTCGACTTTGTACAAAATCGGTGGTGATTTCGGGGGCATCTGAGCAGCCCTGGGTGAATCAATTCGCCGCAGGGTCCCGGCCTTGCGCCATTCGTTTGATCGGATTCGAACGAATGGATGAGCGAACAACATGATTGTAGCCGTGAGCCGGGAGACGCGGTCCCCCACATCCTTCGCAAATGGCTGTCGCCGTTTCGTTTCTGGTTTACCGCGCCAAGCTGGGAGCATCTGCTGGTCCTGGTGATGGGTGCGCTCCTTTCGCCTGGCAAGCGAACGGTGACGGCCTGCCTGCGCATCACCGGACGCGCGGAGGTAAGTAATTTTGCCGCCTATCATCAACTCCTCAACCGAGCCCGCTGGAACCCTCGCACGTTGGCGGCCCGTCTGCTGTCCATCATTGTTGCCCGGCTCGTGCCCGAGGGCCCTGTCGTGATTGGCATGGATGATACAATCGAACGGCGTTGGGGCCAACGCATCGCCGCGCGTGGAATTTATCGTGACCCGGTGCGCTCCAGCCATGGCCACTTTGTCAAAGCCAGCGGCTTGAGATGGTTGAGCTTCATGGTTCTTTCACCTGTCCCATGGGCAAAATGTATTAAAGCCCTGCCGGTGCTGACGATCCTGTGTCCCTCTGAGCGCCATGATCAGAAGAAGGGCCGAAAGCACAAGCTGCTGACTGATTGGGCAAGGCAAGGCGTCTTGCAGCTTTGCCGCTGGCTGCCGGGCCGCGAAATCATCTTTGTCGGCGATAGCAGCTTTGCCGTTCATACACTGGCTGCGGCTCTTCCCGACACGGCCACTCTCATCACGCGGTTGCGTCTGGATGCCAGTCTCTTTGCTCCACCAGATCAACGGCACGAACATACGCTCGGGCGACCGGCGCAAAAAGGCAGGCCATTGCCGAAACTGAAAACGCTCCTCAAAGACGCAAAGACCGAGTGGCAGCGCATCGTCGCATCGTCCTGGTACGGCAAGCAAACCGACAAAACCCTTGATGTCACATCAGGAACCGGCCTCTGGTATCGGCGTGGAACGCCCCCAAGACCAATTCGCTGGGTTCTCGTTCGCGATCCATCAGGCCGTCGTGAACCCCAGGCGTTCATGAGCACCAACGTCAACCTTGAGCCCGCTCAGATCATTGCCTATTTCGTTCGGCGCTGGCAGATCGAGGTCACCTTCGCCGAAACGCGAGCGCATCTTGGCGTGGAAACCCAACGGCAGTGGAACGACAAAGCCATCATGCGCACGACCCCGTCGCTGCTGGCGCTCTACAGCCTCGTCACACTCTGGGCATGCGATCTGCTCGGTCATGGCGTCCTTCCCTATGCCGCCGCCTGGTACAAGAAAACAGAGTTCACCTTCTCCGATGCCATCGGTGCGGTTCGCATGATCCTGTGGGATCAGGATATTTATCGACAGCACCCGCCAGACCCGGACATTCCTGAAACTCAACCAAGCCGCCTCAAGCGGATGACACAAGCACTTTGCTTCGCTGCATAATGTACAAAGTCGAGCTATAGGGCTGAACCGAAAGGCATCCAGGATCTCATTTAATCGACGGAAAAAGAAGGACAGTGCAAAATGGCCACCAAACTCAACGCGGTTGATGTCCTCATTGTCGGTCTTGGGTGGACAGGCGGCATCATTGCCAAGGAGCTTGCATCGACCAAGCTGAAAATCGTCGCCCTTGAGCGGGGAGGCCCGCGTGACACCAATCCAGACTTTATCGACCCACAGATCCATGACGAATTGCGCTACGCCGCCCGCCACGACCTCATGCAGAATGTGCGACGGGAAACCATCACATTCCGCAACGATGAATCGCAAACGGCGCTGCCGATGCGTCAACTCGGCTCGTTCCTGCCCGGCCAAGGCGTCGGCGGCGCCGGCGTACACTGGAACGGTGTGACCTGGCGCTGGCTCGAGTGGGATCATCAGGCGCGCACCCGGACAATCGACGAATACGGCGAAAAGATCATCCCTTCTGATATGCACCTGCAGGACTGGCCGATCACCTATGACGATCTGGAGCCCTATTACGACAAGTTCGAAAAGACATGCGGCACCTCCGGCAAGGCAGGTAACATTAACGGCCGGAAGATCGATGGTGGCAATATCTTCGAGGGATCGCGAAAGGACGAGTACCCGAACCCGCCGATGATTGCTGCGCAAAGCATGGTGATGTTCGAAAAGGCGGCCCGCAATCTGGGCTACCACCCTTTCCCCAACCCGGCGTCAAACGCCTCGCGGGATTATGTGAACCCCGATGGGGTGGCCTTCGGCCAGTGTCACTACTGCGGGTTCTGCGAACGCTTCGGCTGCGAGGCGAATGCCAAGGCGAGCCCGCATTTCACGGTCATTCCACTGGCGTTGAAGAACCCGAATTTCGAGCTGCGCACCAACTCGATCGTGCTGAAGGTCACTCTCGATTCGACCCGCAAGAAGGCGGTCGGCGTCACATATCTCGATGCACGCGGGCGCGAATTCGAACAGCCTGCCGATCTCATTATCCTTTCGGCTTACGCGCTCGGCAACGTCAACCTGCTGCTGCATTCGGGGATTGGCGTGCCCTATGACCCTAAAACGGGAAAGGGCGTAGTTGGGCGCAACTATGCTTATCAATGCGGTGGCCAGGCTACTGCCTTCTTCGACAAGAGGACCATCCTGAATCGTTTCATGGGCGCAGGCGCGCTCGGCACCTGCATGGATGATTTCAACGGCGATAACTACGATTTCGTGAAGGCGGGCTATATCGGCGGCGGCGGTATCAGCTGCAGCAACTCGGGCGCTCGGCCTATCCAGTCGCATCCAACACCACGCGGCACGCCGCGTTGGGGCTCCGACTGGAAGAGGGCAATGGTCGACAATTATGACCACGCGGCCAGCATCGGCAATCAAGGCGCGGTGATGGCCTACCGGCAGAACTACCTGAGCCTTGATCCGACCTACACCGACGTTTTTGGACGTCCGCTGATGAGGATGACATTCAATTTCCAAGACAACGAAATAAGGCAGATGAACGCTCAGGCCGACATCTGCGTAACAATCGCCAAGGAGATGGGTGCGACCAAGATCGATCGAAACGTCCCTCCCATTCCTTATTCGATTGTGCCCTATCAAAGCACGCACAATACAGGCGGGGCAGTCTTCGGGGCTGACCCAAGCACGAGCGTACTGAACAAGTATCTTCAGGTGTGGGATGTTCCAAACTTATTCGTCACTGGCGCGTGCGTGTTTCCGCAGAACGCCGGGAAGAACCCGACTGGCCCGGTAGGCGCTCTTGCCTATTGGGCAGTGGACGCGATCAAGAATCAGTATCTGAAGAACCCGGGCCCTCTAGTTCACGCCTGAGACAATGACTGCCCAAGCCGGACAAAGGATGCGGTTCCAGTAAGCGATTGTATCTCCGACATTCCGGGTGCAGTTCCGTCTTTCAGGCCGCTGATGCCCATTGAAAGAGGCAAAACATGAAATCGACCATGCTTGGATTGACGACTGCAATTCTGACCGCAATCGGCTCCGCCGATGCACAAGAAACATCTTCCGGCAATGCCGAAGCCGGCGCCCTCGTCTTCAGGAAGTGCATGGCCTGCCATAAGGTCGGCTCCGACGCCAAGAACGGAGTAGGTCCAGTCTTGAATGGTGTCGTCGGCCGAGTGGCTGGTGCATTTCCGGATTACAGTTATTCCCCGGCCAACAAGAATTCTGGTCTTACCTGGGATGAAGCGACGCTGACGGCGTATCTGCGCGCACCGCGCAAACTGGTCCCCGGGACAAAGATGACATTTGCCGGTCTTAACAAGGACCAAGAGATCGCCGACGTAATTGCCTATCTGAAACAGTTCAATACTCAGGGCGAAAAGTCGGTGCCCTGAGCCAGGCAGTGGACAGTAAGGATCGAGGTCGATGAGTAAAAAAATCTCCGAGCGAGTGAAATTGAAACGGGCATATGAAACCCCCGTGACTGACGACGGCATCCGCGTTTTGGTTGACCGGCTTTGGCCGCGCGGGGTCAAGAAAACAGAAGCAGCGATCGATCATTGGATGAAGGAACTCGCGCCAAGCACCGAGCTTCGGAAATGGTTTGGACATGATCCGGCCCGCTGGGACGAATTCCGCAAGCGGTACGCGGCGGAAATCCATGAAAATCGCGATGAACTCGACCGATTGCGCGGCCTGATAGCGGACGGCACGGTCACGCTCGTCTACTCAGCCCATGACGAGACGCACAACGATGCTGTCGTCCTCAGAGAGATATTGTTGTCCGATTTGCCGCCCAACTAAGAACACAAGAAAATGTCGTCCCCGACGAGGGCCTGTTTTATCTACATAAAACTTGTACTGAATTGCCGATTAAATTCGTTTGCACGACACCTAAGAAGGAGGGAAACTGCGTCGACTATAATTTCCGTCTTCAGTGTAGACCGAAACGCTCGACCGACTGAAACGTGAAGCGCGCTAAACAGATGAAGATTCTGGCTAGGTGACCTCCGAGTTCCCGCTTCGCTGTATCGACCATTTTGCCACCGGATCGCCAAGGAGAAGGATATGGCTGAAGTCCATACAAAACTAAACGGGCCGGATCTTGTCGAGGGCATCGCGCTTGCCGATCTTCCCGATGGAGGAAAGCTTCTTGGCCATTGCGGCGACGAGCAGGTGTTGTTGGTACGCTGCGGAGACGCGATCTTCGCGATCGGGGCAACATGCACCCATTACGGCGGGCCGCTCGTCGACGGACTTGTAGTTGAGGATACCATCCGGTGTCCATGGCATCACGCCTGCTTCGATTTGCGTACGGGCGAGGCCCTGCATGCGCCCGCCTTTAGTCCACTCGCTTGCTGGGGTGTAGAACAGCGCGATGGTCGGATAGTTGTGAAAGAAAAGCGCAAGCGGGCGGTACCGAAGCGGCGCGATGGACGCTCCCGCGAGGTTCCGGCTAGGATCGTCATAGTGGGAGGCGGCGCTGCAGGGTTCGCAGCAGTCGAGACATTGCGGCGCGAACATTATCAAGGCAGCATCGTCATGCTTAGCAATGACGACGCGCCTCCCGTTGATCGGCCCAATCTTTCTAAAGACTACCTCGCCGGTAAAGCACCGGAGGATTGGATCCTACTCCGCGGCGAAAGCTTTTACGCAAAGAACGATATTGATCTCCGTCTCAATGCGAACGTGGCCAGCATCGATATGGGTTCTAGCGAGGTTGTTCTCGCGGGCGGGGTCCGGATTCCGTATGACAGGCTGTTGCTTGCGACCGGAGCTGAACCGGTCCGCCTTACCATTCCCGGTGCCGACCAGCCACACGTTTACACGCTGCGCTCGTTCGCAGATTGCAAGGCTATCATTGAGCGGGCCGTGACAGCACGGCGCGCCGTCGTGCTCGGCGCCAGTTTCATCGGTCTGGAGGTTGCCGCGGCCCTGCGCACGCGCAATATCGAAGTTCATGTCGTGGCGCCCGATAAACGACCCATGGAGCGGGTCCTGGGCCCGCAAATGGGCGACTTCATCCGCACCCTCCATGAGGAGAATGGTGTCGTATTCCATCTCGAGAATACCGTCAGCAGCATCGACGGCACGAAGATGAAGCTCAGCAGTAACGATATCTTGACTGCGGATTTCGTCGTCGCCGGCGTTGGCGTGCGACCGCGGACTGAGCTCGCGGAAAAAGCGGGCCTGCGTGTTGACAACGGTGTAGTCGTGAACGCGTTTCTCGAGACGAGTGCACGAGGGATCTTCGCGGCTGGCGATATTGCGCGGTGGCCCGATCCCCACAGTGGCGAGAACATTCGGGTCGAGCATTGGGTGGTCGCAGAGAGGCAGGGGAGGACCGCGGCCCTCAATATGCTTGGCCATCGCGAGGAATTCATCGCTGTGCCGTTCTTTTGGAGCCAGCATTACGATGTTCCCATCAACTATGTCGGCCATGCCGCGCAATGGGACGAGATCGCGGTCGATGGAGACCTCATCGCTAAGGATTGCCTGCTGCGCTTCAAGCGCGCGGGGCGTACGCTGGCTGTCGCTTCGATCTTCCGCGACCTTGAGAGCCTGGAGGCCGAGGCGGAAATAGAGCAACAGATGGCGAGTTAGCAAAGCGCTCGGGCACAGCAATCAGAGGAAGAACGCAATCAGAAATCGCTGAGCAGAATGCCGGTGACTGCGAGGAGACACAACGTAGTAGGACATTGCATCACCCGTATTGCGCCGCGCCGATTTTGGTTGAAATGAACGGTGGTCAGTGGGACTCCCAAACGAAACGACCCGGCCGATAGGCCCTAAGGCCTGGCGGATTCAAGATACCCGGAAAAGATTGGCCACAAAAGGCGAACTGCTTGGACATGTTCGAGTAGGGACAACAGCGACGGTTGGCCGAACCTGAGAGTTCTTCGTGAGATGGTCGAGTATCGTCGCGTTTTTTAACGTCCCAAGGGGGCTGCGCTTTTGTCAAAGCGCTCCTCAGGCAAGCCCGCGGTCCAGCACTCGTTTATCCCAAGCGGCTCATTACCGGTTCATGGAAGGAAGATCAAATGTCCTACAAGTCAATCTTACTCAATCTCAACATCGACGGTATGGTCGCGCCTGTCATCGAGCTCGGTGTCGATCTGTCTCGGCGGTTCGATGCGCGCCTTATCGGCCTTTCGGCTGCCGATGTTCCGCCGCCCGTCGTGATGGACGCAGGAGTGGGCTTTGAAAGTGAGAGCGTGATACGTCAGTTGAAGAACATCGAGCGACGCCTAGAGGACCGTCGCGCGGAATTCAAGGATCTTACTGGCACAACGGTTGAGACGGAATGGCGTGGCGCGGTAGGCAGTCCGACCGGTTTGCTGATCGACTCGGCGTGTATGGCCGATCTCATCGTCACGGCGCCGCCAGAGGTGGTCTCTTCTGGCGACGTTCATCGTTCCGCTGATCTAGGTAACCTAATCCTTCAGGCAGGGCGACCTGTATTCGTCGCTTCGACCAATCAGCAGAGTTCCCGATTCAATAAGGTTCTTGTCGGGTGGAAGGACACGCGTGAAGCCAGGCGCGCAATTGTCGACGCCATGCCGTTTCTGCAACTGGCTCAAGAGGTTCATGTGATCACGATCGACGATGACGCGACGAATGAAACCTGGACAAGCTTGAACGATATTGTCGCCTTTCTTTCCCTTCATGACGTAAAGGCGAAGGCGGACGTGTTTTCCGAAAAATCCGACGGTCGAAGCATCGCCGATGTGGCCGATGCGATGAATGCGGACTTGACCATATCCGGCGCCTACGGCCACAGCAGATTCAGGGAGTGGATCTTCGGCGGCGCAACCCGCTCGCTGCTTGAGAATGATCGATTGAACCGGGTCATGTCGAATTGATCACATTGTCCAAACAGGCCGGGTTCGTGAACCGTGGGTTCACGGCGGACACCGATATGGAATTCCGGGGATCTTCGGTGCGGGGACCTCGCCCACTGGCCCGACCGTCTCACGTGCGCGTACATTCGCGCGTGAGGTCGCTGAGCGCCAGCGTCAGACCACGGCACGCAACATGCTTGTCCGTCGCGAGCCGCTCGATTGCGTGACATTTTTCGCGGATCGAACAGTACGATTTCAGCGTGCCCTACGTTGGTCGCGCCTAAGGATTGGACGAGGCGGAAATCGAAGGTGGTGCGCGGCGGCTTTTGTCCATCGCGACTTGGCGGGACTCAGCGCCAGGCCAGGCGGTTACGGCAATCGGACCTGACCTTGGCCGAATTGATCGAGACAATCAGATTTATCATGACGGTTAAAGAGGTGTAGCCGCGTTGCCTAGCATGGCAGCAACCCGGGTGTGCAGATGAGGCACCAACTCGTTCTCAAACCATGGGTTGCGACGCAGCCAGACTGTACTGCGCCACGAGGGATGAGGCAGCGGGATCACTGCGGGACCATAGTCGCGCCATGCGGCGACGGTCGCGGTCATCGACCGCCCTGAAGTATGCTGCAAAGCCCACTGTTGAGCGCAACTGCCGACCATAAGCGTCAGTTCCACCCTCGGAAGGCACGCCAGGAGAGACCGTCGCCAGAAAGCGGAGCAGCGGGGCGGTGGCGGATAGTCGCCGCCTTTAGGATTGGTGCCTGGAACGCAGAACGCCATAGGGACCACGCCAATTCGCGAGTCTGCATAGAAGGTGTCGCGATCTAGCCCAAGCCACTCGCGCAGACGATCGCCTGAGGGATCATCGAATGGCAGTCCACTCTCATGCGCGCGTCGGCCTGGGGCCTGGCCACAGATCAAGAGACGGGTCTCAGAGGTTACTTGGATCACGGGGCGGGGTTCATGGCTGAATTCCCTAGCACATGCGCGACAGGCACGAATGCTCGAAAGCAACGTGTCAAGTTGCGACCGTTCAGAACTAGCGGTTGCTTCGGGGCTCCCCAAGTCGAAGCTAGATGCAGCAACGTCCACCAAGTCGTTCCAATCCTATTGTTGCCTACCTTATGATCAATTCAACAGATTTGTTTGTCTGGATCTGTAGTCTCTTTCACGACGTTCTCCCGACCAAATGTGGAACTGGAGGGCGCACGTCAGAGAATGCGCGGCAGCTGTTGCCATTGATGGAAGGGTGGCGGCGACGGCAATTGCCATTCGAGCGTGGTCGCCCCTTCGCCCCATGGATTGGCGCCGGCTTTACGTTTGCGGCTGAAAGCCTCCACCACCGTTACAAAGAAGACCATAAGCCCGGCCGTCGAAATGTAGGACCCGATCGAGGAGACGAAATTCCAGCCCGCGAAAGCGTCGGGATAGTCGGCATAGCGTCGCGGCATGCCAGCCATGCCAAGGAAATGCTGAGGGAAGAAGACGAGATTGACGCCTATCAACGTAACCCAGAAATGCACCTGGCCGAGCGTCTCACTGTACATATAACCAGTCATCTTCGGAAACCAATAATAAAAACCGGCAAAGATGGCGAAGACGGCACCCAGCGACAGTACATAGTGAAAGTGCGCGACTACAAAATAAGTGTCGTGTAACACGCGATCGATGCCGGGGCTGGCAACCACGATCCCGGTGACGCCGCCAATGGTGAAGAGCAGGACGAAGCCGAGAGCCCAGAGCAATGGCGTTTTGAAATCGATCGATCCGCCCCACATGGTCGCCAGCCATGAAAATACCTTAACGCCGGTTGGAACGGCGATGACCATTGACGCGAAGGCGAAATAGCGCTGGGTGTCCGCAGACAGGCCGGAGGTATACATATGATGCGCCCAGACGACAAAGCCAATCGCGCCGATCGCTACCATTGCATAGGCCATGCCGAGATAGCCGAAGATCGGTTTCTTGGCGAAGGTCGAGATGACGTGGCTGATGATCCCGAAACCAGGCAGGATCATGATGTATACTTCGGGATGGCCGAAGAACCAGAACAGATGCTGGTAGAGGATCGGATCTCCGCCGCCGGACGGCGCGAAAAAGGCCGTCCCGAAATTGCGGTCCGTTAAGAGCATTGTGATCGCACCGGCGAGCACTGGCAGTGACATGAGCAGCATGAAGGCGGTGACCAGCATTGACCAGGCGAACAGAGGCATCTTATGCAGCGTCATGCCGGGCGCACGCATATTGAGGATCGTGGTGATGAAATTAATCGCGCCGAGAATCGAGGAGGCCCCCGACATGTGAATCGACAGGATGACGAGGTCGACCGCCGGCCCTGGCTGGCCGTCCGTCGAATAGGGTGGATAGAGCGTCCAGCCGCCGCCATGACCGAGCGTACCGGGCGCTCCTGGAACAAATATTGAGGTGATGAACAGCAGAAACGATATCACCAGCAGCCAGAACGAGAGATTGTTCAAGCGCGGAAAAGCCATATCGGGCGCGCCGATCATGATTGGCACCATCCAATTGCCGAAGCCACCTATCAGTGCCGGCATGAGGACGAAAAAGATCATCACCAGACCATGGGCACTAACGACAACATTGTAGACACTGGGATCGTCGAATAACTGCAAACCTGGTTCCTGCAGCTCCATGCGGATCAACACGGAAAGCGCGGTACCGAGAACTCCGGCCATGATCGAGAACAGCAGGTAGAGCGTCCCGATATCCTTGTGGTTGGTCGAGAAAAACCACCTGACGAGAAACCGGGGCTTGTAATCATCCAAGACTGTGGCTGGATTAGACATGATGTGCTTCCTGCTCTTCACTGCCGGCAGGCGGGCCGATTCAACGATGGACGACAGACATTTTCCACCCGCCGTCACAAGGGCATCAGACCTTGCCTGCGCTCATCCATTCCTCAGCGCCTATCGCATCCATTGGAACGTCGTCCGGCTGTGGATAGATGTTCTAGGCCCTGCTGCGGCCGTAGCCGACACCGACGACGTCGGGGCGCTTCACATCGCTGCCACTCAAACGGGAATATCTTCCTGATCATCCATTGCACGCTCCAAATCCGTCAAACCGGCCGTGCATTGAACGTTGAGCTGTATAAAATAACAAAGCAAACGGAATTAAATGCAGTATTGATGCAGGATAATTGCACTGAAATCGAATGCTCTGATGGATATCGACCGCGTCCGCATGTTTTGGAATCGTTCATTTCGGCAGCTTTCTGAGGGTCAAGCCCCCTGACCCTCCGGAGGATGACGGCGGGACGAAGTAGATCGGCCGCGGAATGGTTACGGTCGGAAAAACCAATCAAGCTCGCATCGAAATGTCAGGTCGATGGCTTGCGCGCGACGTGATTGCGTGGAAAATACCGAGGTCCGTGAGAGCACCGCACCATTTTGCGCATCCGCCATCCCTTGGACAGAGCGGGGAGGCCGTCGACGACCAACATCGCCTTAGGTTGTTCCGGTTACCATCTTCGCTCCCTGTCCACTACAGACAATGCGATAGAAGTGTGGGGAATTAGGACCTGCTGCGACAGACGCCCCGCAGCAGGTTTGGCGCGAAGCCCGGTGTATTTCCGGAAGGCCTAGCGCTGCGTTATCGAAATGAACCGGGCAATGAGTCAGGTTCTTGTGTTGGTCGCGGTCGGCCGTTTAGCTCGCGGCACCTATCATAAATATTGTATTCAAATGGTAATCCTATTCATTTGTCAGATAGATGCACGGCGCCGTATAGTCGGGCCACTGGATGCGGAAGTGCATCTGGGTGCTAGTTGGTAAGCCTGTCTAAACGCGTTCGTCGCAACCGGCGATCGCCAATCGTCACGGCGGAATCCGATGCAGACAAGGTGAAATCTTCCGACTAAACAGAAAGGCTACTGTCATGAATGACAACACATTGAGGCAGGATATCGTCGACGAGCTTAACTTCGAACCGAGCGTCGATGCGGCGAATATCGGCGTGGCCGTCGAGAACGGCATCGTCACGCTGACCGGGCACGTTCCCACCTACTTCCAAAAGACCAAAGTCGAGGACGCCGTGTGCTGGGTCAAGGGCGTCAAGGGGATTGCCGAGGAGATCGAAGTTCGTCCGTTCGGCTCTAATAAAACAGCAGACGACGAGATCGCCAAACGAGCGCTGGACATGATTAACTGGAACACCGCCATCCCGGTGGATGTTGTCCAGGTTAAGGTCCAGAGAGGCTGGGTCACTCTCACCGGTGACGTGGAGTGGCAGTATCAGAAGAACGCCGCTTCTGATGCGGTCAAAGGCCTGGCGGGTGTGTTCGGCGTTGCGAACAACATCGCCGTCAAGCCGCATGCCTCGGCCTTTGATGTCAAGAAGCGCATCGAAGATGCGCTAAAGCGCAATGCTGAAGTTGAAGCGGCCGCCGTCAAGGTAAACGTGCTCGACGGCGAGGTCACGCTTGAAGGTCGTGTCAGCCTATGGTCGGAACGCAGTGCTGCTGAACGTGCGGCGTGGTCAGCTCCGGGTGTGAAGCTAGTGGTGGACCGAATTGCCGTAGCCTGAGGCCAAGCTTGATGCCGTGGGGAGCGGATCTGTCCGTTTCCCTTTTTGGTCAGCTCTGCAAAAATTCCCACGGTACCTTGAGTACGGAGAGATTGATGTCCGAAACGATGTATCCATCGTCCACCCGGGAGTTTGCACAGAAGCGTCGCGAACTGGCGCCTGAGACTGAGGCCGCCTTCCAGGCGTTTAGCCAGAAGGTCTTTGCCGAGGGCGCCTTGCCTACAAAGGTCAAGCAGCTCATTGCCGTCGCCGTCGCGCATGTCACGCAATGTCCCTATTGCATTCGAGGTCATACTAAAGCGGCCCTTCGACAGGGAGCCTCGCGCGAGGAATTGATGGAGGCGATCTGGGTCGCAGCCGAGATGCGGGCCGGCGGCGCCTACGCTCATGCAACCCTTGCAATAGCGGAAATGGAGACATCAGCGTCGCCAAAGAATACGTGAGCACAACATCAAGAGAAGTCGGTGCGTTAGCGGCGATAACGGCATCGACGCTAACGGGGACGATCGCCTTGCCGACATCGCCCGCCGCATTGGCTCTCGCCGACCTCAACTCTTAAATGCCGGCGCGCTTGAATAAATCGGTCGATCGAAAAGGCCGGGCTATCTTCCTCGCATGTTCGGGCGTGCGCTGGAGCTTGACGAAGATAACCCGAAGGCAAAGGAGGAACGACCATGCTGTCGACGGAGCGGGATTTCAAGCGAGGCGGTGAACACATGGCCATCCCCACGCAAGGCGAAATTGAAGGAAAGCTGCTGGTGTTCGAAGTGGTTGCCGTCGCTTGTTTGGAAGAACTTCTGAAACACGAGCACACGCATACGATTTCCAAAGTCCGACGGCGGGTCTTGCACGATCTTAAGGAAAGATGCCGGCCGCTCAAGTTACGTGCGGAGGACGAGAAGGCTACGATCGACTATGCATTGGGCGTGCTCGACGCGGCTGTGGCAGCAGCGTGCTCCCGGTAGTGTTTCAGCCAAAGGAGGTCGCTCATCAAGGAATGCCGGCCATCGATTATGAAGATCGGAAGGGCGCAATAACCAGACGTCCCCTTAACCATCGCGGGCTAGCCGGAAAACCTCGTGACCAGAGCTTCACGCGGTTGTCAGAAATGCTGCCTGAGCCGCGGGCTCCAACCGTGAAAGCTATCGAAAGCTGTGAGAGAGATGGGCAGATGGAGCTTGATCAAGCTTACGATTCCATGCGGCGAGGTGTCGATCTCAAGCCAAGTTCTGAAAGGTATTTGAAGGCGAAGCTCGCGTCTGGCTCATATCTACTCCCACGCAACATCAAGGGTCAGTTCGAGGCTGGAATGAGGCGCGGCTTGCCGTGACAAAGTGGCCGATATCGGGACGCGGGGGAATACTGACCCTGTGATGTAGGCAGCGTCGCTCCGACGAAATCACGTCGGTACGACGGCATCAGACCGCGGCTCGTCCGATGTTTCGACGACGCTGGCGTCCCGGATGAGCCCATACTTGACCTGCGTGACTTTGAGGTCACGATACCAATCCACCAATGCTCCCCAAGGGTCAGAGATCCTGTTGAGGCCGACAATGAAGGCCACGACAGTTCCAATCTCTGTTTTGCCAGTGATGACGTAGTAGCCGCCAAGCGCGAATATTCCGGCGAATCCGAGGTGAAGCATTAGGTTGATCAGGAAATTCAATGAATATTTGAGCTTGTAAATGCTCATGTTCGTTGAGAACAGCCTTTGAACATGGGCCGCCTGGTTGTTCGATGCTTTCGGTGAGGAATCGTGCTCCACCATTTCTTCGCTGAGGTGTCGCATGACCGTTATCTTCGTCTTGGCACGTTGATTGATGAGGCTCTGCAGAATAGGGACGAGGATAACCTGGGGAATGAATACCGCTGCGACAGCCAGCGCCAGGAACGGCTGCAGATAGATCATGTAGCTGCCGACGGCCGCAAGAACACCCACTTGAAGGACAGGCTCGGAGATGCTGGTGCCGATAAATCCGCCGACCGGCTCGGCCTCGGCGAGCACGATGGATATTTCAACGCCTTCCGCCAGCGTCGTCTGTTCATCCACGCGCTGCTTTCGCGCGTCAAGAACCGCCATCCGCAGCCAGCGGATGGCCACTTCGCCAATCCAGCCACGATAGATGTTAAGAACCAGCTTCACACCCCCTTCGGTCAGAACGAGTGCGAGGTAGGCCAATGCCAACACCAGGATACTATTGACGCCAGAGCCTTCCGCTGCGCCGTTGATGATCCTTCTCTGAACCTCGAGCGGCAGGATACTGACGGTAAAGAGGAAGATCGAAAGCAGGAGCAGCATTGTCTGATGGACGCTACCCATCGTGAAGATGAAGCCGGTGAGCGTGCGCGGCATGGCACTTTCCGTCCGGGATCCAGTGTGCGGTTCCCTTGCGTCTGTGGCTGGCTGGGCTTGCAACGTGCTCTCGGCTCTCATCCTGACACTCTCCAAGCGGCGAGGTCAAATTAGCCCTCACAGAGCATTTCATTGACCTATTGCAACTGCGATCGCCGTCGAAGGCGAACTGACGGATCGAGGCCAACCGTCCCGATTCGACCCAACCGTCTGTCGATGAAGATGGGGCCTTTCGCTATCGGAAAGAGCCTTCACAGAAGGCTACTATATCCCACAGCCTGTTTCGAACTTTTCCGGCTGCAGCCCAAGAGACGAGTGTTTGGGTAAGTGAACTTTCAAAGCGTCTCCGCTGAAAATTTCTCCTCATCCCGGCCCAGAGTCTGGAGATGGAAAGGAACACAACCGCTGTGTGGCCAGCGACCCGGGACGCGAGCTCGGATACCGAAACGCGGCGCCCGCCCAAGTGAAGTCAACAAGGCCGGGCAACAGCGAATACCTTAACCTGACGACGTCACTTACGGAACTCGGTCGGATGCAACTATGCCGCCTTCGTTTTCCAGTATGGAGATACGTTTAGCTTCAGATTTTGTGAATTTCAGGCGCACACCGATGCCGCGGCCGTTATCAGAAATGAAGACAGCGCCGGCGGTTTCCAAAGCTGATTGCAGGGCAAACACATCATCCTCACTTGGTTTCGCGAGTTTGCGCTCAAAATGCACGATGGTTTCGATGCTAACGCCGGCAGATATTGCGAGACGCTCGCGCGAGAAGTCGATAAGTGCCCGTGCTGCACGACATTGGGAGCCAGTGATCATAATTTACTCTCCGTTGAAGAACACGATCGCCCAAGTGGGCACCGTAAGGTGGCCTGACGAACGCTCGCTGCAACTATCGCTCGGTCTGATTGCAAACGCGAACTCACCTTTAAATGCGCTATGACATTCCGGTAACTGCTAAAACCGTCAGCTTATGCTGCCGATCATCTCGTGCGGTCCAGTGCATCGTCTGGCCCGCTGCCAGACCGAGAAGGGCAGTCCCGATGGGAGTGAGGATGGATATCTTTCCTTCGGAAATATCAGCGTCTTTCGGGAAAACAAGGGTGACTCTCCGCGCATCTCCGGTGTCAGTCTCATACTCTACCGTCGATCCCATGCGCACGACATTCCAGGGCACCGAGACGTCGGCAACCACGCGTGCACGTTCGAGCTCACGTAAAAGACCATCGGAAATCTCGGGAAGGCGGCCAGCGCCGCCAAACACAAGATTGTTCAATCGCTCGTGATCTGTCTCGCCAATCACGATTGACGGCATTCGTGGGTTCTTGACGTGTTTCTTCATTTTTTGCTTACGCCTCTTTTTTGGTTCAACTAAGCGACACCCAGGTAGCGGCTCGGTCGGAGATGGAGCGCTCGTTAGTCGCTCTTTGGTCACCGTCCAGGATTGCCATTACCTCGTCGGAGGACCGTGCCAGTCGCAATCCCTTCCTAATTCGAGGTGCTCGAACTACCCGGCATAGTTGGGCAAGCGCAGGCAGGAAGGTGGCAGCGGCAACGCGAGGCCAAAGCAGGGTGAACACAAGGTCGACGGGGTCGCCGTCGGGGCTTCCGAAATGAATAGGAGTCGCTAATCGCGTGAACGACGCGACAGGACACGAGATCGATTGGAACACAGCATGCGGGACGGCGATACCGTGGCCAATACCTGTTGCGCCGCTACTTTCGCGCTTCCAGAGGCGCCGAAAGACAGCCCGATCATCGAGCCCAGTTCTTTGCGCAATCTTGACAGCAATCTTCGACAGTGCCGAGCGCTTTCCCTTTGTCATAAGGTCAAGGAAAATAACTTCCTTCGATAGGTTTCTGAAAATCATCATGGTCGCCCCTAAGCCGAGCCGCGCAAGTGCAATCAAAGTGCGTTTGGCACTCCGTCTGCAGCGGTGTCACATTGAATTGAGGTGCTGGCGGACCCGGACGTGAAGTCAGAAGAGTTCGCGTCCGGGCTAGAGGCCTGCTTTGAGGCGTCCTGGGTCTCGCTGGTGCATGTAAATAATCATAGTAACTAAAAGATGGTGAGAGATTTTTTGAAATCAAGTGAGTGTAAAAAATCTAGGATCACAGTTGAGTTCGCGATCGCGCGTTAAGTTTACTTTCGGTTAGCGGCCCGGCGGATAGGAATATCCTTCCATTATGCAATAGCGGTTGTGGGCCGAACCAATTCAAATGCACAAATACTGCACTGAAATGCCAGTTTATTTCGTTGGACTAATGTTACTCCTGGCTCTTGAATGGCTATACCCGACAGGTCGTGCAGGCAGCCGAGCTGCGGGAATGTAGGCGGTCGCCAGTTTGAACGAAAAAAGGATGTCTCTCGATGAAAAAACTTCTCCTCGTACCTGTTCTGACACTGGCCAGTTCGCTTTGTGCTATGGCGGCGGATGACGTCGCAAAATCGCCACCGGCCGCCCCTTATCAGCAGGTTAGCAAGCTGGTGAAATTACCTGACTTCCTGCCAGGAATGGGCCAGCTCTTCGTCGATCCAACGACATTGCCGGCCGGTCCGTTCCTCGCATACGATCACGACGGAAAGCTGGTCAGCACGATCTATATGTTGCCGACCAAGGATCTTAATCCGGACAAGTCATTCGATAACCTTGCAGCGCCCGGCGGGAACGTCGACCACGTCGATGTCTACTACAATGCCGGCCATCCAGGTGTCGAAGAACCGCATGTTCATGTGGTGCTGTGGCATGTCGCAGCGGCCGGCGAAGAAAGTGTCGCCAAATGACGGTCGTGCGGCGTGACGTGCTGGGCTTGGGCGGTGGGCTACTCGCCGCCCTTTCCCTGTCCAGGCGAGATGTATGGGCCGAAGAGGTGGTGGAGATTAGGATGCAGGGGCGTGCCGATGGCTCGCATGTTTGGTTCGATCCTATCGGTGTTCTCATCAAACCCGGTCAGATGGTCCGTTGGATCAACCTCAACCCCGGCAATTCGCATACGACGACCGCCTATCACCCAGCAAACTTCGGGAGACCGCTCCGCGTTCCTGAAACGGCAAAATCCTGGGATTCAGACTACCTTCTGCCTGACGAGAGCTTTTCCGTGACCTTCACTGAGCAAGGGGTTTACGACTATTATTGCGTTCCCCACGAGCACGCTGGAATGGTCGGTCGCATTATCGTCGGCAAACCAGAAGCACATGGCGGCTGGATGGAGCAGGTTGCTGCAAGCCGCGGCCTCCCGGATGAGGCCCTCAAAGCGTTCCCAACGGTAGAAGAGATAATGGCGAAGCGGCTAGTCCGTCAGGCTTAGAGAGTGGCGTCGACGGGTTCGGCTGTTGTCTACCGACAAAGGCGAATAAAACAAGACGGTGCGTACGGGGGACCGGAGTTTCCTGACGCCCGTCGGTGAATAGGGGGTGGATGACCATGACAAACATGGCGTTTCAGAAAGAGATTTTGCTGCAATCGAAGGCGGAGCACAGCGGTCGCGATGAGGCAGCCCAACAGCGCGAGCGCGCGATGAATCGGCTTGCGTCCTTGGGCGAGATGACCAGCGGTATTACTCACGATTTCAGAAATCTCCTAGCAATCATCGAATCCGGCCTGAGGCTCGCCGAGCAAAAAGCCCACCAACCGGAGAGCGTGCGCGCCTATATCGCCGCGGCCCGGGAAGGGGTCGACCGAGGTGTCGAGCTGACATCCCAGTTGCTCACGTTTGCGAACTTCAAGGAACTCGAAGTTCAGGCATCGGATCTGAATGAACTCGTCAAGTCTTTCGAGGCTTTCCTCAAATATGGCGCTGGGCCACGCACCCGCGTTATGATCGAAATCGGCTCCGGCATCCCAAGATGTCTAATCGATCCGTCGTTGTTCGACGCCGCCGTGCTTAATCTTGTCCTTAACGCTCGGGATTCCATGCCAAACGGCGGCGAGATTTGGATCAAAACAGATCGATTTGTCGAGACCGCTTCTCCGCCCGGCCAGGAGCCGCCACGAACCTATGCGCGCCTTCGCGTCATGGACCGCGGCTGTGGCATGCCGTCGGAAATCTTGCAAAAAGTGCTGGACCCGTTCTTCACGACGAAGGGCGAGAACGGAACCGGAATGGGATTAGGGCAGGTGCATGCAACGATGCAGATGGTTGGGGGCCATCTACGCATTGCCAGTGAGCGAGGAACCGGAACCACGGTCGATCTTCTGTTTCCATCGATCGAAGCGACCGCTTAGGCCTCCATGTTGGCCTGGGAGATGGCGCGTAGCCCCGCCAGGGCAGGGCCTACTACGCTCTCGTCAGCAGTTGCAGACCTCACTGTGTAAACCGGGTAGGAGAATTGCGGCATTTCAGGAACGAGGTGAAGCTGCCCCGCCGCTATGTACGGCTCCACCGCGCCCATCCTGAAATACCCGGAGCCACCGTTCGCAAGAACATAGCTGAGTGCTAGAGGGCCGAGATCAAATGAGAGGTCCGGTGTGACATCCGGGAAACTCATGTCGTGGTGCAGCACGAAATCCGGCCCCCAATCCATATAGACGTAGTTCGTCTCCTCAAGGCGCTCCGCACCGGGTTCGGTTGTCACAAGCACGAGCTTTTCTTCCATTAGCAAATCGATTTTGAGGCCGGGGCGATGTTGTGGCGCATACATGATCGCCACATCGACTATCCCGGAAGCGACCTGATTGATCAGGTCCTGAGGCACGTCGACATGTACGCGCAGCGCGATATCAGGAAGGGACTGACGAATCCAGCTGACCCAGTTCAGCAGGAGTGGTTGCGCAAGCGTGACCTCGCTGCCGACCGTCACGACCGCTCGGCGGCCCGCCGGCACCGCGACCTGTTGACGAGTGCGCTGCCATAACTGGACGAACGTTGGCGCGTGGCGCAGGAACTGCTCGCCAGCCGGCGTGAGAGACGCTCCGCTTTTATTCCGAATGAAGAGCGGTCGGCCAAGCAATTGCTCGAGGTTACGAATCCGCGCGCTGACGGTCGTCTGAGCAACGTTCAAGCGCTCGGCGGCGCGAATAAAACTTCCCGTTGAAACTATCTCCAAGAACGTACGAGCGAGTTCAATGTCCATCGAGGTATAGCATAAAAATTGCGCTTAAATGTCAATCAAATTCGTTTGCCAAATACTGGTTTCGCGGTAAACTTTGGTGAATGTTCAGATGCTCGCTCTGCGCAGTCAGTTGTCTTACTCTGACTCGTCTTCTCGCCCGCCGCATTTCCTAGCAGCGCGATCGGACAACCCGCGTCGATCAGAGAACAGAGCCAGGCGACATTGGTCTTCGCGACTTCATCACAAGGCTTTTCGCGGTGGGGGCAGCAGGCACTTCGCCTCTCGCCGCGGCGGCGGAGTTTTCGGACGAGCCAGTTGGACGGTTGCGACAACCGATAAGTGGGCGCGACCGACACCACGACAGTCGCCGGAGATCCTCACACTGTCAACTGGAGGTTTTTATCGATGCGCCCGCAAGATCCCCCTGAAAACAGCGGCATCGGTGTGTCTCTCGTCGCGAGCCGTCGCTCTCATAGGTTCGTTTCATCCTCAGAGATTTTTCGCTCACCGGCGTCCGTCCTCTGCTGCTCTATATTCAACGACATATGGCGCGCTCAGGGCTGCGACAATTTAGCCGTCTTGAACCAACCAATCAAAAGAAACGCGTCGCCATCCTTTGAGGCGATTTCCTAAGGAGAGAAACAATGAAGTTCTTTGTGGATACAGCCGACATCGCCGAAATCCGGGAGCTTGCAGCTGCAGGAGTTATCGACGGAGTGACCACAAACCCCTCGCTGATCGCAAAGACCGGCCGACCGATCCGCGACGTGATCAAGGAGATTTGCGATGCGATCGAGGGTCCCGTCTCGGCAGAGGTCACCGCAATCGAATTCGACCGCATGCTTGTCGAGGGAGAGCGATTGGCCAGCATTGCGGCTAATGTGGCCGTCAAGGTGCCATCCACCTGGGATGGATTCAGGGCTTGCCGGGCACTCAGCGAGCGCGGGCTGAAGGTCAATGTCACCCTCTGCTTTTCAGCCAATCAGGCATTGCTCGCGGCCAAAGCCGGTGCGGCCTATATCTCGCCCTTCGTCGGCAGGCTGGACGATCTCGGCCTGGATGGTATGGAAGTCGTCCGAGAAATCCGGGCGATTTCCAACAACGATCCATCCTTCAACACGGAAATCCTCGCATCCTCAATTCGCACGCCTCTGCACGTCAAGCAGGCCGCGATGGCAGGTGCCGATATTGCGACCGTACCACCGGGGGTGCTCCGAAATCTTGCCAAACACCCGCTCACCGACAAAGGATTGGCGTCCTTCCTCGCCGACTGGGGCAAGACGGGGCAAGAGATTGTTTAGACTTGCTGACGCCGTTTGAATGGAGCAATCGAGCAGTAAAATTGCACACAACAAGCGATTAGATTCGTTTGCTTAATCATCTCAAGTGCAACAGACTGCCGACTGATCACATGCTGGCGACCCGTAGAACTCGCCCTTCGCCCCCAGAGGCCGACACCATTTCGATAGTCAAGGAGTGAATGGCTCCTGACGCACGCCACACCTCGCCTGATCTGGCGTGAGGCTCGAACCTGCCCATCTTCCCGACGGCAGCAAACTGATCGGCCGGCGCAGCAGCGAAAGAAAAGGAGCTGAACTATGTCAACGTTGTCCTCGCCCAATCTCGGTTCTGGTATGAACCCAATTGCGCCCGCTTGGCACTACTCAAGATTAATTAGGTTCATCGACGAGATTGCCAACCATGAGCCCGAGAAGTCATCTACCTCAGTTGATATCTTCTCGAACGATGGCAACGAGTGGTACTGCCAGGTTTGCCGGGGCGGACAAAAGACGCAGCCAATGGGTCCTTACACCAAACGACAGGCAGAGCGGATTCAAGACGTACGCAGGACTCGAATTGCAGCAAAGGGCACCGCCTGGCTCGTCTTTGAGAAAACCGGAGAGGACGATGATCACGAAACGCGGGAGGGGGGTGTGCAGTAAGGATCAAGCTGATGCTACGTCCCGCAATTTGCCATGAACGTAACAAGCTAAAGAGACGGCTCATGCTGATAGTGCCCGAGCGCAGTCTCTTCCACCCGTGAGGGAGCGAATAAATGTCCGCGTTGTCCGAAGTCAAGATGCTGCTGTTCCAAGAGCGGACGCGGTTTGGCTGTAAAAGACCCGGATCATCCTCTCTCGACGAATTCAGAGCTTGAATTGATCCAGTTAATTTGCCGGAGCTGATGCGCTCCGAGGAGTAATGCCATGACCACGCCGCTTCTGTGTTACCTAACGACCAATGACCATGCGATCCTCAGAGAAATTCTTGATCAGGATCCTCGCGACAAGGCCTACAGCCGATTGCTCAGAAGGAAGCTGTCGCAGGCTGAGATTTACTCCCCGAGGAATGTTCCCGGTGATGTCGTGACGATAAACAGTCGCGTGACCTTCTGCGTAGATGCAGGTGCTCCAAGAACGGCCAATGTGGTCCGGAATGAGAGCCTTGACTTTCCTATCTACACGGTCTCGGTAAGATCGCTCATGGGATTGGGGCTTCTCGGCATGAGAACGGGTGGGACGATTGTCGTGGAAACGGAAAGGGGCGGCTCACAAAAGTTAAATGTGATAAGGCTCGATAGCCAAGCTCCTGCGCCCCATCAGCGGGACGATCGGAGGTGCGAAACTTCCGTTTCCTGGACTCGGGCACGTGTGCACCAATGATGACGGAAGCCGCGCATCCGTGCCACTAGGCACGACCGCGATACGGCGACATCATCGATCCGTGCCTGCAGCTCGATGCGGCCACCGAGCCATGCCGGCGCAAGAGCTGCGAGCGGGGTGACGGCATATCAGTATTGCCCGACTTTCTAGTGGCAGAGCATGTTCAATCGCGACCCCAAGCGCGTCGGCCGCCGCGAGAAACAGATCTGGATCCGGTTTCGCGTACTTCACCTGGTCCCGGGTAATCACGGGGAGCGATGCTGGTTCGACGCCCAACGCCGCGATATTGACTGCAGCGGTCTCCATGCGACCGCTCGTCGCAATTGCGAAGGGAATTTTCTCCTTGGAAAGCCATTGAAGGAGTTCGCTTGCACCCGGGAGTGGCCGTATCTGTCCGCCCAGCCGACGATAGGCGGATGCATGCAGTTGCCGTAACTGTTCACTTTTTTCATCGGTAATCTCGATACCGGTTTCGCGAAGCAGCTGATTGGTAAACAGGCCGCCGCTCATGCCGATCTTTCTATGGATACGCCAGATTGAAAGATCGATATTTTCCGCATCCAGTGCCTCTTTCCAAGCCAGTACATGTTGGTACACGCTATCCACCAGCGTGCCGTCGAGATCGAAAAGGAACGCGTGTTCTATGCGCATTGTTTTATTCCCTCGCTGCTGTGTCGCTGTTCATCGTCAAGGGGGCGACCGCCGGAACATGCTCAATGAGTTTCGAGCAGCCCTCCTTGGCCGCGAGATAGCAAGATGGTTGAACTTGGCTATACGGCAAGCGCAGAGCTGCCCGGCGACATCGCGTAATTTAAACGGCATCCCAGCGTTCGGCAGTGACCACGCCTGACCAAGTTAATCTTCCCGCTCAGGCGCATGAGGCAGAAACCTATTGAGGGTATCGACAAGATCGAGACAGGTCCCCTGATCCAGCCTCCTGAGGACAATTCCGGAGCTGACGACGGCGATATCACCGGTCTCCGGATCGGTAATCGACCAGGTACCGTCATCTTCGAGCTTGGGTGCGTACTGCGGGATTTTCGGAAGTACCATCCTCATTTCTCCTTTGGCTCGCCGGAGGTGTCCACCTTGTAGTCGTCGCGTTGGCCGGTTCCCTCTTTCCAGCGGAGTAGGTCATAGATCCACGATCACCCACGGCGCCCGAACCAAGACGGTCTCGTTTCCTATGCCGCCTCGGCCCACGCCCGTGAATTGCGGACCGACCGTTCTATCAATCTCCAGCTCGCCAGCCGCGTCGATATCGTCGACGTAGGCCCCCTTGCGTCGGGCCGTGATCAGCGATGGTTGTCGGCGCCATAGCCGATCTTTTTAACGGCGATTTCGCCGCCGTCAGCAGGCCCGGCTGCCTTTCAACGGTAGAATGGTATTTTCGCCGATCGGAAGAACATTCAGAAACGCACCGAGGGGTTCGACAAAGAACGCAGCTGCTGCCTCCAAATGCCGAGCCGTCACGCCGACATAGTCTATACCGCGAATCGATGCACCTAATCGTCCTGTCGGCTTAAGCTATCTCTGCTGAAGCAAATCAGAAGCGACTGATCGATGGAGCCTTCGGGTTCAAGGCATTCGCTATGTCCACGGCGCTGCCATGGTCGAGCCTGCCAAGGACGTTACCATTCAGGTGTGCCGTCTTTCCCGTATGCATGTCGAAGACAGACCAACGGTCCCCTTGAACCTGTCGTGCTGTATACCGAGGATTAATCGGAAATCGCATCTACTTCTCCTCTTCGGTTCGGTCGATGTTGCACCGCAGCAAAGATAGAGGAATTGACAACGGGCCACCAGTCCATTGATCGCATAGCTGCTATTCAAGCGACGGCACGACCTCTGGAGGAACAAAGGCGGTCCAATCGGCCGATCACGTCATGCTTCTTCTCTTGCGTCATTTTTCCGAGTGCGGCGTCGAGCCATTCAGCAATGGCGATTGGCCTAACACCAAAACCATATGTTCAATGAAAGCACGGACGCGGTGTGGCAACGGACCGCCGCCGACGTAAACCGCATGAACCAGTTCCAGATCGCCTGGATTATGCTCTTCGAGCAGTGGAATGAGCCGTCCGGCCGCAATTTCGTCTGCCACATGAAAGAGGCCCAGGCGGGCAATGCCAGCGCCTGCCAGCGCCATTTGCTTCATTGTCTCGCCGTTGTTCACGGCGATGCTGCCCTTGACCGGTTGTGCGATGTCCCGCCCCTCAAAACGAAAGGGCCAGGACGGTCTTGCGCGCCGGAAATTGAAGGTGAGGCAGTCGTGATGCTCAAGATCTCCCGGCGTTTGCGGCGAGCCCCGGCGCGCCAGATAGTCCGGCGACGCGCACACCACGCGCCGGCTCTGACCCAGCCTGCGGGCGATCAGGCCGCTGTCTGGGAGATTACCCATGCGGATGGCGACGTCGGTCTTCTCCGCGACCAGATCGACGATGCCGTCGGTGAAACTAAGATCGACGATCAGATAGGGATTGCGCACTATGAACTCCGGCATGGCCGGCGCGACGAACATCGTCCCGAATGGAATTGTTGTGTTGATCCGCAGCCGTCCCCTAACAGCCCCTCCCGCGGCCTCCTGGTCGGCATCATTCAAATCCTGAAGAATCTTCAGTGCCGCATGATGATAAGCTTCGCCTTCCTCCGTAAGCGTCAGAGCGCGGGTTGTTCGCACCAGAAGGCGCGTGCCGAGCCTGGCTTCAAGGCGAGCGATTAGTTTACTGACGGCGGATGGGGTCAGATCGAGGTTGCGCGCCGCCGCTGAAAAACCTCCGTCTTGGACAACGCGCGCAAAAACCTCCATTTCGCCGGATCGCTCCATCAGAACACGCGGCATTGATGATCCTCATTCACAGGTGCATGTCTTCCGTAGGCAATAGTTCGCCTGCGTCGTAGATCATAAATTGTCTTCAGCAACAACTGGAGACAACACATGGATTTGCAACTTGCAGGTAAGACCGCCTTGGTCACGGGTGCCACGGCTGGCATCGGCCTCGAAATCGCACGCACGCTCGCGGCTGAAGGTGCACGCGTCATCATTACGGGCCGCGATCGCACGAAGCTCGACAACGCCATCAGTTCAGTCAAGGCTTCAGACGAATCCAACGTCAGCGGCATTCTGGCAGACGCCGCCAAAGCCGAAGGCGCCGCACTCATCGCCAAGGCCGAGCCTTTGGTCGATATCCTCGTCAACAATCTCGGCATCTATGAGAGTAAGGCCTTCGGGGACATCACAGACGCCGATTGGAGCCATCTGTTTGACGTCAACGTCATGAGCGGCGTTCGCCTGTCGCGGGCGTATCTGCCTGGCATGCTGGAGCGCAACTGGGGTCGTATTGTCTTCATCTCCAGCGAGTCCGGCCTCGCCATTCCGCAGGACATGATCCACTACGCGACGACGAAAACGGCGCAGCTTTCGATCTCACGCGGATTGGCGCAACTGACCCGGGGTACCAATGTGACTGTCAATGCGGTGCTGCCGGGACCGACCCGCTCCGAAGGCATCGAAGGCTTCCTGCGCAGCCAGGCGAGCGACCCGTCCGCGCCCATCACGCAGATCGAGGCGGAGTTCTTCGCCACTGCGCGCTCGGCTTCGATCCTCCAGCGCATGGTTGAAGCGGAGGAGGTGGCAAACCTCGTCGCCTACCTCGCCAGCCCCCGTTCATCCGCCACCAATGGCGCCGCTCTGCGTGCCGAAGGCGGCCTCGTCAACACCATCGCCTGAGAAAGGTTTTCCTATGTCAAACGGCCCCCTCACGATCATCGCCATCACCACCGCCAAGCCGGGCAAGGAGGCAGCCCTCGGCGCCGCCCAGGAAAAGCTCGTCACCGAGACGTTGGCCGAAGACGGTTGCCTTCGCTACGAACTGCACCAGTCGCTCGATGACGGCCGCGTCCGCATCTTCGTCGAGACCTGGCAAAGCGAGGTGCAGTGGCGCGCCCATATGGAAGGCACCGCCATGCAGCGTTTTCAGGCAAGCGGCGTCGGCGACTATTTCGCCGATTTCGCCCTGCATCGCCTGACGAAAGTGGCCGGCTGATCAAACTGCATGCCCTCGTTTCCCAGACAGACATTCATCCATTCGGAGATAAACCCATGAAGCTTCTGCGCAGTCTTGCCATCACCCTTGCTCTCGGTGCCAGCGCCGCGAGCGCTCATGCCGGGAACGTGCTTATCGTCCTGTCCGATTCCGACCATCTCGACCTGAAAGACGGCAAAGTGTTCGAGACCGGCTTCTACCTCAATGAGCTCATGCAGCCCGTCAAAGCCCTGCTCGATGCCGGCCATGAAATCACCTTCGCCACGCCGAAGGGAACAGCGCCTTCGGTCGACAAGACGTCCATCGACAAGATGTATTTCGGGGGCGACGAAGCCGCGATGAACGACAGCGAGAAGCAACTGGCGGAGCTCGGTCTGCTGTCCAGCGAGAAGTCGCCGGTCGTTAGCCTCGCTCGCGTCGAGCAAATCGGCTACGACGATTTCGATGCCGTCTATGTTCCGGGTGGCTACGCGCCAATGCAGGATCTGCTGGTAAGTTCAGAACTCGGAAGCCTGCTCACGTATTTCCACGAGAAAGGCAAGATAACCGCTCTTGCCTGCCACGGCCCAATCGCGCTGCTGTCGACGATGGCCGATGCAAAAGGCTTTGTCGGTCAATTCGAGACGACGGGAACGGCAAAAGCCAACGCCGGCTGGATTTATGCCGGCTACAAATTCACCGTCTTCAGCAATCGGGAAGAGGAAATGGCGAAGGGGCTGCTGAACGGCGGCGAGATGAAGTTCTATCCGCAAGACGCGCTCACAACGGCAGGGGGCGAATTCAGTCAGGCCGAGGCTCCTTTCGACGTACACGTCGTCGTGGATCGTGAGCTGATCACCGGTCAGAACCCCGCGTCTGCTCCGGCCGTGGCTCAGGAGTTGTTAAGCCGACTGAAATAATTCTCGTACGCGGTCAGTCACGGGCTAAACCGCCGGATCATAAAGGGAGTGATATCTAACGGCGCGCTGTCTGTTCGGCTCACCCGAGGGCGATGTCACGTTGTTTCATCAACGCCCGGACAGGGCTTTTTGTCTGACCTCAGACTGTTGCGCCGGCCACGGCATTCCACTGCGCCATCGCGCGGATCCGATGAATGTGGATGGCGAGGGCTGAGCGTTTCTGGTGCGGCGGGACGAAGAGATTTCGGACTGCCGAAAAGACTGAGATGAAACATTGCAAGCCGCCGGCAGATCGAAATCCCTGCATCATTCGTTCTCGTTTTCGAAGTGGCCGTGAGAATTCTCCGCGCGATTGTTCAGCCCCTTGTGCGAGCGATGTCCGACAGCCGACATCACGTCGCGTCTTGCCGCTCCATATGAGCGCAGCTTGTCGGTGACGATCCGCTTCGGCGCCAAGCCTTGCTTCTTCAGCAGCCTGACCAGCAATCGCTTGGCAGCCTTGGTATCGCGCCGCGCCTGGACGATCTCGTCGAGAACGTAACCGTCCTGGTCAACGGCACGCCAAAGCCAATGTTTGCGGCCGCCGATGGAAATCACGACCTCGTCCAGATGCCAGATATCCTTTCGCGACGGCTTCTTTCTGCGCAACTGCTTCGCGTAAGCCGCGCCGAATTTGCGGCCGCATCGCCGTATCGTTTCGTAGGACACGACAATGCCACGCTCCAACAGCATTTCCTCGACCAGCCGCAGGCTCAAAGGGAACCGGAAGTACAGCCAGACCGCACGGGCGATAATCTGCGGTGGAAAGCGGTGGTTCTTGTAGCTGATGGTCGGTTCGCTCATCCCCGCCAAATTATCCGCCAACCTTTAAGCCACAGACAACGTGACATCACCCAACGGCTACCTATAGGTCAAAGAGCGGCTACAGTAGGCCTCCTCGAAGATTTGCTTGCATCGCAACTCGATCTGAGGATTTTCCTCCATGTACAGCCGGAAACTCTTGGACCGTGGACTAGGTGTCCACGTTCTGCCGGCAATATGTTTCCGTCCGGCAGGCGACGTTCGTGACATCAGCGATTTGCCGATCCGCACGAGTTGCGAACGATAAGGCTTGTTTTGACCCTCACTGTCTTCGGCGCCTTGCCCGGATCCTTTATCCGGTCGAGCAGGAGCTTGGCCGACCTACGGCCGAGTTCGATACAGGGTTGAGCGATGACAGTCAGGCGCGGTTCGAAGCAATCGGCCCATTCGAAATCGTCAAATCCAACGAGTGCGATATCGTCCGGAACATGTTTGCCAAGCGATTTCAGTCCTCGCATAATGCCGATCGTCGTCATGTTGTTGCCGGCAACGAGTGCTGTCGGACATACCGCACGGCTCATCATCTCAATCGTGGCTCTTGCCGCGCTGTCCACATCGTTCGAACCCGGCGCGACAGTGCATTCGCTAGCTTGCAATTTCGCGCGGCGCACGGCGTTCACGAAACCATCGATGCGCTCCGAGGTCGTGGCGAAACCGGTGTGCCCCGGGATCATGCCAATCCGGGTATGGCCCAGCTCAACGAGATGCTCGACCAAAACCTCCATCGATTTGGCATTCTGCACGCCGACCTGATCGAATTTCGTGGAAGCCAGCCGGTCGACGAGAACGGTCGGGATGCCATGATCTTCGAGATAGCGAAGCGCGCCAGATCCGTCCGTCGAGCAGGGCGCGATGATAATCCCGTCGACGCGCAACTGGTGCAGCGCCTGAACGACCTCCAGCTCCTTTTCGGGTGTGTCATGCGTATCGGCGAGGAAAACGGTCATGCCGCAGGCGGCGCATTCGCTTTCCACGGCACGGATGATATCGGCAAAGTAGGGATTTGATATCGCTGATATGGCGATGCCGACGCTGTTGCTCGATGAGCGGGCCAACGCGCGGGCAAGCGTGTTGGGGGTATATCCGGTGCGCGCAACAGCATCACGCACCGCTTGTTCCGTTTCCGGCTTGACAAATCGCGTCCCATTGATGACGTGGGATACGGTGGATTGCGAAACTCCGGCAATCCTTGCAACATCGGCAATCGTGGCCATTTACCTTGCTTCTCAGTCAAATCGTGTTTCTAAACACCTCGTCTATCGAGTCGGCGCGGCCTCGACCAGACAAGCCCGTCATCTATCCAACGCTACATTATTCCCCGAATCGGGGTCGAAGAAATGGGCGTGAGCCATATCGAACGCGAAGATGCGCTCCTCGCCCTGCCTTGCGGTTTCCTCCGGCCCCACTCTGGCAATGACCCGGCAGGCCCCGTGCGTGATGTCGAGAAGCGTCTCCGAGCCCAGAAACTGGCACACCTCGATCTTGAAGCTCGTTGCTCCCGTGCGTGTGTCTCCAGCGGCCAGCAGCCTGATATGTTCCGGCCGGAGCCCGAGAGTGACGGAGCGAAGGCCGGACTTCGCCAGTTCGACTTGCCGGTGTTGCGGAACCGAAATGCGGATGTCATTCTTCGCATCCACCAGTTCGGCGGGCGAGGCGACGTCGAGATCGACGAAATTCATCGACGGTGAGCCGATAAAGCCGGCGACGAAGCGGTTTGCCGGGCGGCGGTACACCTCCATCGGCGCCGCTGCCTGCTGGATCGTGCCGCCGTTCATCACCACGATGCGGGAGCCCATCGTCATGGCTTCCGACTGATCATGCGTGACGTAGACGGTGGTGATCCCCAGTTCCTGATGCATCTTGCTGAGAAAGCTTCGGGCTTCGACACGCAGTTTTGCGTCCAGATTGGACAGGGGCTCATCCATCAAAAAGACGCCGGGCCGGCGCACCAGCGCACGACCGAGCGCCACTCGCTGGCGCTGTCCGCCGGAAAGTTCCCGCGGGAACCGGTCGAGATAGCTCTCCAGCTTCAGTCTTTTCGATACGACCGCCACCAGTTGATCGGCTTCTGCGGTCGGCACACGGCGGGTCTTCAGGCCGAAGCTGATATTGTCGCGGACATTCATATGCGGAAACAGCGCATAGGACTGGAAGACCATCGAGATGTTGCGGTCCTTCGGCGGCAGATGTGTGACATCGACGCCGCCGATCATCAACCGCCCGGCGGAAATGGATTCCAGGCCGGCGATCATCTGCAGCGTGGTGGACTTGCCGCAACCGGACGGGCCGACAAGCACTGTGAATTCGCCGTCCGGAATGGTCAGGTCCAGGCTTGGAATGATAGTATGGGCGCCGTATCTTTTTTCGATGTGGGTGAGAGAAACTTCAGCCATGTGAATGCAATTTCCTTATGCTGGAATAACGTTGCTCAACCCTTGACGGCGCCGGCGAAATTGCCCGAGGCAATCTTGCGGTAGGTCAGGATGAACAGGACGATGATGGGAAGCTGGGAGATGACGAGGCCGGCGGCCGGCAGGTTGAACACGGCCATGTAGCGATCGCTGTTCAGCTTCAGCATGCCGACCGTGACCGGAAAATTCTGCTCGGAATTCAAAAGCACCAGGCCGAAGACGAACTCCTTCCAGATAGCGATGAAATTCAGCGTGAAGCCCACGACGATGCCCGGTAGGGACAGCGGCAGGATGATCTTGTAGAACACTTGGAAATCGGTCGCCCCTTCGACATAGGCCGCCTTCTCGATTTCCCGCGGGATGCTGGTCATGAAACCGCGCAGGATAAGAATCTGGGCCGGCATGCCATAGGCGGCATGAACGATGATCAAGCCGATCTTGGTGTCGAGCAGATGCAGCGTGCGCAGCGTGTCGTAGAGCGGGATGAGCACGGTCTGCTGCGGCAGCATGAGACCGGTCAGGATCAGCCCGAAGATGAACGTCTTGCCGGGCACCTCCATGCGCGACAGGGCGAAGGCCGGAACCAGCGCCAGGAGAACCGCCAGCGCCGAACCGGCGGTCGCATAGAGGAAGCTGTTGGCGAGCAGGCCGCTGAAACCCAGCGAATTCCAGACATCGATATAGGGCTGGAAGGTAGGGTGCGACGGAATGGAAAAGGGACCTGCGAGAAAGTCCTGGTTCGACTTGATCGAGGTAATCAGCACCAGCACGATCGGGCCGGACCAGACGGCAAGGAGGACAGCAAGCAGGGTATAGCCGAGAAACCGTGCCGTGAAGCGGAAGAGATCGCGCCGATGTACCAGAACGAGCGTGTCAGACATCGAAGGCTCCCTTCATCAGCTTCTTCAGGATGATCAGGGCCATCAGCGCAGAGACGGCGAGGATCGCCACGGAGATGGCGGCGCCGTAGCCGAAGCGCGTGTTCCAGAAGCTTTCGAGATAGACGATGTAACCGAGGACATTGGTATAGCCGAAGGGCGCACCCTTGGTCATGACGGCGACTAGGTCGAAGGCGCGCAGCGATTCAAACAGCGTCAGCATCACGACGACGGCGGTGACGGGCCGCAATTGCGGAATAGCCACCTTGGTCAACATCCGCCAGTGTCCTGCCCCTTCGATGCGGGCGGCATCGAATGTCTCCTTCGGCACATCGCCGAGACCGGCATAATAGAAGATCATCGGCATACCGGTAAAAGCCCAGCCGGACACGATCGCCAGCGTATAGATCGCGACCTTGTAGTTTCCGAACCATTCCGTCACCAGGAAGCCGAGTCCGACGGAACGCAGAACGGTATCGAAAGCGCCGAACAGCGGGTTGAGGATCAGCAGAAACATCAGGCCGACGGAGATCAGCGACATCGTCACAGGAAAGAAGATGATGGTCCGCACCAGGGCCGGCGCAGGCAGGATCCTGTTGCGCAGCGCATAGGCGATCAGCAGGCCGGCGAGAACGGGGAATGCGAGAGTAACGGCCAGCCATTTGAAATTGTTGATCAGCGCAATCTGGAAATGGCTGTCGCCGATCATGTGCCGGTAGTTTTCCAACCCGACGAAGGTTTTATCAGGTGTCATGCCGTTCCATTCGAACAGGCTGAGATAGATGGTGAACAGGATCGGATAGCCGACGAAAACGGCAAAGACTGCAAGGGGCGTGACAATGCCGAAAATCGTCACGAATGTGTGCTCACGCGCAAAGGCAAAAAATCCCGGACTTTCACCGGATCTGTGTGATGTGCTCATGGACGAGTATCCGTTTCTGCTGGATCGGAAGACCGTGGGCATAATACCCACGGTCGCGGCCGGTCATGGCTGGGAAGGGCGCCATCGCGGCCGTCTAAGCGACCACTAGTCTTCAGAGCTTGCCGCGGGTGCGTACGGCTTCGTCCTCTGTCTGCTGCATGGCATCCTCAGGCGTGATCGCACCGGCAAGCACGCCCTGCAGGCTGTCGAGGAACCTGTCGGAGATTGCAGGCGGCGTGGCATGGTCCACATGCATGAAGGTGAACTGGCCGGCGCTGGCCATTTCCTTGCCCAGGCGCTGTTCCATCTCCGAAAGGCTCGAAAGATCGCCCTGCGTCGAGGAGGGGTAAGGCTTGTCGATCGCAAGCTTTTCGGTCATCGCCGGCTTCGAGATCATCCAGTCGACGAATTCGGCGGCCTCGTCCTTATGCGGGCTCTTGGCATGGATCATGATGGTGTCCTCGGCAAAGACGGACATCACGGGTTTCTTGCCGTCGATGGAGGGCATCGGGAAGAAGTCCATCGGCACGACGCAGCATTTGGCCTGATCGCCGCGGAAGCGTCCGAGGTTGAACGAACCCTGATACCAGTGCAGCGCCTTGCCCTGCGACCACGGCACCATGGCCGGACCGACGTCGATCGAATTGAAAGACGGCTCGAACATGTCGTTCTTCGCCAGGTCGGCCATGATCTTGGTGGTTTCGACGGCACGGGGATCGGTCCACGGGATCGTGTTGTTCACGAGGCCCTGATAGGTGTCGAGCCCGAACTTGTTGACTAGAATGGCCGACCACATGAACTGCGACGGCCATTTTTTCTGGTTCGCCAGCAGGAACGGCCACAGGCCCGCCTTCTTGCCTGCTTCCGCATTGGCCATCAGTTCGTCCCATGTGGTCGGAACCTTCAGGCCGAGTTTCTCGTAGAGGTCCTTGCGATACCAGACGACGGATGCGCCGATTTCGGTGGGAACAAAGTATTTCTTGTCGCCGAAGGTCGCCAATGACACGGACGCCGGCACCAGGAACTTGTCCCAGCCGTATTTTTGATAATAGGTCGTCAGATCGGCAGCAAAACCGTTCTTGATGACTTCCAGCGCGCGGCCGCCTTCCCAGGAATAGAAAACATCCGGCGGATTGCTCGAGGCCAGCTCGATTGTCTGCTTGGTCTTGTAAGTCTCGCCGTCGACGCTCGCTCCGGTCACATGGATGCGGTCACCGTTCTTTTTGTTCCATTCGTCGATGAGCCAGTTTGCGTAGATCTCCGACGAAGGCCACGGGGCGCGATAGAAGTATCGCAATTCGACAGGACCGGCGGCAAAGGCGGGGACTGCGAGACCCGCAACACTCGACAATAGGGCAGCCGCTACCGCACAGCGCGCAATCGCGCGCCGCGAAAACAATGTCATTCTCATTTTATTTTCCTCCAAGGCCCGGAATCGCGACAGTTTGCGCGCGCAGGGCACGTCCTCACTTCGCCACCTCTCCACAGCGGCGTATCAGCCATGCCGTTCACAAGCTGAATCCGCCGCAATTTTCGACGGTTCAGGTGGCTGAGCAGGAGCTGATATTGAGAGGCTAGTACGAAAAAAGCGCTTGCGCAAGCGCTTTCCTCGAAGATCGCCCCACAATTGGGAGACTATCACCACCACGGAGCGCGCGCCGTCCTTCCCCCCGATGTGCAAACGGTTGCCGAGACCGTTCCGGGCTACGAAACCTATACCTGGAACGCGCTGTTTGCTCCCGCCGGCACCCCGGCAGACGTCGTTGCTCGTCTGAACCTGGCGGCCAACAAGGCGCTCGCCGATCCAGGCGTCAGCAAGCGCATGGCCGAATTCAGTGCCGTTGTCGTGGGTTCGACGCCCGAGCAGCTCGGCGCACATGTAAAGGCGCAGATCGCCAAGTGGACCCCTGTCGTGCGCGACGCCAAGATTGAACTCGAATAGGCACTGCCAAATCTCTGACGAACGTTGTCGTGCGGATGGAGCCAGCGGGACCGATCGTCGCGGTCCGTTCATAAGCGCTTTCGTAGAAAGCGAATATCTCGGGGTCGGAAAGGCCGAACGCCGGATTATTGGCGATATCCGGATTGTCGAGCTTCGGAAAGCGCCGGGCCTTATGGGTGAGATAGGCTTCCGTGCCGATGAACGCTTGCACGTCCGGTTGGTACAGCAGGCAGTAGACATCGTAATAGTGCCGGAGGAAATTGGCGGGGAACTGTCCGGTTTCCTGCTGCTTGCGATATTTCGTGGAAATGGTCTGGAGCTTTTCCACCAAGGTATAGCCGGGTTCGTAGCAGGGCACGGCCAGCGCGCGATTGTCGATCAACTCGACGCGCGATGACGCAAAATCGTAAGCCCAGGAACTGATGTCGGTTGATGATCCGGTTCCTTTGGAGAGCGATGTGCCCTTTCAGCTCGAAAGCCGTGCCCAGCTGCTGCAGGCCATAAAGGCAGTGCATGATCCAATAGTCCTTCTCGACCAGCACGGGTTGCACCTTAATCTCCTCGGCGACGATGCGCAGCAGGGACGCGAAATCCTTTTGGTTATGCAGGAAATCAACCGGCATGCGTATCTGCTGCGAGTCCGTTGAAGAACTTCCGTGTGCGCACCATACGGTATTCCTTGGCGGCACGGTTGAGGACGCTGCGGTTGCCTTGTAGCGCACGCTCCTTCACGCGGGCCAGTACCTGTTCACGGTCGTCCTCGGCCAGATGGTCGAGATTATTGACTAGGTCGACCAGCAAAAACTCCTTGGTCAGGGTTTTGGGGAACGCCGGTTTCTTGCGGAACTCGAACTCTCGCCCGCCAAGCGTGAAGTTGCCGTGGCGCTTATGGTTGTAAACGACCGTCTTGATATAGAGCTGCGTCGCTCCGACACCCAAACTGTGATAGGCATTGGGCGAAGTGACGAGATAGCGGTCGTCTTTTAGGAAAGCCTCGACGAGGGCGTTATCTTCGGCCGGGGCCTTCCCGAACGCCGTCAGGGGGAAGATGATCTTGAAACGCTAAGACGTGACAGAACTAGGTTTGGCGCACTTCTGGAAAGTTTCGTTGTTTCCGAGCTTTTGAAACTCGCCTCTTGGTCGGAGCGGCGTTTTTCCTTCTCGCATTATTGCACCAAGGACCAGGATGAGGTTGATCTTGTCATCGAAGACCGTCGCGGCCGGATCATCGGAATTGACGTTAAGGCGTCAGCGACGGTCAAATCAGAGGATTTCAAGGGATTGAGGCAGTTGCAAGAGGCAGTCGGAGATCGTTTTGTTCGAGGTCTGGTGCTTCACAATCATGATCGTGTCACTCCCTTCGGAGAGAAACTGCACGCGGCCCCGCTGTCCATTCTTTGGTCGATGTAAGAGCATAACTCGTCAGGTGGCGCCCACGCTTATGTCAAACCGTTCGACAGAAACGGCCTCGCAGTCGTGTCCATCCTGGTTGAGCCGGCTCTGCGAACGGCGGGTCATTCCGTCGACGTGATCGCGGGTAACGTAGATCATTGCCACTCCAAGCTCGGCATGCAACTCGCTCAATTGCGCTTGTATTTTCATCGCGAATGATGGTTGCGGATAGCTCAACTGGATTTTGCCATTCGCAGCGGATCTCTTCGCACATGGCGGCGCGAGTTCTTAGATTCCTGACCCGTCGAGCTCTTGGGCGGCGTCGCCTTCCCAGGGTGAGGGCATCGAGGTGCGATTGAGATTGGCCGAGGGCATCGGCATCCAGCATTTCAATTCCGGCTCGGCGTATTCGATGATGCGGCCGGGCGAGGAATCAGAGGCGCGCCAGCCTTCGGCACCGAACTGATCGCCATGCGACCAATAGGCGAGGTCAACCTCTGCCTGCCCCTGCTCGGACGGGCGGATCGTGACGAGGATGCGACTGCCGTCTTTCGGCGCGCTTGCCATGTGGCGCCAGCGGTCTGGCTCGTCCATCTTTTTCCTCCTGCCTTGCTGTCGGTTGCAAGTGTCGCCTCGCCATCGAAAACGGTCAACTCAAACTTTGCACAACCCATCCTGTGTATTCCGCTGGAAACCGGTCGCTCGAGGAATGGCGTGCCGTGCGGCGGCAGGCGGAAAATCTACCACCGGTGGTGCAGCATGCGCCCTGGCTCGGCCGGTTGCATCGATCCTCCACCAGGCCGGCGTCATGTCCGCCACGCACCTAGCCGCCTTCAACCTCGGCCTGAAATCCATCCCCGTCGATCACTGCGCCAAATGGCATATCCACCACAACCCGGACAGAGCCACTCCGATTAACGGGGACGCGCCAATCGCGTGGAACAACTGCATCCGTTCTTCAACGGCGGTGACAAGGTCTCGTGGATTGATTTCGAGGCGGCAGCGCGGGGCAAGAGCTATTCGTTCCCCATTGATAGTTACCTCTGGCAGTTCATCGCTGCCGGCAAGGTTGTCAAGTTCCACTACGTTACGGATACCGCTCAGATGATCAGGATGGCCAAGGGGAATGACCATTGCTGTCGGCCGGTCGCCGGAAAAGGCGGGGCTTCTTCCGCAAAGCAGCGCGGTGGGTTCAGCTGATCGCTGCAACACACTCTGCAAACCTCTCTGCGGGCGTCTGATAAAGCAAGGTCTTTCTTGGACGTTCGTTGAGCTGCCTTGCGATAGCACTGAGCTTGGCTTGGCTATGGACGGACAGGTCGGTGCCGCGTGGGAGATATTGGCGCAGCAACCGATTGGTGTTTTCATTCGAACCGCGCTGCCAGAGTGATCGAGGATCGCAGAAGTAGATCTCAACGTCCGCGGCGATTGCCAGTCGCTGGTGGTCGGCCAGTTCCTTTCCCCGATCCCAGGTCAGTGATGGATAGAGTTCGGCCGGTAGTTTCTGCGACTGCCTGATCAAGGCAGAGACCACGCTTTCGGTATCCTTATTGGCGACCTTGATCAGCATCATATAGCGCGAGTGACGCTCAACCAGCGTTGCTATGTAGCTGTTCCTGGATCCACCGATAAGGTCACCTTCCCAATGACGGGAACGGCACGATCTTCGACAGACGGAGGTCTCTCGCTGATGGATATCGCATCCTTGATCTGGCCCAATCCACTCCGTTTGATGCTGGCGTGCCGGGAACGACGGATTGTTCTTCTGCCCTAAGGTGTTCAAGCAATTCCTTTTTCAGCACCCCGCGGGCCTGAATGTACAGGCTGCGATAGATCGTTTCGTGCGACACCTGTTTGAGTGGCTCCGCTGGATAAGGACGCTTGAGCCAGCCAGCAATCTGCTCTGGCGACCATTTCCGCTGTAGCTTGGCAGATACTGTGCGGACCAGGGAAACATAGCAAGCGACTTGCGATAGGCGCACCCGAACTCACATGGGCATTCCACACTGGAGGCTGCCTGCGGCGTTCAGTAGAACTGTTGGATGAAACGCGGGTTCCTCAGAAGCGCTGTTGAGGTCTGTCGTTTCATTTAAGTGCGATCAGTCCTATAATCCGGTGGGGGTGAGGCCGAACCAATGGACCGCAAGCTTTCCGCGATCCTCGCTGCAGATGTCGTGGGCTATTCCGCGCTGATGGAACGCGACGAGGCTGGCACATTCGAGCGCCTTCGTGCGGGACGCAAGGAACTGTTTGAGCCGGAGATTGCTCGCCATCGCGGCCAGATTTTCAAGCTTATGGGCGACGGGATGCTCGCCGAATTTGGCAGCGTGGTGGACGCCGTGGAATGCGCAGTCTCGCTGCAGCGCGGGCTGGTGGAACGGAATGCCGCCGTTCCCGAGGACCAGCGGATCCGGGTCAGGATCGGGATCAATCTCGGCGAGGTGATCGTTGAGGGCGAGGACCGGTATGGCGAGGGCGTCAATGTCGCGGCCAGGCTTCAGCAGCTGGCCGACCCGGGCGGCATCTGTGTTTCGGGAAAGGTCGCCAGGGAGGTTGAGAAGAAGCTGGCTTTCGGCTTCGAGCCGATGGGCGAGCAGAAGGTGAAGAATATCGCCGAACCGGTGCAGGCCTTCCGCGTCATCCTTGAGGGACAAGCCCCACGCCAACCAGCGCGGTCATTGCCTCCGCGCTGGGTTTGGGCAGCAGCAGCCGTGCCAGTCCTTATTCTGGTTTTGGCCGGGACGGTCTGGCAATTGTGGCCGACTGCGACAGTAAGTGGCAAACCGTCGGTAGCGGTGCTGCCGTTCGACAACTATGGCGGCGACGAGGCGACCGGACGCCTCGCCGACGGCCTCACCGAGGACATAATCACCGATTTGGCGGGCTTCCCTGAATTCCAGGTGATCGCCCGCAACTCGACAGAACAATACCGGGACAAACCAGCCAGGCCGAGTGAAGTGGGCAAGGCGCTTGGCGCAGGATTTGTGGTCGAGGGTTCCATCCAGCGTCAGTCTGACCGCGTAAGAATTACCGCGCAGCTCATCGACGCCAAAACGGGCAAACATCTTTGGTCGCAGCGCTGGGACCGGCCGGACGAGGACTTGTTCGCAATCCAGATCGAAATTTCCGAGCAGATTTCGAACCGCCTCGGCGGCGGCGCAGGCTTGGTCCAAGAGGCGGGCCGCATCACCGCCCACCGAAAGCCGCCCGAGAATCTCAATGCCTACGAACTTTATCTGCTCGGCAGCGAAAAACTCGAGCAAGTCAATCAGGCGGATGTCGAGGAGGCTGTTAGGCTGCTCACCCGCGCGGTCGAACTGGACCCCGGCCTTGCCCGCGCCTGGGTCGAACTTAGCCATTCCCATGGATTCTTGTCCAACCTCGGCGTCGAACCCGAAAAGAACCGGGCTCTCTCTACCGAGGCTGCCGAGCGCGCCGTCCAGCTCGATCCAAGTGATGCCGAGGCGCATGCTGTTTATGCCATCACTCTAGGTGACAGAGGCGAATTCGAGCACGCCAAGGCAGAGTTCGACACAGCGCTGCGCCTTGCTCCCGGCCAATTCGAAGTTCTGACTTTTTACATCGGTTGGGCCTCGACCTTCGGCGAGCCTGAGCGCGGCGCGCAACTGGTCGACAAGGCGGTCAGTCTCAACCCCGGTTTTCCGATGTGGAGCGCCAGGATTTTCACTTACGCCTACTTCATGGCGGGCCGGTATGAGAATGCGATTCGAATGCTCGACCGCGTGACGCCGGAAAGCTATGGAAGGGGGCAGTGGGTGATGCGTTCCGGCGCGCTCGCCGCTCTTGGTCGAAGCGAAGAGGCGAAGGCTTCATTAACGAACGCAACCAAACGGTTTCCCAATTTGACGGTCGAGGGATTTGTCAATCAGCCCGGATTCAATGACGCGGAGCGCCAGCGGTTGATCGAAACCATGCGGCTCGCCGGCTTCCCGGATTGCGCCAAGGCTGAAGAGCTCGCGAAGATCGAGAAGCCGCTGCGCCTGCCGGAGTGTGCTTCGCCGTAAAATGGCGGCCACGGATGACAAACGTCTCGAAGGGGTCCGAAACGCGACCTTCGTTTCACTGACCGCGAAAGCCCAGCTGGCTTCCCGTCGTGCGCCAAGCCCGAGGCGCTGGCGAAGCTCGCCAAACCTGTGCGACTGCCGGAATGCGAGGCAGAGAACAACGCCTCTCGGGCAGCGATAGAACGGTCCTTTGCAACGCGTTCGCGAGCAGCTGTAGTGGCCGCTTCGCGCCCCACAAGCGGACCCCAATTCGGCAATGCCACACGGACTCGTCGAGCGAGGGTAGGCCACTTTCGTCACAGCCCTGATCTGTCGGTCTCACAGTGGATTGAGGCACCGTAAAAACCCCCAATAGCGCGTGAACCGCAAGCGTGTGAGAAACCCATTTCCCGTGAATTTTTGCGTTCCTGGATCGCGCGTCTTGCCACCGAACGAAGTGTCGTTAGTCCGTCGGTCTCTCTGGGCCGGCTTTCCAAACCCGGTACCGGATTTCCACCTCGACAGGCGCAAACACCACGAGGGGAAGCCTGCTGTTGTATCGCAAGAGCGGCTCGTCTGAGCTACGCACGAGCGTTTTTTTCTTGGTGTTATCCGGGCAAGCCATTCTCGTACTCGCGACCACGCCAACCCCGGTAACGACGTAGTAGTCATATCCCCAGCCATCAACCGTACGCTTCTCCAAGCGGGAACTGAAGGTATGCCGATTGCAGTCCACCAACTCGGTTCGACCTACTATCACTCCAACCCGCCGCGCATCTTCGTCGGTACGCTTTGGCAGGAAGATAACGTGTCGTTGCTGGCCCGCGGGTGCCTCGGGAAATGCCTTCAACTCGTCCCGCGCCTTGGACTCCGCCGCAGCAACCCCACTGACCGCGAGCGAAAGGAAAACCAAGACTCGAATCGAGTATTCCGCAGCTTTACCCGCCCAAAATGAAGTTGCCATTTTTCACCCTTTTGTCCTCAATAGTGGCCGAGGTTGGGTTGCCGATACTGCTATCGCTTTGACTTGACGCCCGCCCAGCTTGCGTGCCCAGATCGCGTACCCGTAGATCATCCAGAACGGTCATGTTAGCGTCGGGTTGTATTTCAGCGTCTTGAGATGGAAAAGCAATGTTCGTTTGGGCCGGACTGCCGCTGCTGCCTGAGTAGTGGGGTCTGTGCCGCCATGTCAATGAGTGAGCCTGCGGCTAGAGAGTGTCGATAACCCCACCGTCAACGCGAACGGACGCGCCAGTGGTTGCGGAAGCGAACGGCGAGGCAAGATAGGTCACCAAGTTTGCGACTTCCTCGACACTGGCGGCACGTTGAATGATCGAGCTGCCGCGATGCTGCTTGACGAAGGCGGAAGCGATCTCCTCCAGCGGCAACCCGGTCTTGGCTTGCTCGTCGGCAAGCATCGCTTCCACGCCGTCGGAAAGCGTGGGGCCAGGGAGTACTGAGTTGACGGTGACGCCCGTGCCTGCCATGCGCTTGGCGAGACCGCGGGCAACCGCGATATCGGCAGTCTTGCTGACGCCGTAGTGGATCATCTCGACCGGAATGTTGAAACCGGATTCGGAGGCCAGGAATATCACGCGGCCCCAGTTTAACTTCTGCATGCCTGGGAGATAGGCACGGGAGAGCCTAACGGCGGACATGACGTTGACCTGCCAGTGCCGATCCCAGACCTCGTCGCCGGCGTCGAAAAAGTCGATCGGCTGGAAGATGCCCGCGTTGTTGATCAGGATGTCCACCTGAGGAATTTTGGCGACAAGTGCTGCGCACCCCTGCGCGGTTGAGAGGTCCGCGGCAGCAGACTTGACGCTGCTCCTTGCACCTTCGCCCTTGAGCCGTTCGGCGGCCTTTGCAGTCTTGTCCTCTGACCGGCCGTTGACCACGACATCCGCTCCAGCCCTTGAAAGCTGGCGGGCAATTGCGTAGCCGATGCCTTCCGTTGATCCGGTGACCAAGGCCCTCTTACCAGTGAGATCAATTTGCATTTTCTGCTCCTGTCGAGGTTGGATGACGAAACCTATAGTCAGTTTTGCGGTTCGCAACGTTCGACCGCCGAGAGGTTCAGCGATCTTCACACGACTTCCAGGCTCTACACCTGGTACAGTCACACGCTTCTAGTACTCGCTCTACGGATGGCGGCTTTGGGCCCGATAGGAGACACAAACTCCTCGATAGAGCGGATCGTTCATCGTCATCGACTTCGCTCAGCCAAGCGGTACGTTGCCGGCATAAAACGGGCCGCCGATCGCCCAGCCTCCCATACCGAGGCGGGGAATTTCGCGGCCGCCCCAGAGAGTCACCAGCGCTTCACGCCGCGCTCAATTCCTGACATATTTGCGAAGAGACCCAACCGTCATGGATATCGCGTCATGAACTTGCAAACACCTGGAAAAAGCAACACGCGCGCACCTACCGGGTCCGTTACGGGGCTTTGCTCTGCGTCCGCCACCATGTTTGCAGTGGGAATGGCGTTTCTGGGTTACTGGGGAGTGTATGAACAAGGGCGCTGGCATACAATCGATTATCTTGTGATGGTTGTCGCTATCATCGGATTTGCAGTACTTGGTTCCGTGCCTTGGATTGTGACCACACCTGTAGCGGAGGAGGATGCAGACAAAGTCGTCGACGCCAGGCGAGCGATGGCACTGGGGACGGCCCTAATCTGGATGGCCGTCTGTATTGCCGTATTTGCCTGAGTTGCCCTGCACGTGACCCCATACGACCGCAAAATGGATCCATTTGAAGCGATAGCCCAGACCGACGTCCAAAAAATACCTGACGTTAAAGCATTTCACCCTGACCCGCTGATGAGCCAAAATCCGTCAACGATATCGTCAAGCGGCGTGCGGCGATGCCCCCAGCGGGGGAGATCACGGAGAAGATCGATGAAGATCCCCGATCAAAAAGGCGTCCGATCGACTTCATAGACTCGCCAGCCTGCCATCGGTCCCAGATCTCCGATCGCTGAGAAGCAGAAAAAATACATGCGACGCCGTCGCTTCATGCACACTCCTCTTTGACAAAAGAATAGTGTGTTGCATTCATCCCGTGAGCCCATCGCCAATAACGGTCATTGCCGAGACGAAGTACACATCGCACGGGCAGTTGCGAACCCAATCGGGCCAAACTTCGAGGCGCCCTATTCGGTACATCCGGAGGGAGCTCTATTGCACCCGGTGTCGTTCGCTGGCAAGCGCGTCGTCCGCGCCCGCTTTGACAAGCCCGTCGCGAATGTGCTGCGTGTCGGATTCTCGAGCGTAGTGCAACGTGGCGAGGAAGGACTCGAGGCCGAAGTCGGGGGCGATCGCTCTGACCTTCTTCAAATGCGCAGAACCAGCAACGTCGTCGCCGAGCCAACCGTAGCAGGCGGCGACGAAGGCGTGCTGGACGTGATCCATCACCGAAAGGTGCATGAATGCCTCGATTGCTTCACCGTATTGCCGCGCGGCGAAATACGCCTTCCCGAGATGACTCCAGAATCGTTCCGGGTGATGGGGATTGAGCCGCATCGCCTTGCGAATCCACTCTACCCCTTCTTCCGGCCGACCAAGCCACGTCAAGAGCTCGCCCTGCTGGACCACCACCAGGTCGTAATTGGGATTGAGCGAAAGGGCACGCTCCTGGTGATAGCGGGCCGTCATCAGCTCGTTGTTGTTCACGTTCACGGCGGCGAGGATGCGATGTACGTCGGCATCGTTGTCGTCGAGCCCCAGCGCCCGTTCCAGCTCGGCAACGATCTCGGCCCAGACAGCATCCTTGTCCTCGCACCAGCCGAGCACCCACGCCTGCCCGAGGATGCAGGCCCGCCAGGCATGGGCATGCGCATATCCGGGGTCGAGTGCGAGCGCCCTGTCTATCAGGGCCTGGGCCTGCTTATTGTCAGCGACGGTGGCCCGGTGATGCAGCACCTTGGCTGTGAGAGCACATTCGTAGGCGGCCATGTTCGCCGGCTTCGTGCGGGCGAGGTGGTCTCGTTGGGCGGCCTCGAGACGCCCTGGCAGAGTGGCCGCTATCGCTGCCGTCACCTCGTCCTGAATGGCGAAAATGTCGTCCAGCCTTCGGTCGTATCTATCGGCCCAGACATGGGCATCGTTGGCCGCGTCGATGAGCTGGACCGTCACCCGCACCCTGTCGCCGATCTTCCGGACGCTGCCTTCCACCAGATACTGGGCCCCAAGCTTCTCGGCCACTTCGCGCGCGTTCACGGGCTGATTCTTGTAGACGAAACTGGAATTGCGCGAGATGACGAAGAGTTCGTGGCGGCGCGACAGCTCGGTGATGATGTCCTCGGTCAAGCCGTCCGCAAAAAACTCCTGCTCGGGATCGCCGCTCATGTTGTCGAACGGCAGTACGGCGATCGAGGGCTTGGAGACGGCTCGCTTCGCGTCCTTTTCCTCCGGCGAGGCCGGCAGGACGGAGCCCTCTAGCCCCAACCGATAAAGATGCACGGGACGGCTGATGTTCTTCAGCGTTTTCTCGCCCAGGTCCTCGATCGGGACATCGAGACGGTCAGCAATCTGTGTCGCCACCGCAGCCGTGACGCAGATGCCCCCCACATCGGCCAGTTGCTCGATCCGGGCGGCGATATTCACGCCATCGCCAAAGATGTCGTCGTCGTCGAAAATGATATCGCCGAGATTGATGCCAATCCTGAATTCGATCCGCCGATCCTGAGGCACATCCGAATTGCGCCGCCTCATGCGCTGCTGGATTTCTACGGCGCATTTCACCGCGTCGGTGACGCTCTGGAATTCCACCAGCATGCCGTCGCCCGTCGTCTTGATGATCCGGCCCCCGTTCTTTGCGATGGCGGGATCGATCAATTCGATTCGGTGCGTTTTGAGGCGGGCGATCGTGCCTGCTTCGTCGGCCTCCATCAGCCGACTATAGCCTGCCATATCGGACGCCAGGATTGCGGCGAGTCTTTGTTTCATTAAGTTGCCACCGGACTGGCAGATCAGCGGTCCGGAGCGATTCTAGCGCACCCCAATGCAATCGCCTATCTTTAAGTTGGCACCTTCTTTCGAAGGAAGCTGGGTGCCGCACGGGGAAAAGCGGCTTCATAGCCGGTAATGGCCGCTGTCGCTTCGCGCTTCGATTTTCGGAGCCTCGGATGGGTTATGACATTTTGCGATGGCAGGAGACCAATTCAGCGTGGCGATCGGAATACTAAGACATTAAGTTTATGGCTTATCCCGTTCGCACAGGTTTAACTACATTCTGCGTTTGTTCATGACGTGAGTTCCTTGCCCAGGTATAGGGGCGCCGCTTTCGATGTGGTCATCAAGGCCTACGATCCAAACTACCCCCAGCGGCTGCGCCGCATGCCGTCCGTCGTCGCCGCAAACGTGACGGAGGCGACCCCGATGCCATTTTTGAGCTTTTGAAGGATTTCGACCGACGTGGTTTCATCCTGCGCACGCTGCGCGAGGCTGGGCGTCCGATCTCAACTGCGCAATGTGCCCAAACTTTCGCCCGCGAGACTGGATTTGGCGAAGACGACGCCAGGCTCGGCCAGATCGGCAACGGCTTTTCCCAGACCCTCGACCAGCTTGCGCGGGCGACGTTGTCGTAACGCGAGGTTACCCAGAGGTTTTGCCCGCCGCGACAGCCGGCGTCGGGCGGGCAAGGACGAGAGAATACCGGCGATCGTCGAACGAGACGTTCGAGACCTCATCGAGGTCGACAAGCTTGAACAGATGCCGCAGTTGTCGCGAGCTTTCGCCAGCCATGCAAGTCAACTCACGAACGTCTCGAAGCTCGGCGGTCAACTCCGCCTCGATGACAAGACGGTTCGACAGAAGATGGCGGTTACGCAGCGGCCGTGTTTTGCTTTGTCTTCCTGTACTTTGTGACCTCAGGGGCGGCCCCTCAGCGTCGATGCGAAAATGGGCAAGGAGTGAACTCTGAGCAGCCCTTTGCCCGAGCCCGAGAGGCCCATGATCACGAAGATCTCGCCGGCGCGGATTCTTCCAGTCTGTCGTTTGAACGGATTTTTCGGCCGTAAGAATTCGCGGGGACGATGCACCTGGTTGCCAAAAAACCATAATTGCTCCACCTAGATCGCACATCGACGCTCGGCATTAAGAATTGGATCAACGCTGAATGCGCATACCATACGTTTTCCTTGGTGCACTTCTTGCAATCGTACAGTCCGCAAATGCTGAAGTCGCATCACCACCTGTTTTGGCGCCGCTAAAGCAACAGGCACAAGCCGCTCAGTTGAGTGCAAACTTTCTGGCGCGCTTTAGCTACAGGCCCGTTCCACTTGACGACGCCTTGTCGGCCAGGATCATGAACCGGTTCATCAAATCGCTCGATCCGGACCGCGTGCTCTTCCTGCAAGCGGACATCGACAGGTTCATGTCTCACCGCAGCGAGATCGACGATGCCATCGAACGGGAGGACTTGAGGATCCCGTTTGAGATCTTCAACCTATATGAACGGCGCGTTGTCGACCGCATGAATTACGCGCGCAACTTGCTTAAGCAGGACTTCGATTTCGGTGCGCAGGAAGATTATTCCGCGCTGCGCGATAAAGCGCCTTGGCCGCAGTCGGAATCCGAGAGCAATGAACTTTGGCGCAAGCGCGCCAAAAGCGACTGGCTGCGGTTGAAACTGGGCGGCAAAACCGACGCGGCTGTTCGCGAAACGCTCGACAAACGTTATGCAAGCGCTCTCGAGCGCGCTTATAAGTATAAAAGCGACGACGTTTTCCAGTCGTTCATGGACGCCTATACAGCGTCTATCGACCCGCACACGGACTATTTCGGCGCGACCGCTTCGGCCGACTTCGATATCTCGATGAAGCTTTCGCTGGTTGGTATCGGTGCGGTACTGCAGGAACGCGACGACTACACGACGGTCCGTGAGTTCGTGCCTGGCGGGCCGGCGCAGTTGTCCGGCAAGCTCTCGGTCGGAGATCGCGTTACCGGCGTTGGTCAAGGCAGGGATGGGGCGATAAAAGATGTGATGGGCACACGCCTTGATGAAGTCGTGCAAATGATACGAGGGAAAAAAGGCTCCGTCGTGCGCTTGGATATCCTGCCGGCAGATGCCGGAGCAGACGGCACCCATCGCGTTGTCAGCCTGGTGCGCGATAAAATCAACCTCGAAAAGCAGGCTGCCAGGAAGGCCGTGCTGTCCGTGAAAGTGGGCGAAGCCACGCGCAAAATCGGGGTGATTACTCTGCCGGCATTTTATGAGGATTTTGAAGCCCGGCGCAAAGGAGACAAGGACTACAGAAGCGCAAGCCGCGATGTCGCCAAGATTCTCGGCGAACTGAAGCAAGAAAAGGTCGACAGCGTTCTCATTGACGTGCGCAACAATGGCGGCGGTTCATTGAACGAGGCGATTGATTTGACCGGTCTGTTCATCGGCAATGGCCCGGTCGTTCAGCAACGCGGTAGCGACGGTAAGGTCGCGGTAAAAAGCGCTGATTTTCCCGCGCCTGTCTGGACAGGCCCGGTGGGTGTCCTGATCAATCGCGGGTCGGCGTCGGCTTCGGAGATTTTTGCCGCGGCTATCCAAGATTACGGTCGAGGCGTGATCGTCGGCGAACCCAGTTTCGGTAAGGGTACCGTTCAAACTGTTGTCAATCTTGACCAGATGGTTCGCAACAGCAAACCCGAATTCGGTGAGCTGAAAGTGACGATTGCCCAGTTTTTTCGCGTCAATGGCGGTACGACACAGCTGCGCGGCGTGACGCCTGATATCAGCTTGCCGGGATTTGCGGATCCGACGAGCTTTGGTGAGATGAGTTATGACAATGCCCTGCCGTGGACGCAGGTCGAGCCTGCGAACTATGCGCCCACCGGTAATATGATGACGTTGCTGCCGACTCTGCAAAGCCGCCATGATGCTCGGGTGCAGAGAGATCCGGACTTCCAACGCATTTTAGAGGACATTGCCGACCTGAAGGCGCAGCGCCAGAAAGGGGTTGTCTCCCTCAATGAAGCCGAACGTCGTAAAGAAGCGACTGCTCGAGAAGATCGACTCAAGTCTCGAGCGCAAGTAAGCGATGCCGAAGATCCTGGTGGAGATGATGGCCTGCAGGCAAACGAGCGCAGCCTGAGTGCTGATATTGCCATTGAAAATGCCCGCAAGAAGGCAAAAGACGTCTTGCTGGACGAGGCCGCCACCATTCTTGCCGATGAGGCGGTTTTGCAGGAAGGCGTGCTAAAGGCAGCCACAAAACAATCGGGAAACACAGACGGAAAATAGTCATGCCCGACCGGCGCTGTGGCTTACATCAGACTTGAAGAGCCCTTCTGGTGGGATGTTCGTTCAAAACGAGATTTCAACCAACGCTGAACCCGGCAAAAAGTCTTCGGTTCGATTCCCATCAAGAGCTGGATGACTCCTTTGGAGCCCGAGGCGGCCGTCGGCGTCGAAAGAAAGATCCTGAGCTTCTTTTGAAGCTCAGGATCTTGCACAGGTGGTCTGATCCGGATTGTGTTTCGGGCGCTTTGGCCTCGACGCTCAGATTCCGAGACCAGCGGCTATATTCACGGTCTCTCCGTTGATGTAGCCCGCATGTGGTCCGGCAAGGAAGCAGATGGTTTCCGCCACTTCTTCGAGGGTTGCAATGCGACGGATCGGATGCATGTTCACGGTCCGGAAGCTCACCGGCAACGTCCGCGGCCATTAGGTCCGAAAACTCCCGAATTCCGTCAATGCAGGAGGATATCGTGATGATTGCAGTGTAGTGACCACGGCTTATCGTCGTCTCGAACTGCGCAAGGCTAGTGACGGTTGCGGCCGCAAGACCCTCTGCGGTTAAAGCGGTTTCGAGCAAATTGATGGTCTGTGTATCCGGCAGGTAGATACAAATTCGCCGCAGCGACGACAAGCCAACGAGGTTAACATCGAGAGGCTCCTTCATTTCCGCAATCATAAGATCGGAAAATTAGGAGTGGCATTCGATTTTGTTTTGTTTTGTTTCGGTGTTCTACGACGCCTTCGGACGGGCTGACCGATTAGTCGCAGTGGCAGGTCAGATACCTCTGCACACGTGTCGAGCTTGTGAGCGACAAATATATGGGACATCGGATCCCGCGTATTCGTTAGACCCGGTCTGGCCCGTTTTTCAAAGCGTATCCGGGGTATGGAGGCGCTTGTTCAGCAATATGTAGCAAGTCACAGGAATGAAAGTCCCCCAGAGTCGGCGGTTCGTATCCCATCAAGAGCAGGCATTCTGTCAGGTTGAGCCCGCCACGAGGCGCGCAGGCAGAGTGCGATGTATATCCCATTGACATATCCCGTCTGCCGCGATAGGAGAATGTCATTCACACGTAGCTTGGAGGGACTAAGATGGAGCAAGGAGCCGTGTTTCAGAGCAATCGTAGCCAAGCCGTTCGACTACCGAAGGCCGTCGCGCTTCCCGAGGATGTAAAGCGGGTTGATATCGTTGCAGTCGGGCGCACGAGGATTATAGCACCCGCGGGTGAAGTCTGGGACAGCTGGTTCGATGGTGAAGGTGCGACGTCCGACTTCATGAACGAACGCGATCAGCCGACCTTGCAGGAGCGCGAGGCGTTCTAGTGCTAAAGTACATGCTCGACACGAACATCTGCATTTTCACCGTGAAGAGTCGTCCGCCGCAGGTCCGCGAAGCATTCAACCGCCACCATGGTCAACTGTGCATCAGCTCAGTCACCTTGATGGAGCTGGTCTACGGTGCGGAAAAGTCGGCCAATCCAGAACGAAACCTCTCCGTAGTCGAGGGCTTTGCCGCACGGCTTGAGGTGCTTGCCTACGATCAAATGGCAGCGAGCCATACGGGCCAATTGCGTGCCGAGCTCGCGCGCGGCGGAACTCCGATCGGACCATACGACCAGCTGATTGCCGGTCACGCCCGCTCGAGGGGGCTGATATTGGTCACAAACAACCGACGTGAGTTCGATCGAGTACCTGGCCTACGCGTCGAAGACTGGACAGTTTCGGCGCCTTGAATTGGCCGCCACACTCAGTTGCGCACGCGACAAGCAATGGCCAGCTCCATAAATTGTCGCTATCGAGTGGCCTGAATAACGTGGTCATAGCTTCACATCTCATCAAGGCGTTCACCTTAAATCCTAGCGAACTCATTTCTTCGGAACGGCTTTCGGCTTCGGTTGATACAATCGCCGTTTGACGTTCGATCGCAGAGCATTGTGAAGATCCTTGTCTGCAGTAGAAAGGTCAAACCATTCCCCCTCAAAGTAGCCACCGCACCACCGAATGGTTTCGGCATATTCGGGATCTTCCTGGTTGGCGATGATCTCCAGAAACCGCTCATAACCCGACACGCCGCCGACATCCTCGGGCGGTCGGGCTCTCTCGCCAGCGACGCAGGTCCCGTGTTTGGGCGAAGCAGTGAGCGTTAAGAACTCCTCGACCGTGACGGTGTGCCGCCAGCCATCCCCGAAATCATAGTGGTAGCTGAAGACAGCACCTTGCTCGAAGTCCAGCAAGCGAACCTCTCTCTGATCGAAGACCCGAGGATCGTCGTCGGTCGCATCCTCCGTCAGGATCTCGACGTCCCCATACCGCAGGCCACCGATCCGGAACTCATAGAGATGATAGTTCCACCAGTTGAATGCGGCCTGAATTCCGAGATGCAGATGCTCCAGATTCCATTGGACCGGCAGGACCAGACGGCGCCAGACGTCCGGCTTGATCTCATCGATGGAAACTCTGATCTGTACAGCGTTTGCGGCTTTGAACATTGTCCGAATGAACTGGGTTGGTGGAAGATCGTCAAGGCGGTCGCTCGCGCAACATGCCAGGATATTTTGCGGCGTCGTGTGTTCGTCTCACATCAAGAGCTTCGTCCAGCAATATCAAACGAACTTGGGGGCACCCGAATACGGTGGCTGATGGCCAACCTCTGACAACCCGGCAGTTCTCCCAAGCTGTCCTATACCGCGACTGAGATTCAAGCTCGGATGGCAAGCGACCTCAACCGACGAGATCCTTGATCGTTGCAATAGGCAGGAACATTCGCATCGGCATAGAGGGAAAGGGCTGAAACCCGTATCCGATGTAGAGCTCCTTGCGCTGCTGCGTTTTTCCGGGGTCTCCGCAATCGGGTACATCCAGGACGCCGACGGCCGTGCCGATCTGCTCCGCAATCCGGGCTATCCGTTGGAGGCAATCGGCAAGAAGAATGCCGCCGTATCCACCGCCTCTAAATCGCTCGTCGTGACCGATCATGGAGATGTACGCGGCAGGGATCGCGCCGTGCTCCGGACGATTGCGGGCGAATTTTTCCGGTAGTTCGTCGTAATTGATCGAATGAGCGTTGATCGCGTAGAAGCCGATGATCGACTTCTCGTCCTCCGCCGTCAGCACCCAAACACGAAGATTATCTGCCTTCGTGAGCTTGTTGGCCGTCTTCTTGATAAAGTTATCGACTTGTCTAACGCCACACGAAAAAGCCGCCCGATCGTGTTTGGAAGGATCGAGCGGCTCGATGAGGAGTTTTGGCTTTACGTCTTCTGCCATTACTTGGAAACGACAGTCTCGCGATGACGCCTGAAAGCGTCCTTCAGGCTGTTCGTCGGCGCAGGCGGATTGTCGAGAGCCTTGAAAAATGCCGTGTGATCAACAGCATTAAGACCGGTCGCTTCGTGGGCCGCGATTGTTTCGATTGCAGACTTGTAGGCTGCATTGATCGTAAAGGCGGAATCGTCCATGCCAGAAAGCGCAGCCGCCCGGTGAATGGCATCCTTGATACGAGGCTTCGTACGGAAATTCATCCGCGCGTTGCTCGGCTCATCGATATCGAGAGTGATGTCTTTGAAAGCAAGCATAGTCGCCTCCTGCACTAGAAATTAGACAGCTTTGTACGCCTCATCGACGTACACGTCAAGTTTAATCGTATGCGTACGTCGGTGCGACGTACACGGTGGGAACCATGAGGTGCGGCGAGAAGACCTTGCAGCGCGAATGGAGGTCCGCCCTTGGTGCATTTGAAACATCAACCTTTTGCTAACACGCGTGGGTCGACGGTTCGATCCCCATCAAGAGCACCAGACGGGTGGGGCCATGCGTACCGATTGCTGCGAGTCTTTCTCGCAACACCTGAGCGGGAACCGTAATCTTCGACGGATTTGGCTGGATTAGAGCTTTTCAGTTACGGTATCGTAGGACTGCAAAGCGATTTGCACGAGCGGGACCGCTAGGAAAGCAGGTCCGCATCTCCTGAAGCAGGACCTTGATGAACGCGGATATGATAGCCGCCTGGGCGGTGGAGAACGGATTTCATGCGATCGATTCGCGGAATTATCGTCGCCATGACAATACAGGCGTGATCACCATCGAGATAAAGAGGATGTCATTCCTCCTCATCGATGAGAGGCAAGGATTGCGACCGCGCCTCGTATCGCGGTTGTTCAAAGACATATCCCTCACAAGCGGGAGCGGCCGCTTGCAGGGTCTTCTTCTTGACCGCAATCCCAATCATTGAGTTCTGACGCGGTGACCGCAGCCCAGCCAGTTCACCAAGGCGGCGGATCGTGGCTAACGCCGATGAGCACCGTCGCAAGCGCTCAAAACTTTCAATATTTCTTCTTGCGAACGATCTTGTTGCCACGTGGTCCACTCACGACCGGTGTTCGGTCGCGGTTTTCTGCGAGCAGGTTCCGCCAGCGTTCCACGCGATCGGCAACCAGGGCACCGCTTGCGACAGCTGCCTGGACGGCGCAGCCCGGTTCATGGGCGTGGGTGCAATCGCGAAAGCGGCATAGCGGCGCCAGTTCGATTATTTCAGCAAAGAGGGTGTCTATGCCGTCGACAACATCACTCACGTAAAGCGTTCTTATTCCCGGTGTATCGATGACCCAGCCGCCGCCTGAAATTGCATGCAGCGATCGCGCCGTGGTTGTGTGTCGGCCTTGCGCGTCGTATTGGCGGATGGTGCCTGTTTTTTGCTTTGTGTCAGATTCAGGCCCGGTCATTGTGTTCACAAGCGTCGATTTTCCGACACCGGAGGATCCCACCAGCGCAACCGTCTGGCCGATGCCGCACCAGGGCCTCAACAGGGACACGGCGTCCGCGGAACGCCCATTCAAGGCAATGACAGGCAGGTCCCGTTGCAAAGCCTCAGCTTGCCCCTGGAACAGGCCAGCATCTTCGGCGGTGTCAGCCTTCGTCAGCACAATTACGGGATTGCTTCCGGCCTGGTTGGCCATGATCAGGTAACGTTCCAGCCGAGCAAGATTAAAATCGGCGTTGCACGAGGTCACGATCAACAGGGTGTCGACGTTGGCGGCAACAAGTTGCTGGCCACGCCCCCCTTCCGTGCGTCGTTGAAAGACGCTTTTTCGGTCGAGACGGCTCATAAGCATGTCGGTCAGCGGATCCGCAAGAACCCAGTCGCCCACCGCGAAGTCAGCAGTATTGGGATTGGCTGGAAGTTCCAGTCCGACCGGCCCGGTAACATCGATCGCCTCGATGCGTGCCCGGTGAACTGAAGCGACGCGTCTGGGGATCAGGTCCGCTTCGCCGGGTTGGACCTGGTCCGCGAAGAATTCAGACCACCCAAGCAGTTCCAGCGGTGAAAAAAGGGGGGAGCTGGTCAAATCTTGATCCGCATCCGGTAAGGTTGCCATAACGGGTTTCTCAATGATTTTTCGCGGCTTCTCGCCTAGCGGCGTGAAGGATCCCGCTTTGGCAATGAGGTGGCGTAAGCAGCAGCCTCGCCGGGATAGGAGAAATTATCCCCGCGCTGACGGTCACCATCGTAGACTTTGAAGGTAGGCCCATCAACTTCAACGATCTTATAACCATTCACGTATTCGATCTTCGGTGTTTTCCAGCCCATCAAAAGCTCTCCAGTCCGGTCCGAGGTTTCTCTCTGAAGATGATGCTCGACAGCTCATACTCAGCAGGCTGTGATCTATCACTTGCTTACGCAAAATGCGATTAGCCAACGCCGGTTCGATCCCGTTCACATCAGGATTTTTGTCAATGGTTCATTCACGTGGTATCGAATTGCTCCTTCGTAAGTGGATCCACGGTCTGAGCCCATAGCATTTACCGGCCCGTCCCGGGCCTGTACAATCTCACATCCGGTCGCCGCTTGTTACGGCTGCACCACTAACCCGCTTTCGACGGGAACGGGTTCAAGAGAACGGGACCAAACTCAAGATCGGCAGCTAAAGGCAAAAGGATTCCCAGTCCGTTCACCTGGATCCGTCAGGACTGATCAGGCCCTTTAGAAACTGTGTTTCTCAGCGGTTGTTGGCTCAGGCGACTCTCATGATTGCGCCTTCGATCACGACGCCGGAGTTCACATACTTCCAGAGTGCGACGAGCAGCTTGCGGGCCAGCGCCACGATCATCGGTCTTTTGGACGGCCGGCGTTGCGTGCGCCGCGCTCTTTGAACCATTACGTTAACGTCGATTTCGGTTGATGCCGCGCAACCATCGCCAGGCGAGTTCGACCATGTCGCTCGCAGTCCGGATTGCCCGCCCTCGAGACACCTGGCTCGCGATTGATGTTGCCGCTTTGCCAAGCGATTACTCACACGCTCTTTCGGAGCGCTGCCCTCTCAATGTCTTGCTCGATCTCGCGCAGGTTGTCTCAACGCTTCTTACGCTGCCTGCCGGCATCCATGCCACGGCGATTGCTCCGGGACGACTGGCGGACGTATTCGCGAGGGCGGGTCGGCTGCCGTTCGGAGCTGCGGTGGGCGTCACCGCCGACACCTTTGCAGATGGTCTGGCACCATCGGACACGAGCCGGCGCATTCCCGGCTACGGTCGAAGCTCCAAGACGCAGCCCAGACGATGGAGATGGTCACGCGGTCGAAGACGGCGAACCTGCGCAGCCAAAACTATCGGTTGACTTCCTCGCCCATGTCGCTATTGATGGTTTATCGATCTTTTGCTTGCCGAGCTTTGTCTACCGCGCGATTGGCACCGCGCTCTAAACGAACTTCCTTTCAAAATAGTCGTTACCACCGTCCGCAAAGCGTCGCTTCCGCGGTTCTTCACTCTATGCTTTGAAAGGGTTCATCATGACCACTGGCACAGTAAAATGGTTCAATTCCACCAAAGGCTTCGGCTTTATCCAGCCTGATAACGGCGGCGCAGACGCTTTCGTGCATATCTCGGCTGTCGAACGCGCTGGTATGCGCGAAATCGTCGAAGGCCAGAAGATCGGCTACGACCTTGAGCGCGACATGAAGTCGGGCAAAATGTCGGCCTGCAATCTGCAGTCCGCTTAATTGATATCTGCTTCCCTTTGACCACGGATGTACTGGCACTGCCGGAAGCGCATATTCAATCGAGGCCAGGCATCTTGCCTGGCTTTTTTCGTTCCGGGTCACCGGTCGAAGCCGTCAGGAGTTTCAATGACTGAAACATATAGTAGATCCCGCCAACAGGCTGAAATCGCATTCGGCAACGTCCAGATGCAGTTCTTTGCGAAGAATAACGCAGTTGAAGAGCTCGAATCTGAGGCCGAGCGCCGAGATGCCAAGACGGCCAGGCTGCGAGAGGCTCGTCTGGCGAAGGAACTGGCCGACCGAACCTCAGCAACTTCTGCCCTCCTCGCCAAACGGGCCAAAACGCGCTGATCACTGCGCCAACACCGATTATCAGGATAAAGATTTGAAGAACGCTAGAAACAATCAGCTCTCTGACCGACGAGCCGCATCCGCAGACGCCAAGACTTCTCTGCTCAACGCCTACCGTGCAGCAAAAACCGGGGCGGAACCTGCTAGAATGGCAAGGCAGGCAGAACGCACGGCTATTGTCTCGGCTCGCGAGGAACGACGCGTTGAACGCGAGCGCCTGAAGCACGGGGAGCGCGTGCGCGTTGAGACCCAGGCGGCAGAGCAGCGAGCAGCCGCGGAGGCCGAAGCGCTGGCCGAAACTGAAGCCCGCGAGGGCGCCGAAAAGGCCCGTATAGCGCGCGTGATCGAAGATGAGGCGGCGCGAAAGGCCGAGCGCGACCGGCGCTACGCCAACCGCAAGGCGCGACAAGCTTAGCCTCCGGCATCGGTTGTCGGCACCCCGATTCCGCAGCGTGACAACGTCATGCTGAGGTTCGCTTACACCTAGGAGCCTCCATGGCACCGGATACGAACGAACTCCAGTCGATCAACACGTCCTGGCAAATCGCGATCCAGGAAATCCTGCGCATGGTCATCCGTGACATGTACCATGCCGGCGGCGAGGCTACCTTCAAGGCGCATATCAAACGCATCGAAGAAGCAGCCGTCGATAGCATCTATACGGACCTGAGGCTCCGGGGCACGGATGAATGGACGGAAGTGCTCGTCAAGGAAAGGGCGAGCAATTTCGTGACCACGCTGCTGACGTCATTCACCTACGACCGAGCTTGACCCTGCTGTCGAGCGGGACTGAACAACCTCACTCAGTTCTCAGCGCCCTCGCGTCTGATGGACCACGGAAACGGGTTCAACGGCGTGAGATCAACAGGTGGATTGTCGCTCTTTGACGCGTCTTCGATAGGCAGACGGCGGTGCAGAACATCGCGAAGAGCCTGTCCTGGGGGTGATCGCCGGCGATCTTAAGAAAACTGGCGATTGCCCACCTCGCTCCGTTCCTCCAGGTTCGGGGTTGGCGCGGTGCATGACGATGTGTTCCCCGGTAGCCTCATCCTGCTCGAGAAATCATCTGCCGCCTGCGCGGCGACAATCAAGGTGAGATTCGTCTTATCCTGATCGCCGCGCCATATGCCGCCATTCGCGCTTGCGAAAACCTGTGTCTGAATCCCGGGCATTTTTCTACTCCTCGCGTGTCGCAGCGCGGAGAGCGCGCATGTCGGCCTCCAAGCTGACCTCTGCCGTGGACGTCATCGGGCGCCATTGATTGCCAGCCAAAGCGCCTCGCCGCTTTTCTCCCGAAAATGTGCGGGCCGCGGACGTAGGTGATCATGCTGGTGATCGTCGCCGGAGTTTTCACTATTACCAGCAAGTCGCTCTGCCTTGTACGTTAGCACCTGCTGCGTCGAAACCGGAAGGAGCCGCCCGCCGCGTCTCCCCGGCCGATTAAAAGAACTCGGTGCTGTTTGCAGCCGGTCTCAGGCCGGGACAGGGACGCTGCTCCAAAGTAACCGGTCGTCGAGTCTCGTCACGGGTCATATTGACGGGCGCGGCCAGACACGGGCCAGTACTCAAGTTTACGACCATGGTCGCCACCGATGCTTGCGCCAATGATGGGTATTTGCGGTAGCGTCGCCTTAACTTGGGTCGGACACAGGATGGCCACGATGGGGCCGGTTTATGCTGCGGTCGACAGGGTGATTTCGCGCCACGTGTTCATGGCGGCGTTTCGCAGTTTGCGATGTTCAGTAGTGCTCTTCGGGCTGCGAAGAAGATGGAAAAGGTTGGCGATCGGGCCATGGATGGAGACGAAGCGCTGGCATTGTCGTGCCGACTTGAACGCATCCTGCCTCGCTCTCGTCGTCGATTGGGTATTCCCTCGCGCGGGGGGCGTCGATTGAAATCGACGATTGTCGATCAATTCCGGCGTGTAGGTCCCATTGTCTTCATTCCTCAGAGAGCTCCCGTAGAACCCTTAGCGCATCCTTCAAAACGGCATCAGGCACCTGCCGGAGATGCTTCACCAGGCGGCGCTTCTCAAGGGCGCGCGTCTGCTCTAGCAGGATGAGGCCGGCCACCCCCTGAAACGACACAGAGACTCTGAAACCGGCCGGACGGCTTCCTGATGTCATCGGCGCGGCGATGACGGTACGCAGATGATCATGGATCTCAGGGGGCGAAACGATCAGGCAGGGCCTGGTCTTCTGGATCTCACATGCCAACCGTTGGATCAAGCGCGGCAAGCCACACATCACCGCGCTTTACCATGCGATCGTCTCGTCCTCGTCATTGCCGAACTCGGGCCAGACCAGACCATCGTCGCGCTCAGCAGCAAGACGCTGCGCGTCCGCGGCCCAGCCTTTCCGCATAGGTCGTGCCACGCGCTCGATCACGATCCTGCCGTTTTCGACGCGCAGATCGACATCGTCGCCGGCTTGCGCGCCTAGCTCGGAAAGCAAAGGCTTGGGAATTATCACGCCGGCAGAATTGCCGAACTTCTTGACTGCGCTCAACATCAGCGACTCCTTCAGGATGATCAACCTATAAGTATCGGCAGAAGCGTTACAACAATGTTAGTACAATCTGAGGGCGCTCATCTCACGCAAATAGCGCTTTGAAGAAGCAACATCAGGGGCCGTCCACGTTATAAGGTGGATTTGCCCAATGCCATCGAGCTACTTGGACCAGAGATCGCAACAACAAAATGGCATAAACAGGCGTTATGCCGTGAATTTGGGTTTATCAGGCACTTAGCTTATCTGAGTTAAGGCGCCGCCGGTTCAGATCGCCTTCAAGGCGAGCATATCTCCCGGTTGCGGAAGGATGGTCACGCAAGTGCGCGGAAACCGGTCAGGGTTCCGGACGCTTAGCAAGCCAGCGAAATAGAGCGTGGTCTGGATGAAGAGAACAAAAGTTGTCGTTATCGCGCGCTTTCTGACAGTCCGAGCAATCAGAGAGAAACAAAAGATTTCAGCAACGGCAATCCCAAACGCCTGACAATCGGCCCTATCGCGCTGAGATCGCCTTCCCGGCCCTGTCCATGCTTGAAAAACGGGCGCATCGACGAGGGCGTTTTGTTGCTGAAGCATTCACGAGCGATGATGGGTCGGCCGGTTCGCCGCACCCGACCATGCCAAGGCTACATCTAGCATAGCAGGACGTATCAGGCCAAGATGGTCACGCAAGGTTGAGTCGCTGTATTCAGTGCGGAATAGGCCGCGTTCCTGCAGGACCGGTACGACCAAATGCGTGAAGTCTTCGAGGCCGTCCGGGAAGAACGGCGGCATGACGTTGAAACCGTCGGCGGCACGTCCCTCGAACCATTGCTCCATTCGATCGGCAATCTCAACCGGCGTGCCGAGCATGATGTGATGGCCGCGGCCGGCCGCAACACGCAATGCCAGCTGGCGGATGGTCAGGTTCTCGCGCCGCGCGAGCGCTGTCAGAAGGTCGGCGCGGCTACGCAACTGGTCGGAAATCGGCAGGTGCGGGAGCGGGCCATCTAGGTCGTAGTCGGCAAGGGGATGACCGATCCGTTCTTCCAGCAGCGGCATGGCGCTCTTCAGTTCCGTCCACTGGTCGAGTTCGGCCAGCTTGTCCGCAGCTTCCTTGACCGTGCGCCCGATCACCGGCAGGAAACCTGGCATCACCGCGACGTCGTCAGCCCGCCGACCAGCACGTACGACGCGTTCCTTCAGGCTCTTATAAAAGGCCCGCGCCTCCCACCCTGCAGGAACAGGCCCAGGTGGATTTGTCTTTTAGTGCTCATGGCAAGGATCTTTCGTCAATTCGGTTTAAACCACGTTCTGGTTCAACAGCGCCAGAAGCTGGCGAAGATCGTCGGCGCTGCTCATGCGGCGGATGAGTAGAGGAATATCGGCACAGGCAGGATTGCGGTTGGTTGCGTCGCGAAACTTCTCGGTCGGATCCGTAACGCCGGGCAGACCATCGAAGCGCCGCGTGATCGCGCTGCCGTCGCGTAGCGCAATATCGAGGATCACGAAACGGGTCTTTGGGTCGCTCGACATGCGCGGCGCGCTATCGTCGTGGCGACGGCTGGCGCGTTCGGCGGTCGCCATCAAGCGCGGCTCCACCGGCCGCTCGTCAAAATGGTCGAGCCGAAGCCCGCCATCGATCAGGGCAGCGGAAAAGACGTATTCCGGGCTGAAGCGGGCCTCGATGCCATTGTTCGACGTGCTCACCACCAGTGCGGCATCGGCGCCGGGTGGATAGGTGAATGTGATCGTTTCGATCTCATCCGCGCGAAGACCGGCCCGGTGTAGTCGATGCCGAGTGAAGCGACGGGATGGCCGGCTGTGCAACAGGGGTAAGCCTTCAGCGTCAGGCCGGGCGAAACGATCTGCCACGGTACGCCCCAGTCTTGCGTTACGGCAGAGAGACGTTCCGCGCCAAAAGCATAAGCCGCGTGGAAGCCGATCTGATTGCCGAGGAAATCCGGTGCGCCGCCAAAGTCCGCCGCCGCCAGCCGAGCAGAGAGGAACCCGGATCGCGCCGCCATGCCGGCATGATAGGGTTTGGCGTCATAACCGAACTGCAACCGCAGACCCGACGATTGCGTCGCCGCCAGGCCGAGCGCGACGCTTCGCGCTGCCAGTCCCACGTGTTACTCGAACTTGGGCGCAGGCCAGGGAGATGACGCGGGTTACTCTCGGGAAGAGCCGGGTGCGGGAAATCCGCCCGCCCGGATCTGTGAGGGCGAAGCCGAATGGCATAGCTACTCGACCACGATCTACGCGATCGAGTGCGTGGTGCGTCATGTGTGGTGAATAAACCTGCCCGGGCCGTACCTCCGTGTCCAAAGTGATCGAGTTTGACAAACTTTGCCAAGTTGAGCCAACTTCCGCGCAATATGGAGCTCGAATGGCTATGATGAACGCATCTTTACCGGACCCAATGAAAGAGTGGGTCGAGGCGCAAGCGATGACCGGGCTATATTCCAATGCTGGTGACTATGTGCGCGACCTGATTGGGAGCGACCAAGCGCGCAGTGATAAGATTCCCGCCATGCAACGTTTCGACGATGACGGTCTCAAAAGTGGTGCTGGCGGCCGGTCGACGGACGAACCCTTTGCCGCGGCAGTCGCGCGCGCGGAAACGTAGCAAGAACGTCTCGAACGTTATGGGAACCATGAGGTAGAAGTCCAACGATGGCTCCACGATCGGATTGTAAATTCCACGTCTCGTAAAAGTCGTCTGGTCATATGCGGCGTCTTTGCTCGTAGCCTTTACGGTCTTAACAAAAAAAGCGGCCCGATCAGGGAGCCTGTCGTCCGTCGACCGAGAGGTTGGCGACTCGGCCGAGACAGCACGAGAAGCGGAACACGCGGCCGTGGGCCATTCGGTTCCGCTTCTCGTGCCGACTACGTTATTGAGGCTTTGTGGTGGCTCAGCCGTCGAGATAGCGTTCGGTCAAGCGTGCCCACATCGCAGCACCGACCGTCAGGGATTTGTCGGCAAAGTCGTATTTCGCACTGTGCAGGATCGCGGATTCCACACCGTTGCCGAGCCGCAGGAAGCTGCCGGGCTTGTGCTCGAGGAAATGCGAGAAGTCCTCACTGCCGGGGATGAGGTTGCACAAGGCCACCTTCTCTGGACCGACGAGTTCCTCGGCGACCGTGCGAGCGAATTCGGTTTCCGCTTCCGAATTGACAACCACGGGGTGTCCGTGGGCGTATTCGATTTCCGTGGTTGCGCCGTAACCATCGGCAATCGTTTCGGCGAGCCTGCGGATCCTGGCCTCTAACGTCTCGCGCACCTTTGGGTCGAATGATCGGATGCTGAGCAGTAGTTTTGCGCTTTCGGGGATGACGTTTGCGGCTTCGCCGGCATGGATCGCCCCGACCGTGACGACGGCGGTCTGCGTCGGATCGATGCTGCGGGAGACGACCGATTGCAGGCTGACGACGAGGTTGCACGCAACGACCACCGGATCCACGGTGAGATGCGGCCGCGAGGCGTGGCCACCTTTGCCCTTGATGATGATCTCGGCGCTGTCGGCAGCTGCCATCAGCGGTCCCGAGCGTATCAGCCAGGTGCCCTCGGGCGCGCCGGGATGATTGTGCAGACCGAAGATAACGTCGAAGGGAAAGCGTTCGAACAGCCCGTCGGCGATCATCGCGGGCGCGCCACTCAGCGCACCCGCTTCTTCGGCCGGTTGGAAAATGAGACTGACGGTACCATTGAAGCGGCGCGTGCGGGCCAGATATTCGGCCGCACCGAGAAGTATCGTCGTGTGGCCGTCATTGTCCGCACGCATGCATCTTGCCGGTAACCGTGCTGGCATAGGGGCGGCCGGTCTCCTCGGTGATCGGCAGGGCGTCCATGTCTGCGCGGATGGCAATGCTCTTTTTTCCGGCGCCGACCGTCATACGCGCAACCACGCCATGGCCGCCGACGTTGCGGGTCACCTCATAGCCCCAGGATTCGAGCTTTTCGGCAACGAAACGCGCGGTCTCGGCCTCTTCGAAGGAGAGCTCGGGATGGGCGTGGAGATGCCGGCGGATGGCCGTCAACTCTGCTTCCATCGGTTCGAAATCGGAGAGGCGGGCAAAATCATTGTCGAGGGGCATGGCAGTTCCAGTTTTACGGGCGCGGTATCGCCGGCCGGCTTACGGTAAAGCCAGCCCGCAGGGGCAAGGGCAGGGGGACCGCCGCGCTAGATGTAGCGCGACAGGAAGCTTCTGGTGCGAGGGTGCTGCGGGTTGCCGATTACGTCCTCCGGCTTGCCCTGTTCCACGACCTTGCCGCCATCCATGAAGACGACGCGGTCGGCCGCTTCCCGAGCAAATCCGATCTCGTGGGTGACGACGATCATCGTCAAACCCTGATTTGCAAGATCCCGCATGGTGGCGAGTACCTCGCCGACCAGCTCGGGGTCGAGTGCCGAGGTCGGCTCGTCGAAGAGCATCAGCTTCGGCTTGATGGCCAGCGCGCGGGCAATCGCCACGCGCTGTTGCTGGCCGCCGGAAAGCTGGCGCGGGTAGTTGTCGGCCTTGATCGAAAGGCCAACCCGTTCCAAAAGCCTCAGCGCATTTTCGGTCGCCGCCTTGCGGCTTTCGCCATGGACACCGACCGGCGCCTCGATGATGTTCTGCAGCGCTGTCATATGCGGGTAGAGGTTGAACTGCTGAAAGACCATGCCGATCTTGCGGCGCTGCAGGGCGATCGCTTGGTTCGACAGCTGCAGCAGCCGGTCCTTGTGCAGGCGGTAGCCGATCTGCTCGCCATCCACTTCGATCGAACCCTGGTTGATGGATTCGAGGTGGTTGATACAGCGCAGGAACGTCGACTTGCCGGAGCCGGAGGGTCCAAGGACGACGACGACCTCACCAGGCGCGACGTCGAGATCGATGCCCCTCAGCACTTCCAGGTCTGCGAAGGACTTATGGACATTGCGTGCCTTGACGAGAGGCTCGATGGTGGAGATCTCGTTCATGCGCCTGCCTCCGTTGCCTGTGCCATGACAGCCGCTTCCTTTGCAGCCTTGGCGGCGCCCGTGCGGCGATCGCCGCGGCTGTAGTAGCGCTCGATATAGGCCTGGCCGACGTTCAGGACCGACGTGATGAGCAGGTACCAGAGGACCGCGACGAGCAGCATCGGCACGATCTCGAAGGTGCGGTTGTAGATCGACTGAACCGAATAGAGCAGATCGGCCATGGCGATGACGCTGACAAGCGAGGTCGCCTTGATCATGCTGATCAGCTGGTTCCCGGTCGGCGGAACGATCGAGCGCATGGCCTGCGGAATGATGATGCGGCGAAGCGCGCGGATGCGCGTCATGCCGAAGGCCTCCGCCGTCTCGAACTGGCCCTTGTCCACCGAAAGCAGGCCACCGCGGATGATTTCCGCCATGTAGGCGGACTCATTGAGCGCAAGACCGGCGATCGCGGCCGTCATCGGGCTGATCACAGAGTTTGTATCCCAACTCATGAAGGTTGGGCCGAAGGGAATGCCGACCGACAGCGTCGGAAACAGAGTGGAAAGATTGTACCAAAAGATCAGCTGCACCAAGAGCGGCGTTCCGCGGAAGAACCAGATGAACAGCGAGGCGAGCGAACTCGCCAGCCGATCGCTAGACATTCTCGCGATGGCCAGCACGAGGCCGAGCGCGATGCCGATGATCATCGCGACGACCGTCAGGCCGAGCGAGACATAAAGGCCGCTGATGACGGTCGGGTCGAAGAAATATTGAGCGACGACCGGCCAGCCGAAATTCTCGTTATGCGCGACCGAAAAGGCCCAGTAGGCGGCGATCGCGAGCGTGATGACCCAAGCCGCGACGCGACCCTTGGGGAAGGGCTTGTGGGCGTGGGCCACGTCCCGGCTTCTCACATCGCCGGAGGGCGATGCGAGTATTTGCGTTTGTGTGCTCATTTCGGAAGCGTCCCACCGAGGTTGATGCCGGGCTCCTTGATCATGTTGTTCTCAAAGGCCCCACTTCTTCATGATCGCGGCATAGGTGCCGTTGTCCATCAACACCTTGATCGCATCGCGCAGGACCGGGCCAAGCCGAGAGCCCTTCGCCACGACGGCGCCCTGATAGAGATCCTCGAAGCCGTTCTTCTGCCCGACGCCGGTCAGTTCCAGCTGGCCGTTAGCCTGCGAAACGAAATAGGTGAGCGGCGCCTGGGAGGAGAAGAAGGCATCCGAACGCTTGGAGCGGACGGCAAGGATCGAGCTCGGCTGGTCGGTGAAGGACTGCACCTCGATCGCGCCCTTGCCGTCGGCCTTGCACTTTTCGGCCTGCACCTGGATGACCTTTTCAGCCGAGCCTCCAGCCATGACCGCGAGGCGGTTGCCGCAGGCGGTGTCGAGCGAGGTGATGCCCTTGGGATTGCCCTTTTGCACCGAAAAGACAACAAATTCCTGCACCCAGTCGACGAAGTCGTTGGATTCTTCTCGGCTCTTGAAATCGCCGACGGGACCGAAGGCAAACTGGTAACGGCCGGAGTTGACGCCGGCCAGCAGCGCCGGCAGACCACCCACAGTCTCATGCTCGATCTTGACGCCGAGAACCTGGCCGAGTGCGTCGGTCAGATCGGCGCTGGCGCCGCTCATCTCGGTGCCTGTGACGATTTCATAAGGGGGAAATGAGCCGTTGTTGACGGAGATCATCTTGCCGGACGTGCGGATCGCTTCGGGCAATTGCGCATGAAGCGCGTCGTTGACGGAAAGCTTGGGCAGGGCCGCATCTTCAGCGAAGACCGTTCCCGAGATCACCACGCTCGTCAGAGCAAGGCATGCAATTTTCCTGATCGACATTTTTCCATTTCCCCTGTTTGGTTCGACTGATGCGTTTCGTGTTGCGCTCACCCGATGCGGCTACCGTCCACATCGAAGGAGAAGAGGTCTTCCGGGGTGATCAGCTGCGGCAGGATGCCCTGGACGTGAAGCTCGTTGGCGAAGTCAGCGATCATCTTGCGATTGACCGCAAAGCCGCTGGCCTCCCAGCCGACTGGAAGCTCGGCCGCCGACTTCAACAGCTCGTCCATCATGAAGGGCGAGGTGTCCGCATATTTGCGGCGTTTGCTCAGCCATAGGCGCTGCGATTCATCGATCAGCTTGCTGAGTTCCTCGATCACCCACGGGTTCTGCGCGACGATGCCCGCTTTGATGCCGATCAGATGCATGCCGGGAACATAGCCCACATCATCGAAATATCGACGTTCGGCGCCTCTGAAATCGGAAATGACTTGCCGGAACGGCAGTCCTCCACCGAAGTAGCCGTCTGGCATGAAAGGGGTGAAGATCGCATCGAGGGAGCCTTCCTTGAGCAGATCGACCATGGGACGCTCGCCAGGAGCCGCTTCGATACGGCCGGGCCGGCCGAAGCCGTCGAGGCGATCGACGATTGGATGCGCTTCTGTCAGGCGGCCTGCATACCACATGGCATCCTCGACGCCGACGCCCTCGCGACGCAGAGCCGCTCTGGTCCAGGTATTTCCGGAGTCGCGCCATCCGGTCACGCCGATGCGCTTTCCGGCCAGCTGGCCGAGTTCGGTGATGGGGCCGTCCTTGCGGGTAATGATGCAGCGGTGACGGAAGCCGCGCATGATGAAGTTCGGAATGCCGACGATGCTCACGTCGCCGTCAATGCGCAGCTGCGTATAGCGGCTGAAGGACATTTCGGCGACATCGTAGTCTTCGCTCTTGCCGAGATGCGTGAGCAATGTGCCGACCCGGTCGACCTTGATGTCAAGCTTGGGAGAGGAGACATCGCCGAGAACCAGGGGCGTCATGTAATCCCAGTCGCGGAGGGCAAGTCGGAGACTAAGGGGCATTGGCAGTCACTCGCAAAGACCTTGTTTTCTGAATAATTAAATGTTCAAATTTCTCCGATCAAATGTTATTATGTTATTGAACATTAAAAGTGGCGATTAAATGAGCGATACTGTTGATGCGGCTTGGTTTGCTCAAACATTGACCGATCGGACAATTCGAGGAATTGCGATTGAAACCAGTGCCTTAATCCGGGCCGGGGCACTTCCCGTCGGAACGAAGCTGCCGCCGATCCGCGATCTCGCCTTTGCGCTGGGGATCAGTCCGGCGACGATCTCCGAGGCCTGGAGCGAGCTAAGACGTCAGAAAATCATTACCGGCAGGGGACGGAATGGCACTTGGGTGAGCGGCGACCGTTTCGTGGCGAAGCCTGAACGGCTCGGCAGTTCCGGCCGTTATGGAGCCGATGTCCTCGACCTCACATCGGCAGTGCCGGATGTTCGGCTTTTGCCGAAACTTGCGGAAGCCATGGCCTATGGAGCCTCAGCGGAAAATCTCAACAGCTACGAGCGAAGCCGCATACTTCCGGAACTCGAAGAGGCTGTCCGAAAGACGTGGCCATACGAGCCTGAGGCATACCTGGCGACGAACGGGGGGTATAACGCGGTCTACACACTCATCCAGGCGCTCGTCATGCCCGGTGCATCTGTTGCAATCGAAGATCCGACCGCCATGCGCCTTCTTGATATTCTGGAAGACCGCGGCGTGCGGATCATTCCGGTCCAGTGCGATCGGGAAGGACCGCTGCCTTCGTCGCTGGAAGCTGCAATGAAGCTGCGGCCTGTCGCCTTCATTTTTCAGCCGAGGCTTCACTCGGTGACCGGTCAGAGCCTCAGCAGCGAGCGGTTGCAACGTCTCGGAGACATTCTCGAGGGCACGGACACGTTGATCGTCGAGGATGACGGCATAGCCGATATTTCCACGGCTCCACGTCACTCGCTCGGCGGCCGGTTTGCCGACCGGACAATTCACATTCTCTCCTATTCAAAGACGCATGGTCCGGATCTCAGACTTGCCGTCATGTCGAGCTCGCGTGCGATCGTTGAACAGATCCAGTCTTACCGTAGCTTCAGCGCCGGCTGGACAAGCCGCATCCTTCAGGCGGCCACCGCGTGGCTTCTGCGGGATCCCGCGACGCAAACCTCGCTGCAACGCTCTCGCGACATCTACTTCCAGCGTCGGGCCGATCTGGTTGATGCCCTGGTAGAGCGTGGGATCGAAGCGCAGCACGGCAGCGGCCTGTGCGCCTGGGTCCCGGTCGCATCGGAACCTTTTGGGATGGTCACCCTGGCGGCGCGAGGCATTGCGGTTCATCCCGGCGCCAAATTTTCTATTCTTCCAAGCGCACATCTTCGCGTAGCGACGGCCATGTTGTCTGATCGGGTAAACGACGTGGCGGAATCGATCGCCCTGGCGGCCAAACCAGGTTAGCTTCGTGATCGTCCTGCGAAGGAGTCGACTGTCCTTGAAGAGCGAGATCGATATCCAGAATCTGCGCTCGGAAGAGATCATCTCATCGTCCCGCCACAACCTCTCCTACAGCGAGCGCTATTTCGCCGAGAAGTTCGAGGGACACGATCTGACGAAAAACATCGGCTATAGCTGCGACGACGCCTTTTTATCGCCAAATCTCTGACAAGCGTTGTCGTGCGGATGGAGCCAGCGAGACTGATCGTGGCTCCATTGGCAAGCGCGAGCAGCCGAGCCTGACAGGCTGAACCTGGACGCAGCACACTTCCAATCCCAGCGGTGATCTACATTCGCCGAGAGGCCAAAATTGCATCACCAGCGATAGGGCCGTTTAGGATCCAATGACATGTCCGCGTTCCGCAGATTTGTCGACATGTCATGCTGAAATGTCGATGAAATTGCCTTTTATCGCCATATTGTCGCGAGCAAGGATCGCGACAAAAGGAAGGGCTACAAAACCGCGAATTTGCCAAGCTACGCCGAACCTGTCGCTCCGTTGCAGGTATTTCATTCCTACTGGCAGGGTAGCGGAACGAGCAGCGAGTGGAGCAACTTCATCGACAACTTCGCCTGCGACCAGACCTAGAGCGGGACGGTCGACAAAAACCAGCCAGGGCATCAACATAACGCCATCGGGCGAAAGCTTCTCTGAAATACCGGGAGACCGCCACGGCGTCAGCGAGAATGCCAGCGAGACCGAACCGGCGAAGCTACCGGCGGTCTCGTCGTCGATTCCGATCTGATGGACCTGACCTTCCCGATCAAGAAGTAGGCGAAAGGGCCAGCTGCCGCCTGCGGCATCCGGCCCTTTTCCTGATCGTTGAAAGTCACTGCTGGTGAGCTCTGCTATGTTCGGCGAAGATCATTTCCTACCGCTCGTCCTGATCAACCTCATGGGGCTTGCCGGCATTCTCGTGTGGCACATTCAGGGGAGCAGCCGTCCGACCGGCCCCTGATCAGAGGTCATGCTGCATGATCCCATCACTCTAGGCTTTGTTCTGCTCCATCGCCAGTTCTGCCTGGAGGCTTTCGGTATCGCGGAAGATCGTGGCAACCGCCAGAACGCGTCCGCCGCGCTTGAAGCGCAGGAGGCAGTCCCTCGCGGCAACGTCCCCCTCGACCTCGATCGCGTCCCATTCCTCGGCATGGCCGACATAGTTGATCGGAATGTCGTAATGCTGGCTCCAGAAGAACGGCACATCCGTGAACTTCTTCCGGCGTCCGAGCATATTGAGGGCCGCGGCAGCCCCCTGCCGCTGCGCCACCACCCAGTGCTCCACCCTGATGTTCTCGCCGCTGTGAGGGTCGGGCCACCGCGCGATATCGCCGGCCGCATATATCCCTGGCACGCTGGTCTCGAGATAGGCATCGACCAGGACGCCCCGATCGGTGGCGAGACCGGCTGCTTTGGCGAGATCGACCCGCGGCCGCACGCCGATACCAGCAACGACGATGTCGGCGGCCAGGGTGCCGCCGCTGCTCAGCCGGACCTCGCTCGCGTCGATGCTCGCCGCAGTATCCCCGAGGTGGAAGACGACGCCATTTTCCTCATGCAGGGCGCGGATGAAGTCGCCCATCTGGGGGCCCAGAACCCGTCCCATCGGGCGTTCGTCGGGCGCCACCACATGCACTTTAACACCGCGGGTCCGAAGAGCGGCGGCAACCTCGAGGCCGATGAAGCTGGCGCCGAGCACGACAGCGTGCCGCGCCGCGCCGGTCTGCGCGATAATCCTGCGGCTGTCGGCAAGCGAGCGCAACGTGTGGACATGAGGCTGGCCGGCGCCGGGGATGGTCAGGCGCACCGGTTCGGCGCCGGTCGCGAGCAGCAATTTGTCGAAGGCGACCCGAGCTCCATCGGCGAGCACGACCTCGCTGGCACGGACATCGATGGCGGCAACCTTGGTTCCGAGGCGCAGGTCGATGCCGTTCCTGGCATAAAAGCCTTCCTTGCGCAGCGGGATCCAGTCTTCGGGCGCCTTGCCCGCGAGATAGTCCTTCGAAAGGTTTGGGCGGTCGACGGGCAGTGCCTCGTCGTCGCTAATCATGACGATGGCGCCCTGATATTGTACACGCCGCAATCTCTCGGCTGCGGCAAAGCCTGCCGCGCCACCGCCGACGAGGACGATCCTTTCTGGGAGCAGCCCGGCATTGTTTTGGCGCGGGGCGGGCGACTGTTTCTTTCGCTTCTCGCCAACGAGAATCCTTTCGCCGCGCTGCTCGACGGGCCAGCAAGCGAGCGGTGATAGCGCAGGCGCACCCAGGGCCTCTCCGGTGCGCAAGTCGAAGCAGGCGTGATGCCAGGGGCAGCGGACGCCGTACTCGGCCACGAGACCGTCGACCAGCGGCCCGCCATAGTGCGAACAGGTGGCAGCGACGGCGAATATCTCTGCGCCGCGACGCACCAGAAGCACGGGCTCGCCGTCGCGATGGCCGACCAGCTTGCCGCCATCAGGAAGATCGGTGAGCGCAATGCCGAGGGCAAGATCGGGCCCGCTCGGGTCTGAACGGTTATCCGCCATATTCTTCTCCCTCAAAGGCGGCTGCCGGTGTCGTCCCTTGCGACACTCGGCTGCCCAGAAGCAAGCTTCCCTTCAATTTTCCGCTATTCCAACTCTTAGGCAAATGAATTTGGTGTGCAGTTGAGTGGAATTTTCCTGATGAAGTCAGGTGCGGTCGCTCTCGCAGTACAAATGAACGGCATCGATTTCGGGCTGAGGGAGCCGTCCCTACACTGCCGCGATCCAGCGACAACGCCGCGAAAAGTGTAGGCTCGGCGAAATGGTCGGTGGTCGCAATGTTTGTGCCATCGCACCGCCACCCGTCCAATCAAGATCACCAATTACCGCGACAGCATCTTTCGTCCCCCTTACGGCTGTCGGAGGCGGCCAAAGGAGGCAGCCCGATAGCGAGCTTTCGGGCAACGACACCATCGCGGATCACATGGAACGTCGTCAGTAGAAATGCCTTCATTTTACCGCTCTTGTCTCAGGAAGCTGTTGTTTTGGCCTTGGCACGGAGATAGTTTCGCCAACCGCCGAAGTCGGTGATATCCAGCGCATCAACAATGGCATGGGCTTCGCACAGGAAGCCCGAGACCGCGGTGCCGTCATCCAGTGAGATCTTGCCGATGCCAAGCGGTGCAGGGATTTTCTGGACGAAGCGACCGAAGGCTTCGGGTGACAGTGCCCAGACCTCGACCTCCACACCCTTGCCCGCAAAGCTTGGATCGCGCACCAATCCTGGTTTGGGGGGGACGGTTCCAGACAGCGCGAAGAGACGGTAGTCGCCCGCCGTTCGGCAAGTTTTCAGCCGGTATCCGCCCGAAGAGGCGAGTTCGTGGTTGAGCGGCATGCCGCTCAGATGTGCCCCGACGACGACAATCGGCACCGAGCCGTCATCGGCTTGCGGCACACGACTTGCCTCGGGTATTTTGGCCACACGATCCTTGCCCATTCCCGCATTCAACGTCCGGTGCATGGCGTCGGCGAATGAGGCAAGGGCATCGTCGGTAAACGCCGGGCCGATCAGTGTCACACCGGCCGGCAGGTGGCCGTGCGCGTCAAAACCGGCCGGAACGGCGATTGCCGCGCAATCGAGCAGATTGACGAAGTTGGTGTATCGCCCGAAATGACCGTTTTTCACGATTGGATCCGCCTTCATCTCTTCGACCGTGTAGGTGGTCGGCGAGGTCGGCAGCATCAGGATATCCGCCTTCCCCCACTCTTCCCTGGTCTTCTGGCGTAGCGCTTCGAGCTTGTATCGGCCCTCGAAGGCGTCAACGGCGTCGTAGGCTTTGGCGCCCTCGATGATGGTGTGCACGGTGGGATCGAAGTCGCCGGCGTTCGTTGCGAGAAAATCCTTCACGGCCGCCAGCCGTTCGGCGACCCAGGGGCCGTTGTAGAGCAGTTCGGCCGCCTGCCGGAACGGCGCATAGTCGAAGGCAACGATGGTGGCGCCGAGCACGCGTGCTCTTTCGATTGCGGCGTCATAGAGGGCTTCGACCTGCCTGTTGCCGAAGAATTCCCGCTCGGCCCCGTCAAGCACGCCGATCCGGAGGCCCGAGGCGGGCAGGCTGGCGGGAGCCGCTTTGCGCGAGAACGGATCGGCGGCGTCATAGCCTTCCATCACCTTGCGGATCGCAACGCCATCGCCAACCGTCGCGGCAAAAATGGTGACGACGTCGACGCTGCGGCAGGCAGGCACGACGCCGACGTTCGGCACCAGCCCAGGCGTCGGCTTGATGCCAACGAGATTGTTGAAGGCCGCCGGCACGCGGCCGGAACCGGCCGTGTCGGTGCCGAGCGCGAAGCTCGCCAGGCCCGAAGCGACGGCAACCGCCGAGCCGGAACTCGAGCCGCCCGACACATAGTCCTTGTCGAAAACCGAGCGCGGCGCGCCGTGGGGCGAGCGCGTGCCGTTGAGGCCGGTGGCGAACTGGTCGAGATTGGTCTTGCCGATCACCAGCGCGCCGGCGGCTTTGAGCCGTGCCACCACCGTTGCGTCCATGTCGGGATGATAGGCGAAGGCCGGGCAGGCGGCCGTCGTCGGAAGCCCGGCCACATCGATATTGTCCTTGACCGCAAAAGGGATGCCCCAGAGCGGAAGACTGTTGGGATTGGGCGCGCGGGCCATCAGCGCCTTGGCGGCGTCGCGCAGCATATCGTCCGGCGTCGGCATGATGAAGATCGCCGGATCGTCGGAAGCATTGCGGCGGATGATCACTTCCTCGACGAGATCGAGAGGTGACAATCCCGATGCATAGGTGGATTTGAGCGAAGCGAGATCGAGAATAGCAGGGAGCATCAGATTTCCTCCAAGACGACGAGGACATCGCCGGCTTTCACGTTGCGGCCGGGGCCCGCGCGCAGATCGCGGACGCGCCCGGCGGCATGGGCGGTCACATTGATTTCCATCTTCATGGATTCGATGATGGCAAGCGTCTCGCCGGAGGCGACCGGCTGGCCTTCTTCGACGAGGATCTTCCAGACGTTGCCGGGCACGGCGCTTTCGATGCCGAAGCAGCCTTCTGGAATATCGCCCCCAAGCCCAGGACCGGTGCCGGCCTCGTCGACGACAAAACTGTCGAGGCCGAAATCCTTCCAGCGCTGGCGTTCGGCCTCGAAGGCCAATTGCTGGTTGGCCTTAAAGGCGCCGATGGCCTGCGCGTTGACGGCAAGCTCCGCTTCATAGGCCGCATAGCTGAATTCGGTCTCCTCGATGCGGATCGGATAGCCGCCGTGAGGGAAGGCGGCGCGCGCCTCGGTCAGTTCCTCATGGCTCACGGGGAAGAAGCGGATCTGATCGAAGAAGTCGAGCAGCCAGGGCTTTTCCTTGGAAAAGACTGGCGTCTGGTGCCAGGTGTTCCAGACCTGGATCGTGCGGCCGAAAAGCTGATAGCCGCCCGGACCTTCCATGCCGTAGATACACATATAGGCGCCGCCGATGCCGACGGCGTTTTCCGGCGTCCAGGTTCGGGCCGGATTATATTTGGTCGTCACCAGACGATGGCGCGGGTCCATCGGTGTGGCCACCGGCGCGCCGAGATAGACGTCGCCGAGCCCGAGGACGATATAGCTGGCGTCGAAGACGATGTTGCGCACCGCCTGTTCGTCGGCCAGGCCGTTGATGCGGCGGATGAACTCGATATTCGACGGGCACCATGGCGCATTGGGGCGGACAAGCTCCTGGTATTTGCGCATCGCAAGTTCGGCGTCGGGATCGTTCCAGGAGAGCGGCAGATGCACGACCCGGCTCGGGACCTTCACCGCCTGCGCCGGCGGCAGGCAAGCCTCGATCTCGGTCAAGAGGCCAACGAGGCGCGTGCGGGTAAGACCGGTTCCATCATAGTGGATCTGCAGCGACCGTATGCCGGGCGTGAGATCGACGAGCCCCGGAAGCTTCGCGTCCGTGATCGCCTGCATCAGCAGATGCACGCGCAGGCGCAGCGCGATATCGAGCTGCATCGGTCCGTACTCGACCAGCAGATTGTCGTCGCCCTGGCGGCGATAGACCACGGGGACCGGTCCCACCTCGTTGCGTCCGATGATCGCGGCACCGGCATCGTCGCCGATGCGCTTCACCATCGGCCCGGCGATCGGGTCCTCGGCGCGTTTTAGAGCACGGAAGCGGATCTTGTCGCCCGGTTTGAACTGACCCATCTTCCATTGCTCGTCGCGAGCAATCACCGCCGGGCAGACGAAGCCGCCGAGGCTTGGGCCGTCGGGGCCGAGAATGATCGGCATGTCGCCGGTGAAGTCGATTGCGCCCACCGCATAGGCATTATCGTGCAGGTTGGATGGATGAAGTCCCGCTTCGCCGCCGTCGGCGCGCGCCCATTTTGGCGCGGGGCCGATCAGGCGCACGCCGGTGCGGGCGCTGTTGAAATGAACCTCGTATTCGGTGGCAAACAGCGTTTCGATATCTTCCTCCAGAAAGAAATCGGGAGCGCCATGGGGACCGTAGAGCACGCCGACCTCCCAGTCGCGCGTGAGCCGGACTGGCTCATTAGCCGGCTTTGATACTGACTGCGGAACACGCGCCAGCCGCAGCACATGTCCGGCGCGAAGCGTTCCCGTGGCATGACCACCGAACTTGCCCAGGCCGAAGGTTGCGCGCGAACCGAGCACTTCCGGGGCCGCGAACCCGCCCGCGACGGCGAGATAGGAGCGCTGCCCGGCACCGGCGATCGCCCCGATCGCAAGCGTTTGGCCCGCCTTTACGAGGATTGCCATGCCGTGCTGAACCGGCGTGCCGTCGAGTGTCATCGGCATTTGTGCGCCGGCCAGTGCGACCGTGACATCCGAGAAGAATTTGAGCACAGGGCCGGAGACGGTAATCTCGAGTGCCGCCGTTTCGTCGGCGTTTCCGAGCACCCGGTTGGCATGGCGGAAGGATCGTTCGTCCATCGGTCCGCTTGGCGGCACCCCGACATGCCAGAGACCCAGCCGTCCGGGCAGTTCCTGCAGGCTCGATTGAGCGCCCGGCGCTATTACTTCGACGACATCCGGCACGAAGACAAAATCCTTGAGTGCCGTCGTTGCCACATTGCCGCTCGCCAGCAGATCGGAAGCCGCGATCGCTTTCAGATAATCGAGATTGGTCTCGATCCCGGAAATCGCGCTGTCCTCGAGCGCCTTGCCGAGTGCCTCGATTGCGGCGGGGCGATCCTTAGCCTTCACGATCACCTTGGCGAGCATGGGATCGTAATAGGAGCTTACCTCTGTGCCCGTCTCGATCCAACCGTCGACACGCACGTTTTCGGGAAAGACAACCTCGGTCAGAAGTCCAGCACTTGGCCTGAACCCGGCATGCGGCATTTCGGCATAGATGCGCGCCTCGATGGCAGCACCCTTGGGAACGAGATTCTCCTTGCCGGCGAGCACGTCTTCGCCCGCGGCCTGGCGGATCATCCACTCGACGAGATCGATGCCGAAGACCGCTTCGGTGACCGGATGCTCGACCTGCAGCCGGGTGTTGACCTCAAGGAAATAAAATTCCTCGCCAGCCGGATCATAGATGAATTCGACCGTTCCCGCCGACCGGTAGTGGGCGGAGGCGCCGAGGGCGACGGCCGCTGCATGCAGGCGGGTTCGAACGGCGTCGGACAACCCCGGCGCTGGCGTCTCCTCGATCACCTTCTGGTTCCGGCGCTGCAAAGAGCAGTCGCGTTCGCCAAGCGCGATCACCCGGCCATTGCCGTCGCCGAAAATCTGCACTTCGACATGGCGGGCCCTGGCGACAAAGCGTTCAAGATAGACGCGGGCATCGCCGAAGCTTGCGCGCGCGGTACGCTGCACGCTCTCGAAGGCTGCCTTCAGGCTTTCGGGGTTGTCGCAAAGCTGCATGCCGATGCCACCGCCGCCGGCGGTCGATTTCAGCATCAGCGGATAGCCGATGTCGGTCGCGGCCGTGAGCGCGTCGTCGCTCGTCTCCAACAGTGTGCTGCCGCGAAGTAGCGGCACACCGCTTTCGCGCGCCAGCTCGCGGGCAGTATGTTTCAGCCCGAAGGCGGCGATATTGCCGGGCGTCGGGCCGATGAAGGCAATGCCTTCCTTCGCCAGCCGCTCGGCAAAGCCGATATTCTCCGACAGGAAGCCGTAGCCCGGATGCACGGCTTCGGCACCGGTCGCCTTGCAGGCAGCGATGACGGCGTCGACGTCGAGGTAGCTTTCGGACGCCGGTGCCGGACCGAGCCGTACCGCCTCGTCCGCCATCAGTACAGCCTTGGAAAAGCGGTCGGCATCCGAATAGACGGCGACGGAGGCAATACCCATGCGCTGCAACGTCTTGATGATCCGGACAGCGATTTCGCCCCGGTTTGCGATCAGAACCTTCTTGAACATGTCAGACCTCGCTGTCCCAGACCAGCACTCGGATCGGTGTCGGATCAAAACCGTTGCAAGGATTGTTGATCTGCGGGCAATTGGAGATGACGAGCAGGACATCCATTTCCGCTTTCAGCTCCACATAGTCGCCCGGTGCGGAAATCCCGTCGACGATCGTCATCTCGCCGCTCGGCTCGATGGGTACGTTCATGAAGAAATTGATGTTGGGGACGACATCGCGCTTGCTCATGCCGTGCCTGCATACTTCGAGAACGAAATTGTCCCGGCAGGCATGGAGATATTTGGTGCCATTGCCGAAGCGGACTGTATTACTCTCGCAGGAGCAGGCGCCGGCTGAGGTATCGTGGCGACCGCAACTGTCGGCGGCCATGGTCAGCATCACCCGGCCTTCATTGGAGATGATTTTGGTGCCGGTCGAGATATAGGCCGCGCCCTGTTCGCGCATCGTGTCCTGGTTGGAATAGCGCTCGCAATAGTCTTCCGCGCTATAGAAGAGCGTGTCGATCGCCTGCTGGCCGTATGTGTCCTCGATGCGCAACATCTGGCCCTTGCGGATAACCGTCGAGAACGGTGCTTCGGCGGCAATGAAGTGATCCTGCACGGCGTTCTCGAGCGTGCGGAAGGGTGCTGTCTGGATGAAATCGGTCATGGTCTTGCTCCCCTCACAATGCCGCCAGCGTGTTGTTTTCAAAACCGCGTACGGCTTCAGCAGTCGCGGTCCGGCAAAGGTCGTCGGCAGGAGGCTCGACCGCTGCGACGCGGGTGACGGTCACCGGATTCGGCCGGTAAACCTTGTCCGGATCGAACGGGTGAGGGCAGTTGGAAAAGCCGACGATCATATCCATCTCGGCGCGCAGCTCGACATAATCGCCTCCATGCAGAAGTTCCGGCTTCCACAGGAAGGCGCCGTCCTGATCGACGCGGACGGGGGCAAAGAGCGCCAGCGCCGGCGGAATGTCACGCTTGTCGAACCCGGCCTTGGTCGCAAGCAGGATCAAGTTGTCACGGGTATTGCGCGTGCCGTCTGCGTATTTTGCCGCGTTCGACGCAGAGGTCGAGCCGCCCATCAGTCCATCATGGGCGCCGCAGGAGTCTTCCGTCACCGAAAACATCACCCGGCCCATGTCGGAGAAGATCACCCGGCCCTTGCCGAGAGCAGTCGTCCACTGCACCTTCACCGTGTCAGGCAGATTCAGCCGCTCGCTCGTATCGGCAGCGCTCCAGGCGACGAGGGAGATCGTCGAGAAGCCGTGATCGAGGCTGACGCGTAACACTTCGTTCTTCTTGACACGGGTCGACCAGTACCAGCCCCCGGGGATCACTTCGCGGTGGACGATCTTGTCGGGCGCGATCTCGGGCGCAGGCAATCGGCTTGCTCCCGGTAAGGCCTTCGGCGCGAATTCGAGCCCCTTCCTTTGATGTTCCTCGTAGCGCGCGCGGTTGGCGGCTATTTCTTCCGGCGAACGTCTGACATGTGTCACAGTTGGATTTCTCCTGACGAAGCCAGGTCGTCCCGGCAATGCCCCAGGGAAGCGACCGGGCCGTCCCGGTCGGGGCTGAAGATCGATGGCGTGCCGGCAAGGCGTGGCGGCCAGATGGAAATGTCCTTGGTGATGGTTGCGCCGTAGCGCTCCTTTTCCTCTGGACGGTCGCGGCGACGCTCGAAGGCGACGACGCGCGTCGCAAGCGTGAAGGCCTCGCGCATGTCGTGCGTCACCATGACGACGGTCATCTGCGTTTCGTGCCAGAGCCGCTTCATCAGTGCGTGGATTTCGGCGCGGATGCCCGGATCAAGCGCGCCGAAAGGCTCGTCGAGTAGCAACACCTTCGGCTTCATGATAAGGGCCTGCGCCAGCGCCAGGCGCTGCTGCATGCCGCCCGAAAGCTGCGCCGGATATTTGTCCTCGGCGCCGGAAAGGCCGACTTCGCCGATCAGCCGCCGGGCTTCGTCGACCGCGCGGCTACGGGCAGTACCGAAAAGCTTAGCCTTATAGCGGGAAGCGGAGAATTCGCGACCGAGCAGTACGTTGCCGAGTACGCTCAGATGCGGAAACACCGAGTAGCGCTGGAAGACAACGCCGCGGTCCGGCCCGGGCTCGGGCGGCAGCGGTTCGCCGTCGAGCAGGATTGCGCCCCGGGTCGGCCGCTCCTGGCCGAGCAGCATGCGCAGGAACGTCGTCTTCCCACAGCCGGACGGACCGACGAGGGCGACGAAGGCACGCGAGGCAACTGTCAGCGACACATCCTCAAGCACGATCTGGTCGCCATATTCCTTCCAGACCTTTTCGATCACAAGTTCGCTCATGCCTGCTTCTCCAACTCCGACCAAGGGAAGAGAGCGATCCGGATGCGATCGAGGATATAATTCATGACCACGGCGAGCAGCGTGATCCAGACGACATAGGGAAAGATGATGTCCATCGAGAGATAACGGCGCACGAGGAAGATACGGTAGCCGAGGCCGGAATCCGACGAGATTGCCTCGGCTGCAATCAGGAATAGCCAGGCGGGACCGAGCTGAAGTCTGAGGCAGGTGATCAGTCGCGGAAGGATCTGCGGCAGAACGACGCGAAGGCCGATCTGCCAGGAAGAGCCGCCGAGCGATTCAGCCTTGACGATCTGTTCGCGCGGCAGTTCCAGCGCCTTCAGCGCAAGGTCGCGGATCATCGTCGGCGCAACGCCGATGACGATGAGCGCGATCTTGGAGGCTTCCCCAAGCCCCATGGCGATGAAGAGGATCGGCAGCAGCGCCAGCGGCGGCACCATGGAGATCACGGCGATGAAAGGCGAAAGCAGCGCTCGCAGATAAGGCAGCATGCCGATCAGCATGCCAATGACGAGCGCAGTGACGGTCGAAATGCCGAGGCCTGCAAACAGGCGCACCAGGCTCGCCCCCGTATCGGACCAGAGCAGGTATTCGCCTGTGCGCGGATCAGCGACGAAGGCCAGGCGATCGATCGCCTCGGCAAAACCTGTAAGACCGGGCAGCAGCTTGTCATTGGCGTTTTCCGCCAGCCGCGCCGCCGAGCCAAAAGTGTAGCTGACGATCAGCAGCAAGAAGGGCAGCAGCATCAAGGCAAGCTGCGCACCTCGGCTCGGCCTCGTGTTGATCCAACGCATAGGGAAGCTCCGCAGATGAAGAATGGCGGCGCGGGCAAGGCCACGCCGTTGCTTAAACGTCGCTCAGAGCGAACCGTCGGCGGCTGCTTTCATGTAGGTCTCGGTGAAGCGCAGCTTGACGTTGCCACTGTCGCCGAGAATCTTGCCGTCCGGCATTTCGATGCCGATCACGTCCGCGGACGGCGCGCCATTGCCAAGCAAGCCCTTCTCGAACAGGAAGTTGCGGACGAGATCCATCGTCTTCGGCAGGCTCCCAGATGCGGTAAAAGCGACAGCATCGGCCGGCTTGGCAAACAGTTTGGTGGCCGCAAGCTGGGACTCGAAACCCTTGAGATCGGTGCCCGATGCCGAACCCATCGCCTCGCGCGCGGCTTTGCCGTCGGCGCTGTCGGCAGTCAGGAGGGCTGCGGTCTCATACCAGATACCGGCAAGCGCCTTGCCGAAATTCGGATTGTCCTTCAGCACGCCCGTATTGGCGGCCATCAGGTCGATGATCTCGCCCGGCACCTGCGAACTATCGAACACCTTCTTGGCGGAGGGGTCCTCGAGAATGGTCGAGACCAGCGGGTTCCAGGTAACGACTGCGGTCACGTCAGCTGTCTTATAGGCGGCGACCATGTCGGCATCGGAGGTGTTGACCACCTTCACGTCGCGCTCGGTCATCTTGCTGCTCTCGAGCGCGCGGGCAAGCAGATAGTGCGAGACGGAAAATTCGACGAGATTGACGTTCTGGCCCTTGATGTCGGCAAGCGCGCTCTTGTCCTTGAGAATGACGGCATCATTGCCGTTCGAGAAGTCGCCGACAATGACGGCCGTCGTATCGACGCCGCCGGCGGCCGGGATCGAGAGACCGTCCATATTGGTGAGCGTCACAGCATCGAAGGCGCCGGCCGTATACTGGTTCATCGATTCGACGTAGTCGTTGAACTGCGTGACCTCGATCTTGATGCCGTATTTATCGGCCCATTTCTTGACGATGCCGTGATCGGCCGCATAACCCCAGGGCATCCATCCGACATAGATCGACCAGGCAACCTTGAACTCGGTCTTCTGCGCGGCATCGGCGGAGGTGCCAAAGCCAAGCATCAGGGAAGCTGACAGGGCGGTGATGGAAAGAAGCTTCGAAAAAGTCTGCATTTGAAATTCCCCTTTTGCTTTTTTTCAAAAAGGGATCGGCAAAGACCATCGCGCCGCCAATCCCTTGGCTTACGAGGTCTCCCGGGCTTTTGTCCCGCCGTGCATCCAGTGGGATTTCTCCCCACCAGCGGCAGCTCTCGGACCAGCACGCTTTTTGAAGCGCCGGAACCCTAGCCACCAACTCAGCAATTTCGAAGCAAGAGGCGTGCCAAATTATAAACTATTGATTTCTATCATTTCTGTTCGCGCAAGAATCTAGGACTGTCTACAGTTGATAGCATCTGCTCAATGTTTGAGCACTGATCGGCGAGGATGTAACCGGAAAACTCTAACCAAAAACGGTCCAGTTTGAAGGGTTCAGATCAATATATCCCGAATTGATGCAAGGCCGCTCTCCGCCTCGCGGAGGTGACATCGGGGAATGGACGCGGCTATGCGCTTTAAGCGACCCCGACACCGGGATGGCGACATTCCTCGGGATTCTTAAGGTCGTTGACTAAACTCCGCAGGGTACTATCGGGGGCCAAAGTGGAGAGCGTAAACTCGAAGCGCGGCCTTCGTGCCACTAACTGGCCCGTCACCATTTTAAGGGACTCCACAATATCGTTGGTCCGAAGAATAAGAGGCCGCCTGCGGCATCGTCGTAGACCACGGCGGGTGGCTATGGCATCGGCCTCGACTATGCCCGCGAAATGATCAAGCCTGCGTGAGGATCGCGAACAATGCCCTTGCAATTCGATGCTACCGACTGCCAGATCGTCCCGGCCAGGACGCTCGCCGAGCTCAAGGACGGCGAGATCAGGACATAAAAGTCGGGGCAGGAGGCGAGGTTCGTTGCACAATGAGGCCCGTTCATAGAATCGGTATGCCTGCCTGCTCTGATTTGAAGTGCTGTTTGCGAACGAAAGGACAAGGAGCTATGGCGTAACTCTCGGTTGCTTGAAAGCTCGAGCAAAGGGATGCGGGCTCACTGTTTAACCGCGCGGGCAGTGTCCACGACATTGCTAACAAACGAGGCTTTCGCTGCCGTGTAACCATCGCCGTCATAGGCGAACTCCTTGGCCAGACTAAGTTTCAGCGCTTCGTAGGCGGCTGACGTTTCCGGATGCGCGATCAAGTAATTTCGAAACACGATTCGACGGCGGTGCGTCTCGCTTCCTTCAGGGCATAGATAGATGCGCTGTTTCGGGACGGTGGCTCGCTTCATGAACGCGAATACATCCTTGTCGTAGCGGTTGCCTCGAGGCTCATATCCTGCAATGACCATTAGGCTGTTCGCTTGAAGCACATCGCCAACCGTTGGCAAGATAACATCGACGTCGATCATGGGCTTGGCTGATAAGCCAGGGATTGCCGTGCTGCCGATGTGCTCGATAGCGATAACAGCACTCCCCAACAGGCTCTTCAGAGCGTCCGCGATCCTCAAGAAATGATCAGGCCAGCTGGCGTCGTAAGGTACCAGTTCGACCAATTCGGGCATATCCGCTTCCCTTTTCCGGCGAAAGTGCGATTGTGAGCGTCCTTAACCACCGCCGCCTTGATACTGGTTGATGCAATGCCGCCAATGGAAGATGGCGCGCCGACCTATCGGCAAAGGTCGGCACTGCGAGGAGGAGTTCGTACGGCCGCAAGTGCCACCTCAGATCTCCGTTGGACCTTTTGCCGGCGTCGTGAACCAATGTGGACCGTCTTCGGTCATATAGATGTGATCCTCTAGTCGAATGCCGAATGCACCGGGAAAGACGATCATTGGCTCGTTCGAAAAGCACATGCCGGGAGCAAGTGGTGTTCTGTTACCGCGGACGATGAACGGAGCCTCATGGATTTCGAGGCCAAGGCCATGACCGGCGCGGTGCGGCAAGCCGGGCAGGCGATAATCCGGGCCAAGGCCATGCTGGGCAAATGCGTTGCGAGCGGCAGCGTCAAGGCTTTCGCAGGGTGCCTCCAGCTTTGCTGCCTCGAACACAGCCTCCTGCCCCTCACGCTCTATTGCCCAGGCACGCTCGAATTCGCCATCGCCGCCGTCAAGCATGTAAGTGCGCGTCAGATCGGAGTGATATCCGTCAATGCGGCAGCCTGTATCGACGAGGATGACGTCTCCCGGCTCCAAGATCTGCTCACCATCGGCGCCATGCGGCAGCGATGTCGCCGATCCAAATGACACTATGCAGAAATTGGAGCCATTGTCGGCACCCGCATCGCGATGCTTTTGGTCGATGAAGCGGGCGACTTCCGACGCGGCAATGCCGGGCGTGATTGTGTCGCGGACTTCACGGTGGACGCCCAAAGTAATGTTCATCGCATACTGTATCAGCGCAATCTCGCCCGGCGACTTGACCGCCCGTAGCGTGCGCAGGATGGGCCCGCCGTCGATAAGCCGTGCTGCACCCATCTCTTCGGCGAATGCGTGATAGAAGGCCAAGGGGAGTGCGTCGTCGAGTGAAAGCTTGCCGGATGGGCCGACCAATCGCGCAACGAGCCCAACGCTATTTTCTTCCTCTTCCCAACTGAGGATGTCGCCGGGCAGGTGGGGCAGTGCTTCAACGCGACTACGTTCGAAGCCGGGGACGATGTAGGTGAGTTTCTCGTCCGTCACAACTGCACCGAGCAGCCTCTCGCTAAGATGCCAGACGAGGCCGGTGAAGTAACGCAGGCTCTCACCTGGCCCAAGGAAGGTAGCCGCAACGCCATTCGCCTGCATGCGGTCACGAAGGCGCGACAGGCGACTGTGACGCTCGCCTTCCTTAATTGCTGCGACGGGATGAGACCAGACCGAATGTAACACGCTATTATCTACCTGCAATCAATGCCGAAATGAGACACTCGATTCCAAGCATAGGTCAATTGTAGGCAAATTGTCGACAAGCTTATCCCGGGTTGCAACATCCTCATCGGCCAATACACCATCCCCGGTGTCCTTATCGGTAGCCAGACGAGAACCGACTTCGAACGCGGCTATCAGGCGAAATTCGGTCAGAAACCAACGCATTTGCTCGGGGCTTTCTGAGCTGCGTTGTCGGCCTTGTTCGTGTCACCGGACTCTTCGGGGGGCGGCCGCAAGGGGCGTGGCTTGGTGATCCGCTTGGGGGCAGCGTCTTTCATCTGCATCATCGTAACATGATCGTTCGCCGCATCTGCGATGTTCGCCAAGGCATCCAGTCGGCCAAGCGCGCGCAGCGCCATCGCCAGAGTGTTGAACGCGATACCTGGGGTCCCCGTTCTCCAATCGGTGCAAGGTGGCCCGAGAGATTCCGATACGTCGTGCAAAGTCGTCGGCCGCGATCCTCCTGATGCGACGGGCAACGGAGATGTCCTCCCCGATCTTCCGCATGACGCGTTCGATCTGGGGATGGATTGCCCCACCCTTCGTTTTCCTGATTCCACGGTCATTCATGTCTCACACGCGTGCTACGCCTTGACCTTGCCGAGTTCTTCTACCGGAACGCTCATGGCCGCCGCCAGTGCCGCCTTGCCATGGTCGGGCATGGCCGACCGTCCGGCGATAATGGCCTCCTGCCACGCTTTCCCGCGATCCCATGCCTCTTTGTAGGCATCGGCAAGGAGGCCGCTTTGCCGCGTCTCTGCGAGCGCCTGTGTGAGCAGCGAGGCTTGCAGGAGGTCCTTTTCCCGCTTTGCCCGCCCGAGCGCGTCTGGGAGCCGTCTGGAGGCCACGATGAGCTCGTGGACGGCATACCGTTCGGGAGCCGGGACAATTACGCTCACGCCTTCCCTGTGCAGCAGGACGGTCCTCACAGGCTCGTAGATCAGGTAATCGAGGAACCGGAGGTTTTCCGCCGACGCCCCGCCGAGGGTGGGCATGTTGTCGAAGTCGAGCATCGTGCGGAGATCTGCTTGACGGACTGCACCGTACAACGAGGCGGTCATAGGAGGCTGGCGTCGTATGACGGGTTGGGAATTGCCGCTCGTGGAATACTTTCCGCCTGCCGCTCCAGCACTGGTAGAGGTGTAGGCGAGTGTGGTCATTGATTGAGCGCTCCTATCGGCTTGTCCAAGCAAGCCTCGTAAAAACTTCTGCATCCAGATGGGCAACGCGGCGAGGCCGGCACGCAGGTCGTCGCGGATCGCGTTTCCATGCTGGGCGCAGATGCCAACAACTGCGCGCCCGCCAGCTTTTGATCGCTCCGGGCTTAAAAACAGGCATTTCCCCGCGAAAAAGGAAGATCCTATGCGTTGTGCGCATAGGTGGGGTGAGGGATTGTCGCTGTTTTGAACCGATTGAAACATCTATATTCGAATCATCGAAACGACGCCGGAACCAAGCAAGGTTGCTGGCGTCAGACAAGCCTCAGGAAAGGGGATCATCATGAACGTAGCACGCTCTTTCAACAACTGGCGCAAGTTCCGTCAGACCGTTACCGAACTTGGCCGCATGTCCAGCCGCGAACTGCAGGACCTCGGTATTGACCGCGCCGACATCCGCAGCGTTGCCCGCGCATCGATCGCGCGCTAACCGCACAGCATTTGGTCTTTAAGACTGCTCGACGCCCGCTGATGACGCGGGCGTTTTTGCGTTGATCGTCCGCGTCTAAGATCGGTTGGATCCTTGCTCTGTTCGTCAGCCTTTCCGACTTGTATTTTTTGCATAGCTGCAGTGCAGCATAAGGCATTGGCACGGTTTATGGTCGGTGTATGATGACAGCCATCGAAGCGATGCACCTCCTCCCGCAAAGCTTCGAGTTTCAGACGGCCCACTCCTCCTCCCAAGGGCGTCTGTAGGAACGGCGGCACTCCTCCTCCCAGTCGCTGTTCGGTTCTTTTCGAAAAGCCTGCCGCACCTCCTCCCGCGGCAGGCTTTTTCGTTTTCGGAGCCTTGGTTCCCGCACTAGGTTGCGATCGAGTTGTCGCTGTTCCTGCGTCGCGTCGCGGGCTGAGGTTGTGTGTTCGGAAAGCGCATTCGGATCTGCAGATTATTCTGGGTCCCGGCTATGCCGATCGGCCACCCGGAGCCGATCGTTATCTCGTGAGGCTTTCCAAACCTTTCACTCAAGGCCAATCGGAAAGCGCTATTTTCGGGAGCCGTCAAAAGCAAGCGGCCGTTTGCCCTGCCAAGCGCTGTTCAATAAATCGAGGGATTGCGCTTGCCCAGCGACGGGCCTGGCCGCTCAAGCCTTGTCAGCGCAGCAGATCGCTATAATCCATTTACGTGATGATATGATCGGTCATCAAACACCCTCATGGCTTTGCATCATGTCGCCGGCTCGGCCGTCGCAAGAACCTTCAGCGGAGAGACCATTGAAGCAATCTGGAAACGTTAAGCCGTTGTACCGAGAGTCGGGACATTCGGCGGAGGAGCGCGGTGCTCTTTTCGACTACGCGTTTGAAGCTGCGCTGGTTGGCTAGTCCTTCTGGCAAGATCATCAAGGATCGACTTCCCTAATAGCGAAAGGAGAGCGTAATTGAGTCGAAATTTGCGATCGGGACTTGAAATCGCGTGTTTCCGAAGCCCATGCCCAGCGGACTCGCCATATAAGCAAGGGGCATTGCGCGAAGATAAGATTGCGGCTGGAACTGGAGGGCGAGTGCGTTGACGATCTTCGGATCGAGCTTCACGACTGATCGAAATCCCGCGGAGCAGCCTCAATGACTTCATCGATTCTGCCTTGAGCGCATCGAGGGGCGATCCGCCGATGCTCGGTCATTTTTGAATCAGCCATTGCTACGCCGCGCCCGATCGTCATCGCTGCCGCTCCCGTCGACCACCGAAGCGCAAGGTGACGGGCAGCGGCGCCGTTCCAGGGCCGATTTTTGATGCGGTGCAGCAACGAACCTGTCTTGACTGGTCATATTTTTCGCGGCTCCATGAGAACTGATCTGCTGGACCAACCAGTGGGTCAGTTGGGGGTGAAGACGGTGATGGACGACAGCCCGATACTCACGCAGATGCCAAAGGTCGGGCAGAGTCTCGACCGGCGCACGGCTCGTGACCTCATCGCCGACAAGCTGATGGTGCTAATCGCCACCAACATGCTGCGCCCCGGCGACGTCTTGCCGGGTGAACGGGAACTCGCCAATGTGCTTCATGTCAGCCGCGAGACTGTGCGCGGTGCCATCCAGACGCTCGCCGCGCGCGGCTTCGTCGAGGTGTCTCAGGGCAGCCGCACGCGGGTCTGCGATGTCGATCTGAGCCATCTGACCGTTACCATCGCTTCGCCCAACGCCATCGACAGCTATGATCTCGACGATGTTCATGCGGCCCGGCTGCATATCGAGCTGAAGGTCGTCGGCGATGCGGCCGATCGGATTGATGAAGAGACGCTGGGCAAGCTCAAAAGCCTGCTCGAAGCGCAGAAGCTTTGTGGCGATGACGCCATGCGCTTCCTGATCTGCGACCGCGAATTCCACATCGGGATCTATCGGGCTTGCGGAAACCCGCTGCTCTCCGATTTCGTCACCGATCTCTACACGTACATGATGGACTACCGGCGCAGCGCGATGTCACGGCCGGGCGCTATCGATGCCAGCTATGACGACCACGCCGAGATCGTGAAGGCACTGGAGCGGCGCGACCGGGAGACGGTGATCGCCGCATTTCGCCAGCATCTCACCCGGATCTACGACACGACGAAGGAACTGGTTGGCGGCAGTGCGCAGAAAAAACGGGAAAAGAACAAGAGCGGGACGGCAGGCTGATGCGGCTGAGCCGGGCAGCAGACGGGGAGGTTCGCCGGAAATGCATGTGATGGTGATTGGAGCGGCCGGGATGGTCGGCCGCAAGCTGGTGGAGAAGTTCGCCTCAGAGGAAGGCGCGCTTGGCTACGATATTTCCAGGCTAACGCTGGTGGATGTGATCGAGCCGCCAGTGCCTCAAGGGCTGTCGCCGGTCGCGAAGGCACTCGCGCTTGATCTTTCAACCGAGGACGCCGCCGGGAAACTGGTCGCTTTGCGCCCCGACGTGATCTTCCATCTCGCGGCGATCGTTTCCGGTGAGGCCGAGGCTGATTTCGACAAGGGCTACAAGGTCAATCTTGACGGAACGCGGGCGCTCTTCGAGGCGATCCGCCATGAGGGTTTGCGAGAGCCCTATGTTCCGCGCGTCATCTTCGCCTCGTCGATCGCCGTTTTCGGAAAGCCTTTCCCTGAAAAGATCGGCGACGAGTTCTTTACCACGCCACTGACGAGCTACGGCACGCAAAAGGCGATCTGCGAACTGCTTCTCGCCGACTATTCGAGGCGCGGCATTTTCGATGGCGTCGGCATCCGCCTGCCGACGATCTGCATCCGCCCCGGCAAACCCAACAAGGCGGCGTCCGGCTTCTTTTCCAATATTCTCCGCGAGCCGCTGGCAGGTCAGGAGGCGGTATTGCCGGTGGACGAGAACGTGCGCCACTGGTTTGCAAGCCCGCGTTCGGCGGTCGATTTCTTCATTCATGCCGCGCGGATGGATACGTCCGCGATCGGCCCGAGACGCAATCTGACTATGCCTGGCCTTTCTGCCCTTGTTGGTGAAGAGATCGAGGCGCTCCGGCGTGTGGCCGGTGAGAAGGCGGTCAAGCTCATCCGCCGTGAGCCCGACCCGGTTATCCGCTCGATTGTTTCAGGCTGGGCGACCGATTTCGACGCGCGGCGTGCTTGCGAACTGGGTTTCAAAGCCGAAACCAACTTCGACGAGATCATCAGGATACATATCGAAGACGAACTCGCAGGAGATATCTGAGATGGTCCGCGCTTTGAAATCCGGCGAAGGCAAGATCGCATTGGTGACGGGCGGCGGCACGGGCGTGGGACGCGGCATCGCCGAGGCCTTAAGCGCGGAGGGGTATACCGTCGTCATCACCGGCCGGCGCGCCGACGTGCTCGATAAAGCCGCTGGCGACATAGCAGCGCAAACGGGAGGAGCCGTGCAGGCGATAGTCGCAGATATCGGCGACCCGGCTGCGGTCGCTCGCCTTTTCGAAGCGATCCGCACGCAGTTCGGCCGGCTCGACCTCTTGGTCAACAATGCCGGTTCCACCGTGCCGCCAGTGTCGCTGGAAGATGTGACCTTCGAGCAATGGAGCGGTATTCTTGCCGCCAACCTCACGGGTGCCTTTCTCTGCACACAGCAGGCGTTCCGGCTGATGAAGGCGCAGGCGCCGCGCGGCGGGCGGATTATCAATAACGGCTCGATTTCGGCCCAGACGCCACGGCCGAACTCCGCGCCTTACACCGCAACCAAACATGCGATCACCGGGCTGACCAAGTCGACCGCACTCGACGGGCGCAAATATGACATCGCCTGCGGCCAGATCGATATCGGCAATGCCGCAACCGACATGACGTCGAAGATGAATTCCGGGGTGTTGCAGGCCAATGGCGAGACCGCCAGTGAGCCGACGATCCCGGTCGCGCATATCGCCGAGGCCGTTGTCTACATGGCAAGCCTGCCGCTCGAAGCGAATGTGCTGACGATGACGGTCATGGCGACGAAGATGCCGTTGGTGGGGCGAGGGTAAGGGCAGTCGAGAGGGAACCGGACGGTGTCTGAGAACGGCATGAGGAAGCCGCCGGACAATCCGCCGATTGCAGATGAAATTCACAGGGAGGAAAGCATATGGCAGGCGTTGACTTCGTCGATGTCAGAAAATCATTCGGAGCCATTCCCGTCATCAAGGGCGTGAACATCGAAATCGAGGATGGCGAATTCGTCATCCTTGTCGGCCCCTCGGGCTGCGGGAAATCGACGCTTCTGCGAATGCTGGCCGGGCTTGAAAACATTTCGGCAGGCGAGATCCTCATCGGCGACAAGGTGGTCAACGCCCTGCCGCCCAAAAATCGGGATATCGCCATGGTGTTCCAGAACTATGCGCTCTACCCGCATATGACGGTCGCCGACAATATGGCTTTCTCCCTGATGCTGAACGGCTCGCCGAAAGCCGAGATCGAGAAGCGCGTCGGTACCGCGGCCGGAATTTTGGGACTTTCCAAGCTGCTCGACCGCTATCCGCGCCAGCTCTCCGGCGGCCAGCGCCAGCGCGTGGCCATGGGCAGGGCGATCGTGCGTGATCCGCAGGTGTTTCTCTTCGACGAACCGCTGTCCAACCTCGATGCGAAACTGCGCGTAGCAATGCGCGCCGAGATCAAGGAACTGCACCAGCGGCTGAAAACGACGACCGTCTACGTCACGCATGACCAGATCGAGGCGATGACCATGGCCGACAAGATCGTCGTCATGCATGACGGCATTGTCGAGCAGATCGGTTCCCCGCTTGATCTCTATGACAGCCCCGCCAATCTTTTCGTCGCCGGTTTTATTGGCTCGCCGGCGATGAACATGATCAAGGGCCGGCTCGATCCGCAAAATCCAAACAGCTTCATCGCAACCGATGGCACGGCGCTGCCGGTCGCGCGGCCGCCCTCGGCGGGACGAGGGCGCGATCTCATTTACGGCCTGCGGCCGGAATATATGTCGCTCGACCCGAACGGGTTTGCCGCCAGTGTCGCGGTTATCGAGCCCACCGGCTACGAAACGCAGATGATCGTGCGCTTCGGCGGAACCGACGTCACCTGTATTTTCCGCGAACGCGTGAACGTGCGGCCGGGAGAGGCAATCCACCTGTCGATCGATGCCAATCACGTTCACCTGTTCGATGCCGAAACCGGAGCCCGGCTGATCGACTGATACCGCCCCGTTTCCGCTGCGCGAGGGAAGAGGAGCCCTGACGCATCCGGTTTCGGGGCCGGCGTTTCCGGCAGTGCCGGAAGCCATTGCCGCCGCATTCGCCAAACGGGACGGCGGGTGCCGGTACGGACATGTCCCGTGCCACGAAGGAGGAGCATGATGACTTTCAAGAGACGTGATTTTCTTACCGCATCCGCCGCGGTCGCGGGCATGGCCGGTCTTTCGCCTTTCGGCATCCGTCCGTCTTTCGCTCAAGGGGCGGAACCGGCTTACAAGCCGGAGGAAGGCGCAAGCCTGAGGCTGTTGCGCTGGACGCCCTTCGTCAAGGGCGACGAGGATGCATGGCTTGCCAATACCGCGAAATTCACGGAAACGACCGGGGTTGCGGTCCGCATCGACAAGGAAAGCTGGGAGGACATTCGCCCGAAGGCCGCGGTCGCCGCGAATGTCGGGTCCGGGCCGGATCTGGTGATGTGCTGGTTTGACGACGCCCACCAATACCCGGATAAACTTGTCGATCTGACCGAGCTCGCCAACTATCTCGGCGGCAAATATGGCGGATGGTACGATGGCGTGAAGGGCTATGCTTCACGCGGCGACAAGTTCATCGCCATGCCGCTGACGGCCATCGGCAACGCGGTGTGCTACCGCGACAGTCATATGAAGGCGGCCGGCTTCAGCGACTTCCCGAAGGATACCGATGGCTTCCTCGAACTCTGCAAGGCCATGAAGGCCAAGGGAACGCCCGCCGGATTTCCGCACGGCAAGGCCGTCGGCGACGGCAACAATTATGCCCATTGGCTGCTCTGGAGCCATGGCGGCAAGATGGTCGACGAGGGCGGCAAGGTCGTTATCAACAGTCCCGAAACGGTGAAGGCGGTCAACTACGCCAAGGCGCTTTACGAGACCTTCATTCCCGGCACCGAGAGCTGGCTCGACATCAACAACAACCGCGCTTTCCTCGCAGGCCAGGTATCGCTGACGGCCAACGGCGTCTCGCTCTACTATGCGTCGAAGAAGGATCCGGCAATGGCGGAACTCTCCGCCGACATCCGTACCACGAACTTCCCCGTCGGTCCGGTCGGCCAGAGCGTCGAACTGCATCAGACGAGCTCGCTGCTTTTGTTCAACCACACGAAATATCCCGAGGCGGCCAAGGCCTACATCAAGTTCATGATGGAGGCCGACCAGATGAATGCCTGGATCACAGGTTCCAGCGCCTATTGCTGCCAGCCGCTCAAGGCCTTCGCCAGCAATCCCGTCTGGACGTCCGACCCGATCCACGCGCCCTATGCGCGCGCTTCCGAAACGCTGCGTCCCAACGGCTATGCCGGGCCGCTCGGCTATGCCTCCGCCGGTGTGATGGCCGACTATGTGCTGGTCGACATGTTCGCGACCGCCGTCACGGGGCAGAAGACACCGGAAGAGGCGATAGCCGAGGCTGAGCGCCGGGCAAACCGCTATTACCGGGTCTGAACCGGCGGCAGCCGCATGGCCGCCCAGATAGGGTATCGGCGGAATTGCTCCCGCCGGTCCCCATTCCCCAATTCGTCATACGGGAGATGACCGATGCCCACAGTATCGTCCAGGAAGCCGCCTTCGGCGATGGCTTCGCTCATGCAGAACAGGAATATGATCGGCTTCCTCTTCATGCTGCCGGCCGCCGTCTTCCTTGTCTGCTTCCTGACCTATCCGCTCGGCCTCGGCGTCTGGCTCGGCTTCACCGATACGCGCATCGGCCGTGACGGAGTATTCATCGGGCTCGAAAATTACATCTTCCTTTCCGAGGACTCGGTCTTCTGGCTCTCGGTCTTCAACACGCTTCTCTACACGATCGTCGCATCAATCCTGAAATTCGTCTTCGGGCTCTGGCTGGCGCTGCTGTTGAACGAGAACCTGCCGTTCAAATCCTTCTTCCGGGCGATCGTGCTTTTGCCCTGGGTCGTTCCGACGGTGCTTTCGGCGCTGGCCTTCTGGTGGATCTACGATGCACAGTTCTCGATCATCTCCTGGTCGCTGATGCAGCTCGGCGTGATCGACAGCCCGATTAATTTCCTCGGCGATCCAACAAATGCCCGCGCCTCGGTGATCGCCGCCAATGTCTGGCGCGGCATTCCCTTCGTCGCCATTTCGTTGCTGGCTGGTCTCCAGACCATTCCGGCCTCACTGCACGAGGCGGCGTCGCTAGACGGCGCGACGAGCTGGCAGCGCTTTCGCTATGTGACGTTGCCGATGCTGACACCGATCATCGCCGTCGTCATGACCTTCTCGGTGCTGTTCACGTTCACGGACTTCCAGCTGATCTATGTGCTCACCAAGGGCGGGCCGGTGAATGCGACGCATCTGATGGCGACGCTCTCCTTCCAGCGCGGCATTCCCGGCGGACAACTGGGCGAGGGGGCGGCGATCGCCGTGGCGATGATCCCCTTCCTGCTTGCCGCCATCATGTTCAGCTTCTTCGGCCTGCAACGCCGCAAATGGCAGCAGGGCGGCCAGGATTGATGAGGGGAAAATGACGATGACCACGACCGCGAAATCCGAAAACGCCGTTCTGACCGACGATGTACAGGGCATGAGCTATCTCAATCGCCTGCCGCGCCGGATCGTGATGGTTTATCTGCCGATGGCGGTGTTCGTCTTCGTGCTGCTCTTTCCGTTCTACTGGATGGCGATCACGGCGATAAAGCCAAATTCGCAGCTGACCGACTATACGAACTACAGCCCCTTCTGGGTGGTCGGCCCGACGCTCGATCATATCAAGTACCTGCTGTTTGAGACCTCCTATCCGGGCTGGCTGTGGAACACGATGCTGGTGGCCACCTGCGCGACGTTCCTGTCGCTGGCGGCATCGGTCTTTGCGGCCTACGCGATCGAGCGCGTGCGGTTCTCGGGCTCGCGGCCGGTGGGGCTGATGATCTTTCTCGCCTACCTCGTGCCGCCGTCAATCCTGTTCATTCCGCTCGCCTTCATCGTCTTCAAGTTCGGCATCTACGATTCCAGGCTGGCGCTGATCTTCACCTATCCGACGTTCCTCATTCCCTTCTGCACCTGGCTGCTGATGGGCTATTTCCGGTCGATCCCGTTCGAGCTCGAGGAGAGCGCGCTGGTGGATGGCGCGACGCGCTGGCAGATTCTGATCAAGATCATCCTGCCGCTTGCCGTTCCCGGACTGATATCAGCCGGCATCTTTGCCTTCACGCTATCCTGGAACGAGTTCATCTATGCGCTGACCTTCATCCAGTCTTCGGAAAACAAGACCGTGCCGGTTGGCGTTCTGACGGAACTGGTCCGCGGCGACGTGTTCGAATGGGGCGCACTGATGGCGGGCGCGCTGTTCGGCTCGCTGCCGGTGGTGATCCTCTATTCCTTCTTCGTCGATTATTACGTGTCATCCATGACCGGTGCGGTGAAGGAATAAATGTCCGTTGCGCGGGCAGCGCCGCACTCAATCGTGATGGTCGTGGTCGTGGTCGTGATGAGATGGAAGGTCGAGGCCGACGATCTTGATGAGATCATTTACCTGCGCCGGGCTGAGACAACGGGGGTTGAGGTTGCGCAGCAGCAGATAGAGCTTCGCCGTCTCCTCCAACTCCTCGGTTACGAAAAACCCAGCCTCCAGGCTGTCACCGGCGACGACCGGTCCGTGATTGGATGGATATCCCGTCATGTCCAGCTTCAGACCGCCATTCCAGGCTTGTTGATCGACAGCAGATGTCGAACGACAGGCTTGTCAGGGCCGCTGTGGAAAGCCAGGACCTTGCTCTGCAGGTCGGCATCCGCATTCGAGACGCGCTTGTGCTGCCTAAGGTGTTCAGCCCAGGATTCGACCATGAACCACTCCGTGATTTTTTCAGGATCGGCAGAGTCTTCCGTCACGCCCCAGCCATAAGCTCCGTCCCGTCGACGCTCCGAGGACATGTCGTCGAGAGCATGCAGGAATTTGGCGCGGTTGTGTTTCTCGACGCGGTAGTCGATCAGGATGAGCACGGGGCCGCGGTCGTTTGCGACCGGCTGGGCAACGAGAGGCTCCGGCCAATGGTTGGACGATACCAGATCGGCCTCGCCGGACGGAAGCTTGATCCGGTGCATGATGAAGCCTGCGACGAGCAATCCGGCGGCACCGACTAACAGCGTGCCAGGCACGCCGGCCGCTTCCCCGACGGCACCCCATCCGAGACTGCCGGCCGTCATCGCACCGTTGAACACGGTCAGATAGACGGCAAGGCCACGGCCCCGTACCCAATTCGGCAGGACAGCCTGCGCCGCCCCGTTCAGGGTGGTAAGGGCGGTAATCCAGGCAGCACCAAGGAAAAGAAGGACGACGACTGCCAGCCATTGCGGCGGAGCGAGCGAGAGTGCGGCCATGACGAGAGCCGTCACGAGTGCCGAGCCCAGAAGAAGACCGTCGGAATCGAAGCGCTGACGCAAACGCGGCATCACCAGAGCCCCACCGATGGCGCCTGCACCGACCGAACCGAGCAGAAGTCCGTAGAAGCCTGCATCCCCGCCCAGAAGCTGACGGGCGACCAGCGGAAGAAGCGCCCAGACCGCGCTGGCAAAGGCGAAGAAAATCGCCGCCCGCAAAAGCACGACGTGAAGCGGCTTGCTGGCTCGGGTGTAGCGCAGTCCGGCACGGAACCCGCCGAAGAAGTTCTCCGACAATGCGTCATCGGCGTCTTTGGCACGCGGCCACCAGACGAGCGCCGCGATGACGACGATGTAACTTGCAACGTCTGCGCCGTAGGTCAAGGCAGCTCCGAACGCGGCGAGCAGCAGGCCACCGGCAGCGGGGCCGATCGAGCGTGCGATGTTGATCCCAAGCGAGTTCAGGGCAACCGCGCTCTTCACGTCCTCGCGCGCTACCAGTTCAGGCACGATCGCCTGCCATGTCGGGCCCATCAGGGCGGCTCCGATACCGCCCAGAAAGGTCAACCCGATCAAAGCGCTGACCGAAAGCATACCCATGTAGGACAGTACCATCAGCGATATGCTGACGGTGGCGAGCAGGAGCTGGACAGCGATCAGGAACTTGCGTCGGTCGAGGATGTCCGAGAGCACGCCCGCCGGGATCGCCAGAAGGAAGATCGGCAGGGTGCCGGCTGCCTGAACCATGGCGACGGTCGCGGGTGCCGCCGAGAGATCGGTCATCAGCCAGGAACTGGCCACATCGCGCATGAAGCTGCCGGTGTTGCCCAGGACCGTTGCCGTCCAGAGGACAGCGAAGACAGGCTGGCGTAGCGGCGCGAAACTGCCGCCTGAAGATTTTGCGGCGCTCATTTGCCCGCTCCCTTAGTGAGGTCGGTGATGGCGACAATGACGAAGGCGCCGACAAGACCAAGATGCTCAAAGAAGGCGTTGGTCGCCATCATCCGTTCCATGCCGGAGGGCATCTCCCAGAACCGGACGGCGACGAACGTCGCAAGAAGCGTGAAGACGGCGAGCGCCAGTGCGCCAAGCCATCGAAGGAAGCCAGACAGGATCATTGCCGAAGCTGCCAGTTCGAACACGATGACGGCGACCGCGAAGAGGGCGGCCGGATGAAGACCGAAATGCTCCATCTCACCAATCGCACTCTGGAAATCGAAAAGCTTGGCAAGCGGTCCCTGGATATAGGCCGCGCACAGGCCAAGGAGCGCCACGAAAGCGACCACGGGGGAGGCGGCGAGCGAAGCGAGGCCGTTACGGCGTTGGGTTACGGAAATCATGATCTTGTCCTCACACGGCCCAGCATGCGCAACCGAGCGCGCCGAAAAAGCCCTTGAGATCGGCGATCGGCAGGTTCGATGTCCAGGCTCCGGCGTGGTCGTGGCCGTGGACGTTGCAGGAGCTGGTGCAGCTGCAGGTCGAGATCGCGGTCCGGCGCAGAGAGTTCATGCCTGCGCCTTGCGGTTCACCCCATGCCGCATAGCCGCCGAACGTGCGAACGGGAGACCAGTCCGGCATGGCGGGCGGTACGTCGTTGTCGTCGAGCGCTGAGAAGTCGCCCGCACCATAGACGATCTTGCCGCCGACCATGGTCAACTGCGAGGACAGGAACGAGATCTCGTCTTCGGCGCAGGCAAAGAAGTCCTTGTCCGGCACGACGAGGTCGGCGAACTGGCCTTTTTCGATCCGACCTTTCTTGCCTTCCTCATTGGAGAACCAGGTGACCTTCTCTGTCCACATGCGCAGCGCCGTCTCGCGGTCGAGGCAGTTGGCGCGCGGGTAGAGCTGCATGCCGCCAACCGTCTTTCCGGTCACCATCCAGGCGAGAGAAACCCATGGATTGTAGGAAGCGACGCGTGTCGCATCCGTACCTGCCGATACGTTGACGCCCTTCTCAAGCATGCGCTTGATCGGGGGCGTTGCTTCAGCGACACCATGACCGTAGCGCTCGACAAAATATTCGCCCTGATAGGCCATTCGGTGCTGTGTCGCGATGCCGCCGCCGAGCGCCGCGATCCGGTCGATCGAACGATCCGAGATAGTCTCGGCATGGTCGAAGAACCAGTTGAGACCCTCGAGCGGGATGTCCTTGTTGACCTTTTCGAAGACATCGAGGGAACGAGAGATGGTCTCGTCATAGGTGGCGTGCATCCGCCAGGGCCAGCGGTTTTCGGCAAGCACGCGAACCACCTCCTCGAGCTCGCCTTCCATCTCCGGCGCCATCTCGGGCCTTGGCTGACGGAAATCCTCAAAGTCTGCCGCCGAGAAGACGAGCATTTCGCCAGCGCCGTTGTGCCGGAAGTAATCGTTTCCCTGCTTGTATTTGACCGACTGCGTCCAGTTGAGGAAGTCCTGTTTTTCTTCCTTCGGCTTCTGCGTGAACAGATTGTAGGCCAGGCGCACAGTGAGCTGATCCTCATCCGACAATTTCTGGATTACGGCATAGTCGTCCGGGTAGTTCTGAAAGCCGCCGCCAGCGTCGATCACGCCGGTGATGCCCAGCCGGTTGAGCTCGCGCATGAAGTGGCGGGTGGAATTGACCTGGTATTCAAACGGAAGCTTAGGCCCCTTCGACAAAGTCGAATAGAGAATGCCCGCATTCGGCTTGGCGAGCAGAAGGCCTGTCGGATTGCCGTTGGAATCGCGGGTGATCTCTCCGCCCGGAGGGTTTGGAGTGTCCTTGGTATAGCCGACGGCGCGAAGGGCTGCGCCGTTCAGCAGCGCGCGGTCATAAAGGTGGAGCAGGAAGACAGGGGTATCGGGTGCAATAGCGTTGATTTCGTCGATCGTCGGCAGGCGTTTTTCGGCAAACTGGTGCTCGGTGAAACCGCCGACCACGCGGACCCATTGCGGGGCCGGCGTGATCGCCACCTGTCGCTTCAGCATGTCCATCGCATCGGCGAGTGACCGAATGCCATCCCAGCGAAGCTCCATGTTGAAGTTGAGGCCACCGCGCACGACGTGGGTGTGGTTGTCGATGAGGCCCGGCAACATCCGCTTGCCCTTCAGGTCGATGATCGTCGTATCCGGTCCGGCGAGCGCCATTATTTCGCTGTCGGTTCCCACATCCATGAACAGGCCGTCCTTGATGGCGACCGCGGTGGCGTTTGGATTTGCGCGATCAAGCGTCGTGATTAATCCGTTGTGAAAAACGATGTCTGCGCGCATGGAAGCGGCTCCGGTCTTGGTGGGATCGCCGGCATTGGCCGGAGAAAAAAGATTTGAAAAGGCGAAGGTCGATGCTGCGCCCAGGAATGTGCGGCGCGTGGTCATCAGCTTTTCCCCGATGTCGGATCTTCATGGGGCGGGCTCACCTCCACCACGTTTGTCGCGCCTTTCGGGAGGTGCCCGAACATGTGAGGCTTTACCTGATGAAGCCAGGAGGCGGCAGCAGGCTCGCGAGCCCAGATGCTTTTTGCCAGCGGCACCAGCTGCTCGCCGACAAGGATTCCAAGCAGACCGATAAGAGCGACAACGGGCGGGGCGGGCGAACGGACATTGAGCAGGCTGTAGATCACGCCCACCAGCAGGCCGGCACCGAGTGACAGGAGATAGATTTTCATCGAGGATGACCTTCGCTTGGGGGAAGCATTCACTCCGGCAGATGGCGGCCTGCCGGAGCGATGACGGTTTTACTTCGCGGGGTTCGGGCCGATCCGCTTGCCATGGCTGACCCGCTCGGCGCCGCCGTGAACGTGGGTGACGGCATAGTCGATGCCCATGCCGTAGGCGCCGGAATGCTCCTTCACCAGCGACGTGACCGCGTCATAGGTTTCCTTGCGGGCCCAGTCGCGCTGCCATTCGAGCAGGACCTGCTGCCAGGTGACCGGAACGACACCCGCCTGCACCATGCGGTCCATCGCATATTTGTGCGCATCGGCGGACGTGCCACCGGAAGCATCCGCAACCATGTAAATTTCGTAGTCGGTGTCGTTCATGCAGGAGAGGGCGAAGGTCGTGTTGCAAACCTCGGTCCACAGGCCGGCGACGACGACCTTCTTGCGGCCGTCAACAGCATTTTTGGCAAGCGCGTCGCGGACGTTCTGGTCGTCCCAGGAATTCATCGATGTGCGCTCGAGGATATCATTGTCGGGGACGACGGCGAGCAGTTCCGGGAAAGTGTTGCCCGAGAAGCTATCGGTCTCGACAGTGGTGATGGTGGTCGGGACGTTGAAGATCCTGGCCGCCTTGGCAAGGCCGACGACGTTGTTCTTCAAGACCTGGCGGTCGATCGACTGAACGCCGAAAGCCATCTGCGGTTGCTGGTCGATGAAGATGATCTGGCTGTTCTGCGGGGTGAGGACCTGAAGCTTGCTGGACATCTCGTGTCTTCCTTTGGTTGGGTTGAAGCAAGGTAATGGGGCAGGCAAAGCGGCACGTCTTGAACGTTATGCCGCCCTATTGTTGGAAAGCGACGTCAGGCCGCCAGTGGTGTCAGCCCGGCCTCGATCTGGTCACGATAAGGCTCGTAGCGTGTTGGCAGTTTCAAAACCTCGCCGAGGTGTGCCGTGTCTTCGTCGCGGTCGAAACCGGGTTCGTTCGTGGCGATTTCGAACAGTACGCCGCCGGGTGTCCTGAAGTAGATGGCCCAGAAGTAATCGCGGTCGATCACCGGAGTCACCTGGTATCCCGTATCCATCAGGGCCTTGCGAACTTCGAGCTGCTTTGCGCGGTTGTCGACAGCGAAAGCGATGTGATGCACCGAACCTGCGCCCTGCCTTGCGAAAGGCGTTTTCGAAAGCACCTCGAGGTCTATGGTATCAGCGCCGTTGCCGCCTGGGATGATGAAGCGGGTAACATCCCCATCAGTCTCGGCGCGCTGGTAGCCCATGAAGCCTAGCAGTTCGGAAGTGGCGGCGGTGTCATGCAGGCGGAACTTGGCACCGGAAAAGCCGCGGATACCGACGCTTTCGTCGATGCCGGCACCGTTCCAGGCTTTGCGGCCATCGTCGTCTGATTCGACAAGGGCGAACGCTTCGCCGTCCGTCCCTTTGAACAGGAGGCGGTCAGCACCGAAGGCAATGTCGGCATGCAGGTTGCTGGCTCCCTTTGCTGACAGGCGATCCTGCCAGTAGGAGAGTGAGCCCTTGGGAACTGCGAACTGCGTTTCGCTGACTTCGCCGACGCCGGGGCGGCCGCGCATCACGTCGGGAAAAGGGAAGTAGGTCATGACGGAGCCGGGGGTGCCGGCCTCATCACCGTAGTAGAGGTGGTAGACGTTGGGGTCGTCGAAATTCACGGTCTTCTTCACGCGGCGCAGGCCAAGTGTGTCCGTGAAAAACGCGTTGTTCTGGCGGGCATCCGATGCCATCGACGTGATGTGATGCAGTCCTTTGATATCCTTGATCATGACGTTTGCCCTTCCGCGGCTGCTTTCGTTTGTCTGGTGTGATTGGAAACTTACGCCCGTTGATCGGCGGCCGGAATTGCAATAATAATTCTCAGTGAATTGCTCTGGGTGAAATAATAAATGAACGACTACAAGCTGCTTCGAACCTTTCTGCTGGCCGCCGAGAAGCGGAATTTCGCGCAGGTCGCGCGCGAGCTCGATATGACTCCAGCAGCCGTCACGCGGGCGATCGCTGCCTTGGAAGAAGACCTTGGTGTGCAACTCTTTGTGCGGACCACGCGTCAGGTGTCGCTGACGACCGATGGCGCGATCTTCGCCGCTCAGATACAGCCGGCGGTGCAGGTGCTCGACAACGCACGCAAGGATGTGATGAATACCCACAAGGCGGATCATGGCCGCCTGCGGATCAGCGCGCCGACCTGGTTCGGGCAGCAGGTCCTGCCACCCATCCTCTCCGCATTCAAGGAACGCTACCCGAAGATCAGCTTCGAAATCTCGCTCGCGGATGGGCTCGTGAACATCATCGATGACGACTATGATCTGGCGATCCGTATTTCCGCGGCCCCCTCAGACAAGTTCACGATCTGGCGCAAGATCAGCATCGTTCGCCGTATTCTCGTCGCCGCGCCGGGCAGCCGGTTTTCCGACATGAAGCACGCCAATGAACTCATTCCTGACGATTGCCTGGCCTACAGCGGCGACAGCAAACGGGAGACCTGGACGCTATCGGACGGCAGTGGCAGCGCTACGATTTCTGCGGGCCGCGCATTCAGCGCCAATAGTGGGGAGGTACTGGCGAGCATGGCTGCCGACGGAGTCGGGGTCGCCATGCTGCCCAAGTTCCATGTGGCCGAGTATCTGCGTACCGGACGGCTCGTTCACGTCCTGCGGGACTGGTCGCCGCCGGACTTATGGCTGACCCTGTACTACCCCCCGTACCAGGCGCTGCCGCCGCGTATCGCCTCGTTCTCGAAGTTCTTCGAACAACAAATCCCGGCGTTTATATCAGCGATCGAATGAACTATCGCCGATAGAGGAGGTGCCGCTGCCGTTACAACGTCTGCGAAGACGATATCACAGCACCCTGGGCGCAAAGGAGGGGAATGAAATGAGGTTGTTGCACATCGACACAAACATTCAAACGGTCGGTTCGCTGACCCGCGAGATGTCTCGCTGCGGTCGAGCGGCTCAAGAAGGGCATCGCAGGCATTGAAGTTCAGTACAAGGATTTCGCGGTGGAGCCGCTGTCGCCCATTTCAGCGTCCGTCTTTTCGGCACATGCCCAAGCGCGGACGTTTCGGACCACGACCAGACCGCGCTAGATGATATCGTCGAGAGCAGGAAGGCGCTGGCTGAATTCCTCGCCGCTGACATCCTCGTTCTCGGTGTCCCCTTCTTCAATTATTCGGTTTCCGTCGCGTAACAAGCTGATGATGTTGGCGACGAGACAGAGGGCAGAGCATGAGGATGCGGCCGGAGGTGCCGAGAAGGCCGGGACCTACGAACCGATTTTTCTCGCGTTTCCGGTGGGGCAATTGATTGCGACTGCAGTGCTGCAGTCGCTCCTACTTGTGGTTTCTCTGTCCACTGTACTGGGCCTAGAGACAGTAAGGTCAATGGAAAGGCGACTCGGTGATGGAGGCGACCACCTCAGAATCGAACGTTTGGTTTAAATCGACGGGCCATGAATTAAGATTGGACGCATCTTCACTTTAAATTGGTCGGGACATGCATCCGCTCGAAGTCATCGCTGAGCATCCGCTCAAGCGAAACACGCCGGCGGCGCGCGCCCATGCGGTGTCCTCGACAATGTTTTCCTCTTCCCCTCGTTAAGGTCACGGCGGTGCGAGATCCATGTCTGAAGCAGTCCATCTCGCTCTTGCCGCTCAAGGAGTGTTGCGTCCCTCAGGCTCCTGAAATAGGTCCGTCATGTCTCGTTCCAGAGGTCGCTCTCAGAGAGTTTGTCGCGAATGTATGCCTGGACATGGGATTCGAAATCCACATCGTCCGTGCCCTGCGCTTCGAGGCGCATCGTATGCGTGACGCGTCGAAGCCCGCGCTTTGCGAGTTTCCGTGCGCGGGCATCGATGACATCCTCGAGTGAACTGTTTGGGACGAGGGCGTAGACGAGCGCACAATCCAGCGCCTGCGCTGCGCGCCTGTCATCGCGAGCGCGTCGCGCAGTGCCCGCACCTATCCCTTTGGCGGTGCTGTGAACCGGTCAAAATCGGTTGGAGCCCCTGCAATCCTTCATCGAGGCGCAAGCGCCCCCTCTTTCGACTGTCGCTCTTCATCCCTGGTCGCTGGCAAGGCCGAGGCGGCGAGGGCGCTGCTAACCCGTCACCGGCTCCGCTGTTGAGCGCTGCGGTTAGTGGTGCCCGCCAGCCGTCGAACAATCCCCGCCTTGCCAGCGACCATTGCGTCCTGCCCCGGCTTCAGGTCCTGCCGGGCCCCGCGCCGCCCCGCAACGGCGTTGCCGTCCTCCACCTGCGTTGCGGCCCTATCGGGTGCGGGCCGGCCCTTGCAGCCCGGCATTCGGACCGCCGTAGCAGGTCGCGATGGTCGCGACCTCAAAACGGAGGTTTCAACATGAGCCGGCAACAAACCCACCAACGAGCCGATCTCTATAGCCGCATCACCGACAAGATCATCGCCGAGCTCGAGCAGGGCGTGCGGCCCTGGATGCAGCCGTGGAGCTCAGCCCAGGCGACCGACCGGATCACCCGGCCCTTGCGCCACAACGGCCAACCCTATTCCGGCATCAACGTTCTGCTTTTATGGTCCGAAGCGATCGCCCGCGGCTTCACGGCGCCAACCTGGATGACGTTTCGCCAGGCCCTTCAACTGGGGGCGGCGGTGCGCAAGGGCGAGACCGGCACCACGGTCGTCTTTGCCAGTTCCTTCATCCGCACCGAAACCAGCGACACCGGCGAAGCGGTCGAGCACGATATCCCGTTTCTCAAGGCCTACACGGTCTTCAATGCCGAGCAGATTGCCGGACTGGACGCGCGCTTCCATCAGCTCGCCGCCGTTCAGGATCCGCTGGTGCGTATCGGCCATGCCGACCGCTTCTTTGCCAACACCGGCGCCCTGATCCGCCATGGTGGATCGACGGCCTACTATGCCCCGGTCCGCGATCACATCCAGATGCCCGCCTTCGAAGCCTTCCGCGACGCTGCCTCCTATGTTGCGATCCTCAGTCATGAACTGACCCACTGGACGGCGGCGCCACACCGACTGGATCGTGATCTCAGCCGCTATGCCAAGGACCAAAGCGAGCGCGCCCGCGAGGAACTGATCGCCGAACTCGGCAGCTGCTTCCTCTGCGCCGATCTCGGCATCGTTCCCGAACTCGCCCCGCGGCCCGATCATGCAAGCTACCTTGCCGCCTGGCTCAAGGTTCTCTCCGGCGACAAGCGGGCAATCTTTGTCGCCGCCGGCCATGAGCAGCGCGCTGTCAGCTACCTGCACTACCTGCAGCCCGATCAGATAGACGACGGGGAGGCGGCGTAAAGCCGCCTGTGTGAAAACGCCTTCGGGCCCTGGTTTGACCTGGTTTGACCGGGGCCCTCTCTTTGGTTTTTCAGAGCTGTGCGTGGCATGCCTTGATACTGAGGGCGCGCATGATGCTGGATGCCAGGACCGAGAGCGCCATTTCAGTCTCTGCGCCTTTAAGGTTCCTCGTTAGGAACCGTCGACATCATCCTCTGATCAAGATTGACGCCGCGTTCGCACAGCATCGTTTCAAGATAGCTGATACCGTATTTGCAGTACCAGAAAACCGCCCAGGGTCACATCTCCGCGAAAATGCCGACACTTGAAATCGCTCATCGAAAAACCTGCTGCGAATACATCTGAGCCAGATGGCCCAACAATCGCGTTTTGCAACAGGGCCAAAGGGGCCCTAGGCGTCGCCGACTGTTACTAATGCTTTTGTAAATTAGCGCAAGCTGATACTATCGCGGCGCGGGTACTATACTACGAGGCTCAACATGCGGCTCGGCGCGATATCTGGTGTCTTTTTGGGATGGGCCGCGATTTGTATTTTGGCGGGCTTTGTTGTTGCCGACGAAGATGACATGACCACAGGTGAACGGCTCTCTGCATTGTTGCGCGCCGGCCGGACTGTCATCTCGGGTCATCAAAAGCTCATCAACGACGAATCTCTAGGAAAAAAGGATCTCACGGGTCAACGTGTCGTCAACGAAGCGCTGCAGATCTTTGCCCAGCGCAAGGGCGATGCCGTATCGGATCAGAATTTCAGCCTTCTCGATAAGCAATTGTTCGATGCGCAGGTCGCCGCGATAAAGGAAGTTGTCGACGAACATCAAAGCATGATCGATATGAAGGGTGTGGGCTTCAAGGGGTTCATTCCCTCGACCTTCGCCCGATTGGTCAATGAACGTTTCGAGGAAAAGGTCGGCGATAAGGCGAAGATGAAGGTGACGGCGCCGGAGGAGCTGATCCGCAATCGCAAGGCGCGCCCGGATGATTGGGAGCAGCACGTCATAGAGAACAATTTTCTGTCTCCCGATTGGCCAAAAGGCAAATCCTTCACCGAGGAGGTGGGGGTAAACGGCCGCCAGTCTTTTCGCATGCTGATCCCTGAATATTACTCGGCATCCTGCCTGACGTGTCACGGCGGACCCAAAGGCGAGGTCGACGTGACAGGCTACCCAAAGGAGGGTAAAGCTGAAGGCGATTTGGCAGGTGCGATCAGCATTACGCTGTTCAAATGAGCGCCTTCGTCACCATTCCAATGCGGATCGGCCGCCTGACGGATCGAAAGATACCGCTTCGCCTTATCTGTCTTTCGGCCGCGCTTTTGGGCGCGTTGCTCCTCAGCGTCGCCTTCATGGCGCATGATCTGCGTGAAAATCAGCGGCGTGTTGAGGAGGCGAATGGGCGCTTTCATATGTTCGACGATGCTGCCAAGGCGCATCGCCATTTTGGCGAGGTCCGCTATTGGCTGACGGATCTGTCGGTCAGCCTGTTGACCCTCTCGGAACGGCGCGCGCAAGAAGCCCGCCAAGCGCTGGAACAAGATCTGGCCCGCATCAAGGTCTTCGCGCCCGATGAAGCGAACACGATCCTACAGGGTTCGAACGCCTACTTTGAAAAGGCGATGGAGGCCGTTGACGCCTACACCAATGACAACAGGGTCATAGGCAACTCCCGGCTGGCGGCCGCCAGAAGCTATAGCGATCAAATCGATTCCGTTCTCATGTCGCTCGAACAACGCCTCGAGAACGAAGCCGATCTGGCGCGCGACGCTGCCGATGCGACGGCGCGCAACACCTATATGCGAGCTCTGATCGCAGCCGGCGTGACGACGCTGGCCTGTATTCTGATGACCTGGCTGGTGCTGCGCTCCATCCTCGTGCCACTCGGCCGGATCGACAGGGCGATGACGCAGTTGACGAGGGGGCAGGAGGATGTCGAACTGCCGCCAGAAGGCAGCGATGAATTCGGAAAAGTTTCAAAGACGTTGCGATTGCTGCGTGACAGCCAGGCTGAGCGTCGAGAGCTAGAAGCGATTGCCGAGCGCCAGCGCAATACGGTGATGACAGCAATCGAGACCATTCCCGATGGGTTCGCGTTTTTTGACGCGAGCGACCGGCTGGTTTTGGTCAACCAACGCTATCTTCAACTGTTTCCGGAGACTGCGGACCTGATGACGCCTGGAAGGGCCTTTGAAGATATTGTACGTGCGCAGGCAGAACGCGGCACGACCGATATCGGAAGCGGCGGGATAGAGAGTTGGGTCGCTGAGGCCATGCAGCGTCACCGTGATCCGCAGGGCATGATCGAGCGGCAATTCGCCAATGGAACATGGCTGCGCATCGCCAAGCGAAAGACGCCGGAGGGCGCCACCGTGGCGGTCTACACGGATATATCGGATTTGAAGAACCGACAGGCGGAGCTGGAGGAGGCAAGGCGTGGCGCAGAGGTCGCCAGCGAAGAAAAGAGCCGTTTCCTCGCCTCCATGAGCCACGAGCTGCGCACTCCTTTGAATGCGATCATCGGTTATAGCGAAATGCTCATCGAGGATGCCGGCGATCTCGGACAGACCGGGTTCATTGCGGATCTCAACAAGATTATGGGCTCGGGACGCCATCTCCTGGCGCTCATCAACGACGTTCTCGATCTCTCCAAGATCGAGGCGGGCAAGATGGAGCTCTACGTCGAGCGCCTCAGTCTAAGACAGCTTCTTGCCGACGTTCAAAATACCGTAGCGCCGCTGATCGCCAAGAAGGGCAACCGTCTGATGGTGAGTGTCTCCGTCGAGCAGGACCAGATCGAGACCGATAAGACCAAGCTGCGGCAAAATCTGTTTAATCTTCTCTCCAATGCCGCCAAATTTACGGAGAACGGCGAGATCAAGCTTGCGGTGCGACGTTACGAGGACGGAGTTGGTGAATGGCTCGAATTTGCCGTCAGTGATAGTGGAATCGGCATGACGAAGGAGCAGCAGCAAAAGCTCTTCCAAGCATTCGTACAGGTGGATTCGTCGACGACGCGGAATTACGGCGGCACCGGCCTCGGGCTGACCATCACGCAACATTTCGTCAAGATGATGGGTGGTGCCATTGCCGTCGAGAGCGAATTCGGAAAGGGCTCGACCTTCCGCTTCACAATCCCTGCGATCACGAAAACAGATATTCTCCAGGGAAATACGCCGCAAAGCGATATCCTGGAAGGTGCGAGCGCGCATCCAACGGTTCTCGTGATTGATGATGAGGCGCGGGCTCGCAATTTCGTCTCCGACGCCGTTCGCGGCGCAGGCTTTAGCGTCATCGAGGCGACGGGTGGAGAAGAGGGCTTGGCAAAAATCCGTCGATTGCACCCGGACGCAATCGTCCTTGACGTGATCATGCCGGGTCAAGACGGTTGGTCCGTCCTGCGTGAAATCAAGTCGGACAAGGCGATCTGCGATATTCCCGTCATCCTCGCAACGGTTGTCGCCGATCGCGAGATGGGCCTGGCCTTCGGTGCCGTGGACCATCTGATCAAGCCGATCGACCCCCGGCAACTCGTCGATACCCTAAATGCAGTCGCCGGCGAAGCACGTCATGATGTGCTTATCGTTGACGACGACCCCGCAACCCGCGATCTTTTCCGCAGGGTGCTTGTCCGCGAGGGTTGGCGGGTGCGGGAGGCAGCCGACGGTCGCCATGGTCTTGATCAACTCGAGGCCGCACGGCCGACGATTATGGTTCTCGACCTGATGATGCCGAACATGGACGGTTTCACGCTCCTTCAGGCGATCAAAGACAGGCGCGACTTGGCAGATATCCCAGTCGTTATCGTCACGTCGAAAGATTTGACGCGAGAAGAGATGGATTGGTTGGGCGTTCGCGCGAATGAAGTCGTCAGAAAAGGAACCGAAGGCCGCACCGATCTGATTGCAGCTTTAAAGCGGCATCTTCCGCAAAAGGAAGAGGCGTGAGGGGAGAGGTTCGGATGGTCAAGATTCTCCTCGTCGAGGACAATGAGATGAACCGCGATATGCTTTCCCGCCGCTTGGAGAAACGTGGTTACGAAGTTGTCAGCGCAACGGACGGGCTCGCCGGGGTCGAGGCGGCCGTGACCACGAAGCCGGACTTGGTTTTGATGGATATGAGCCTTCCTGTCATCGACGGCTGGGAAGCAACGAAGCGGATCAAAAGAAATCCCATCACCGCTGCCATACCGGTGATCGCACTTACCGCTCATGCTATGGCCGGCGATCGTGAAAAGGCAATCGAGGCCGGTTGTGACGACTACGACACCAAACCGATCGAACTACCGGGTCTGCTCGATAAGATCGCCCGTTTGACCGGAGGGTAACGATCGTGGCTCAATCTCGGGACATCGGGCATCGCATGTATATCGCCAGAATCGCCCAAAACATCGTCGATCCGGCCCAGGCCATTCTGGGCTATCAGGAACTGATTACGGAAGAGGTGCGGGACGCGGGACCCAGTGATGCCTTGCCGGACCTTGAGAGGATCTTGAGCGCCGCGCGGGAGCTGAATACATTGATCAAGCGTCTGCTCGACATCGAAATGCCGGAGAATGGGGATGCCCCCTCGCTCGATAGGCTTTTGCGCCATGATCTCAGAACGCCCATGAATGCCATTCTCGGCTATTCCGAGATGTTGATCGAGGACTTCGCCGATACCTTGCCGGCGCGTCTGCTGGAGGACGTGTCGAAGGTCATCCGTGAAAGCCGCAATTTGCTTGCGCAGATTGACGAAACACTTGATGGATCGCCCCCCGATGTGGATCAGGAATTTCAGCCTAAATTCGATGGAACGATCGCCGCCGATCTGGCTAGGACAATGGCGACCCGTTCTTCGGCCGTCACGGAACGGGCAGGACGTATCCTCGTCGTCGATGACACGGCGTCAAATCGCGACCTCCTGTCCAGACGCCTCCGCCGCGATGGACACACCGTCGTTGCGGCAAGCTCCGGCGAGGAGGCGCTTCGTATCTTCGATCAGCAGGAATTCGACCTCGTATTGGCAGATGTCTTGATGCCGGACATGAACGGTATAGAGCTTCTCGGCCAGCTTAAATCGGACGGACACTTTCGCGAGATCCCGGTCGTGATGATTTCCGGCCTGAAGGATGACGACGCCGTTGCCCGTTGCATTGAGGCGGGGGCCGAGGACTATCTCCGCAAACCGATCAATCCCGTCTTGCTGAAAGCGCGCATTGCCGCCTGCCTCGAGCGTCGTCGTTGGCGAACGCGCGAAAAGCAATATCTGGCGCAGATAGAATTCGAGAAGGAACGGGCAAACGCCCTACTGCATGCGATTCTTCCGAAGCAGGTGGTGAAGCGGCTTGCCGATGGAGAGGAAGTGATCGCCGATCGCATCGATATGGTCACTATTATTTTCGCCGACATCGTCAACTTCACGGAATTTGCATCGCGAACGCCGGCTGCAGCACTGGTCCGGAGACTGGGAGACCTGTTTAGTCGTTTCGATGAACTTGCTGATCAATATGGCATCGAAAAGATCAAGACGATCGGTGATGCCTATATGGCGGCGTCGGGACTACCGGATTCTCGCGTGGATCACGCCGTCGCGGGCGTTGCGTTCGCCAAGGCGCTGCTGGCCGAAATGTCTGGAGGCGTCGATGATGGATCAGCGCTCAGCTTGCGGATTGGCATCCATAGCGGGCCGGTCATCGCTGGCCTAATCGGTCGGAAACGCTTTGGCTATGATGTTTGGGGACATACGGTCAATGTTGCAAGTCGTATGGAGTCTTGCGGCGTACCAGGTCAAATTCAGATATCGCAAACAACGTTCGATGCGCTTGGCGAGGGACGTTTGCCCGCCCGCCGGGAAATCATGAATATTCGCGGCATTGGGAGATGCACAACCTACCTTTTGGAATAACACTTCCTGTCGACGTGCTCCATGCGGCCCTGTTGCAAAGGATGACGGCTGGTGCAGAACGGTTCGTAGTTGCTGTTTCAAGCCGTGTAGACGCCGAACTGCCGTGTTGATGAGACGCATCCCACCACGCTGTGGACGAAATGCGTGAAAGCTTCTTAGGTCCGATTTCTGTCGTTCCTCTTGGCACTCGTGGAGCGACTTCAGCTAGACCCTCGCTAGCTAGTGTCCGTCCACAAACGGTAAACCGCTGAAATTATTGGAGGAATCGCGATATTGCCGCGGGCAAAGCCCGGCGGTTTCAGGTACACTTTAGATCAAGCCATTGATTCTAAAGACAAACCCGCAACCGCCGGAGCCGACAATGCGCCAAGAACGCACCGTCCAATCCAATATATTCGATCTTTTCGCCGAACACGAGATCGGCCGCGAGCTGAAAGCCATGTCGCAATGGCTGGATGAGCATCGTGATCTGCTCGGGCTGGTAGCGCAGGACCTGCGCCGCCACGGCGTCAAGGAGACCGGCCGCGAGGGCCTGCCGGCGGAGGCCGTGCTGCGTTGCGCCCTGCTCAAACAACACCGTCAGTTGAGTTATGAGGAGCTGGCCTTTCATCTGGAAGATTCCGCCTCGTTCCGGGCTTTTGCCCGGCTGCCATGGGGGTGCAGCCCGAAGAAGTCGGTCTTGCACAAGACGATCAGCGCGATCCGGGCCGGGACCTTTGAAGCGATCAATCGCGTGCTGTTGACAAGCGCCCGGCAGGACAAGGTGGAACGCGGCAAGGTCGTGCGCATCGACAGCACCGTCACTTCGGCGCTGATGCACGAACCGAGCGACAGCAGTCTTTTGTGGGACTGCGTGCGGGTGATGGTGCGGCTGTTGCAGCAGGCGGCTTCCTTGGGCAGCGCCATCTTATGGCACGATCACTGCCGCGCGGCGAAGAAGCGATCCCGGGCGATCCAATTTACCCGCGGTCGTCCGAAACGAGTTCAGCACTATCGCGCGCTGCTCAGGATCACGCGCACCACCTTGAGCTATCTCGAACAGGCGGCGGCGCAGCTGCCCTTGGCGGCGGGCCCGGCGGTCGAACGCTGGCAGGCCCAAGTCCGCCACTATAAGCCGCTGATCGAACGGATCATCGCCCAGACCGAGCGGCGGGTCCTGGCCGGCGAGGCGGTGCCGGCTGGCGACAAGCTGGTCAGTTTGTTCGAGCCGCATGCCGACATCATCGTCAAAGGCAGCCGCGACGTCGAGTATGGCCATAAGATCAATTTGACCACCGGCACAAGCGGGCTGATCCTCGACCTCGTCGTCGAAGCCGGCAACCCGGCCGACAGCGAGCGCTTGCTGCCGATGCTGGAGCGTCACATTGGCATCTGGGGCGAGCCGCCACGGCAGGCCGCCGCCGACGGCGGCTATGCCAGCCGCGAAAATCTGAGCGGAGCCAAGGCCTGGGGCGTGCGAGACATGGCCTTCCACAAGAAGTGCGGCCTCAAGATCGAAGACATGGTCAAAAGCCGTTGGGTCTATCGCAAGCTACGCAACTTCCGCGCCGGCATCGAGGCCGGCATCTCCTGCCTCAAACGCGCCTACGGCTTGGGGCGCTGCACCTGGCGTGGGCTCGACCACTTCAAGACTTATGTCTGGTCCTCGGTGGTCGCTTACAATCTCGCCCTCTTCGCCCGCCTCAGATCGAACTGACATCCCATGTCGCCAGCCAAAACCGGACCGGCGGAACGCCGGCAGTTCCCAATGCGCGCATTTCCACCAGAAATCCTGGCCGCCGCAATTAGCACCCATGAGCCACACCGCATGGCTTCAAAGCGGCCACCAAGCGGAACCCAAACGCGCTGCAAGCACAAGAAAACCAGCCGTTTATGGACGGAAACTAGCTAAAATCGCGCTACGCCCGCAACATCAGAGCGGTTGGTCGGTTTCTACGAAGGACATTTCAATGTCGACGGACCACAGCGATCAACCCTAATACGTTCAAAAGCCAGCTGAACGAGCTGACGGACGCTTTCCCATGGACGAGCAAAAGCAGCGGCAATGGCGCGCTTTCGTTGAAGGCGTTGCACACGCTCCTGGCGATCTGATCATTGTCATCGCGGAAATCGCCACATTCCTGATGCCGCATGCTATTGCAGCCGCGCGGCTGGGCAAATGAGCGGTTTGGTCGCAACCGTTGGTCTGTGGAACGATGACAAATCGATTAGGCTGACGAAGTACACATCGCACGGGCATGTTCCGAACCCAATCGAGCCGAAAGGAGGTGGCTCTATTGAAACGCAGATAGAGGCTTTTGATCGATCATCCCAAATTACAGGGCATGAGCTATCGGCCTCCCACTACCAGGCCTGCGAATTTGTTAAACGTGGCGCCTTGAGGCATTGAGCTTGAGGCCATCACCATGACCGCCAGCTTGCGGGTTCACACCGCGCTCCCATAGGAGCGTGGTGATGAATATTGACGATAGATCCTACGCTACCCAAAATGCAGATAGAACGAAAGGATATGCCAAATGGCTTCGGGAAGCATCCATGTGAAGGTCGGCGGCCAGTTGCAGGCCCATATTCAGCAGCAGATTGGTGAGGATGGCCTCTACGAAAATGCCAGCGAGTATATTCGTGCGCTAATCCGCCGCGACTTGCAGACACGGGATGAGGCATGGGAGTCACTGCAAAAGGAACTGGCTCCTGCCATGCGCGCAGATGACAGTGAATTTGTCACCGTCACGGCCGAGGATGTAATCCGTCGCAACCAGCGCCGTTGATATGGTTGCGTATCGGTTTTACCCGCGCGCGGACGCGGCGCAGGACAAAATTTGGCGGGATACCGTTGAGAAATGGGGTGAGAAGCAGGCGGTGACTTACATCACCGGCTTGCATACTCATTTGCAGCGGTTGTGCGAGGAAAAGGCGATATGGCGGAAGCTACCGCAACGGCATGCGGTTCCCGCTGATGTCAAACGTGAGGCGTATTTCAGCCGCTACGAACATCACTACGAGTTCTTCCGAGAAATCGATAACGGCGATCTCAGTGTGATGAGCATTTTGCACGAGCGGATGAATGTGCCGGTGCGCCTTGCTGAGGACCTGGCGGTACTACTCGGAGAAAGCCGAGCCTTCTAAGCCATAGGCGTTGGCGCTTCCTAAAGGAGTGCAAGCCCGGAACACGCAGAGACTTCTCTTATGAAGATGCGACGCCCAGTCGCGAGGACACGGGGGACCCATTCAGGCCGCCTTGCTCGGCACGATGGTGTCTTGCGCGCTCTTCAGGTCTCGACCTTCTCCTGGGCCGACTCCCCGTGGGCGGAGATCATTGCGCCGGCATGGCCATTCGCGCCATTGAACGGATCCAGCCCGCCATCCCGCCCCTGCGCCATCAAAGACGCAGCTCCCTTGCGGAAGTCAACTGGCTGGCACGACACCACCATACCGGAGGCGATCAAGCCTTGCGAACCGCTCGAAGGATCCTCGCCAGATGATCGGGATCAATATCGCTGCCGGCGCCCACGACGACATCGCCCACCACGATTTCCACCACCGAACTGTCCACCGCTTCGAAGCGCGTGGACTTCTCTGGTTTGCTTGGTCCCTCCTTCAACGGGGCAACCGCTCCCGACGAAAGCGCCTTACGACGCCAGGCATAGAGCTGCGAGGGGTCCGGAACGCTCGCACCCGGCTGCCTCGAATACACCCACCTCCTTTGTCGGTTCAAAGGCCTCGCAGGCGAGAAGGTAGCGTGACACTTGGTCGGTGACCGTCAATGGGTAACAGTAGCGGCCGTCACCGAGCTTGAACTCGCCCTTGAAGCCGGCGCACCACAAGTCGTTCGGCAAAAGGGCCTGTGATAAGGCCGTTCCCTCTGCCCGATAACGCTGCCGCTGGCGGGCATGAGCGACCAGCCCGTGCCGGTCGAGAATGGCATGCACCGTGCTTTTGGCCGGGACGCGCACATCGCCAGCAAGCCTCCTGAGCAAAAGTTCGCGGATCTACCGCGCGCCCGCGGCTTGTCCTTCTTGCAGGAGACGATCATCGCCTCGACCGGCTCGGGCGTAGCGCACCGGCCGGCGACTTCATGCCCGATAGCGAGGCAATGTAGGGAATTCACTCGTTTTCAAACTCAGGAGACATCAGCAACCGACCGTCCGCAATGATGCATAGATGGCAAGCCGTCAACTGCCATCTTGATGGCAGAGAGCAATCATTCTATATTGTGCACTAAAGGAGATTTGATATGGCCGCACCACAACTCTCTGTCCGAAGCTCCAAGGCGCGAGATTTGGCTCATAGGCTTGCTCGCCGCGAAAATCGTTCGATTGCCGAGGTGGTCGAACGTGCGCTCGAATCCTATGAGATCCGGGAGGCAGGGCGCGAGCCTGCTTCGAGCTTCTATTCGCGTCTTGGGGCGCAAACCGGCACAGACATCGATCTGGAAGCTGTAGTCCGTGAAAATCGCCATCGGCATCAGGGCGTCGATCTTTGATCTTTCTCGACACCAACGTTGTTTCTGAGACCTTGAAGAAGGCACCAAATGAGGCAGTGATCGCTTGGCTGGTTCGATTCGATGCGGAATTAGCACTGCCAACAGTGACGATCGCCGAGATCGCCTTCGGGATCCAGAAGATAAGGCCGGATCAGCGCGCCGATCGGCTGGAACAAGGGTTGCAAGAGTGGCGTCGTCGTTTTGCTGATCGCATATTCGGATTGACCGAAGAAGCCGCACGCGCTTACGGGGAGATTATGGGCGATGCCGCTCGTAAGGGACGCGGAATGTCGGCACCCGATGGAATGATTGCCGCGATTGCCCGGGTAAACGGTGGCCGCTTAGCAACCCGCAATCTCACGGATTTCGAGACCACAGGGCTCGATCTCATATCTCCGTGGGACTTCTAATGCCTTTGTGATGCTTTTAGCCTTTGGATGAAGCAGAAGAGGGGCTTTCAAAGCGCGGATGCCTTGGTAAGTTGACGCGAAAGCGATCGCGCCGGCGCTGATAGCGGCGGGTCATTTCCGCGCTCGTGTGGCTGAGTTGCTTCTGCAAGGACCGCTCATCGACCTCGGCGGAGCGGGTAATGCCTGCGCGCAATGAGTGGCCTGAAAACTTGAGTGCTCGCTCGACTTCAGCCAGATCACCTCAGATCGCGGCGCGTTTGACCAGTCGCGCCGCTTCCTTGTCGTTCAAACGCTCCGAACCGACCGATTTTCCCTGTCCCGAGACGCGGCGGAAAAGAGGGCCATGGGCGATCTTGGCGAACTTGATCCAGTGTCTGATCCTGTTCAACCCCTACCATGTGTCCCATACTAAAAATGACTGCATCGTTTCCAATGCGGCCATCTTAACTGATTTGCTGGTGATGGGCCGCCTTGGTCCTTTTTGGGCAGATGCACAGGGGCGATGCCTAGAATATCGACAGAGCGCGAGGCAGATCCGCCGTGACGTGTTGATTCTGAGGTCGCGTTAGAATTTGGTACGGCCCTTGCTTTCTCTCTTGTATGCAAGACTTACATACTGAAAAGACCCGGCAGACAAACATCGAAGAAGCCATCGTTTCAGGCATTCTTTCCGCGCGAATCCATCCGGGCACTCGGCTCAGCGAAAATCAACTCGCCGGGCTTTTCGGAGTATCTCGTACGCGGGTGCGCGAGGCGATGATGCGCCTCGAAACCCGCGGCATCGTTCATGTGAGTCCGCGACGAGGATGGTTCGTCGTAGAGCCTTCGGCTGAAGAAGCGATGACGGTCTACGAGGCGCGGCGGGTCATCGAGTCCGGATTGCTGCGGAGCATGCGGCCGCTGACCGAAGACGGGCGGCAGCTTCTCCTTGCGCATCTGGACGAGGAAAAGGCCGCGATGGCCGCTGGCGACCGTCAGCGCCTAACTTGTCTCATGGGCGATTTTCACATCAGGATCGCGGAGTTGTGCGGCAATGCCGTGCTCATCGAAGTGCTGCGCGATCTTACCGCCCGGACCATTCTCATTTCGATGCTCTACCAATCGGAGTTCCATGCAGCCCAGTCCCATCAGGGGCATTGCCGCATCTTCGAAGCCATGGTCGAAGGCGATCTCGTCAAAGCGGCAGAATTGTCGATCGAGCATCTGGACGAAGTGGAGACGGGCCTGGATCTGACGGCGCGCCCCGATCCGCTGTCCGAACTGCGTATTTCCCTGTCCCTCCCACCCAAGAATGCGCCTTCGACGTCCCGTTTATCCGGCGCGAAACAACCCGTAGCCCCAAAGGAGATATAAAAGACATGCTCACAAGACGCGTATTTTTTGCAATTGCGACGCTCGCGGTCACCGCCGGCTTCGGGGTCGCCGCACATGCCGACTCGCTCGCCAACATCACCACCCGCGGCACGATCCGCGTCGCCGTCCCGCAGGACTTTCCGCCGTTCGGCAGCGTGGGGACGGACATGGCTCCGCAGGGGTACGATATCGACGTGGCAAACCTGATCGCGGGGAAGCTCGGGGTGAAGACAGAGCTCGTTCCCGTCACCAGCGCAAACCGCATTCCTTATCTCCAGACCAATAAGGTCGATTTGGTAATCTCAAGCCTCGGCAAGAACGCCGAGCGCGAAGCGGTGATCGATTTCACCGCCGCCTATGCCCCGTTCTTCAACGGCGTCTTCGCCCCCGCAGACGTTTCTGTCACGAAGGCCGAGGAACTTTCCGCAAAGACTATCGGCGTCACGCGCGGTGCCGTGGAGGATCTGGAACTGACAAAGATTGCCCCTGCCGACGCCGTCATCAAACGCTACGAGGATAACAACGGCACGATTTCCGCGTTCCTCTCCGGGCAGGTGGATGTGGTTGCAACAGGCAACGTTGTTGCAGCCGCCATCCTCGCCAGAAACCCGCCAAAGCGCCCGGAGCTGAAGTTTCTGATCAAGAACTCTCCCTGCTACATCGGCCTCAACAAGAACGAGTCGGCGCTGCTTGAGAAGGTCAACGCCATCCTTGCCGCTGCCAAAACAGACGGTGCGCTCAACGGCATCTCCCGGAAATGGCTCGGCGCCGATCTTCCGGCCGACCTCTGATCGTATCCATGGCCGCCATCCCACTGCCTGCGGGATGGCGGAGCCGCTGCTGAGCGCCAAGAGGGGAACAACTTGAACTATATTTTCGAATTCGGCTGGCTTGCCCAATATTATCCGCAGATCGTTAAGGGCGTTCTGATAACACTCGAATTGATCGCCGTCGGCGCGGCACTCGGCATTTCGCTCGGTATTTTCTGCGCGTGGGTGCGGGCGCTCGGTCCCGCCTGGCTGAAGCCGATCGTGGCAACTTATGTTGAACTGATCCGCAACACGCCGTTCCTGATCCAGCTTTTCTTCATTTTCTTCGGCCTGCCCTCTCTCGGCCTGCGGCTTGACGAACTGACCGCGGCAAACATCGCGATGGTCGTCAATCTCGGAGCCTATAGCTGCGAGATTATCCGCGCCGGCATGCAGGCAACCCCAAAGGGCCAGTTCGAAGCGGGCGCCAGCCTTGCCATGACCCGCTTCGAGACCTTCCGGCACGTCGTGCTCGTGCCCTCGCTGCAGCGCATTTGGCCGGCCCTGTCGTCGCAGGTGGTGATCGTGATGCTCGGTTCGTCGGTGGTATCGCAGATCGCTGCTGAAGACCTGACCTTTGCCGCGAACTTCATCCAATCGCGGACCTTCCGCGCCTTTGAAACCTATATTGTCTCGACCGTCATATATCTCTGCCTCGCGATCCTGCTTCGCCAGGTACTCGCCGTCCTCGGCGGTCTCATCTTTCCAAGGAGGGCAGCGCGATGATCGAGTTTTCCACATGGGATATCCTGCGCAATCTGCTGCTCGCGACGCGCTGGACCATCCTGCTCTCACTTGTCTCCTTTGCCGGCGGAGGAGCGGTCGGCCTGCTTCTTCTCTTCCTGCGCATCAGCATGCGCAAGGCGGCCAGGGTTTTTGCTAAATATTACATCGAGCTGTTCCAGGGAACGCCACTCCTGATGCAGCTTTTCATCGCTTTCTTCGGCCTTGGACTGATTGGCATCGACGTGCCGGCCTGGCTGGCGGCCGGAGTTGCGCTTATCCTGTGGACAGCTTCGTTCCTCGCCGAAATCTGGCGCGGTTGCGTCGAATCCATCAACCGGGGGCAGTGGGAGGCATCCGCCAGCCTCGGCATGGGGCGGCTGCAGCAAATGCGCTACGTCATTCTTCCGCAGGCTCTGAAGATCGCGGTGCCGCCGACGGTCGGTTTCTCGGTACAGGTCGTCAAGGGCACGGCACTCACCTCGATCATCGGTTTCGTTGAACTCTCCAAGGCCGGAACCGTCGTCACCAACGCCACCTTCCAGCCATTCACTGTCTACGGGCTCGTCGCCCTTATCTATTTCGCGCTCTGCTGGCCCCTGTCCAAAAGCAGCCAAGTGCTTGAAAGGAAGCTCAATGTCGCTCATCGAAATCACTGAGGTTCGCAAAAACTTCGGCACCAACGAGGTTCTGAAAGGTATCAATCTCGATGTCGAGCCGGGCGAGGTCATCGCCATCATCGGTAAGAGCGGCTCGGGCAAGTCGACGTTGCTTCGCTGTATCAACGGGCTCGAAACGATCACGCAGGGCTCGATATCGGTCGCCGGTGCGCAACTGCTCGACGACGAAACGCACCTGAAGGCGTTGCGGCTGAAGGTCGGGATGATCTTCCAGCAGTTCAACCTCTTTCCGCATCTGACGGTCGGCGGCAACGTCATTCTCTCCCAGGCCGTCGTGAAAAAGACACCGAAGGCGGAGGCCGAGTCGATGGCCCGTAGGATGCTCGATCGCGTCGGGCTGGGGCACAAGTTCGACGCCTATCCGGACGAGCTTTCGGGCGGCCAGCAGCAGCGGGTGGCGATCGCTCGGGCGCTCGCTATGCAGCCGATCGCGCTCCTCTGCGACGAGATCACCTCGGCGCTCGATCCGGAACTGGTGTCCGAGGTGCTGGCGGTCGTCCGCGAGCTTGCCGCGGACGGCATGACGCTGTTGATGGTGACGCATGAGATGAAGTTCGCCCGCGACGTCTGCTCAAGGGTCGTCTTCATGCACCAGGGCCGCGTTCACGAGATCGGACCGCCGCAGGAGGTGTTCGCCAATCCGAAGACACCGGAGCTCCAGCAGTTTCTCGGCGTTCACTAAGCAGCAGGCGCCATGTCAAAACGTGATCTTGGCGCTCATTCCGTCTGCGGTCTCTTCAAGCGCAAAGCAGGCGCGGTGCAGAGCCGCAATTCGCGCAACGATCTTCAGACCCATGGCCGAGGCTCTCCGTTCTCTTTCATAACTGTTGCATTGCGGCGGGGTGGACGATCGTCATTTTGATACAATCCATTCTAACGATGCCGACATCCTGCATCCAGTCAGCGCGGAACCGAGGTCACCGCGCACGTCGGTCACATCGAGATCAGACTGACACGCGCCGCGTTCTCGAAGAGCGACGAATGCCCTGCCGACACCAGGTCGATGGCGACAACAGGGCCTCCACGCCGACCGTCCTCATCTGCGGTTTTCAGGCCGACCCTAACGATTGTTTCGACTTATCCCGCAGTCGTTGTGCTGATGAAGCAACAGCTTCACTGGTAAAAGCGCCATGGAACTCTGGGATATCCCTATCATCGTTGCCGGTAATGAAAGTGGCGTGGCGTATACGATTGGAGACAGCCGAGCGGCCATAGACTTCTTGCTGATGCGCTGGCCTTGCACGCTGAACCACAGCTACCAGACCGCCATTTATGTCTGTGGCCGGTCGATAGCCGACAGAAACGAAAACGCGGCGGCTCAGGAAGCCTTCATTGCCGCTCTGTCTGACGCGGATATTGCCTTCGACTTCATGCCCGCGTCATCTCAGGGTGGACAGGCCAAGGCTTAGCGCTGGATCGCACACCTCTCCTGGATGCCCGGCTATGCAAGGCTGCGACGTTCACTGGATGGGCGACGGTATTTGCCTCGGATCAGGCTCATCATGAAATACTCGCAGTCTGCGTCGCGCGCGACGCCAAGATTGAACTCGAATAGGCACTGCGAAATCTCGGGAGTTGTTGTGCGGATGGAGCGAGCGAAACCGATCATCGCTCCATTGGCAAGCGCAAGCAGCGGAGCCTTTGGCAGGCTGAACCTGGACGGCGCTGCTTTCCAACCGCAGCGACGAGCTACACCCGGCCGCAGACTCCGGCTTCAAATGCGGAATTACCGTTTGTCAAAACCCCATGGCTCTGGCGACAATCCACGTCGGAACCCCTGCCGTCAGGGCTGATGCCAGCAATACGGAGACTACCTTGATCACATAAGCCCGACGCCCGCGGGCGTCATCATCCCATTCGTATCTCATCGACCCAACCTCACACCCGGTCCTGAAATTGAACTACTGGTGTGAGGGACAAGTCGAGTCACAATTCTTCAACGTCATTAATAGAGGGTATTCCTGGCGCTATCAGTCTAAGCGCAGACTCTCAACGACCGCATCGAAAACGGCCTTCTTTTCCAAGTCGTTCGGCAGCTCCGCGTCGAGCGGACCGGTGGTTTGCCGATGTCGAAATGGTTTTCGACGGAACGACGCTCAACCCTGCTGGGTAAGAACCTCAATCGCTACACTGAGATGGAGGTGCCTGGTACTGTCGAATATCTGATCGATGAATTGAAGGAAAAGCGTCACAAGCCGGCTCCTGGCGCAGACCTGCTTCTTCCCAATGTCTACGATGAATTGATGGCCGACGTGATCGATGTGAAGGATCTCGGCAGCGGTGTGAACGGCGGTACCGAATGCGATCATCTCGCGTTTCGCAACAAGGACGTCGACTGGCAGATTTGGATCGCCCGAGGCGAGCACCCTTATCCCTGTCGATATGTGGTCACCGACAAGCAGGTTGACCGGGCACCACGGTACACCATCCAGATCAGGGATTGGAAGACAGGCACTGACGTTGCCGGGCTCGAGGCGGGGGAGGGCCTTGCGATCCCCGGTGTTCATAGTTTTGTCTCGACCGCGGAGGCAAGAGTCGGACGCTGCCTGACGCCGGTCAGCGTAGCCGGCGCGGCGCCCGTCGCGGCGTTGCGCGGCCGGTGTGTATAACGGCTGGGAGCCCCCACTCGAAAAGGCATTGTGAAAAACCATATCCGCCACATCTGGTGGCGAGGCGGATATGGGCGACAATGATCCATGCCGCTCGGGAAGCGATCGACTTGCGTCGCAAGCGGCTATGTGTCCGCCGTACTGGCGGTCGAAAGCGCTCCAGGCAAAAAAGGAGGGGGACGGGCTGTTCAACGCCCTACGGCCTCGGCTCCTGTGACACTAACCGTAGAAAGGTCGAAGGTCGTGACAGCAGAAACAGACAAAGGGCAGGGCGCGAAGCAAATGAGGCGCCTGTTCTTCATCGCCCTCGTCGAGCAGCTTCGTGTGGTCTGGCCAATCATGTCCGGGATCATTACGATAATGGTTGGATGTGGGGCTGCAATTTGGCGCATAGAGGATTGGGGGCTCGGCGAAGCTCTCTACTTCACCTTCGTAACAGGGCTCACCATCGGCTATGGCGATTTTACGCCCAAACATTTCTCGGCTCGGGTGCTCGCATTGGTAATCGGTTTTGCGGGGATTGTGTTGACTGGTCTCATTGCAGCGGTCACCGTCAAGGCCCTGAACGCGGCTGATCGGAACACTGCGAAATAAGAAAATTCAAGGCGCGCCAAGTCTTTCTTCCTGCCAGTGGTTGGCCTGGATCTGCCACTTCGTCGCCCGTGTCAGCTGTGAATCTCTAATGCAGAGGATTGGCACATTTGTTGTTTGACGGGCCACCCCCTCGAACAAGCCTTTCGGGGAGAGGCTATGTCAAGAGCGAGTTGTGGTGATGACCGCCACAAGGTCGTCGGGATCGAGCGAGATGCGCGCGACGAACACTTCGAGCTCATCCTCGTTCAAGGCGCCGCATCGGCAAGGGCCGGATCCGGTGCGGACCAGCGCAGGCTCCAATTGACGCTCAATGCCCCGAGGAGCAGATGCCAAGCCTTACGCGCAGTGTGGGTTCTACGCCGCCGCAGCTCGGCACACATGTACAGGCGGAGATCGCCAAGTGGACACCCTATCGTGCGCGATGCCAAGATTGAACTCGAACAGGCACTGCCCAAATCTCCGCAATTAGGTCGCAACTGCCACCAGAGTCCTCGCTCGTGAGCAAGTAGGATCGCTCGATCCCAAGGAGCGGATGCGTCCTTCGTACGCTACGAGCGGCGGGCAGCCCATCACGACCGCGGAAATCGCCCAGGCCTTCATCCTCGAGACCGAGATTGGAAAAGAGGACGCCAAGCTCGAGCAGATTTGGAAATCGGTTCTCGCAGACCTTCTCGTTAGGGAACCGCGTCAGGTAGGTGAAAGGTCGACGGTCAGCATCACCTCGGCTTTGGTCCATCGCTCTCGTGATCTTGGTCGTTCTCATCTTCCAAGTCTTCCTCCAGATCGATATCGGGCGTTTGGACGACCATGCGTCCGTGGCGGATCGATGTAACTTCGATTTGCTCCATCATAAGAGCTCCAACGATATGAAAATTGTTGGAGTGGACGACCCCGAACGGCATCGAACTGTGCCAGCATGAGGTCGCAACAGATCTCAAACAAAGGAGGCCGTCCGTGGAACAGATTATCAGGGTCGGAATGGACACGTCTAAGCATTTTTTCCAGCTTCATGGTGTGAATGCTGCCGAGCAGCCGGTGCTGCGCAAGAAGCTGCGGCGCAAGGAGATGGTGGCGTTCTTCGAGAAGCTGCCGCCGACGGTAGTGGGGATCGAGGCGTGCGGGGGGTCGCATCACTGGGCGCGGTTGCTTGGATCGCTGGGGCACGAGGTGAAGCTGCTTCCGCCGCAATACGTCAAGCCCTATGTCAAGCGCGGCAAGAACGATGCCGCCGATGCCGAAGCGGTGTGCGAGGCGATGAGCCGGCCGACGATGCGCTTCGTTCCGATCAAGAGCGCCGAGAGCCAGGCGACGTTGATGCTGTTTGGCATGCGCGACCGGCTGATCCGTAACCGCACTCAACTCGCCAACGCGATCCGAGGTTATGCCGCCGAGTTCGGACTGACTGCCGCCAAGGGCATGTACAAGGTCGAGTCGCTGCTCGAGCGCATCGCAGCCGATGAGAATTTGCCCGAGTTGGCGCGCGCGCTGTTTGCACTTCACGCGAAGGAATATGCGCAACTGCAAGCGGAACTGGAGACCATCGAGGCAAAGCTGATGGCGTGGCACCGCGAAAACGAGTGCAGCCGGCGGCTGGCCCAGATCCCCGCTGTCGGCCCGATCGTCGCCTCGCTGCTGACCATGAAGACGCCGGCGCCCGAGCTCTTCCGATCGGGCCGCGACTTCGCCGCCTGGATTGGTCTGACGCCCAGGGATCATTCGACCGCCGGAAAACCCCGGCTTGGCGTCATCACGCGCGCGGGCGATGAAGCGTTACGAACCGCAATGGTGGTAGGTGCGACTTCACTTCTTCGTCAGGTTCGTGCCGGTCGTGGCAAGAACGCCTTGCCCTGGCTTGTCAACCTGCTCAAGCGCAAGCCGCCCAAGCTCGCGGCCGTGGCGCTGGCCAACAAGATCGCCCGCATCGCTTGGAAGATGATGGTCACCGGCGAAAATTATCGAAAACCTGCTGTTCAGCGACCTGGCATGTGCAGCTTAAGTGATCAGTCGGTTACGGTGAGCGGAGAGACAAAGCTACCGTGCTGATCTGATGCGTGAACTTGCAAGAAACAGCAGATGGTATGATCGATCGATTCGGGACTCGTGACACTCCGCTTGGCGCAATGGTCGCTGTAGTCGCAATGGCAGCTGCAGGTCGCAAAATTGTTTGGAACACGAGTCGCGAACCCCATCTTGGCCAGCGTTCATTTGTGAGCGCGACAACAGGCCGAACATATGCACGCAAGCGATCCGATCAAAATCACTGCCAAAACCCTTGCAAGGAGGGGGTCGTCCACATATGCAGCCTCACTTTGCCAGAGCGCCGGCTGCTGTTCACTCCCATGGGATCTGATTGTGCAAATCTCTGACGAGCGTTGCCTTGTGGATGGAGCCAGCAAGACCGATCGTGGCTCTATCGGCAAGGCGCGATCAGCGGAGCCGTTGACATGCTGGACCTAGATGCAGTCCGCATCGCACGCGGCTTCTCGCTGAAATGCACGACGTCGCGCCGCGGGCGGCGGAACCCGGAGACTTAACAGCAGTTGATCTACGGGAAGGAGAAATGCCATGTCGTCCCCAGGATCAGACTCCAAAAAATCGATAAAAGGCGCCTCAGAAGCATTGGGCACAGCACCACCGGCGGCGTCCCATTTGCCCCGCGCGGGCGCAGCACCACCCCCCACGCCGGCGGCATCCCATCTGCCCCGTTTGACGCTTGAACAACGATGCTTCCTCGAGGCCTATCGATCCGGCCAAGTGGACGAGGGACAGTTTCAACAGCGCCTGGCTGAAGATCCGGTTCTATCGGATTACGTCCGCAGGATATGCCGCGGTCAGTGATTGCCGCGCAGCGAGGCAAAGGTCCGACCTTTGCATCGAACCGGACCTATCCCCTTGCCGTCTCATGGCCTAGTCTAATGAGCAAGGCAGCGGCGACGATTGCAAGTGTGATGCCTGCGCCGCTTGCTGCTCGGATGCTCAGTCATGCGAGGCTGCGACATTTACTGTATGGGTCATTACCTCGCATCAGCCCCATTATGAGATCCTCGCCCCCTTCTCTTGCAAGGATACGCCGGCATGGGACCGTTTCGACGCGTTCCTCAGGGTCCGGCTTCAACACATAGAGCCGGTCTTGGCAGGACGAGAATGGCTCGCCTGGACCCTCTCCGTCGCCGACACACTCACGGCGGATGTGCTGCGCCTTGTCGATCGGTTCGACGGGCTGGCGGAACATTCCCGCCTGTCGTGGCCATGTCGCACGCGCCACGGCCCCCCGGCCTTCCTAAAGGCACATGCAGACCAGATGGCGCGGCGGCAGAGTAAGCAACATAGAGGCCAAAAGCTGACAGCTGCGAAATCATCGTCTCTTCCGCATTCATAAGCCAGGGGTTTCTCCGTCAGCCGGTACTGGTGCACATCGGCGAGCGCAAACACAGCTCCCGAACTTGAATTCGGCTGCTTTTGATTGTTGCGGTATCGCCTGATGAGCGTAACATCAAATGCCCCAACGGAGGGGACGCTGGGGAGATCAAATCTCCCCGTTAGGGAGGACACAAAGATGTCGCTCTTGAACCTCCTATCTCTCGACGACAAGGACATCGACACGGTTACGACCGTGGTCAGGACCTGGGCGAGAAACATCGTGTCGCATTCGACAGCGAGTGCGGACAGGCCGCCCTGGCGGCGGCGGTAAATCGGGTGATTGCCGGTGAAAAAACAGCCGAGGCGCTGAACGAGGCTATTACCATCCAGATGCACGTGGCGCAGTAAGAGCCCGTTCGGTTGAGGGCAAGGCGCTGCGCCAAGGCACTCAGACCATCATAGCTGCCGCTAAAAAAGGCTGATGTATGAAGAGCAAAGGCGGACATTTCTGTCCACCCTTGCAAAGCTGGCCCATGATGATCAGCTCCCTTGCCACCGCGCCCTCGTGATAAGCCGCATTGAAATTATACAACGTTAACAAAGCGTCCCAAGCGCTGGAGGAGGCGCCGCTTTCTTCAACGAAATCCGCGAGAAGGCGGCCGTTCGCTGCGCGATGGCGAACACGACCACATAGCCGCTATGGCGGGACGTCGGTGATCCGAGGTGCGCAACGATCATGAGAAGCCCGCCATATTCGGCGCGCCAAGAAGAACGCATCCGCAGCGCATGGCGATCGAACGCGAGACCAAACGTAAGCGCTGTTTTCCTAGCACATTGACCAAGAACGTTGGCCCGTTTCGGACGCTGCGGTTGTGATAGAGGTGGCAAGAATGCGCCATGAGCGGAAGTCAATCTGATCCGGACGAATGCTCACTGATGCCCCGTTGGGGCCGCTCACTAACGGCGGCCGCATTGTAATTGAGCGGAACTTTGCCGTACGTCTCCAAAGGACGCGGCAGGTGCGCTATTTCCAAAAAGTTGATTTGACAACCCGCCGTCCTCGCGCCGAGGTTGATTTAGTGTTGCCTAATATGCATCGACTAGAGCGCCGTACCTTTAATCGAACCCATAGCCTGCGGCTGTAAAATAGTTTCGACATTCTTGGCTGTTGAAGAGGTTGCAGATGGATCCGAGCGCATTTGAGAGTGCGTCAAACGTGCGAGCGGCGGCGGCTCGGAGATGGGCCTTAATTTTGGCGAAGGCCATTTCGATCGGGTTCAAATCTGGCGAATAAGACGGCAGAAACAGGAGCCACGCACCAACTTCCTTGAGGCAGGCTTTGGCTTTATCGCTCTTGTGAACGCGAAGATTATCCAGGATGACGACATTGCCTGGTTCGAGTGTCGGCGCAAGCTGGGTCTCGATGTAGGTGTCGAAGATTTCCCGGTTCATCGGCCTGTCAATAATCCAGGGCGCAGTAAGACCGAAACAGCGCAAGCCTGCAATGAATGTCTGTGTCCCCCAGTGGCCAAAGGGCGCATCCGTGATGAGACGCTCGCCGCGCGGGGAGCGCCCACGCAGTCTCACCATCTTTGTGTTCACCGAGGTTTCGTCCAAGAAAACAAGTCGATGCGGTTCAAATCGCATCCGGGGTTGGCGTTTCGAAATCCAGACATCACGATCCTTTCGGATATCAGCGCGAGCGCGTTCCGACGCCATTATCTGTTTTTTTATATGTGTATCCCTGCGTTATCAAAAACCGCGACAGGGACGATGGTGGAATAACCAATCCATGTTCATCCTCAAGGCGACGGGCAAGCTCTGGCATGGTGATATCCGGTTTGCCTTCGACCTGTGCGACCAGGAAATCGCGAAACGCCGACAGTTTCCCTGCACCTGGTGGCCTTCCTTGACGCGCGGGGGTTATCAGCCCAGTCCGCTCCCGGCGTTGCAGCAGCTTGATCGCACTGCTGTCGCTGATTGCGAAATGACGGGCAGCGGCTCGCCGTGATTGGCCGCTAGCGACCATGGAAACAACACGCTGACGAAGATCAACAGAATGAGATTTACCCATGTGATTCACCTCCAACCGCAGTGAATCACACCAATACCCTCGTGAAAACCCCACTCGATTCTCAATTCAAGTGCGATGCTCTAGACGGAGGAAGCGATGAACACGATTACGCACACGTTATCCCTCACATTGGGCGTTGCTGTTGCGGCGGGGAGCGCTGGTTTAACGCCGTTCCCCACAACCGTACTTGCCCAGGATCACTCGCACGACGCCGTAGGCTTCGAAGGGAAAGTTATACTGAAGACGACGACAACAGCTACCGACCAACCATTGACTCTGCCGCAGACTGATAAGCCGGAAGTAACGTCGATGGTCATTACAATCCAACCGAACGGTCACAGCAATCTTCATCGACATCCGGTTCCAATCATCGCTCATGTTGGAAGGAACGCTGGAAACTCGGGTTGAGGGGGTCTCAAGAACCTATAAGGCTGGGGAGGCTGTAGTACCCCCATGCAAGCCTTCAATCCTGGCGGCGTCCCCACGAAACTCCTGGTCGTGATGATTGGAGAGGAAGGCAAACCCAACTCCATTGCCGTCAAATAGCATTCGAGAACGGCGGCAGCCGGCTAGTTGTTTAGCTGGGTGAGAATGCTCGCTACCGGACCAGATCAGGCCTGTAATTAGGATCGCTGGCCGGGACCGCTCATGCGCCAGCGACTGAGAGCGTAAGACTCCCGCCGCAAAATAGGGCGCGCTCCGAACTCGCAATTATTAGCGCGCTCACGAGAGTCCGCTTCAGTCGGAATCTCTTTCCTCGATTCCGGCTGCAAACCGCAAATTCATGAAAGGAGCGTTTCGATGCAGATCATTCAAAATCGGCGCACCTTCCTGACCAGTCCCACGGCGGCCGGGAGCGCATGGCCGTTTAAGGTTCGGCCAACCAACGCTGCTGCGGAACCGGCACCGGAAACGACGTCTGTCCGCTTGCCGCGGTGGGTTGGTGGTTCCTACTGCTGGGCAGGCGCGTACATCGCCGGAGAACTGATGCGCGAAGAGGGCTTCACCGACGTCCGCTACGTCGAGGGCGACAGGAGCGTCGACCAATCGGAGTGGATCGCACGGGGTGAGACCGATTTCTCTGTGAACTTTCCGCCGAATCAGATCGCGTCGATCGACGCGGGCGTGCCCGTGAAGGTGCTAACTGGGTTGCACCGGGTAGCCCAAAAATATGAACTCAGCTAACCATTGGATTTTGCTCATCGAATGGTGAAACTATTGAACTCGGTAAAAACCATGGCGTCGGTCTCAGGATGCATTGCGAATGCATCGAGCGACCGACGCCCGCTCTTCGGACGGAAAAGCGGTTGGTGCCCAAGGGTGACAAATCTGATAAGACCCACGTCTTTTCGCCGGCCCCATGGAGGGGTAGTGGGTAGATAACTTCGCAAATGGCAAGTCGAATTGATAGGACTAAACGACCGAATTTTCGTTGCCACGACATAGCATGTCGTCAACAACTACTGCGTGTCACCTAGCTTCGAGGCCAGGCTATTCTTGCCGCGATGGCTTCCGCAATTTCGCCAGCCTCCAGATGGGCGCAGTCTTGAACATATCACGGACCAGCGGCAAACGATTAGTTCTAGCCTGGGGCTTTTTCTTAACCGGGACCTGGCAATCTAGTAGTTTGCATCCGTCGGGCACAGTTCTCGTTAGGCCGCAGGCAGGGAGCCCCTGCTGCTGATCATAGGTCGGTTGTTGTGAGATGGCTTCTCCTTAAATGACGGACCATCATACTCGATGTCCTCGGAAGGGCGGCCATCCCATAATCAACACACGCACTGATCAAGGAAGAACTTGTCGCCGTTTTTCGTATTGACGGTTTCTCGGATTGCCGGAACACTTTTAGTCAGAAGTGGAGATGAAATGGCAAACGAAGATCGGGTCAAGCTGCTGAAAGAGCTGCTGGAGCGACAGAACATCAAGGAACTTCAGTCCCTTATAGCGGACGGATGCCCAGTGGTCGAGCTGAAGGCGGCAACTGCCGACACCTCGTGGAGGTTTGTGTTGACCAATTCCGGACGCGGCGTCTCGATCGCAAAACTGGACGACCTTTTGACGGAGTGGACGCAGGCGCTCAGCGGCCTCAAAACTGCAGCCGCACGCCTACGTGTGCAGGACATGGACGATCCTAGCCGCGCTGCGGAGTTTGAGCAGGTAAGGGTGCGCACTGCCGTCGCCCGCATCGCGGAAAATACCCAGTTGGCCGGCATTAGGATCAATCGCCATTTGCGCGCTGGCGAACTGTCCCCGCCACCCGAAACAGCTATCGACGACTGCCTCAGGGAGCGGGGTTTCCAATGGAACGGTGGTGATACTGTCCATGAAATCTGGTCCGAGGAGCATGAAGCTCGTCTTCAAGCCGCAAAAGCGGAACACGCGGCAAGAAGACAACTGGCTCAAACGTCCAAGGCAGGCATCGATGCATCAGTCCTTTGATCTCTCCCGGGTCGCCGCTTTCCGCGTTCAAGCGCGTCGTGATGACGACGAAGCTTTTGCGGAAGCCGCAAATCGCCATCTCAGTGAAGGCTTGCCAGTAGCGGAGATCCAACAGGCCATCGAGTGCACGGACTGGAGATACGTGCTCGAGAACTGCGGTGACCAAATCGAGCTTTCGCGCCTATCCGATCTCAAGGCCTGGTACTTCCAATTGGTCGACCAGATCGAAGAGAACCTTGAGGGTATCCTCCAGGTTATACCAGCGAGCGCAGAGTGCGACTCACTTGGGATTCCCGAATCGGTGAAAATCTGAATCCATGGGGCAAACGGGAGGTTTGCAATGGGTTCGGCGATTGCATTGCGCGATGATTTTGATGGTCCTGCTCTGCGGCAGTTCGCGAAAGGGACCAAGGATGCCGCTCAAGCGCGGCGGCTTCTGGCGTTGGCGGAAATTTATGACGGCGGCTCGCGTACAGATGCGGCCCGGATCGGGGGCGTGACCTTGCAGATTGTTCGCGACTGGGTCGTTCGTTTCAATGAGCACGGGTCGGCCGGGCTCCTCAACGGCAAGGCTCCCGGCAATCGGCCCAAGCTGAATGATGATCAGCGCCAGGCCTTGGCCAAGATTGTAGAGCGTGGTCCGATCCCGGCTATCCACGGTGTCGTTCGGTGGCGGCGCAAGGATCTGGTCCAATGGATCTTCCAGGAATTCCGGATCTCGATGGACGAGACCACGGTTGGTCGCGAATTGAAGGCTCTCGGCTTTGCCAAGCTGTCTGCCCGGCCGCGCCACTACGCCCAGAATGAACCCGAAGTGGACGCTTTTAAAAAGAGTTCCCTGCCGCATTGGCAGCCATCAGAAGCAGCCTCCCGAAGAATACCGAGATCGAACTCTGGTGGGCCGACGAGGCGCGCATAGGTCAGAAAAACAAGATCACCCGCCGATGGGCTCGCCGTGGCACCCGACCTTCAGCGCCGCTGGATCAACGGACGATGTGGGCGTACATCTTCGGTGCCATCTGCCCCAAGAAAGGTAAGGGCGCGGGCCTCGTATTGCCCTATTGCGATACCGACGCCATGAATCAACATCTGCTGGAAATCAGCCAGGCAGTCGATGACGGCGCTCACGCGGTCCTCATCCTCGATCAAGCCGGATGGCACGTCACGCCGAAGCTCAGCGTCCCTGACAACATCACATTGCTGTTCTTGCCGCCGCGTTCGCCTGAATTGAACCCTGTCGAAAACGTCTGGCAGTTTATGAGGGACAACTGGCTGTCGAACCGCATCTTCACAGACTACGAGGACATCGTCGCTCACTGCTGTGCCGCCTGGAACAAACTCGTCGCGCAACCCTGGAAGATAATGTCCATTGGACTGCGCGAGTGGGCGCATCGGTTTTGATCAATGCATGTTGGTATTAGCGAAGTCCAAGGCAGCCCTAAGGCGATGCTTCGGCTTCTGGAGGCGCGAGAGGAACTCGGCCGTTATTGCCACGAAGCCTATATCGATGGACTTCGTGTCCAGCGATTTCTTCTGCCGGAGGACGAACCGCCAGCGCCTGACCTGGATATTCAAGGGGTTCTCGCACGCGCGGGAATGACGTGGGATGGCGGTTTCGAAGTCGAAGCTGCTCCTGGCGAAAACGCGAAACTGTTTACGGACGCTTGCGCGCTGTGGGCGTGGGAGACGTTTCGTATTCTTAGCGGTTATGCGACTTTTGCAGCGAAGGACCGTGCGACCTCGGCGGCTTCCAGGGCAGCCTCCAAGCGAGCCGAGGTCTTGTATGGATAGTGCTTCCAACACCACCAGTCGTCGCGTTCTCCCTTGACAAAACTGAAGCCAGCCCAGTCCCCGCAATGGCATTTCCGGCCGACGAGTGTGGGAGCACGCTGCAGTGTCGGCCGATCGATGTCGTTCATAATCCCTCCTTGAGGACCCAACCCGTCTTGGTTCTTTTCCACCCGCGTTTGGCGGCTCTAAGATCAGCCTCGGCTGTCGCTTTCCGTTTCGCGTCCAGCAGACCATCTGCCCAAACCGTTATGCGGAAACGACCGACGGCGAAGATGTATCGGTCGGTGTCCGCTCTGCGCCCCGAAGCATAGCCCGCTCGGAAGAGCTTCTTTGCGAGGCTGATGTTGACCCTGTTCTCGAAGTTCGGTCCCTGAGCCTGCCACCATTTACGAAAGGCGGTCTCGAAATTCGGCTTTGCTGTCCGGCTAGTCCTGTCCAGCACGTTCAACCTCCCGATCAAACGTGGGCGTCCATCCCCGCGTCATTCCGCGGCTCATTGCTGCCTCGGCCAATGCCAGTTGCATGCGCAAATGCTTGATGTCACCGAGCAGTGTCGCGATGGTCGCCTTGGCATCTTCGTCGTGGAAGGCGAGGGCGGCTTCAACCTCAAAGGCGACGTCCATTTGCTTTGCGGGCTTAATCGACATGGCCCGCTTCTCGAACGACGTCATAGAAGGCCTGCACGACGTCGCTCGCATCTCCGGCGCATTGGAACCAGACCGGTTTGCGCATCACGATGCTGGAACCGACGGCATTGAAGTAGCCACAGGCTCTCTTTGTGGCGGGGTCGACCGCAATGTCGAAATAGCCGAGCGGGCCTCCGGAAGCCATGTCGTAGGCGTTGGCAGAATAGAGGCTCCAGCCCTGGTAGTTGGGCATCATTATCATGATTGCCATTAGAAGCGGATGGATTTCGGCCATTGTCGCTTCCGTTGGCGGCGTCCAGTAAGTACCTGTGATGTCTTGAGCGCGCAGCTTTGCGATCGGCATGTGTGGCATGGCCGTCGTCCTCTTCAATGGATCGGATGTTCCTATTATGTTCTCTTTTGTGGCCCAGTCAACATTCGGATATGACGAGACAAGGAAAACTCATTCGAGGGCCAGCTCAACGAGGACGATCGCTCGGAGTTCCTCCGGAGGCGATTTGTCCTGGCTCCTGGTGATTACTCTTGAGCATGTGCCAGCGACACTAGATCACCAGACTCATAGACCGTGAAAATGTTCTTATGCTCGATTGTGCCGTCGCTTGTTTCGATCTTGATATTCGAAATCCCCTCGGGCCGCACACGGAGCACATCCGGTAGTCAGTTAGTCGCCGGGCGACGGATCTATATATGTCTATCGCCTCGCCGTGGCCTGCTTCCATGACCTCGGCGTGATCCAACGTCTTGGGGATTTTTTCCGCGCCGGCATCCCCCAGCCTTCGACTTCGTCTCCCTTCGGTAACACGACGTAGCGAAGACCGTCATCGTGGATGTACTGGGAGTAAATTTCGACCATTCCTGAGCCTGCGTCCGACCGCGTTAGGCCCCGATAGTGAGCCGCACAAAAGAAACCCGGCAAACGGTTCTTGGCAGACGCATTACGTACTTAACAGCTATTGCAAAGGCGGCACGTCAAGCGCGCATGTGCCTTATTCCTATAGGATGCGGCCCGTCCGCATCCGCCGATGATCTGGAGTGCGATCCTGAGAAAAGGAGTCCATTCAACGGTAGTCGTTGGCTTTTCAGAGCCAAGCTGCAGTCGTACAACTTCTGCGCGCACCTATCGACAGACCGGTCATCGGACGATTTCGACTCCCAACCAGAGTCCCAAGTGTTCGGGTTGAAGGAATCACTGGGCTCTGCCACCATTCGCCGGTTCCCTTGATTCCGGAACGAGTCGTCAATGTTGGGCGTGAACCATGACGTCTGCGAATGATCCTGTCTAAGCCAGAAACCGCGAGGGAAAACGCGATGACAGCCGCCGAGAAAAGGCTAGACCTTCAGTACGATGCCGTTGAACAAGCGATTGCTTGGCACTCGGGTAACATGAGGGCAGCCATTGTCACGCTGATCGACGACTGCAAGCACCTTAGAGATCAGCTCGACACCGCACAGAAATGCATGAGCAAAGGCCTGACACGAGGTTGGGTTCCAAGTCCGGAGCGCTAGAGTGATGATCGGCGGGTATTCGTGTGCCGCAGAGCAGGTACTCGATTCCCGTCGTTCTTTAGCGGACGCTAATCGCCTATATCACCCCCTTCAGACACGAAGGAACAACATGACAAAGAAGCTGAACTCGTTGGAAGCGACAAGGGACTGCGTCTTGACGGCCCGTCCGTTCAAGGGAGCTTTCATGTACATGGCTGTTGCTGTTGCCGTCACGGCCTGGTCGGTGACGGAAACGCATAAAGCGCCGATCCCTGCGGACGAACAGGTCGCGACCGTCATTCACTGAGAAATCTTCGAAGGTAAGACTTAGGCACCAAGCGACCTAGTGGGCGGTTGAATTTAGACGGAAAGTACTTCGAGATGCTGCCCTCTCGACTGGCGTTTTCCGCTTCCCAACCGAATTTCCAAGCATCATGGCGCGCCACCCAGTCACCGAGTGCGACTTCGTCTTCCTTGGGTAGGCGTTCCGGCTTGAGATAGGGGTTTTCGTGGACCTTGAGGCCAAGAATGCGTGCCCTACGCCATATCATTGCTCCGCTAAAGGACTGCGACTTGCAGCATCGCCAACATGGCGATTGGAAGTATCCGGGCTTCGCGCGAAATCGCCGGTTCAAAATCTCACAGGGCAAGATCGTACATGGGGCCGGAACCAACCGTCCTCAATGAAGTTTTTTGTAAAACGCGGAGGATGTCATGCAGATCACAGGGACACGTATAGCACCAGAAGGTCAGATGATTGCCGTCGAGTTTTTGGGGGAGGGTGGCGAGTATATCTCAGTCGTCATGAGCAATGCCGACAACAGCATCGACACAGAAAATGCCTTGCAGCATGCGCAGGCGCTTCTGGCCCAAGTCTCGAACTTCGGCAATGAGGTGGAGGCACCAATCAATCGGTATGATGCTCTGAGCAACGGCAACTTGGAAGAAAGCGTCGGAGGTCCAACTCAAGCGACGAGTCTCGATGCGGGCATGGACGATACTCCGAGCGATCTCGAGACATCAGCAACACCGCCAACCCAATCGTCCAAAGTCCCCTTCTGAGGCAGTCTGCAACAGTCCCGATAGAGCGTCGTAGCGGGCACCGAAGCCGTTTGGCAGGGTGGTAGTAGCCAAGGTTCTATTTGGCCACCGATTGCGATGGAACAAATCTATTAGTTGATTCATTAGCCGGGTGGTCGCCTGGTCCTTCCGAAGACGACTCTTCAGTTGCCAGCCCGGCGGCCGCAAATTGCTGTTATAACGATCATCACCTGGAGGATGCGATGGTTTCTATCAGCCGACCCGACGTTCACAATGGACGCAAGCTTGTTCGCGGGGCTCCATATAGCCTCGCGCAGTTCAAGGAGAAGTATGCGCTCGATGACACCGAGGCATATAGGCTTTTCACAAAGTTCGGGCCGTCGTCAATCGATCTCGATGCCCTTATGGCAGCCCGCGATCGTAGGAAGCTCGCAGAGGAATTTATGCATAGGTCGCTTGGTCGGCGACTTGGATGACCTATAGCTAGGTGTGCGGCCGCACATTAGATGTGCTGCAACTGCAGTTCCGCGGCGATGGAAGCAGAATGTGCATTGCATGGGAAACCGCAGTCAACCCATCACGGGTTCCCTCTCTGAGTGTCGGCCGTTTCCTTCAGGCCGCCAGTCCGAGGTCGGGGACGCAAAAATCGTTCAAGCTCCTTGATTTTTTGTAAGCCGCTTGCCACCTCATCTGCGCATTTTTTCATTCATCTCGGTGAGGTCTCTGGGTGTCCCAAAATCAAGAAAAGCCAGTCGAAAGCCACGTCTTCGAAGCCGATGTTGCTCGCCTTCTCCACCTGATGGTGCACTCGGTCTACTCTGATAAGGACGTCTTCCTCCGCGAGCTGATTTCAAACGCTGCTGATGCCTGCGAGAAGCTGCGTTATGAGGCGATCGAAACACCGTCGCTGCTCGGAGGTGATGGGGAAGCACGGATCACACTTACCCTTGATGAGGAAGCCAATCGTCTCATCCTTGAAGACAACGGGATTGGCATGAACCACGACGAGTTGATCGAGGCTCTCGGTACGATCGCTCGGTCTGGCACACGGGCCTTCATGGAACGGATCGGAGCCAACAAGCCCGGCGGCGAGGGGTCGCAGCTTATCGGGCAGTTCGGCGTCGGCTTCTACTCATGCTTCATGGTCGCCGAGCGCGTCGACGTCGCCTCTCGCCGTGCCGGATCGGACAATGCGTGGCGGTGGTCGTCGGATGGCAAGGGCAGCTATGAGGTCACGCCGATCGACCCTGTTGACGCGCCAGCTCGTGGGACACGCATCACTCTCCATTTAATGGCGGATGCCAAGAACTACACATCCCGATGGACGATTGAACGTATCGTCAAGGAACAATCGGGCCACGTGCCCGTGGCAATCACCATTATCGTAAAGCCCGGCGGCGAGCCCGAGCGGATCACGGATGGCTCCGCACTCTGGACCAAGGCCAAAAATGACGTCTCAAAGGACGAGTACACCGACTTCTACCGCGGAGTGTCAGGTCAGTACGATGATCCGGCGCTGACTGTTCATTTCCGGGCCGAAGGAAGGCACGAATATACCGCACTGGCCTTCGTCCCCGGTTCCCAGCCGTTCGACATGTTCGACCCCGATCGCAAGGGGCGGATGAAGTTGTACGTGAAGCGGGTGTTTATCACCGACGATGCCGAGCTTATGCCGCGCTACCTTCGGTTTGTCCGTGGTCTCGTCGACACCTCTGATCTGCCTCTGAATGTCTCGCGCGAGATGATCCAGGAAAGCCCGATCTTGTCGGCTATCCGCAAGGGTGTAGCGAACCGCATTGTGACAGCGATCGAAAAGCTGGCGGAGAGTGAGCCTGAAACCTTCCGTACCCTTTGGGACAACTTCGGTGCGGTTATCAAGGAGGGCATCTACGAGGATTTCGAACGCCGCTCCCAGTTGCTTGCGCTTTCGAGGTTCCGGACGACAACGTCAGGCGAAGGCTTCAGGTCGCTTGGCGAGTACGTGAAGGACATGAAGAGCGAGCAAAGCGTCATCTATTACCTGGCGGGCGGCAACCTCGAACAGTTGAAGGCATCGCCGCAGTTGGAGGGTTTCCGTGCACGAGGAATAGAAGTCCTGTTGTTGACGGATTCCATCGATAGCTTCTGGACGATGAACGCCCCCGAATTTGAAGGGAAGGCGTTTAGGTCGGTAACGCAGGGCGCTGCCGACCTGTCCCAAACCCCCAAGCTTGATGGGCAGTCTCTTGCTAGCCCTGAGGCATCTGCGGAGGCGGATGCGTTTGTAGAGTTTGCGAAGAAGACGTTGGCCGATCACGTCGCAGATGTTCGCGCCTCCGATCGATTGACAGAGAGTGCGGTGTGCCTTGTCGCGCCCGAGAACAGCTACGACCGCCAAATGGAGAAAATCCTCCAGAGTGCCGGCCGCCTGGACGCAGCGGCGAAGCCGATCCTCGAAATCAATCCCGCGCATCCGACGGTCGCCGCGATCACGTCAATGAAGGATGACGACGGGTTCCGTGAGGACGCGACATATCTGCTTCTCGATGAAGCCCGCATTCTCGATGGGGACAAACCTACCGATCCCCGAGCGTTCGCCGAGCGTCTGGCCCGGGTTTTCGCGAGGACAGTGCGTTGAGGCGGACAATTTAGCAGGGCCTCTTCCCGGGACGTGGGTGCCGTCGCAACTGCGCGGGTGAGACCGGCGCATAGTCACTGGGAGTTCGCAGCCATCGGTGCAAAGCGTTTTCGCAGGGATCGTTCAACTTCATCCGCTTCCCAGCGGATGGGATACGGCGCTTCCCAAGTCAGTCGCTGCAAGTCTTTCGGACTAAGGCCCTGGTATCCCAGCTGCTCAAGGCGAAGTTGAAGCAAACAGGCATCGGTCTGGACAACCAATCTGGCGGAACCGCCTAGCGGCGCGACCTACCGAGTTATCTCCGCGGAAAAGCGCTCGACCTGGGGGACAAAATCGCGGAGTTGGGTGGGCAGGGGAGGTACGTCGTGTTGACCAAGGCGAGGAAACTGCCGCAGGATGCGTTTCTAGGTTTACCCCTCAATGATGCCATCCTGTTTCAACTTGCGAAGCTTTCGGCTCCAATCGGCGTGACTTTTTCGGCCCTTGGGCGTTGTCTTCTCACAATCGAGAGGAGCGCACGATGTCATCAAAGGCTACCGCCGCAAAGCAGCGCGAAATCCAGCAACAGGTCGAAAAGGCCGACAAGAAGGAGAGGTCGAAGCCATCAGGAGCGATGCAGGCCGGTGCACGAGACTATCCAGCGCCGCCGTTCCCGAAAGCCCATCAGGCTAAGCCCGGCTCAGAAGCGGATCTTCCACTCGCACCGATGTACGACGCGCCGTTCTACAAGGGCTCCGAAAAGCTGAAGAACAAGGTCGCGCTCATCACCGGTGGCGACTCTGGTATCGGCCGGTCGGTGGCAATCCTGTTCGCACGCGAAGGGGCAGACGTCGCTATCGTCCACCTTGACGAGGATAAGGATGCGGCGGACACCAAGGCGGCCGTCGAAAGAGAAGGCCACAAGTGCCTCGTGATCAAGGGCGACGTCAAGGATCCAAAGTTCTGCCGTGACGCCGTCGCGAAGACCGCCAAGAAGTTCTCGCGCCTCGACATTTTGGTTAACAATGGAGCGCAAGCGCCGTTCTTACGATTTGGTGGGTGTATAGCGGAGGCCGGGGGAGCGGCGAGGCCTCGTGGCATCTTTGACCTGTTATGCCGAGTTCGGCATAATGCAGAGCGTTTTTAGCGTGTCGTCGCGGGTATCGACGTTGACGAGCGCTCCGAGGCCGATGGCGACGGTGCGCTAAAAACGTGTTGGGCTAAGCCGCGGGCGCGAGTGGCGCTCTATGGGTATTGAATGGTGCCCGTCCAAGGAAAGGGCATCGCACAGTGGCGTGGATGCAGGGGTGGCGGGAGCGCGGGTGACGAAAGCAGCGCAGATTTCGGGTTCGAAAGAGGTAACGATTGACGCTGTAGCCTGCCGGAAGACGCTGGTGGGCGCGACGACGCACACTTTCGCGGGATCGGCCCGGTTGGCCGGCCGAACGGGGCGATGCGGCGACGATGAAAGTGCTGCGCTTCTTCATGACGTATCCCGGTATGGCGGTGGTTCGGTGAAGCCGTCGAAGGTTTCGATGGTGATCATTTGCCCTTGACGACAGGCCGGGCATTGCCTGAGGGACCGCCCGGTGAGCTCCTCGTAACGGTCGCGGTACTCCTTCGGAGCTCGGCTGTCCGACGGCTCGGGAACCGGCATGCCGAGCAGGTCGCGGCAATGGGCAAGTTTTTGTTCGCGATACCGATTGCCCAGGAAACCGTAATAGCGGATCCGATGGAAGCCCTCGGGCAGGACATGCAACAGAAAGCGGCGGATGAACTCGTCGGCGGAGACGGTCATGACCTTTTGCCGATCGCCGTGCCGATAGTCCTTCCAGCGAAAGGCGACTTTGCCATCCTCTATGTCGATGAGGCGGTTGTTGGAGATGGCGACGCGGTGCGTGTAGCGGCCGACATAATCCAGGACCTGTTCGGGGCCCGCGAAGGGCGGCTTGGCGTAGACAACCCAGTCGGTCTTTCGAAGGGGCGCCAGATAGCGCCGGAAGGCACTGCGCCAGTTGAGGCGCTGCAAGTCGGAGAAGAACTGCAACTTGCCGGCGTTGAAGGCTTTCTCAAGGTGCTGCAGGAACAAGCGGCGGAACAGGCGTGAGAGCACGCGGACCGGCAGGAAGAAGCCCGGCTTGCAGGCGATCCATCGCGTGCCGTCTGGCGAGAACCCGCCACCCGGGACGACGCAGTGCAGATGGGGGTGGTGCAGCAAATTTTGCCCCCAGGTGTGAAGAACGGCGAAGAAACCGATCTCGGCGCCGAGATGCCGGGGGTCGGCGGCGATGGTGCGCAGCGTCTCAGCGGTGGCGCGGAACAGCAGGCCGTAGACGAGCGCCTTGTTATGATAGGCGATGGCGGCAATGGCCTCCGGCAGCGTGAAGACGACGTGGAAGTACTGTGCGTCGAGCAGCTCGGCGCGACGATCCTCCAGCCATTGCGCGCGGGCCAGCGATTGGCAGCGGGGACAATGCCTGTCACGGCAGCTGTTGAAGGCGATGCGCCTGTGTCCGCATTGATCGCACGCTTCGACGTGCCCACCGAGCGCGGCGGTCCGGCACAACTCGATCGCCGTCATGACGCGGCGCTGAGCGGTCGACAGCGATGTGTGCTGGGCACGATAGGCCTCGCCGTAGCGACGGAATATATCCGCCACTTCCGGCCCTGAACGGACCATCGGGAGCTCAGAAATACTCAGGCTTGGCGGGCGGCGGCGGGGTGGGCGCTGGACGTGGCAAAAGCTCGAAGGGGCTCGCCGTGGCGCAGACCTTGTTGGTGGCGATGCGCAGGTAATGGGCGGTGGTTGCAAGACTGCGGTGACCGAGCAGCAGTTGAATGGTGCGCACGTCGGCGCCGGCCTCGAGGAGATGGACGGCGAAGGCGTGCCGCAAACTGTGCGGCGTCACCGGTTTGGACAAGCGGGAGAGATCGTGCGCTTTCGCGCAGGCTTGCCCGACCGCATCCCTGGTGATCGGATGGCCGGCGCGATCGCCGGGGAAGAGCCACTCTTTTGGCCGCCGCATCTTCCAGTAATCGCGCAGGATCTCGAGCAGCTTCGGCGATAGCATCACATAGCGGTCCTTCTGGCCTTTGCCCTGCTCGACACGGACGACCATTCTCTGGCTGTCGATGTCCGTGGGCTTCAGGTGCACCGCTTCCGAGATGCGCAAACCGGCGGCATAGCACGTCGTCAGAATGGCGTGGTGTTTGAGATCGGCCACGCAGCCGAGAAACTGCTGCACTTCATCCGGGCTGAGGATGATTGGCAGTTTCTGTGGCTTCCTGGGAAGCGGGAGGACCTCTTCCGGCACCCAATCCCTTTCGAGTGTCACATTGAAGAGAAAGCGCAGCGCCGAAAGGGCGATGTGGATCGAGCCCGGCGCCAGCTTCTTCTCGTTGGCCAGATAGACCTGATAGGTCCGGATGTCCTCACGGCCGAGCAAGTCTGGCGACTTGCCGAAGTGTCGTGCAAACAGCGATACCTGCTGCAGATACGAGTGCTGGGTATTGAGCGAAAAATTGCGCACCTGCATGTCCTCGCTCATGCGCTGGCGAAGTGGGGTCATGATGAGCTCCTCTGTCCAATGGATGGGCTGCAACCAGCCGTCCCATCCTCGCGCAGTTGGGGCTCCTACTGAATACGTCACCTCCTTGCCGCTCCGGCGTAGCGGAGCGGGTTAGTCCACTGGAATTTATCCCGAGCCCGAGACTATGCCGAGCCAGTTCCCCAAAGCCCGCGATTTCCGATAGGTCCAGATTGCAAGCTCGGCATAGTCCCTTGATGTGTGTTCGGTTGGAACGTGCCACATCCGGACCCTTGTCGATGATGTCCCGAAGGTCCCGTCTCGGAATCCAAAGCCGCTACTCAAGCTCTTGTTCACGCGTAAGCGCTCAGGACGGCAGGCGTCGCCAGCGCTCCACGAGCGACAGGCCACCGATTGCGTAAGCCGAGGCGAGAAGGACGTTGAGCAAGCGGCTGAAGAAGGCCTCGCCGCTGGTGCCGGGCAGCGGTGACATACCGAGCCCCAAGAGCAGGATGAAGGTTGCGAAGGCTATGGCGTAAATGGGTGCGCGCTCGGCCGCCACCACGATCCGGCCAGCGAAAATGAGGCTTGCGGCAAAACACGCCATGACAAAAAACAGCAGCGAGCCGCCAACGAGCATGAGATTGTAAAATCCTGCGGCTGCTATCCCGCCGATAAGATTTCCGAGAATCAGTCCGAGCGCAGTCTGCTGCCCTTGTCCTCGGTCGTGCTGCCGGAGCAGCGTCACGATGACTATCAGTACGACGATCGCGACCTGCGTGGCGTCGAGAATGAACCAGCTCAGAACTGGGAGCAGGATGAGAGTGTCATAAAGTGCGTGGCGCGCAGCCGTGGTCGGCCCGGCCGCACGTGCCGTGTCGTTGGCTGGCGACGCTTCAGGCCCCGCGGCCGCAGGAGCGGGGAATATCGTGTGCGCTGTCCATACGGTTATCAGTGCCACGATGCCGGCCAATACTATCGTGGTGGCAAACGATCCCGCTGCCGCGGGCGACAGAATGGCGATGGTGGGAAGCATGACGGCCGAAATCTGGGGAAGCAGCGTGACCAACTCCGGCGCGCCGCGCCGGTGGGCATAGAACGAGAGGTAGATGATGAGCGCGAGTGCGAGGATCAGCACCACCGGGCTGCCGATAAAGGCTGCCGTGAGCACCATCACTATCCCTGTCGACACGGCGATCAGGCCCAGGAAAGCGAGACCCTGTGCAAGGCTCGGCGGAGGGCGTTCCAGCTTGACGAGGATGTTCGCGGCCAGGAGCGGGGCGAGGAAGGTCACGTCCCAGTCGAGCGCCTCGACCACCGCGAAACAGGCTGCAACCCCGAAGGCGAGGCGAAGGGCGGCGCGGCGTGCGCGTTCGGCAGCGCGATCGGGTCCGCCAGGACGCACGGCTGTGGCCTCACTAGACATAGGTCAGCAGCGCGACGAGCCGCATCCTGATGTAGCCTATGGCGTTCATGATGGCGTTGTCGCTTGTGTAGATCATCGTGTTGGTCTGCGCGCCGAAACGGAGTGGCCGCACGTCCTGGTCCAACTTGATACGCACCGGCATCAACTGTGGCGGGCGAACCCAGCCGCTCTGTGTCCGCGGTGCAGGCAGGCCGGTGCGCAGGTCGACGCTGCGGTTGCCCACCCCGTAGCCCAGCGCTACCACGCGTCCCGTGACCACGCGTCCCGGAAGGATGTCGAGCACAATGTCGGCGGGTTGGCCGACGGCAATGTTTTCCAGGCTGTTTTCCGGGAAAGCCGCTTCGATCCAGACCTCCCTTGTGTCGATGTAGGTCATCGCAGTCTCCCCCTTCGCCAATAGCTGCCCGATCGCGAGCGAGAGACTCGTCACACCGCCCTCGGAAGGAGCCAGGATCGCGGTGCGTTGGAGATCGAGATTCGCTTGTTCCAGAACCGCCATGGCATCGCGAATTTGAGGATTGGATGCGCCTGTGGGACCAAGGGCTTGACGGGCCTTCTCGATCTCGGCTTCGGCCTGGACCACGACAGCTTCCGATGAATCCAGGATCGACTGCGCCTGCGCCCGGCGCGCCTCAGGGTAGACTCCCTTCTTGACCAACTCGAGGGTGCGCGCTGCCTGCTCGCGCGAATTCTCCCGCTTGGCGATGGCCTCGGCGAGCTTTGCCTCCGCTGACGCCACCGCCGCGGTAGACGCGCCGATCGACTGCCCGACGGCCTCGAGCTGCACCTCGGCGCGACGGACGGCGAGCGCATACGGGTCGGGGTCGATGCGAAACAGGACTGTGCCTGCCTCCACACGCTGATCGGTGTCGACGCCGACATCGATCACGCTGCCGCCAACTTCAGGGGCGATCTTGACCAGATACGCCTCCACCAGTCCCTGGGCCGTATAGGGGGTGTAGCGGTTGGCGGCGATGCCGTAAACGAAGAGCGCGGCGCAGATCGCAATCACGATCAGCGTCACGCGGCGAACCGGATTTTTGTGCGATAGAGCCTTCGCCGGCGGTGGCGCAAGCGTCGAGGACTCCGCTACCCTTTTCTCGTCCGCCATGTCATCCTCCCCTCGCACCGTCGTGCGTTTTCACCGACGCCCCAGTATCCGCTTCCGCCTGCATTCCGCCGCTTCGTATCCCAAGGTCATCGGCGGCTCACGCTCTAGTGCTTGGCCGCCGCAATGATCCCAAGTAAGCCGAGCCCGAAAACCATCATCTCGACAGCAACTGCGGTGAGCAGAATCCCGAACACGACCTCAGATATAATCAGGCTGACCGGGTTCAGGCGCATCGCTAACTTGTCGATGTTGGAAAAGACCAGATAGTCGAACGCGCCGACCAACAGGATGAGTCCGAGGACGAGGCCGGCGCTGGCGATTGAGACGACCTCGCCGGAGGCAACGATCATTATCGTGATCCCAACCGGATTCAGCAGATATGGAACGGCGAGCGGGTAGATTGCGACCCGGTTCGGCTCTGCTTGGACGCCAGCATCCTCCTCGACCTTTTTGCCAGGCGCGGCCACCATTTCGATAGCCAAGATCGCTAGAATGATGGCACCGGCCACTGCAACGGTACCGGCGGTGATGTGCAGGAGGCGCATGAGCAGTGCGCCGGTGGCGAACAGGACGATTGCCGTGACGACCGCCGTCACCACCGTCCGCCGGCCGACCGACCGCTGTATCGCTGGTTCGAGGTGCTTGGTCTTCTCGAGAAAAGGCACCAATGCGATTTTGGGTCCCATGCCGATAAGCAAGAGCAGCAGCAGCGTCACCACTAGGTCGACATCGATCACCGAGAAATCCATTGAGCGGCTCCCTTCTTTTGATGTCTTTGAAGGCAGATGTATGCGACTTCGCACCTTCTAAATAACCGCGCCCTAATTCTACCGTTCGGTGCATTGCGGTCAAGCACCAGGAGTCGGTACATCGACGCCTGGGTCGAAGTGACCGACGTTCGGGGGTGGACGGCTGAGCAGATCGTGCGCCTGAAGCAGGAATTTGAATGACGCCAATGATATAATCCAGATGTCCATGCGCCGAGCGGAGTCCATCCACGCACTCCGCGGTTGCTTCGCACCTGCGCACTACGGCGCGACTGCAAAGAACAAGAACACTGCAAAGACGACCAGGTGCACGATACCCTGAAGCACCGTGGTCCGGCCCGTACCCAATGTGATCACGCTGAGGATCAGAGTCAGCACTAGCAGAACCTGGTCTTTCTCGTCCAGGCCAAGCACCAGGGGCTGGCCAATCACAATCGAAACAAGCGCGACCGTTGGGATGGTCAGACCGATTGCCGCGAGTACCGATCCCAGCGCCAGATTCAGACTGGTCTGCAGGCGGTTGGCCTGGGCTGCCCTGAGCGCCGCCAGGCACTCGGGAAGCAACACGACGCCCGCAATGACGATCCCCACGACGGCTTTTGGCACGCCAAGCCAGCTTATTCCTGCCTCCACCGTCGGCGTCAGGGATTTCGCAAGCCCCACCACCGCCACCAGCGCGACGAGCAGCAAGGCTGCGCTGGTGGCGGCCATCCTGTTTGACGGCAATGACGCGTGCGTATCCTCGTCATCGGCCTCGAGCGGGAGGAAATAGTCGCGGTGCCGCACGGTCTGGACGAAGATGAACGAGCCGTAGAGGGCCAACGAGACTATACCGGCGAAGACAAGCTGCGGTGTGCTGAACATCGGCCCGGCTGCGGTCGCGACGACGTTTGGCACGACCAGCGTCAAGACGGTGAGCGCGGCCAGCACAGCCAAGGCGGCGCTTGCTCCGTGGAGCTGAAATCCCTGTTCGTGATGGCGCATACCCCCGGAAAGCAGGCAGAGGCCGACGATGCCGTTCATCACGATCATCACTGCGGCGAATACGGTATCGCGTGCCAGCCCCGCTTTTTCCGCCGGAGCGGAGATCATCACCGAGACGATCAGCGCCACCTCGATGACCGTGATGGCGACTGCCAGCACCAGCGTGCCGAAAGGCTCGCCGGTGCGGTGTGCGACAACCTCGGCGTGGTGAACGGCGGCAAAGACGGTGGCGATCAGAGCCACTCCAGCAGCCGCAGCAACAAGGCCCCCGACCCCCGTAAATGGTGCCACCAGCAGGATCGCCCAAGCCACTGCAGGCGACACCCATGTCCACCACGGTGTTTGTTCTGCTGCCAAAGCGATAGGTCCTCCTTACTTGCAGCCGAGACTGGCTGCCCATCCTCGCCTATTCCTTCACCGCGACTGGCACTTGACCCCCGTGGTGATCTCGTGCGGTGTTACTGCCCGCCTCAGTCCCGCGTCCAGATAGTGTGGTCGATCTGGTCACCGAACTCGGGATAGTCCCGTCCGTGAAAGCGCGGCTCCACCCCGGCCTTGCGCTGTGCGAAATAATCGCGCGTCAGCTTCACTACCGTTCCGGAGAGTGCGACGATGGCGACTAAGTTGATCGTCGCCATCAGTCCCATGGCCGCATCGGCGGCGTCGAAGACCGTGGCCACCGCCTGCAGCGCGCCCCAGACGACTAGGAGCAGGACCAACCCGCGCAGCACGGTCAGTCCGGTCGCATTGCCGATGCCGAGAAAGACCATCGCCATCTCGGAGTACGAGTAGTTGCCGATGATCGACGTGAAGGCGAAGAAGAAGATCGCCACTGCGACGAAATAGGGCCCGATCCAGCCGATATGGTGCCCCAACGCCGCCTGGGTCAACTGTGTCCCGTTGAGACCCGAAAGGTGGACTTCCGAGAGCAGGATCATGAGCGCGGTGCTCGAGCAGATCACGAGCGTATCGATGAACACGCCCAGCGCCTGCACGAAGCCCTGACTCGAGGGGTGGTGCGGCACGGGCGTCGCGGCCGCGGCGATGTTCGGGGCCGAACCCATGCCCGCCTCGTTGGAGAACAGCCCGCGCTTAATACCGTTGGCCATTGCCGCGGCGACTCCGCCCGCCACGCCGCCCGCCGCCTCCTCGAGTCCGAACGCGGAGCGGACGATGTGGGTTAGCATGCCCGGCACCAGCGGCAGGTTGGTGAGGAGCACGTACAGTGCCATCAGCAGATAGACACCGGCCATGACGGGCACGATATATCCCGCCAATCTGGCGATCTGACGGATGCCGCCGAAGATCACCATGCCGGTGATGGCCGCGAGCACCAGGCCCGTCGCGAGCTTCGGGATACCAAACGCGCCGGCCATAGCATCGGCGATGGAGTTCGCCTGGACGGCGTTGAATACGAGACCGAAGGAGAGGATCAGGCAGACCGCGAAGACCGACCCGAGCCACGGCATCCCGAGCCCCTTGGCGATGTAGAAGGCCGGGCCACCGCGGTAGACGCCCGTGCCGCCGCCTTCCGCCTCATGCACCTTGTAGAGTTGGGCGAGGGTCGACTCCGAGTAGGACGTTGCCATTCCCACCAGCGCCACCATCCACATCCAGAAGATCGCGCCGGGCCCGCCGAGGGTCAGCGCCACCGCGACGCCAGCGATGTTGCCGGTGCCGACCCGGCTCGCGAGGCTAGTGCAGAGCGCCTGAACCGGAGAGATGCCCTCCTTGTCGCCGCGGGTATCGCGTGCGGTGACGACCCGGAACATCTCGCCGAAATGCACGATCTGCTGAAAGCCAAGGCGGATGGTGAAATACACCCCGACGGCGAGCAGTCCGTAGATCAGGATATAACCCCAAAAGATCGTGTTGAGGAAATCGATGATCGTGTTCATGGCGTCCCTCCGGTTTGCGATCATCACAACTACACGCACGCCCTACCATGCGTTCACGATGCGACGTGTCCGGGACAAAGCCAATTGCGTCCCCTGGGCCCCGGATCGATGCTGATGCCCCACTAGGCGAGCAACGAGACTTTTCCGCTCACGATGTCATAGCGGGCCGCCACGACCTTCAGTTTCCCCTCCTTGATCGCTCCGGCGATGATGGGGGAGGCTTGGCTGAGCAGGCTTGCCTGAAGCCGGGCATTGGCGTCGATGGCGGCGTCCAGGTTGCCGCCAGCGACATCCACCGCCGGCCGGATCGGGGCGTAAAGCGCGCTGATCTGACCAGGCACCGCCTTGCCTTCCATCGTTGCCTTGACCGCGCCGCAGTTACCGTGCCCCAGCACCATGAGGACCTTGGTACCTAGAACGGCGACGCCATATTCGAGGCTCGCCGTGATCTCCGGTGTGGTGATGTTCCCGGCCACGCGCACGACAAACAGATGACCGATGCTCTGGTCGAAGACGAACTCCACCGGTACGCGGGAATCGGCGCATGACAGCACCGCGGCGAAGGGCTCCTGCTTCTCGGCATTCTTGGACTTGAGGATTGATAGGTCCTCATTGAGGGACCGGAGTTGACCGCCAACATAGCGCTCGTTGCCGTCCATCAACTCCTTGAGCGCCGCATCGGGCGTCAATGCGCTCTGGGCCGCTGCCGGCCGAACGCGCGTGACCGCAGCACCAGCCAGCGCCACGACGGAGCAAGCGATCGCATTGCGCATGAAGCCGCGACGCGCAAGATCGGCATCCTCGCCGCGACCCGCTGACGGGGTCGAGCAACTACCGCAGCCGCAAGCCATACCAACGGCTCGGATGGAAATGTCCTTGGGTTTCATCGGTTCCTCCCTGTGTTCGATGCATGCCATCGCAGATCAGGTCATTCACCCGTGCCTCGCGAGTGAAGTGGAATACACCCTTCTCGTCCTTGAAAGCCTTACGCTTATGCGAAATATCCAAGCATCGCCGTTCAGGATGGGATAAAACGAGAATCTAAAAAGTACTGTAAATCTACCATAGTTTTCTTGAGTATTCTACGATATCGGCTACCGCCTCTATGGAACGTCTTCACACCTGCAAATAGACCTTGCCGGCACTTAGGTAGGCTCACTCATTACATGCTCGTTATGAATGTCAGATTTCCGCCGCAGCGGTCCCTTCCGATCGCCAGGATGTGGGGCGGCTTCGGGCCAACAGGCGACTATCGCGCACCGCGGCGCCGGCCCAGGTTGCCGAGCGCCTGGTGGCGGGCGGGTTCGCCAGCCACTACGATGATGCGTTCGCAGCGATCAGCGAGCTGCCTTACCGGAAATGGCGGGACTACGATTCCGCTGACACCATCCGCTTCTATGCGCTGCGGCTGAAAGAAGTCGGTTTGATCAGCGCCTCGCCCGACAGGGTTATCGCGGAAGATACGGACTGGCGCCGGGCCGAAGGCTCTCCGAAACGATTTGCGCCTTGACCTCATCCGGCCAATGCCGGTGAACCTCACGTCCAGACTTCCTGGTCGTGAGAACCTCCAATGTAGTCTCCATGGAGAAACTCCCGTTGCTCTTCCATGGAAAGGCGATCACAGATCAGGGCGGCAAGATCAACGTGGGAGCGGAACACCGGTTACGACCAAACTCGCTCAGGCAGCGACGCGCAGTTCGGGCTCGCCATCCTCCACCGCGCCGATGATGCGCGCGGCGGGATAGCCTGCTGCAACGATTTTCCCGAGCAATTCCCTTACCCGATCCTTGCTGCATGAAACGAGAAGCCCCCCGGACGTCTGGGGGTCGGTGAGTATATGGCGTCGCCATATTGGGAGGTCTTCAGGCAGGGAGACGTTCTCACTGTAACTTGCCCAGTTCCGGTGCGATGCGCCAGTCACGAAACCCTGCTCTGCGAGCCCGGCGGCGCGCGCAAGAAAAGCCATGTCCCTGACACTGAGCGATATCCGCTTGTTCGATCCTCGAGCCATCTCAAGGGCGTGACCAAGAATGCCGAAACCGGTGACATCCGTCATGGCATGGACGCCGGTATCTAGAGCAAGGTCTGCTCCGACGCTATTTAGGAGCGTCATCGACGCGATGAGTTCGCCATAGGCGTCCGGTGGCAGCGCACCTTTCTTGAATGCAGCCGAATAGATACCCACGCCGAGTGCTTTCGTCAGGATCAGTGCATCGCCGGGTCTTGCGCCGCTGTTGCGGCGCAAGCTGGAAATCGGGCATGTGCCGACGACCGCCAGGCCGTAGATAGGTTCCGGCGAATCGATCGAATGGCCGCCGGCGACGGGAATGCCGGCCTCTGCGCAGATGGCACTGCCGCCCTTCAATATCTCCCCCACTGTTTCGGTTGGCATTTTGTCGATCGGCATGCCGAGAATGGCAAGCGCCATCAGTGGCCTGCCGCCCATGGCATAAACGTCGGAGATGGCGTTGGTCGCGGCGATGCGGCCGAAGTCGAAAGGATCATCGACCATCGGCATGAAAAAATCGGTGGTCGCGATCAGGCAGGTTTCATCGTCAAGCTGCCAGACAGCGGCATCATCGCCGGTCTCCGTCCCGACAAGCAGCCGGGCAAAGGGAGCGGCAACAGGCTGACCCGCAAGCAGCTGCTGCAGAACCGATGGCGCAAGCTTGCAGCCGCAGCCGCCTCCATGAGCGAGCGCTGTCAGGCGGATGGGCGATGTTGCAGTCGGACTATCCATGATGGCCTCCCATAAAGGTTGCAATTGGACGCTGCCGCCGCTGTCGGTCAGGCAGTAATTTCGCGGGACCGGATCGCGTATCTGAACGCATCCGGATCAAGGCAATCGAGCCTTGCCGACCGGCGTCGTCCCGCACGATCCTGGCGCTGGCCGCATTGGTCGTCCAGGTAATGTCGCCCGGCCTGTTCCAATCGCCAGCCCGAAGAACGGGCAGCGGAATCCATGCGCGCGCGGCACTGTCGGCGCGCAAAAGCTCGACACGAGTCGTAATCTCGAACGTTCGCCACGTGGAAGGTCTCGGCGCAAAAGCCATATTTGCAAAGGCTATTTTCGGCAACCCGGCCATTGCCGACAGCGCGGCTGCCGCTTTCAGAAGTTCACGACGACTGATCATCATTCCCTCCCGATTTGAGTTGCCGGTGCCGGCAGCCATCAGCACCTGCGGGCGCTCTTAAGATGCAGGCGTCGAACGTCCGAGACCGCTCGTGCGTGCAGCGGTTCACAGTCTTGTGTCGTAGGAGAATTCCAATGTTGCAGGAAAGAGGTCGAGCACAATCCGAACGGCTCCGCCATTTCCGGCGTGCGGCAACAACCCAATGCGCAATGCCCCGAGACTCGGGAGCGGCAAGCAATCCCATCTGCTTATCATCGTCCCTTTACGGCTGAACGTCAATTTTAGGGCGATCATAGGATGGTTCAGAAACAGTCAGCCACGGTTCTCGCACAGCTTTGCCGTATGGCACGACGATGACATCATAATTTTGGGCTTCTTATTGATTTGACAATAAAATGTGCTGACCTATTTTTCAAAAACGAGCTATATCTCGAACTGTAGAGAATGTCTCCAATTCGCCGGGTTGCCGCGTCGGCAAAGCCGGTTTCAGGGGAGGTATCTGCCATGAACATGGAACTGTCGCGGCGCCAGTTTCTCGCGGTGGCCGGCGCAGGTGTTGCAAGTACGGCGCTCGGAGCTTTTGGCTTTGCAGACGTCGAAGCAGCCCATGCCGAAGCGATCCGCGCTTTCAAGCTCGTAAATACCACCGAAACCCGGAACACCTGTCCATACTGCTCTGTCGCATGCGGCATCATCATGTATTCGAAGGGTGACCTGAAAAAAGGCGAGCAGGCAGAGATCATCCATATCGAGGGCGATACCGACCATCCCACAAATCGCGGTACGCTCTGTCCGAAGGGCGCAGCGCTTTTGCATTTCGTCAAGGCCGAGACGCGTCTGAAGTATCCGATGATGCGCAAGCCCGGGTCGGACAAGTTCGAGCGCATTTCCTGGGATGATGCGCTGAACCGCATCGCGCGACTGATGAAGGACGACCGCGACGCCAATTTCGTCGAACGGAACGCTGCCGGCCTTCCGGTGAACCGATGGACGACGACCGGCTTCCTCGCCGCGTCTGCGACAACGAATGAGACGGCGTGGGAGACCTATAAGGTTGTGCGCAGCGCCGGAATGCTGGTCTTCGACAATCAGGCGCGTGTCTGACACGGCCCTACGGTAGCCAGTTTGGCTCCAACATTCGGCCGTGGCGCAATGACCAACTCCTGGACCGACATCAAGAACACCGATCTTGTTGTCATCATGGGCGGTAACGCCGCCGAAGCACACCCTTGCGGGTTCAAGTGGGTTACGGAGGCGAAAGCCAATCGCGGCGCAAGGCTGATCGTCGTCGATCCGCGGTTTACCCGTTCGGCCTCGGTCGCCGATCTTTATGCGCCGATCCGTCAGGGAACGGATATCGCTTTCCTCCTCGGCGTCATTAACCACTGCATCGGCAACGACAAGGTGCAGTGGGGCTATGTCAAGGCCTTCACAAACGCGGCTTACATCGTCAAGGACGGCTTCGCCTACAAGGACGGGCTCTTCACCGGGTATGACGAGGCAAAGCGCGGCCATGATATGTCCAGCTGGGATTATGTGATCGGTGACGACGGCTATGCCGTGGTTGACGACACGCTGAATAATCCGCGCTGCGTATGGAACCTCCTAAAGGAACATGTTTCCGCCTATACGCCGGAGATGGTGGAGCGCATCTGCGGCACGCCGAAGGACAAGTTCCTGAAGGTAGCCGAAATGGTTGCGGAATGCTCGTCACCGACCAAGGTGATGACCTCGATGTACGCGCTCGGCTGGACGCAGCATTCCAAGGGCTCGCAGAACATCCGCGCCATGGCGATGCTGCAACTGATCCTCGGCAATATCGGGATGCGCGGCGGCGGTATGAATGCGCTGCGCGGCCACTCCAACATCCAGGGCCTCACGGACGTCGGATTGATGTCGAACCTGTTGCCCGGCTATATGACGCTGCCGAACGAGAAGGAAGTGGATTTCGACACCTACATGTCGACGCGCGGCTTCAAGCCGCTCCGTCCGAACCAGATGAGCTACTGGCAGAACTACAGGAAATTCTTCGTGAGCTTCCTGAAGGCGATGTGGGGTTCGGCGGCGACGCCGGAAAACACGTTCGCCTACGACTGGCTGCCGAAGCTCGACGTGCCCGGCTATGACGTCCTGCGTGCTTTCGAACTCATGAACCAGGGCAAGATGACGGGCTATATTTGCCAAGGGTTCAATCCGCTTCTCGCTATTCCAAACCGGGCGAAGGCGACCGCGTCCCTGTCGAAGCTCAAATTTCTCGTCACAATGGATCCGCTGGACACCGAAACTGCACGATTCTGGGAGAATCACGGCGAGTTCAACGATGTCGATTCTTCGCAGATCCACACGGAGGTCATCCAATTGCCTTCGACCTGCTTTGCCGAAGATGAGGGTTCGCTGACGAATTCCAGCCGTTGGCTGCAGTGGCACTGGCCGGGGGGCACGCCTCCTGGCGAAGCCAAGACCGACAACTGGATCATGGCGCAGATCCACGTGCGCCTGAAGGAGCTCTACCGCAAGGAAGGTGGGAAATTCCCCGATCCGATCATCAATCTCGATTGGGCATACGCCGATCCGGACGAACCGGCCGCGGAGGAACTCGCCAAGGAGATCAACGGGCGGGCGCTTGCCACCGTGTACGACACGGCAGATCCTGCCAAGGTTGTGGCCGAGGCAGGCAAGTTGGTGCCGAGCTTTGCCGCACTTCGCGACGACGGCTCGACGTCCTCAGCATGCTGGATCTATTCCGGCTGCTTCAACGAGAACGGAAACAACATGGCCCGGCGCGACACGTCGGACCCGGACGAGACCGGCGCCTATCTGAAATGGGCGTTCTCCTGGCCTGTCAATCGCCGTATTCTCTATAACCGAGCATCGGCGGACCTGTCCGGCAAGGCATGGGATCCGAGCCGCAAGCTGATCGAATGGGATGGTGCAAAGTGGTCGGGTTATGATGTGCCGGACATCGCGCCGACGGCCAAGCCTGCCGATGTCGGGCCGTTCATCATGAACCCGGAAGGCGTCTCGCGCCTTTTCACCAGGACGATGATGCGCGACGGGCCGTTCCCAGCTCACTACGAGCCATTCGAATCGCCCGTTGCCAATCTTGTTGCCCCGGCAGTGCGCGGCAATCCCGCGGCGCGGGTGTTTGAGGACGATTTCAAGCAATTTGCCGAGCCAGCCTCCAAGGAGTTTCCGTATGCGGCGACGTCTTATCGCCTCACCGAGCATTTCCACTACTGGACGAAGCATGTGTGGGTGAATGCCGTGCTGCAGCCGGAATTCTTCGTCGAGATATCGGAGGAGCTCGCGGTGGAAAAAGGCATCGCCAAAGGCGGCTGGGTGCGCGTCTGGTCCAAGCGCGGCTCCGTCAAGGCCAAGGCGGTCGTGACCAAGCGGATCAAGCCCTTGATATGCGACGGCAAGCCCGTCCATGTCGTGGGCATCCCATTGCATTGGGGCTTTACCGGCGCCGCGAAAAAAGGTTTCGGTCCAAATTCGCTGACACCTTTCGTCGGCGACGCAAACATAGAGACGCCTGAATACAAGGCGTTCCTGGTCAACATAGAGCCCATCGCCGGGCCGGTGGCATAGGAGACGGCAGCCATGTTCCGTCCTGTTCCAAATCCCACTGTTGCGCCTGAGAGCCCTAGATTCGGCGAGCGGGATCTCATCCGCCGTTCGGCCTCAAGCGTGACGCCGCCGGTAGAGCGCCAGACCGAGGTGGCGAAGCTGATCGATGTCTCCAAATGCATCGGCTGCAAGGCCTGCCAGTCGGCCTGCATTGTGTGGAACGACACGCACCCGGAGATCGGCGTCAACACTGGCGTCTACGATAATCCGCATGACCTGACACCTGACATGTTCACGCTCATGCGCTTCACCGAATGGGAAAATCCCGAGACTAACAATCTGGAATGGCTGATCCGCAAAGACGGCTGTATGCATTGCGAAGATCCAGGCTGCCTCAAGGCCTGCCCGGCGCCAGGCGCAATCGTGCAATATTCGAACGGCATCGTCGATTTCGTCCACGAAAACTGCATTGGTTGCGGCTACTGCATCAGAGGATGCCCGTTCAATATTCCGCGTATCTCCCAGGTCGATCACACCGCCTACAAATGCACGCTCTGCTCCGACCGCATCGCCGTCGGCCAAGGTCCCGCCTGCGCCAAGGCCTGTCCGACGCAGGCCATTGTCTTCGGCACGAAGGAGGAAATGAAGCAGCACGCAGAAGGGCGGATCACCGATCTCAAGTCCCGCGGCTATGCCAATGCCGGCCTTTATGATCCGCCCGGCGTCGGCGGCACACATGTCATGTACGTGCTGCACCACGCCGACCAGCCGGAAATTTATGCCGATCTGCCGAATAATCCGAGGATAAGCCCGGTCGTCGAGGCCTGGAAGGGGGTCACGAAATATGCCGGGCTCGCTGTCATGGGTGTGGCAGCCGTCGCCGGCCTCGTTCATTATCTGGTCAACGGACCAAACCAGGTTTCCGAGGAGGACGAAGAGGCGGCGGAGAGACTGACGGGAGACGGTTCCTCATGAGCTCGAACACAAACGACGATATGGCAAAAGGCGACAGCGTCCACCCCGGTAAGCCCGTCACGGTCGATCGCTATACCGCAGGAGCAAGGATCAACCACTGGATCACGGCGGCAAGCCTCGTGCTCTTGGCGCTCTCCGGCATGGCGCTGTTCCATCCGAGCCTGTTCTTCCTGACCGCGCTCTTCGGCGGCGGTCCCTTGACGCGCATCATTCATCCATGGATTGGCGTTGTTCTCTTCTTCAGTTTTCTCGGCCTTTTCCTGCGTTTCTGGAAAGCCAACCTTTGGAGGCGGGAAGACAGCAACTGGCTCGCGCACGGCCGCGATGTTCTGGCCGGCCATGAGGAGCGCGCGCCGGAGGTCGGTAAATACAATGCCGGTCAAAAGGTCGTGTTCTGGTCAATGTCGATCTTGATCATCGTCCTGATAACAACGGGCACCACAATCTGGGACCAATACTTTGCCGGCTATACCACGATCGAGCTGAAGCGATGGGCGGTCTTGTCGCATTCAATCGCAGCCGTCGTCATCATCAATGTGTGGATCATTCATGTCTATTCAGCCTTGTGGGTACGCGGTACGATACGGGCAATGACGCGCGGCTCTGTGACAGGTGGGTGGGCGTGGCGGCATCATCGCAAATGGCTGCGTGAACTGGTCACCAGGTCAACAGGGAAAAAATCGGGGGGTACGCCCGCCGAATGACCGGGCGTTACGGTCTGCATCACGTGGCCCGTGCGGTTCGTGAGGGAGTGTCATGAAAGGCAAAAGCGCGGTTGTGCCGGATCCAACGGCAATTGGAGACGTATCATCGCCACCGTTTGCGCGTCTTCCAGATCCCGCTTTACTCTTTTTGGCCAGGTCGAAACGTCTACGTCAGTTGGCTGAAGTCAGCATCCTGGCGCCATACCTGGTTTTCCTCGCGCAGCTCTTTGAGGCCCAACACCATATCCAAGCGGATCTGCCCCTTCCGGAACATCCGGATCCCGAGTCGATCAAGCGTGTGCGGGAGTTTGAAATGCCGCCGCTCGACCGCGACACGATAGAAGTCGACGGAACGATCAGCGCGATATTCGACGGCCTCTTTGCAGCTGTCGATACCATCGAAAAACCGGCTGCTGCCGCCGAGGCGCTTGGCCGCGTCACCAGGACCGATGCCGGACAACGCATGTCCATGGCGCGAGCCGTATTCTCCGGCGCGTTGCCGGCGGATGCGATTGCCGAGCATGTGTTCGTCTGGGCTGCACTTCAGGTGCATTTTGCTCGGCTCGCGTCAGTTCTCGACGCGGCAATGCTGGTGCCTGTGGCCGATGGCCTGTGTCCTGCATGTGGCAGCGGGCCGGTGTCGTCCATGGTCGTCGGCTGGCCGGGCTCGCATGGCGCAAGGTACTGCTCATGTTCGCTTTGCGGAACATTGTGGCACTATGTCCGGGTCAAATGCACACTTTGCGGCTCCACCAAAGGGATCGGCTATCAGGAGATAGAAGGGCAGGGCGGGGCCGTCAAAGCCGAAACCTGTGATGAATGCCAGGGCTGGTCGAAGATAATCTATCAGAACACAGAGCCGGCGGCCGATCCGGTCGCCGACGATGTGGCAAGTCTCAATCTGGACCTTCTGATGCGCGAAGGCCCGTATCGCCGGGGTGGATTTGCGCCGCTTCTGGCCGGCTTTTGAGGTGGGAGAGATGGACGCCAGTGCTAACCTGCGGGAGATTTCATCGGTCGACCAAATCCTGAAAACGGCTCCTGCTGGCGCCGCGATCGAATGTTTCGGGCGAATCGCGGTCACGCAGGCCATTCGAGCTATCCTTTGTGAAACGAGGGAGAAGGTACGCCAGGGAAAGGACGTCCCATCGCGCGAGGAAATTGCGGCGGCGGCGTTTTCGAGGCTCGACGCCAACGACCGCCCGATGCTTCGCTCCGTCTTCAACCTGACCGGGACGGTCCTCCATACCAATCTGGGCAGGGCCATCCTCGCGGAAGCAGCAGTCGATGCCGCGGCAGCGGCTATGCGCGAGGCTGTCGCGCTCGAATTCGATCTTAACAACGGCAAGCGCGGCGAACGGGATGATCATCTGCGCGCGCTGATCTGCGAATTGACGGGCGCCGAAGATGCAACCGTCGTCAACAATAATGCTGCGGCCGTCCTTCTGGTGCTGAACAGCCTGGCGGCCGACAGGGAAGCCATCGTCTCGCGGGGCGAACTGATCGAAATCGGCGGGGCCTTCCGCATGCCGGACATCATGGAGCGCGCGGGTGTCCGTCTTGTCGAGGTCGGCACCACGAACCGCACCCATGCCAGGGACTACAGGGATGCCATCGGCCCCGATACGGGCTTGATACTGAAGGTCCACACGTCGAACTATCGAATAGAGGGTTTTACCAAAGAGGTCGGAGCGCGCGAACTTTCGGGGATCGCCCACGACAAGGGCGTGCCGCTGATCAACGATCTCGGTTCCGGTACCCTGGTCGATCTGGTCCGTTTTGGGCTCGCATACGAACCCACCGTTCGCGAGGCGATCTGCGAGGGTGCCGATGTCGTCACCTTTTCAGGCGACAAGCTTCTCGGCGGGCCACAGGCCGGCTTCATCGTCGGGCGCCGGACACTCATCGAGACGATCAACAAGAACCCGATGAAACGCGCGCTGCGGGTCGATAAGATAAGGTTGGCCGCTCTCGAAGCGACACTGAAACTTTATCGCGATCCGGAGCGCCTGGGCGAGCGCCTCCCCGTCATGCGACTGCTCACACGTTCTCAGCTTGAAATCAAGACGCAGGCGGAACGGCTGGCACCTGTCGTCAAGGGCCTGCTGAAGGCCGCTGTCCACGTATCTGTCGTTGCTTGCGAAAGCCAGATCGGCTCCGGCGCCCTGCCGCTGTCCTGCGTGCCCAGCGCGGGGCTTGCGCTGACGCCGATCGAAGGCAGCGGCAGCGCGCTCGCAGAACTGACGTCTTCGTTCAGACGGCTGCCGATCCCGGTCATTGGTCGAATCGAACGCGGATCGCTGGTGCTGGATCTGCGCTGTCTCGAAGATGAGGAGAGTTTTGCGGCTAATTTGATGAGCCTCCCCGCCGGTCAGGGGAGGGTCTGATGAACCTTTTTAGCCGCTTCCTGCGAAAGCCAGCCGGGAATGCAGTCCGCTTCGAGGCGCAGATGAACGCGGCGCTCGCCGCTGCGCGGCGCGGTGATTACAAAGCGGCCCTCACCATCTGGGAGCCTCTCGCAAGAGCGGGAAACGCACGGGCGCAAAACAATATCGGCGCATGCTTCGTGGAAGGACTGGGCGTCGTCCAGGATGCTGATCTTGCTTGTCACTGGTTGACATTGTCGGCGGAGGCGGGCGACCGGCTTGGCCAGCGCAACCTAGCCTCTTTATTATTCAGGGGAGAGGGCATCCAACCGGACTATGGGCGGGCGGCGGCGCTCTATCGAGCGGCGGCTGAACAGAATGACAGCGAAGCCCAGGATATGCTGAGCTGGATGCTGCTCGAGGGCGATATTATCGAGCCTGATTTTGAAGAGGCTCGCCGATGGGCGCTTGCGGCTGCGAAAAACGGCTCTGCCGCTTCGATGACGCGGCTCGGTATGCTTTATCACAATGCCCTGGGCGTGCCGCGCAATCCCGTCGAGGCGGTCTATTGGTGGCGGCTTGGCGCTACCGCTGGCGACGCTGATGGACAGGCCATGCTCGGCGCGGCCTGTTATCTCGGAAACGGCATTGCCCGCGACTTGATCGAAGCCTTCGCATGGTTGCTGCGGGCGCGCGCTGGCGGCAGCGCGCTCTCAGCAGCGTTCTTCGATGCCGTTCGCGCGTCGCTCAATACGGATGAACTGGCGCTGGCCGAACGCCGCGCAGCTCTGCCGTTGTCGGAAATCGCCGATCCTCCCGCAGATAACCGAGAGGGGGAGTAGTAATGATCGTCGGCACTGCAGGACATATCGATCATGGCAAGACATCCCTCGTCCGGGCGCTGACCGGCATCGACACGGATCGGCTGAAAGAGGAAAAGGCTCGCGGCATCTCGATCGATCTGGGCTTTGCCTATATGCCCGTGAATGGCGCGCAGATACTTGGCTTTGTCGATGTACCGGGCCACGAGAAATTCGTTCACACGATGCTTGCCGGTGCAAGCGGCATCGACTTCGTCCTGCTGGTGGTCGCGGCCGATGACGGCATCATGCCGCAGACGCGCGAACATCTCGCCATTGTCAATCTTCTCGGCATCGAGCATGGCATTGTTGCTTTGACCAAAGCCGATCTTGTGCCGGAAGACCGTCTCGTCGAGGTCGAAGTCGCCGTGCGAAACGAGCAAGCCCCCTTAACGCTCGGCAATACCCCAGTCATCGCCGTCTCGACGGTTTCAGGCCGGGGTATCGGAGCTCTGCGCGATGAGATCGTCAATGCCGCACGCAGGTTCACGCCGCATCAGGCGTCGGGGCGCTTTCGTCTGGCCGTCGATCGTTCCTTCACAATTCAGGGGACGGGCACAGTCGTAACCGGAACAGTCCTGTCAGGCACGGTATCGGTCGAGGATCATGTCGCCGTAAGCCCTTCCGGCCTTGTCGCAAGGGTGCGCTCGATCCATACGCAGAACCGGCCAAGCGAAAACGGCCGCGCGGGCGATCGTTGCGCCCTAAACCTCGTTGGCCAGGGGATCACGAAAACGGCCATCAATCGCGGTGATATGGTGTGCGAGCAAAGCCTGCATGCTCCGACGGGCCGCATCGACGCGACACTGCGTGTGCTCTCTTCAGAGGCAAAACCCATCGGTCATTGGTTCCCCGTCCGGCTTCATCACGCATCGGCAGAGGTCGGTGCCCGTATCGTCGTGCTTGCCGAGGAAGCAGCCATCCCAGGAACAGATACCTTTGTGCAGCTCGTGCTGGACAGTCCGATCGCAGCCGCGGTCGGTGACCGTTACATCATCCGCGATACCTCCGCACGGCGCACCATCGGCGGAGGCCGGTTCCTGGATTTACGCGCACCGGCACGCAAGCGCCGGACGCCGGAACGGATGGCTCAACTTCAGGCGCAGACGTTGGTTGCACCTGAGCGCGCGTTCGAGGCGTTGCTCGCGGTGCATCCGTTTTATGTCGACATTGCCGCTTTCGCCCGCGACAGGGCAATTGCCACAGCAGATGCCAGCGCCGTGGCCGCATCGCTGGGAACGGTGCCGTTGTCCATCGATGACACGGCGCTCGCTATGTCGCCTGATCGCTGGGAGAAATTCCATAGCAACCTTTGGAGCCGGCTTGAGAGGTTCCATGTGGAGAACCAGGATCTGCCGGGAATGGGCATCGAGCTGTTGCGGGCTGGGCTCGAGGTGCGCTTGCCCATCCCGGCATTTCGCGCAGCCCTGCAGAACCTCGTCCGCGCGGGAGAGATCGTGCTGGATGGCGCTTGGGTCCGGCTTTCGGGACATCAAGTGACGATGACATTGGCCGACGAGCGGCTGTGGGACAGGATTGAGCCGCTGCTCGGCGGGGCAGCGCGGTTCCGTCCTCCGAGGGTTCGCGATATTGCCGCATTGCTGGCGGTCCCCGAGCAACAGACACGTCGGCTGCTGAAACTCGGCGGCCGCATGGGCAAGGCGCATGAAGTAGCACAGGATCATTTCTTCCTGCGCGAGGCAGTTGCGGAGATGGTTGCAATCATTGCCGAGATCAGTTCTGGCGCCGAGGGGGGCTGGTTCACCGCAATGCAGTTTCGCGACCGTGTCGAAAATGGCCGCAAGGTCGCGATCCAGATCCTCGATTTCTTCGATCGCCATCGCGTTACGCTGCGTCGCGGCGATCTCCGCCGCGTCGACCAAAACCGTCTGGACCTGTTCGGCAATATGTCGAATAGTATCGCCGGCGACGGTGTCGTTTCTGGAGGAGATACGTCCCCGGTGGGGCGTCCGGACTTCAAATCCGGGAGGGGCCGAGAGACGGTCTTTCGTGGGTTCGACTCCCACTCTCTTCCGCCAAGTATCCGCCTTATATAATTGATATCATTTCATATTTTAAAGAGCATAAGTAGGCGTCCGCACTTTTCTCCCCACTCCATTTTGCCCCTGAGATAGCTTTTGGTGGGATGACACGGCCGCATCGTTCGCGAAGCGCGACAGCGCCTTTCGTTTCAGACTGCCGGCAAATCGTTGATGACATCGGCGGCCAATTGCAGGTCTGTTGCCGCCGCGTCAAAGTCGATTTTGCCTCCTGAATGACACCAGAAGCTAGCCAGCGCCTTCACTTTGAAGCCTTCCACTGTATGAACCTGAATTGCCTCGATCAGTTCCACGAGGTTACTGCTGGCCTCGGTACGCAGCCCTATAGGCTTCCTCGTCCGCGTCGCAGGAACGGAAATTGGTGCTCGACGTCCCACATCGCTTTCAGCCCTTGAGCAGTCTGAGCTCTGCGTCATTCATCACATCGTCAACGGCTTTCCAGTGCGCGATGATGTCTTCGTGCGTTGTGTCTGTGTAGTGTGGATGCGCGCGATCGAACTTGGTCAGCAGTTCATCGAGCGACGTCTCTGCGTAGAATACCCACGAGAGCCGAGATCGCGGACGACGGTCGATTTTCTTGCTGCCAGGGACTTTGGTCCGTCTGGTGAGCCGTGCAGATTAGCGTAATCTGTCCTTGTTCTGACCGCTGGGGACCAGGACAAGAAGGGAAGCTTTCGCCCCATGCGACAGCCACGTTGCAGCAATATCCCGCCGAGGGCTTCCCTTTCGATCAGGCTCCTGAGATGGCGGTTTCATCGTTCATTTCGAAGTAAAGGCAGCGCTCGGCTTGGCACGACGACGACGTGAATGCGACCATTGCCACACTGTTCGAGGACATCCGTCATCTGCGTCTCTTGGCTTTGGCCGAGGGAGCGATGAGCCGCGGCATGACGCGCGGCTGGAGGTCAAAGTATAAACGCTCAGGCGAAGCACGACCGCCATTTGCCGCCCCACCGCAGGAACATTTACGACCGGTGTACGTTGACACTATTCACCCGCAGTTTTGGCGCGGGCAACGTGAGGGAGGTTATCATGAAAGTCAGCCACTGCATGACCACAGACGTTCAGATCGCCGATCCGGAGCAGACATTACGGGATGTCGCCCTGATCATGGGACGTCTTGATGCCGGCGTTCTCCCGGTGAGTGAGAATGACAGGCTGGTCGGCATGATCACCGATCGCGACATCGCAATTCGTGGCGTGGCGGAGGGCAAAGGCCCCGAGGCAAAGGTTCGCGATGTGATGAGTATCAAGGTTAGATACTGCTTCGATGATGAAGATGTTGAAGACGTGCTTCACAACATGGGTGATCTTCAGATACGGCGCTTGCCAGTACTGAACCGAGACAAGCGCCTCGTCGGCATCATCTCGCTTGGCGACCTCGCCACCAAGAGCGAGGCCACCGAAACGGGTAAGGCACTGAGCGGCATCTCACAACGCGGCGGCGAACATTCGCAGACAGCGCATTGACGGTTGGCGGCAGCCATCTGCAAAGGCCAACACCAGTCAGCTGCCACCTGTCACCTCAAGCGCCTCGCGCCGTTGCATCAACGGCACCGGGCGCGACATCTACGAATACCACTATTGCTGCGCAAGGAAGGCTGTGCGCGCGAAGGGCGGCCGGGCACATCAACGGCTGGTGCGATTGAAACGTGTCCTCGCCATCACGCTCAAGACGCGACAAGCTTTAGCGAAACGCTCGAAACGGTTCAGACAAACCGAGCCAACTCTGCCTTTCGCAGTGGCGACTGTCCTGCGCTATTTTAGAGGATCCGGCTGCTGAATTACCGCAGGCGGCTCCTCGCTTCCTTTGCCGCCTTCCTGTATGAACGGCTTTATCAGCGGTATCGCCAATATGGATCCGACCATTAGTCCGATAATCAATATCAACAGGATTCGCATACGATGTGCTCCCAATCTTCGCCCGATTCCGACGACGATCATCTCACTGCGTTGAGCCTCAGCGTCTTCTGATATTCGCCAGAAACAGTCTCGCAAGTCGCCAAATCGCCATGTCTTCGCTTCGCTGTTCGGGTCTCTTGCTCTGATGAAACTCCCCTGCTTTCTATTTCGACACCGCCCTTTGTCGGGGCGAGGAAAAACCCTGCTATGGTCATGTCGCCACCGATGAGACGCTGGATATGTAGCGCGTAACCCAGAAAGATCGCGGCGACGATGGCGGTTATCTGGCACCATGCGGACGCGGCGGAAAGGCGACGACCGGGTCGAGAGCCGGGCCTGCGGATAGCGAGCGGGGATTATTCAACCAGCGCAACTGCGTCAATCCCTGCAGGGATAAGCATGGGGTATGACCGGTCAGGGCCGCATGCCACCACACGTTCAACTGCGCCGGTTGGCCGGGTAATCTCGTCGCTTGCTGCTACTCCCATCCCGAAGGGGGGATCTTTTCGCAAAGCTGCTCTTAGGAGTTCGACGATCCTTGGTGGCCATTTTGATTTATCTCGCCCCGAAACTTGGCGGTCAAGGCATCTGCATAGGCGATCGCCGGGGTAAGACACAGACCGTCGCGGCATTGCCGCAAGCACTGGTACCAGTTGCAAACAGAGTCATTCAATCCGCAAAAAAGCCGAATCAAGAAACCAAGTGATTTTGAATTGCAACCTGCAATACTCGAGCCGGGCATTACTTGGTCAGAGTATAAATTATTTTATTCATATTATAATTATTAACCATCTTTCATTATCTGTTTATTCACGAGTGCTCTCTTCTGACAAAGCGAGACATGAGCTCAACGGCGCTCGGCCGGTGTCCCCGGATAACGCTCATTGTTGCAGCATCGCGCAATTGGTTGCTTGCGCGATTATTTGCGCTTGGAGGATTGCGAATGACGTTTCGATTTGGCATCGGCCCCCGCCTTTATACAGCTTTTGGTTTCCTGCTGCTGCTGATGATTGGCTTGACCGTCTTTTCCATTTCAAAGATGAACTTTGTCGACCACGATCTCGTGCAGATCAACGAGGTCAATAGCGTCAAGCAACGCTTCGCCATCAATTTCCGGGGTAGCGTTCATGATCGGGCCATTGCCATTCGCGATGTCGTTTTGCGCGATGAGCCAGCCGCGCGTCAGACCGCGATCGATCTGATTGCAAAGCTTGCTGCGACGTATGCCGAAAACGAGCAGAAGATGAATGCGATGATTTCTGTCCCAGGCGCTGCGAGCGAACCCGAGAAGGCGATCATTGCGGAAATCGCCGACGTCCAGTCCAAAACCAATCCAGTTGTCGCAGATATCATCGCGCGCCAGATGTCAAACGACCCGGTGCAAGCCAAGCAGATGCTGATCGAGCAGGCAACGCCTCTCTTCGTCAACTGGCTCAAGGCCATCAACAAGTTCATCGACTATCAGGAAAACTTGAACAAGTCTGTTGGCAGTGGCGTCAGCGTCGTCGTCGCAGGCTTCCAGACGCTGGCGCTGGGCTCGTTGGGAGGCGCTGTGCTTATGGCTATTGCCGCCGCGTTCCTCGCGACCCGCTCGATCACCGTGCCGATGGCCAAGCTGCAGATCGCCCTGCGGCGGATGGCAGAGGGCAACAACGAAAGCACCAGCGATATCGAGGCCCGCAGCGACGAGGTCGGCGATTTGGCGAAGGCCGTTGGCGCCGTGCGCCAAGCCGTGACCTCGCAGGCCGAGGCGCGCGCCGCTGCCGACGCTCGCCGGACCGCTGATGAGAACGCGCGGCTTGAAGCAACCGCGACGGAACGCGAGGCGCTATCGGCGCAGACGAACGATGCCGTTCGCCAGCTCGGCCAGGCGCTTGAGGAAATGGCCGCCGGCAATCTTGATATCCGTCTCGACAATCCGTTTGCCGTATCTCTCGATATGCTGCGCCTCAACTTCAACAACTCCGTAGAGAAGCTTCAATCTGCGTTGAAGACGATCAGTGACAACGCTTTGTCGATCGATGCCGGTGCCCGCGAGATCAGCGAAGCTTCCAATGATCTGGCAAAGCGCACCGAACAGCAGGCGGCATCGATTGAACAGACCGCCGCAGCGCTCGATGAGATTTCGACGACGGTCAATGGTTCGACCCGTCGCGCGGAAGAGGCCGGCAACCTTGTTGCACGAACACGCACGAATGCCGAGCGTTCCGGCGAAGTCGTGAAGCGTGCGGTCGCCGCGATGAGCCAGATCGAAGGTTCCTCGAACGAGATCAACAATATCATCAGCGTCATCGATGACATTGCATTCCAGACCAACCTGCTGGCACTGAACGCCGGCGTTGAGGCTGCACGTGCCGGAGAGGCGGGCAAAGGCTTTGCAGTCGTCGCCCAGGAAGTTCGCGAACTGGCTCAACGCTCCGCCAATGCCGCCAAGGAAATCAAGCAACTGATCAGCAATTCCGGCGTTCAAGTGCGTTCCGGCGTGACCCTGGTCGGCGAGACCGGTACGGCGCTGACGGAGATCGTCGGCGAAGTGCAGGAAATCAACCGTCACGTGAGCTCAATCGTCGAGGCTGCGAAGGAACAGTCCACGGCGCTGAAAGAAATCAATGCCGCGGTGAATTCGCTCGATCAATCCACGCAGAAGAACGCGGCGATGGTCGAAGAGACATCCGCAGCCAGCCATAAGCTGGCTGACGAAGCAGGTTCGCTGACAAGCCAGCTGTCAAAATTCCGCTTTCAAGGCTCTGCCGGGGCGGCGCAATCTGCCTACGCACCGAAAGCGCCACAGAGAAACGCTCCAGCGGCAATGGCACGCAAGGTCGCGACAGCTTTTGCTGGCGGTGCGGCTGCTGAAGATTGGCGCGAATTCTAAAATAACCGAGCAACCCGCTACAAAGTGCCGCGACCGTCAATGTTGCGGCACTTTTTCGTTCGGATTTTCGTCATTGCCATTGTGGTGGGCTCGGCTGCGAACACGGCCGTCTGTTATACCCTCGGGATCACAAACGATCTTCTCTTGGAGCGTTTCGTGTGGCAGGGACACGACGAGCCGCCGAGTATCGACGTCGATTCCGAGCACGAGGCGCCGCGAGGACGTGATCCTATGATCCATAACCCTTACATGCATCAGAAGGCGGCTTTTTTCGCGGAAGGAGACGGACTTGGCTGACAATGGCGCACCATTGCTTCCTTCCTTGCTCCTTATCACCGCCTTGTTCGCGTCCGCACCGACCATGGCATCGTGGAGCATCGAGAATGATCGCTCTACGTCAGACAAGCACGGCCTCTTTGAAATCCGTCAAGAGGCTAGGCGCTTCATCTCGAAGGAGAACGCCAAGGGGCTTCAGCAATGGGACGTATTGGAGCCCAACCTGAAGACATTCGTCCCGCGCTGCGCTGTCCCCCTCAAGGCACAGTGGACGCCGAAGAGTTTCGGCCTCTCGCGACGCAGCGTGATGGTGATATGCACTGCCGCGATTGCGAATGTTGCGATGGAAAACTGGTCTGTACACGTGCCTGTACGGCCGAAGTAGGACGTCGACCGAATGATCGGCTTGGATATCGGCCTATCTTCCAAATCTTGTCAGGTTTGCCGGCGAGAAGAATTTCAAAACTTTCTTGGCCGAAGTCAAGCGTTCGATAACCCAGCGGACCGAACTCGTGATCCAGATAGCCGTCGAGCGGGCCGGAATAAAATACATGTGCAATGTGCTCTTTCTGCGCCCGGAGAAATTGCGTGTTGAGGCTCACATTGATGTTGGGATGGTCAAGAATCTGGCTCACCATGTCCCAACTGAATGCCAACCTTGAAATGAGCCCTCCGCTTTTCGCATAGCGAAAGCCTGCCCTGCAAATAAAAGCCTATGCATTAGGCAAAACGGGTTTATATATAAATCGATCGAATCGATGCATCTCCTCCCGTGTCGCTTCGATTTGCAGACGCTCTTATCCTCCTCCCAAGATCGTCTGCGGGAACGGCAGCACTCCTCCTCCCAGCTGCTGTTCGGGTCTTTATTCGAAAGCCTGCCGCACCTCCTCCCGCGGCAGGCTTTTTCGTTTTCGGAGCAAGTGGGCTTACCTCTATGCACGTCCGGATGGTGACCGCCTCATCTGGTCTTTCGTGACGTGACGCGACGCACATTGGAAGACGCGAATGTCGATACCGCGGAGAACGACCCGCGCTTGATCGCCCCATGGGCGAAGCTGACACACGTTAAATCGTCGCTCAAGGAGACACAAAACGCTGAGGGGAGGTCGGCGAACCTTTCAGCAATAGCGAGCATCCGCGCACCGACGAGAGCTGTCGCCCTCAAAAAGGGGATGGACGTTCTCAGCAATGCGAGCTCCACCCGCTATCGCGCGGCAGTCGCTTGCTCACTTCCGAGTCGGACATATCTCTCAGCCGACCTGCTCCACTGCCAGAGTGCCTGCTGAAAGCGGCTTGATCAGAGACGTTGCGGAGATCGTCGGATCGAGCCAGTCGGCCCAGGCGTTGCGCTCGAGGATAACGATCTGCCGATCGTGGTATGGGGCAATATCCGGACCGGGCTCCATCGTCAGCATTGTGAAGGCTTGGCCCACCTCCGGCGTCTCTCGCCAGATGGCGGCTATGCAGAAAATCGGTTCATTTTTTTTGGTGAACAGCCATTTGTCCTTGCGCTTTTTCTTCGGATCCTCGGGTTCCGTGAATTCGTAAAAGCCGTCGGCGACAATCAGGCAACGATGGGAGTTGAACTCCCGGCCTTCTGACCGGAAATTATATACCGGCCGCTTGTTTTGACCCGGCCAACTCCATCGCCGCTGCACGAGTTCGACCTCGTCGCGCACGCCGTCGATCGTTCTGACGATGGGGCCGATATCGGTGATCTTGATGTCCTCGCGGGCTTCGAGGTTCGGTGTGCCTTCGCCGAAACGGATCTTGATCTTAAGCTCCGCGAAGTCCTCGACGATCGAGGCGACATCGACCATCAGCCTATAATCATTGCACATTGGTCCTCCATTTTGCTGTAAACATGTGACCCGAAACCAAACCGATTGAGTTGCAACTCATGCTCGGATTGCACCCCTCCAGGAGAACCAGCAACTGTTCGGTTTGGTGGGTCGCAAAGCCAGCACTCGCCAATCCTTTTGATCAGTGTGGCTTGCCGTGCGTGAATGGCGGCTCCATCCCGAACGCGCTGCAGAACCATCTGAAGTTCTTGCAGGCATCTCCCGAGATTAACAGCTTTCTATCAGTCGTCATACGATGGCAGTTAGGCGATTGCCCGCGACTGCCTTGCTGATGGTTCGACGCCCCGCTCGACGAGCGGCACGCCGTCCTTGCGGCCCGGCCGATCGCCGTTATTTCGAGACGCGGCTCCAAGCGTTCGGTGTCCGCCGTGAAGAAAGCTGGCGCTAGCGTAGGAATGCCGGCTGCCAATGCAGGCGCGCTTTTTCATGATCGACGGCGCTCGTGCGGCCGCTGCGCTCGGATCACTACCTGCATCTCGGTGATCCGTTCTCTCAGCGGCCGCGGCCTCTTTCATGCCGCTCCTTTTGACGATTGCTAACGAACCATCGGAAACGCCCGCGGTTCCATATCCGATCGGGCTAGCATCGTGACGGATACGAGCCTATGCCCCGCACTCGACCGGAGTCGGCGCACTCGCGCTTTTGATGACCGTATTTGGGAGGCCGACCAACGGGGATGAGACGCTGCCGTCCCGGGAGCCATTCTGAATAAAAGGTCCCCGGATGTCTTTTCGATCGGTGAACGTCCCGCCGGCGAGGTGCTAATCCGCTTTCTGGTTTAAATTATTGGAACAAATAGGGGTTCTCAGGGTTCTCGAACCGCGACAACAAGACCAATGACACGAGAGGCAACCCCATGAAGAAGTTGGCAATTCTAACCATCGGCATGCTTCTGGCTGCAGGCGCATCCTTCGCCCAGAGCGAGACGCCGTCGACATCGCAGACCACGCCTGCAATCGCCACCGGGCCAAATCCGGGCGCTCCTGTCGCTGGCAAGAACAGCTTCACGGAAGCCCAGGCAAAGTCTCGGATCGAGGAGGCGGGCTACAAGGACGTTACGGGTCTGAAGCTCGATGACCAAGGTGTCTGGCGCGCCACCGCCAGCAAGGACGGCAAGCAGACCGGCGTCTCCCTGGACTTTCAGGGTAACGTGACGATGGCCAAGTAACCAGCAACACGATCGAGGAAAACGATAATGAAAACGGTCACTGGACTTTATGACAGCTACGACGACGCCCGCTCCGCTGTGAAAGCGCTCGAGGACGCAGGCATTCCATCCGACGACATCAGCATCGTGAGTAATAAATCGGACGGCGTCGACGTCGAAGGGCAGGGAAGCTATGCCGCCGAAGGTGCAGGTAGCGGGGCAGGCCTCGGCGCTTTAGCTGGTGCCGCTGGCGGTTTGCTAGCCGGGCTTGGAATGCTCGCGATCCCGGGCGTGGGACCCGTTGTCGCAGCGGGTTGGTTAGCTGCAACGGTTGCGGGAGCTGCGGGTGGCGCGGTCGCCGGTGGCGCGGTTGGCGGACTAGTGGGCGCAATGGTCAGCTCGGGCGTCCCCGAAGAGGATGCGCACTTCTACGCTGAGGGTATTCGCCGAGGTGGCTCCGTGGTGACCGCGCGCGTCGATGATGGCCGTGCAGCGGAGGCCAAAGCAATCCTTGATAGTTCGCGGGCCGTCGACATCGCCAACCGCCGCGCGCTGTATGCGGAAGAGGGGTGGACCCGCTTCGATGAGGCGGCCGATCCTTATACTGCGCAACAGATCGCAGCAGAACGTGCACGGTATCGTTCCCGCCTTTAGAAGTTTATGGTCCGCCAGGTTCTTGCGTCTGGCGGACATTCTCAGCTGCCCTGAGGTCAGTTCCAACCACGAGCCCGCTGCGTCCATGGTGCCTGGCAAAGCGATGGCGTAGGGCGCCTGGCGGCTTAGTCATCACCGTCGCAATCCAGTTCATCAGCATTCAAAATACATCGTTTGCCTTGTTTCCACCGGGGCGCATGGTCCGGGACCAGACCCTTGCCCTGACCGCTCTGTATAACCGGCGGCACCCAGCACCTGCTGCACAAAAATCATTGCGGTGCTGCTCGTTGCAACCGCGGTCGTTCTTGGAGCTGCCCACCATCCGATTGGAGCAACCCTTTTTGAGCGGCGGGCGCAGCGCGGGCGGTTGGTCGGGATCGAAATCGAACTCCTATCGCGTCTGTAAACGGCGGTCATTTGGCAAGCCCATCGCGGCGTGCGGTTAGATGTTCTTCAGAAGCCAGATTTTGCCCGCCATCGTTATCCCGTGAGCGGTTTCTTGCGCTGCGGAGACCGGATTAAGGCATTGCAGAAAGCCGAATTCTTTCAACTCTTGCAAAGTTGACGTGGTCAAAAATTTGACCTTTTGCGGCCGTTCCTTAAATCTGTCTGTCTTCGCATAGGTGACGGTGGCGTTCAGATGGGTCCATTTCTTGGCATCCGTTGGAAACAGATCTCCATCTTTGGCGAGTTTCAGACCCCTGATTTGCGCCGGCGTAAGCATGATCGTCTTCAATGTTCGGTCCTTGAAAAGTGTGAATGCGGTTGACGCGCCGCGATTTACACGGGCGGTCTGCTCAGATTTCCTGAATTAAGGGTTCGATGTTGCTTCGGATGCTTCGCGGAAGGATATCAGCTTCCCCCTCGTTTCATCCCACAGCACGAGCCTGACACATTGCAGGCTCTCCCATAGTGTTATGCGGCCGATGTCTGCCAGTTGAGGGTGGTCGCGCAATACTTCAGGAAGCCGGTAGTAGGGGATTCTGCTCGACAGGTGATGAACGTGGTGGATGCCGATATTGCCGGTGATCCATCGGAGCGCCGGCGGCAGATCGTAGTGGGACGCGCCGTGGAGTGCGGCTTCGGCAAATCGCCACGCCTTGCCTTTCGACCAGTGAGTTTCCTCGAACTGGTGCTGAACGTAAAAGAGCCACACACCCGCCGCTCCCGCCAACGTCACGATCGGGAGGTGGATCGCGAGAAAGGGAACAGGTCCGACAGCCCATATCATGGCGAGCGCCAGGGCGGTGATCGCGAGATTGGTCGCCATTGTGGAGATCCACGGCAACGGACCATCGGCCATCATCCCGAAGGGCAAGCGCTGCTTGAAAACGAAGAGCCAGGCGGGGCCGATGCCGAACATCACCAGCGGATGCCGGTAAAGGCGATAGCCGAGCCGCTTTAGGCGCGGGAGAGATCGATACTCGGCGACCGTCAGCGTGGTGATGTCGCCTGTGCCCCGCTCGTCGAGATTTCCTGCTGATGCGTGATGGGCGGCATGCGCCCGCCGCCAGTAGTCATAGGGGGTCAGCGTCAAAACACCAATGGCGCGCCCTGTCCAGTCGTCGAGACGCCTGCGGGCGAAGAACGAGCCGTGCCCGCAATCGTGTTGAATCATGAAAAGCCGTAATAGAAACGCGGACGCCGGAACGACCGATATCAGTCCGAGCCAGAATCCTTGGAAGAGCGAAATGGACGCGCAAGCCCAAAAGGCGGCGAACGGGACGACCGTAACCAGAAGCTCAAAGCCGCTCCGCCCGATGCGAGGCTGGCGGTATCTGGAAAGAACCTTCAGCCACGCTCGAACATTATCCTCAGTAGACTCGGCAGGCATGTAGACACTGCTTTCCATGAACTCGATCCGTCTTTCTGGCCTCCGGCCGCAGCGCCGCCGCAGCTTCGCGTAATTTGCCGGCTTCGGCCTGCCTTGAAAAATGTCAGGCTCTACGGGCCTTACGTGCCGCGTATCGACGGTCACGTTCCGCCTTGCGGGCCGCCTCATCGACGACATCCCGAGACATTTGATCGTTGATAACGGCTTGCCGGGCTTCTGCCTCGGCCCGTTCGTTGGCTTTTGCAGCAGCCGCCAGTGCCGCCGCTTCCATCAAAACACGCTCGTGTTCCGCCTTCTTTGATGCTTCGCGGTCGGCGCGACGCACTTGTCTGGCGGCAGCGATCGCTTCGCGTGCAGCAAGTCGTTCCCGCATCGCGGGATCTGTCGATTTCGGGGCAGACGCAAACTTCGTCAGAAGCTGCTTTTTGGCTTCCGCCGCAGAATTCCGCCGTTCGGCAAAGCCATTGTCGCTTTTGTGTCTCAACGTGTCTTCCTAGTTTGATTTTCAAAGGTCGGGAACAGAAAAGGGCATTCGTCGCGGTTCAACGGGCCTTACGACGAAAAAAAGGCCAGGCATGCGCCTGACCTTCTCAACTCGTGGCCCGCCATGCCGGTACATCCGCGGTCATGACACGCCCCTAAGCTCATGCGGCCTGGAGCTGGCCGGCGGACATCCTGCCCGACTTCTGGTCGCGCTCGACCTCGTAGCCGAGCTTCTGTCCTTCGACGATCGAGTCCAATCCGGCCCGCTCAACAGCAGAAATGTGAACGAACACATCCGCACTGCCGTCGTCGGGCTGAATGAAGCCAAAGCCCTTCGTGGCATTGAACCATTTAACTGTGCCAGCGGTCATCACAAACCCTTTCATAGCAACGTTGATCACCGCTGGGCGACGCACAGCGGCTAGTTTTCGACTTTTGAGAGGGGAAGTTCGTTACGAAGCGGCAAGCGCAGCAACAACAAATATCGGCAAAACAAAGTATCGATGCGCTCTAATACATGGGGGAGCCAGGGGCGTCAACCTTCCTCCAGCTGTCGTGGTCGCGGCGGCTAGCTGCTTGCCGTCGATGATGACTGTAATAGGTTCGCTCCCGCGTCACACGTATTCGGCGTACATGCGGGCAAGGTCGTCCCACAGGTTTTCGGCGAAGCCGCGCAGTAAGATGATTTCGAAGGCGTCTTCATCGACCCGCGTGATGTGGCCGATCAAGCGTCGGCGCGACAGCGCTTGACCTCGACACACCGATGAGGAGACCAAGGGCGGCCCTTACTTCACCGTGATGGCAATGCCGCTGAGATCGGCGTTGACTTGCAAGCCTACCTGCTTGCCTGAGAGTTCGAGTTGGGCGCCCTTGTCATTGGTCATGACGATCACCTGTGCCCCTTTGCCGACCGCGCCGCCACCGCCCGCCGCCCCGTAGACCCCCGTCACATCTCGGGCGCGGCGAATGTGTCGAACGGTACCTTGGAAATAGGTCTTAGAAGCCCCGAAAGCGAGGCCGCCCGAGATGCCGCCGACAGAGATGGGATAGCGGCGACCATGGAAGGTCAGCGTGCCCTCGCCTCCAGAACCACCCACAAAGAAGGCAGCCTTGTAGACTGAGAAGCTGATCGTACCGCTGTCGGCATGCGCGGAGCCGGCAACGCTGATTCCTGCTGCAGCGATAACCGCAGCCGCGACTGAACGAAATCTGGACGAAATCTTCATGATGAGAACTCCTCAAAATCGCCACTTACCCAGCCGGCCGGCCACGTCACCGTCGGATCAACGTGATAGCTCAACAGTCTGGCCCGTCATTAGTTCCAAGCACGCGGACTGAATCCGACTGCGAGAAAGACGAGGAGGGACATAATTCCCTGGCAAAGCGGCCGCTGCCAACGACGGTGGAAAACGATGGTTCCACAGCTGACGGTCGGCGTGGTCAGCCGACCACTTATCTTTCCAACCATTAAGCCCACGACAAGATGATATCGCCGAGCAGGCTATTCCCCTTGACCCAGGCGGTTCTCGTCGTCAATCACGATCAGTCGTGCTGGCGCGCGCTCAGTCCATTCCCAAAGAACGAGGTTCAGATCCTCCCGCGTCGCGCCCGGGGCGAAGCTTCTAACGAGCAGACCATGATAGCCGCCGGCGGCCAGCCGCCTGGCGAAGTCTCGCGTTCTGGCCTCGCCGCTTGCCTTCATCTGATCGCGCCATGTCGGGTCTGAAATCGCGGCGGCATCCATTCCTTTGGCCTGAAGCGCATCTTCGTCGCGACTGTCGTAGACGCTCTCGAAAGCAGCGTCATAGGAGACGAGCGTTGTCGGCTGCAGGTTGCCGACCTGATTGGCCTCGCGCAACGCAGTCATCACTGATAGCGACGTGTAGAGCGCCGGCATTCCCTTTGGGTTGAACCTTCCGCCATAGAGTTCGGCTCCCCGGCCCGAGAGTGGCTGGCGAGCATATATCGGGTTCAGTGCCCGATAGAGCTTACCTTCATATCGCATCAGCTGGGGCTACGCGTGGATGCCGGCGTCGACCGCGTCAATATAGTCGAGCACCTCATCCGCACGGCCATCGCGCACCAGTTGCATGGCGGTCTGGCCCGAGAAACCGGGCAGGGGCTCGGAGCGATACCACGCATAGGCCATCAGTCCCGAGCCGAAGCGCGGCTCGACCTTGTTGACGACCTCGATCATCTCGCGCAGGCGACGCTGGGTCTTGCCGGAGCGGATACGGTCCTTGCGCTGGATCGCGTCCTTGCCGAGTCCGGCGGTGCGGGCGATTTCTTCGCTGGTCGTGCGGAAAACGTCCGCGATTTTGCGCGGCGCAAACAGCCCGTTATCCGCATATTGAGCGAGTCCCATTTCTCTTGCCTTCGTTCCAGAATGCCAATCTCACTGACGATATATAGCGTCAGAAACAGCGGTGTTCAATCCGATAAGAGGCCAATGCGGAAGGAGGAAGGGGAAAGAGCTGGTTACAGATCGGCCAGACAACGGCGCTTGCGCTCAACCGCGGCCTGCCGGTAATCCCGTCCCCCTCGTCCTTTGCAGAGCTTCGAGCCCTGCTTGGTCAGCGGGGAATCGAGCCCTCCATCCCGTCCTCAAAAAGCCGGAAGAAACCATCCGTCTACGACAAAGCTCTCTATCGTCGCAGATACAAGGTCGAGAACCTGTTCGCCAAACTCAAGGATTGGAGGCGCATGGCAACCCGTTATGGCCGATGTGCCCACACCTTCTTCTCGGCAACCTGTATCGCAGCTTCCGTCATCTTCTGGCTGTGATTAACGAGTTCCAAATCGTTCGATAAGCATCTCAGTGAGGGTTCGCACTTTTCGAGAGGGATACTGGCCGGGCGGCCTCACGACGAAGATGCCGGCTGGCGGAATCGGATGACGCGTCATGATTGGCACCAGTGCACCCGAACAAATATGCTCCGCGACCAGCGGTTCTGGCAGATAGGCGACCCCGACTCCGTCCAGAGCGGCGGCTACGAGGGACATTGCGTTATCAGCTATGAAGCGTCCCTGGGGACGCACCGTGACAATCTCGTCGCCATCCATGAATTGCCACGTCTCGGCGTCCCGCATAACGACTTGGTGATTCACAATCTCGTCCGGTGCTTCTGGGGCACCGTGAGCCTCGATGTAGGCAGGACTCGCAACCAGCTTGCCAAAGATCGGTCCGATGCGTCGTGCGACGAGGTTCGAGTCCGACAGATGCCCCAGCCGAATTGCGCAATCAAAACCCTCTCCCACGAGATCTACGAAGCGATCAGTATAGGAAGAAAGGATTTGTAGTTGCGGGTGTCGGCTAGCCATCTGGGAGAGGACGGGAGCAAAATAGGTCGGGCCAAATGACAGTGGCGCGGCTACGCGCATGCGGCCTCGAAGCTCACCGGCGGGCAGGATCGTTTCGCGCACCACATCCAAGTCAGCAGAAACCCGTGCTGCGTAATCTCTGAATGTACAACCTGCTTCCGTGAGCGCGATACCACGGGTCGTCCTTGCAAATAGCTGTGCGCCGAGTTCCGCCTCAAGCCTGGTGATCCGCCGGCTGACCATCGACTTGGAGATGCCCAGTCGCAGCGCTGCAGACGATACTCCGCCGGCATCAGCAACTTCGACAAATATTCTTAGATCCTCAAGTTCCACCAAACGTTCCTTATTTTGCAACACGGCTTCACACGACCGAGGACTACCAAGGCAAAGAAGACAATGACAACTTCGCCGCGGCTGACTCTCCCATCAGGGCATCCTCGCAACGTGCCTCACGAACCGCCAATATAGGATTTATTCCATAATCTTTCTAACGGCTTCAACTCACTTCGTCGTCCATCGCACGCGTCCGTAAGGCGCCGCCTTGCGCATGACCGCAATTCGTAAAAATCAATCGAACGAGGGTAAAATGATCAGAAAAATATTCATTGCGTTTGTGACAACTTTTTCTTTCTCTGCGGTTCAGGCACAAACGACGCAGGAACAGCCCGGTGCTGATCTGATCGTTTTCAACGCAAAGATCTTCACCGGCAACCGTGGGCAGCCCGAAGCTTCGGCTTTAGCCATCAAGGAAAGCCGCATTTATTCCGTAGGCTTAGATGCGGACATTCTCAGTCTGACAAATTCGGAGACCAGGGTGATTGATGCGCGCAGCCGCAGACTCATCCCCGGCATCATCGATGCCCATATACATGTCCTCAACGACTTGGCCTATAACTACAATGTTCGATGGGATGGTGTGCCGACGCTGCGTCGCGCATTGGCCATGCTGAGTGAGCAGGCCGCACGCACGCCGGAGGGCCAATGGGTCAAGGTAATTGGAGGCTGGTCCCCCTACCAGTTTGAGGAGAACCGCTTTCCCACGCTGGGCGAACTGCACAAGGCCGTGCCCGATCGCCCCATGATCGTGCAATATGCCTACAACCGCGCATTCTTGAACAAGCAGGCGATGGAGGCACTTGGCGTGGGCACCGATCGGTTCCCAAAGTTGCCGGACACCGAATTCGAAAAGGACAGCCGCGGCAATCCGACCGGTGTGGTCCACGGCTATACTTGGTTGTTTCTCGCCCCGAGAGCATGGTGCCGCAGCCCACGTTCGACGAAGAAGTGAGTTCGTTGATCTATAGCATTCACGGTTTGAACCGGTTCGGCGTGACCTCGATCATCGATAACGGCGGCAGGTGGCCATACCCGGAGGCCCAGACGAGGGTAGACGTGCTTGCACGAGACAACCGCCTCAATGTGCGCATGCCCTTTGTGGACTTGCAACTGGGCGACGGCGGGCCGGTAAACATGGTGGATCTGGAACTCGAGGCGATCACGAAAACGGCGGCGATAAGTCCAGGACAAAACCTGCACCCCACCCTGGCACATGGCCATGAATATCGAGGGGCCGGGGAGGTTCTGAGCGGGGAAGTGCACGATCATGAGAACTTCGACCGTCCGGCGGTCATCATCGAGCCCGAGAAGATGCGGCGCTTCGTCGAGCAGGATGTGATGAAGCTGGTCCAGCGGCGTATCCCGTTTCGCATGCACGTCAGCTACAACGAGAACATCTCCCCCTTTCTCGACGCTCTGGAGAAGGTGAACGAAACGATCCCGCTCGATGGCCTGAAATGGAGTCTCGAGCACGCTGAGACCATCAATCCGGAGAACATCGATCGGGTGAAAAAGCTGGGCGGCGGAATTGCCCTGGACGCCAAAATGGCGCTGCACGGCGATGGTTTCATCAAAACCCATGGTCGCGAGAAGGCTCTGGAGACCCCGCGTCTGCGCAAGCTCGTGGATAGCGGCATGCCGCTGGCCATGACCACCGACGCCTTCCGTGCAGCCACGTTCAACCCTTGGGTCGGTATAAGTTGGATGGTATCTGGCAAGTCTGTGTCCGGATCCGAAATTCTTGCCAAGGACAATCGCCTATCCCGCACCGAGGCGCTGAAACTGTTTACCAATGGTGCAGCGTGGTTCATGAATACAGAATCCGAAATGGGCGTAATCGCCCCTGGATACCTGGCGGACTTTGTTGTGCTCGACAGGGATTACTTCACCGTGTCGGAAGATCAGATCAAATCCATCTCTTCTGTGCTCACTATCATGGACGGAGAGGTAGTGTTTGGTGCGCAGGACTATAGCGCTCTATCGCCAAAACTGCCCGAGATCCTTCCGGCTTGGTCACCCGTAAAATACTTCGGCAGCTATCATGGGGAAAAATGAACCCAGCTGAAAGGTTCTCCCCGCTTTCCCCAACAGTCCCATTGCAGAAGCCCGTTGGACTCCGGTTTCGCCGCCTGGCCGTACGCTGCTGCGGCGGAAGCACCATCGCCTATGTGTGGGAGCAGCAGCTGCTCAACACCCGAGTGCCGACGATCACGAGCGCGCACTGATTAAAAGTAGGGTTGACGAGACCTCGGACGAGGCATCTCGAAGAGCCACGTTGGTTCCAGCCTCATCATCTCGTCTCAAACGCCCTCGTGCTTGGCCGTGCCAGTGGCGGACGGCGGCGATCACCCATGAAAAGTTAACACAGGATGTGGCTATGGGCCGAAGGCTGAAAAGGCGAGCAGATGATTGACCGACAGAGATGTGTCACCTCGCGTCTTTCAATAGCGCTCAGTCTTCGGTCCGTATCCAAGGCGCGGTCACTCCTGCTTTCGCTTGCCGCCCTTGCCTTTGCTCAACGGAACTGCCGGTCAGCCCTGGCGGCGGATGATTTTCTCTTGGAGCAGGAGAGGCCCTCGATAAAAGCCGACCGGTCGCAGGAGGACTGGTCGCTTCTCGCGGATCCGAAACTGCGGAATGAGCCGCTGGATAGTCTCAAATACATTCCGTTGTTTCCCTCCAATCCCGACAGCTATATCTCGTTAGGGCTCAATCTACGCGAAATCTTCGAAGTCAGTGATGCGCCGGCGTTCGGAACCGTGCCGGCGAACCCCAGAGATTCCTATTGGTTACAGCGCGCGCAGTTCCACGTCGACGTTCACCTGAATGAAAACTGGCAACTGTTTACACAGTTCGAGGATGTGCGAGCCTTTAACAAGACGGTGGTCGGCCCTAACGACGCAAACCGATTTGACCTTCGGCTCGCATTCATCGGCTATACGCACGAGACTGACGCCGGAACGTTCAGGGCAAGGGTCGGTCGGCAAGACTTCGCGTTCGACCTGGAGCGCTTCATGTCGTTGCGCGATGGGCCGAATGTCCGCCAGTCGTTCGATGCGGTCTGGGCCGGTTGGGAGACGGATGCATGGCGCTTCTACGGTCTTGTCAGCCAGCCCGTCGGGTATCGGGATGATGATCCTTTTGATGATCGCTCAAGCAGCGATGTGCTGTTCAGCGGCGCACGTATCGAGCGGCAGCTTTCGCCGACGATCGAGGCCTGCGCCTATTACACGCTCTACCAACGCAAGGCCGCCGATTTCCTCACCGCGTCGGGTGAGGAGGGCAGGCACATCCTCGATATCCGCTCGGCCGGCAAACATGCCGGTTTCGACTGGGATGTGGAAGCGATGGGCCAGGTCGGGAAGGTCGGTTCGGCCGATATCTTGGCCTGGGCGCTGGGAGCGAGAACTGGCTATACCTTCCAGAATGTAAGCTGGTCGCCCAGGATCGGCCCACAACAAACACGGTTGAGAAATTGCGCCGCATCCTTGCCGCAGATCTCGATCTTGCCGAGCATCGCCATATCGCGGGGCCTCCCATGCTTGCGGGCGATAGCCTGTCTTTTGATGCCGATACCCCGCACAGGGCCGGAAGAGCTCGTGATGCTGCCGCGCGGCGCCTGGTGCCGGCGCCGGCCACCTGGTCAATGAGGCAAACCGACACGGTAAACCCGGGCTGCAACACCTCACGGATTGTTTTCCGCGGAATCGTCAAAGACCGAAACATGGGGTTTCGCCCGCCATCACGCGCTCGCGAGCGGCTTTCGCCACATTCGGATTGGCCCGGTCCTGCTTCACCCCGGTCCTGCTCCACCAATGACAATAATCTTGTGAAAAATCCGAGACTAGGGCACAATTTATAAATGCACCTGTAGTGCGCAACTATCTCAAATCCGGCCGTCTCGCGCTGGGTGACAGCTTGCGTGGGAGGGTCCGCCGATGGGTCAGGGGTTCTTTCTTCTGTTCGCGACGGTGTCCGTGATTGCGGCCCTGACTGTGGTCGTGGCGCGCAACCCGGTTCACAGCGCATTGGCGTTGATGGCTTGTTTCCTGCAGATTTCTGCAATCTTCATCTTGCTCGAAGCGCCGTTGCTCGCCGTCATCCAGATCTTCGTCTATGTCGGCGCGATCATGGTCCTGTTCCTGTTCGTGATCATGATGATCGATGTGCGCGAAGCGGTGTTGCAGCGGTTCTTGCCGGGCGGCAATCTGCCTGCTCTGGTGTTGCTCGTCCTGCTTGGGGTTGAGATGCTCGTGCTGGTGGTCCGGAGCGAGCGCTTTTCGGTAGCCGAGCCCGCCGCCATGCGCGGCGGCGATGGGATCAGGCAACTCAGTACGACGCTATTCGCTGACTACCTGCTGCCGTTTGAAGCCGCCTCCATCATCTTGCTGGCGGCCTTGGTCGGCGCCATCGTGCTGGCGCGAACGGAGCAGGGGTGATGGTTCCGCTCTCGTGGTACATCGTGCTCGGAGTGATCCTGTTCGTGATCGGAGCGGCGGGCGTACTGCTCAGACGCAATATTTTGGTCGTGCTGATGTCGCTGGAGCTGCTGCTCAACTCGGTCAACATCAACTTCATCGCTTTTGGGCGTCAGTATGACGACTTCCGTGGACAGATCTTCGCGATCTTCGTCATCGCAATCACCGCGGCGGAGGTTGCCGTCGCCCTTGGCATCTTGGTCGCCTTTGTGAGGAACAAATCCACCCTCAAGGTCGACGATGTGACGATGATGAAAGGATAGCGGTTTGGACCCGGTGATATCGATCCGGCCGCTGCTTGCCGTTGCCGTCCCAGGTCTGGCGGCTCTTGCGATTCTCCTTTTGAACAACCGCGAGAAACTCCGCGATGTCGTCTCGCCGATGGCGGCGATCGCCATGTTCGCAATTGTCGCCTCGATGGCACCCACGGTGCTGGCGGGCGGGACCATCGATTTGCGCCTGTTCGAGATCCTGCCGGGGATCGACTTCGCTTTCCGGGTCGATGCGCTCGGCATGGTGTTTGCCACCGTCTCGTCGCTGCTGTGGATCGTGGCGGCGGTCTATTCCATCGGCTACATGCGGCATTTGAACGAGCACGCGCAGACCCGGTTCTTCGCCTGCTTCGCAAGCAGTCTTGCGGCCGCCGCCGGCGGCGCTTTCGCCGCCAATCTGTTCACGCTGGTGATCTTCTACGAGATGCTCAGCCTCGTTACCTATCCGCTCGTTTACCATCACGAGGACGATGAGGCATGGACGGGCAGCCGCAGGTACCTTGTCTATTTGATGGGCGCCTCGAAAAGCGCGCTTCTCGCCGCGTTGGCGCTGACCTACCACATTGCGGGGTCGCTCGACTTTGTCGCCGGTGGGCTGCTGGCCGGGGTCAATGCCTCGGCGGCGCTGCTGACTGTCGTCTATTTCTGCTATCTCTTCGGCTTCGCCAAGGCCGCGGTGATGCCGATGCACGCTTGGTTGCCTGCCGCGATGGTGGCGCCGACGCCGGTCAGCGCGCTCTTGCATGCGGTGGCCGTGGTCAAGATGGGCGTGTTCTGCGTGCTGCGGGTGGTGTTCGACATTTTCGGCACGAGGCTGGTGGACGGGCTGGGGCTCGGCATTGCCACGGCCTATCTGGTCTCGTTCACGATCCTCATGGCCTCGGTCTACGCGCTGACGCGGGACGACTTAAAGGCGAGACTCGCCTATTCGACAGTCAGCCAGCTCTCCTACATCGTGCTCGGCGCGGTTTTACTGTCTCCAGTCGCGATGGTCGGTGGGATCATCCACATCGCGGCGCATGCATTCTCCAAGATCACGCTGTTTTTCTGCGCCGGATCGATCTTCTGCGCGTCTGGCAAGCGCAACATCAGCGACATGGCCGGTATCGGCCGCCGGCTGCCGTGGACGATGGGAGCATTTTTTGTCGCCTCGCTGAGCATGATCGGGGTGCCGCCAACCGCGGGCTTCGTCAGCAAATGGTATCTGGCCTGGGGCTCGGTGGAGGGGGGGCAAATCGCGTTCCTGGTCGTGCTCCTGGCGAGCTCGGTCCTGAACGCCGCCTATTTTCTGCCGGTCAGCTATGTCGCCTTTTTCGGGACGGAGGTTAAGGAGAGCCCGGTGACGGTCCGTGAAATTCCGATGATAACAATCCCGCTGATCGCGACCGCCATCCTGTCGGTGTCCATGGGCATCTTCCCAGACTATTTCCTCGCCCTGGCACAAGGAGTTGTCAGATGATAAAGCGCGTGGTCGATTTCTTTGGCGACGAAGTATATGCCAGTCAGCGCCGCCGCCTGTTCTATCTGGCGCTCGTTGTGATCGTCATCGCCGACTTTCTGGTCCCGCGCGAACACGCCGAATACCTGTGGGACCAACTGCCGGGCTGGTCGGCCGTCTACGGCTTCTTATCCTGCATTCTACTGATCTTCGTTTCCAAGTTCCTCGGCCATCAGGGTGGGCTCATGCGGCGCGAGGACTATTATGACTGACTTCGTCCATCCCGCCCTGCTCTTCATTCTCGGCGCTGTGCCGATCCCTTTCCTGAGCGGATCGATCCGCAAGCTCTATCTGCTGCTCATTCCAGCGCTGGCGATCCTCGCCGTCGTGGCGATGCAGCCGGGCAACTACGGTGCGGCGTCGTTCATCGGGCAGGAGATCCTGATCGCGAAGGTCGACAAGCTGAGCATCGTCTTCGCCACCGTCTTCACCATCATGGCGCTGATTGGAACGGTCTACGCGCTGCACCTGCCTCGCCCCGGCCAGCATGTCGCTGCGTTCGTCTATGTCGGCAGCGCGCTTGGCGTCGTGTTCGCCGGCGACTACCTGACGCTCTACCTGTTCTGGGAAGGCATGGCGTTTGCCTCTGCCTACCTCATCTTCGTCCAGGGCGGCCGGCAAGCGATCAACGCCGGGTTCCGGTATCTCATGGTCCATATCACCGGCGGCGTCGTCCTGCTTGGCGGCATCATTGTCCACGGGCTTACGACAGGCTCGCTGCTGTTCGGCCCGATCGTGGGGCAAATGGGTGTCGGTGCTTACCTGATCCTTGCCGGGTTCATGCTCAACGCCGCGGTGCCGCCGCTCAACGCCTGGCTGACCGACGCCTATCCCGAGGCGACCGTCACGGGGGCGGTGTTCATGAGCGCCTTCACCACCAAGACCGCGGTCTATGTGCTGGCGCGAGCGTTTCCGGGCACCGAGCTTCTGGTCTGGTTCGGTACCGCGATGGCGCTCTATGGCGTCATCTACGCGGTGCTGGAGAACGACTGCCGGCGGCTCCTGGCCTATCACATCGTCAGTCAGGTGGGATATATGGTGGCGGGTGTCGGTATCGGGACCGAGATGGCAGTAAACGGGGCCGCGGGCCATGCCTTCGCCCATATCCTCTACAAGGCGCTTCTGTTCATGGGCGCTGGGGCGGTGATTCATGCGACCGGCCGGCGCAAGCTCACCGAGCTTGGTGGGCTCTACAAGGCCATGCCGCTGACAGTGGCGCTCTATATGGTCGGCGCTTTTGCGATTTCGGCATTTCCATTCTTCTCGGGCTTCGTCACCAAGTCGATGGTGATAGCCGCTGCCGGACAGGATCATCGCGCGCTGGTGGTGCTGGCGCTGACGATGGCGTCGTCGGGGACGTTCCTGCACACGGGGCTGAAACTCCCCTATTACATGTTTTTCGGCACGGACCGTAAACTGGAGGCGCGCGAGCCACCCCGCAACATGCTGGTTGCCATGGCGATGGCAGCGGTGCTGTGCATCGCCATCGGGGTTTTCCCCCAGCCGCTCTACGCGCTTTTGCCTTATCCAGTCGATTTCGAACCCTACACCGGCGTCCATATCACCGAGAGCCTCGGGTTGCTGATGTTTACCGCACTGGGCTTCGTGCTGTTCCTCAGGGCCCTCGACCCCGAGAACACGATCAGCATCGATACCGATTGGTTCTACCGCAAGGGTGCGCGTTGCTTCATGTGGATCGCCGAAAAGCCGCTGGCACGCTACGAGAAGGCCGTGAGCAATGTGTCCGAGAGCGCCGCGCTGCCCTTCCTGCATGGCGCGGCACAGGCAGGACTGCGGGTCGATCTCGCCGGCGTGGACGCCATCGTGAATGGCCTCGCCCGCTCGATCCTGCGCGGCGGCGGGGCGCTGCGGCGGCTCCAGACCGGCGTCGTGACCCATTACGCGCTGGCGATGATCGTCGGTTTGATCGCCGCCACCGTCGTCTTCGCCGTGGCGTGGCGGTAGGGGATGTCCATGGGGTTGCCGCTCCTCAGCCTCATCGTGTTTACCCCCGCCGTCGGGGCAGCCGTTCTGATGTTTCTGCGCAGCGACAATGCCGTTCGGTGGACAGCGCTTTGCGCCACCCTCCTCGACCTTGCTCTGTGCATCGCCATGCTGACGAGCTTTGACACCACGACCCACGTGATGCAGTTCAGAGAGACGCACCCGTGGGTGCCCGCGCTCGGGATCACGTATGCGCTTGGCGTTGACGGGATCAGCGCGCTCTTCGTGTTCCTGACCGCGCTGTTGGGCTCGATCTGCGTGCTCGCCTCGTGGGTCGCAATCGACCGCAAGGTGAAAGAGTTCATGGTCAGTCTGCTGGTCATGCAGGCGCTGATGCTGGGGGTGTTCTGTGCGCTCGACCTGTTCTTGTTCTACGTCTTTTGGGAGGCGATGCTGATCCCGATGTACCTGATCATCGGCGTCTGGGGTGGCGAGGGCCGGGTTTATGCGGCATTTAAGTTCTTCCTCTACACGCTTGCGGGCAGCGTCCTGTTCCTGATCGGCGTCATCGTGCTCTATTTCAACGGCGGCGAGACCTTCGACATCCTCGCCCTGACAGCGCAGGATTTGCCGTTCCGGATCCAGTCGTGGCTGTTCTTTTCCTTCCTGGTGGCCTTCGCGGTCAAGGTGCCGATGGTCCCGGTCCACACCTGGCTGCCGGACGCCCATGTGCAGGCGCCGACAGCGGGCAGCATCATCCTCGCCGGAGTGCTCCTGAAGATGGGTGCCTACGGATTCTTGCGGTTTTCCTTGCCAATGCTGCCGGAGGCGTCGGTGTATTATTCGACGCTGATGCTGGCGCTTTCGGCGCTTGCGATCGTCTATGGTGGGTTGCTTGCGCTGGCGCAGGACGACCTGAAGAAGCTGGTGGCCTATTCCAGCATCAGCCACATGGGCTTCGTGACGCTGGGGATTTTCGCGTTGAACCTGCGCGGGCTCGAGGGCGGCATCCTGCAAATGTTCAATCACGGCGTAACGACGGGGGCCTTGTTCCTGTTGGTCGGTCTGATCTACGAACGGACACATACGCGCAGCATGGCGGATTATGGCGGGTTGATGAAGGCGGCGCCGGTCTATACCGCGTTTCTTGCGCTGTTCACCCTGTCATCGATGGCACTGCCGGGAACGAACTCGTTCGTGGGAGAATTGCTCGTGCTTTCGGGCGGGTTTGCGGCCAACCTGACGGTCGGCGCGGCAGCCGTCTTGGGTGCTCTACTGGGCGCGGCCTATCTGCTTGGCATGTATGGGAAAGTTGCCCTCGGTCCGGCCAGCGTCAACGCCCGTTTCAAGATACGTGACGTCAACGCCCGCGAGATGGTTGCGATCCTGCCGCTGGCACTCTTCGTGCTTTGGGTCGGTTTCTATCCGAAACCCTTTCTTGGCATCATCGACGCCTCGGTGAAGCATCTCATGGTGCAGGTGCACGGCAACGGGAGCGGCCAATGACCGCAGCCGCGCTCCTCCAGTCGATCCTTGCGAGCCTGCCCGAGATCGTCGTGGTCACGGGGGCCTGCATGCTTCTGATCCTGGGACAGCTTGTACGCAAGGGGCAGGAACAATTCCTTGTCTTTGCGTCCGTCGCCGTCGTGCTGATTGCCGCCGTTTGGACAATCATGCTGTCGGGCGAGGTGCGGCCAGCCTACGCCGGCATGTTCGTCGTCGACCGCTTCTCGGTCTTCTTCAAGCTCGTTTTTTATCTGGCCACAGTTCTGACACTCCTGCTTTCGCAAAAATACGCCGACATCGAAGGGATTGGGAACAGCGAATATTATGTCCTGCTGCTGTTTGCGCTTTCGGGAATGATGATCATGGCCTCGGCGACCGACCTCCTGTCGATCTATGTGGGCCTCGAACTGACGGTGCTCTGCACCTATGTGCTGACCGGCTTCTTGCGCCAAGAGCAACGGTCGAACGAAGCGGCGCTGAAATACGTGATCCTTGGCTCGGTCTCGACCGGGATTTTCCTTTACGGCGTTTCGCTGGTCTACGGGCTCACCGGCACGACGCAACTGGACGGGATGGCTGCTGCGGTGACCGGTGATCGGCTCGATCCCGCATTGTTGCTGGCGGTGGTCTTCATCGTCGCGGGGCTGGTCTTCAAGGTCGGCGCCGTGCCGTTCCACATGTGGCTGCCGGACGCCTATGAAGGCGCGCCGACGACCATCACTGCCTTCATGTCTGTCGGTCCCAAGGCGGCGGGCTTCGCTGTGATCTTGCGGGTATTCCTCAACCCGCTGGTCGCAGCCTCGGATGTCTGGATCATCGTTGCGGTGATTGCGGTCGCGACCATGGCGCTCGGCAGTTTCGTGGCGCTGGTTCAGGATAATTTCAAGCGCCTCCTGGCTTATTCCAGCATTTCCCATGCCGGGTTCGCCCTTTTTGGCGTGGTTGCCGGCGGTGCGGACGGGATCGCCAGCGTGATGCTTTACCTGCTGATCTACTCTTTCATGAATCTCGGCATTTTCGGCACCATCATCATGATGCGCAATGGCGATTTCTCGGGCGAGGTCATCGAAGACTACGCGGGTCTGGCAAAGTCGCATCCCGGGCTGGCGCTTTTGATGCTGCTCTACCTGTTCTCGCTGGCCGGTATTCCGCCGACGGCCGGTTTCTTCGCCAAGTTCTACGTGCTTGTGGCGCTCGTCGAGCGAGGTTTCGTCATGCTGGCGGTGATCGCAGTGCTTCTGAGCGTCGTCGCCGCCTATTTCTACATCCGCATCGCCATGGTGATCTACATGCGCGAGCCAAACAGGGCGTTCGACCCCGCGCTGACGCCCTTGGTCCGCGCCACGCTCGCCTTTACCGCCGCCGGCACGATCGGCATCGGCCTGTTTCCGGCGTGGTTCTTGAGGTTTGCTCAGCATGCGGTGTTTGGGGGCTGATCTATTGAATTTGCAATGATCCACCCGACGGAATACACTGACAATGCAAGAAAGGATTGCCAAAGTCGCTTCCCGGGGCGACCGCACTACCGGTTCCGAATGGGGTCGGCGGCGGCCTGAACAAGCTCTAGGTGGGTGACCGGGGCAATGCGATATGACTATGGCTGCAATGGAATTCCTGCCGGTTCTTTTCATGATCGCCGGAATTGTTCTGGTGACGGGGGCAACGCTGTTTGTCTCCTCGCTTTTGCGTCCGTCCAATCCCTATCCCGAAAAGAACATGCCCTATGAATGCGGCATGGACCCGGCTGGCGAGGCCGCCGGGGGCCGTTTCAGGGTGCAGTTCTTTCTGCTCGCGATCCTGTTGGTGGTCTTTGATGTCGAGACCATGTTTCTCTTTCCCTGGGCTGTTGTCCTGAAAGACATCGGTCTGGTGGGTTACGTCGAGATGTTCGTCTTCATGTTGCTGCTAATTGTGGGTTTCGCCTACGCCTGGCTGAAGGGAGCACTGGAATGGGAGGCGTAAACAATGCGATCCGCGACAGCGTGCTGTTTACCACGGCCGACAGTATCATCAGCTGGAGCCGGGCGTCGGCGCTGTGGCCCGAGACCTTTGGCATTGCCTGTTGCGCCATCGAGATGATCGCGGCGGGATGCGCGCGCTACGATCTCGACCGGTTCGGCGTGGTGTTCCGGCCTTCGCCGCGCCAGTCCGATGTGATGATTATCGCCGGCACCGTGACCCGGAAGTTCGCGCCCGTCGTGCGCCGGCTCTATGATCAGATGCCGGAGCCGCGCTGGGTGATCGCAATGGGCACCTGTGCGATCTCGGGCGGGGTCTACAACACCTATGCCGTGGTGCAGGGGTCAGAGACCTTCGTGCCGGTCGACGTGCATGTGCCCGGCTGTCCGCCACGGCCCGAGGCGCTGATGCACGGCTTCCTGCTGCTTCAGGAGAAGATCAAGAGGTCTCGCGCGCTGGCCGGGACGCCTCTGGATCGGGTTGCAGCCTCATGAGCGTGGAGTTGCCTCTCAATCGCGCTCTGATCACGCAGCATTTCGAGGGAACAATCGAGGATCTCGGCGCGGCGCACGGCATTGACGTCTTTGCAGTGCCACCTGAGAAGATCGTCGCGTTCTGCCGGTTCCTGAAAGAGCATGAGGCGCTGCAGTTCAACTTCCTTTCAGACATCTGCGGGGTTGATCATTATCCCGACACGCCGCGGTTCGAGGCGGTGTATCACCTCTATTCACTACCCAACAAGTGGCGGGTTCGCATCAAGTGCCGGCTTGGTGATCCGCCGCATGTCCCTTCGGTGACGGGGGTCTGGCGCACCGCCAACTGGCATGAGCGCGAGGCCTGGGACATGTATGGCATCAGGTTCGAGGGGCATCCCGATCTGCGCCGGATCTACATGTGGGAAGGCTTCGAGGGCTTTCCCCAGCGCAAGGATTTCCCCCTAAGGGGCTACAAGGACAAGCTGAACCCCTTCGGGGCCGAAGGTCCGCCGCCAACACAGCCCGACCTCGCCACCAGGGACATTCCGCAAGGAGGCCGTTCTACGCCGGAAAATTGAGATGACCGAAGTCACAGAGCTCAGCAGGCCGGACGGGGAAGCGCTCACGACCAGGGAAGTGCTTCTCAACCTCGGCCCGCAGCACCCCAGCACTCATGGGGTTCTTCGCCTCGTCCTCGAACTGGACGGCGAGTACGTCGAGCGCGTGGACCCGCATATCGGCTACCTCCACCGGGGCACCGAAAAGCTCGCGGAGAGTTTCACCTACACCCAGATATTCCCGCTCACCGATCGGCTCGATTATCTCTGCCCGCCGTCGAACAACCTGGCGTTTGCGCTGGCGGTGGAGAAGCTCCTCGGCATAGAAGCACCGGTGCGGGCGCAGTACATACGCGTGATGATGGCTGAGCTGGCGCGGATCTCCGGTCATCTCCTGATCACCGGCGCGCTGCCGATGGATCTGGGTGCAATGACCGCGCTGCTTTACGTCATGCGCGAGCGCGAAATGATCATGGACCTGCTCGAAATGATTAGCGGTGCAAGAATGCACACGTCCTTCTGCAGGGTCGGTGGCGTACGCGAGGATCTGCCTGACGGTTTCCTTCCCAAGATCAGGGAGTTCTGCGACATCTTCCCGAACCGGATCCGCGACTATGAGCGATTGCTCGAAGATAACAGGGTGTTCCTCCACCGCACGAAGGGGATCGGCGTGATCTCCGGCGAAGACGCTGTCGATCTGGGTCTCAGCGGCCCGAACCTGCGTGCCTCCGGGGTCGACTGGGATATCCGCCGCGACGAACCTTACGAAATTTACGACCGGCTCGATTTCAATGTCATCACGCGCAAAGAGGGCGATTGCTACGCACGCTGGCGGTGCCGTGTCGACGAGATGCGGGAAAGCATCGCGATTATCGAGCAATGCATCGACCAGATGCCGGAGGGACCATTCCAGATCGACATGCCGACGATCGCGTTCCCGGTGGACAAGGAGCGTGTGCATTGCTCGATGGAAGCTTTGATCCAGCATTTCGACCTGTCGGCCTACGGCTTCAAGGTACCCAAGGGCGAGGTCTACTCGGCGATCGAGGCGCCCAAGGGTGAACTGGGGTTCTACATCATTAGCGACGGATCGCCGAAACCGTTCCGCATGAAGGTGCGAGCACCGTCTTTCGTCAACCTTCAGGGCCTCTTCGGGGTCACCAACGCGCGCTACCTGGCGGACATGATCGCCGTGCTCGGCAGCCTCGACCCCGTGATGGCGGAGGTGGATAAGTAACAAGGGAATTGGATGCGATGACTATGCGCCAAAAGATCGAAGAGGCGGCGGCGCGCTATCCGGACCAGCGCTCGGCGATCATGCCCGCGCTCCTGATTGCCCAGGAGGAGCACGGCCATCTGCCCGGCCCGGTGCTGGAAGAGGTCGCCGACATTCTCGGCGTTGAGCGCATCTGGGTTTACGAGCTGGCGACCTTCTACACACTCTTCCATACCGAGCCGGTGGGCCTTTTCCACCTGCAACTCTGTGACAATGTTTCCTGCATGCTGTGCGGATGCGAGGATCTGCTGGAGCATCTGGAAACGGCGCTTGGGATCAGGAAGGGCGATACCACCCCGGACGGGCTGTTTACGCTTTCGACCGTCGAGTGTCTCGGTGCCTGCGAGATGGCTCCGGTGCTGCAGGTCGGCGATGATTACCACGGCGACCTTGATGTGGCGCGGATCGACGCACTGCTGGACGATCTCCGGGCGACGGTGGGCCGGGTCAAGAGCGTTGTCGACGACGCCGCGACGCGACCGCCAGGGAAATAGCGCCATGTTCGAGCCGGTTCTTCTCAAAAATGTAGACATGCCGGATGGCCATTTGCTGTCAACGTATGAGGCCGGCGGCGGCTATCAGGCGCTGCAAAAGGTGCTGCGCGAGTACACACCAGATGAGGTCGTCGATCTGATCAAACGGTCCAACCTGCGCGGTCGCGGCGGTGCGGGATTTCCAACCGGCATGAAATGGAGTTTCGTGCCGAAGCGGGCCGACAGGCCGAAATATCTGTGCTGCAACGCCGATGAGGGCGAGCCGGGCACCTTCAAGGACCGGATCATCATGGAGCGCGACCCGCACCAGCTCATCGAAGGGCTGGCGGTCAGCGCCTACGCGATTGGGGCCGAAACCGCCTATGTTTATATCCGCGGAGAATATGTGACGGCGATTCGTCGCCTCAAGCAGGCAATCGCCGAGGCTCACGAAAGGGGTTTTCTCGGAACGCGCGTTCTGGGCTCGGATTTCAATTTCGCCGTACACATTCACTGCGGTGCCGGTGCCTATATCTGCGGCGAGGAGACCGCAATGCTCGAATCGCTCGAAGGCAAACGGGCGCAGCCGCGCCTGAAGCCGCCGTTCCCGGCGGTCGAAGGGCTCTACGCCAGCCCGACGGTGATTAACAACGTCGAGACGCTCGCTTGCGTGCCGCATATTGTGATGCGGGGCGCGGACTGGTTTCGCGGCATCGGCCCGAACAAGAGCCCTGGTCCGAAACTCTACTGCCTCAGCGGGCAGGTGCGCAAACCCGGCCTTTACGAGCTGCCGATGGGTATACCGCTGCGCGAACTGGTCGAAAACCATGGCGGCGGGCCGCTGCCGGGGCGCAAGATCAAGGCCGTGATCCCCGGCGGTGTCTCGGCGCCGGTCATCGCGGCGTCCGGGCTGGACGTTGGGATGGACTTTGATTCGCTTGCCGCCGTCGGCTCAATGCTCGGTTCGGCCGGGGTCATCGTGATCGACGACCAGACCTGCATGGTCAAGGTCGCCACCCGGATCATCGAGTTCTTCCACCACGAGTCCTGCGGCAAATGCACGCCTTGCCGCGAAGGGCTGAACTGGGTCGTGAAAGTGCTGCGCCGGGTCGAGTCCGGGCAGGGGGAGCCTGGCGATCTGGAACAGCTGCAGGCGCTCTGCAAGGGCATTTTCGGCAATACGTTCTGCGCTCTTGGCGACGGCGCGGCTATGGGGCTGCGCGCAGCACTGAAGCATTTCGAGGATGAATTCGTCGCCCATATCGAAGAGCGCAGGTGCCCGTTTCATTGAGGTGCGCGAGAAGAAGATCGCGAGGAGGCCATGGTTAGCATCACGATCGATGAACAAACGCTGGAAGTGGAAGCTGGCTCTACGGTGCTGCAGGCCGCCGAGCGTTTGGGCATCGACATCCCGACGTTCTGTTACATGAAGCGGCTGCCGCCGCTCGCCTCGTGCCGCATGTGTCTGGTGGAGATCGAAGGGCAGCGGCGCTTGCAGCCCTCCTGTGCCACGGTGGTCACGGACGGCATGGTGGTGCGGACAGATACGCCTTTGATCGAGGAAACGCGCTCGTCCATGCTCGACATGCTGCTCGCCAACCACCCGCTCGACTGCCCGATATGCGATAAAGGCGGCGAGTGCGAGCTGCAGAACCAGGTGATGGCTTATGGGCCGCGCGAAAGCGGGTTTCGTGATGCCAAACGTGTGTTCCACTCCCAGGACATCCGCCTCAGCCCGGTCATCATCATGAACGTCAACCGCTGTATCCAGTGCCAGCGCTGCGTGCGGATGTGCGAGGAGGTGGTCGGCGCGGTCGCCTTGGGCACGGTCGAAAAAGGCATGGACACCGCCGTGACCGGCTTCGAGGGCAGTCTTGCGAGTTGCGACCAATGCGGCAATTGCGTCGAGGTCTGTCCAGTCGGCGCGCTGATGAGCTTCCCTTATCGCTACAAGGCGCGGCCCTGGGATCTCGACGAGACCGACACGGTCTGCCCACATTGCGGCACCGGCTGCCAGCTGACGGTCGGCACCCGCAAGGGCGAGTTCATGCGGGTCCGCTCGAAGTGGGACGAGGGGCTCAACCGCGAAACGCTCTGCGTGCGGGGGCGCTTCGGACTCGATTTCGTCGCGAGTCCGGGCCGGATCAAGCGGCCGATGGTCCGCCGAGATGGCGCCCTCGTTGCGGTTTCTTGGGACGAAGCGGGCAACTACCTGCGTCAGCGTCTGTCGGGCGTCGAGAAAAAGGCCGCGGGCGGGCTTGCCTCGCCGCGTCTTCCCAACGAGGTGCTTTATCAGTTCCAGAAACTGATGCGCACGGTGTTCCGGACAAACAATATTGACTGCTCGTCGCGCTGGTCAACGCCCGTCGAGACGTTGGGTCCGCTGCTGGCGGGCTTCTACACCCGCGCCCCGCTTCAAGAGGTGATCGGCGATGCCTGCGTGCTCGTGGTCGGCGGCAACGTGACCGAGGAGAACCCGGTCACCGAGTACCTCCTGCGCGATGGTGCACGCCGGCGCCAGACCGGATTGCTCATGCTCTCGGCGCGGCCGTCGCGCCTGGAGGCCGATGCACGGGCAGTCGTTCGCGTTTTGCCGGGCGGTGAGGCCGCGAGCCTTGCCGCGGTGGTGGCCGCGCTCGTGGCTGCGGCCGGTGAGGACCTGCCGGAAGACGTTCTTGCCGACATCGTCGCGACAACCGGTTGGCAACCCGCCGCCACCCATGGTGAGAAACAGGACCCTCTGGTCACGGCGCTTCTGGGGGGCGCGCGCGTCACCGTGCTTGTCAGCGTCGAAGTCCTTCGCTCACCACACGCGCGCGCGGCCCTGCAGCAGCTTAACAACCTTTTGCAGGTTCTCAGCCTGCTCGACAAGGACCCGAAGATGCAGTTCCTCTTCGATCGTGCCAACCAGATGGGCGCCTGGGATATGGGGGTTCTGCCGGCGGCCTTGCCGGGGCTTGCCGCGCTCGCCGATGGCGCGGCGCGCGCCACTCTCGAGCGGGCCTGGCGCGCCGAGATCCCATCTGAGACAGGCGCGGATTTCGACGCCATGCTGGAACTCTGCGACCAGGGGCAGATGGGCGCGCTCTATATAGCCGGAAGCGACCCCCTGATGTCGTATCCCGACCGGGCGTTCGTTAAGCGCGCACTTGCAGCCGCAGATCTCCTGATCGTGCAGGACGCGTTCCTCACGGATACGGCAGGACTGGCTGACGTGGTGCTGCCGGCCGCGACGTATGGCGAGGAATCGGGCACTTTTACCAACAACGAAGGCCGGGCCCAGAGGGTCTGCAAGTTCCGTGAGCCGGTCGCCGAGGCAAGAGGTAATCTGGAGATCTTCGACTTTGTCGCAGCACTTCAAAGCCACGCGCTGCTGCCATCGGTTCAATCCGAGATTTTCGACGAGATCGCCCGGCTGGTTCCCGCTTACGTGGGCCTGACCCAGGATGGGCTTGGCGCCGACGGAGCATTCACCAAGGCGGCTGTTGCGCCGCCGGTTGGCGCCTTTTTCGCCCCGCCGCCTCTGCCCATTGCAACCGACCGGCTGATGCTGGTCACTGGCAACTGCCTGTTCCACAATGGATATCTTTCCGAGCGCTCGGAAATCCTCAACACGGTCGCCGATGACCCCTATGTCGAGATGGGTGCGTGGGACGCCGCACAACTTGGCCTCTCGGATGGCGATCAGGTGGTCGTGCGATCCGCCCAGCGCGAACTGACGGCGAAGCTCAAGGTCGACAGGCGCTTTCCTCGGGGGCTCGTGTTCGTTCCCGAAAACTACAGAGCCCTGCGTCTCAATGGGCTGATGCGGCGGGGCGAGTATCCATGTCCGGTGGACGTTCAAAAGGCGCGCGCGGCAGTCGAGATCACCACTGTCGCCGGAGCCTGGGCGGGAGCCGAGACCCTCGCTGAAGACACCGCCGGTCGCTCGCCCGAACCTGACGGGTCTGGTCAGTGATATCTGGCCCCGCAGATATAATCCTGCAACTCCTGCTCGGTGAGCTGCGCTTCGTCGAGCCTATGTTTGACCACATCACCGATGCTGACCACGCCGACAACGTCGTCCCCATCCATGACCAGCACATGACGCGTACGCCGCTGCGTCATGATCTCCATCGCGACGGGCAGCAAATCCCGTGTCGAACAGGTCGCTACATTGCGGTTCATGATGTCCACGACCCGCATCGTCGCCGCCTCGGCGCCGTATTCCGCCACGGCATTGCAGCAGTCCCGCTCCGATAATGTACCCAGGTATTTGCCGTTCGGTTGGCTGACGACGACGAAGCCGATATTGTTGTCGCGAAACAGCCTCAAGACTTCCACCATCGTCTGATTGCGACTGACCGCGATGACACCGACACCCTTGTTCTTCATGATTTCGCCGACAAACATCTGAGCCTCCTGTCTGCGCGCTGCGGTTTGACAGCTGGTGCGCGTTTACGTTCGCCGGATATTCCGCCACCAGTTGTAGCCCTGCGTTTCTTTCGTCTCGACGAGCACGTCCTTCTTGGTGTTCAGGCGCGCGGCAATCACGCCGCCGCCGGTCGCGGCCTTGCCCGGCTTGCTAAGTAGATCGTCACGTCCGACCACGAGGTCACGCGAGGAAAAACTCGAGAATTCGTACTGCTGGCCAAGCGCGATCGCGTCCGCCGGGCAGGCATCCTCGCAAAGGCCGCAGAACAGACACCGTGCCGTGTCGATCTCGAATTTTGCCGGATGACGGTTGCCCTTCTCGTCCTCGTAGGGGACGACTTCGATGCAGTCACAGGGACAAATCCGCGCGCAGAGTTCGCAGGCCACGCATTTGATCTCGCCCTCTTCGTCGCGCGTCAGAAAGTGATGCCCGCGGTAACGCGAGTAGGGCAACCATTTTTCCTTGTCCGGATATTGCATGGTCACGGATCTGGAGAACATGTAGCTGAAGGTCAGCGCCAAGCCGCTCGCCAGATCGGCGAAGAACGTCCAGCCGATCCATGTCCCAATGCTGTTTCGTGCGCGCGACATCGGCGCCCCACTACGGAGCCGTTGCGGCCCCTAAAAGAAAATAAGACCAGTTATGATTATGTTCGCCATCGACAAAGGAAGCAAGACTTTCCATCCGATCGCCATCAGCTGGTCGTAGCGGTAGCGAGGGAACGTGAAGCGGAACCATATGAACAAGTAGACGAAGAACGCCACCTTGAGCAGAAACCACAGGAGGGGTGGCAAAGGGATCAGCACGCCGTTCCAGCCGCCGAAGAACAGGATCACCACGAGGACCGACACCAGCAAGACGATGGCATATTCGCTGATCATGAAGAACGCAAACCGGATACCACTGTATTCGGTGTGGAACCCGGCGCCGAGATCGCCTTCCGCTTCCGCCAGGTCGAAAGGAATGCGCTGTGCCTCGGCCAGTCCGGCGACGAAAAACACGAAGAATCCGATCGGTTGGTAGACGATGTTCCAGACATCGGCTTGCGCTCGCACGATTTCGAGCAGGCTCATGGATTGCGCCAACATGACCACGCCGATCACCGCAAACCCCATGGGGATCTCGTAGCTTATCATCTGGGCGCAGGTCCTCAGGCTGCCCAGGACAGCGTATTTGCTGTTAGCGGCCCAGCCGCCGAAGATAACGCCATACACCTCGATCCCGATCACCGCGAAGACGAAAAGGAGCGCCACATTCATGTTGGAAACGTAGAGCGTGACTTCGGCGCCGAGGACCGAGACAGTTTCGCCGAAGGGGATCGCGACGAATACGACAAAGGGCGGAGCGAGCGCCAGGATGGGAGCCACCTTGAACAGCAAGCGATCAGCCTCGGCCGGGATGTGGTCCTCTTTGGTTAAAAGCTTGATTCCGTCCGCCATCGGTTGCAGCAGCCCGTGCCACCCAACGCGCATCGGCCCCATCCGTTGCTGCATGTGTCCGGCGATCTTGCGTTCCAGCCAGGTTAGAGGCAAGGGCAGCAGCAGCAGCATTGCAATCAGCAACGCGACCTTGACGACGATCAATCCGATGATGACGATGAGTTCCATGGTCCGCGGCTATTTGTTCACGGTTTGAAACACCGACCGGACTGGATCCGGCTATGCACTGCGTAGTTTGCGCATTTGTCAGGCTACAGGATACAACGATGGCGCACGCCATACAATGCGACCACACTTATGTGGTCGCAGCGATGCTTTCGGTCGCACCGCCGCGCTTGATCAGGCAGCCCCAGCGATCGAGCGCCTCGGCGCGCGATCGGACAACCTTTAAGGGGACCGCCCGTGCATGACTTGGCCGGGCGGCCGCCCGGCACGGCGAACGGCAAGGCACGGATCGATTTTCAGATCGAATGTCGCTGGAGACACGGATCGCGAGGGTCGTTACACATCTGCCTCTTGAAACATCCCGCGACTACACCAGAACTTTAGCGTGTGCGTTGGCCAGCAGCAGCGGCACATTCAGGAGCCACCGATGCTTTTGTTAGATAGAACGCGCCTTATTCTATTCACCCAGATCGTCGCTGTTGGCTTGGCGCTCGTTGCCTGTAACGAGCAGGGTACTCAACGAAAGGCGGGCGCCGACGCAAAGCCGGAAGTCAGTGCGGTCACGCTGCATCCACAATCTGTGACGATAACGGCAGAGGTCCCGGGCCGGACCGCAGCGTCGCTCATTGCCGAAGTCCGCCCGCAGGTCGGAGGCATTATCCGGGCCCGCAATTTCAGGGAAGGCAGCGAGGTCAACGCTGGAGACGTTCTCTACGAGATCGATCCCAGCGCCTATCAGGCAGCCTTCGACAGTGCGGTCGCGGGGCTGCAGAGAGCCGAGGGTGCTGTTCCCAGTGCCCAGGCCAAGGTAGACCGATATCAGGGTCTGACCTCCCAGTCAGTCGTCAGCAAGCAGGATCTCGACGATGCGCTATCAACACTGGCGCAAGCGCAGGCCGATGTCGCCTCGGCCAAAGCCGCGCTCGAGACGGCCCGCATCAATCTCGACTATACAAGGATTCGCGCGCCGATCTCGGGCCGCATCGACGCATCATCAGTGACAGTGGGCGCGTTGGTGACGGCTGAGCAGACGACGGCGCTCGCGACGATAAATCAGCTTGACCCGATCAACGTCGATGCCACCCAATCCAGTGCAAACCTATTGGCGGTCCGCCGAGCGATATCCGAGGGGCGGATAAAGATCGTCGGCAACAACGTCTCGGTCAACCTTAGGCTTGAAGATGGATCGAAATACCCCCTGCCTGGAACCTTTGAATTCTCTACAGCCGCTGTTTCGCAGACACTGGGCACCGTGACTGCGCGCGCCACCTTCCCAAATCCCGACCGACTTCTTCTGCCCGGCATGTATGTCCGGGCAACAATCGAAGAGGGGATAGCGCCCAACAGCTTTCTCGTGCCTCAGCGAGCTGTCACACGTGATGCGAAGGGCCAGCCACTCGCATTGTTTGTGTCTTCAGATGGAAAGGTGCAGAGGCGGACGCTTTCAGTACAAAGAAGCGTCGGCAATAGCTGGCTCGTTGCAGAGGGTATAACTGACGGCGACCGTGTCATCGTCGAAGGTCTGCAGCGTGTGCGAGACGGGCAAGATGTCAAGGTCGATGATGTGGTGATCGATGATGCGACCGGTCAGATCAATCAGGCAGCCGACACAAGCGCTGCTCCTGTGAAGCAAGCGGCCAACACTCCTGTTCCCAAGTGAGGTGATCACGTGTCCCGGTTTTTCATTGCCAGGCCGGTGTTTGCCTGGGTCATCGCAATCGTCATCATGCTCGCGGGCATTTTGTCGATCACAACACTTTCCATCTCTCAGTATCCGCAGATTGCGCCAACAACGGTCAGGATATCCGGAAACTATCCGGGCGCCGACGCACAAACGGTCGAAAACTCGGTAACGAAGGTCATCGAGCAGGGTATGACCGGCATCGACAATCTCGACTATATGGCATCGACATCCCAGTCGACTGGTCAGGCGTCGATATCGCTCACCTTCACCAGTGCGGCAAATCCCGACGTGGCCCAGATGCAGGTGCAAAACAAGCTGCAGCTTGTCCAGGCACAACTGCCACAAAGCGTTCAAAACACTGGGCTGACGGTCACCAAATCCACATCCAACTTCCTAATGGTCATTGGTTTTGTCTCAACCGACGGGAAGCTGACGTCAACTGATCTCGCCGACTATGTCAACAGCTCGCTGAACGACACGCTGAAGCGGGTTGCAGGCGTTGGCGACACGCAGCTTTTCGGCTCGGGATATGCCATGCGCATCTGGGTGGATCCTGACAAGCTCGCGAAGTACTCGCTGATGGTCAGCAACGTCACCGCTGCTATCGAAGCGCAAAACACGCAGGTTGCCGCCGGTCAGATCGGTGCACTGCCGCAGCGCAAGGGCCAGCAACTCAACGCCACGGTTACTGCCAAGAGCCGCCTCCAGACGCCTGAGCAGTTCCAGAACATCATTCTCAAAAGCGACAGCAACGGCTCGCTCGTTCGTCTCAATGATGTCGCGACCGTGGAAATAGGCGCGGATAGCTACTCCAGCTTCAGTACCTACAACGGCAAACCCTCAGCCGGTCTTGCTATCAACCTGGCCTCCGGCGCAAATGCGATTGACACGGCTGAGGCCGTTCAGGCGACGGTCGACAGCCTGCGGGGGACCTTGCCGCCCAACGTCGAGGTTGTTTACCCATACGACACGACGCCGTTCGTAAAGCTGTCGATCGAAGACGTCGTCAAGACCCTCATCGAAGCCATTGTGCTGGTCTTCCTCGTGATGTTCGTCTTTTTGCAAAATCTGCGCGCGACGATCATTCCGACACTTGCCGTACCGGTCGTGCTTCTTGGCACATTCGGGGTCCTTGCCTACTTCGGCTATTCGATCAACACGCTGACGATGTTCGGCATGGTGCTTGCGATCGGGCTTCTCGTTGACGACGCCATCGTCGTCGTCGAAAACGTCGAGCGCGTCATGGAGGAGGAGGATCTCTCGCCAAGGGAGGCGACCATAAAGTCCATGGACGAGATCACTGGCGCATTGATCGGCATCGCCACTGTCCTGTCTGCCGTGTTTATTCCGATGGCATTTTTTTCGGGCTCCGTCGGCATCATCTACCGCCAGTTCTCGGTGACCATCGTGTCGGCGATGCTGCTTTCCGTGATCGTCGCACTGATCCTGACCCCGGCGCTATGCGCGACCGTCCTGAAAAAACCCAGGCACGGCGCCAAACAGCGCGGCGTGTTCGGGTTTTTCAACCGCAACTTCGAGCGCGGTACAACAGCATATCAGCGCGGCGTTGGTGGCATGCTGCGGCGCAGCGCTTTGTTCCTTTGCATCTTTCTCCTGATCGCTGCTTGCGTCGGTTACCTCTTCACACGATTGCCGAGTTCGTTCCTGCCCGAGGAGGATCAAGGAATCCTCATCAGCAGCGTTCAGTTGCCGGTCGGCGCCACGGCGGATCGCACGCAAAAGGTGTTGCAGCAGGTTACCGACCACTATCTCAACGATGAAAAGGACTACGTCACCGGTGTCATGGCAGTCGTTGGATTTGGCTTTGGTGGCCAAGGCCAAAACGTCGGCATCGCCTTCGTGAAGCTGAAGGATTTTTCCCAGCGCAGTACTCCCCAATCGAAGGCGCAAGCCGTCGCAGGGCGCGCGATGGCGGCTTTTTCCAAGATCAGAGACGGCAACGTGTTCGCTTTGGCGCCTCCGGCCATACCCGGCTTCGGCAACAATGCTGGCTTCGACTTTTACCTCAAGGACATGAATGCAACTGGTCATCAGCCGTTGATCGACGTCAGAAACCAACTGCTCGCCGCAGCTGGCAAGAACAGCAAATTGAGCGGTACGCGACCAAACGGGCAGGAAGATTCGCCGCAATATTCCGTCGACATCGATCAGGAAAAGGCGAGTGCACTTAACCTCGATCTCTCAGATATCGATACGACGGTCTCGACAGCCTGGGGCGGCAACTACGTCAATGATTTCATCGATCGCGGGCGCGTCAAGAAGGTCTATGTACAGGCTGACAAGGAGTTTCGAATGCAGCCTGAGGACTTCGATCGTTGGTACGTCAAGAACTCCGGCGACGAGATGGTGCCGTTCTCAGCCTTCGCCAGCGGACACTGGAAGTTTGGGTCGCCGCGCCTCGAACGCTACAACGGTTCGTCTGCGGTCGAAATCCAGGGGGCTGCGGCCACAGGTGTTTCATCCGGCGATGCCATGAACGAGATCGATGATCTGGTCGCTCAGTTACCGGAAGGCTTCCGCCATGAATGGACCGGCCTGTCGGCGCAGGAGCGCCTCTCAGGAAACCAGGCGACCCAGTTGTACGCTATCTCCATTCTCGTGGTGTTTCTGGCGCTGGCGGCCTTGTATGAGAGCTGGTCGATACCCGTCGCCGTCATGCTGTCGGTCCCTATCGGTGTCTTTGGGGCCTTGCTTGCCGCTATTTTGTTCGGCCAGACCAATGACGTCTACTTCAAGGTGGGATTGCTGACGACAATTGGCCTCGCAGCCAAGAACGCGATCCTGATTGTCGAATTTGCGATCGACCAGCAAAAAACCGGCAAGGATCTCTTCGCGGCCACGCTTGAGGCCTCCCGGCAGCGTCTGCGGCCGATCCTCATGACCTCGTTGGCCTTTATTCTCGGGGTTTTGCCACTTGCGATTGCCAATGGCGCCGGATCCGGCAGCCAGAACTCAATCGGTATCGGTGTGATGGGCGGTATGATCTCGGCAACGGTCATCGGGATATTTTTTATCCCGCTGTTATTTGTCAGTGTCAGGCGCGTCTTCAAGGGCAATGTTCCCGACGTAGCCAAGCGCCCGGAACCCGAAACCGTCGAGATCAAGGCCTAAATTGGCCGGCGCTCAGCGCGGTATCGGCAACCGGATGCTCTATCTCGTTTGCAGACGATGGAATGCGCGACCTCGCTTCATATCAGCGTCGGAGAGCAGCGATGAACTCGACAGCCCGCGACATTAGCTCTTTCAGGTCGGCCCGACCGACTTCTAAGTGCGGCTTCCTCATCGAGACACCCCGATTTTTGAAGAAATCGAGGTTGAGACAAAGTGCACCGGCGAAACTCTTTTCGCTGGCAACGACCCTGTTGAAATCTTGTCTTTCGTCAATGTTTCGGGTATATATCCTGATATAAATCGGAGATCATTGATGGGTAATACCGCGCAGAAAAGAGCGATCGAAAACTACCGAGGGCGTCTCACGCAACGAGGTTTCAAGCGATTGGAAGTCATGGCACTTGAATCGGACCGTGAACTGATACGTGCGTTGGCACGGCACCTAGCGGAGGAAGGGCCGGATGCAGAGCAGGCGAGACAAACCGTGAAAACGCTTGTTGAGGGCGCACCGCCTAAAACAGGAGGGATCCTGGCCGCATTGCGTCGATCGCCCCTTGTTGGAGCTGAACTCGATGTTTCGCGCCCGCGCGAAGAGGGGCGCAGGGTCGATCTGTGACACGCTATCTCCTCGATACCAACGTCATCAGCAACGTCGTAAAGCAAAAGCCGTCGGAATCGCTGCTGGCATGGTGGGCAGAGCAACGCGACGAAAATCTGTACATAGCCTCCCTAACGGTTGCGGAGATTAGGCGTGGCATCCTTGAAAAGCCACGTGGGAAGAAGCGCGACGCTCTCGATGCGTGGTTCTCTGGTCCCGAAGGGCCGCAAGGTTTGTTCGCGGGACGCGTCCTGCCCTTCGACGACAAGGCCGCACTGATTTGGGCTCGCCTGATGGCCGATGGCAAGTCAGCTGGCCGGCCTCGTAGCGGGCTCGATATGATCGTGGCCGCAATTGCAGGCGCGAATGATTGTGTGGTGGTTACGGACAACGAAAAGGATTTTGCCGGCACCCAGTTCATCAATCCCTTGCGGAACCGAGTGGGACCATGATCGCGACGAGAGATCGGGGGAAATTGACCAATCTTTTGAGCGGACTCCTGTGTCCCCGAATCTTCCGACCATTCCGTCGGACACTGGGGTAATCCCACGGCGAAATCAGCACTTGATCGCCTTCGGCGAGCGGTATCCCGAAAATCGCGGTCGAAAGATCCTCGGACGAGTTCCGGCTGAGCGCAATCTCATCGGCTGTGCAATCAATCATTGCGAATATTTGGCTGTTGATACCTGACCGGGGGTGGTAGCCGAACCGCGTAGTGCGGTGGCAGGGATCAAATCGTTCAGTCGCCTGCATATCCAACGATGCCCTTGATCTCAGTGAACTCATGTAGCCCGAACTTGCCGTATTCACGGCCGTTGCCCGACCGCTTGTAACCGCCGAAGGGGGCGGCACCATCCCATGCCGGGCCGTTGAGGCGAACACTGCCGGTGCGCAATCTGCGTGCCAGCGTCCGCGCTTCCGACTGAGCGCCATGGATGAAGGACGCGAGGCCATATGGCGTGTCATTAGCAATCGCCATCGCATCGTCCTCGGTTTCGTAGCCGATGATGGAGAGCACCGGACCGAAGATCTCCTCGCGCGCGATCGTCATCGAATTGGTCACCCGCGAAAACACGGTCGGGCGCACATAGTAACCCGAACTGAGATGCGATGGCCGACCGGGACCGCCGGCAGCTAGCTCCGCTCCTTCCGCGATACCCTTCTCGATCAGCGCCTGGATTTTTTCGAACTGGGTAGCGCTTGCGACCGGTCCGATGTCGGTACGAGGATCGGATGGAGGACCCACGACGAGCGCTGCTGCTTCTCGCGCCGCGACAGCGCTTGCTTCGTCCATACGCTCTACAGGTACGAGCATCCGCGTCGGCGCGTTGCACGACTGACCAGAATTGGCAAAGCAGCGGCGAACGCCGGCCCTGACTGCGCCGGCAAGATCGGCGCTTCGCAGTATGATATTCGGTGACTTGCCGCCGAGTTCCTGATGTACCCGTTTGACGGTGGGCGCTGCTGCCAGCGCAACGGCAATACCGGCGCGCGTTGAGCCAGTGAAGGACACCATGTCGACGTCCGGATGGCTGGCCAACACCGCGCCGACCGTCGGGCCGTCACCCTGAACCAAGTTGAAGACCCCCTTTGGCACGCCAGCCTCATGCATGATCTCGGCCAAAATGACAGCGTTGAAGGGAGCGATCTCAGACGGCTTGAGCACCATTGTACAACCGGTCGCAAGTGCAGGCGCGACCTTGCAGACGATCTGGTTGATTGGCCAGTTCCAGGGTGTGATCATTGCGACGACCCCAATCGGTTCATGGACGATTCGGGTTGAGCCCTGCATGTATTCAAAGTCGAATGTCTTGAAGGCGCGGATGGTCTCCTCGAAATGGGCCGCGCCGAGGCCGGCCTGTTCTGCCCGGGCCATGATGAGCGGCGCTCCCATCTCGCGCGAGATCATGTCGCCGATCTCATCTTTGCGACGCTTCACGATTGTAAGAACCCGCTTCAGCAACGCCAGCCGATCATCCTTCGTCGTCCTAGAAAAGCCGGCAAAGGCATTGCGCGCAGCTTTGATCGCTTTTTCTGCATCCGCTGCGCTACCGATCGCAATCGTCCCGATCACCTGCTCGGTCGATGGATCAATGACGTCGTGCTTCTTTAGTGTCTCGGGCTCGACCCATTCACCGTCTATGTAGAACCTGTGTGCGTTCTTCATGGGGTTCTCCGTGGATGTGTGGAAATTGGCTTTGCTGGCGGATGACTGAATGCGTCCCTCGGCATTCATGATCTGGGGGAGCTGGTTTGACATTGAACGCGGTCGTACGGAATGGTTTCGTTCTTCAACTCAGGCCCCGATTTCCATGCGCCGCCGCTCAGAAATCAGCCACTTTCCCCCAGGCAGATGTTAAGAAGCGGTCTGGATGGTAGGGCCGAGGGTCGACGATCGGCTCATCGCCGGTGACGATATCGGCAATCAGGTGACCTGCGCCGGGACCGATGCCGAAGCCGTGACCGCTGAAGCCGGCGGCTAACACGAAGCCGGGAACGGTCGCTATTTCGCCGATCCCCGGCACTCCATCGGGGGTACTGTCGACATAGCCTGCCCAGGTGGCAGCGATCTTGGTGTTCTTCAAAGCCGGCAATAGTTCCAGTGCGCGCAAATGGGTGGTGCGAATGGTCTGCTTATCGATGGCCGGATCGAGGATGCGCATGCGCTCCATCGGCGTGGGTGCGTCCAGCCGCCAGCGTGCCAGTGTCTCATGCCCTGAGCGAATTCCCTGCAATCCACCCGGTGCCAGGCTGCGCCAGCGCCGGACGAACATGGGCAGGAACTGGGGCGCAAAGCGCAGCTGTTGCGGCGTCAGATCGACGCGCCCGCCGCCGCTGATTGCCAGGGTGTAGCCGCCGTCGCTGCGACGGGTGACAGAAACGGCCGTCGTGTGTAGCGCATCGGGCAGGCCAGTGGCGCCGGGCGAGACCGAAAGGATCGAAGAGCGGATAGAGGCCTGCGGAAAGCGGATGCCAAGCTGGTGGCAGAAGGAGGACGCCCAGGCACCGCCGGCAAGCACCGCGATTTTGGTGCGAATGGTGCCGTGTTCGGTGACAACGCCGCAGACGCGGCCGCCCTCCGTCTCGATACCGCGGGCGGCGCAGGATTGGTGGACTGTTCCTCCGAGCTTGAGGGCCGCGGCCGCGACGGCGGGCGCTGCGGACGCCGGATCGGCGGTGCCGTCGGTCGGCGAAAAGACTCCACCCTTCCAAGGCTTGCCGGTCGCGCGGCCGCGCTCCGTCGCTTCGACACTGTCGAGCATATGGGTGGTGACGCCGGCGGTGCGGGCAAAGTCGCGCCACCGCGCCCAGCCGGCCAGTTCTTCGTCACTGTTGCTCAAATAGAAAAGCCCGCAGCGGCGAAAGCCCGTATCCTCTCCTGTTTCGGCGGCGAAGCTCTCCCATAGATCGAGGCTCTTTGTTGCCATCGGAAGTTCGCGAGCGTCGCGGTTTTGCTGGCGACACCAGCCCCAGTTGCGGCTCGATTGTTCTGCGCCGATCCGACCTTTTTCAACGAGCGCTACCGTCAATCCGCGCCTCGCCAAATAATAGGCTGCAAAGACGCCGACGATGCCGCCACCGATGATCACCGCGTCCGCTTGAGCGGGCAACTGCGGAGTGGTCGCGACAAATTTCAGCGGTGCAGGCATGGCATGGTCTCCGTTTCGCACGCAGTCTAGCGGTTTCTCCGCTGCAGCGTTGCCGGACTGTCGCCGATGGCAGCAGAAAATTCTGTCTTCCCGGAGCTGCTCGGGCCTTTGTGCTTCGGCGCAAGAGGCAAAATGAAATCGACACATCCGACCTTTGTGCTAGGTTCGGCGCAATGTGTTTCGCAGCATAATCTGCTGTGCGATTGGCCAAGACAGAGAATTCGAAGAGGTGCCGCATGAAGCTCGACAGGATCGACATCAAGATTCTCTACGAACTACAAAAGAACGGACGCATCACCAACGTCGAACTTGCGGAGCTTGTTGCTCTGTCGCCGAGCCCCTGCCTGATGCGGGTGAAAAAGCTGCAGTCGGAGGGTTATATCGGAGGCTATTCTGCGCAGATCAATGTCGGCAAACTGGGCCAGACGCTCACTGTATTCACGGAGATCACACTGAAAAACCACCGGCAGATAGACTTTGCCCGGTTTCTCGCCGCGATCGAGAAGGTTGACAATGTGATCGAGTGCCACCTCGTATCTGGCGGGTACGACTATCTGCTGAAATTCGTGACTGCCGGTATTGGCGAATACCAAACCATCATGGAACGCCTGACTGACATGGATGTCGGCATCGACAAATATTTCAGCTTCGTCGTTCTAAAGTCGCCGATCGTAAAAGCCCACATGCCACTGACCAGCCTGTTTCCGATGTAAGGCTGTGTCGTTTTGAACATGACGCGCAGGCGCTTTAGCGCCGGCAATAGGCCCGAACCAACTCGGCATCCTGTTGAAGACCGTCAAGCCAGGTGGGGTCGAGCTTCGGCACCGACGAGAACAGCAATTGCGAATAGGGGTGCTGCGGCGTCTTGACCTTGGCCGGCATGATTTCCTCGACCTTTCTGCCGCCATACATCACAACGATCTCGTCGCAGATCGCCTCGACCACGGACAAGTCGTGACTGATAAAAATGTAGGAGAGTCCGAGGTCGCGTTGCAAGTCCTTGAGGAGGTCGATGACGGCGGCGGCGACAACCGTATCGAGTGCCGAGGTGATCTCGTCACAGAGGATCAACTTCGGGTCAGCGGCCAATGCGCGGGCAAAGTTCACGCGCTGCTTCTGGCCGCCGGAAAGCTCACCCGGGCGCCGGTGGCGCAGATTGCGCGGTAGGCGCACCATATCGAGCAACTCGTCGATGCGGGCGCTGCGCGCCTTTCTGTCCATGCGGTGGTAGAAGACAAGGGGCCGGTCCAGGATATCCTCGACCGACTTTGCCGGATTGAGCGCGGTGTCAGCATATTGAAAGACGATTTGCATCTGGCGCAGCTGGTCGCGTGAGCGCTCGCGTGCGCTGCGAGAGAGTTCCTTGCCGTCGAAGACGATCTTGCCGACGGCGGCCGGCAAGATGCCGGCTATGGCGCGGGCGAGCGTCGACTTTCCGCAACCGGATTCCCCGATGATGCCAAGGTTGCGACCTTTCTCCACCTTGAGGCTCACATGCTCCACAGCCCGCACGAGCGGCAGCCCGTCGGTCTGGCGCTGACCATAACCGGCGACCAGGTCTTCGATCTTCAGAAGCGGAGCAGGCGAAGTCGGTGCGGCGGCGACAGGCCCGCGCGACTTTGGCTCGAAGGCGGCGAGCAGTTCGCGCGTGTAGGGATGCTTTGCTTCGTTGAGGATCTCTTCGGTGGTGCCGGTCTCCTTCGCCTCGCCACCTTTCAAAACGACGATGCGATCGGCAATCTGGGCGACGACAGCAAGATCATGCGAGACATAGACGCCTGCGATCCCGCCCTTCTTCATGACTGCCTTGAAGGCGCGCAGAACCTCGATCTGCGTGGTAACGTCGAGTGCGGTGGTCGGTTCGTCGAAGATGACGAGCTTGGGGTCGCCGATCAGGGCCATGGCAGCCGCAAGCCGCTGCAACTGTCCGCCGGAGACTTGATGCGGATAACGGCTGCCGATCGTATCCGGCTCGGGCAGGGACAGCGCCCGGAAGAGCTCGACGGCGCGCGTGCGGGCCTCGTCGGGCGACATCAGCCCATGGATGCGGGTGACCTCGATGACCTGGTCCATGATGGTGGTTGCCGGGTTGAAGGCGGCGGCCGCCGATTGCGGTACGTAAGCGACCTCGGTGCCGCGTACCTTGGCGCGCTGCTTTTCCGAAAGTGCGACCATGTTCTTGCCGGCGACCGATACAATGCCGCCGGAAATGCGGCAGCCTGGGCGGGCGTGACCCATCAACGTCAATGCGATCGTCGTCTTTCCCGAACCGCTTTCCCCAATCAGGGCGACTATCTCGCCCTTCGCGACGGCCAGGCTAACGCCCTTGATGATTTCGACGTGGCGCCCGGAATCGGTGGTTGCTTCGACCTTCAGGTCACAGATTTCTACAAGGTTGGTCATCACTCGCTCCGATCGCGGATCTTGTGCGGCAGGTTATCGATCAGGAGGTTCACGCTGATCGTGAGGCTGGCGATCGCAAGCGAGGGGAACATAACGGCCGGTGCTCCAAAAGGCAGACCGCCGATGTTCTCGCGCACAAGTGCACCCCAGTCGGCATAAGGCGGCTGAACACCGAGGCCGAGGAACGAGAGCCCGGAGAGCAGGAGAACGATGAAAACGAAGCGAAGCCCCAGATCTGCGAGCACCGGCCCAACGATGTTGGGTAGGATCTCGGATCGAATGAGATAGAGGGTGTTCTCCCCGCGGATGCGCGCGACAGTGATGAAGTCCATCGCGTTAATGTTGACGGCAAGTGCGCGAGCGAAGCGATAGGAACCGGGAATGTAGATGACCGACAGCGTCAAGATCAGCACCGGGATCGAGGAGCCGACGGCCGCGACGACCACAAGGCCGAACAGCTTGCTTGGGATCGAATTCAGCGCGTCGAGGACACGGCTCAAGATCGTATCAATCCAGCCTCCGGTGACGGCGGCGATCATGCCAAGAACCACGCCACTGAAACAGGCAATCGTCACGGCTGCGAGCGAGATACCGACGGTATAGCGTGCGCCCATCAGGATTCGCGAGACCATGTCGCGGCCGAGATAGTCCGAGCCCAGCCAAAGATCACGGCTCATCGGACCGAAATAATCGACATCAACGATCTCACCGACCGGGTAGGGGATTATAAGCGGTGCAAAGATTGCAACGAGCGCCCAGGACAGGATGATCGCAAGGCCGATCATGCCCACGATGTTGAAGCGATAGCCAAACCGGATTCCGGATTTCCGCAGGGGTGTCGAAGTGCTTGAAGGCGTCATTGTCATCGGAGCCTCGGATTGGAAAGAATGGCGATGATGTCGGCAGCCGTGATCAGGATCAGGTAGCCGAGGCAGAAGATCATCGCGCAGCTTTGGATCAGCGGCAGGTCGCGGGTGGCAACAGCATCGACCATGAGCTTGGCAATCCCTGGATAGTTGAAGATCGTCTCAACGATGATGACGCCGCCCAGCAGATATGAGAGCGAGAGCGCAACGGCATTGACGATCGGCCCGAGCGCATTGGGCAAGGCATGACGGAAGACGATGCGCGGCCGGGAGGCGCCCTTGAGTAGCGCCATCTCGACGTAAGGCGTATTGAGCGTCTCGATGACTGCGGCGCGCGTCATCCGGATCATCTGCGCCGAAACGACGAATGTGAGCGTGATCACCGGCATTGCATAGACACGTAGCATATCGCTCAAGCTATGGATCTCGTTGGCGAAGGACAGCGCCGGCAGCCACTTTAGATAGACGGCGAAGATCAGCACGGCGGAGGTCGCGACCATGAATTCCGGCACGGAGATCACCCCGATTGTCAAAATGGTGACAATCCGGTCATAGAGCGAGCCGCGAAGCATGGCAGCCGTGATTCCGAGCGAAAGGGCGATCGGGACCGAGAACAAGGCGGTCACGCCGGCAAGCTTCATGGTGTTGATGAAACGTCCGGCAATAAGCTTGGCAACCGGCATCTCATTGGCATAGGAGGTCCCGAGATCGCCATGCAACAAGCCGACAATCCAGCGCAGGAAACGGAAGAGCGCCGGCTCGTCGAGGTGCATTGCGTTGCGCAGACCTGCAACGGCCTCGGGTGTGGCGGCCTGGCCGAGAAGGATCGTTGCCGTGTCTCCCGGCAGCAGTGTCGTCGCGAAGAAGACGGCGAAGGAGACGATCAACAATGTGACCACGGCGATGAGCAGTCTCCCCAGGACAAGGGATAGGACGGGGTTGTTCACGCGCGTTCCCTTTCAACGTTCGACATCGTTTTCCGCATCGGAAAAAAGCCCGGGGCTACAGCAGTGCGGCTGCAGCCCCGTGGCCGGTTGCGTCGTCAGGCTTCCAGCCAGACGTATTCCGCAAAGGCATAGCCCATCTGGCCACCAAGCGGGTTCGCTTCGAGGCCCTTGAGTTTGGCAGTCGTGGCATCGACGTTCGAAATATAGGCCGGAATGATCGTGCCAGCTTCTTCGGCGACCATGACTTGCATTTCGTTGTAGATGGCCTTTCGTTTGTTCTGGTCGAGCGAGCCGCGCGCTTCGATCAGCATCGTGTCGAACTTCTCCGACTTGTATTGGCTCTCATTCCACGGCGCTTCTGAAGCGTAGAGCAGCGAGAACAGGATGTCCGGTGTCGGGCGCGGGTTGATATTGCCGAAATGGACGGGTGCCTTCAGCCAATAATTGTCCCAATAACCGTCGGATGGAACGCGCTGGACGTCAAGCTTCATGCCGATTTCGGCACCGGCGGCCTGGATGATCATCGCCATGTCGATTGACGACGTCGCCGCGTCGGAGGCGATCACCGGGACCGACTGACCAAGAACGCCGGCCTTTTCGAAATGGAACTTGGCTTTTTCGGGATCGAATGCGCGCGCCTTCAGATCTGCATTGCGATAGAAATTCGCGGGGGAAACCGGCTGGTCGTTGCCGACCTCACCCAAGCCCCGAAGCGCCGACTTGACGATCTGCTCGCGGTTGACGAGATACTTCATGCCTTCGATGAAGTCTCGCTTGCTGCCGGGCTCCATGTCGAGTCGCATGTTGAGATTGGTGTAGTTGCCAGACGTCGTCTTCGACAGGACGAAAGCGTCTGCCTGTGTCTCGACCAAACGCATCGAGCGGGGATTGATCGAGGCGGCAAGATGAATGTCGCCCGAAAGCAGTGCGTTGACGCGGGCATTGTCGTCGCTGATGGCGAAGTATTCGAACGAATCGACGTTCGGGCCGGATTTCCAGTAGTTCTTGTTCTTGATCCCGACCGACCGCACGCCGGGTTCGAAGACCTCCTTGACGAAGGCGCCCGTACCGTTCGCCTTCGAGAAGTCCGTCGTACCGTCGGCGACGATCATGAAGTGGTGCATCGACAGAATGGTCGGTAGGTCGGCGTTCGGATTTGCGAGCGTGATCTCGACGGTCTGTTTGTCGACTGCCTTGAAGCCCGTCATTTGGGCGGCGATCTTGGCGACCTTCGAACCGACGGCCGGGTCGAGATGGCGCTTCAGCGAAAAGACGACGTCGTCGGCCGTCAGCGGCTTGCCGTCGTGGAAAGTAACGCCCTTCTTAAGCTTGACGGTCCAGGTTTTTGCATCCTTGGACTCGATTGTTTCGGCAAGCTCCATTTGCGGGACGCCGTTCTGGTCGAGGAAGGTGAGGCGATTGTAAAAGGAGCAGCAACGGACATAGTCAGTCGAGAGCGATGCCTTGGCCGGGTCGAGCGTATCGGCCGTCGAAGACGACCATCCCGCCGCCTTCAGCGCGCCGCCGGAAACGGGTGTGGCGGCGAGCGCCTGCGAGGCGCGAGAGAGGATGAGGCCCCCCGCCGACATCGCCACACCGCCGGCCAGCATCATGTGGAGTAATTCTCGACGCGTCGCGCCACGGCGAATGGCGTTTTCGACCCTTGTGTCGTCGGATGTGGTCCAGTTGGTAATCTTGTCGTTCATAGCATTCCCCTTTTCGTGGTTGGTTGGCGCGTCTTCGTCTTTCCGCAAAGTTCAGGCCAGGTTCTTTAAGATTCTCATTCAGCCCCGCGCGGCGGCCACTGCATTGGCGAGGCCCTTCAAGGATGTGAAGTGATAGTCGGGCTCGGTGAATTTGGCCGGCTCGATGGTGCCGCCATAGCCTTTCTGTCCGTGGCGGCGCTCAATCCAACAATTGCTCATCCCCAGCTCCCGCGAAATCCCAATGTCGTGGTACTGGCTTTGGGCGACATGCAGGATCTCGTCTTTTGAACTTCCTTCGGCCGCGACGAAGTCGAAAACCTTCTCGAAGAAGACGGGGTCGGGCTTTTCTGTGCCGGTTTCGTCGGCGGTGAAGGCGGCGTAAAACGGGCTTCCCAGTTCCTTCGCGAAGTAATCGAAGGCCCAGCGACGTGCATTGGTCATCGCCACCAGGCGGTAATCTTTGGCAAGTTGGGCCAGCGCTTCGGCGCTGTCGTCAAAGGCCTTCCAGCGTTTTGCGGAAACGCGCAGCCGCTCACCACACTTTCGCTCAACCGGCAGGCCGAGGTTTGGCGCGATCGCCAGATAGACGCGAATGAGATCATCCGGGAAGAGGTCGGCATCCCTGGAATAGCGCGCCGCGCGGTAAAGGCTTAAAGCCTCCTCGGCGTCGATCACGACGCCCGCGTCTGCGGCGATGCCGGCGAGGCACTCCGTAAGACCACCCTCGAAGTCGATCAGCGTGCCGACGACATCGAAGGTCAGATACGTGAAGTCATGAAGGCTCTTGCCCATCGCAATTTCCCAGTTCTCGGCCTCCTGAGGGAACGCCGGCTTCGTGAAGAAGAATATTCTGTTCCCTGGCGAGGTGATTTTCCCGCTCTTGGTGAAAGGCCGGGATTTCTGGGATCCGGCCCTTTTTCTTGAACTGAGTTTGGCAGCTGTCCCAAACCAGAGTCTCCGAAAACAGGCTGTGGCGCGGCACAAAATACCGAAGATGACGGTTCCGCGACATATTGCGGCTCGGGTTTCTCAGGCCACAAGGGCCCGCCGGATATCGTTGTCGGCGAGCGTCTCGTCGAGCGTCCTGCGCGTACGCTCCACGATCGCGTCGATTTCCGCCTCCGTGCAACAGAGTGGTGGGGCGTAGCCGAGCACGCCATTGGCGAAGGCGCGGATGACGAGACCATTGTTCCAGGCGCGGTCGAAGATGCGGCGCGCCGGTTCTGCAGCGGCTGGAAGGGGAGTCTTGCGTTCCTTGTCGACGACGAGCTCGATGGCAGCCAACATGCCGCGGCCGCGGACGTCGCCGACGAGCGGATGGTCCTTCAGGCTCTCGAGCCCGGCCATCAGCCGCGCTCCGGCTCTGCGGCCGTTTTCCAGCAGTCCGTCTTCGTAGAGTCGTAGAACCTCCAGACCGACGGCGGCGCTGACGGGATGGGCCGAATAGGTATAGCCATGTCCGACGGCGGAGGTGCCGGCGCCATCGGCAATCGTCTGGTAGACGTGTTCCGACATGAACAGGGCACCCATCGGCACGTAGCCGGATGTGAGGCCCTTGGCGACCGTCAGGAGGTCCGGCACGATGTCATCCTCAGAACAGGCAAATAGCGGACCTGTGCGCCCGAAGCCGGTGATGACCTCGTCGGCGACAAAGAGGATATCGAGCTCGCGGCAAACGGCACGCATTGCCTTCATCCAGCCCTTGGGCGGCACGAGCACGCCGCCCGATCCCTGGATCGGTTCCGCATAGAATGCCGCAACGCGCTCGGCGCCGCCCAGTTCTTCGATCTTCTGCTTCAACGCGGCAATGGAAGCAGCGATGATGGCTTCGGGTTCGGTGCCGACCGGGTTGCGGTAGGCATAGTGGGACGGAATCTTGTGCTGCCAGTCGAAAGGCAAGCCGAAACCAGCGTGAAAGGCGGGTAGAGCAGTAAGACCGGCTCCAACCGTCGAGGAACCGTGATAGCCTTGTTCGATGGAGATGAACTGGTCTTTCCCGGGTCGTCCGCGCGCATTCCAATAGTAGCGGATGAAGCGGATCGTGCTGTCGACCGCATCCGAACCGCCGAGCGTGAAATAGACGTGGTTGAGGTCTCCTGGCGCGCGATCGGCGAGTTCCGAGGCCAACCTGATTGCCGGCTCCGAGCCGAGGCCGAAATAGGCGGTTGCATAAGGAAGCTCCCGCATTTGCTTTGCCGCCGCCTCGACGATGCTGTCATGACCATAGCCAGCATTGACGCACCAAAGGCCGGCAAAGCCATCGATCAGTTGTTTGCCGTTCGCATCGGTGACTGTTGCACCAAAAGCCGATGTCAGGACCCGCACGCCCAGATTTTCGTGACCGCGATAGGAAGCGACCGGATGGATCAAATGCGCGCGGTCGAGTTCGATCAGGGAATTGCTAAACATGAAGGTCTCCGGATCAGCCGAGCGCCTGATTGGCGAGGGCAAAGGTGGCCGCAACACGATCTGCGGCGCGGTGGATCTGCGGCTTGGCCATGGCAATGCCGCCGCCAACGTGCGCGAGGCCTTGTTCGGCGAGCCAGGGCGAAAGGTTGCTGTCGTCGGTGGTGTCGATCCTGAGGAATCGGCTGGGACGCTTGGCAATGAAGTGTCTGACGAGTGCTTTGGCATCAGTGAGATCGGCGGCGACGACGGGGCCGATTACGTCTCCTCGACCGAAGGAGCGCAGGGCTGCAAACCCTGAAATGCGGCCGTCACGGCGGGTGACGGCGAACTCACCGACCTTGGCGAGATAGGCCATCAGCCCTTCGCGATCGGCGCCGAAAGCAACCCGGTCGAGTTCGGTGAGTGCATGAAGATCGCCGACGGTTGCGTCCTCGGTTTGCGTTGGCGCGGCGATTTCGCCGACCACCCCCTGGTGCTGTAAGACCGTGCCGATCTCGCAAAAGCCAAGCTTCTTGTAGAGGGGAAGGCCTTCGGCCGTCGCCACGAGCCGCAGCGGTCGGTCTGCCGCCATCTGAAATGCGGCATCCATGAGCCTGCGACCTAGACCGCGACCGCGCATCGTCTCGTCGACAATAACCATGTTGATTGTTGCACACTCGGTCTTGTATGGCGTCATGAGCACGGTGCCGACGACCCGTCCGGCCTCGACCGCCACGACCCCTTCGCTGAGCGCCAGCGCCATCTGCCAGTCTTCCGACCGGTGCGGCCAGCCCGCCTGCCGAGACAGGTCGATGGCAGCTCCCAGGTGTTCGGGACCGAACGTCGCAAGATCGATCTGACGTGTTTGCATTGGAATGTCCTTCATTTCTGGTCACAAGTGTGAGGCAGTATCGGCCGGAAGATTGTCTGAAGGACGCGGCCCGGACGGTATCTTATGGCTTTGCAGGCGCATGCCGCCGCATCTTATGCTGACAACGAACGCGTGCGCGAGAAACGCTGTCCTGGAAGAGAAGTGAAACGCCCCAGGACGCACAACCTTCTGCCAAAGCCGGCTTTAGATACGAAACAATCTGCTTTGATCGTTCGGATTTCAGTCGAGCGGGCGGGTGAACCTCGGCCTATGATGGCCACAGATGAAACCGCTACAGCTCAAGGACAGGTCATGACTCACTTCCGGCCGAAATACATCACCTTCGACTGCTATGGCACACTCACCAACTTCCAGATGGCGGAGGCGGCGCGCGATCTTTACGGTGATCAGTTCGACGAGCCGCGCATTGCCGAGTTCATCAAGAACTTTGCCGCCTATCGCCTCGACGAGGTACTGGGCGATTGGAAACCTTATAATGAGGTGGTTCACAACTCGCTTGAGCGGACCTGCAAGCGCAACGGCATAAAGTTCCATGATGAAGCTGCGAGGGCGGTCTACGAGCGCGTCCCGACCTGGGGGCCGCATCCGGACGTTCCGGCAGGCCTTGCCAAGATTGCTGAGGAAATCCCGCTGGTCATCCTCTCCAACGCGATGAACGCGCAAATCATGTCGAATGTCGAAAAGCTCGGGGCGCCGTTTCACGCAGTCTACACAGCGGAGCAGGCGCAGTCCTACAAACCGCGCTTCAAGGGCTTCGAATACATGCTTGATATGCTGGGCTGCGGCCCCGAAGACATTCTCCATTGCTCGTCTTCATTCCGTTACGATCTGATGTCGGCGCATGACCTCGGCATCAAGAACAAGGTCTGGGTCAATCGTGGCCACGAACCGGCGAACCCCTATTACGGCTATGTCGAAATCGCCGATATCTCGGGTCTTCCGGGCGTCGTCGGGCTCTGAGAAAGGCATGGCGATGAAGTTCCAATCCTACTGGCACGATACGGCCCCCGCTTTTGAAGGCGGTATGCAAGGTCCTGTCGAAGGACACTACGACGTCGCCATTGTCGGTGGCGGCTTCACTGGCCTTGCCGCGGCGCGCCAGCTGGCAAAGGCCGGCGCAAAGGTTGTCGTGCTGGAGGCAGAGCGGGTCGGCTGGGGTGCTTCGGGACGCAATGGCGGCCATCTCAACAACGGCCTTGCCCACAGCTTCATTGCCGCCAAGGCCGAACTCGGCAAGGAGCGAGCCATCGCGCTCTACAAAGCGCTCGACGCTTCGATCGATACCATCGAGGCAATCGTCGTAAAGGAGGGGATCGACTGCAATTTCCGTCGCGCGGGAAAGCTGAAGCTCGCGTCCAAGCCGCAGCATTTCGATGCGATCGCCCGCAATTTCGAGGCAGTTCACAAAGAGGTGGACCCGGAGACGGCGCTTCTTAGTGCAAATGATCTTGAAAGCGAGGTCGGCTCGCCCTTCCATGGTGCCATGCTGTCGAAAAAGAGCGCCATGATGCATATGGGACGCTATGTCGTCGGCCTTGCCAGTGCTGCCGCGCGCCATGGCGCCACCATCTTCGAGAAGGCGGCAGTGACCGCGCACCAAAGTGGCAACGGTCGCCATAGCCTCGCGACTGTACGGGGCACCGTTACCGCAGACCACGTGCTGGTCGCGACAGGCGCCTATACGCCGCCAGTGTTCGGCTATTTCCGACGTCGGATTGTTTCCGTCGGCAGCTTTCTCATTGCAACGCGTCCACTGACGGATGCAGAAATTGCGGTGACGATGCCGGGCAACCGCACCTGTGTCACCTCGATGAACATCGGCAACTACTTTCGGCTGTCGCCAGACAACCGGCTTATATTCGGAGGCCGCGCCCGGTTTTCGGCAACGTCCGATCAGCGCTCGGATGCAAAGAGTGGCGACATTCTCCGCAATAGCCTGCTTGAAATCTTCCCACAGCTTTCAGGGGTAGAGATCGACTATTGCTGGGGTGGGCTCGTCGATATGACCAAGGACCGCTATCCGCGCGCCGGCTATGTCGATGGCGTCTGGTACGCCATGGGCTATTCCGGCCATGGGGCGCAGCTGTCCACCCATCTCGGCATGATCATGGCCGACGCCATTCTCGGCAAGGCTGACCGTAACCCGGTCAAGGGCCTCGACTGGCCGGCCGTTCCTGGCCATTTCGGCAAGCCCTGGTTCCTGCCGCTGGTCGGATTGTACTACAAGACGCTCGACCGGTTTCAATAACGGCCAATCATCCATCCGGAACCGGGCGCCCAAAGTCTGCCGACAACCCTTCGCGCAAACCTCGGTTGCTTGCGCAATGCCGGACCTCCGCCCGCGACCGACCAAAATACTGGACCGTTCGGGATCGGCAGGATGAAGAGCTTGGGCTGGCCCGGCGATAGCGAGATTGATCCCAACAGCTGGACGCGCTATATAGCTAGACAGGCTAGCTTGGATGAGAATCATGGAATGGCAGTTACAGGACGCTAAGAACCAATTTTCAAAAGTCGTTCAGAAAGCTCGGGACGAGGGGCCACAAGTGGTAACCGTACGCGGCCAACGCGCGGCCGTCGTGCTGTCGGCCCGCGAATACGACGCCTTGCGCGCCGGCCGGCCGACCCTGGTTGACGATCTGCTGTCGGGACCTGCTTGGGATGACGCCCTCTCAGAGGTGGTGAGCGATCGCTCTAGGACACCAAGCCGAGAAGTCGCCTTCTGATGTATCTTCTCGATACCGACGTCATCTCAGAGGCGCGCCGCGGCACGCCTCAGGCCAAATCGTGGCTGCGATCGGTCGATCCTCTAACGGTCCATCTGAGCGTGCTCACGCTGGGCGAAATCATGCGAGGCATCGCCCTTAAGCAGAAGAACGACCCGAAGTCGGCTGCCCATCTCGCAGAGTGGCTACGCAAATTGCGTCACGACCATGGTGAGCGCATTCTACCCATATCAGACCAAATTGCAGTCGAATGGGGTCGCATCGCCGCAATCCGTCCACGTGGCGATATCGACGGTTTGATCGCGGCGACGGCAATCGTTCACGATCTCATCGTTGTCACGCGGAATGTCGCGGACTTCGAGGACACTGGTGCCATCATTGCCAACCCGTGGGATCCAGACGCGTGAGTGGGGGATGTTGGAACACCCTGCCTTGCAAATTTCCGTTTCGTTGCACGGTTGTCATAGGATCGGAAGGCGCTTGACATCCGCTCGCTGACAATCTCATCAAAATAATCCTCGTGAAGATGTAAGAGGGTCACGAGCTCAACGCCATCGAGGATGCCGTCAAACTCGATGGCCTCGGTCAGCCAAGTCCGCCGATATGGAAGCTCTTCATTTCGAGATATTCCTCGATGCCGCATTGGGCGCCTTCACGACCAAGACCGGATTGTTTCACGCCGCCGAAGGGGGCAACCTCGGTCGAAATTGCCCCGGTGTTCAGCCCGACCATGCCGAACTCGAGCGCTTCGCCGACATGCCAGGAGCGCTTGAGGCTCTCGGTGTAGAAATAGGCGGCCAGACCGAAGGGCGTGGCATTGGCAATCCTGATCGCTTCGTCCTCGGTTTCGAAGCGAAACAGCGGCGCGACAGGGCCAAAGGTCTCTTCTTTCGCAAGCAGCATCTCTGTTGTGGCGCCGGTCAGAACGATGGGGGCGGTGTATTGCCGGCCCTCCGGTAGCGATCTGCCGCTGGCCGCGATCTTAGCGCCTTTCGCAAGCGCATCGTCGATATGGCAGTTGATCTTGGTGATCGCCGCCTCGTTGATCATCGGGCCAATTGCCACACCTGGCTCGGTTCCCGGCCCGACCTTCATCGCCCTCACTCGGGCGCTGAGCTTTTCGGCGAAGGCGTCGTATACGCTAGCCTGGACCAGGATGCGGTTGGCGCAAACGCAAGTCTGACCTCCGTTGCGGAACTTGGAGGCGATCGCGCCTTCCACCGCGAGATCGAGATCGGCATCATCGAAGACAATGAACGGGGCGTTGCCACCGAGTTCGAGTGAAAGCCGTTTGATGCTATCGGCTGCACCGCGCATCAGCAGCGAGCCGACGCGTGTCGAGCCCGTAAACGAAATCTTGCGCACCGTCACATTGGCCATGATCTCGTTGCCAATGGCCGTGGGCATGCCAGTGACGATGTTGACGACCCCGGCCGGGATGCCCGCCCGCTCCGCAAGCACACCGAGTGCCAGCGCGGAAAACGGCGTGAACTCCGACGGCTTGATCACAACGGTGCATCCGGCCGCCAAGGCAGGCGCGACCTTGCGGGTGATCATCGCGTTCGGGAAATTCCAGGGCGTGACGATGGCGCAGACGCCGACTGCTTCTTTAAGCACGACGATACGGCGGTCGGGGGTTGGAGAGGGAATGGTATGGCCGCCGATGCGTCTCGCTTCCTCCGCAAACCACTTGACGAAGGCGGCGCCATAGCGGATCTCACCGCGCGCTTCGTCGAGCGGTTTGCCCTGTTCCAGCGTAAGGAGGAGCGCCAGATCCTCAAGGTTTTCGATCATTAACGCATACCAGCGTTCGAGGAGGCCGGCGCGTTCGGCATGGGTCTTCTTCTTCCACGGTGTGAAGGCTGCATCGGCAGCCTCGATCGCGGCGCGCGTTTCGGCAGCCCCCATATCTGGAACGGTACCGAGGATCGTCTGGGTCGCCGGGTCGATCACCTCCACGACCCCGCCAGAGGCAGCGCCGGTCCACGTCCCGCCTATCAGGCCCGTTTGCCGGAACAGTTCCGTGTCGTTCAACGTCTTCATGCTCATTCTCCAAACGATCAGTCGAGCGCGGCAAGAACCGCCGCAGTGATGGTTTCCGTTCTGTCTTTGCCCGGGACGGTGCCTATGCCACTGGCAGTCGTCCTTTTCAGCGCCTCCATGATCCTTCGTGCCGCGTCCGTTTCGCTGAGATGATCAAGCATCATTGCGCCGGACCAGATGGTGGCGATCGGGTTGGCAATGCCGAGATGGGCGATATCGGGCGCCGATCCGTGCACCGGCTCGAACATGGAGGGACCACTTCGATCGGGATTGATGTTGGCGGAAGCAGCAAATCCTAGACCGCCCTGGATGGCCGCGCCCAGATCAGTCAGGATGTCGCCAAAGAGGTTCGAGGCAACCACAACGTCGAGGCTTTCCGGTGCCATGACCATCCGGGCGGCCATGGCATCGATGTGATACATCGTGACCTCGACGTCCGGGTATTGGGCGGCGAGCTCCCTGGTGATTTCGTCCCAGAACACCATGGAATATTTCTGGGCGTTCGATTTGGTCACCGAGGCGAGCTTGCCGCGACGCAAGCGCGCCTGCTCGAATCCGAAACGCAGCACCCGTTCGACGCCGGTGCGCGTGAAGATCGAGGTTTCCACCGCGACCTCGTCGGCGGTCCCCTGATGAACACGGCCGCCGGCGCCGGAGTATTCGCCCTCAGTATTTTCCCGGATGCAGACGATGTCGAAAGCCTCCGCCTTCAAGGGACCTTGGACGCCAGGCAGAAGCCGGTGCGGACGGATATTGGCGTATTGCACGAAGGCCTTGCGGATTGGTAGCAGCAGGCCGTGCAGAGATACGGAATCGGGCACTTCTGCCGGCCAGCCAATGGCGCCAAGAAGGATAGCGTCGAAGCCGCGCAGTATCTGGATGCCATCAGCGGGCATCATGGCGCCGGTCTGCTTGTAGAAGGCGCATGACCACGGGAATTCCGTGCCTTCCAGCCTAAATTTGCCGATCGCGGCTGCCTTCTCTAGAACCGACCAGGCGGCGGCTGTGACATCGCGCCCGATACCGTCGCCTGGAATAAGTGCGATCCTGTGATGTGTCATGGCGATATCGTCCTCAAAGGCTGATCAAGACGCTCTTGCTCTTGCGGTTGGCGTTGTAAGCCTCGCGGCCGAGATCTTTCCCGATGCCCGACTGCTTGTAGCCTCCGGTTGGTAAGATATGGTCGCGCGAACGGTTGTAGCGGTTGACCCAGACGGTACCTGCCTGCAGACGACGGGTGAGCCGGATCGCGCGCGATAGGTCGCGGGTGAAGAGCCCGGCGGCAAGCCCGTAGGTCGGATGGTCGGCGAGCGCGAGCGCCTCCTCCTCGTCTACAAAGGTCTGCAGCGTAAGGACAGGCCCGAAGATCTCCTGCGTGACCGCAGGCGAGGGCTCGCGAACGGCGATCAATGTCGGCTGATAAAAATAGCCCGGCGCATCCATCGGTGCGCCGCCGAACAGACATTCGCCGCCGGCCGAAACAGCCGACTCGACAATGCCGTGGATACGGCTCAACTGGCGCTTCGAGATGATCGGCGAATATTGTGTCGTCTCGTCCCAGGTCGGCGCTGCCTTCACCATCTTCATGCGTGCGACGATCGCTTCGGCCAGAGGGGCCGCAATGGATTCTTCGACGATCAGCCGGGAGCCGGCGACGCAGGCCTGGCCGGCATTGGAAAGTATGCCTTGGGAAATGACTGAGGCAGCCTTGTCGAGATCGGCGTCTGCAAAAACCAGTTGCGGGCTCTTTCCGCCGAGTTCCAGCGTCATCGGCTTGACGCCTGTGCGGGCGATATTGGCCATGATCGCAGAACCGGCTGCGGTCGAGCCGGTAAAGCTGATCTTGGCGATCTCCGGATGGCCGGTCATGGCATTGCCCGTAACCTGGCCGTCGCCAAGAACAATGTTGATGAGACCCGCCGGTAGGCCGGCCCGGATTGCCAGTTCGGCGAGATGGATGGTTGAAAACGGTGTCAGTTCGGACGGCTTTAGAACCACTGCATTGCCGGCGGCGAGTGCGGGACCAAGCTTCCAGCCAGCCATGGAAATAGGAAAATTCCAGGGCGTGATGGCGCCGACCACACCGTAAGGTTCCGTGATGATCATGCCGAGATTGCTGTCGTCCGTCGGAACGAGATCGCTTCCCTCCTTATCGGCGAATTCGGCGAAGAAACGGATCTGCTCTGCGGTGACGGCGATATCGCCGGTGACAAGCTGGCCGACGGGGCGTGTTGAGGAAAGCGCTTCGAGTTTCGCAAGCGTTTCGGCCTCGCTCTCGATAAGGTCCGCCCAGCGCTGCAGCGCGACGGTGCGCTCGCGTGGGCGTACGCCGCCCCAGTTGCTCACCTTCAAGGCCTGTTTGGCGGTCTGGACGGCGCGATCAACCATGTTCTCGTCAGCGACCGGGCAACCACTATAGGCCTTGGCATCGGATGGGCGATGCATGTCGATGACCCCGGCAGCCGGTACCAGCCGGTCGCCGATGAAATGTCCGACAGGCAAGGGAAGTTTGTCCGGATCAAAGCTCAGTGTCATTGCGCGTCCTCTGGGTGGGCCTAAAGGCGAGGTTAGCGCGGCCACAGAAGCAGCATGCATCGACGGGCGATGCCGGGACGGCGGAAAATTACGTTTTCGGCGACGCCACAGTCAATTCTTTGGCGGTCGTGCAGAGGCTACATTTGCGGGGTGTCGGCGAAGGCTTGCCTGAGGCATTCGCAGAACGGTGGAACGAAGCGTGATTGCGGCCGGGCCTCATTGATCGTCAGCGAGACTGGTGTCGGGATCGCTGGACGGAAAGGCCGGGAGACAATCCCCTCAACTGGGCTCCATAGCGCAAGTCCGTCGACCAGCGCAATGCCAAGCCCCTGACGGACCAGAGGCAGGGCGCCAACCGAGGAAGCGATCTGGATCGAGACCTCGCGCACTTGTCCAGCCGCTGCGAAGACGTCGTCGAGAGCTGCGCCGAACTCCGCGTGGGAGCCGTAGGAGATGATGGACCGCCCAGCAAGGGCGGCCGGCGTGAGCGTTGCTTCCGTGGTCAGCGGATCACTCGCGGGCAGGATCGCCACGATCTTGGCGGAATAGAGGGTTTCCACCCGTACTGTCGGTGCTAGGATCGGTGACAGCGTGACACCCACGTCAACGTCACCGAGCAATAACGCCTCGGCAATCTCACGCTTCGGCAGCGTATGAAGATGGATTTTCACCTCGGGATGGTGGTTGCGGAAGGCGGTGAGTGCCACCGGTAGGACCGAATAGGCAAGCGGCAGGCTGGCAGCGATGCGGATGAGCCCGATCTTGCTGGCGCCAACGTCGCGGGCAAGGGATGAAAGCGCCTCCATTTGCCGAAAGACGCGATCGGCGTCGCCATAAAGAATATGCGCCTCTGTCGTCGGTGCGAGCCGGCCGCCGATCCTTTCGAACAGGGGATAGCCAAGCTGATCTTCAAGATAGGCGAGCAGCTTGCTGACTGCCGGCTGCGAAACGCCGAGCGAATTGGCGGCGGCGGTGATGGTGCCGTCGCGCATGATTGCCCGGAAGACTTCGAGCTGGCGGATGTTCATGAGACGGCGCCTCCGGCAGTTTCGTTCTCAGCTGAGAGCGTAGCGGATTCGCATCGTCTCAAACAGCATCCGCATCTCCTCCGCAACAGGGGGGCGATCGCCCGCGACCTTCTCGACCGCCTCGAATATCCGATGCTTGAGGAAATACCGCCAGCCGACTGGCTGAGAGGCGAGGAAGGCGGTCAGGAGATCGTAGCGCTCCAGGTTCCAGATCGCTTCGAAGGCCCGCCGTTCAACGCCATGGGTGATGACTTCCGCCACTGCAGGCCGGTGGCCTGAACGGATGGCTGCGGTCGCTTCCTCGTCGACACTGCCGACGCGAATGACGACTGCGTAGTCCCGCTTAGCGCTTGCAACGCTGACGGCGCCGCATCGTACGTCCTTCAAGACCTCGCCCGCCGGCCGCGACAGGGGGTCGCCATAGCCACCGGCGCCGGGGCCAACGACGCGGATCACGTCGCCGGGACCGCAGTGGACGACATCAGTATTGCCGAGCGAGACCTCGTCGGACCGGCCCGGATTGCGAAGGAACCGGGAAATGCTGCCGGCATGTGCACCCTTCACGCCCCAGGCCGGCATGATCGAGCGATTGCGGTTGCGGGCGGTGATGATGGTTTCCGGCGCCGAGATCTCAAACTCCATGACGGCCGACAGACCGCCGCGGTGCCGACCAGGCGCGCCCGTATCGCGCTCCAGGCCGTACCGCAGGAAGCGGATCGGCACCTCTGCCTCGCTGATCTCGATCGGCGTATTGCGCAGAAAACCCGTGGCACCACCTGCGCCGTCGCTGCCGTCACCGGCAGGCGTGCCTCCGCCGCCTCCGCCGACCGGCCCGATCGAGGCCATGACCGGGCGTCCGGCCCGACTTGTCGTCTTGATGTTCATGATGGCGTTGCCGCCCGGGGAGGCAGCGGGCATCAGGTCGGGCAGCGCCTGGACGAAGGCGCCAACGGTGACGATCTGGGTCATGGCGCAGGTGAGCGAGCGCATGCCGACGGCTGCTGGCCGGCTGCAGTTGACGACCGAGCCCTCGGGCAGGATCGCACGGGCAGGCCTCAATGTGCCGGCGTTGAGGAGCAGGCTTTTGTCCAGCGTGTAAAGCACATAGGTCAGGCCGACCATCACCAGCGGATGGCGGTCCCGTCCGCCGGTCGGCATGTTGAGTGAGGAGCCGAGTTGCGGGTCCGAGCCGGTATAGTCGAGTACGACCTCGTCGCCGCGGATCTTGAGGGTGAGCGCAATCCTGCAGGGCTTGCCGCCGACGGAATCCTCGTCAGCATAGTCGGCGAAGAAATAATCGCCGTCTGGCACGCGCGCCAGGATACTGCGCGTTTGCGCCTCGGCATAGTCGAGAATCTGCGCGACACCCTCAAGGAAGGTCCGGTAGCCGAAGCGACTTATGATCTCCCGGATCTTGCGCTCGCCGACATTGACAGAAGCGATTTGCGCATGAAGATCGCCGAGGTTCTGTTCCGGTAAACGGACATTGACGCGGATCACGTCGAGGACGAAGCGGTTCATCTCACCCTTCGAAACAAGCTTCGTCGGCGGGAGGCGCAGGCCCTCCTGCTCGATCTCGCTCAAGGACCGGGAGAGCGAGGCCGGTACAGCGCCGCCGACATCGGTGTTGTGGATGTGGCCGACGACGAAGCAGGCAATCTCCCCCTCGAAGAAAACCGGCTTCCAGATGTGGATGTCGGGCGAATGGGTGGCGACGAAGCCTGAATAGGGATCGTTCGTGATGCAGATGTCGCCCTCCTCATAGTCGTTAAAGGCCTCGATCAGCGAGGCATAGTCGATGCCGCTGTACCAGGGGGCGCCGAACTGGCGGGGATTGGCGAAGGCGAGCCCCTCGCGCGTGACGATCTGGCAGGAGAAATCCTCCGTCTCCTTGACGAAGGCGGAATGGGCGGTGCGCATTAGCGTGAAGGCCATCGCGTCGGCGGCTGCCGAGCAGAAGTTTGCGAGCACCTTCAGGTTGCGGCGGTCGATGGCCATGATCAGAGCTCCGTCCTGGTGATAACAAGATTGCCGAAGCGGTCGACGAGGACCTCGAAGGCCGGCGGTACGATGGTGGTCGTGTCGTCCTGGGCGACGATCGCCGGGCCGTGGAAGCGATGGCCTGCGGCCAGGTCGGCGCGGTGATAGACGCCGGTCACCCAACTGCGGCCCGAAAACCAGCCGTCGACGTGAAGGCGCGGCGCGGCTGGAGCTTTCCCGGCAGCAATGGGATTGAGCGGCGGCTTCGGCGTGGCGCCGGCAATGACGAGACGCAGGCTGACCATCTGGACGTCGGCGTTGTCGTCGCGGTGGCCGTAGAGGCGATCGTGCTCCTGGTGGAAGGCGGCTCGTATCGCAGCGGCATCGCCGTGGCAAAGCCAGGCAGGCTGGATCGGCGTTTCGATCTCGAAGGATTGACCGAGGTAACGCATGTCCGCGGAGAGACGAATGCTTCCGCGGCCGCTGTAGCCCTGCGTCTCGAGCCAGGCGCGCGCCTCTACTTCAAGTGAGCCGAGGGTTGCGCAAAGGTCGGCCAGCGCCCCGACCGTCACCTCGCAATAGACCGTGCGGACGAAGTCGTTCTTGAGATCGGCGATGAGCCCGCCATAGGCGGACACGACACCAGGGGTCGGCGGCACCACGACGCCCCGCATGTCGAGCTCCCTGGCGAGAAAGCAGGCGAGCATCGCGCCGGCACCACCGAAGGCGAAAAGGTGGAACTCGCGCGGGTCGATGGCAAAGCGCGAGACGAGCGCGCTCACCTCCGCATACATGCCGGACACCGAGATATCGACAATATTGCCGGCAAGTTCCTCGACGCTGGTGTCGAGCTCTTCGGCGAGCGGGGCAAGGGCCGCTCGCGATGCGGCGTGATCGACATTCACGGCACCATAGCCGAGAGGCATATGGCCGATGAGATTGGCGGCGGCCATCGCGTCAGTGATCGTCGGCTTTGTGCCGCCGCGGCCATAGCAGGCGGGACCAGGAGTTGAGCCTGCGCTCTGGGGCCCGACATGGAGAAGCCCAAGCCGATCAAATCCAGGCAACCGAACCGCCGCCCTGGCCGACCGAACTTACCGACACTGACGGGACATGGATCTGGAAATCACCGATCAGTTCGCCCGTGCCGTACTGCGCCTCGCCATCGATGATGACGGCGACGTCGGCGCTGGTGCCGCCGATGTCGAGGCTCATGATACGCTCGAAGCCGCTCGCCTTGGCCAGATAGCCGGCACCGATGACGCCCGAGGCGGTGCCGGACAGGATCATCTGGACGCAGTGTGAGCGAGCCTGATCGATGCCCATGACGCCGCCGTTGGTCTTGGTGATCAGCAGTGGGCAGGTGACGCCGCGCTCGCGCAGTACCTTTTCGAAGCGGTCGAGATAATTGGCGACACGTGGCTGGACGTAGCCGCTGATCACGGCCGTGATGGTGCGTTCATATTCGCGGATGATCGGCCAGGTGGCAGCCGAGCATATGACCGGCAGCCCCGGTGCGAGCCGCTCGATCATCGACTTGACGGCATGCTCGTTGGCGCCATTGCGGTAGGAATGCAGAAAGGCGAGGACGATCCCCTTGCAGCCGGCGTCGATCGCCGCCTGGACGGCACAGGCCACGTCCGTCTCATCGGGCGTCTTTAGAACCTCGCCGCTCGCCAGGATACGCTCGTCGATACCGAACACCCGGTCGCGGCTGATCAGCGGTTGCGGACGCACGGAATAGAGATTGTGGATCTCGGGGATCTTGAGACGCGCGACCTGCAGCACGTCTTCGAAATTCTTCGTGGTGAAAAGAGCAATGTCGTCGCCGTTGCGCTCAATGACGGTATTTACGCCGACGGTTGTTCCATGCGTGAAATAGGAGACCTCGCTCGGCTCTATTCCATAGCGCTCGGAGAGCATGTCGAGAGCAGAGACAATCTCCTCGCCAGGCGCATCCGGCCGCGAGAAGACCTTCAGTGTAGCGAGGTTTCCGGTGCCTGTGTCGAACACGGCAAAGTCCGTAAAGGACCCGCCGACGTCGACGCCAATGCGATAGGTCATGGCGCGTCTCCTGTGTGGTCAATGAGAGGATGCGCGCAAGCAGCAGTCGAAACCACGAAAGACATGAAAGCGATCCATAACCCGCGGTTATGGCTCGCGCGCCTGCGCCTCGTCGGGCTTTGGAACGGTCATATAGTATTCGGGATGCGGAGCCCGTCGATAGCCGGCCTTCTCGTAGACGGCGTGCGCGTCCCTCGTCGCGAGCATCCAACTGGTGACGTCGACGAGTTCCGGATGATTGCGGATCTCGTCGGCAAGCCAGGATGCAAGCCCCCGGCCGCGATGGGCCGGCAGCGTGAAGACATCGCGCAGATAGGCGAAGATGGCATAGTCGGTGACCAAACGGCCGAAGCCGGCGAGCGTGCCGTCTTCGGCGTAGATGCCGATGGGGAGTGAATGGTCCAAGGCCCGCTTGAGCTGCTCGAGCGTCATGCCGCGCGCCCAGTAGGAATCGCCTGCCAGGAAGCGGTGGACCGTTGCCGGATCGAGGCGAGTGCGATCGGTGCTGAGCAGGTAGCCGTTCCGGTAGGCCTCGAAGACGATCGGGTCGCGCGGCATCGGCGTCACATCACCGTCACATAGATCTTGCGCACGGTCTCGATCGTCTTCCAGACCCCGACAAAGCCCGGCTTCATGACGAAGCTGTCGCCGGCCTTGTAGACGACCGGCGCGCCGCCTTCCGGGCTGAGTTCGACGACGCCCGAAAGAATATGGCAGAATTCGAAAGTCTCGCCTTTGATCGAGCGCGTCTCGCCCGGGGTCGCTTCCCACACGCCCGTGTGGATCATCTCTTCGCGGGCGACGTCCTGCGCCCAGGTCTTGAAGGACGGATCGCCGGAAATCAGGCGGTCCGGGTGGGCGACGGACTGACGCGGCGCGAAGGATGGATCAGTATCGATCGTCTTCAAGAGGGACATGGGTTTCCTTATCCGGTGGGTTGACAACTTAGTAGCCGCGGTGGCGATCGACCAGCCCGACCGGGTCGAGGCCAGCGCGGAAGCGCTTGATGTTTTCGATCACCGCCGCAGCGGCGCTTTCAGGTTGGGTGACGCTCGCGATATGCGGCGTCAGCAGGATTTTCGAATGGATCCAGAAGGGATGGTCCGCCGGCAGTGGCTCCGGATCGGTGACATCGATCACCGCACCGCTGAGATGGCCGCTGTCAAGCGCCTCAAGGAGGGCTTGATGGTCAAGCTGCGGGCCGCGGCCGACATGGACGAGCGCGGCACCGGCCGGGAGTTGCGCAAAGAGTTTTGCGCTGAGGAGGCCGCGTGTCTCATCTGTCAGCGGCAAGAGACAGACGAGAATGTCGGTTGCGCGCAGTAGCGTGTCCAGTCCGTCCCGGCCGCTCAGGCACCTGACGCCGCCGATCTGGCGCGGGCTGCGGCTCCATCCCGACAACGGGAAACCGAAAGGCTTCAGTCGTTCGAGCACCTGCGTGCCGAGCATGCCGAGGCCAAGCACGCCGATGCGCCGTTCTGACGCCTGAACCGGTGCGATTGCCTGCCAGGACCGCAGTCGCTGCTGGTTCAGATAGGTCGGCAGATCACGGTGAAGCGAGAGCACGGCGAGTGTCACATATTCCTGCATCATCCGGACGATGCCGTCCTCGACCATCCGTACTACCTTCACATGCGCCGGAACGGCATCGATACGAAACTGGTCGACGCCGGCGCCGATGGAAAAGAGGATCTCGAGATTGCGATATCGCGCGAGATTTTCCGGCACCGTCCAGGTAATCAGGTACCGCACAACTTCCGGATCGACTGTCGCCGGGTCGAGCGAAAAGGGAATGTCGGGCAGTTCGCGCGCGAACGCTTCGGCGAAAATTGCGCCGCGCTTGGTATCGGAATTGAAGAGGAAGGCCATGGCGGAACTCCTTCTTGATCGTCAGGCGGTGCAGCGCGCGCCGAGCGCCTCGATGACCGCCTGGCAGGCGAAGAGTTCGTCTGCGCAGATGAATTCGTCCGGCCTGTGGGCGCGTCCGATGTCGCCGGGCCCACAGATGATCGCATCGATGCCCGCCTGCTGGAAAAGCCCGGCTTCTGTACCATAGCTGACGGCGGCGAGCGGCTCGCGCCCGGTCAGTTCCTCAAATAGCGTTGCAAGGGGCGCATCGGCGGCAAGCGAAAGCGCCGGATAAGCACTCAGTTCCTGCCATTCGACCTTGAAGCCCTGTTCCAACAGCGCCTCGGCGGCGGCTCGGATGGGTGCAAGCAGCACGCCGGGATCAACGCCGGAAATTGCGCGTGCCTCGAACTCGGCCTCGCACCAATCCGGAATGATGTTGACCGCCTGTCCACCCTTCAGTGTGCCAACCTGGAGAGAGGAGTAGGGCGGCTCGAACACGGGCTCGAAGGGACCCCGGGCCAGCCGCTCGGCCTGCGCCACCGCTTGGGCGAGCACGCCAGCGACGGCATGAATGGCATTCAACCCCTGGTCGGGACGTGAGGAATGACCGGAACGACCCTTGACCGTCAGCCGGGAGGCTGCCTTCCCCTTGTGCGCGCGGATTGCGCGCATGCCGCTCGGCTCGCCGATGACGGCGCCGAGCGGAGTTTTACAGAGCTCCGGCAGGCGCGCGATCATGTGCGGTACCCCTTTGCAGCCCGCCTCTTCGTCATAGGAAAAAGCGTAGTGGATCGGTCGCCTAAGCGGTGCCTGCGCAAGGCTAGGGGCGGCAGCAAGACAAGCGGCAAGAAAACCCTTCATGTCTGTCGCGCCGCGTCCGTATAGGCGGCCCGCTTCAGCGCGCAGCCGGAAGGGGTCGCTCGTCCAGCCATTCTCGGCAGCCGGGACCACGTCCATATGGCCCGAAAGGATATAGCCCGGCATCTCCCTCGGGCCGATGGTGGCGAAGAGGTTCGACCGATCACCCTCCGGGCCGGGAAGGATGGTGACGTCGATGCCGTGGCTTTGCAGATAATCGCCAATCCAGGCAACGATCCCGGCATTGGGCGTACCGACGACGGAGGGGAAGCCAACAAGCGTTTCAAGGATTTCCATTGCCTGCATTGTTGTGGTCCTCACAGCATACCCGGCTTGCCGAGATCGGTGCCGTCGATCATGCGTTCATAGCGATAGGGTGTCGGATCGACGCACGGCGTGTCGCCTCGAATAAGGTCGGCTGCAAGGCGCCCGGCCGCAGGGCCGATGCCGAAGCCGTGACCGCTGAAGCCGGAGGCGATGAAAAGGCCGGGCTGCGCCCTGACCGGGGCGATAACCGGGATCGCATCCGGGGTCGAATCGACCATGCCACCCCAGGCGTGCGCGACCTTCAGGCCGGCGAGCTGCGGATAGATTTCCTGCAATCGCTTCAAGCCCGTGTCGATCAGGCGCCTGTCGGGTGCCGGGTCGAGCGTACGAACGCGCTCAAAGGGCGAGACACCATCGGCCTGCCAGCGGGAAAGCGCCTCCGGTCCTTCGAAAAATTGACGCCCGATGGCAAAGGTCAGCCCCTTGCGGCGCACCTGGAAGGTCGGCCAGAAGGCTTTCGCCTGCATCAGACCCCAGGGAGTGATCTGCAATTGCCCCTGGCCACTCAGGCCCACCGTGTAGCCGCCGTCCAGGCGACGGCGCAGGGCGACATTTTGCATCGAAATGCCGCCTTCGGTCACCGCAGCAGCCGGTTCGGTGTAGAAACACGTGGACTTCACCGAGGCCTGCAGAAAGCGGACGCCCTGGTGGCGCAGCAACATGCCGCTCCAGGCGCCTCCAGCGACGAGGACGGCTGCGCAGCGGATCAGGCCTTGTTCCGTCACCACGCCGGATACGCTGCCGGCTGCGGTCTCGAATGCGCGTACGGCGCAGTTCTGGACGATGATGGCGCCGAGGCGCTGGGCGGCGCGGGCAAGAGCGGGAACCGCAAGCTGCGGCTCGGCGCGGCCGTCGGTGGGGGAATGCACGCCGCCGAGCCAGTTGCGGCCGTTTCCAGGCAAGAGGGCAGCCGTCTGAGCACTCGTTAGCAGACGCGTATCGACGTCGAAAGCACGAGCGATCTGGCCCCATTTCTCCCAACTTGCGATATCTGCCGGGTTGCCAGAAGCGTAAACGAGACCCGTGCGGCGAAAGCCGGTTTCTTCGCCGAGTTCAGCATTCAGTCCCGCCCAGATACGCATCGCGAGCTGGGCGAGCGGCAGTTCGCGCGGATCGCGGTTCTGCTGGCGACACCATCCCCAATTGCGGCTCGATTGCTCGCCCGAAACCAGGCCTTTCTCGATGATGGCGACAGACGTTCCTCGGCGCGCCAGTTCATAGCCGGCTGTCACGCCGGCCATGCCGCCACCAATGACAACGACATCGGCACGGGATGGAATTCTGGAGGAACTGGAAACGGGGCTAACCGGAGGCGACATCTCTGATCTCTTAACTTTTCACGGCGGTGTCGCCGGCTCGAGCCTGTTTCGATGATCCTAGACATCGGCCCAGGCGTTACATGCCGAAATCGCGGTAGATTTGGTCGATTGTTGTGTTTGCAGTAGCCTCACAAGCAATTTCTATCGGTGGTCCTGGCATACCTTTAAGTCGACCTGCCGATGCGAGATATCGCGTTCGGCGTGAAGATCGGTGTTCGGGAGAAACGCACGTGGTCCCAAGAGAATCGAGAGTTGTCGATAGTTTCGACATGCGCATTGCCGATCTCAGCACCACAGATCTCGATCAGCTGCATGCACTATCGATTTCTGTCGGATGGCCGCACCGCGCCGAAGACTGGCAGTTCCTGCGGGAAGTCGGCGAGGGCATCGTTGCGATGGACGAAATCGGCCGCATAATGGGCTCTGCGATGTGGTTTCCCTATGATGAGCATTTTGCCACGATCGGTATGGTGATTACCTCTCCGCGCCTGCAATCCAACGGTGCCGGGCAATGGCTGATGGGCCATGTCTTGGATCGGGTTGCAGGACGCGACCTTGGACTTAACGCTACGCGAGCCGCGCGGCGCCTGTACCTTTCCTTGAACTTCGCCCGAGAGGCGACTGTCTACCAATGCAATGGTGAAGCGGTTGCTCCACCGGAACTCGATGCCCCCGCCGGCAGCGTGCGCCGGCCGTTGGAGCCCGGGGATCTGGATACCATCGTCGAATTGGACAAGGCCGCCTTCGGTGCAGATCGCAGGACATTGCTGGTCCGACTGCTGACATGCTCTAAGGGCATCGGGCTGATGCGCGGCGACAAGATGGAAGCCTTTTCGCTTTGTCGGCGGTTTGGGCGTGGCCACGTAATCGGGCCCGTCGTCGCCACCAACGACGAAGATGCAATCGCCGTGATTCATCCGCATGCGGTCCGACATATAGCCTCCTTCCTGCGGCTCGACACACGCGAGAAAGACGGCAGGTTTTCCGATTTTCTGGCGCGCTGCGGTCTCTCCGTTTACGACACCGTGACATCCATGTCGCTGGGACGGCGTTGGCTGAACGTAGGTGAAGGCGACGCGCCACGCCAACCAAGAACTTATGCGCTTGCCAGCCAGACACTCGGTTGAACCAATCCAATCTGGGCAAATCCAGCCTGCTCAGGTCGATCTGTCGGCTGCGGCGGGTCAAGGCTGTCGCGTGCGGCGCTCACCCGCCGCGTCGCCTTCGTCGAGCAGCAGTCGACGACGGATACGCGCCGCACCGTGCGCGATGTTGTCCGCCTCGGCCGCACGGGACGGATGGCGCCGCTTGTGCCGAACACACAACGGATAATGCCGATCGCCAGCCTCACTCTCGTTCGACAGGGCTGGTGAAGCCCCCACGGCCTCTCTTTTGGCTGGTCTTGCGCCGGTTCGCCCTTGGCCTGCAACGGCTTCTCCGACCTTCTTCCCCTGCGGCTTCCCCTGCGGCTTTGCCACATTCCTCGCGGGAAAGAACGCTCACGCATAACCGACGCAGGACATGCCTGCTCATTTTTAGCCCGGAATTATGCGCAGTATACCGGAGCGATAGTTCAGAAAGACAGATGCCTAAATCGCCCCACTCCGCATAACGTCGAGCTCGCCGCCGCCCGGCAGAAGACCTCCGAGCAGCGCCGCGACTATCTCTCGGTCAAGCTCGATGACCCGAGCGTCCTGCTCCGATCTACGCCACGCTCGCCGAAGTCGAGGACGCCTCCAGTTGATCTGGTCCCGACCGAACCGGGATTGAGATCCGGCCAAAACCCTGTCACCGGGGGCCAATCGGCCGCAATAACAGTATTACAGAAATGCTGTAAATGCTGTATTTTCGCCTGCGCAAGCGCTATAGTCGAGTTCGCGCAGACACCATGGAGATAAGTATGCCCCGTCCCAGTGGCTCATATTCAACGAGCGATCTATCTCGAAAATCCGGCGATATTATCGCGGAAGCCTTGCGGCATCCGGTGACGATCACACAGCGCAACAAGCCGCGCCTCGTACTTCTCAACATCGATGACTATGAGCGGTTGATGCGGCAATCCGACGCGCGGTCGGTGGGCACGCTCGAAACCATGCCGCGCGAATTGCTGGACGAACTCGAGGCCGCAGTCGATACCTATGCCGAGACTGACGAGGTTAGCCGGTGAGCGGCTACGACGCCATCCAGACCGCGACGGTGATCCGCTATCCCTATCTCTGGGCGAGGGAGGCCGGCAAGGGTGAGACCGAGGGCCGCAAGGATCGCCCAGTTGCCGTTGGCGTGAGACTTTCAAGACCTGACGGTGATCTGGTTCTGTTTTTCCCGATCACAACGAAACAGCCAGAGAAGGCTCGTTTCGCAGCGGAAATTCCCGCGATCGAGAAACGGCGGGCCGGTCGCGATGCAGATTTGCGGCTCTGGATCGTCCTCGATGAATTCAACAGCGATGTCGTCGGCCGCTCCTTTTACCTTGAGCCTGAACCACCCATCGGGCGGTTCAGCAAGGCCTTCTTCCTTCCCCTTCTCCGCGAGTTCATCGCGCGCCGCAAGTCGCTTGCCGAGATCAGCCGGTCCAAATAGTGCCTGCAAGATTTCACCCGCCGGAGTGCTGGGTTGGGGCGGGGATCTCACTCTCGGCGAGGCACCGCGTCGCCGCTCGAAGCCGGTTGACGGTGGATCGCCGGCATGATGACGCCGAGCCCCGGCCCGAGGGCTGCTCGGATTTGTCCGGTGGCAAATCATCGACAGCAGGCGTTAAGGGCACATGCGTGAGCGCTTTCGCCGGTTGCGTCGCGGCGTGGCGCGGTGATGATGGCGGTCGGGAGAGTGGGTCGCCCCTGGACCGTGTTGGGGCTGAAGTCTGCCGGCGAGGGCCGCCACCGTCTCAGTCGTAGGCCAGGCCCTCTGCGAGCTCGATGACGCATGTCTGACTGGAGACCGGCTCGAGCCTTGATCGTCCTCCCGCAACGGCCACCCGAAACTTTCTTCCCCTCCGGATCCCACCCACTCGGCAGGCCGAGCGGAGACCCGGGGATGCCGGCCTTTGCAGGAGAGCAGTCAGCGATCCGTTGCACTTGTCTTGACTCCGCCTTTCACTAGGTCGAAAGGTGGGCTTGACTACAGAGGGAGATAGCTGATGGCTGACGAGAATAATCCAGACTTGATTGCTGACGTTGTTGAGAACGATGCCCCCGTAAAAACACCCGCGTCGCCCAAGAAGCCGCGTGCACCACGGCGTCAAAAGACGGCTGTCGCACCGGTTCAAGCTTCAAAGGCGACGAGTGCGAAGACCCCGACGGCAAAACCCGGGAAGCGTGGCGAACAAGATAGAGCAGGCAAGCTCAAGTCGATCGCGACGAAAGTCACTGAAGGCGCGAGCACGCTCAACTCCACCATCAAGAGTGCCGGAAGGAAGAAGACTGCGAAGCATATTGAACAAACGGCAAAGTCGTCTGTTCTGGCAATCGATGAGATGGCAGATCTTGTTCAACTCGAAGAGGAGAACCAGAGGCTTCGAAGAACGCTGGCGGAAAAGTTGCGTAAGGAGAATTCCGAGCTGCGTAAGCGGCTCGGACTCGATTAACCACCGAGTGGGGCAGGTGGCCGGGTCGTGAGAACGACCTCGGTCACTGCATTTTCGGCAGGAAAATTCACCGAGTTCACGTCGTGAGCCGGCGGGGGAACGACGCATGAGGTTGTATTGGAAGCTGCAGCAGCATTGCGGTGCAGTTTGCAAGGTTGAAACACGATGAAATCACCATGGAAATATCTTGTTGGCTTCAGGTCGCGGCGACCGCAGCCAGAAGCACAAGAGAGCTCGATTGGGGATGATCCGGTCTCCGAGCCTTTCGACAGCGAAGTCGAACACCCCTCGGCGCTGCCTTCGAATTCAAGGGAAGCGTTGGACAAAGCTGAGCACGAGGGGGACGTCCCAGCTGATCAAATGGCGACGGCTTCAAATGAACCTGAGGGCGATCTCGATGTCGCACGAGCTGTCCTGCCATCAGCCAGTGTTGAGGAACGTCGCACATCGAACAGTGATCAGGCCGATCATTCAGGTGTTGAAGCGCATGCGTTCGTGCAGGGGAGCAAGACACGCACACAGTCTCCACGAATACCGCGAAACAAGCGTCCAGAACGCCCGAAGCGGGGCCGCGTCCGGGCGGCCATGCACAGCGCTGTTGACATAAACGAGGATCAAGGCGCTCAATCCTTGACTTTCAAGGAGCCTCGCTTCTTCGATGAAGTGGCGGGCCTCGACGACGAAATCAAGCAGATGAAAAGGCTCTTGGCTCAAAAGCTCTATTTGCAGAACCTTCAGCTTAAGAAGATGCTTGAGCGGTTTGATCTTTCGTGAGCCTGCCTACACCGACAAATCGTCACCGCGCTTTTTCGATTGGCACAAGGTGCAGTTGCTGTTGGATGAGCTTCTCGACACCAAACACATATTGGCTTGAAGGTTTCCCTGGCGAACTTTGGTGTGGCTTCATTGACTCTTTGGTTCACTGGGATGAAAAGAAACGTCTTAACGAGGGAGTTGTTGATGGCTGACGAGAGTGAAACCGGACCTATTGCAATAATGGCGGACACCGATGGCGAGGTGAAAATACCAGCGCCCAAAAAAGAACGATCGCCACGCGGCCAGAAAACAGCTGCGCAATCGCCTCACGAAGCCACCCAAGCCACGGCTCCAAAGGCGCCAGCAGCCAAGCCAAGGAAGCACACCGACAAGGAAAAAATCGAGAAGCTGAAGCTTATCGAGATGCAAGCCTCCGGGGGCAGCGGTACGCTCAAGGACGCTATCAAAAAGGCCGGTATTTCGGAGCAGACGTACTATCTTTGGAAAAGAGCCGCTAAGCCTGTCCAGCAACCCGAGCAGAAGTCAGTTGCCGCTGTCGCTGCGTTCGAGGATCTCGTTCAACTCGAACAGGAGAACCTTGAGCTTCGCAAAGCTCTGGCTGCAAAGTTGCGGACGGAAAACGCCGAACTGCGCAAGCGTCTCGGATTAGACTGAAGTTGGTTCGGATCGCTCCCGCGCTCTTTGTGGTTGCTGGAGCGCCCAGGCCTGAAAATGATGGGCCTTCAACCTCTAGATTTCGGCTTGGCAGGGTCTCACAATGACGGCCCCTGCGAGCCCTTCATGCCGTAAGGGCTTTTGCGCGTAGCCCCACCCTTCTTGAACGATCCTGCTTGGTTCTGTATTCAGCAGAAGGCAGGCCTTAAGGGGCGCCAGTCGGCGCCGGTCTTGCGATATGCTCGGGACACCAGACAATATGAAAACAAGACAGCGCCAGTTCGTGGTAGAAATCAAGGGAGGACGACGACTGCAGAAGGCGCAGGCGGCATCAATTTGGGGTGGAACGGACCTTAAAGCGTTGGCCCGCGAGGTGGAAGACAAGGCACCGCATCTGTTTTCGTCGACCGAGGCGCCGCACACGCAGGTCGACGCGGAAGGCGGCGGGCCTACCCAGCTCCAGACAAATTCGGTTTCTGGACGTGGCAGGGGCGCTGACGGCACGCCGGAAGGCATGCCTTCAGCTGCAAGGATCGACGTTGAAGGGACACTGCCACAGAAGGCCGAAGATGCGAACAAGGCCGTTGTTGCACAGATGCCCGCAAGCGGGGATACATCGGAGCCACAACCAGCATCGAAGAACGCCGATGGAAAATCCCGAAAACGCAAGCCGGCTCGTGAGACTGGCCGTCTAAGGACGGGCAAGACGACGGATTTACGTGAGAAATCCGAAGCCATTTTGAGTTCGATCTCCCTTGATGAGGTGATTGCCCTTGATGCTGAGAACAGACGGCTCAAGCGGTTATGGGCAGAGCATCTTCATCGGCAGAACCTGCAACTCAAGAAGATGCTTGAACGATTTGGCGTCGCTTAAAGCGCATCAGTAACAGCAAGCGCAAGTCAGGGTCGACGTTTGACCATGCGCTCGGACTCCAAGGCTGGTTTGCGATTTCCGCTGCCTGGAGCCGAGAACCACGTGTTGCGAGTATCGGCGAAGAGACTGGGGCCTTAGAGCGCCGTACCTTTAATCGAACCCATAGCCTGCGGCTGTAAAATAGTTTCGACATTCTTGGCTGTTGAAGAGGTTGCAGATGGATCCGAGCGCATTTGAGAGTGCGTCAAACGTGCGAGCGGCGGCGGCTCGGAGATGGGCCTTAATTTTGGCGAAGGCCATTTCGATCGGGTTCAAATCTGGCGAATAAGACGGCAGAAACAGGAGCCACGCACCAACTTCCTTGAGGCAGGCTTTGGCTTTATCGCTCTTGTGAACGCGAAGATTATCCAGGATGACGACATTGCCTGGTTCGAGTGTCGGCGCAAGCTGGGTCTCGATGTAGGTGTCGAAGATTTCCCGGTTCATCGGCCTGTCAATAATCCAGGGCGCAGTAAGACCGAAACAGCGCAAGCCTGCAATGAATGTCTGTGTCCCCCAGTGGCCAAAGGGCGCATCCGTGATGAGACGCTCGCCGCGCGGGGAGCGCCCACGCAGTCTCACCATCTTTGTGTTCACCGAGGTTTCGTCCAAGAAAACAAGTCGATGCGGTTCAAATCGCATCCGGGGTTGGCGTTTCGAAATCCAGACATCACGATCCTTTCGGATATCAGCGCGAGCGCGTTCCGACGCCATTATCTGTTTTTTTATATGTGTATCCCTGCGTTATCAAAAACCGCGACAGGGACGATGGTGGAATAACCAATCCATGTTCATCCTCAAGGCGACGGGCAAGCTCTGGCATGGTGATATCCGGTTTGCCTTCGACCTGTGCGACCAGGAAATCGCGAAACGCCGACAGTTTCCCTGCACCTGGTGGCCTTCCTTGACGCGCGGGGGTTATCAGCCCAGTCCGCTCCCGGCGTTGCAACAGCTTGATCGCACTGCTGTCGCTGATTGCGAAATGACGGGCAGCGGCTCGCCGTGATTGGCCGCTAGCGACCATGGAAACAACACGCTGACGAAGATCAACAGAATGAGATTTACCCATGTGATTCACCTCCAACCGCAGTGAATCACACCAATACCCTCGTGAAAACCCCACTCGATTCTCAATTCAAGTGCGATGCTCTAGGCTTCATGACCATGTCGATATTCGGCAACCACAGCTGAGCAATGTGCCGGTTAACCTGACCAAGGCTCTCGCCCTGGCGAACCATCGCAATGTCGCTGGCCTGGCCTCGGCGCGGCTGATCTCGCTTGGATGATCTTCATTTCGTCCTGCGAGGCTCAAATATCACGGGGATGAGGTGCCGAGATAAGGCATCGAAGGGTTCGCCGCCATCAATCCTCCAAGACAGACGTCAGCTTACTCCACCCGGTCGGCAACGATGCAGGACGTTGAATGTCGATATCGTCTAGCACCAGCATTGTGACCTTGTGTGCAAAGAGCGTCGGCATCCCGCCGGGATAGTCGAAAAGCCCGACTATCTTTCCGTCGGTGCCACGCAGCCACGCGTTGCCGCGCCCCACCACATCGCCCGGCGGTGTGAGATCGGCGTTGGTCGGGCGAAGATCGTATTGTCTGGCCGTTCCCAACGGACCTTCGTCCATTTTCAGATGCACGTTTCGAAGCGTGACGCCATGGATGCCTCCGGCTTTTTCCGCAAAGAGGTTAATCGCGCCATGGCAGCGGCCGGTGATGTTCTCCACCTGGACGTTTCGCACGATTCCCGCTGGCAATTCCGGGCGACGGTCGAGTTGGGTGATCGTCAACGGCTCACCTGAGCCCCAGAAGCCGTCGGGCGTCTCGTGGCAGTCGAGCTCTATATCCGAAAAGACAACATTTTCGATCACTCCGCCATCACGGGAGAAAATGCCGAGGCCGCGGTTTGATTCCTGGATTTTGGAACGCGTAAAACGAACATCGCGGATATCGCCGAAACTCTCTGTACCTATTTTCAATGCGCAACTCTTACTCTCAACGATGCAATCTGCGACGTCTATCTTCTCGCAGCGCCCGATGCCCATTTCACTTCGGCTCGTCTTCAGGCAGATTCCGTCGTCGGCGGTGCGGATGACGACATGGTTCACGGCAACGTGGCTGCAACTGTCGATGACAATCCCGTCCGTGTTTGGAAGTTGGCGATCGTTGAAGACTTTCGTATTCTTGAGGGTCACGTCGTGGCAGCGGACGAGGTGAACCGTCCACATCGGAGAGTCCTCGATGGTAAAGCCCTCGAGCCTGACATTGTTGCAATCCTCGAACACAAGCACTCTCGGACGCTTCTTGCTCGGTGTGAAGGTGCCGACCGTTTCATCGAAGCCGGTATTGAAAGCGTGGCCTGAGGCAACGATCTTTCCCTTACCGACGATCGCAATATCACGCGCACCATGCGCCACGATATAAGCACGGTTGGACCCTTCCGCGATCACGCTCACCGAATTTGCGCTATAAAGCTCATAGTCAGGCACGAATTCGAGTATCGCTCCCTCTGAAATCGACAGGGTTACGCCGCTCGCAAGCCGGATCGGTCCCATGCGGTGCCGTCCCGCCTTAAGCACAAGAGTTCCGCCGCCGGCAGCAGCCAGCCTGTCGATGAATTGCTGCAGATCAGTGCCATTTGCTTCGACGAAAATGTCCATTGCGTCTCCTTGCGCTTTGCCAACATTTAAGGCGCACCATTTTATTCGTCAACAGGACGAACTAAGTGCCGTCAGTCGACTTGTTTATGTTGACACTATCGAAAACTCGTATTTAATTCGTCATGGTTACGAACAAACAATCGGCTTGAAGGGAGCGAAACGGTAGGCCGATTGTTGGCAGGAGTTCTAAAAATGAGGAGCCAAAAAGGGGATCCCTATGAAACCGCTCAAGACATTGATGATGGCAGCAACTGCCATGGCGATGACGATTTCGCTCGCAGCAGCATCCGAGCTAAAGATCGTCTGGTACGTCGACAACGATCAGGAAGAGGCGAACACGCGTGCCCTGCTCGATCAGTACACGAAACTGCACCCAGACACGACCTTCGACCTTGAGATCACCCCTTATGATGGGATGATCCAAAAATTCCAGCAGTACGCGGCCTCCGGCATCATGCCGGATTTGTCACTCACGTCTTCGATGGAGCCGGTCATTCGACCCTTCCTCGTCGATCTCAACAAAGAGATCGGGCCCGAATGGATCAATGACTTTGTCAAGGGCTGGGGCGATGGTGCCAAACTCGGCGACACGGTCATCGCCGCACCGCTGCGAGTAACCTCGACGGGCGTCTTTTTGAACGTCGACGCCTTCAAGAAGGCCGGCGTTGCGATCCCAGATCAGGCGACCGGCTGGACCTGGGATGAATTTGTTCCGAAGATCAAGGAAGTCGCCGAAAAATCCGGCACCCGCTATCCACTGGTCTGGGACGTTTCTGCAAGCCGCTGGATCGTCCACGAGTATCAATACGGCAACCACATCTATACCGAGAAAGAACCTGTGAAGGTCGTCATGGACGAGGCAGCGTGGACGACCGCGCTCGACAAGTTCGTTGACATCACGAAGGCTGCCATGCCGCCCGGCCTCTGGTCGGGTGCAAGCTCGGACAACCCGAAGGAACTTTTCACCGCCGGCCAGGCCGTAGCCTATATGTCGGGAAGCTGGCAGATCGCCGGATTGGCGGACAATGCGCATTTTGCGTGGCAGGCCGGACCGACACCGCGCGGCACCGTGGCGTCGTCGATCTATGGCGGGGACTATATCGTCGCCTTCAATACCAGTCAGCATCTTCCGGAAGCTGTCGAATTCTTAAAGTGGATCACCTCACCGGAAATCCAGGCGCAGTACGCCAAGACCTTCGGCACGATCCCAGCAAATCTGAAAGCGCCGGCTGTCAAGTATGATAATCCGGCAGCGACCGAAGCGATCAAGGCGATGCAGAACGAGCTGAACGCCAGCCCGGCTTATGCGGCGACCGACCAGGCCTGGCCGCAGATGCAAGCCGTCTGGGGCACCGTAAAGACGGCCGTCACTCAGGCCGTCGCCGGACAGATCTCCTCCGCAGAGGCCATTTCACAGATCAAGAAGGCGGCCGACGCCTCGCTTGAGGCCAGCAAGTGACTGCGGTCATGATAGAAGAAGGCAGTTCGGCACTGGGTCCCCACCCAGTGCCGAAAGGCCGCCGAGTCGGTCTGGCGAGCCTTGGTTGGCCATATTTGCTCATGCTGCCGACGATGGTGCTCCTCATCACTTTTACGCTCTATCCGTTGGTCCAAGGCCTGCTCATGGCGTTTTTCAAGCGCGGCGTGGTGGTCGTTCCACAGGTGCCGAATACCCTGCCGCAATATGTGGGACTTGAAAACTTCATCGGGCTCCTCAGCAACGGCGATTTCCAGAATTCGCTGCTTAAGACCGTCCTCTTCGTCGTTATCGCCGTTCCGCTGAACATCGTTGTGTCGCTTTCGCTGGCACTTCTTCTGGCACCGCAGACCAAGCTGTTTGCCCTCGTGCGTACCGTCGTCTTCTTTCCTTCCATGATCAGTCTGCTGATCATCGGCGTTGCCTGGCGGTGGCTCTTCGGTCTCAACAACGGCCTGGTCAACTACCTGCTCTCACTGGTCGGCATCGCCCCGATCCCATGGCTGGAGCAGGACACGATGGCACAAGTGGCGATGGTCATAGCCTGGGTGTGGGCGCAAGCCGGCTTCAACATGATGATCTTTATCGCCGGCCTAACCGCAATTTCCAGCGACTATTACGAGGCAGCGTCAATCGACGGCACCAGCAAGTGGCGCCAGTTCACGCACATTACGCTTCCGCTTCTCAAGCCAACGCTGGCAGTCGTTTTGGTATTGTCTTCGATTGAGGCCTTCAAAGTCTACGAGCTGGTCGTATCGCTGACGGGAGGCGGCCCCGGCAAGGCGACGGTCTATCTCATTCAGACGATTTATGACACGGCCTTTCAAAAGCCGATGCAGGCAGGCGTCGCCGCCGCCCAATCGATGGTTCTGTTCATCATCCTCCTTTTTCTGACCGTCTTCCAGCTGCGTGTATCGCGGGGTGAAAAATGACGCGGATCTACTCTTTCTGGCGACTGGCCTTCGTTGCGCTCACCCTGTTTGTCTTTCTGATGCCGCCGGTCTGGCTCTTCCTCTCGTCGCTGAAGTCGCAACAGGAGATTTTCCAGTGGCCGCCGACCATTTTCCCGGCGCAGCCGACGCTGCAGAACTTCATTGATACCGTATCGCGCGCGAAGTTCCTGATTTTCTTCCGTAACTCGGCCATCGTGTCCGTGCTCTCGGCGCTCCTTTCCGTCACCATCAGCGTCATGGCCGGTTATGCACTGGCGAAATTCAGGTTCAAGGGCGATACGCTCTTCTTCCTGCTCATCATGTCGTCGCTGATGGTGCCGCTGCAGATCGTCATGATCCCCGTCTTTCTGGTCCTGCGCGATCTCAATCTTCTTGATACACTCGCAGGTATCATCATCGCGCCGGCTGCGACGCCCACCGGGGTCTTCTTGATGCGCCAATACATCACCAACATTCCCGACAGCCTTCTCGAGGCAGCGCGCCTCGACGGGACGCCGGAGTGGCGCATTCTCTGGCGGATCATCGTGCCGCTTGCCATACCTGCAATCGGCACGCTGCTCGCCTTCAATCTCGTTTGGCGCTGGAATGATTATCTCTGGCCATTCCTGATCATCAGCGATCAGGACAAATGGACCGTCCAGGTTGCGCTTGCAAATACGGTCGGGCGTTTTGGCATCAACTGGCCACGGCTATTGTCCATGTCGGTGCTGTCTGTGTTGCCCGTCCTTGTCATGTTCACCGCCCTGCAACGCATGCTGATGAGCGGTTTGATGGCGGGTGCGACGAAGGAATAGGGCAGGGGCCTTGAGTTGAACTCAAGAGGCCGCCCCACGGGGCGGCTTTTTGCGTCGATGAATGTGCAGATGGCAAAAAAGAGGCCGCCTGATGGCGGCCAGTTGGGGAAAACTCAGCGCATCGTCACCGGCAGCTTGTCCTTATAGGCCAGAGCGGCGACGGCCGGCATGCTGCTCCAACCCTGTAGCAGCGAACCGCGTCCCCAAGGTGGCGAGAAGTATTCAACCGCTCCCATCCAGCCGTTCTCGAGGCAGGTCTTCCACCAGCGCAACAGCGGGTAGTCCGCCTCGCCCAGCCCATAGGCGAGGCGCTGCTCCGCGTAAAGGCCTGAGAGATACGGCCAGTCCGAACCATTATGGTAGCGGTAGGCGAAATAGGATTTTTCGCGCGTGTCCTTTGGGCGCTTGAACGGTGGGAAGGCGCAAAGCACGCCCCAATCGCCATAGGGCTGCTCGCTGTTGTTGCGGCTTTCCAGCCTCTCCTGCATCCGGGTGAGCACGGCTTTCGCCCTCTCCGGCGATACCGCATTGAAACGAAGGAGCGTAAGGCTATCCAGCGTCAGGTGGTCTTCGACGAAATCCGTCTTCGTTCCATAGTCTGCGTAGGTGCCGCTCGGTTGCAACAGCGCCTCGTCCAGGCAAGCGCGCGCTTTTTTCGCCACGGCGGTCGCCTCAGAGGCGAGCGACGGGTCAACCAAGCCGCCATGCTGCGCGATGACGTCGAGCGCTCCAATCCACAGGCCGAGATCATAGGCAACGTATCCATGGCGGTAGACGTTGTCGGCCCAGTCCCGGTCGTGGCGCGGCTTTACTGGCAAGCCGTTTCCAGTCTCGTCGAACCCGCAATAGCGGTTGAAGATTGCTACCACCTTGTTCCAGTGAAGAGACAGCGGAGAACTGTCGCCGGTTGCGCGGATATAGTCGCCGATCGTCAGGATAAAAAACAGCGGGCTATCGAAGTGATCGCTCCACCAGTCGCCCGATCGCAGGTGCTCCTCTTTAATCCGCGGATGCGACTGCCGCACCTTTTCCCATTCCTCCGCTTGGGCCGGCCCTGTCAGAATGACACCGCTCGGCGCCTCTCCGTTCGGCTGGATACCACGCGCGAGAAGATCAATCTGAGCCCGCACCACTTCTGGTTCACGCTCAAGCAGCGCCTGAAGCGTCCAATAGCCATCACGATAGTAGGTTCGTGCTGGCGCGCTATAGGCCTGACCTGCCGCAAGGCCGGCAAAGTTGCCCTGCTCATCCTGCCGGATGCTGGAAAGGGCCGCATGCAGGCTCTGCGAGATCATGCTGCGCATCAGCGGCCCAGCCTCTGGCATCGCATCGCAACGGGTCACATAGGCATTCGCCTCGGCGATCAGCGTTGCCTGGTCCAGATCAAAAGCCCTCTGAGCTTCATTAAGTGTCGCGCCGGCGGTCACGAAAATCCCGTCAGGTCTTTGTTCGGCGATCACGACGCCCCACCCGGTGCGGGCAATCCTGCGATCGGCGAGCCGTTCGACCCGTTCTCGCTTTGCCAGGCTGCCCCACCAGGCGCAGCGCCGGGCGGGGATCAGTGTGCGCAGCGTTGCACCTTTCAAGAAGAGCGCAGGGGCCGATTGCGCCACATAGAGGCCTCCGCCGTCCGTTTCCACGCGGTTCGGAGCATAGGTGAAGGGTGCGTTCCAGCCGGTAAAGGTGAGATTTGCGAGCCTGCCGGAGCCCCACAGGGAAAGCTCGATCTTACCTTCAGGTCTGCAATCGCCTTGCAGGCGCGGAGCCATGAAGGGCACGAGGACTGGCTCCACGGTACGAAGTTGCCCGTCGGCGAGGGGTGTCAGAACTTGGGGTTTCGCTTGCGGTGCTGTCATCGAGCGACCTCCTGTTGTTGACTGTTCTCGAGACTTGCATGGTTGCTCAGGCCGAGCATGAGAGCCCCGAGCATACCGGCTTCCGGTCCGATTCCGGTGGCCTCTATCTGCGCGGCAAACGGCAGCAACGCAGACATATGCCGTGTCACCGCCTCGACGAAGTCCGGACGTGAGCCGATGCCCCCGCCCAGGACGATCATGGCGGGATCAAAGAGAGCCTGCACGGAGGCTATGCCAAGCGAAGCCGATTTTGCGAGCGTCTCGATGACAGCGGCAGCGTCCGCATCTCCCACCGCAGCGCGGGCGAAAATCTCACTGACTGGTACGGTCCCATCGCCATACAAACCGCGCACCGCAGGCGAATCGACCTGGTCCTCAAACAGACCGGCGCGGGCCTGCGGTGCAGATTGGTGCGGATCAGCGCCTAGCGGCAACAAGCCAAGTTCACCCGCCCGCCCGTGATAACCGCGGAAAAGCGCGCCACCAACGACAAGCCCCATGCCGACACCGGTTCCGAAAGCGATGAATGCGAGGGAGCCGCAGTTGCGCCCCTTGCCAAGAGTGGCCTCCGCAAAAGCCGCAAGATTGACGTCGTTCTCCACCACGACAGGGCAGGGCAGGTTCCGCGCGAGTAGTGCGGCGAGGGGGCGATCGGCGGGAATTGCCAGGTGCGGCGAAAGCGAAGCAAGCCCCGTCGACGGCGAGACTGCGCTCGGTATGCCGACAACAGTCTTGCGCAAAGGGCCCTGATCGCGATGGCGCTGCAGCAGGGACAAAACCATGCGCGGAATCTGCGTGAGGACTGGGGCATCGGCACCGTGTTTGGTCGGCTCTTCGACCGTTGCCAGAATCCGTCCCTGAAGATCGGCAAGACCCGCAAGGACCTTCGTGCCCCCCAGGTCCACGCCGGCAACGACACCTTGAACCGCACTCGCCTCGTCTGCCCGATGGCTGCGATCTGCCTGTCGCAAGCCGTACGCAATGGTTGAAATATTTGACAAACCTAGTCCTTCGCGATATTTGTTCGGCAGGTTGACGAATTTATTATGGCTGCGCCCCTGAACTGTCAACAAGCAGTTTGAAATCGGCGGGCTTTCATGGAAAAAGCAAGCACAGTGCGACGATGAAAAACGGATCTGGCGAGATAGCTCGAATATGGCATTAACCGAAAACGCGCCTCCCGTATTGCGGCAGATCTCCGTTCGCGCTGTCATGGATGTTCTGCTTCACGCCGGCCCCACGTCGCGCGCGGAACTTTCCAAGATCACCGGCCTTTCCAAGCAGACGATGTCGGAGGTCATCCGGACGCTGGAGGAGGGTGGCTGGGTTCGAGAAAAAGGGGTCACCAGCGGCCGCATCGGCCGCACCGCCATTACCTATGAGGTCAATGGCGATGCCGGCTACGCCGTCGGCGTCGACATGGGCGCGACGACAACGCGCATCGTTCTTGGCAATATTGTCGGAAATGTTGTTCGTGAAATCGACTTTCCGACCGACCGCCGTGGCGGCTATCACCTGATCGATCAGGCCGAGGCAATGCTGTCGAAACTGCTTGCGGATATGGGTATCGCCCGCGAGCTTGTGCTCGTGACGGCGATAGCGACACCCGGTGTCGTCGATCCAGCCACGGGTGCGCTCTCCATGGCGCCGAACCTGGCCGATATCGGCGGCATCGATATCGCCACGACGCTCAGCGAAAGACTTGGCTGTCCCGTCGTGCTTGAAAACGATGTCAATGCAGCGGTGATAGGCGAGTCCTGGCAGGGATGCGCAACCGCGATCGATACCGTCGCTTTCATATCACTGGGGACAGGTATCGGACTGGGCGTGCTGCAGGATGGCAAGCTGATGCGCGGCGCAAGCGGAGCGGCCGGCGAAATCTCCTATATGCCGTTTGGCGCAGATCCCTATGCTGAGGAAAGCCTTGAACGCGGCGCCCTGGAATGCGCGATCGCGGCTCGCGGGATCAGCGACCTGTATGCTCGTTCCGGCGGTGCCAAGGAGACCTCCGTACGTGACATTCTGGCACTTGCCGACAAGGGCGATCCGCTTGCGATGGACGTCATCGGCAAAGCGTCCGACATCGCCGCACTCCTTGTTGTGTCCGTCAATGCAATCGTGGATCCCAAGGCCGTCGTTCTGGGTGGTAGCATTGGCCGCCATCCACTGATCGTCGAGCGTGTTCGGCAAGGCATTGCAAAAGCCAGTCGTCGCACCATCGATGTCAAAGCCAGTGTTCTTGGCGGCCGTGCGACACTCCTGGGGGCGCTTGCCATCGGTCTGAACCACGTTCACAATCTGCTTTTCTCCCCTCAGGCCCTGCCGGAGCTGCGGCGCCTACCGCCGCCACCGCTTTAATCCTCAGGCCATTCTTTGGCCTAGAGTGCCAGCCAACCGGGCATATTTTGCACGAGCCTATCCCTGTGCTTTCAGAGAACGCACTGACCAGCTTTTGGAGAAAATTACGTTCGTCATCTTGACGAACTAATTGGTTCCACGCAAACTGCGGTCAAATTTGAAGGAGGCATCCGATCAATCGGCGTGCCTGCGCTGCAGATGGTTGCATTGAAGGAAGCGTTTCATGGCTGGTCTCCAATTGAACGACATCAAGAAGAGCTTCGGCCATCATGCGATCCTTCATGGTATCGATCTCGATGTAGGAGAGGGTGAGTTCGTTGTGCTCGTTGGCCCTTCCGGTTGCGGCAAGTCGACATTGCTTCGACTTATCGCCGGCCTTGAAAGCGCCAGCTCCGGTCAGATCATCATTGACAACGACGATGTCACGACGGCGCCCCCAGGCGATCGCGGGATTGCGATGGTGTTTCAATCCTACGCCTTGTACCCGCACATGACGGTTGCAAAGAACCTTTCCTTCGGCCTCGAGAACCTCAAGATGAACCGCGCAGAGATCGATCAGCGGGTGATGGAAGCGGCAAGGATGCTGGCGATCGAGCCTCTCCTCGATCGACGCCCTAAGCAGCTCTCGGGTGGTCAACGGCAACGGGTGGCTATCGGCCGCGCGATCGTCAGGAATCCCAAACTGTTCTTGTTCGATGAACCGTTGTCCAATCTAGATGCTGCGCTTCGCGTGCAGACGCGGGGCGAGATCAGCCGCCTGCACAAGCGGCTGGGCGCGACGATGGTCTATGTGACGCACGACCAGATTGAAGCCATGACAATGGCGGATCGCATCGTCGTCCTGAATGCCGGTCGCGTCGAACAGATCGGCACCCCACTGGAACTATTCGCCGCGCCGGCCAACAAGTTCGTTGCGGGCTTCATCGGTTCGCCGCAGATGAACTTCTTCGAGGGCACGCTGCTTTGCTCGGGACCGGGTGGCGTCGCGGTGGAAGTGCCGGGCTTCGAGGTCGTAAATCTGCCCGTCGAAGCTGCAAATGCGGTGCCTGGACAAGCCGTTATCCTCGGCGTGCGGCCGAGCCATTTTGAACTTGTCAAGGATGGCGGGGCAAACGGGCTTGCGGTCCGTTTCAACGTCGACTACGCCGAGAGTATCGGAACCGACACCTATGTCTACGGCAAGCTCGAAGGAAGCGAGACTGCGACGATCGCCCATTTGTCGGACCACGTCGCTGTAGAAGATCAGTCGTCCCTTTCGCTGGCTGTACAGCCGCAACGGGTTCATCTCTTTGATTCAGAAAGCAGCGTCAATCTGAACAGGGCAACTTTTGCCGGTTGATGATCCGCCGCGAACCCGCACGATCATGTGCATGGAGCCGCACGGCGCTCGGCGATCGTGGTCTTTCACTGTTGTGGGGCTCAAATCAACAGGACATCAGGTCGGAACATCGAAATCAACCAACCCGCAGCGCTTCGTGGGGCGCTGTCTCATGGCTTGATGCGTGGTGGCCATTTGTCGAAGAGCGATTGCGAATTGCCCTTCTCTCATGCCTTCCCGTCGGAATGATCGCCAGCGTTCAGCGGCACGAACAATCCGAGTTTAACATCCCTCAACACGACATTGGTGTGCATGCGGCGGATCTGGGGATTTTCCTTCATGATCAAGGCGGCGACGTCGTCGTAGTGTTCGACGTCCCGGGCCGTGATGATCGCGATCAAATCCACCGCTCCAGTCACATAGTAGACCTGCTGAATGTGATCCTGCTTTTCTGCCCAAAGACGGAACTTCGCCAGCGCATCGTAATTGTCCCGCTCGATCTCCATCCCGACGATAAACACCATCGATGTTCCCGTCGCCTTCCGATCGACCACGGCGACCTCCGCCCTGATGATTCCATCTTCGCGCAGGCGCTTCAATCGCCTCTGCACGGCCGAGACAGACAATCCGACCTGTTCGGCAATGGTTTCGGCCTTAAGCTGACAGTCGCGCTGAACGATATCAAGAATGTCACGGTCGAAACGATCCAATTGTTCCATTGCTTCCAGTCCAATTGTCGCTGCAGGACATCATGTATTCTGCCGCAGTTGACGCGCGAGAAAGATTATTTTGCACAAATTGTGCAAAATAGGTGAAAAATTCGCGAAAAAGCCGCGCAATTTTATCATTATCCTCCGCAAACTCAATGCAGCCGGAACCCCGCATGTCAGATCAACCCTTTCTTTCTCTTCGTGTCGATGACCTTCATAAAAGCTTTGGCTCGCAACAGGTTCTCAAGGGTGTCTCGGCGCGGGCCCATAAGTCGGATGTGATTTCGATCATCGGCTCGTCAGGCTCCGGCAAGAGCACGTTTCTCAGATGTATCAATTTTCTCGAAACGCCAGACCGTGGCCGCATTGCCGTGAACGGTGAGGAGATCGCGATGAAGATGGGCCGCAGCGGCCGGCTGCAGCCACGCAGCTGGCGGCAGATCGAACGGCTGCGGACCGGATTGGGGATGGTCTTTCAGAGTTTCAATCTGTGGGCCCATCGCACGGTTCTGGAAAATGTCATCGAGGCGCCGGTGCACGTCATGGGCATTTCGCGCCGCGAGGCCGTCGAAAAGGCTGAAGCCTTGCTTCACAAGGTTGGCCTCTTTGAAAAGCGCGACACCTACCCCGCTTTCCTCTCCGGCGGTCAGCAGCAGCGCGCGGCGATTGCCAGGGCGCTATGCGTAGATCCCGCTGTCATGCTGTTCGACGAGCCGACATCGGCACTTGATCCGGAGCTCGTTGGCGAAGTCCTTAAAGTCATCCGCGATCTCGCAGAAGAAGGCCGAACCATGCTGATTGTCACGCATGAAATGCGCTTCGCGCGGGATGTATCGAACCGTGTCCTCTTTCTGCATCAGGGACGGATCGAGGAGGAAGGCCCGCCCGAGCAAATATTTGGAGCGCCCGTTAGCGCCCGCTGTCGGGAGTTCACCGGCTTGCGCGCCCCCTAATGCGCGAACCGAGCTGTCGTCGATAACACAAACCAGGAGAATCCTGCGAATGAAACTGCTCCCCACGCTTCTTGCCGGCGCAGCACTTGCGCTTTCCGCCATCACGGCGCAGGCAGAAGTCCGCTTCGGCGTCATGAATGAATCCTATCCGCCTTTCTTTGCCAAGGATGCCTCGGGCCATTGGCAGGGATGGGAAATCGACCTTATGGACGCTGTCTGCGAAGCAATGAAGGAGAAATGCTCGATCGTCGACATTTCATGGGATGGTCTCATTCCGGCTCTTGAGAGCAAGAAGTTCGACGTGATCTGGTCATCGATGTCGAACACGGCGGAACGCTCGAAGGTGATCGACTTCACCGACAAGTACTACAACACCCCGAGCAGCCTGATCGGTCCCAAAGACCAGAAGCCGGGCGCAACCGCCGATGACGTGCAGGGAAAGACGATTGGCATTCAGGTGTCGACGATCCAATCGGAATACTACAAGAAGTATTTTGCCAAGGTTGCGCAGGAAAAGACCTACCAAACACTCGACGAGGCTTTTCAGGATCTCGCGTCCGGCCGCATCGACTATGTCTTTGGTGATTTTCTGGCGCTTGACGCTTTCCTCAAAAGTGACGGGGGAAAGGATTGCTGCGCCAGGACGGGGGACGTCGCCGACGACAAGGAGGTTCTCGGAGCTGGAGTTGCGGGTGGTTTGCGTAAGGAAGACACGCAGCTGAAAGCCAAGTTGAATGCGGCCATCGCCGCCGTCCGTGTTAGCGGCAAATATGACGCCATCACCAAGAAATACTTCGATTTCGACATCTACGGCGCAAAGTAAGCAATCTGAACGATGGCGACCACGCAACATAGTGTTCTGGACCTTTTATCGCCCTATCCTCCGGGATGGGGTGGAGTTCTCCTGGCAGGTGCCGCCTCCACGGTCGCCATCTCAGCCTGTGCCTTCGCCGTCGGCCTGTTGCTCGGCACGGGCGGCGCCATCGGAAAGCTTTCGGGCAATCGCATGTTCCGCCTGCTGCTCGATCTCTATACCACGGTGATGCGCGCTGTTCCCGAGCTGATCCTGATCGTCGGGCTCTATTACGCGGGCACGGATGGCCTTAACCGGCTGCTCGCTGCGTTGAACCTGCCGCCAATCACTGTGAACGGCTTCATCGCAGCCGTCGCTGTGCTGGGCTTCGTGCAGGGTGCGTACATGACAGAGGTGCTGCGCGGTGCGATCCTCGCCATTCCAGCTGGCCAGATCGAGGCTGCCAAGGCCTTCGGCATGGGACCCGTGTTGAGGTTTCGCCGCGTCTTGCTGCCGGCGCTTTTGCCAAATGCGCTGCCAGGTCTTGCCAATTTGTGGATGTCAATCACAAAGGACAGTGCGCTGGTCGCTGTCGTCGGTTATCAGGAGCTGGCGCTCGCCACCCGTCTTGCCGGGGCAAGCACCAAACATTACTTCGTCTTTTTCCTTGCCTCAGCCCTTCTTTACCTCGCCATCACGCTCGTTTCCAATCTTGCCCTTAAACTGGTCGAGGGGCGTGTACGGCAGGGACAACCAAGCCTTGCCTGAAGAAAGCGCTATGAGTTTCACCTGGATCTCTTCCTACTTTCCGCTGCTTTTGACGGGCGCCTGGCAGACTGTTTCGTTGCTGGCGATCTCCGTGGTGTTCGGGTTCATCATCGCCATAGGTCTCGCCTTCGCACAGGTCAGCGGCGGCAGATTTATGCGGCTCTTCGCCCGCAGCTACTGCACCTTTTTGCGCGGCACACCGTTGCTGATACAGCTATGGCTCCTCTACTACGGGATCGGCTCGCTATTGCCCCTGGTCCCCGGCATCCGCCAAAGCCTTTTCTGGCCAATCTTGCGCGAGGGCTTCTTCTTCGCAGCCGTAAGTTTTACGCTGAACTATGCCGCCTATGAGGCGGAGGTGTTGCGCGGTGCACTGCTTGCCGTTCCCAAAGGCGAGCTCGAAGCCGGCCGAGCCTTTGGCCTGTCGCCCTTCACACTCACCCGCCGCATCTGGCTGCCACGCGCTATCCGGATCGCCCTGCCAACCATAGCAGGAGAGATCGTCATGCAGCTCAAGGCGACGCCGCTTGCCTTTACGATTACGGTGATGGATCTCTACGCCGTGGCAAACAAGGTTCGACAGGACACGCTGCTCGTCTACGAACCGTTGCTCGTCGTCACCCTCTTCTATCTCGCTCTGACCGCATTGATCTCCCGCGTCTTTCGAGCTGTCGAAGGGCAGGTGCCGGTTCGACGTTAGGTCACACGAAAAGGCACTGGCCCTGATCCCTTGTGCGCGCCGACGCGAACTGCGCACACCTCACCCACTTTGTTATGAAAAGCTCGCCGCTGCCGACGGCGACCGCCTGAATGGAGACCTCCTCATGAGCACAACGCGAATTCTCGATGGCGGCATGAGCCGCGAGCTCCTGCGACTTGGCGCCGAACTGAAACAGCCGGAATGGTCGGCATTGGCGCTGATCGAGGCGCCCGACATCGTACGCAAGGTACACCAGGAATTCATCGCCGCCGGATCGCAGGTCATTACCACCAACAGCTATGCGCTTGTGCCCTTTCATATCGGCAAGGAGCGGTTCCACAAGGAGGGTGCGGCGTTGATACGCCTCGCTGGTCGCCTGGCGCGCGAAGCCGCCGATGCCGTCACCGATCGGAAGGTGCTGGTCGCCGGTTCGCTGCCTCCGATCTTCGGCTCCTACGAACCACAGAACTTCCAGCCTTCGCGCGCTCAGGACTATCTCAAGGTGCTTGTCGAAAACCTCAGTCCTTTCGTCGATATATGGCTCGGCGAGACGTTGAGCCTGATCGCGGAGGGAGAGGCTGTCGGCAAGGCCGTGGCAACCACCGACAAGCCACTGTGGATTTCGTTCACATTGGCAGATGACGAGGCAAACATCAGGAGCGACGAACCGAGGCTTCGCTCTGACGAAACGGTCGAGGACGCGGCATTCTGGGCGGTTTCGTCCAGCGCCGAGGCCCTGTTATTTAATTGCAGCAAGCCTGAGGTCATGAAGGCGGCGGTGGAGACGACAGCGCGTGTGTTTCGGAAAATGAACGCTCACATCGAAATCGGCGTCTACGCCAATGCCTTTGAAGGGGAGCAAGGCGCAGCAGCCGCCAATGAAGGCCTGCACGATACCCGCAACGACCTGACCGATGATACTTATTCGCGCTTTGCCTGTTCATGGGCCGAAGCAGGTGCGACGATAATCGGCGGCTGCTGCGGCATCGGCGCTGGCCATATCCATCGGCTCAAGAAAACCTTACTGGGCTGAGCCCATGTGTGGCGCAGGTGCCTTCGTCACACGCTGTCAAGGTCAAGCTATCACGAGGGTGGGCCCAATTGACATGATCCCGCAGCGCCTGGCTGCCCGAAGGCGATCAATTTCGATCTCGCAGATGCGCACCGCCCGATCGTGCTAAGACGCCGTTTGGGCAGGTTGGAGAGCGGACGACGAGAACACACGCGCGACTGCGGTGTATGACACTGGCGTTGTGTGGCCGATGGCGCAGCGCTGCCCTTATGGGTAGGCAGTCGCGCCGTCCGGCTTGCGGGTGATCTTGCGTTCCCAATGGACGTAGTCTTCCTTGATGAGCGCCTTTTCGTCAATTTCGATGCCCCAGCCTGGTCGGTCCGGTCTCAGCTCCATATGCCCGTCGACGGGCATATAGGGATCGGTCGCCCAAGGGGCATATTCATGCGGCTTGAACTCCAGAATCTTGAAGTTCGGCTGCGCTGCACAGAAATGAATATTGACCGCTGTGGCCAGCGGCCCCATTGGATTGTGCGGTGCGATCGTCACATAGTGTGCCTCCGCAATGGCGGCGATGCGGCGCATTTCGGTGACGCCGCCGACCACGCAGATGTCAGGCTGGATAATGTCGGCGCCGCGCGCGCTCAACAGCGACAGAAATTCAAAGCGCGAGTAAAGTGACTCACCCGTTGCAAGCGGCACCGTCACGTTCGATTTTAGCTCCGCCCAGGCGGGAATGTGTTCCGGGCGGATCGGCTCCTCGTAAAAAAGCGGATCATAGGGCGCGATCGCGGCAGCGAGCTGGGCGGCCTGGTAGGGCTCATAGATCTTTGCATGGGCATCGAATGCGAATTCGAAATGCGACGGCGTGAGGTCCCGGATCTTGCCGAACCAGTCACCCGTTTCTTTGACCAGTTCGCCCCATCGGCCGGCATGCAGATCGCGCCGGTAGGGGCTGAGCTTGAAAGCCGTATAGCCATAGGTCTCGTTCAGCTTGAATGTTTGGTCGCGTGCGGCTTGCGGGTCGGGTGCGGTATAGACGCCGCAATAGACGCGAACGCGGTCGCGCACATTTCCGCCGAGCAGCATGTACACCGGAAGGCCGGCCGCCTTTCCTGCAATATCCCACAATGCATGATCGATCGCCGAAATTGCGGCCAAACCCAAGGCACCTGGCGGAAAACGGCATTGCTGGTTGAGCTTGAGCACCAGGAACTCAACGCGCCGCGGGTCTTGTCCCTCGATCTGGTGAAAGAGATAGTCGAGTAGGGGAGGCAGGGACCAGTCAGGTCCATGGTTGTAGGCTTCTCCCCAACCCGAAATGCCTTCGCTCGTTTCGATCTTGACCAGCAGGCGCGGGCGATCGTCCACCCTTTGCATGTAGGTCTTCAGGGCAGTGATGTGCATGTCGTTGTATCCTCAGGCTGCGCGGCCAAGCTCGCTGACGCGCGCAACAATCGTCTTGAGTTCGGCGCGTTCTGCTTCCGTCAGCGCTTCAACGCCTGGAATGCGCACTGGTCCGACGTCGTTACCGAGCATACCGAGCGCCTCCTTCACCACGGTTACATTGGCGCCGTTCAGATACTTCGTGCGCATGGCCTCGAATCCGGCAATGTCATCGATGAGCGCACGCGCGCCAGCATAGTCCCCCCTTTCCAGCGCTTGATGGATTGCGTGCGATCGCTCAGGGAAGACATTGACGAGGCCCGAGGTAAAGCCCCGCGCGCCCATGGCATAAAAAGCAGGCGCCCATCCCTCTGCAAGACCGCAAACCCAGATCGCAGATGCATCCTTCGTCGCGCGGATCACCTCGGCGAGAAGCATCAGGTTGCCGGAGGCGAACTTGATGCCGGCAATGTTGGGATGGAGGGCAAGCTTTCGGAAGTCGGCCACCGAGAACGTATCGCTTCGAACATAGGCAATGACGGGAACGCTCGAGGCTTCCGCAAGCTCCAGGAAATACTTGGCCTGGTAGCTTGGACCTGCAAATGGGTCCATCGGGTGATGGCCCATGATGGCGTCTGCGCCATCGGCAATCGCCTGGCGTGCCAGCGCCTTGGCATCGCTAAGCGAGCGACCGACGGCGGCGCTGACAAGGGATTTCCCGTCGGCTGCCGTGATCGTCGTTGCGTGAACATGACGGATCTCTTCCAGCGTCAGCGTAAAGAATTCTCCGGTATTGCCAGCGGCCATCAGATTGTGAACGCCGGCGCCCGCAAGGCGGCTGATGAGGGCCGACAGTTTGGTGCTGTCGATGCTGCCATCCTTCTGATAGGGCGTCACGGGAACGCCTGAAATACCCGTCAGAGCCTTGCGGATTTTCTTCATTGCCTCGGTCACGTCAAATGTCCTCGTTCTTCTCGAATACGATTTTGAGGTAAGTCTCACCGGAGCGCACCACGTGGTCGCGCATCACACGCTCGGCCTTGTCGCTGTTGCCGGAAATGATGGCCGCAGCGATCGCGGCATGTTCTGACAGGGCCTTGTCGCGCTCTTGCGGATCGGAGTGAATGACGCGTCGGATGCTTGCGTCATAGAACTGCTGCCGTTCGATCATCCGCGCGAGATACGCACACCTCGACGACACATGGATCTGGTCGTGAAACGTCTCGTTGAGCGCAATCAACTCGTCTGGCGATCCCGCTGCGGTTGCCGTTTTCATCTGCACGACGATCGCTTCAAGTGTGTCAGCCTCAGTCTTGGAAATCCTCTTCGCCGCCAGATGTGCAATCATCGACTCCAGAGCTGCGCGGGCAAGGATCATCTCCTCTGCCCAGCCCGAGTTGAACCGGATGAGCACGCCGCGCCGGGGAAGAGCTTCGACAAGACCTTCGGTTTCGAGCTGGCGCAGAGCCTCTTTGATCGGCGTGGTGCTGACGCCCAGCTGGTCTGCGAGCTGGCGTTCGTTGACGCGCTCGTTGGCACCGAAGCGTCCAGAAAGAATGGCTGCGCGCAACGTGCGATGCACGTGATCGCGCAGGGTCGTTAAGAAGCGGGGGTCGAGCTTCTCGATCCGTTCCCCACGCAGTGCCGGAAGCGCATCTTTCTGCATCACCTGAAAATCCCCCGTTGACGAGAAAATCGTTTTGTGAGATCTGATATACCAGATTTCAGATTGATGTCGATATGAAAAATGCGCGCTTGACGCGATTGCAGTGCTCCAGGGAGGAACGAATGGGCATTCAAAGACGCAGCTTCCTAATGACCTCGGCCTTTATCGCCGCAACGCTTTCGATGTCGATCTCGGCACAGGCGGCAACGCCCAAGGACCAGCTTGTCGTTGCGATGAACATGTCGTCCATGCGTGGATTGGACCCGAATGAACTCAACCAACTCGAGGCGGCCGAGATCGTAGCCAATCTCTACGAGCGTCTCATTGCTCTGCCCGCAGACGACATCACCAAGCCGATGCCTGGCCTGGCCGAAAGCTGGACCGTTTCGCCCGATGGCAAGACCTTCACCTTCAAGATCCGCTCCGGCGTGAGCTTTCATTCAGGAAATCCTCTGACCGCCAAGGATGTCGAGTGGTCGTTGCGTCGACTGGTCAAGCTCGGGCTTGCGCCTTCCGTCGACCTGCGCCAGTGGGGCTTTACTGACAAGAATGTCGACAGCCTGATCAAGGCAAGCGATGACACCACCGTCGTCTTGGAAACGCCGGAAGTTTGGAATCCGAACCTGATCTTCTATTCGTTGGCGAGTTTTTCCACCTCCATCCTCGACAGCAAGCTCCTCGCCGAGAAGGAAAAAAATGGCGATATGGGTCGGGAATTCCTGCAAACCGCTGATGCCGGTTCCGGGCCCTATTCGTTGCGGACGTGGCGTGTCAATGATCTGTTGATTGCTGACGCTTTCAAGGACTATTGGGCCCGCACTCCCAAGATGCGTCGCGTCATATTGCGCCACATTCCGGAATCGTCTGGCCAGCGCCTGCAGCTAGAAGCGGGTGACGTCGATATTGCAACACGCCTCTCGTCGACTGATCTCGCTGCCGTTCAGTCAGGCGGGAAGGCCGACATCCAGAAGACGCCGGGATTCGGGTTCTACTATCTGGCGCTTAACCAGAAGGACGAGATTCTCGCCAACCCGAAGGTTCGCGAAGCCTTCCGCTACCTCATTGACTATGATGGGCTGGCAAACACGGTCATGAAGTACTACGGCATCAAGCAAGAGACGATTGTCCCCGCTGGCCTGCCGGGTGCCAGCGATGCCGCTCCCTACAAACTCGATATCGACAAGGCAAAGCAACTGCTTGCCGAGGCCGGCTATCCGGATGGATTTTCGAAAGTCTACTACGCGACACCGGTGACGCCGGAATATGAAGTGGCCCAATCCCTTCAGGCCAATGCCGCCAAAGCGGGCATCAAACTTGACCTGCAAGGGGGCGACCATATTGGCAAGTTTCGTAACCGTGAGTTCGAAATCTTTTCGGCCCGTACCGGCGAACGTCTCCCCGATCCGCATGCCGTTCTGGCCTCCTATGCGACCAATCCCAACAATGCAGACGATGCAAAGCTGAGCGGCCTGATCGCCTGGCGTACCGCCTGGGACGTTCCGAAGGATATCCAGGATATGGTGACGGCGGCAGCGCACGAGACGGACCAGGAGAAGCGCGATGATCTCTATGCGAAGGTCAACCAGGCCTATCTCAAGGCTTCTCCGGCTCTCATCACTTCGTTCCAGCGCACCGACGCAAAGGCAGTGCGCAAGGACATCAAGGGCTACGTTGGCCATTCAACCTGGCTGACACGTTGGGACACGGTCTCAAAGGGTCAATAGCCTGACGGCTCGAGGAGAATGACGTGACGATCGTACAGACAACCGGCACCGGGCCGAGCCGCGGTACGGCAGCGCTTGCGGCATTGCAAAAGGTGGCGACGTCCTTTGGCGTCATCCTGACCACGCTTTTAGGGCTCCTGGTGATCACCTTCGTTGTCGGGCGCATGGTGCCCGCCGATCCGGTCATTGCTGTGATCGGCGATCAGGCCGATCACGAGACCTATGAGCGCGTCTACAAGCAGATGGGCCTTGACCAGCCAGTCTACGTGCAGTTCGCGACCTATCTTGGAAACGTCGCTCATCTCGACTTCGGCCAGTCGCATGTGACGAAGAATCCGGTCGCCAGCGACCTTGCCCGCGTGTTTCCGGCGACGCTGGAGCTTGCGACCCTGGCAACCATCATCGGTGCAAGCCTCGGCATTCCTCTCGGCATCATCTCTGCTGTCAGGAAGGGCACCTGGGTCGACCACGTTGCGCGCATTGTTGGACTTCTCGGGCATTCGACGCCGATCTTTTGGTTGGGAACCATCGTCATCCTCGTCTTCTACGCGAAATTCGGCCTCATCCCGGGAAGTGGTCGTCTGGATGTCTACAATGAGGGTCTGGTGGAAGGGCCGACGAACTCGATCCTGGTCGACGCGATGCTTGCCGGCGAATGGGAGGTTTTCCGCGACGCGCTTTTGCATGTGGCTGCGCCTGCACTCATCCTCGGCTACGCCGCGATGGCTTATCTCAGTCGCATGAGCCGCAGTTTCATGCTCGAGCAGTTGCGGCAGGAGTACGTGCTGACCGCGAAAGCCAAGGGCCTCGGGCAACGCGCCATCGTCTGGCGTCATGCACTCCGCAACATCCGGGTCCAGCTTTTGACGATCGTCGCCCTTGCCTACTGCGGTCTGCTCGACGGCACGGTTCTCATCGAGACCGTCTTTGCCTGGCCAGGACTTGGTCAGTACCTGACCTCTGCGTTGTTCTTTGCGGACATGAATGCCGTCCTCGGCAGCGTGCTTCTGATCGGCATCATCTCGATTGCCATCAATCTGCTGTCGGACCTGACCTATCGCTTCCTCGATCCGAGAACCCGGTGACATCATGGCGACACGCTATTTCAACGATCTCCACAATTGGCTGATCAACGAGGATTTTTCCTCGATGCGTCAAGCTCGTCTGCACAAGGCCTATGTGCTGTGGCTTAGCCTTATCGCCAATCCACTTGCCTTCGCCGGATTTGTGGTCGTCGCCGCATTGATCGCAATTGCAGTCCTTGCGCCGCTGCTGGCAAATCACGATCCAATTCTGCAGGATCTCACCATGGCCCTGAGGCCGCCGTCGGCGCTCCATTGGTTTGGGACAGACGAGTTTGGCCGCGATGTCTATTCGAGGTTGGTCTATGGCGCACGCACGACGCTTTATATCAGCATCCTTGTCACCGTCATCGTCGCTCCGATCGGCTTTGCGATTGGTGCAACAGCCGGCTACCTCGGCGGCTGGGTCGATGTCGTTCTCATGCGCATCACCGATATTTTCCTATCCTTTCCAAGTCTCGTGCTCGCGCTGGCGTTCTCCGCCGCCCTTGGGCCCGGCATCGAGAACGCCGTCATTGCCATAGCCCTGACGGTGTGGCCGCCAATCGCACGGTTGGCGCGCGCCGAGACGCTAACGTTTCGCTCAGCCGATTTCGTCGTCGCTGCCGAATTGCAGGGTGCAGGCGTGGGCCGTATCCTCTTTCGCCATATCGTGCCGCTTTGCGCGCCGTCCATCATCATCCGTTTGACGCTCAACATGTCGAGCGTCATCCTGACGGCGGCGGGATTGGGATTCCTTGGGCTTGGCGCGCAACCGCCGATGCCGGAATGGGGCGCCATGGCGGCATCCGGTCGGCAATATCTCCTCGATGCCTGGTGGCTGACAACGGTTCCAGGCGTTGCAATTCTCCTTGTCAGTCTCGCCTTCAACCTGCTTGGCGACGGACTGCGCGACATCATGGATCCCCGAAATGCCTGACCTTTTTCAGCCGATCCTCTCGGTCAAGAATATGTCGGTCCAGTTTCCGACCTTGTCGGGCGCCGTGACGGCGGTGAAGGATATCTCGTTCGACGTCGGACGGGAAAAGGTCGGCATCATCGGTGAATCCGGTTCCGGCAAGAGTACCACCGGGCGCGCCATCATGCGCCTTCAGCCGGCAAACGCGCGCGTCGTGGCCGAGGAGATGCGTTTCGAGGAGGTGGACCTGCTTGGCGCCAGCGAGGCCGACATGCGCGCGATCCGCGGCCGACGCATTTCGATGATCCTTCAGGACCCGAAATATTCGCTCAATCCGGTGATGACGGTTGGCGAACAGATTGCCGAAACAGTCATTCTGCACGAGCGCATCGGGCGGCGACAAGCACGTCAACGCACGCTCGCCATGCTCGAGCGTGTCCATATTCGCGACCCTGAGCGCGTCTTCAATCTCTATCCGCACGAGGTTTCGGGCGGAATGGGCCAGCGCATCATGATCTCGATGATGCTGATTTCGTCGCCATCTCTGATCATTGCCGATGAACCGACATCCGCTCTTGACGTGACCGTTCGCCAGCACGTGCTGTCTATCCTCGATGACCTGATCGCCGAACGCGACATCGGCCTGATCTTCATCTCGCACGATCTTAATCTGGTAAAGAGCTTCTGTGATCGTGTGATCATTATGTATGCGGGACGCATCGTGGAAACGCTTGAAGCCTGCCGCCTCAACCATGCAACGCACCCCTATACCCGGGGTCTTCTGGAAGCCCTGCCAAGCCTCGATCACCCGAAGGACAGGCTTCAGGTCCTGCGACGCGAAGCGAGCTGGGCGGAGGCATGAGATGACGATGATATCCGTTAGCAATCTCGCCGTTTCGTTCGACAGCGGTGATGCGCGCAAGCACGTCGTCAAGGACGTTTCCTTTGCTGTCGAACCAGGCGAGACATTCGGCCTTGTGGGGGAAAGCGGCTGTGGCAAGTCGACTGTTCTTGGAGCGCTTGCCGGCAGGCTCAAAAACTGGAGCGGCACTATCGGTGTCGATGGAGAGGCTATTTCCCGAAAGCGCTCGCCTCAGCAGCTGGCAAAGCAACAGATGGTGTTCCAGGACCCGTTCGGCTCACTCCATCCACGCCACACGATCGGCCGCACTCTGCTCGAGCCGTTGGAGATTCACGGTCTTGGCCAGCGCCAAGAAAGGGTAGAGGCAGTCCTACGCGACGTTGGGTTGCCGGCGTCCTTTCGCCATCGATTCCCGCACCAGCTGTCGGGCGGACAGCGCCAGCGGGTGGCGATCGCGCGTGCATTGATCTTGAGGCCCCGCATCCTGCTTCTCGATGAACCGACGTCGGCTCTCGACGTGTCGATCCAGGCAGAGATCCTCAATCTGCTGAAAGACCTGCGTGAAAGAGAGAAGCTGACCTATATTCTCGTCAGTCACGACATGGCCGTCATAGCGCATCTGTGCAACCGTGTTGCGGTCATGCAAGACGGCGTCTTCGTCGAGATCGCAACCCGTGAGCAGCTTCTCAAAGGGCAGGTCGCGCACGCCTATACAAGAACATTGCTTGACGGCAGTCGCGGATACGTGCCCACCCGTGCAAGGAATTAAGTCCAACCATCTCGCTTGCAGCGCTGTTCGAATTCGTGAGCGACGCATTTCTGCGACGGCTTTCGGACCTTCCTTTCCATTGTCGATCTCGTGGGATGCACAAGAAAAGCGTTCGCCGATCAGAGCCTAAGCGGCTTCCATGGCACATCTGACAAGCCTCTATGATGGCTGTTGGTCTGCTCTGGCGAAATCAGGACTGGATCTGGTTCGAGCCGGTCATCAGCCACTCGGCGATCGCTCGAAGTCGAAGATGCTTTGCGTAGCCAACGCTGCAGCTCCTCTTGCCCAGGAGCTCGCAACCCAATCCGTTTGAAGCTCGGGTCGTGAGAAGAACAGGAATTCGTTCATCGATCGCTTGAGAGGTCCCAACAGCGCTTCACCGAATTGCACGGCCTCGCCTCCCACGACGATAATCTCGGGATCGAATAGATTCACCAAATCGGCCAAGTGTCTGCCGATACGTGATCCTGCTTCCTGTAGAATTGCAACGACAGCGTCCTCGCCCGCCTCGGCGGCGGCCACGAAATCGGTCCGGGTAGCCGGTTCACCCCGTTTGCGCCCCCATTCCGCGATCATGTATGGTTCCGCAGCATGGGCCATGAGACACCCGCGGCGTCCGCATTCGCACAGTTCACCTTGCGGTATCGTTGTAATATGGCCCAATTTGCCTGCCGCGCCGTTGCTGCCGTGGTATATTTCCCCGTTCAGGACGAGTGAACAGCCAATCCCAGCGCCGATGGCCAGGGCGGCGAAATTCCGGTGGTTGCGGCCCGCCCCAAACAGCTTTTGGGCGATAGCGAAAGCGTTGACGTCATCGTCTATCCAGACCGGCGCATGCACACGTTCGGCCAGGAGTTCGGCGAAGGGAAGATCATACCAACCAAAGCGCGGACTTTGCAGACACACCCCTTTCTTTGGGTCGACTTCGCCAGGAATCGACACGCCTATACCCATTATATCCTGCTCTTTGCGACCTGCTTGCGCCAACAGGCGCGGGATCGCATCCTTGATCGCCTCAATCATGCCCTCGGGGGAGGTGTTCGCGACGGCTGTTTCCATGGTGGCGAGTGGGATGGTGGCGAGATCAGTCAGCACACAGTCGATGCTGTTTCGATTGAGCTTGAAGCCCAGGGCGAGGTGAGCCTCGTAGTTGATGTCTACGGGGATCGGACGGCGACCGTTTGAGCTTGTGACGGCCTCCCGCTCTACAAGGAGCCGGTCTTCGATCAATTCGGTGACGACAAATGTTACGGCCGCCGGACTGAGACCAGTGATCACTGCCAGCTCGGCCCGAGATACCGGACCCCGGTTTCGCAGCAAGTTCAAGATCAACCGCCTGTTTAAGGCGCGTGACGTGCTCGCATTGCCTTTCAAACTCTACCTCCTCGATTGAGTTAGTTTATTTCGTAAATTAACTCTTGTCCTAACTCAGAAGGTAGGTTAGCTTTTCGGCGTTGGCAATGAGGAGGAGACCGCGGCGCGAGATTTTTCTGGCCCGCATGTTCTCAAGCAAATTCACGTTCTAGAAGCCCGACCGCTGGTCCGTTCGGGCGAGGCGAAGCTTTGTCCTGGGAGGATTTTGAATGACACCGAAAGATATAACCACTCTGCTTAAAGGGGCGCCCGCGTCCCGACGCCATTTCCTAATCGGAGCCGGGACGGCACTCGCCGGAATATCACTGAGCGCTCCCGCTCTTGCCCAGAGCAAGGAAATGACGATCATCTCCAATATCGGCAACGCTTCGCAGCGCGAGGTCCTGCAGCGCATTGCCAGCGAGTACGAGAAGGTAAGTGGCGTCAAGGTGACCATCAACAACATGGATCACGAGGCTCACAAGACTGCGATCCGAAGCTATCTTGTGGTCGGTGCGCCGGACATTTGCTTCTGGTTTTCGGGTAACCGCATGAAGGCCTTCGTCAAGCGGGGGCTCTTCGACGATATCTCCGATCTCTTTGAACGCGAGAACTACAAGGCAGTGCTGGGCCCGACATTGAATGCCGTGACTGTCGACGGAAAGCAGTATGGCTTGCCCCTCGGCGGGCTGCTGTGGGGGCTCTTCTATCGCAAGGACGTCTTTGCTGAGAAGGGGTGGTCACCCCCGAAAACGATCAACGACCTGCTTGGGCTGGGCGAACAAGCCAAGTCCGCAGGAATGGTACCTGTGAGCATGGGGACCAAGGAGATGTGGCCCGCGGCCGGCTGGTTCGACCATATGAACCTGCGCATCAACGGCCTGGAAAAGCACATGGCACTGATGGACGGCACGATGTCCTATACCGATCCTGCGATCCTGCCTGTCTTCGATAAATGGGCAGAACTCATCAACGCGGGGATGTTCAGTGCCAACAGCACCTCGTCTGGCTGGGAACAGGCTTCTGCAGCCTTGGCGCAGAAGAAAGCGGCGATGATGGACCTTGCAGGCTTCATCAAGTACGGCTTCCCCGAGGGTCAGCAGGATCAAATCGCATTCACACCGTTTCCGCAGGTTGTGGAAGGCGTGGCGCGATACGAGGACTTTGCGCTGAATTCGATCCACGTCCCGAAGAATGCCAAGAACAAGGAAAGCGCGCGTGACTTCCTTGCTTATTTCTACAAGCCCGACAACCTTTCAGCCTTCCTGGAGACGGAAAGCGCCGTGCCGCCTCGCAGCGACTGCCCTCCGAGTAAAGACCCGCTCGTGAACGCGGCCGTCGAGTCTCTCAAGACCGTCGAGGGCTCCGCGCAGTACTACGACCGGGATACCGACCCGGATATGGCACAGGAAGGTCTTAAGGGGTTCCAGGAGTTCATGGCGAAGCCCGATCGGCGCGACCAGATTCTGGAACGGCTCGAAGGTACGCGAAAGCGCATCTTCAAGACCTAACCCCATCGCGGTCGCCTGTTTCTCCCCGGAGCTGTACCGCAGAAGGCAGGGCTGCAGATTAGCGGCAGCCCTGCCTTCTGCGAGCCAACCCAGCGTCTGGGGCTTGGACCCATCAACTTTTCCTGGAGTAGTCCTGAATGTCCACTCTCTGGCGACGCCATCGACATTGGATAACGCCGACACTGTTCATCGCACCGGGTGCCCTGTTGTTTGGGGTGGTGATCATTGTCGCTTCCATCGAGACGATCTGGGTGTCGTTGTTTGAATGGGACGGCGTTGGCGTAAAACAATGGGTCGGTCTGGCCAACTATGTTCAGCTCCTGAATGACCCGCAGTTTTACATATCGCTCAAGAACAATCTCATCTGGCTCGCAATGTTCATGCTGGCGCCACCGCTCGGATTGGCGCTCGCGCTGCTCCTGAACCAGCCTATCCGCGGCATGCGGATCATGAAATCCCTGTTCTTTGTGCCGCTGGTGCTCGCATCTGTTACGGTCGGCGTTGTCTTTACTTGGGTCTATGACCCGAGCTTCGGACTTCTCTCGCTTATCTTCGGATACTTTGGGGCGAGCGCACCCGCGTTGCTTTCCGACGAGCATTTCGTGACTTTCGCAGTCGTGGTCGCGGCCTTGTGGCCACAGGTGGCCTTCTGCCTCGTCCTGTTTCTGGCGGGCCTCAACAATCTGAGCGAAGACCTGATAGGGGCTGGGCGCGTCGACGGCGCGCGGGGCTGGCCGATGCTGTTTCATGTCGTTCTTCCCCAATTGCGCGAAGTCAGTTTCATCGCCTTGGCGGTGACGGTCATCGGCGCGCTTCGGTCATTCGACATGGTCGCCGTGATGACGTCGGGAGGGCCGTTCGGCTCCTCGACCGTTCTTGCATATCAGATGTACGAGCAGTCAATCTTTTCCTACCGTTTCGGCTATGGCGCGGCGATCGCGACGGTACTTTTCGTGATCATGGCAGCCTTTATCTCCTGGTACTTACGCACGCTTCTCAGGCCGGAAAGGGAGGGACTGTGATGTACCCAAGGTCCATACCGGAAGACGTGCCGGTTCGGCGGTTCGCGTATGGTGCGATGGTCGCTTTGATCCTCGCTCTCTGGCTCGTCCCGCTGCTGGCAGTCATGGCGACGTCGCTGCGATCATTCGAGGAAGTGATGGCGGGCAACTATTGGGGTTGGCCGAGGAGCTTCAATTTCATTGAGAACTACACGGCTGTGTTCACGCAGACCGCCATGGCGCGATACTTCCTCAACAGCCTGATCGTGACATTGCCGTCGGTGGGCGGCGTACTCGTTCTCTCCACGCTTTCAGGCTTCGTGCTGTCTCGCTACCGCTTTCGCGGGGCGGATCTGATGTTTGCGCTGTTCGTCGGGGGAAACTTCCTTCCAGCCCAGATCATGATGATCCCGGTCAGGGATTTGATGGTCTCCATCGGACTCTATGATACCTACTACGCGCTCATTGTTTTCCACGTGGCCTTTCAAACGGGCTTCGCGACACTCTTCATGCGCAACTTCATCGCCGCGCTTCCAGACGAGCTTTTCCAAGCCGCCCGCGCAGAAGGCGCGTCGCCATGGCAGACACTTTGGCACGTTGTTCTCCCGTTGATCCGACCGGCGTTGGCAGCACTCGCGATCCTGACATTCACCTTTGTCTGGAACGATTACTTCTGGGCAATCGTGCTGACGCAGAGCGATGCGGTAAAGCCCGTGACAGCCGGCCTTAGCAATCTGCGAGGGGAGTGGGTGTCTGCGTGGAATCTGGTAGCGGCGGCAACGATCATGGTCGCAATTCCTCCAGTCGTCATGTTCTTCCTCATGCAGCGGCACTTCATCGCCGGCCTGACCGTCGGTGCGGTCAAGGGCTGAGGCGAAAACTCAAGGAATACATAAGATGGTCAGTGTCGAACTTATCAACATCGAGAAACATTATGGGGGCTACCATGCCCTTAGGGACGTCAACCTGGTCATCGAGGAAGGTGAGTTCGTTGTCATGGTCGGGCCGTCGGGATGCGGCAAGTCGACCTTGCTGAAGACGATCGCCGGCCTTGAGACGACCAGTTCGGGAAAGCTGCTGATCAGGGGACGGGATGTGACCAGATTGGAGCCTGGCGACAGAGGCATTGCCATGGTGTTCCAGTCCTACGCGCTTTACCCGCACATGAGCGTTGCCGAAAACATGGGGTTCGGCCTCAGAATGGCCAAGCGACCGAAGACCGAAATCGATGCCGCGGTTGCCCGCGCCGCCACAATTCTTCGTCTTGAAGAGCAACTTGAGAAGAAGCCGAAGCAGTTGTCCGGCGGGCAGCGGCAGCGTGTTGCCATCGGCCGTGCCATCACACGCTCGCCCGACGTCTTCCTGTTCGACGAGCCTCTTTCCAATCTCGACGCCGCCTTGCGCACCCAAATGCGGGTCGAGCTGTCGACGCTCCACTCCCGGCTCGCATCAACGATGATCTACGTTACCCATGACCAGGTCGAAGCGATGACAATGGCGAGCCGGATCGTTGTGCTCAATCAGGGCACAATCGAACAAGTCGGCGCTCCGCTCAGTCTCTACAACAACCCCGACAACGTCTTCGTCGCTGGTTTCCTTGGAGCGCCCCGCATGAACTTCGTCGCGGGACGGGTGGCTGAAACCAGTGGATCGGGTGCGCGGATTACAGGTGCCGGCGGACTGGAGCTTGCTTTTGACCGTCTCACCGACAAGGTTTCGGTAGGCGATACGGTCACGGTCGGTGTTCGGCCCGAACGGCTTCGGCTCGACGACGACTTCGCCGAAATCCGCTTTCCTGGAAACGTGCGTCTGACCGAGTATCTGGGACGAGAAACGATCGTTTACGTCGACGCCGGACCACTGGTCACGACAGGATCGGACAGCGGCACGACCGTTTTCACCGTTCAGATCGCGGACGTCAAACCCTTTCAAAACGATCGCTTGGTGTCGGTCGGCTTCGATCCAGCCGATGCCTACCTTTTTGGGCCCGGCGGCAAAACCATCACCCCTCCCAAGGCCGTCGCGACAATCTAAGCAAGGATGAAACAGTCATGAAGCGTACCCCTCCTGCACCGCTTTCGGTTTGGCGCACTCTCAATCTCGATGACTTTCTCCTGGGCGTTCCACACTATCCGGAGCACGTTGACGAGAGCTATTGGCTGCGCGATGCCCAGCGAATGGCGGCGGCCGGTTTCAACGTCGTGCGCCTTGGCGAGTTTGCATGGCACCTGATCGAACCTCAGGAGGGGCACTTCGACTTTTCGCTGTTCGATCGGGCCATCGATGTCTTGGCCTGCGAAGGTATCAAGACGATCTTCTGCACGCCGACTGCGACGCCACCGCGTTGGCTGACATCAACCTATCCTGAGGTGCTGCGCACGGACGAGTGGGGCCGCACAGCGTCTCACGGCTCGCGCCAACACGCAGACACGAACAGCCCTGTCTACCGTATTCACAGCCGACGCATCACGGAGGCTTTGGCCCGGCACTACGCGGGCAATCCGAACGTCATCGGCTGGCAAACCGACAATGAATTGAACACGACTGTGTCGACGTCATACGCCGAGGCAACCGAACGGGAGTTCCGGCGCTATCTTCGGGATCGCTATGAAACCATTGCGGCGTTGAATTTCGCGTGGGGCGGGAACTTCTGGGCGCTGGCCTACGACAACTTTGACCAGATCGCTGTGCCTCGAAAGGACAATCCGGGTTTTCCTGCTCCAGGGCACCTGCAGGACTATCACCGGTTCCTGGCGCATGCGACGGCTGTCTTCCAGCATGACCAGGTGGAAATTCTCCGTCGAGCGAACTCCGACTGGTTCATCTTCCACAATCTCGGCCGTCTTGAAGACATCGATTTCCGCGGTCAGTTCGGTCAGGACCTCGACTTCCTTGGCTTCGACGTTTACCCGATGCTCTACGACGAGATGAGGCGCAGCGGTGGTCATCCCGCCACTCAAGCCTTGCATCTTGACATCTGCCGCGCCTATTCAGGCAATTTCATCGTTCCCGAACAGGCTTCAGGCTTCGGGAGTCAGCCTGGTTTCTCGACAATGACGCCTGAGCCGGGTGAGATGCGACGGATGGCACTGAGCTCTGTCGCCCGTGGGGCCGACGGCCTCCTGTTTTTCCGCTGGCGTCCAGCACATTTCGGCGCCGAAATTTACTGGATGGGTATCATTGACCACGATGACGTGCCCCGCCGCCGCTACCAGGAAGCCGTTCAGTTCGCCGGGGATATCAGCAAGATAAAGCCGCACCTGCTTGGTACGACTGTGCGCATGGACGTCGCCATCGCCGGCGCGGACTTCGACAATCAGGAGGCCTATAAGACTTATCCCATGGGTATGCCAAGCCCCTTGGAAGACGGGCTGCTTCTCCATCGCTACTGCTATTCCAGGGGTATAGCGTGTGGCTTCATCCATCCCGAAGACGACTTGTCGCGGATCAAGATCCTATATGTGCCGCATTGGGTAATCTGGCGACCGGAATGGAACGAGAATGTGGAAGCGTTCGTCAAGGATGGCGGGACCTTGATTGTCGGTGCGATGACGGGGACCAGAGACGAGAACAACCATATTCCAACCGAACTCGCTCCGCGAGCGGGACTATCCAGACTATGCGGCGTTCGCGTCGAGGAGTTCGGCCGTCTCGCAGAGCCGGGTGCCGATGGGCTCTTCGGCCTGCACGGAACTGAGTACGGCCTCCACAATCCAGCGAAGCGTCTGCCGGCGAGTTCGGCGACCAGACGTTACAGTTTCAGTCTCGGCAACCAGGAGTACGACGCAGCGCACCTGTACGAGCTTCTTCGGCTCGACGATGACGTGAAGGTCATCGGGCGATGGACAAACCGCTTCGCCAGCGGTCGACCAATGGTTACAGTCCGCAGGTTCGGTAACGGTCGTGCGGTTTATGTCGGAACGTATCTAACCGAACCGTTGGTCGAAGCCTTGGCGACCCAATTGTTCGCAGAAAGCAATGTTCAACCTCTTCTCCAGGACTTGCCGCCGAATGTGGAAGTCACAATGCGGGAGGCCGATGACCGCAAGTTGCTGTTCGTCCTAAATTGCGACGCCGAAGCAACGGAAATCAAAACTCCTCCGCAAGGCATCGATCTAATCACCGGTCGGCGTGTCGAAGAAAAGTTGACGCTGGGCCCACATGAATGCGCTGTAATTCAGTTCTAAAGAGCAGCAATATCCTGCCAAAAGCTTCGAAACTCGAATTTGCAAGCTTAGCTCAGGAAGCGTTGAAGGCGCCGCGAAAACGGACGTCAACGACTGCTGTCAGCCATCGCGAGTTTGCAAGTTCGATTTCTCTCAAGGCGACTGTCTGGCGAGGCCATTACGCATATTGCAGTTGATTGAAGTTGCTCCAGCAAAGACGCCGACTTCAATCTCGTGCTGTTTGAGGAAGACCCTCGACCGGGTAGCCGAGGGCCGCCCCGGTACGGAGACATGACCGGGCAGATGGGGCGGATCGCGCCGACTGACCTTGCCATGATAATAGGGTTAGGACCTGCCAAGCGAGGATGCCCCAACGGCCGAGAGGCGAACATTTGGGCTACCCTTGCAACCTTCGAAGAAGCACGCCCAATCGCTCCTCGGATGGGCAGTCCTCAAGATCTGGGCGAACCGGTATGCCACCCCCTTCTCGGTTCCTCACTTCGCTCGGGCTATAACCGAACGCTCGCTTGAACGCGCGGCCAAACTCGGCGCCGTCGCTGAAACCGCGCTCTTCGGCAATCTGAAATATCAGCCGCCGATCGTTGGGGTCGGTCAACGCCGCATAAGCACTCAGCAACCGACGATGCTGAATGTAATGCATCACCCCGCCGAAGGGCTCGAACAGGTTGTAAAGGCGCGTGCGCGAGACCCCGAGCTCCCGTCGCACCATCTCACTTCCGAGTTTCGGGTCGAGCAACCGGTTGTGCACCAGTTGCCGTGCCCTTTCGAGAAGCACATTGGCGATCGGTCCTTCGGCCGCCTCGATATGATCTGCGGATGGCGACACACAGGCAAGGATCATTGCCCGTGTGGCGGCCGCGAGCCCCGGCAGATCGGCCCTGGCGAGCATCGGCAGACGATTGGCGACGTCAATCAGGTAGTCCGAGAACAATCGTCCCATGCCTGTCCCAAGCGTCGAAAATTCCGCCGAGCTAAGCGTGGCCGCCGTCTCAAGCGAAAGATCGCGCGGCACGAACAGCACGAGCATTTCGCCTTGATCGACGACGCCGGTGAAAGAGCGACCAAGCGAATGAATCTGGGCCTCACCGGGACCCGCGGTAAACACACTTCTTCCCGCATCGGTCCTAATCTTTCCAGACAGCAGGATCGTCATTGTCCAGTGATCGATCGGATCCCGCCTAAGATGTCCCGGCAGGCTGGAAAATGCGAGGCTGTCAGTACTGATTTGAGCAAGCAAAAGACTGCCAAGGTCCCAAAGCTTCTGCCGGCCGTGGAAGGCGGCGGTCGTCGGGTCGATGTCAGCCAGTTCGAGCATAGGCTCGAAACTACTGTGCCATGCCGCAAACTGATCCGGTCGCGGCAACCCTGCGGTCGAAAATTCAAAGGAGGGCAAGGACGATGCCCTCTCGTCTTCCCAAGCCGCCGCCTCGCAATTCGGGCTCGCAAGGCTTTCGTCGTCCAGGTGCCGTGCGAGCAACCCGACAGGCGCTGTGCCGTCTTCGGTCCTCATCGCATCAACTCCTGGGGGCCGATGTCAGCGCGCAACCGGTTGCCGGTGCCGGAACGTTCATCCCTAAAGACATGGAATTTAAACGCAAATTCCGACGCGCGCCGTCGTGTCGCGGCATGATTTTCGCCCGCACCATGAGCGAGGCCGCACCGTCAGCGTGCCCGCCAAACAGATTGCGGCGTATCGTCGTGCGATCCGTGTCGAAGCGTTTCCAGCAGTTCGAAGACGCGCTGGCTGGAGTGCGGGGTCTGCGCTGAAGGCGACCACCTGAAATGGCAACGATCCTCTCGAGGGTGTAGGTCGTTGCCAAGTCTGTGGAAAGACTGGTTGAGAGAACAGAAAAAAATGTGCAGTTCATTCGTACTCTCCTCTTGGGGGCCAGGTGACGACTGAATGATGCAAGCGAACTGTTTTCTGCGGGCTTTGAGAATGGCCTTCCATCCGCACGCGGTGAATGCCGAATATTTCAGCGTTCATCTCGGCAAATGGCGATAAGCCCCCAGTGGTGGCATTTCCTCCAAACCACAATCTAGCCATTTCGTCTTGTCTTCTCAACCGTCAGATGCATCAGGATCAAGGCGACTTCGCTGTCGATGGACCTTACGCTGTCTGCGCCCCAAAATTCATCTACCGAACCTGGCGCGGATAGCCTAGAACTACGATACGCTTCGCTTCATGCGTGTAGCCCGCGTGAGCGACCATAACCGATTGTCCGCGAGACACCTTGTTGTCGACCGATTTGACCAGCTCGCCAGGGAATAAGACCGAGCCATGTCCTCAATGCGATTGTCCGTCATTGCGATCATGCTATTGGTTCTCGTCGGCTGTGGCGGACCACGCGCGGTGCTCGGCCTTCCCGTGGCATCGTCATCAGGCGCAGAACCACGGGCAATCGTTCCGATCTATGTGGCTACCACGCGCGCGCGATCCGATAATCTTTCCCTACCTTATTCGGCTGAGCGGTCGAAGACGCTGAATTTTGCGAAGCTCGACATTGGAGTTCCAAGAAACCACGTTCCTGGCCGCGTCGAGACAAGCGGACGCCTGCCCGATCCCAGCCGGCACTTTTCGGCGCGAACCTACCAGCCGATCGCCGAGCGACAAGAATTCATCAGGCGGCTGAATACCGCGCTGGCGCAGCGTGCGCCCGAAAATCGCGAGATCTTAATCTTCGTCCACGGATACAACAACAACTTCGCCGACAGCGTCTTCCGTAATGCTCAGATCACCTACGATTACAATATCAAGTCGGTCTCGTTGCACTATGCCTGGCCGTCAGGAGCGTCCGTCCCTCTCTACGTCTTCGACCGCGATAGCGCCCTCGTCGGCCGGCGGGGACTTGCCGAGACGATCGAGATCGCTGCGGAGACGAATGCGACGAGAGTGATCCTGGTCGGTCATTCAATGGGCGCCTATGTCGTCACCGAAGCCTTACGCGATCTGGCCCTTAGAGGCCGCACCAGCACTGTGAAGCGCGTGGGTGGAGTGGTGCTCGCGGCCCCGGACATCGACGTCGACGTGTTCCTGAGCCAGCTTGACGATATCGGAGATATCCCGCGCCCGTTTACGATCATCGTTTCACAGCGCGATCGAGCGCTCGGGATTTCCCGGCAATTGGCGGGCGGCCGCCCGCGTGTCGGCAGCGGCTCGGATGTCGCGATTCTTCAAAAAAGGGAGATCGCTGTTATCGATGTCTCTGACATCGATGGCGGTAGACACAACGTCTTTGCCAGTTCACCGACGCTCATGGACATCGTCAGCAACAATGCCCTGATGCGCAGCGTGCTCCGAGAGGATCAAGGCCCTGTTGGCCAGACCATGCTGGCAGACGGAGCATCGGTGGTCGAAGGTGCTGCATCCCTGGTGATTTTTCTTCCAAGCCGCATTCTGGGTGGGCTTGCGCAAGCAGCTGCTGGGCAATAGCGCACGTGTGCAGGTCGAGCCCACATCGCCCGAGCCTTTAGCCTTGCAGCGGCGCGCATTGACCACCTGTCAAGCTGCGAGAAGGCTGAAGGTGCCCAACAGATATAATGCTATAACATAGTAGAGCACGTGCAGCGCGTATGTTTGGCCGTTTCCGGTGTAGACTCTCCGCACCACTCCCGCCGCACCGACAGTCAGATCGCAAAGCCCATCCCAGACGAAGTTGGCAAGTGGGGTCACGAGCGGGGCAAACATTGATCGATAGAAGGCGTAGAAATGCGCGGTGCTGACAGGCATGGAACGGCCCCGCCAAGTTCTATAGATCAACAGGAACACCCCAAGCAGCGCCGTTGCGATCGCCACGCTTATGGCCATGACGGGCAAGGGGTTCCAGTAGCCATAGATGGTCTCCAGCGACATGCCTTGCCACACCAGCGTCGATGCGAAGTATGGGTCGATCGCGGCGGACACGGGATCCATCACCAGCTTCGGGAAGAAGGACAGCAGGAAAATTGCCAGAACCAGAACGAACTGCGGCACCAGTAGCGTCAAAGGCGCTTCCGTGATTTCATCGTGCGCTGCCTTTCGCTGCCCCAGGAAGAGCGCATAGGCAAAGCGAAACATGTAGAGAAAACCAATGAAGGTCGCGAGCACAGCAACGATCGCAAGGCCGTACCAACGTCTGTCCACCATCGCACTCAACAGCAGCCATTTTCCGCCGAAGCCGGCAAGCGGCGGCAGACCGGACATCGAGATAAGAGCAATGACCACCGACGCGAAGGTGAGCGGCATCTTTCGGCCAAGGCCCCCGATCTCATCGAACAACCGCGTGCCGGTGCGCAGGATGACGGCGGCTGCGGCAAGAAAAAGGATGCCCTTTACCATCAGATGGTTGGCGACCAGGTAGAAAGCGGTGACCCAACCGAGATGGCTCATCAAGGCGATCGCCGTGATGATGTAACCGATCTGGCTCATGCTGGAATAGCCGAGCATGCGCTTCAGGTCGCTCTGCTGAAACGCCATCACTGCACCAGCGATGGTCGTTAGAAGCCCGATCCAACCCATCACATGCGCCATCTCGAGCCCAACCTTTGAGCGAATGGCGAGATAAGTCACCATAAACAAGCCGAAGATCGCCACCTTGCTGATGACGGCGGACAGCATCGCCGAGAGATCATCGTCGGCCTCGGCATAGGCGCCCGGCAGCCAGACATGGACGCCAACAGCTCCGGTTTTGATGAGAAATCCGATCGAAAGGAACATGAAGGCCGGCGCCGCATCCGAGCCAGCCGTGGCAAATGCTGCAAGCGCCGTGCTGCCGTTGGCGCTGGTGGCAACGCCGAAGCCCGCGAGCAGGCAAAACGCCGACACCAGAGAAAACAGCAGGAACTGCAGCACATAGGGGTGGGCGCCGGGCCGCTGCGCGATCAGAAAATAGGAAGAAAGGGTGATGATCTCCCAATGGAAAAAGAACTCAAGGCTGGTGGCGGCGCGCAGCAGACTGGCGATCGACAACAGCAGGATCGCCATCATCGGATAGAAGCCTCGGCGAGAATCGGAGCGATAGAGGCTGGCGAAAGCAATGACCATACCGCCTGCGAGGAGTAGTACGGTAAACAGTCGGCGCAAACCTTCGATATCGTCAGCGATCCACAGACCGACAACCAGCACCGCCGCTATCATCAGCACGCACTTGATCCGGCCGGCAAGCCCGTCAAGCAGGCACAGAACGCCACCAACGCAAAGCGGTCCGACAAGCCACAGCGACGCTGCACCGGAAAGGGCGGCCGCCACATAGCCACTCACAAACAGTAGAACGGCGCTGGCCATCACTGGAACCAACCGCGCCAGGCCGATGGGCGCCAGGTTGCCAGCCGGCAAACCACTGTCTAACTGGCTCGGCATCGGCCGCGTCGCCTGCTTGAACCAGCGGAACATATAGGCTGCCTCAAGCAGCGACCCGGCCAGAATGACGGCAATCCAGATGTATCGCTCGCCGGCCGCCGCCTGCATCACGAGCTCCCATTTCGCCCAGAAGCCGGGAAATGGCGGCAAGCCGGCAATCGCGACCAGAAACACAGCAAGGATAAAGAGCACAAGTCGATTGCCGGCGACATCGGACCAACCGCCGATCTCACGCGGCTCGACAATGCCGGCAAGCCAGAACAGACCGGCCTTCGCGAGTAGATGGTTGATGAAGAGGCCCCCGACCACCAGCGGCAGTGACTGCTCGGCCCCAAGCTGATGCAGCAGCGCCAGTGCAAGCATCAGAAGCCCCATCTGCGCGATGGAGGAATAACCGAGCATCCGTTGAACGCTCGTCTGGTTCAGCCCGACGAGATTGGAGAACAGGAAGGTGATCCCACCCGATACGGCGAGGATGCCCAGGTGATCGCCAAAAAGCGGCAGCAGCTTGAAAAGCGCAAAGAACACACCCGCCGACACCCCGACAGAGACAAGGGCTGCGATGCCGCTGGCCGCCGTCTCGTAGATGTCGAGCCCCCATCCATTGGCCGGGAACGGCTTCAGTTCCAGCACGAGGCAGGCCAGCACGAACAGCAGCGCGCTCACGCCGATCGGACCGGTGATTGCCGCCCGGTTGGTGATCATGTCGTCGATATTGAGCGTACCGGTCACATGGTAGAGAAGCCCGGCTCCCAACAGGAAGAAGGACGAGGCAAGCACCGTCGCCATGATGTATTTGAAGCTGGCCGCAAGCGCTGCGGGCGTCCGTTCAAGCCCAAGAAGCCCATAGGTTCCGATCGACGTGATTTCCAGGAAAACGAACTGGTTGAACAGATCGCGGGTCATGACCATTCCGTTGATGCCCATGATCAGGATCAGGTAGAGCAAGAGCGCCGGATAGCTTGAGCGCAACTGCGCCCAAAGGTGCCAGGCACCGAGCAGCGCGACGACATTGACGCAAAGGGAGAAAAACCCCTCCCACGGCCCAAAGCGCAGATTGATCGAGAATGGCGGCACGCTGCCCGCAGTTAAAATCTCGAAGGTCGGCGCGCCATTGTGGATAGCCCACAGGCAGACGCACGAAATACAGGTCATGCCCAGAAGTGCTACGACAAAGCCCACCGCCGGCAACGGCTTGGCGATGCGGTAGAGCAGGGGAATGAGAAATCCACCGCCAAGGCCAAGCAGGAAGATGTTCAGTGGCTGGAGGAGGCTGTCTACCATTTAGACTCCGTCAGCACGTCGATCGAAAGAGTTTTTCGCACGGCATGCAGCCGGATCGCGAATGACAGCATGATCGCGGTGACCGAAAAGCCGATGACGATAGCAGTCACGACCAGTGCGGCAGGAATGGGATCGACCGCGTGCGCGGCCGCATCTGAAGCGCTGAGCGCCACGTCGACGATCGGCGCGGTCGCGCCGCTTACATAGCCGGTCGCCACCAGAACGATGTGCATACCGGTATCGATCAGCGAAAAGCCGATGATGATGCGCAGGATGTTGCGATGCCTGAGCATGCCCCAGAAGCCGATGAGCACGAGAAGAAATCCCGTGGTGAGAAGTATCTGTGATATCGCCAGCCCCATCGCGCTCCCCGTCTGTCGTCATTCAATTGCGAAACCGGTCGATAATGACGCTCAGTTCGGCACCGACCTTGATACCCAGCAGAGCCGATATCAGCGGAATGGCCCCGGCACTGAAGAGCGTCCCGAAATTACCGCGCGGCAGAATATGGCTGTCGAGAAAACCGCCGCCAAAGGCAATGCCGACAATGCCGATCGAGACATAGAAAACGCCTGCCAGCGATTCCGTGATGCTGAGGAAAGCATGATGGAGCGGCGCTGAGGGATAGGCGAGCATCAAGAGCATCACACCGGAGGCAACAACTGCGCCACCCTGGAATCCACCGCCAGCCGACAGGTGGCCGTTGATGATGACATACGCACCGAACAGGAAGATAACAGGAAGCACCACCTCTGCGCCGTTGCGCACCAGTTCGCTCGGCCCCTGTGTCACGCCAACAGGCTTGGAAAATGGCGTCTCATCCGCTTCACTTGCCAACAGCAGGCCGACGCTCGCTGCCACCATGAACAGCACTGCAACCTCTCCCAATGTGTCGAAGCCGCGAAAAGTGATCAGAATTCCGGTCACAACATTGGGGGCGCCAAGATCCGCCGGCACCTGCGTCAGATAATGCACCGCCAAGGCAGAGAGCGTCTGGCGTTCGCCATAGTCGCTGACAAGTCCAGCAAAGATGACGGCGAATGCCAGCACGGCGAGCAGGCTGAACGCGCGCCTCATAGCGAGCCCTCTTCGGCAGCATTGTCGTTTTCGTCGCGCAGAGCGTCGACGATCGTCGTTGCCGCCATCGGTGTGCGGATTGCATGCGCGGCCCGCGACAGCGCGTGTGACGACAACGGATTGGTCATGAGCACGAAATAGGCGATGATCAGCAGCTTCAACGACCAGTCGGGATGATAGATTCCGAGGCCGGCAAGAACGAGGATATTGCCGAGCGTCGAGGCCTTGGTGCCCGCCTGGATGCGCGTGAAGACATCGGGCATGCGCAACAGACCGACCCCCGCAGAGAAGAGGAAAAACGCACCAACGAGGATAACGAGGCTGCCAACCAGATCACTCATCGACAGGTCCTTCACCTCTGGTCTTGCGTATCGCATAAAGGAAGATCAGCGTTGCAAGACCCGACCCGATCGCAGCCTCGGCCATGGCGACGTCAGGCGCAGCCAACAGCACATAGGACGCCGCCGCAAACAGGCTTGCCAGTCCGGCGCTGACCATCGCTGCCATGAGATTGCTGAGCACGACGGCCAGCACTCCGCTCACCAGAATGCTGCCGCATACCAACAGGATCAGCATCTCCAGCATCTGGCTACGGCCCCTTTTCCAGAAAGCGGGCAATGGCAAGGACAGCCAGAAAGCTCAGGAGACCGTAGACAAGAGCAACGTCGATATAGACGAAGCGCCCGGATATGTGGGCGTAAAGCGCGATCAGCGCGATCGTGACGACCGTCAGCATATCGATGGCCACCACCCGATCGATCGCCGTGCGGCCGATGATCAGCCGCAGCACGCCGAAGACGATGCTGAAGAAGATCAAGACGACGGAGATCTGCAGGATGATCTCAGCCAAACACCACCCCCAAGTGCCTTTCGAAAGGCCCGATGATCATTCGCGTCGCGCCTTCCGGATCGGTCGTCTTGACGTCGAGCCAATGAATGAAGAGTGCATCGCCTCTGAGATCCATCACCAGCGAGCCCGGCGTGAGCGCGATCGAATTTGCGAGCGCCAGCCGTCCGATCGGCGACTTGAGCGACGTCCTGACCTTGACGATCCCCGGACGAATGTCGATGCGTGGCGCGTAGACATAGCCAAGCATGTTGACGTTCGCCTTTACCAATTCGACCAAGAAAACGCCGGTATAGGCAATGAAATGAAAGATCTTGCTCGGCGTCACTTTGATCCGCCAGACATCGCCACGACGCATGAAAATCACCGCCACGACCAACGATACCAGCGCGCCGACGCCCATGATCGCCGGTTCTACCGATGAATTGATCACCAGCCAGACGACGAACAGCAAGCTCCAGAGGAGGATCAGGCCCTGTGGCAATCCCGATGCGCGTGACTGCGGTGTTGCGTGGTCTTCTGGCATCGTACAGGCTTTCGACGGGTTATGATGGTGTAATAGCGCGCAGTCCCCGCAGGCCAACTTCCTTCATGCATGCCCCCTGCAGGGCCCGATTTGTATCCGGCCTTTTCACCGGTCGCATGGGCCGTGAGGCGTCCTGGCGACACTTTAGCATCGCCTATGTCGGGCTGTGATCGGCACTGAATCCAGAAACTATGCTTGTGGTCCGATATGCCGCCCGATCAGCGCGCATTTTTGCGACACCTCTTGACCAACACTCAAAAACGGCGAAATCAATGACGCGACGGTCAGTCAGGCGGCTGGAAAAATGCCGCCCCGGTCGCATTGCCAAGGCAGCGCCGAATCCGATGTCGTTGGAACGTAGGTCTTGCCGAAACGACCCGTTTGTTTGGTGGCTTGGCCACGATCGCGTTGTGGTACGACACGCTGATCGGCCAGGATCGGCGCGAACGCCATGATCGAGGAGAACGATCGTATGAATTGCCACGCCCCTCTTGCCGATCGACCGGTGTGCAAGTCCGGCAGATTTCCTCTCTGCCAGAACAGTGTTCGATCATTATGCGCAGCCGAACCCAAACGGATACCGGTTCGATGAACCAGACGGCCCCGCAATCAGGATCTGCTGTTCCCGTCGTACCCAGCCTTGCTCAGTTTCACCCGCTCAGCGTGGCTGAAGCGAAGGTGGTTGCACATCTGCAGCTGGGAGACTTCGACCGATTGGGCGATGGTCTACGCCCGGAACGGGAAGACCCCGAGCGAACCGTGCGGGCGGACCTTTTGCGCTATCTCATCCTCGGCAGCGATGGCTACCGTTTGCATGAAAAGGGGCTGAGGCTGAGCGGCGCCTGGATAACCGGTATCCTCGATCTTGAAGGATGCCGGGTTCCTCGCGACATCGGTCTCAAGGACTGCCACTTCGAAGCCTCGCCAGTGTTGCGCTCCGCCATCATCGACAATCTCTTCCTCGACGGCTCGGCCTTACCCGGCTTTCAGGCCGATAGGCTCGAAGCGCGCGGCTGCCTTTCGCTTCGCGGCGCGATCGTAACAGGCGAAATCCGCCTTCCCGGCGCGCGGATCGGCGGCAGCATAGAGGCCGACGGCGTCTCGATCGCTGCCCCCGGCGGGATCGCGCTCGACGCTGATGGACTGGAAACCCGAGGCGGCGTTCTGTTGCGCGGTGCCGATGTGCGGGGCGGCATCAATCTTTCCGCGGTTCGCCTTGGCGGCGACGTCAACGCGGTCGGTGCCCGGTTTGAACGCCCCGGTGAAGTCGTTTTCAACGGTGACGCGATCGTAGCAGCAGGCGACCTCGCCTTGCGAGGGGCTACCATTGTCGGTGAGACCCGCCTGCTGGGTGCCCGCTTCGGTGGCGACATCGATTGCACCTCGGCGTCACTTTCGCAGCCGGGCGGTTATGCGCTGCGGCTCAATCGAACCACCATTGACGGCGCATTCTTTCTGCGACAGAACGCATCCGTCGAGGGCGCGCTGGACCTGACTGCCACAACGATCGGCGCAATCGACGACGAACCAACGAGCTGGCCTAAGACCGGCGACTTGCTTCTCAATCGCTGCCGGTATGGGGCCTTCATCGGCGGGCCGGCTGATGCGGAAAGCCGGCTCGACTGGCTGTCGCGCCAGACGCCTGACCGTTGGAAGGCGGACTTCTGGCCGCAGCCCTACGAGCAGTTATCGATGGTCTTGCGGGAGATGGGGCATGACGAGGATGCTCGCGCCGTCCTGATCACCAAGGAGCGACTACAACGGCGGGCGCGTCGGGCACGCGCCAAAAATCCGATGTTGCGTGCAGTCCTGGGGGGCACCGATGCCGTCCTTGCGGTGACGCTGCGCTACGGGCGGCAACCCCTTTTGGCGCTGGTCTGGCTCATGCTCTTTTGGGCGATCGGTACCGGGATCTTTGCTGTCGCCTATCGCAGCGGCGCAATGAAACCAAACAGTCCTGTCGTCCTGCGTTCCCCGGAATGGACGATGTGCGATCTCCAACGAACCGAAAGCCGCTTCATGCCATCAAGCGGACAGGATTTGACGGGACGTGCCGAGGTTGGAGAAAACCAGCTCACCTGTTTCCGCAATCAACCGGAAGCAGCCAGCTACCCAGAGTTCAATGCGTTGATGTATTCGTTGGATGTTCTTCTGCCGGTGGCCTCGATCGGGCAAAAGGACTACTGGCGACCGGACTCGTTGAAGCCAAACGGCACGTTCACCTTGAAATACTATTTCTTCCAGTCGGTGATTGGCTGGGCACTCAGCCTTCTGGCTGTCGCTGGTTTTTCGGGGCTGGTGAAATCACAATAGGCGAGAACGTGAGCATCTCCCGCCGTTTCCACGCTCACGCACGGCGCGATCTTTGAGATTCGCTTGTCGCGCTTTAGTTCTTTGTTTTCACGCATGTCTTTGGCCCGCCGGTTCCCGCCTTCGGGAGACATGCTTTAGCCTGCCGGCCGTTCCTCATTCCGCGATGTGCCCAACGGTGTCGCCTGGAAAAACCTGGGCAGGCGCGTCTCGCAATCCGGATCGTCGCGCCGACCGTCACACCAGCAATCTTAGAAGCGCCAGATCAAGGGCACGATGAATACTGCAACGACAAAGAACCAGATCAACAAGGGCAATCCAAGCTTCCAGTAGTCGTTGAAGGCATAGCCGCCGGGGCCCATCACCATCAGGTTCGTCGGTGTCGCGATCGGCGTCAGGAAGGCAGCAGCTGCAGCGACAGCTGTGCTCATGAGCACCGGACGCGGAGAAATCCCCATGGCCGTTGCCGCCGCCACGCCGATCGGGATGACGATCAGTGCCGTTGCAGTGTTGCTGATCAGTTGCCCCATGATCGCCGTCAGGATAAACAGCCCGGCGAGCAGGGCAACTGGTCCTGCATCGCCAACGAGATTTACGAGATGCTCTGCCATCAGTTTGGCTGCACCTGTTTGCACCATGGCAGTCGAAAGCGGCATCATCGCGCCAACAAGGATGACCGTCGTCCAGCCCACAGCGCGATAGGCTTGCTCGACACTCATGATCCCTGACAGGATGATCGCACCAGCAGCAAGCAGACCCGCGACCGCCGGCGGCACGATGCCGGTGGCAAGTAGCAGAACCATCGCGATCAGGATGATGACTGCCTGGCGCGCGCCCGGCCCCATCGGGACAGCCTGACGGCGGACAAGCTCAGGCGAATTGACAACCAGAACGTCCGGGTCATTGAGGTGAACATCGAGTGCCTTCCAGGTTCCCTGCAGCAGCATCGTATCGCCTGCCTGCAACGCGATGCCGCCTGCATCCTTCGTGGTACTGCCGGGCGCGATCCCGGCGCCGGCGCGCTGTACCGCTAGAATGATGAGATCGCCGCTGTCTGTGACCATGCCAGGAAAAACCGTTTCGCCGATAAGCCCGGAGCGCGGCGGGATGACGACCTCGGCAAGACCCGAGCTGCGATTGAACAAGGTTTCCTCGCCGTGACCGGTCGCCTTCTCGTCGCGAAAGGCGAGATGCATCGCGGATGCGAATGCGGCTGCGACGTCAGGCTCGCCACGCAAGAGAAGATGATCCCCCTCGGCAATATGAGGCCTGCGGAGCGGGCCGGCCGTCTCCCCCTCCTGAATGGCGACAAGTTGTAACCCCTGATGCGCCAAGAGATCGACCCCGGTGGATGCGAGGCCGACAAAAGGCGAGCTTGCGCGCACACGCATCTGGTATATGCCGCTTGCAAGCCCGTATTGCTCGACAAGGGTCTTGGCATGATGGCTGAAATCGGCCGGCATGGTTGCGCCGTTGCGTTCGGGAAGCAGCTGCTTTCCGAACAATATGATGATCGCCATCGTGCCCGCCAGAAGCGGAAGACCCACGAGCGCAAATTCAAAGAACCCGAAGCCTCCGGCGCCCGCGTCGGTGCCTGCCTCCGACACCAGTACGTTTACCGGCGTTCCCGTCAGCGCCAGCATGGAACCTGCATGCGCGGAAAAGACCAGCGGCATGAGCAGTTGCGACGAGTTTCGCCGCAGGCGAACAGCGATGACCACCACGACCGGCAACAGGGCCGCGACTGCGCCGTTGACGCTGATCAGTGCAGTAAGCAGCGACACCAGTGCCATCGTCAGAAGCAGAAGGCGCGTCCGGCTCTCCTCGCCCGCACCACGGATCAGCAGTTGTCCGGCCCAGGCGGTCACACCGGTGACCTCAAGTCCGGAGCTGACGACGAAAAGCGACGCGATGAAGATGACCGCTGGATCACCGAAACCGCCAAGAGCCTGGCCGATCGTCAGGACACCGCTCGCCCAAAGGGCAAGCGCAGTCAGCATGGCCACAAAGACGACCGGCAACTTGTTCCAGACAAACAGAACGACGGCAACGGCGATGATAGTCGCGGTGTATGCTATTGGACTCAATCGCCTTGCTCCCTTGTGCCTCTAACCGTCCAAACCACGCAGTCCAAGCCCAATCGCGCAACCATCTAGATCTCCAAGTTTGCCTCCCTCGGCCTGGATCGACAAAGACCGGGCTGAGGCGCGATGACTGCAGCCAAGTGCAGCATGACAGCCGCACCTGCTGCAGCCGTCCACGGCACACGGCCCTGCGAACACATCAATCGTCGAGCGTCGCCATAAGCACGCCCAGACGGCAGCCCTTCTCGTACTCCTTGAGGTTCACATATTCCTTGATGGTGTGAATCTCGGCTTGTCCAGCCCCAATGGTGATGGTGGGAACGCCATGCTTGTCGAGCCAATTGGCATCCAAGCCCCCGTTCGAAAACACATACACTGGCTCGATATCGAGCATCTGCAGCGCTTTCGTCGCGCGTTTCACGATTGGTGTGTCTTTGCCCAATTCAAAGGGCGGATAGGATGCCTGATGGCTGAATTTCACCTCGGCCTTGTCGCCCTGATCGTCCGTCACCTCGCTCTGGGCCTTGGCAAAGGCTTCCTTGTAGCCGTTCGCAATCTTCGTCGCGAATGTCGCCTCAGGGCTGCGCGCCTCGCCCTTGATGAACGCGTAGTCGGTCACGACATTGGTCGCATCACCGGCCGGCTTGTTGCCCTTGCCTCCGAAAATGCCGACGTTGCTGGTGCCTCGACCGTCCGGTTTGATCACCTTGCCGAACCAGCCGCCGTGCTTTGCTTCGGCCAAAGCCATGGCGCCGACCAGGGTTGCCGAAATACCTTTCTCCGGCGCGACACCTGCGTGCGACGCACGGCCTGTGATCTCGACTTCCCAGTTTTCTTGGCCGACGGCGCCGACAATCAGGTCGGCGGCCATCTGGCCATCGACGTTGATGCACATCACAGCGCCGTTGAGATCAGCTGGGTTGAGCTCACGTGCCCCGTGCAGCCCACTTTCCTCGCGTACCGTGAACAGCAGCGTGATTGGCGGGTGCGGCAACTTGTGTTTGATCAGCGTCTCGGCAACCACGACGAGGACCGCGACGCCGGTTCGGGCATCACCGCCCAAGGCGGTGGTACCGTCTGAGACGATGCGGTTGCCCTCGCGCCGAGGCTTGGCGCCAGCGCAAAGTGGCACCGTGTCAAGGTGCGTGGAAAAAAGAAGCCGCGGACCCGGCCGCGTTCCTGGAATATCCACGATCAGATTGCCTGTCTCGGTCGGCAACGGGATGCGCTTGTTGGCATCGTCGAAGCGAATGGCCGATTCCGGCACGCCGATCTTTTTCAGAGCGTCGCAGACGGCAAGGCCAATATTCTTTTCCTGTCCGGTGACGCCCTCCACCGATAAGAAGCGCATCAGATGGTCTTCTGCGGCGGCGACGTCGAGAGGGATTAAGGTGTTGCTCATGATACCCATCCGTTCATTCGAGTGTTTATTCGTTCACGGTTGCCGCATCGATCGTCATAGGCCCCACGGCAGTCCGAGGGCCTTCCAGACCGCAAAGAGACCCGTCCACAAGACGAAGATCAGCACGACATAAGGAAGCATCAGAGAGACGATCGTGCCGACACCGGCGGACTTGTCGTATTTCTGGGCAAAGCCGACGACGAGCGCGAAGTAGGCATTGAGCGGCGTGATCGCATTCATCGGTGAATCGCCGACGCGATAGGCGGCAAGCACGGCTTCCGGCTCGACGCCGAGCTTCATCAGAAGCGGAACGAAGACAGGAGCGAAGATCGCCCACTTGGCAATGGCGCCCGTCAGCAGCAGATCGATGATCGCAACCACGACGATAAAGCCGATCAACAGCGGTAACGCTCCGATATTGGCGGCCTGCAGGACGCCCGAAAGGCTAAGTGCCATGACGGTGCCGATATTCGTGTAGGTGAAGTAGGCAACGAACTGGCTCAGCACGAAGAACAGGAAGATGGTTCCGCCCATGTTCTTGATCGACTTCTCGATTGCCGCGATGACCTCGGCCAGTGTCTTCAGCGTGCCGGCGCCGATGCCGTAGGCCCAGCCCGTCACCAGGAAGATCAGCATGATCAGCGCTATCAGGCCGTTCATGAAGGGTGAATTGCCGATGAGTTCGCCGGTATCGGGATTGCGCAACGGCGCGCCGCTGGGGATCGTCAAAAGCAGGAAAACCACGAGAAGACCGATCAGACCATAGAGCGCGAACCGCAAACCGCGCGATTCCTGCTCGGAAAGGGTCGCCCCCTGAGCCTGCACGCCGCCCTCTGCGGTTGCCGGATCATAGTCTCCCAGCCGCGGCGCGATCATGCGATCGGTGATGAACGCAATCACCACCGTCAGGAACAGGACCGAGACAATGGAAAACCAGACGTTGGATGCCAGACCGATCGAGCGTGCGGGATCGACAAGGTGCGCCGCATCGTTGGTGAATTCGACGAGCACGGCATCGAGTGGCTTGATCAGCATATTGACCGTGAAGGCGCCGGCCACGGCAGCAAAGCCAAGGGCAAGGCCTGCCAGAGGGTGTCGCCCGACCGCCAGATAGGCAACGCCCGCAAGCGGTATCAGCACGAGATAGCCGGCATCCGCCGCGATACTTGCGAGGATGCCGACGAAAGCCAGGATATAGGTCAGCGCCCAGCGGGGTGAGACAATGACGAGCTTGCGGATCAGCGCCGTGACCAGACCGGATTCCTCTGCGACGCCTGCGCCGATCATGGCAGCGATCATCAGCCCGACAGCCGTAAAGCTCATGAAATTGGGAATGAGCGATGAATATAGAAAGCGGATGCCCTCCACATTGACCAGGCTGCGGATTGCTGTCGACGCCTGCTCAATCTCGTGTGTGTCAGGATTGATGCGCTCGTAGCTCACCGCCGCTCCGAAAGCGCCGAGTACGGCCGACAAAATGATGACGATGCCGATCAGTATAAGGAAGATGATGACGGGATGGGGAACCATGTTTCCCACCTTCTCAACGCCGTCGAGAAATCTCTGCATCGTGGTCTTTGACGCGGCATTGGCAGTGGCCATGTCTTGCCTCCAGTTGAACCGAGGTATGTCGTACCCGAAGGGTGCTCAAATGCGCTTGGTTGGCACGTTGCCGTGACAGCCGTTGACCAGCGAAGTGGCATCGATCTCAACATGCAATCAGTCGCGCGTACATGCCTTGTGTAACAAACCGATCTTGCCCACCAACGGTGGCCGACAGCCCAGAACGCTCAAAAATCGCGATATAATTCAATAAATTAATGTCGTTGTCTGCCCATCCAGTCTGACCGCTGGCGCAACGGCTAGAATTCAGCAGCGATCATTCGGGAGAGGGAAGGAGAGGTAGCGCAAAAGAGCGACCTCTTTCGCAAGCCCGCGTTCGAACTACTGGCCCGTTACCCGCTGGCGTGAAGGACACCGACCGCGATTTCATGTTCATCACCCGTTAGCGCGGGCAAGCTGCGATATAGCGCCGACCATTGCGATCCTGAAACTCGCACTGCCCTGGACGACCGGCCACGTTGCCGATCACAGCGCCGGAAGCCCCACCGATCGCAGCGCCAACGGCCGCACCACGCACATTATTCGTCACCGCACCACCGACCACCGCTCCCGTTGCGGCACCAATACCGGCACCCTGCTGCGTCGGCGTGCAGCTTGCAAGTGCCAGACCCGCCATCGAACACATCAGTAACTGCTTCATCACTCTATCCTCTGTGACGCTCAATTAAGTCCGTAGATCGCGGCAGAAGCCTATGCACCATCATCACAACTATAGTGTCGCAGAAGACTGTCTGTGATCGGCATAGAATCCCAAAACCAAGCTCTGAGTTCAAATCTCTTGGATCTGCTGACAGCTAAGTCGTCCGCTTTACAGCGCGAATCTGCGCCGGCAGCGATCCTATGTCTCCTGCGCGAACAGCCTCGCAGGCACTGTCCCGGGGTGGGCGCCAAGGCAATTGACTATCTTTCGACAAAGGCAAGGTCGATCGGCAGACGCGGGCCGTCTATTCAAACATTGCCAACATCGCACCGCTCGCTTCGTGAAGCGTCAGGTTGTGATTGAATGCCCCCGTCTCAAGAAAATTCATGGTTTCAACAACGACGATTGGATTGAACATCATAAAGGTGTGCGTGGTATGAAGCACCAAATGGTCGCTCGCTCCCTCGATCTTCGTCGAGGCGACCGACACTTTTCCATCATTCGGTCCTTCGATGATGGAATTGAAGATAGGATTTAGCGAAATGTCACCGGCGATGATCCCTAGCGGATAATCGGGGTTCGGTAGAACCTTTGGTGTGGCACTGGCGTCGGTTCCGAGTTCTAGCCCCGCAGGTCCATTGATCCACTGGAACGGCGCGATATCGCCAAAGACATCCACGATCTCGGAGCCGTTGTTGGGTGGAGCAAGCATCACGACACGTCCCAAACTCAGGGGCCGTGTGTGAGCAAGCCAGTAGCGGACCAGAATTCCCCCAAGCGAGTGGGTTACGAAGTTGACGCGCCGGGCCCCGCACGCTTCGACCGATTTTCCTACGTAATGCGCGAGACCGGCAATCGATGCGGTCGTTGAAGGGTACTCTTCGTTGATGACGAAGAATCCACGCTGCACCAGCACCCTTTCGACAAGCCAGAACGATCCGCTGCCGCGGGCAAGCCCGTGCATCAGCACAACACATTCCAAGGAAGGGCGCTCGATGCCCATCGCCATTGGTTGATCCAGCCAAAGGCATGCCACCGGAAGCGATACGCAGAGATTGAAGACAAATCGAAGAGCGCGCCCGAGTGAGCGTGCGCGTTCCAGCATGGAGATCCGATGGCTATATCGAAACCAATTCAAGCGCATGGCGGATTTGATCTACCTCTATGTGCATGTGCTGGCCGGATGCTCTCTGTCTCTGGAGTTTACTGGCGTTGCTGTGGAGCCATGCTCGAATATCCGCCAGCGGCGTGTGACATGAGCGCATCTATCGGCCTCATTTACGCATGCCGAGAAAGCCTCTGACGGTCGGACACTATACGAGCTTCGGCGACATATCGCGCCCGATCGGCTCTGGCATCCAAAAAGCCGACCTGGTGAGAGAACGGGCACGCACCAGTGCTGGGCGCCGGCACTATTCCGAAGGCGCGATCGCAGGAGGTTTGCTGCCTTCAGCATTGCGGTCGGTCCGGAAAAGACGACGCTTGACAGCCTCCCTGACTGTTTGGATGAAAATATACAGAAGCGGAATGATGAGAATGCCAAATACGGTGCCGACGAGCAATCCTCCGAGCACTGTCGTGCCGATCGCCTGCCGACTGCCAGCTCCCGCCCCCGTGGCCACGACCAAGGGTATGACGCCAAGCACAGACGCCATAGCTGTCATCAGCACAGGCCTAAAGCGCTGCGACGTTCCCTCGGTTGCAGCTTCCATGATGGTTAGACCTGCTTCCCTGCGCTCCTTGGCGAACTCAACGATAAGGATCGCATTTTTGGCAGCGAGCCCGATGAGCAACAGCAGGCCTATTTGCGCGTAGATGTTGAGGTCGATGCCCCCAACCACAAGGCCCCCCAACGCCCCGGCAACGGCCACGGTCACAGACAACATTACTGCCAGAGGCACGCTCCAGCTTTCATATTGTGCGACGAGAAACAGGTAGGTGAACACGATCCCCATGATGAGAATGACCACGGTCTGGTTGCCGGCCTGCTTCTCCTGAAGAGCCAACCCTGTCCACTCATACCCGAAGCCGGGTGGGAGTTTTTCCGACGCCAGCGTTGCCATGGCACCCAACGCATCGCCAGTACTGGATCCGGCTGCTGCCTGTCCGTTGATCGCGGCCGATGGGAAGAGGTTGTAGCGGTTGACCGTGCTGGGACCATAGACGGTCGATATCGACAGCAGGCCCTGCAGCGGAATAAGATTGCCGGACTGGCTGCGCACCCTCAGTCGCTGAATGTCCTCGACGCGACTTCGAAAACTTGGCTCGTCTTGAAGACGAACCTGGTATACACGCGAAAATATATTGAAATCGTCCACATAAGACGATCCGAGGTGAGATTGTAGCGCGCCGAATATCGTCGCCGGCGAAACGCCATAAAGTTCTGCACGCTTTCGGTCAATGTCGAGATAAACCTGTGGTGAGTCAGCCGAAAACGTGCTGAATACACTCGCCAGTCCCCGGGTCTGGTTTGCCGAGACAATCAGGCTTCGCATGACTTCGGCCAACTCTTCCTGACTTTGCCCGGCGCGCGCCTGAAGGCGGAAGTCGAAGCCACCCGTTGTGCCGAGGCCGGGGATGGCAGGTGGATTGAATGGCACAACTGATGCCGTCGTGATCGCCGCGAACTCAGCCCGCAATCGGTTCATCAGGGCAAAAACGCTTTGATCCGCGCCACGCTCATTCCACGGTTTCAACGCCGAGATGATCATACCGGAATTGGAGCCGCCCCCGCCCACCATGCTTGCACCGGCAATTCCGATCGTGTTTGCAACGCCTGGCGTACGCTGAAGCACCGAGGTGACTGTTGCAATTGTCTGCTGTGTGCGTTCGAGAGACGCGGCATTCGGCAACTGGACGTTCATGAAGAGATAGCCCTGGTCTTCGGAGGGGATGAAGCCGGTCGGCAGGACACGATAGAAGCCGTAAATGCCAGTTACAATTGCCACAAGCAGCACGGCACTAAGACCAAGCCTTCGGGCGAAGAGCGCCAATAAATGCAGATAAAAGCGGCGTGAAGCGTCTAGCCCCTCATTCACCTTGCTGAAAATTCGGGACTGGCTCTGTTCCACGGGAGGCCGCAGCATGAGGACGCATAGGGCAGGGCTAAGCGTGAGTGCATTGATCGTGGAAAACGTAATGGTGACCAATATGGTAACCGCAAACTGCCGGTAGAGCTCGCCGGTGATACCAGCCAGAAAAGCCACCGGCACAAACAGCGCGGCCAACACGAGCGTTGTGGCGACGATTGGACCCGTGACCTGGTTCATTGTTTGCAGCGTCGCTTCGCGCACGCCGATCCCGGTTTCGCTCATGATGCGCTGAGCGTTCTCCACGACGATGATGGCGTCGTCCACAACCAGGCTGATCGCGAGGATCATCGCAAAGAGCGTGATCGTGTTGGCCGAGTACCCCATGAGGTAAAGAACGGCAAAGCCACCCACCAGTGAAACGGGTATCGTTAAGGATGGAATGACTGTTGCACGCCAGTCTTGCAGGAAAATGAAGACAACGGCGACGACGAGGACAAATGTAATTGCCAGGGTGATGAAAATTTCCTCGATGGTTTGTCGAACAAAAGCGGTCGTATCGAAAACCACCGTATAGGCGATGTCGTCGGGGAACTGCTTTGACAATGTCTCCAGTTCGCCAAGCACAGCGGTGGACACCGAAAGCGCGTTGGCATCTGAGGATTGGTAGACAACCACCGTCGCGCTGGGCTGTCCATTCAGCGTCGAGGCTGTATCGTATGATTGTGCTCCGAGTTCCACGCGCGCAACGTCGCGAAGACGCACGATTGCTCCATCCCTGTTCGTGCGAACGATTATGTCGCCGAACTCTGCCTCGTTCGCCAGTCGTCCTCTTGCCATCACGGTCAGTTGCAATTGCTGGCCTTGGGTCGAGGGAGGAGACCCCAGTTGGCCGGCGGAGGCTTGCGCGTTCTGCGCCTGGATGGCTGCAGTCAGATCGGAGGCCGTGACCCCGAGGGCCTGCATGCGATCAGGATTCATCCATATCCGCATACTATAGGCAGGGCCAAAGACGCTCGCCTCTCCGACCCCCGGTAGCCGTGCGATTGCGTCTCTAATATTGATCGTTGCGTAGTTACTGAGGAAGACATCGTCGTGCGTACCCTTCGGGGAGTAAATTGCGAAGCCGAGCAGCATGCTCGACGAACGACTTCTCACCGAAACGCCGGTTTGGGTCACCGCAGCAGGAAGTCGCGGCGTCGCCATTGCTACGCGATTTTGTACATTTACCTGGGCGATTGCAGGATCTGTTCCGGCAGCAAACGTCACTGTCAGGCTGTAAGCGCCATTGTTGGTACTGGAGGACGACATGTAGAGCATGTCTTCAACCCCGTTCACCTGGTCCTCAATCGGTGCTCCCACGCTGTCGGTCATGACGCTGGCGTTGGCACCTGGATAACTCGCGGTAACCTGCACCTCCGGCGGAGTGATCTGAGGAAATTGGGCGACAGGTATTTGAAGGAGGGCGACAGCACCCGCGATGATCATGACGATTGCAATGACCATCGCGAACCTGGGTCTTGCAACGAAGGGCGCGGATATATTCATTGCGATGAACCGGACTGGGAGACGATCGACGTCACGCTGTTGTTTGCGGGCGAGGCTTGCGTGACAGTGACAGCCAATCCTTCGGCGACATTCTGTATTCCTTCCACGATCAGGCTTTCGCCGCCTTTCAGACCGTCGTCCACTGCCCAGTTTCCACCCACCTGTTCAGAAACTTTTATTCGCCGGAGCGCGACCTCGTTGTTCTCGTTGACAAGCAGGACAAACTTGCCCTCGCGATCCTGTTGGACAGCGCCCAACGGTACGATCGGGCGCATCTTCTTTTCCGCCTCCGAGACGATCACTGTTACGAACTGGCCCGGAACCAGCAGAAAGTCCGGATTGGGAAACAGAGTTCGAATCGACAGCGTTCCGGTTGCCTCATCGATCTCGTTTCCAAAAAACTCGATCTTGCCCGGCCCCTTGTATTCCTGCCCGTTGGACAGCCGCAGGGTGGGTACGAATTTTCCAGCGAGCTCATCCTTGCTGATGCCGCCGGCGGCCGCACGAAGCTCGAGAATTGATCGGTCGGTTACTGAGAAAACCACGCGAATGGGATCCATCTCTACGACGCGGGCAAGTGTCATCGAACTGCCACTCACAAAGCTGCCGTCCGATAATTGCGCGGCACCGATACGGCCCTCGATTGGTGAGCTTATCCTGGCGTAGCTGAGATTGAGTTCGGCTTGACTGACCCGTGCTTGCGCCGCCAAAAGGTTTGCTTGACCAGTTTCCAGCGCTGTTTGACTTTCCTCCAGTGTTGCGCGTGATACTGTCTGGCTGCTCAGGGATTTATTTCGCGCGACGCGGCGTTGTGCGTCTGCCAGCGTTGCCTGCGCACTTGCAAGTGATGCCTTGGCATCTGCCAGCGCAATGTCCAGTGCGCGACTGTCAATGAGGAACAGATCCTGCCCGCTCTTGACGGCCTGGCCTTCGTTGAAAAGGCGTTTGTCAATGAAACCCTCGATCCGGGAACGGATGTCAACGGCGTTCATCGCTTCGACGCGTCCCACGAACTCATGCTTTGGGGATACGTCTCCGACTGCAACGGCCATAACGCCGACGGAGGGACCGGTCTGCGCCAATGGGCTTTGAGGTACGAAAGCCGCCAGTATTACCAGCAGATAGGCCGGCGGAACTCGACGAGGCACTTTCATCGACCAATCTCCCACAAGACCGAGGTGTCTTTCAACTCAAGGCATTCGAAGTCGATAGGCGCCAATGCGTGATGCTGCCGGTGGTCGTTTCGATCCGCAAGCCCTGGCAAATACCACACTCACGGGGGGCGATCAGGTCGAAACCCATGACGAGCAGACCGATGCACTCACGGACCCTTTCGCCTCGCATGCCCACATTTGCGACCCGTTGCGGGGCAGTTGGCCACATACCATCGCCCGTATCACTCGCCGCCGGAACAATCTGCCGCTTGGCCTGCGACGTCGCCTGTCACGGCTGCTCGCCCCGCCGTTAGCGGTGCCGACGGCGATGCCGCGAAGATTGTTTGTCGCTGCCCCCGCCAGAACTCCGGTCGTTGCCAATGCCGGGTGCTTGTTGCGTTGGCGTGCAGCGAGTGATCATTCCCATGGTTCGACGGACAAAGTGCTAGATTGTTGACTTCGCGTTGCCGGCTTCGATGCGCACGTCCGCGGGTGCCTTAGGGGAAAGCGCCGTGCGCAGTCTCGTTTCCTGTTCCGGCGAGAGCGAAGTCCGCAAGATCCGCGCGTTCGCACCTTTGAATTCCTCAAGGACCTTTTCCGGCTGGACTTTACGAACAAGCAGAAAGAGGGCCGAGCTGTCGACCGGAATGGTGTCCGCCAATTTCTTGATTAAATTGTCGTCTATGCCAAAATCTGTGATCGAACCGGCAAGTGCTCCAGAACCAGCTCCGAACGCTCCGCCAAGGACCATGCCGGCCAGCGGGTTCAGAAACAAAAGACCCACAAGAGATCCCCAAAGCGCGCCGGACAAACCACCCCTTGTGGCTCCCATTGTCGTGAGGTTCACGCTCTGCTTGAGCCGGACCTTTCCTCCGTTGTCGCGAACCGCGACAACCGCGTCCTCGAGGTCGATCAGGTACTCCTTTTCGAGCGTCAACAAGCGATTGAGTATGGCGTCCGCCTCATCGGCCTTATCGAAGCCAAGCACCACGAGTTCAGACATTGCTCCCTCCCTGATACGAATTCACGTCCAGATAGCGCCGCGGCTAGCTTCGTCCAGAGGTAGCTATCTACATTTTCGGCCTGTCATGTGAGATCATGTCGCGAGCATCCGTCAGCCGCCGTCGTTATTCTTTTTGACCAACTCGTCGCAAGGACGTTCGACCGCAGGCTGATATGGCCCGCCAGAAGCTCTTCGGCTGCACGAGATTCATAGACACCAAAGAGGAACGTCGGCGTTGCCACGCTCGCTTCAAAGGTCTCCCAATGGATGCCAAAGTCAGAGAGACAGCCTCGTCAAACGCCGTTTCGAACGCCAGATTGAAGACGGGCGGCGGCTGCTTCGCGCCTTCCTTGGCGCGAATGAACGCGGTCACAAACGATTGAACAAAGATGCATTGACGGAATTCGAATTGCGCGATAATAGATTGTGCACAATCTAAAAGGAGAAGAAAGATGAAATTGCTGTTGAGATCATTGCTGGCCTTTGGTGTCCTGGCTGCTCCGGCCGCCCCCGCGGTCTCCGCTCAGGCAAAGCCCACTGTCGGCCTCGTCCACGGTGCGTTTGCGGATGCATCCAGTTGGAACGACGTTGTCGCTCGGCTGGAGAAGGACGGCTACCCCGTCGTCGCGGTTGCCAATCCGCTGCGCAGCGTAAAGAGCGACGGTGATTACGTCGGCCGCATCCTCGCCGGAATCAAAAACCCGGTTGTGCTGGTCGGGCATTCCTACGGAGGATCGGTGATCAGCGATGCGGCCGCACGTGCAGACAACGTCGAATCCCTCGTGTATGTGGCGGCGTTCGCCCCGGAAAAGGGAGAAACAGCCGTCGAGCTTTCGAGCAAATTCCCCGGAAGCACCCTGGCTCCCACACTGGCCGAACCAGTTGTGCTCGATGGCGGCGACAAGGACCTCTATATCCAGCAAGGGAAGTTCCGCGAGCAGTTTGCGGCCGACGTGTCATCCAGAGCGGCCAAGTTGATGGCAGCCACACAGCGGCCGATCACCGAAAGTGCGCTGAACGAACCAGCGCCAAACGCGGCGTGGAAAAACATCCCGTCCTGGTTCATCTACGGGGACGCCGACAAGAACATTCCGGCCAAGGCGCTTGGATGGATGGCCGAGCGGGCCCATTCCAAGGGGACTGTCGTGGTCAAGGGAGCCTCCCACGTCGTCATGGTCTCACATCCCGATAAGGTCGTTCAGGTCATCGAAGAGGCTGCTTCGGCCAAGTAGGTCTCGCAATGGGCGGCGACATATCGCGCCGCCCATCATGGCTGCGGTAGCCTCTCATGGAAGGGATCCGCGGACATTCACGCTGTGCGGAATCACGAATAACGCGCGGGGGAGCCACCCGCCGGGCTAGCGCCTTTCGCGCGCCGCCGAGCCCAGTGGGTCCCTTGGTCTACCTCTCTGCATTTCGAGAGAATCTCGTCGACAATGACGGCGAGCGGCGCAGTGGCGTCGATTACGAGACCACACTGCGGAACCTCCTCTTTCGTTGCATGCAATCGCACAATCAGCTCCCGTTCGCCAGGTCTTCCGCCAAACTCGTCTTCTGGTCTCCCGATGGCCTGATCATCGGCTTCCTTGGCCTTGGCGACGGCAAGTTCGGCCACCGCAGCGGCTCGTTCCGCCCGTGCGACGATCAGCTCTGCCTCAAGGGCAGCGGCGTAATCGGGGTGCTGTTCCGAGCCGGTTTCCATGCTCGAAGTGGACCACAAAACCCCTGATTTGCATAGCTTTTCTTCGGATTCTGAGCCGCAAATCCCGGCAAAATATGCGCTATCCGGCGCTCGTCGGACGCCAGGTCTGCAGCGGGTTTCGCCAGTCGATCCCCTCAAGCAGATAGGACATCTGACCGGCGGAAAGAGCGATCGCGCCACCCTCGGTCGCGGGCCAAACGAAACGGCCCCGCTCCAGGCGCTTTGCATAAAGCGATAGCCCGATCCCATCGTGCCACAGGGCCTTTATCAGTCGTCCATTTCTCCCGCGGAAGACAAAAACGTCACCTTGGAAGGGGTCACGACCGAGACCTTCCTGCACCAGAAGTGCGAGCCCCTGCATCCCCTTGCGCATGTCGCAGTGACCGCTCGCGATCCACACCCGCACCCCGGAGCTGATCGGGATCATTTGAGTGCTCGCATGACCGCAGCCGCCAGTGCGGCAGGTGCGGTACAGTCAATTCTCACCTTCGCGCCATTCGGGAAGTCCACGAACATAGCCGTTTCGACCCCGCCGTTACCCGGAAGGCCAACGACCCGCGCTGGTACGAAGGCAGGGCCGACTTCTGCAGCCAAAGCCTGCCGCCGCCAAGTATAAATCAACCGGTCGAAACATCGAAGCGACGCGCAACTTCGGAAACAATCCCATCCGGCGCAAACGCCGCCGCCAGTATCTCTGCACGCTCATCTCGGGACCATCGCCGACGTCGCTCTCGCCCGGTCAATAAAATTGCCTGTGCCATCAGTCCTCAATGCGCTCTTAAGCCCACTCTTAAGAGCGCAAACTCACAACATCACAACAATTCCGCAAGGTGGCCCCCGCCGAAGGCGTACGCCGGTCAAGCAGGGCCTTCTTTAAGACTGGGCGCGCGCCGGCAAGGGGCGACGATGGACGTGATCGGCGTCACGACTGGGACAGGAGCCGTCATGCTCGCGAATGCACGCGTCGAAGCCGAGCTTCTCGGTCCGTCGAAGCCCCGCTGCTCGACGACCGCTACCTTCTTCGCGACGATCGCGCTGAGAGGGCCGCGAGCCGACCGGTTGGGATTGCCGACGTCGCTTCGGCCCTGCCGCCACTCGAAACACTTTCCGCGGAGAAAGCCCGGCGTGTGGCAGCACGTGAAAGCGGGCACACCGTTGTCGCGTTCGCGCTCGAGCGAAGCTGCACGGTCAGCGTCTCGATGCGCAAGCAGTTCAGAACCTTCTCCTCGGGTTCGCCAGTGGTTTGATCTACTCGTGCTGAATTTTGTACTAGCGGACGGCCTGCTTAAACTTCGCCGGCGTCAAGCCGGTAGCACGTCGAAATGCGCGCGCAAAGCTCGATTGCGACGAGTATTGACAATCAAAGGCAATCTCGCTGAGTGACATTTGTCCTATCGCGAGGAGTTTTTTTGCTCGCTCCAGCCGACGCCTACTCACATAGCTATGCGGTGGCGTCCCGACACTGGCCGCAAATGCGCGCGTAAAATGGAACACGCTCAGACACGCTATGCTCGCCAGATCGCTCACTGTAATTTCCTCGGTGAGATGCTCTTCAATGTAGGCAAGAACACGCCGCAATCTGACGTTATCAAGTCCAAGTCTCGGCTGGCGTTCTAAACGACGCAACGAACTTTCTGAGTGCTCATGAAGGAGTCGGGCTGCCAGAAAGAGCGACGCAGTCTCGATCAGCATAGGTCCAGACGTCGTTGGATCCGACATTTCGCGTAGGATCGACAAAGCAATCTGGTTGATAAGGCTGTCGTGCACACCGGAAACATAGCGGATAGACTGTCCGGGGGTTCGAGGCACGCTGAAGTCTGTCGCCAAGCGGATGAAAGCGGAGGATGGAAGATAAAGGTGAGCGACTTGCAGTTCTTCCGATGCGATGTGAATTGCGTCGGCTTTGGCAGCCATGGGATTGAGCCAGATCGTACCGTCGGAAGGCCGAACACGCCGCTGCTCTCCTCCGACCTTGCAGGTCACGAGTCCTGCATCTGAGCCACTGACTATGACTGCTATTTCCAGATCCTGTCCTTCTGCACCCGGTCCTTCACAGCTGGAGTGAGATCGGAGCTCTGCAAAGAGCGTCGACCATCCCAAATCGTCCGAAGACCTGAGTAGCCGGGAGGCCGGGTATTTTCTGTAACCCTGTGAATGCAGTTGGTCCAACATGTCAGCGCACCAGCAAGTATAGGCAATGGCCTGTCCGACGGTAATAACCTGGACGGTTTACCGTCGTCCATGACCAGCCACAACCTGCACCTCAGGATAGGAGAATTTGGTCTAGTCCTTTGATAAAGACCAATCTCGGTGCCGTTATTCGTTGGATACACTCCTCAAGCGTTATTGCTTACGTGTGGCGACTTTTGGCTGCTCAGTTCATCTAGAAGACGCTGATAGCCACGAAATGCGGTTGACGCGGCGGTGCTATGCCCCGCCGAGTCAAGATCGGACCGCCTAGTTGTTGACCGGCCCGAGGTGCTGACGCAGACCATCGTTGATCTGCTTGATCGCCGCTTCTGTCGAGGGAACGTTGCGAAGTGCGTTGAGAAGCACGAAGTCATGGATCGTACCATTGTATCGAACCGCATCGACCTCGACGCCGGCGTCCTTGAGCTTTCGGGCGTAGGCTTCCCCTTCATCACGCAGCGGATCATTTTCTGCCGTGATCACGAGCGCGGGGGGCAGGCCCTTCAGCTCGTCCTTGCTTGCAAGAAGAGGCGAAACGTACGGATTGTTTCGAGTCTTCTCGTCCGGCGCATAGAGATCCCACCCGTACTTCATAAATGCGCGGGCCAGGAAGCGACCTGTTCCGTACTCGTGATACGATTGCGTGTCCACGCTGGCGTCGGTTGCCGGAATGAGGAGGGCCTGGTACGCGATCTTGGGCCCTTGGCGATCCTTGCTCATGAGAGAAAGCGCGGCGGTCATATTCCCGCCGACGGAGTTGCCGGCAACGGCGATGCGATTGCCGTCAGCACCAAACTCACCGGCGTGCTCGGCGACCCATTTCAGGCCCGCATAGCATTCCTCAAGCTGGGTCGGGAATTTCGCGGCCGGCAAGGGTGTGTACTCGACGAAAACGCCAATTTGTCCCGAGCCTACGACGAGATCGCGGAGCAAACGCTGATGGTTCTCGAAATTCCCAACGATCCAAACGCCACCGTGAATGAAGAACAGGACACCTGGCTTTCCGCTCAAGTGTTCGGGCTTCATGATGTACAGTTTCACTTGCCGCCCGTCCTGAGAGATGATCTTTTCTGTCGTCGTAACGCCGCTCATGTCGACGGGCGTCTTGGACTGCAGGCCCGTGAGGATATCCTGCGGCTTTGGTTGGGGCAGCTTCCAGAATGGGCTACTGTCCTTATTGATATCAGCCAGGAATGACCGAATCTCGGGATCGATCCGTGGATCGGTGTTGGCGTCGGCAGCCATTGCGATCGTTTGGGTCATGAGAGTTGCTCCTATCAGTACGTTTGCGAGTGTGCGGATGCGGCCCATGGAAATGCTCCGGATGGTGGGGTGGCGTCAGTTTTGCGGGGTCATTCTTAAGAGCTCAGCCGGAAGTCCTCTCTGCCGCGCCTGCTATTGTTTTGACTGATCTTGCGCTTTGCAGTGGCCTGTGATCGCCAGCGATATGCCGGCATTGCCGGGCCATGCTCCGGCAGAAGCCGTCAACGACTGAACATGAGAGGAAGGAGAGTAAGCGCTAATTTCTGTGCGCCTTCTGTAGCGGAGTGCTGTGAGGCATGAAGCGTCCACCAAAAAATAGGTGGACACCAAATCATGGATGAAGATGCTCCTAAACTGCAGGTACGGCTTGTTGGTCGCGACGGCCGCCGTCGATATGACCCTGCGTCGAGAGATCAGCTTGTCGCGGCGTGCTTAGAACCCGGCGTTTCGGTCTCGCGGCTGGCGCTGGAGCACGGCGTCAATGCGAATCTCGTCCGGAAGTGGATGAAGAAGTCCAGAGCGGAGCGTCAATTGCCTTTGGCCTCGGCGTTCGTTCCGGTTCAGATTGCTCCGGATATGCACTCGGGTTCTGCTGGCGATCTGAAGAAGACCAAGCCATTGAGCCAGTGCCTTCCCGCATCCAAGGTGAGCGCACTCCTGCCGAACGGGGTCAGCCTGACCGTCGAGTGCGCCGGTGTGGAAGTGCTGGAAGCAATCATAGGAGCGCTGGGTCATGTTCAGACTGGGCGGTGATCTCAAGGTTTACCTGCATCGCGAACCGATCGACTTCCGCGCGGGCATCAACAGCCTGGCGGTCCTGGTCCAGGAGACGATGGCGCTGGATCCGTTTGCGCCTGCGGTTTTTGCCTTCTGCAATCGCCGGCGTGACCGAATGAAGCTGCTGTTTTTTGATCGTTCCGGTTTTGTGATGGTCCTGAAGCGGTTGACCGAGGACAGGTTCAGATGGCCCCGTTGCGAGGTGCCGGTGGTCATGCTGACGACAGAACAGCTTCACTGGATCCTCGATGGCATCGATATCGACGCAATGGTGCGCCATCCGGTGCGGCAATATCAGATTGCCGGCTGACGGATGTCGAATTGAGCAGTTGACGCGGCTGGGCGGTTCAGATTCAAGAATCTGATGACTCGCACCGGCGAACCGAGCATTGCAGAACTGATGGCGCAATTGGCAGCCAATGCTGCCGAAATCGCTGCGCTCAAAGCCGAGAAGGAAGCGCTCTCGCAGCGGGTCGTCAAGCTGGAAGAAGAGCTTGCACTGGCAAAACTCCATCGCTTTGCCCCCCGCAGTGAAAAGCACATTGATCGTCTCTTCAACGAGGCCGAAGAGGCTGCGGTCGAGGATGGCAGCGAAGCAGGCGATGTTGTCGAGCTTCCGGACACCGGCCTGCCAGCGGTAGAAGGTCAAACGGGAAAGAAGCGTGGACGCAGACCTCTGCCAGAAGACCTGCCACGCGAGCGCGTCGAATATGACCTCCCCGACGATCAGAAGTCTTGTCCCTGCTGCCAGGGTCAGATGCATCGCATGGGCGAGGCTGTTACCGAGCAGCTCCATATCGAGGTCAAGGCAAAGGTCCTACAGAATGTGCGGTTCAAGTACGCTTGCCGCCATTGCGACCGCACCGGGATCAACACACCCGTCGTGATCGCACCGATGCCGACGCAGCCCCTGCCGGGCAGCATCGCTACCGCCTCGACGTTAGCCTTCGCGCTCGTCCACAAATACGTCGACGGCACACCGCTTTACCGCGTGGCTCAGACATTCGAGCGTGCTGGTGTTCCGATCAGCCGCGGCGCTCTCGCTCACTGGGTCATCGGCTCAAGCGAGAAGCATCTGCACCGCATCTATGATGCGCTGAAACTGCGGTTGCGATCGCAGCCTCTCATTCATGGCGATGAGACGACGGTTCAAGTCCTCAAGGAAAAGGACAAGGAGGCCACCAGCACATCGTACATGTGGGCCTATCGCAGCGGCGAGGACAGTGACCAGCCAATCGTACTGCTCGATTATCAGCCCGGGCGCGGCCAGATCCACCCGCAGACCTTCCTTGGTGACTACCGCGGCATATTGGTGAGCGATGGCTACACAGCCTGGCGCACATTGCATGGCGCAACCCATGTCGGATGCATGGCTCACTCCAGGCGGCGCTTCGTCGAAGCCCTCAAGGCAAGAAAGAATGGCGGCGGCCCGCCGGAGCAAGCGCTCAGGTTCTTCGAGCAGCTCTACCGGATCGAGAGGCAGGCGCGAGAGATAAAGCCCGACGCCGGTGAAACGCAGGCCGCCTGCATTCGCCGCTTCCGGCAACAGCACAGTTTGCCTGTCCTGAACGCCCTCAAGACGTGGCTCGATAACATCGCGCCGAAGGTCGTGCCGGATACCAAGCTCGGCGATGCTGTGTCCTACACCCTGAACCAATGGGATTATCTGACGCGCTACACCAGCGACGGCAGGATGCCGATCGATAACAACATCCTGGAACGCGACATCAGGGTTTTTGCGACCGGAAGAAAATCGTGGCTGTTCAGCGACACTGCTGACGGAGCCAAGGCCAGTGCTGTGATTTACAGTCTGATGCTGACATGCCGCGCCTGTGGCGTCGACCCTCTGATCTGGCTGCGCCACGTACTCACCGAGTTGCCACAGCGCGAAGAGAATGCCGACATCGGCGACCTGCTCCCGTTCAACTTCTCCAAGACCTCCACGACCGAATAGAGCCGGATACCGCGACCGATGCTATCCGCCGTTCGGTGTGGAACAGGCGTCAATACGCATCGAAAATCGCGCTTACGAACGGGCGCACCGTTCAGCGCCAATGCGTTCTACGCGACTGACTGTGTCGAAATATCCGGAACGTCGACGGAATTCATTCGCACCGCCGATAGCGGTCGCAAGGTTCACATGCATTTTTGCCCGACCTGCGGTTCGACCGTCTATTGGAAGGCCGATGCCGCGCCGTCCTGGATCGGTGTGGGGGTCGGTTCATTTGCCGACCCGGCCTATTCGCCGCCTGCCATGTCTGTCTTCGAGCAATCGAAACATCCGTGGGTACAGCTTGACGACACGGTTGAGCATTTCGAAGGTCTTCCAGCCCGCCTGGATTAAGGGTGGTGCGAAACCTTCTTTGTCCTCATTTGCCGCTGCGCCGGCCCGATCCCTCGTCTGCTTCCGCAGGGGGGCTCACAGGATGAATGCAACACACTATTCTTTTGTCAAGTGTGGACATGAAGCGTCGGCGGGTGATTTCCGAAGCGAGGCGTATAAACTGGCAACCTTTAAGATGAATGGAGGATGTGCTGATGCCCCGCTTTCTTGCCGTTTACACCATGAAGCCCGAGGACCTGGCGTCCTTTCGAAACCTGCCCAAAGCCGAGCAGGATGCAGTCGACGCCGTCGGCATAAAAGAGTGGTCGGCGTGGGAAGAAAGAAATGCTTCATCCATCCTTGATCCTGGCGGAATGGTGGGCAAGACGACACGCATGACCAAGGAGGGCGTCGTCAACGCGGTGAATTCGTTCTGCGGCTACTTGGTGGTCGAAGCGGAGAGCGCTGATGCCGCTGCACGACTGTTCGAAGACCACCCGCACATCACCGTTTTTCCGGGCGACGGGGTGGATATAATGCCTTTTTTGACGTGACCTCTTTGCGCGGGCATCACCACAGCCGATGATCTCACCTCAGCGACGAGGGGGTCCGCATTGGGCCCTGATTGGCCACGCGTAACGGCAGCTTTGCGCCCCCAAGCCGTTGGGGTACGCCTTGCCGTTGCCCGAAAGTAGACATCGTCGGCGAACACGCTGTAGGTCGCAGACGCGCCAGAGAACTTGATCTCAGCCGAGATCGCTGCGGGCATAAGTTCCCATGTCTCGGTCTTCCTGCTATCGTGGCGATGAGGAACGGCTCTATGAGCGAGAACCGCAAGCTGGCCGCAATTCTGGCCGCGGACGTAGTCGGATATAGCCGGCTCGCCAGCGAGGACGAAGATCGCACCCTGGCAAGGTTGCGGGCACTGCGCAGCGACCTGATCGACCCAACCATCGCCGTGCACAACGGCCGTGTCATCAAGCGTACCGGAGACGGAGCGCTGGTCGAATTCCGCAGCGTTGTCGATGCCGTGCGCTGCGCCATCGAGGTGCAGAACGGAATGGTCGAGCGCAATGCCGGCGTTCAGCACGATCGGCGCATCGAGTTCCGGATCGGCATCCATCTGGGGGACGTAGTAGAGGAAAGCGATGGCGACCTGATGGGCGACGGCGTCAACATCGCCTCGCGTATCGAGGGTGTCGCGGCCCCCGGCGCCATTTGCCTGTCCGAGGACGCCTATCGCCAGGTCAGGGCGAGGCTCGATCTCTCCGTCAGCGATCTCGGCAACACGCAGCTCAAGAACATCGCCGAGCCGATCCGGATTTATTCGCTCCAGGTCGGCGCCGCCGCGCAGGCAAAACCACTAGTGACCGCAGGCGCCGTTGCTCGTGCGCCGGCCGCATTGCCGCCGGGGCTCTCGATTGCCGTGCTGCCCTTCGCCAACATGAGCGGCGATGCCGAGCAGGAGTACTTCGCCGACGGCATCTCCGAAGATATCATCACTGCGCTGTCGAAGCTGTCGCAGTTGTTTGTCATCGCACGCAACTCGTCGTTTACCTTCAAGGGCCGGAACGTGAACGTGCAGGAGGTGGGCCACAGCCTCAACGTGCGCTACGTGCTGGAAGGAAGCGTCCGCAAATCAGGCAACAAGGTGAGGATCACCGCGCAGCTCATCGATGCGACCACTGGCGGGCATCAGTGGGCTGAGCGTTTCGATCGCGACCTAAGCGACATCTTCGCGGTGCAGGATGACGTCACGCAGCAGATCGTCGGCGCTCTGGAACTCAAGCTCACGACCGGGGACCAGCAGCGGCTTGCGGCCGAGCAGACCCAAAATCTGGAAGCCTATGACTGTTTCCTACGGGGCCGTGAACACATGTGGCGGCTGACGAGAGAGCAGAACATTCAGGGCCAGCAATTGTTGCAACGCGCCATCGATCTGGACCCGAAATTCGCCCCGGCCCACGCCTTCCTCGCCGTCGCGCACGGGCTGGCCTACGTCAACCAGTGGAGCCAATCACCCTCGAAATCGCTGGAACAGGCGACCGGGTCTGCGACGCAGGCGGTGGCGCTCGATGATCGATATCCGTACGCACATTGGGCGCTGGGCGTCGTCAGCTTGTACCTGCGACGGCTTGACGTAGCCATCCGGGAGGCTGAACGCGTGATCGCGCTTGCTCCCAATCTTGTCGAGGGCCACGAGAGCCTCGGCAACGCGCTCCACTATGCGGGCAGGCCCGACGAGGCCCTCGTCTGTTTCGAGCGGGCAATGGCCCTGAATCCATATTATCCGGATATCTTTCTGCACTTCCACGCGCAGGCGATGTTCCAGCTAGGCAGGTACGAGGAGGCCGTTGTCATCCTGAAGCGACGGCTTGTCCGCAATCCAGCCACCGACATCTCACGTGTGTTGCTGGCGGCGAGCTATGGTCACCTGGGCCGCTTCGCGGAGGCGCGCGGGCAGTGGGAGGAAGCGTTCCGGATCAATCCCGATTATTCCCTGGAGCACAGGCGCAAAGTGCTGCCCTACAAGAACCCTGCCGATTTCGAGCGCATTGTGGACGGCCTGCGCAAAGCTGGCCTCACTGAGTGATACCATTCCATCGCCGGCAATCGTCCACAGCTTCCGTGCGGCTCCGCAAAAGCACGCCGCGTGGTTTCGGGTTCGCCCCAGATTGTGCGAGACTTGCTCATGGCGCATTCGTGCAGGCAGGCGCCAGCGGGCAAAGCATAGTTCCTCGACGCATAGCGATCATTGATCCGGCTCAGACGAACGTCTGGAGATTGCGCAACAGCGACCTCCCACGTGGTCGACGGGAATGTCTGCTTTCAGGCGGCTGCGGAGCTCGCCTCAATGGCCGATATGGGCCGATGTCGTTGAAAAACTCGATAGATTAGCCGCTTACCCGGCCGCTTTGGCTTTTTGGGCAGGGGAATTATGGGTTATCTGCCTGGCGCCTCTGCGCAAGCTATCGGTTTATGCCGCTCTTAGACGGCGCTCGCCGTGTGGCGACCTTTGTGGTCTGAGTTTCGCCAGTCTCCTCAGATTTTGGGCGGTTGCTGCAAGCAGGAATTCGTCTCGCGCACCGCACGGACCTCGCAGCCTCAAACGCGCCATCCGGAGAATGCGTTTCAGGTGTGCGAAGAGCATCTCGACCTTCTTGCGACGATGCCGGGACTGCTCATATTCAGGCGTGGCAGCAATCGCTCGGGCGACATCGCGGGCATCTTCGTTGAGATCACGCGGTACCTTGCGGGCAGGCGCATTCGGGCAGCAGCGCTGTTTGAGTTCACAGGCGTCTCAGTCCTTCTTGCTGGCGCGATAGAGCCGTGTCCCTTCGCTCGTGATCCCCGATCTGGGCGTTGCTCCAGCGAGCCAAGGCCAGTTCCGAAGACGAATGCACGCGCTACTTCAAGTTGGCTGTGGGAGGGTCTTTGTCTTGGTGCTTTTTATCAGTGGACCGATTGTTGCCACGGTATCTCCAGAGATAAATCCTGCGAAAGCGAAACTGATCGCTTTCCTTATGCCACCTACGTTGGCTTCCGTTTCACCAATGTTCATCGCCATTCAGGCTTCTAGCCGACAGCTATCGTAGGATTTAGAGATGTCCGGTGTTGGCGCATCCCGGCCGGGGCTGTTGTCGCCTGACGGGCCCGAAGCAGCCATAAGTCAGTGAAGCGTTGCGACTGGCGCAAATATTCGAGTTAAGAATTCCCGGAGGATTGGCGTGACCTGTTCTCGGGGAAGGCGATGACCGCCTTCGAGCGCATAGAAGCGTACCGACACACCGACCTGTGCGAGAGCCTCCGAAAATCGTTCAGCTTGATCAACCGATGCACGATCATCGTACTTGCCATGTAGAAGTAAGGTTTCCGCACGAATCCTGTGCGAGTAATGGAGTGCGGACCGATCCAAGAAGCTTTCGTTCGAAACGCCTGCCTCTTTCTGGATAGCTTGCTGCAAGCCTCTCGAACCGCTTTCGTAGGCGTCTCGTAAATCGTAAACGCCTCCTGTTAGGATGAGCGCCCTAAGGCCCTGGACTTTCGTGGCCACCATGGCGGACGCCACAGCCCCTCGACTGTTTCCGTAGAGAACTATGCGTGCGGGATCGACTGATGGCTGCTGCTTCAGAAACGCCAAAGCGGCTATAATCGCTTGCTGAGTAGTCGGGCCGCAGAAATCGGCGGGCCCATCCGATGCACCAAAACCAGGCTGAGAGATTGCAGCCGCCGTTACACCAAGACGGGAAGAGAACCGAACCAGCGATCCGTCATCGACAGCCTCTTTTCCACCTAAGAGAAGTCCACCCTGATTTCCATGTACAAACAATATCGCCCCGTTCTTGGGCGCAGACGGTCGAGCCTGGAATAGTTCCACGCGCGCGCCGTCGCCTCGATCAATGATGTGTTGGGTAACCGCAGACATGACTCACCCCATCAAACCTTCAGGCGAGGATACGATGACATCCACCTCTGTCAATGTCCGCTTCTGGCGCAGCCACCCCCCACCTCGTCGCCCGTGATGGGCGGACGAACGATATCATGGTTTGTCGCTACACGGCCCTAAGCTGCCATACCGTCGGTGCTATTTTCCGCGCAAAGCGAAGTTGAACCACACGGTAAAGAGACGGGAAAACTCGGCGAACAGCAGAAGTATGAAGCAACCTCCCCAACGCGGTTCTGCAAAAATCACCATGCTGATGAGCGCCACCAGAAAGTAGGCGGCTGCAAGGATGGAAACGTACCTCAATTATGCCACCTGTTCCTCCTTCGGCTATCCGCTTATTTAACTCTGTAACGAGCACTTTCCTGAGCGGGCGAACCGTCCAAGAAGCAAAGCGTAGTTTTATCGCAAGCAACCTGTTTTTCACTGCGGCTGCGTTTACGTTCTGCATCGTGGTTGCGGTCATGCTGCCTTGTTTGGGAAAGACCCGCGACGTCAGCGATATGAAGTAGCATCCCGGCTCGCATTTTCCCGCTCATGTTCGTATTCGGGGTGCTCGCCTTTCTTGGTAGCCAAGCGAATTCTTGGGGATGGCCCTAAAGACTGCGTGGTGACCGCAGTTGGCGCTAAGCGAAAGCCAATTGGCGAGCATTTGGCCCAATCCGGAACCTTCAGCGGATCCTTATGTCTGCCTCGGAAGCAGCAGACCTTTGCCGCTGGTCGGGAACGTCTCAGTCTGACGGATGAACCACGATGGGGACTGGCAGGTAGCTAGGATTGTTCCGGTTCCCTCAACGCAGTTCCTGGCATTCGATCAGTTCGATCCGACCCTTGCCCTTGATTTCTACGAAGCCCAGGGAGCGCCCGCGACCCCGCTCGCGAATGCGATGCCACGTGGCCCCGCTGATCGCTACAGTCCCAGGGCTAGCATGGGCTGCGATCCGGGAGGCCACATTTACCGTGTCGCCCCACAGGTCGAACACGAATTGCCGCTGCCCGATGATTCCCGCCACAACTGGACCGAAATGAACGCCGACTCGCACCTCCCATTTGGGCTCGATGCAACGTGATGCTGTCACCATGTCGAGTCCGCATTGCAAGCTGGCAAAAACCGGATCTGGCATGCGATCAAACAGGCCGGCCGTAGCCATAAAGGCGTCGCCGATAGTCTTGATCTTCTCCATCCCATGCTGACGGACGATTCGTTCGTATTCGCCGATCAGCGCCTGAAGATCCTCCACCACTTTCTCCGGCGGATTCTCATCGCAATAAGCTGTGAAGCCAACGATATCGCAGAATAGCACCGCGACTTCATTGTAGCGGCGGGGCCGGACCTCATTGGTCGCTTTGAGCTCGCGCACCGCGCCGGCGGGTAGGATGGCGTACAGAAGCTCGTCCGCTCGGCGCTTTTCGGTTTCGATTTGCTGCGTGTATACCACCTCTTGGTCGCGCAGCCTCTTCTTTTCCAGGCACGCGGCCACGCGGGCGCGCAGCAGAACCGCGTTGAACGGTTTGGCCAGATAATCCTCGGCGCCGAGGCTGATGCAGCGCGCCACACTGTCGATCTCATCGACCGCCGATATCATGACAACCGGAATGTTGCGCAGCGTTGTGTCGGCCTTCAGCTCCTCGAGCACCTGGTAGCCGTCCATTTCCGGCATCGTAATGTCGAGCAGCACGAGATCGAACGATCTCGTTGCCAGCATTTCGAGCGCCTCCCGTCCATTGCTGGCGCATGCCACGTTTCTATAGCCTTCTCGCTTCAACCGCTCAGTCAGCGTAAAGCGATTGTCCTCGTTATCGTCGACGACGAGCAGGGCGGGTGCAACCTCGCTCATGACATCGACCCCTTTGGAAGTTGGGCCTTGATCTTTCCAAGCAGACGCGTGAAATCGACGGGCTTGGTATCGAAGTCATCGCACCCGGCTGCCAGTGCTGCTTCGCGGTCGCCAGCCATCGCGTGCGACGAGAGCGCGATCACGGGAATATCCCGCGTCTCAGGCAATGTCTTGAGACGTCTTGTCGCCTCCCAGCCGTCGAGGACGGGAAGGCTTAAGTCCATCAGGATCAGCGCAGGCGCGTCCGATCGCGCACGCGCCACGCCCTGATCGCCATCGGTGGCGACGATCACCTCGTAGCCTTTGCGTCTTAGCCGCGCGGACAGCATGTAGATGTTGTCCTCATTGTCTTCGACATAGAGGATCCTAACCATCACGACGATCCTTGTCAGGCGAGTTTCGTTTGGGAATGTATCTTGCAACCATCTTGCGCAATTCCTCCAGAAGCTCGTTGCGGCTGAAGGCGGTCTTGGCGAGCACGCGCTCGACGCCACCGTTCAGGCGCCGGTGGTCATCCTCGCTGAGGGTTGCCGCCGTCACAACCACGACCGGCATCGCCTTAAAGGCGGGTTGCTTGCGCAGTTCGATGAGAAACTCGAAGCCGTCCATTTCCGGCATAAGGAGGTCGAGGATGATGAGGTCTGGAGGCGCGCTGATGAGTCGTTCCAGCGCGACCCGGCCATTCTCGGCCTCGTCCACGTCGCAACCCTCTGTGCTCAATATGCGACGCCATTGCTGGCGCGTGCTCTCATCATCCTCGACGATCAGAACACGAAGCGCTGGACCAGGAGCACCGGACCAGAATTTCCTGATCAGTTTCCGGAGCGCGTCGCGCTCGATCGGCTTAACCATGTAATCGGCGGCACCGAGCGCGTACCCCCGGTTCCTCTCATCGGCCATGGTGAGCATCACGACAGGGACATTCGCGAGCTCAGGATCCGCCTTCAGTTCCTGCAGGACGCTCCAGCCGTCGCAGTCCGGCATCAGCACGTCAAGCGTGATGAGCGCTGGCTTCACCTGCCGGGCCAGTTTAAGCCCTTCCGCACCGTCCTTGGCGGTCACTACATCGCAACCCTCGCGGGCGAGAAACCGGCGCATCTGGTCCCGTACCGCCTCATCGTCATCAACGACGAGGACCACGTTCGAGACGGGGCGAACGCGATCATCAGCGGCGACCCCGGCGCCAGGGGCCGGCTGCTCCAGCGTGGGGCCCACGTCGATTGCCGACGGCAGCCGCACCGTGAACCTGGTGCCGGCGCCAGGAGTGCTGTCCACAGTGATCTCGCCATCCATCGCGCGGCACAGGCGTTGGCTGATGGCAAGCCCTAGCCCGGTGCCGCCGTACTTGCGGGTGGTGGAACTATCGGCCTGACTAAACTCCTGGAACAGGTTCGTCATCTGCTGCGGCGTCATGCCAATGCCGGTATCGGCGACGGTAAATATCACGCCATCGCCTCCATCATGCTTTGCGCAGGTCGCCCCAATCGTCACTTGGCCGTTCTCCGTGAACTTGCAGGCATTGCTCAACAGGTTGAGGAGGATCTGGCGCACCCGAAGCTGATCGGCGCGCATGCTGCCAATGTCATCCGGGCATCGGATGATGATCCGGTTGCGGTTTTTCTGTGCAAGTGGCTGCGCGGTTGTCGCGGCATCTTGAACCATGCCTGCGATATCGAACTCCTCGATATGCAATTCCAGGCGGCCGGCCTCGATCTTGGAAAGATCGAGGACCTCATTAATGAGCTTGAGCAGATGCTTGCCGGCGCGCGCCACCCGCTGAAGCGGTTCGATCAGTTCGCCTTGGCCAGCTTCGCTGGCATCTTCCTGCAGCATTTCGGTAATGCCCAGGATAGCGTTCAGCGGCGTGCGCAACTCGTGGCTCATGCTGGCAAGGAACTTGCTCTTGGCCTGTGTCGCCGCCATGGCCGCGTCGCGGGCGATCTCGAGCTCGGTTTCATGCCTCTTTAGCTTGCTGATATCGGTGTAGACAGCGACGATGCCGCCGCCAGTAATGCGCCGCTCATTGACCTGAATCCAGCGGTCCTGGCTGCGAAGTTGAACCAGCGTCAGCTTAGGATTGCGATGTGCCGCAAGCCGTGCGGCGAGCCATTCCTCCTCTTTGCCTTTCGCATCTTCGACGAGGCCCTTTTCCACTGCCCTCCGGACAATCGTCTCAAATTGTGCACCAGGCACGACGGCATCGGCGACGCCGGGATAGAGGATTTCCCTATATCGGCTGTTGCATAGAACAAGCCGGTCCTCGGCATCATAAAGGGCGAAGCCCTCGGAGATGCTCTCGATTGCATCGACGAGTCGCTGGCGCGCTTCGGCAACCTCGCGCAGGTTTTTTTCCTCGACCTCGACCGCAGTGTCACGGAACAGCAGAAGCGCCTTGGCCATGCGGCCGATCTCGTCGCGGCCCGTGGCAGGCAGTGGTGCTCGAAGATTGCCGCCGGCGATGGCAAGCATGCTTTGGCTCAGCCCCGACAAGCGGGCAAGAAGATTGCGGTCGACATACAACCAGACGATCAGAACTGAACTCAGGAGGCTCAGAACGGCCGAGCCAAGAACAACTCCGGTACCGTAGCGCTGGACGGTCGCAGCTTCACGACCAGCCTCGGTGATGTCACGGTTAGCCGCAGCTACGAGGCGATCCACGGCAACGGTTAAATTACGCGAGAGCTGAGCGTTCTCGACCAAAAGTTTTCCGCCCTTTGCGAGTAATGCGAGCTCATCCTCACGCGCCTGTGCAATGCTCTTCGGACCGTCGATCAACCCCTCGAACTCGTCAACACGCTGGCGGAATCGCGTCCGCAGCTTCTCATCCATCTCGGGCATCACCGCCGCAAGGGAGTCGACCGAGCGGCGCAGCGGAAAGGACATCAGTGCCAGGTCGCCGGGCGTCGGCGCAACCGCCGTCTTGAGCAGCGCGTCGTTGATCGCCGAAATCTCCCGTTGTGCCTTCTGTTGCGGGATGTAGGAGGCGATTGCCTGCGCAAGGTCTGTCGTAGCCGCCGCGCGTGCTTCGGGTGGTAGGGCGGCATCCGCCACGGCTGCACGCCACTGGGGGACCTTGGAGTTCATCACGAGGATGCCAGGCGCCACAAGACGCTGGCTTGCGTTTGTCGTAGCCGACAAGCGGCGCAGCAGCTCCTCTTTGCGCGCAACCACGGTGAGGCGAGCGGCGACAAGATTGTCGAGAGTGTTGAGGTTGCGCCGCAGACCGATCACCGCGGCTTCGATCTCAGCCACCGCCGCCGTGCTGACCGCGGTGCCTTTGAGCGCGGCAAGCAACTCTTCGAGGCGCGACATCTCCACCCCGATCGCAGCCGAGACCTGGTTGTGCTGAACCGTGCTGGTCGTAGCAAGTACGGCCGGCGCAGTGGCGGCGACCCGCTCCGCTTGGCGGGGGAGCTCGAGCGATGCAAGCGCGGACGGGACCCGGCGCTCCGTGATCCGCTCGACGACCTCGCCCACTTGGAGGAACGCATACACGGCCGCGGCAGTTGCGAGCACCGCGAAGGTGCTGATACCAAAGAAAGCGAAGAGTAAGCGGCCACGTATTCCGAGACGTTCAAACATCGCGGCGACCCATCGATCCGGCTGATGTGGTCAACATGGCCCGCACAGCTTTTTTCTCGAACGCGATCCGCAGTGATCAGCGTTGTGTTATTCCAACAGCACGTATTCGCCGCCCTTCCAGATATACCATACCCAGCTCTGAACAGTGAGGTCGCCTTTGTCGTCAAAGTCGATACGGCCCAGTACAGTATCAAATGAATGGGCGCGTAATGAAGCAATCACCTCGCGCAGCTTCAGCGAGCCGGCTTTCGTGACCGCCTGCGCCCAGGCTTGAACGGCGCTGTAGCTCAGCAGCGTGTAGCCTGCAGGTTCGAAGTTTTCTGCACGGAACCGCTCCACGACTGGGGCCGCTTCGGGGTTTCGCCGTGCGTCCGCGGAGAACGTGAAGAGGGTTCCCTCAGCGGCTGGACCGGCGATCAGGGCAAATTCCTCGGTCGCCAGAGCATCGCCAGAGACGAACTGAACCGCGTAGCCTTGGTCGTGTGCAGCGCGAACCATCAGCGCAACCTCAGCATGATAACCGCCGACATATACCACGGTGACCTTCGCAGCCTTTAGTGCAGCGATTTCAGCCGAATAGTCGTTCTTCGCAGGGGTGTACGCCTGGTAGATCGCTTCGGTCACACCTCGCTTGTTCAACTGCTTTCGGGTCTCATCGGCAAGGCCCCTACCATAGGTGGTGCCATCGTGAAGGATCGCAATCTTCTTGTCGACCCAATAATCGGCCAGGTAGTTGCCGGCCACGACGCCCTGCGCATCATCACGACCAATGACGCGGAACACGTTGGCACGGCCTTGTTCGGTCAGCAGCGGGTTGGTCGACCCTGGTGAAATCTGCAGAACTCCCGCCGCCTCATACACCTTTGATGCCGGGATCGAGGCTCCAGAGCAGTAGTGACCGACGACGAGCACTACACCGTCAGCCACGAGTTTTTTGGCGACGGCCACCGCTTGCTCTGGATCGCAGAAGTCGTCGACCGCGATGAGCCGCACCTGCTGGCCTAGAACGCCGCCCGCCGCATTGATATCGGCCACGGCCATCTCTGCGCCACGCTGCCCCTGTTCCCCGATCCACGCGAGCCGTCCGGTCATCGCGGCTGAAACGCCGATCAGCACCTCAGCGTGCGCGGAATAGCTGACCAAGGCTGCAAGTGCGAGAATAGCGACGGCGACGATGCGGTGCATGAAACAGCCTTCCGCCTTGATACCGGATTTTTTTGCACGAGAGCGGTACCGCAACTGCGCCAGCGGGGCGCGCCGTCATGATGTGGCAATCGCGACCCGCCGTGATCAGCAATCTGCTATTCCAGCGGCGCCCAATCGCCATCCCTCAAAATATACCATGCGGCGCTGAGGAGTGATATGGCCTTGGTGTCGATGGCGCTGAGCAGGGCACGTTCATGGCGAGCGCATGAGCAGCTCCGTCGCGAAGAGGGCTGTCGGCGAGGCTTGCCGAGCGGGACGGAGGATGGTCTGCCAATGGTCGGTTCTTCTGACCGAGGCCGGCAAAACAACAAATGCGAGTACGCGAAGATTTCCTTTCCGCATGAAGGATGATTTTACCGCCGTGACCTCGCTGAGCGCAGCCCGCCTGGAAACTCGTGAAGCCAGTGCGAAACGGACGAGGTGAATGCGAACCTTGGCTGTTCCCGGGACGCGATCGACCGCCGCCGAACAGAGCCGGCCAACGGGAGGGCCTGCGCCAGTCCGAATGGCGCTGGCTTCCAACCGGCCAAACGCTCTCCCAATCACCACGAAACTCTCGGCCGTCACACCCGAAAACACCAATCTTCACCCGCTGGGACCGACAAGCGACGCTGCGAGCAGCGGCCCGCCGGAAGATCCGATACACAAAACCCCATAGCTCACGGAATGCCGACCGCGGGTTCCTGCATGAGAGGCTTTCGTACGCCTGACGGCACCCGAAACCCTTCACCATGTCGGACATTGAGAGTTCTTAGCCGCATCCGAAAAAGCGGACATTTGCGCGAGCTGCCGAGACAGCAGGTTGATGCCATCGGGGAACTTCTGGCAATCGGACGGCAGTTCTCGTGGCGTTGGGTCCGCTTTTCTTCTAGTGCCCGGAGGCTAAACCAAGCCTTTTGACCGCGGGCATCGCGAAGCCCGCGGTCAGTCGTCACGCCGCTGCACCAAGTCCGTGGCGGGCAACGGTCCAGCAGAAACAGCAGCATTGAGGCCAAAGTCAGTATCGCGCCGGCACTCGCCAGAGCGGGCGAACCTCCGACGATGACCGTGGCAATGCCTGGGATCATGAGAGCGATACCGAGGATGGCGAGTCCGGCGTGAACGCGCGGAAGGATCCCCTCACGCTGCTGTGGGGGTCAGTCGGTAGTACAGACCAAACAACGCCAGCATGGTCCATCCCACCAAGTTGAGGTGCGCATGGGCCGGCGCCAGCAAGTGATCCTCGCTGATTGCCATCTGGATCCCCCAACCCATGCCAGAGGTGACACACACGACCGCCGCGAGAAAAAAGATAAAGGCGATGTCACGCAATCAGCCTCTCTGCGCCAGTCCGGGGCCGGTAAACTGCGAGCCATAGCGTGCCGCGCATTCGGCAACCGCGGCGATGTCACGCGGTATTTGAAAACCGCCCGCGGCGACTTCTTTGAAAAAGCCTTCAAAGCCACCTGGCGTCAGCACGGTAATGCAAACAGCGCCGTCTGGACCGGTGCGGAAGCTATGACGCTTGCCACGTGGGATATGCGCAGTCTCCATCGGACCGCGCCGAAACACGGTGCCCTCAAGTTCGAAATCAACGACACCTTCCAGCACAAGGAAGGTTTCGTCCTCGGCCTCGTGGACGTGCGAAGGCGGGCCTTCAAGCGGGCCGGCAACGCCGTGGACGATGGACATGGCGCCTTGAGTTTCGGCGGAGGACAACAGGATGCGATAGGTAGTGCCGTTCCAGCTATGAGACTGCTGTGGCTGAGTGTATATGTTCATGATGCATGGACCTTTGTGGTTGGTTGATGGGAAGGTCCCGGAGATAGCGCACCGCCGGGCTTGTGATAAATTGAATGATTGTATCGACTGAATTGGTCCCATGAATTTATCCGCGTTCGACCTCAACCTGTTGAAAGTGCTGGATGCCTTGTTGCGCGAACGGTCTACCGTGCGCGCCGGGGAGCGGGTTGGCCTATCGCAGCCGGCCGTGTCGGCGGCCCTTGGGCGGTTGCGCGCCGCCTTCGGCGATCCATTGCTGGTGCGTGATGGCCAGCAAATGCGCCCCACCGAATTTGCACTTGGTTTGGTGTTGCCGCTGACGCAACTGCTTGAGGATTCAAGCCGCCTCTTGAACCCGGCAAGCTTCGATCCAGTGAGTGCGGTGCAGACTTTCCGCATTGCAGCGTCGGATTTTTTCACCGAGATGATGCTTCCCGGCCTAATGGCTAACCTGGAACAGTGGGCGCCGGGCATTTCGCTGCGCTATACTGACTCGCTCAATCTTCAGACCATTGACGACCTACGAGAAGCCAGGCTGGATCTGCTGTTGTTGCCTGCGGGCAATTTTTCGCCCTGGGTCGATTGGCGACCGATTTTTCATGCCAGTTACGTTGTTGTTGCGCGGCAGGATCATCCGGTTCTACGCCAGCACCATGTTACGCCAGCGGCGGCGATGCCCGTCGAACTGTATTGCAGTCTGCGCCACGCCGCCTTCCGCGTCATCGAGATGGCGCCTGATCCAGAAACTGCCGCACTTGCTGCACTGGGCCTGCAACGCGAGGTAGTCCTGTCGGTGCCGACCTTTACGGCCGTCTTGCGGTCTGTGGCCGCGACAAACCTCGTCGGAATTGTACCGCGCCGGATGGCCCTGAAAGTGGCCATCGCAGAGGGGCTTGCCATTCATCCGCTACCCTTTGTTTTGCCGCCAACGCTGTTGGCTATGATTTGGCACCGGCGCAATTCCGCCTCTCGTGCACACGCCTGGCTGCGCGATCAGGTCTCCGAAATACTCACGCCACTCGATGATCTTGAACAGGCCAACGTCGGTAGCGCGGTATCGGGAAGCGCTGGCAATCTCGATTGATTGCGGGCCAGGTTTGCGTCCCGTATGGGCACCATGGAACGGCTGCTCTCGATACTTGGAAGCCGAAAACCGACTGTCAGTTTCCGACCATTTCGGGCCTCCAGGCGCAGTAGGGCAAACGTCTCCTACTGGCCCAAAGCCGCCATAAAGTTGTATCAATGCATCTCACAATTTCGCAACTTCATGTTGATATTAGTGCTTTTTCGAGAAAGCTAATGGTGGATTATGAAGTTCTTGCGCGCTTCCATTTTGGCTGCCGTTGGTATGGTGATCTTAGGAGACTTCATCGCCTTGATGACCCGATTTGACCGCCTGAGGGACCCAGATCGGGTTGGCTTTATTTTGAATGTTCCGACGATTCCATCATCCGTCCGAAACGTCGAATGTTCGTCGGGCGCTATCACCGATGTGATAATCACCTGCGCCTTCGCCATTGACGCCAAGGATTTTGATCAGCTTCTGGTCGGCTGGCAGTTTGAGAAAAGTACCAGCGGAAGAAGCACCTCATACATGAGTTATCCCGATCTCGGGCGCGAGTTCGATGTTGCGACTGCCTATAGCGCCGAACCAGAAAGCTTCAAACACGGCGGCAGCGTCGATCTCGTCAGCAACGCTGATCGAACGCTTGCCGTGGCAAGCAGGTTCGAAGAATGATCTTGTGTTGGCAGGTGTTAGGTACAACGGTGTCCGCATCCGGCCGATAGTGTTGAAAAAGTCGAAAATCCGAGCTTGCCGAAAGTCAGCCAATCCGCGATTTGAGCGAATGTTGCCGCTCGATGCTGTTTCACTTCCGTTACACGGCCCACACGCTGCCTGAACGCGAAACTGGCGGGCACCCCAGCTTAATATTCTGTGTCGGCCTCTACGGCCGTGAAAAAAAATCAGAGTTTGCAGAAAACGGACTTTTTCAACAGTATCGGCCCATTGCAGACGTGCACCCCGCTGCTGCGCAACAATGCGGACCATGGAGCATGTGCCACAAACCGTCGCGAGCGATTTAAGCTCGGCGCGTTGCACGCTGGCTGTCAGGGTCCTAGACTGGTGGGAACTCGGTCTTTCTCTTGATCAAGAGCGCTCGGCACTTTGAATTCATTCGGTCTGGTTTGCCGGATCAGGGTGCATCCGGCCCGACAACGGCACCGGCGTGACCGGCACCCGTGGCACTGAGAGTCAAGCTGGCAAACGCGATCTCGCCATCGGTAATGTAATGGTTGACCTTTCCGATGTTCAAACGTGAGCCAGATTGGTGCCGCGCGACCTCCCCGATTACTTGCTTTGCCCTCAGTTCATTGACTATGTAGTCGCGCTCGGCGTTCGTATCGGAATCGGTCTTATGTGTGACTTGGAATGTCAGCCAAGTCAGAGAAAGACCGGTATCTCTGGTGCCCGCCCCAACCCATAGGACCCGCTCCTCGGGCGATGGCCTGTCGGTATTCAACCAGAAGCTCGCCGCGCTCATGTCGTCCTCGGAATGGGCAAGACTAAGGGCCCAGAAACGGATGTGATGGCGCTTGCGGGGGCTATCGTCGATGGGCTCCTGGAATCCTATGTCCTGCCGTCGTCCAAAGAGATAGAAGGTGCTGAAAGGTGCGGTGGGATAGGCAGAGTTCATCAGGAAAGCGCGTATCATTCGGAACGAGCTTGCGATCCCCAAATGGTCGGCCGTGGACCAGCCTGCCGTTGCAAAGGCCTCGCGGAGTTGTTGAAGATTGCCGATGAGGGCGAAATTTATAGGATCGCCGGGCAGGCCATCGGCCGTGATCGTGTATCTGGGGATCAGCCCCCGATGAAGAACCTTCAGGGACAGTCGGACGACGTTCGGAAGAATGACGTAAGCAGCCAGGCCATATGTGAGGCACACCGCAACGAGCCATGGAAACCTGTGGTCCGCAGTATCGAAAACAACGAAGACGATCAGCCAAACGCTGAGTACACCCAGACAGAAAACCAGAAACCTCCGGAAAAGGCGCGTCAGCAATCTCAAGACACAGTCTCCTCGTCTGGCGTCTGATGGGCTGGCAGTCGCCCTCGCTGTTCGTCACCGGGATTTTAGCACCCGAGAGTATGCAAATGATAGCGCCGCCTTCGCTCATTATGGGCCATATCGAGCGAGCCCCCACCACACGCTAGAGCGCCGTACCTTTAATCGAACCCATAGCCTGCGGCTGTAAAATAGTTTCGACATTCTTGGCTGTTGAAGACCTTTCAGATGGATCCGAGCGCATTTGAGAGTGCGTCAAACGTGCGAGCGGCGGCGGCTCGGAGATGGGCCTTAATTTTGGCGAAGGCCATTTCGATCGGGTTCAAATCTGGCGAATAAGACGGCAGAAACAGGAGCCACGCACCAACTTCCTTGAGGCAGGCTTTGGCTTTATCGCTCTTGTGAACGCGAAGATTATCCAGGATGACGACATTGCCTGGTTCGAGTGTCGGCGCAAGCTGGGTCTCGATGTAGGTGTCGAAGATTTCCCGGTTCATCGGCCTGTCAATAATCCAGGGCGCAGTAAGACCGAAACAGCGCAAGCCTGCAATGAATGTCTGTGTCCCCCAGTGGCCAAAGGGCGCATCCGTGATGAGACGCTCGCCGCGCGGGGAGCGCCCACGCAGTCTCACCATCTTTGTGTTCACCGAGGTTTCGTCCAAGAAAACAAGTCGATGCGGTTCAAATCGCATCCGGGGTTGGCGTTTCGAAATCCAGACATCACGATCCTTTCGGATATCAGCGCGAGCGCGTTCCGACGCCATTATCTGTTTTTTTATATGTGTATCCCTGCGTTATCAAAAACCGCGACAGGGACGATGGTGGAATAACCAATCCATGTTCATCCTCAAGGCGACGGGCAAGCTCTGGCATGGTGATATCCGGTTTGCCTTCGACCTGTGCGACCAGGAAATCGCGAAACGCCGACAGTTTCCCTGCACCTGGTGGCCTTCCTTGACGCGCGGGGGTTATCAGCCCAGTCCGCTCCCGGCGTTGCAGCAGCTTGATCGCACTGCTGTCGCTGATTGCGAAATGACGGGCAGCGGCTCGCCGTGATTGGCCGCTAGCGACCATGGAAACAACACGCTGACGAAGATCAACAGAATGAGATTTACCCATGTGATTCACCTCCAACCGCAGTGAATCACACCAATACCCTCGTGAAAACCCCACTCGATTCTCAATTCAAGTGCGATGCTCTAGCGGAACCATGTGGCACTTGCTCCATAACGCCGCAAAAGTGGTGACCTCACCGCGAGCGTAAATGTCACCTCGCGAAGGTCGAGTATTCCTCCGATGAGGGACACTTCGCCTTTGTTTTCATCAGAAAGCAAGGCATCGAAATAGAACGGATCAAGCGATCACAAAAACTGTATTTCTTTGGCAATCGAAAGCTGCCGACGGCAATCTCTGATGCCGTGCCTCACAATTTCTCCCAAGAAGACTGCGTTAGTGGACCTTCCGCTGCCATCATCAAGATAAGGTTGGACGACCGGACCTACGTCCTCTTTGGTCAGGCACAGGCACAGGCACCGGCACCGTAGCTACAGCAATGTGAACGATGACCGCTTGTGGCGCATTCCGGCCAAGACCGTCTTCGTGGCCTTCGCCGGAAGGCGCTCGTCATTGCCCACGTGATGGTGGCCATCGGAGCAGTTCCGATGGGTGCCTGTTGTCTGCTGCCCAACTATGGCAAACGACTTCCGCATTATAATTCTGGCCGTTCTCAATGACGCGCGTGCTGTACATTGCCGTCGGCGGAAACCCACCTATCGCAGGCGTCCTTGAGCTTTGTTTTAGCCTCTTCGAGGGCCTCCTCGCCATATAAAGTCACGAAGCTCTGCTCATAGTAACCGTTCGCTGCCAGTTTCTGATGGATTTCTCTTGGCAGGGCATGCGGCGATAGTCGGCTGATCTCTTGGAAGTTATCTTTTCCGAGCCGCTCCATAAGATGAAGGCTATGTCTTGCCTCTACAATTACATTCACTAGCACCGTTTCTCGGTCGGGACTTGGATGGTCGGCGGGCATGAGACGGCATTCGACAGACAGTTCTTCCGGCAGACCATGCTGCTTGCCCTTTTCGGCCTCAGGAAAGAGCGAATAGCTTATGACCTTTCCATTAACGGTAGCCTGCCTAAAGGAATGCTGCGGCTGAGGCGCGGGGTGTTCGCAGAGGAGGGCATTCAGGCGAGCTAGAATAGCATCGGCAGACCCAACAAGGGCCTGACTTCCGAGTATCGTCAAACGGAGTTGCCCGTCTTTCGCACGAGGCACGCTGAAGATGAAGTTGGGACTGTTGAAATTCCTCTGCACGATTTTAAACGCGATTTGGGAATCAATTAGATCATAGAAGAGACTCGAAGGTATCATGGTCTTTCTCCCGATAGCTTTGGACTCGACAAGGGGGATAACGCGCGGCACGTTGGATCGCAGAAGCAAAACTGTGTGATCCGAATCGCTGTTCCTTCAGGGTCGCTCTCGCTGCCCGCGATGTCAAATTCATTGGTCTGCCGCAAGGTGGCGCTTCGGTTTTATGGATTGGGGCCGTAGTTGGTGAGTAGGTTGGCTCCCCAGGATAACATCCCGGCCCCTCCAATTCGCCGCCGCAAGTTCGGGCACCATGGGTGCGGATGTGGCCTGTGGGTGAGGAGAGGCGCTTGCCTCCTGCTAAAATGTGTAGGCCAAGCCGATGAGCAAGGCCACAAAGGCAGCTGCCGCGAACAATGCCCAGGTGCCCTCCTTGGACATAGCTTTCTCTTGGCCGTCGTAATTTGTTTTCTCATGGGTGGGCCCACAAGGATCGCTTGTGTTGTCTGACAAATCGCTTACTCCAATGTAGTACCTGACCAGGGCGGGCGGTTTGTTCCTGACGGTCGTTTGGCATCATTGGAGATCGACGCCGAGGTACTCGGACGGGAGATGCCTTGCGAATACCCTCGACGCCCCCCATCTCCAATGGGTCGGGCGAGCCGACTGCGTTCTCTTTCTGGCTACTGTTTTGCCAGCGGAAAGAATCGTGGTGATATCGGCCGGACTGCAGCTAACTGTCTCAAAAGGAATCCTATGAGCACCTTCGACGTCGCTGCCCTCCTGGTTGTCGCCGGATTTGCATTGGGCGCATTATCAATCAGTGGCTTTCTCTGGGTTCGGCCCATTTTTCAACAACGCGACGAACCCGTCCTTCATGACGATGCCCGCGACCTAGCCATGCGGATCGTTCTCATACTGGATGACTTCGTGGGGTCGTCCCATGCCGCCGCCATGGACTTTCCGGAAATCGACTTGAATGAGCCGTCGAACTTCTTCCTTCATTCCGATAATCCCGTTCTCTTGCTTCCAAAGGACGCGAACTGGACGCTGCTCGGGCGGGAGCTGTCTGACGAAATACGCTGGCTTCCGAACCGGTTGAGGAATGTGCTCGATGCGCTGGAATCGATTGAGATCGACCCTCCAGATTTCAACGATCTTTTCGAGCACCGACAGGAGGACTTCGCGCGACTCGGTTTGCGGGCTATGGACTTAATCGAAAGGCTTTGCTCCGAGTACGGATTGCCACTTCCCGAGCGCCCCGCCTATTTCGATCCGCGAAAAGGGCTTGTCGCAAAACTCCGGGAAATGGAAGAGTTCTGGAAGAGACGCGTCCAGAGTGCGGAGCGAGTTCCGTCTGGTGCGTCGAACATCACCCCAATATTTGGGAGGAACGGTTCGCCTGAGAACCAGTCAAAGTAGTCGACTGCAAGACGCGAAGGCCCCAGCTCCTTCGCGTGAATGCGGTGGAACCACCGACACGGAATTCCTCCCAGGTCAGAAATACCCTGAAAGATACGGTTCTGTCCGAAGATCAAGCTCGAGCGCTGGTTCTTGAGCGAAATCGCAAGATGGCGGGGTCGGCTCACGCTTATGTGCGGCAGCACGAAACGGATTTACGAGTGGCTATCGCAATCAGAGCACACTGAAATTCCGACCGGTCCGGCGATTTGGATTTGCGGCGATTGCGGGCAATCTTGGACCGGTTGCCACCGGCGAGGGGGTGCTCGCCATCCAAATCCGCGATCTCGATCAAACAGTTGTTGGAAATCGGCGTACGACCTGATCCGGCTTGCACTCTCGCTTGCAGTCGCGGCTCGCTCATCCGACCTGCTCGGCGTGACCACCGCCCTCATGCTGGAGCGCATGATGGAAGGAATACGGCAAAGGCTCATTGCGAGACCTGATCGAAAGCGATCGACCGCACCGCCCATCAACGGGCGGGGCTGGAGAATTCACAAACGGACCGACACCTACCGATGGTCAGCGAAATCAACTGATGAGATGTCTACGCTCCATTCAAAATCCTTGGGCGAAGGTTTGTCTGGTAAGCTCTCCAAGCCTCTATACTTATTTAGCGCCCAGCATGTCCCGTAAACGCCATGCGGCTCAATGATCTTGTAGCTGCTGAGATAGTCGGAGTAAGCTTCAATGCTGAAGCCTGGGCGCTTTGCGACCAATCGGAAGCGCACTACGTTGACCTGCTGGTCCGAGCCGTTGAACAACTGAACGAAAACTGGCTTGGCAGGGTCAAGGCAGCCTTGGGTGCCGGTGCTCGTGCCAACCACCAAGCCCGCTGAGTTGTTGCGGTCGGATTGCTGGAAGTAAACATAGATCCCGATCCCAGCGCCGACGAAAATGGCCGCAATCAGCGCAATCAACGTGGGGCGGGGAAACAGGAAGAAAAAAACTAAAACGATCGCGACCGCAACTATCATGAGGATCATCTGGCGTGCTCCATTTGATTCAGGAGCTAAAGCAGGCACCGATGACAGGCAAGGCTGGTTCGAGACCGACCTCATTTAATCTTCGTTAATCAGTCATTGGTCACGATCAAACCACTCCCAAGTTGCCGCCTCTTTGATCTCGATTTGAAAGATATCGACTGGGTAAGGAGTTACGTCGCCTTCATCCAGACGTTTGTGGTCGGAAGAGGCTGGCGTCGCCTCCTGGCCCATTCCAAACACATTGAGGGCACCAATAGCGGCTGTGTTGTAAAGTGAGCGGTAAGCTCGAACCATAAGAGCTACTGCCGCCAGCGCTTTCGAATGAAGCCATTTCGTGGGCCGGTCAGAAACGACCGAATTATCGCCAAATAGATCGTGGTTCCGTTCGCAGATGTTGGCACTCTTATTAAGGGAAACCGTAGAGGTCTTCAATTAAGCCGTAAGCGCGATTTTCGATGCGTATTGACGCCTGTTCCACACCGAACGGCGGATAGCATCGGTCGCGGTATCCGGCTCTATTCGGTCGTGGAGGTCTTGGAGAAGTTGAACGGGAGCAGGTCGCCGATGTCGGCATTCTCTTCGCGCTGTGGCAACTCGGTGAGTACGTGGCGCAGCCAGATCAGAGGGTCGACGCCACAGGCGCGGCATGTCAGCATCAGACTGTAAATCACAGCACTGGCCTTGGCTCCGTCAGCAGTGTCGCTGAACAGCCACGATTTTCTTCCGGTCGCAAAAACCCTGATGTCGCGTTCCAGGATGTTGTTATCGATCGGCATCCTGCCGTCGCTGGTGTAGCGCGTCAGATAATCCCATTGGTTCAGGGTGTAGGACACAGCATCGCCGAGCTTGGTATCCGGCACGACCTTCGGCGCGATGTTATCGAGCCACGTCTTGAGGGCGTTCAGGACAGGCAAACTGTGCTGTTGCCGGAAGCGGCGAATGCAGGCGGCCTGCGTTTCACCGGCGTCGGGCTTTATCTCTCGCGCCTGCCTCTCGATCCGGTAGAGCTGCTCGAAGAACCTGAGCGCTTGCTCCGGCGGGCCGCCGCCATTCTTTCTTGCCTTGAGGGCTTCGACGAAGCGCCGCCTGGAGTGAGCCATGCATCCGACATGGGTTGCGCCATGCAATGTGCGCCAGGCTGTGTAGCCATCGCTCACCAATATGCCGCGGTAGTCACCAAGGAAGGTCTGCGGGTGGATCTGGCCGCGCCCGGGCTGATAATCGAGCAGTACGATTGGCTGGTCACTGTCTTCGCCGCTGCGATAGGCCCACATGTACGATGTGCTGGTGGCCTCCTTGTCCTTTTCCTTGAGGACTTGAACCGTCGTCTCATCGCCATGAATGAGAGGCTGCGATCGCAACCGCAGTTTCAGCGCATCATAGATGCGGTGCAGATGCTTCTCGCTTGAGCCGATGACCCAGTGAGCGAGAGCGCCGCGGCTGATCGGAACACCAGCACGCTCGAATGTCTGAGCCACGCGGTAAAGCGGTGTGCCGTCGACGTATTTGTGGACGAGCGCGAAGGCTAACGTCGAGGCGGTAGCGATGCTGCCCGGCAGGGGCTGCGTCGGCATCGGTGCGATCACGACGGGTATGTTGATCCCGGTGCGGTCGCAATGGCGGCAAGCGTACTTGAACCGCACATTCTGTAGGACCTTTGCCTTGACCTCGATATGGAGCTGCTCGGTAACAGCCTCGCCCATGCGATGCATCTGACCCTGGCAGCAGGGACAAGACTTCTGATCGTCGGGGAGGTCATATTCGACGCGCTCGCGTGGCAGGTCTTCTGGCAGAGGTCTGCGTCCACGCTTCTTTCCCGTTTGACCTTCTACCGCTGGCAGGCCGGTGTCCGGAAGCTCGACAACATCGCCTGCTTCGCTGCCATCCTCGACCGCAGCCTCTTCGGCCTCGTTGAAGAGACGATCAATGTGCTTTTCACTGCGGGGGGCAAAGCGATGGAGTTTTGCCAGTGCAAGCTCTTCTTCCAGCTTGACGACCCGCTGCGAGAGCGCTTCCTTCTCGGCTTTGAGCGCAGCGATTTCGGCAGCATTGGCTGCCAATTGCGCCATCAGTTCTGCAATGCTCGGTTCGCCGGTGCGAGTCATCAGATTCTTGAATCTGAACCGCCCAGCCGCGTCAACTGCTCAATTCGACATCCGTCAGCCGGCAATCTGATATTGCCGCACCGGATGGCGCACCATTGCGTCGATATCGATGCCATCGAGGATCCAGTGAAGCTGTTCTGTCGTCAGCATGACCACCGGCACCTCGCAACGGGGCCATCTGAACCTGTCCTCGGTCAACCGCTTCAGGACCATCACAAAACCGGAACGATCAAAAAACAGCAGCTTCATTCGGTCACGCCGGCGATTGCAGAAGGCAAAAACCGCAGGCGCAAACGGATCCAGCGCCATCGTCTCCTGGACCAGGACCGCCAGGCTGTTGATGCCCGCGCGGAAGTCGATCGGTTCGCGATGCAGGTAAACCTTGAGATCACCGCCCAGTCTGAACATGACCCAGCGCTCCTATGATTGCTTCCAGCACTTCCACACCGGCGCACTCGACGGTCAGGCTGACCCCGTTCGGCAGGAGTGCGCTCACCTTGGATGCGGGAAGGCACTGGCTCAATGGCTTGGTCTTCTTCAGATCGCCAGCAGAACCCGAGTGCATATCCGGAGCAATCTGAACCGGAACGAACGCCGAGGCCAAAGGCAATTGACGCTCCGCTCTGGACTTCTTCATCCACTTCCGGACGAGATTCGCATTGACGCCGTGCTCCAGCGCCAGCCGCGAGACCGAAACGCCGGGTTCTAAGCACGCCGCGACAAGCTGATCTCTCGACGCAGGGTCATATCGACGGCGGCCGTCGCGACCAACAAGCCGTACCTGCAGTTTAGGAGCATCTTCATCCATGATTTGGTGTCCACCTATTTTTTGGTGGACGCTTCATGCCTCACAGCACTCCGCTACAGAAGGCGCACAGAAATTAGCGCTTACATTAAGCCTGCAAGCCGGGTTGTTTCAAGCATGACCGCTCTTGGGCCCGAAGCTGCCCTTTATGGAGACGCCTCAGCAGGTCAGGTTAGGTGGAGAGCGGCCGTTCGGCCACGGGCTGCGATGCGCCAAAAGGAGACGCTATGCGGCTCGAAGTAGGTCGCAATCATCAATGACGCGTTTCGCCCGACCTCATAGCGGCAGAATGTTCTGGTTCATGTGGAAGAGATTGTCTGGATCGTAGTCACGCTTGACCTTCTGAAGCCTTGCGTAGGTTTCAGCACCGAAAGCGTCGCTAACAAGATTCTCACCTTCTCCAAATCCGGGAAAGTTCAGATACAGGCGGCCGGTGGAATAGGGCTGCATGTCCCCCCAGACGTCGCGAACCCACTCGATGTTGGCATCGTCATCCGTCGGATCGGACCAGATTGCATCGAGGCTCAGCATGAACGGCATGGAGCGGTCGCCAAAGGCGGTGGCATCGGCGGCAACGCGTTGTACCGCACCGCCAAACTTCCAGATCGAGGCAAAAGTCATCTCGGACGGACGTTTCGCCACGCGCTTGGTGATATCGGCGATAACGCCATTGTCGAGGCCCGAGAGGTATGTCGATTTCCAGTAGCAGCGATCGCGGCCCGTGGGAAACAATCCGTCGTAGATGGACTGCAGTGCACGGTATGGCATGCGGCCGCTGAAATCGAGCAGCGGTTCACCAAAGCTGCGCAGAGGCTGCGTGACATGCTCTCCCTCTTCGGCCAGACCATCATAAACTGTGGCGAGCGCCAAGACACGCATGCCCCAGGTGTATTCCGGATACGCCGGATCACTGGGTATGGTGGAAAATTCGGCGAGACCGCTTACTTCTTCCGGTGCCGAGGCCATGTAGTCACGCCATTTCGCAAGGATGTCGTTGGCGCACTCTTCGGGATAGGCGGGAGCGCAGAACATCAGCTCTTCTGCGATCGGATGTAGGCAAAATTCAAAGTTCACGACAATGCCGAAGTTGCCGCCGCCACCCTTCAGTGCCCATAGCAAGTCGGCGTTTTCCGTCTCGCTCGCATGGATCACGTCACCCCCGGCGGTAACCACATCGGCGGCAATGAGATTGTCGCAGCTAAGACCGTGCGTTCCCCGCAGCCAGCCGATGCCACCCGACAAGGTAAGCCCGGCCACACCCGTGGTCGAAATCAGTCCGCCGGGCGTGGCGCGTCCGAAAGGCGTCGTTGCGGCGTCGACGTCGCCCCATGTGGCACCGCCTTCAACATACGCCCGGTCAAGTCCAGATGTAATGCGGACAGCATTCATCGGAGACATGTCGATCATCAGGCCTCCATCACAGACGGCATAGCCGGCGACATTGTGTCCGCCACTGCGAACGGCAATGGCGAGTCCGTGGGTGCGAGCGTGGTTTACCGACGCAATGACGTCGGCGGCGTTGCGGCATCTGGCAATCAGCGCGGGCCGCCTGTCGATCATCCCGTTCCACACCACCCGCGCAGCGTCGTAAGCGGCGCTTCCCGGTGCGAGCAGTTCGCCGCGCAGTTCGTTGCGGAGTGCTTCATCCGTCATGTCGAGACCTCCTCTAGGCTCGCAGGAGCCTAGTAGCGTCGGACGTTTGGGACTAAAGTCGAAAATGCTGAAAGGCGGTCGTTTCTGCCATGCTCGATCAAAACAGCCGCATCAATGTTGCCATCCTCGCGGTGCCGGAGGTCACGGCCTCGGCGTTGTTCGGCATGTTTGACCTGTTTTCTTCACCCGGCCGGGATTGGTCCTACATCGTAAGTGGTGAAGCAGGCGAACAGCGCATGCAGCCCTATATCGTCGCTCGATCGCGTGATGGTTTCGAAGCCGCGAATGGCATCTGGGTGAAGCCGGACTATGATTTCAACGGATGCCCGCGCCCTCATATCGTGTGCATTCCGGATTTCTTCGTCAATCCGGGCGAAAGCGTCACTGGACGGTATGAACCTGAAGCGAGATGGCTGAAGCGGTCGCACGAGGAAGGCGCGATGTTGGCCAGCGCGTGTTCAGGTGCGGTGTTGCTCGGCGAAGCCGGGCTGCTCGTTAATTGTGATGCTACAATTCACTGGGGCTATGTGGCGACGCTCACCAACAACTACCCGGGGGTCAGGGTGAGAGTGGATCGGTCTCTCGTGCTGAGCGGCGAAGCGCAGCGCATCGTCATGGCGGGGGGCGGATCGAGCTGGCAGGACCTTGCACTGTATCTGATCGCGCGGTTTGTCGGTTTGAAGGAAGCAATGGAAGTTGCCAAGGTCTACATGCTGCAATGGCATGACATGGGACAGCAGCCATTCGCGTCGCTCATGAGCCTCCGGCAGACAACCGATGTGGTGATCAACAGATGCCAGCACTGGGTGGCGATGAACTACAAGACTCGCGCTCCGGTCGCCGCGATGGTAGCACTTTCCGGCCTTCCGGAACGCTCTTTCATCCGCCGCTTCACCAAGGCCGCGGGCATGACTCCCCTCAACTATGTGCATGCACTGCGCCTCGAGGAAGCCAAGCAGATGCTGGAAACCACCGATTTACCGATCGAGGCGGTCGCCAACGAAGCTGGCTACGAGGATGCGAGCTTCTTCGGCCGTCTGTTCCGCCGTGAGACTAGCCTGACACCTGGGCACTATCGCCTACGATTTGGCTCCTTGGGCAGGACGCTGAAGCCCAAATAGGGAGACATGCGTCGAAGCTGATTGTTCTCCTGTTGAGCGAGTGGCGGCCAGCACGGGAGGACATATCCAGTGCTATCGTCGAGCGGCAGCTAGGGGTCGCCTGCAGCCATATACACAATCTGCGCTACGGCGGCTTTTTGGCGCAAAGTTGTCGACGTTCTCAGTCCGCTCTCGGCCCGAAACGGTCATCGCGAGGGAGATTTCCAGACAGCCTCAATATGGTTTCCATCTGGGTCAATGACGAAGGCCGCGTAGTAATGCGGACCGTAGTGCGGCCTGAGACCCGGACCTCCATTATCTACGCCGCCGTGCTCCAATGCCGCGAGATGGAATGCGTTGACCGCTTCTCGGCTAGGGGCAGCAAAGGCCAAGTGATGCCCTGAGCCACCAGAGATCGCGGCACCAGCGCGAAGCTTAATAGCGAACTTGTCTCCGGAGTCTGGCGGTCCGTAGCCGATAGCTTGATCAGCACTGCCGGGCGTTAAATCTTCCCAGACCCTCGAATACCCCAAAGCGGAAAATACCGCATCATAGAAGCTGGACGAGGTTTGAATGTTTGAGACGCCAAACGAAGCATGATGAAGCATTGTGCCCTCACTTTCGACCGATGCACGAGAGCAATATACTCAGGCCTCTGCGCCTGAAGCAATGTCCGCTTATGGCGCTTTCCGGCCAAGGCTATCGTCGCCTGTCGGCCAGAAGCGGACTTTGAAAATTGTACGGATCTTCCTCACTAATCTAACACCGGTCGCTGGTAGGACGTACTTTCCGGTTAAACCGACGGTGAGAGAGTGAAGTTCGCGCGGGCACTAATGCTAATTCTAGGCGGTTCGGCTGTGTTGTGGGGGTTCATGACGGCGATGAATAGCCTTGACCGTCTAAAAGACCCCGGTCGTGTAGCCTTCTAAACATTCGGTCGGCTCCTCCGTCCGTCCGCGATGTCGATTGTTCATCAGGTGCCGTGATCGTCTCCTGCGCCTTCGCAATCAACCCAGATGACTTCGAACCGCTTCTGGCTGGTTGGCAGTTCGACAGCGACGCTTCCGGAAGAAGCAGCTCTTACATGATCTATCCGAACCTCGGGCGCGATTTTGATGTTGCAGCTTCTTACGGCTTCGATCGGACAGTTTCGAACACGGAGGCAGCGTTGAGCTGTTGACTAACGCAGATAGGACCCTTGCTGTCGCGAGCAGATATGAGGAGTGAGCTCTTTGATGACTGCTCATGGCGCTATGTCGTCAATGTTCTCGTACGCTGCGGGCCTTTTCGCGGTCATTCGCCCTTGTTTCTGAGCGCGTTGCTAAACCCCTTCAGGTTGCTATGGTGAGACACCACCGACTTTGCATGGGGTAACGTATGATCGACCGAGATGGGCCGGGAGGAGAAGTGTTGTTGGCATGGTTCGGAGAGGTGCCAACTTTCCACGATGCCGAGATTATCAGTCTGTCTCTTAGCCGCACCGGAGCGAGCGAAGTGGAGATTCACGGCTGGATCGTGACCGACGGTGTCGATCCGAATGGGTATGATAGACCTTGTCGTTTCCGGCGTCGTAGGATCGACAACCGTTGGTAAACAAGGAACTGGCCCCTATGCCCACCCATCATGCGAAGTGTACTTGTGGCGCTCTTTCCCTCGAGGTCGATGGCGATCCTTTGCACAACCACGTATGCACTTGCACGCGTTGTCAGCGTGCATCTGGCAGCGCACTTGCGCACAATGTGTGATTCCTTGAGGAAAATGTCCGGATCATCTCTGGAGAATACTCCATATGGTTTCCGCGAGGCGAAACCACACCTGATGTGATGAAGGCTTTTTGCCCGATCTGTGGTGGGGGCGGATTTTCGAAATCCGGAACATATTTTCCCGGCACTGTCGTCATCGCGGGCGGCACATTCGCCGATCCGTCCTTTCCTGCGCCGGATCATGTTCATTGGTGGGACAATCGCCCGCATTGGATCGACCTAGCCGAGCCGATCGAGCGTCATGCCGGAAATTGAACTCTCCTGGTATCGCCTACGTTGCAATCTTGGTGGCGCTCATCGCACTCGTGTTGTTCAGCATGTACTTGAAGTAATGTCTGCTCCTGGCGCTCTGCGGACGAGGCTGTTGTCGCCTTCCGGCCCAAAGCAGTCATCCATCGGGCCACCGCCAGTGCGCTGAAATCGGAACGTATCCGACCGAGCTACCTGCCTATCGGCTAGGTTGGATATCGTTTACGCGCCTTGAACGGGAGGATGCCATTGTCCATCTACGGCCCATCACCCGTTTCGATGACGTCCTGTGGCAGGCTATATAGCTCGGACGTTCGATGTCGTCCGGGTTAAGGAGGGAGGCGCTTCCCGTTCGGGTCGAGCGCCTCCTTCCGTTTCAGTTTCCCTTTCATTGCAGCCCTCCTTTCAGAGCCGTTCGTAGGTCACGCGCCAACCTTCTTGGGGATCGGCGGGCGTGATCGTGAGTTGATCGGCATCGACCTCGAACTTGCGCTCCATGCGCTGGCCGATGAGATTTCGGACAAGCGACGATTCCACGGTGATGGCGAACGTCTTTTTGGTTTCGTCGACTTCGACCGGGCCATAGTATGCCTCGTAGCCATTTGCTGTGTAGGGCGTCGGTTCCGCGGCGGCGTCCGGGTTCATCGCCTGGACGGAGAGCGTTCCGCCTTGCGAGAAGATGACCTGGCCGGAATAGGGGATTTCGGTCTGCTTGCCCCTCGCGTCGGTGACCTGGAGCGACGTCATGCGCCACGTCCCTGTTATCGCAGACTTGCTGTCATAGGCGAAGGCGGGAGAGGACGCGGCCAGCGTCAGTGCGATAAGCGCGATCTTGAAGTTTTTCATTCGGTTGATCCTCTTCGGGTGGTGGCGTTGATGGTTCAAATCCGTTCGATGTGCACGGGGTATGTGCCGCGAACGAATAGAGGCTCGAAACCCCCGTCGAAACGGCCGAGACGGATCAGCCCGTCCCAGCGGTAATCGTCGTAGAACAGGGCGAGATTGCCCCATGGCTTGAAGTAGCAGAGGTCGCCGGGCCGCTCGTTTCCGAACGGACCGCTGCCTTCCTCGGTCAGCTTCCGCGGCGGATGGACGATCTTCTCGTTCCCCCCAAAATCCTCGATCCTGAGGTCCAGAGGAAGCATCGAGGCGAAGTCGCGCGCTGATGGATTGTCGTAAAGCGTGGCCGTCAGCGACAGGTCGTTGAAGGTCATTCTGATCTTGACGTCGGTCGGCTCCTGGCTGGCGGGATCGCGGCCGTCCTGTCCACGTACAGCAAAGGGGAAAGCCGCGGCTGCGAGAACCCCACCCACCATCCTTCGCCGGGTCATAGCCATGGTGTTCATCGACATGGTTCGTCCAGTCAAACTGGTTGCGCCGTGGGCCGGAATAGGATTTCGTTGATGTCGACATCGTCGGGCTCGTTCACTGCGAAAGCGACCGTCCGGGCGAACGTGTCTGCACCGACGGCGATCTTGCTCACGAATTCCTTTGTGCCCGCCTGGATGTCCTTCTCGCTAATATGCTCGAGAAGCTCGGTGCTGACCGCGCCGGGCGAGATGATGGTGGTGCGGATGTTGTAGGGCTTCACCTCCTTGCGCAGCCCTTCGGAGAGTGCGCGGACGGCGAACTTAGTGGCGCAGTAGACGGCGGCACCCGGATCGACGACATGGCCGTAGACCGAGGAAACGTTGATGATGTGTCCGGACTGCCGCGCCTTCATGTGCGGCAGTGCCGCGGCGATGCCATAAAGCACGCCCTTGATGTTGACGTCGATCATGCGATCCCACTCGTCCACCTTGAGACGTTCGAGCGGGGCAAGCGGCATCAGGCCCGCATTGTTCAGCATGACATCGATGCGGCCGAATTCGCTCACCGCCGTGTCCACCAGGTTGCTAACCTGCTGCCTGTCCGTGACATCTGTCTGGACCGCCCTGACCTTGTAGCCCTTTTTGGTGAGTTCGTCTGCCAGTGCATCGATGCGGTCACGCCGCCGGGCACCGAGCACCACGGTGGCACCTCGCTCGGCGAGATGGCGCGCCGTAGCTTCTCCAAGTCCACTGCTCGCCCCAGTAATGACGACGACTTTGTTTTCGATGCCTTGAGACATGATGTTCTCCTGTTTCGAGATTTTGGAAAAGGTTAAACGCGTCGGCTGGCGAGCGCTCCGAACGCGGCGGAGCCTGCAAGAAGGAGGGCGGCCAGAAGGAAAGCGCTCCACCAGCCTGCGATGTCGAAGAGAACGCCGCCTGCAAACGCTCCGCCTGCAATGGACAACTGAATCAGCGCGACCTGGACACCGCCGGCCGCTTCCAATTCACCGGGGACCAACCTCGCCATCCAGGTGTTCCAGGCCACCGGGGTCGGGGTCGAGAAGAATCCCCAGAGCACGAGAAGAACCGCGGTGGCCCACGGTGAAGACCCGAAGCAGATCAGCGCGAGAGCGATCAGAGCGACTGTGCCAGGCAGGCCAATAAGCGCGGCGGTCAGGTGTCGGCGCAGGACGAAACCGATCAGGGTAGTCCCGGCCAAACCGCCGAGTCCGACACCCAGTAGCATCAGCGAGAGCGTGTTGAGTTCCACCCCGGTGACACCCTCGAGAAACGGACGCAGATAGATCGAAAGCGCGTTCATCCCCATGAAGACAAGACCCGTCGCCGCCATACCGATCAGGAAGGCGCGGTTGCGCAAGAGGCGCAACATCCGGCCGACCGACACGGTTTCCGTCGCAAGCATCTTCGGCAGAACGGCAAATTGCCAGACCAGTGCGACGAGACCGATCGGAACCGTGATCAGGAAGGTGCTACGCCAGCCGATCAGCCCGCCGAGGAAGCTGCCGAGAGGAGCCGCGACAACGATGGCGAGCGCGGTGCCGCCCTGGAGCAGGGCGATGGCCTTTGGCAGGTCCGACTTGGAAGCCAAACGTGCGAGGATAGCTGTCGACAGCGACCAGAAACCGCCGATCGCGACGCCGACAAGCGCCCGACCCGCGAGAAAGACGGCGAAGTTGGGAGCGAGGGCGACTGTCAGACTGGAGAGGACCAGAACCCCGGTGTAGAGCAGGACGACTGCCTTCCTGTCCCATTTCGACAGACAGCCGTTGCCGAACAGGCTGGTGGCAACTGCGAAGATGCCTGAGATTGTAATCGCCAGCCCAGCCTGTCCTTCCGATACCGAGAGGTCTCGGGCGATGGGGGTCAGGAGGCTGACTGGCAGGAACTCCAGCCCAACCAGCAGGAAGGTCAGGAGCGACAGGCAGGTCACGGCAGCCCATGGCGTATCTGCGGCTTCCGTCGAGATTATGTCATTCGCTGTCAGCTCAACGACCATTACGGCTCTCCTTTGCGGTTGCAGCAATAAATAGCCAAACGGGGTTAGACAGACTAGAAGGTATAATCTGCATGTCTAGGTGAAAGAGATTCAACAATGAGGCGGGACGAGTTCACCGAGATGAGAGCGTTCTTGGAAGTTGCCAAGGAGCGGAGCTTCACGCGCGCTGCCGCCAAGCTTGGTGTCACACGCTCGGCCCTCAGTCACACAGTCAGCGCGCTGGAGGAGCGGCTGGGCATCCGGCTTCTTTCCCGCACCACGCGGGACGTGGCCCCCACCGCGGCCGGCGAACGTCTCATGGAGTGCATCCAGCCGCATTTCGAGAGTATCGCCGCAGGGATCAACGCGATCAGCGCATTGCGCGACAAGCCGTCCGGCGACGTACGCGTGGTCTGCCCCGACGATGCGGTCGAGCTCGTGTTCCGCCGTCGGCTCTCGGCATTCCTGCGGGACTTCCCAGACGTAACGGTGGAGATTATCGTCGACAATGGCTTCACCAACATTGTCGAGCGGCAGTTCGACGCTGGCGTCCGTCTTGGCGAGGCCGTTGCCCGAGATATGGTGGCGGTGCGCATAGGACCCGACGTGTCATATTCCGTCGTGGCCTCGCCCGACTATCTGGAGCGGCATGGGCCGCCGTCAATCCCGCAGGACCTGACAGGCCACAACTGCGTCAACCTTCGGCTTCCAACGTCCGGAGGGCTTTATGCCTGGGAATTCGAGCGGGACGGCCGTGAGTTCAGCGTGCGGGTGGAGGGCCAGCTCACCTTGAGCAACATCGCTCCGGCGATAGACGCTGCATTGGACGGTATCGGTCTTGCCTATGTGCCCACGGACCTCGTCGTGCGACATGTCGAGCGCGGGCGGTTGCGGCAGTTACTTTCGGACTGGTGTCCGACCTTCCAGGGCTATCATCTCTATTATCCGAGCCGGCGCAATCCTTCGCCAGCCTTCTCGGCGTTCGTCGACGCTTTCCGGCATAGACAGCGGAAATAGTGGCAGGCCCCACAGCCCCAATGTCTCCTATTGGCGCAAAGTCGCCGTCCTTCTCATGACCGCGTCTGGTCCGATGCCGTCCATCAGTTGTAATCGGGGAAGGTGACCGGCTTATCATCTGGCGCGTCCGCCCATGCGCCTCGTAGGTCACCGTACCGGACCCGATCCCCTTGATCATGCGACGGCACACCTCGGTCGTAGCCTTCTCTGCTGACATTCCGCTATCGCGCTGCAGTTCTGCCCTTGCTTGCTCGGTCAGCGCCGCCAGCCCGCGCTCGGAACACCCTTGAATAATTCGGGGGTGCGCTTCCGGCCGCTTACGAATTAGTGAAGCGTTGTGTTTCGAAGGTTTCTCTGTTCCACGGACCGCCATCGGCCCTAACTGGAGACGATATTGTAAGTGCAGTGGTGAAAGCCGTGACCAACTGAATTCGATACTGCATTCCGGCTGAAGTAAGCTCTGGCCCATTGAGAGGACCAGGGAATGAAGCGAAGCCGTTTCACAGACGAACAGATTATCGGCATTCTGAAGGAGCACGAGGCGGGCACGCCGGTCTCGCAAGCCCTGTATCACGCGGTCGCCGGCCCCACGTGCCCTCGGTGAAGCCGCGCATGGACATGTCTTCGATCATGCGCTCACGAAGCGCGCTGCCGGTCGGATGTGAAGGGGGGACGGTCATCGGAGGCTCTTCTCAAGCTGAAGGTTGACGCTTCATGCTCGGAGGCCGATGGCCGTCCGTCACCCCTAATCGATCAAAGCCTCAGCGATGCCGTCAATAACGCACACGCCTCAAGGCCCGAGCCCCTCCCGCGCGAGCGGGTTCGTTCCTTGGCCCCGAAGCGGACGTTCCCAAACCGTTGCCGATCGAACATACGGGAGAAGGTGTGCCACCATGGGAGGTCTTGCATCAACGCTGAAACCCGAACGTTCCGGCCATCGAATTTGCGGGCCCCGCCAGCCCGAGCTTCGGCCAGCGCCCGCCCCAATAGCAATTTTCAAGGTTCTAGCAGGCTGCTATAATTCCAGCGACCCTAGGCCATCAGTTATGGAGGGGGCGGCCATGAAAGTAGGATGGAGGGCGAACTGCCTGGTGATGCCGTCGGCGGCACTGGCCGTGCTGGCATTCACCGCAATGACTTCCGCCAGTCCGATGGACGAATTGGTGGCAGCCGCCAAGACTGAGGGCCAGCTCACCATTATCGCACTGCCTCGCGACTGGTGTGGATACGGCGGCATCATCGACGGTTTCAAGGCGAAATTCGGCCTGAAGATCAACGAACTTTTACCCGACGTGGGATCATCCACGGTGATTGACGCGATCAGGGAGCTGCGGGACAGAGCCGGCCCGCAAACGCCGGATGTGATCGACGTCGGCCTGTCTTTCGCGTCATCGGCGAAAAGGGACGGCCTCCTGCAGCCTTACAAGATGACGACGTGGGCCACCATTGCGCACGCCGCCAAGGATACGGACGGATATTGGTACGGCGCCTACTATGGGACGATCGCCTTCGAGGTGAATGCGGATATCATCACGAAGATGCCGACGGATTGGGCAGACCTTGCCTCGCCGGATTACAGAAATGCGGTCGGCCTCGCCGGCGATCTTGCGTCAAATCAGGCCATCCAGGGCGTCTTCGCCGCGGGCCTGTCGGCCGCAAAGGGCAATGTCGACCAGGCGGCCAATCAGGGTCTGAGGTTCTTTGCGGACCTCAACCGTAAAGGCAATTTCGTTCCTATCGTCGGCAATCTTGCTTCGCTTAGGGACGGACGGACGCCCATCCTCGTTCGCTGGGATTACCTGGCGCTTGGCGACCGCGAGCGGCTAAGGGGCAAAACCAGGATCGAGATCGTCAGGCCCAAGACCGGTGGCGTCGCGGGCGTCTATGTCCAGGCGATCAGCGCTTTCGCTTCGCACCCGAATGCCGCCCGTTTGTGGATGGAATACCTATATTCGGACGAGACGCAGCTCGCCTTCCTGAACGGCCACTGTCGTCCTATCCGCTTGGCGGACCTGGCACGCAGTGGGAAGGTGCCGGCCGAATTGGGGAAAAGGCTTGTGCAGTTCCACGATTATGGTGGCGATGTCGATCCTCTATTCCCGACTCTTGAGGAGCAGGAGAAGACAAGGGAGATCATCACCAAAGGGTGGGACGGCGTCGTCGGCGTGAAGATCCAATGTCTCCCGGACGACAGCCCTTCCGATGTCCCCATGGCTCTCAATAAAAGGACTGTCGGACAGTGCTCCATTCCGCAGTAGCCGAAGTGATTTGATCGCCGATTTTGCGCACGAAAACAATTCGATAAAGAGCAATGGCGGCTTTTGAGCGCATGGATTGGCCTGGTACCCAAACAGAACAGCGAGACCGGACCTGTCGGTTGCTCGCAGAAAGCAACTTCTAGTCAAAGTTTTAAACGATCGAGAAAACGAGGCGGTATTTTTACCCTAAGCTCTCTCAGGTGTTTGGCTGCAGGCTTTCATGCTGAATGAAAAGTGAATAAAAACACTAAGATGGCAGTTCGGACAGCAGTGCGATGCGAAAGTTGCTGCCGCGAAAACAGATCGAGAGTAACACCCTTGAGCATTTCAAGTGGACCGTCAGCACGTGCGGAAATGGCGATGCTCGGTGCTGCGCCAAAAAGGGTAAATCTACTAATCCGGCTCCGGCAGCCGGTTAAGAATTTCTCTCGTACGTTCGTTCGCACCGCGAAAGCAAAACAGTGAGGGATCAATGACCGCAGTTTCGAAACTCCAGTACGGCGACCGTTTCGGTGAAGAGGTGATCAAGATTGCACGGGGATCGCTCTCTGTCGCCTCGTCCTCGTCCGAGGCTGAGGTTGCCAGCGCAAAGTACTCACGCTGGTTCAATGGTGAGGACGCTACACCGGAGCCGATGGCGACATCGAGCCGGAAATTCCGCAAGATCACCGCAAACATGGCAGTTTCAGAGGTGGCTGCCGCAACCAAGGAAAACCTCTCCATTCTCGGAGACGATGCCAGTGATCTGTTCACGTCCAAACTTCCCGCCGGACACAAGATGCGCAGGACGGTGCGTCCGTCGCTCCTGCACGGATTTCCATATTTGGGGACCTGCAAGTTCGGTGAGGTCGTCACAGAACGCGGTCAGGACAAATATGCAGTGACACAGATGTTCATCGCCAACTTCGATGGCGATCTGGACACAGCGGATGGCGCGAATTTCTACAAGCCTGCTAGCCGCGATTTCGGCCAGATGTTCTATGGCGTGCATATCCTCGTCGACAGATTCGGCAATCCGCTTGGATTCGATCGTGATCGCGGCGAAAATGGCATTGCTTTCAAGACAAAGGACGTCACCAAGGCACTTTACAGCATCGCGTCGGCGAGCACCGGATTGTCGATCGAAGCCCTCCAGAAGAGAGCAGCGGCAAAGAAGACCGCCAGATAGGTTCCCCCTCCTATGCGTTCGTATTGCCTACTTGGCAGACGTTCGGCGATCCAGTTGGGTGGCAACCAGTTTCGCCACCAGATGCACCAGATTCTTGGCTTCGAGCTGCAACTTCAGTTTGTCGATACGGTGCTCGATGGTCCTCGGTGATAGGTTGAGAAATTCTGCAATTTCCTTCGCGGTTTGGCCTTCGATGAGCAGTTGAATGATGCCCTCATCCGTCATGTCGAACTTCATCTCCTGGCCCGGAGGGATAAAATACCTGCCTTCCGTCAGGCTGATGCACCATCCCGGCTTACCATTGCATTTCTGCGGCAATATCAGGCGTTCGTATCCGATGCGAACGCCGATCAGCTTGGTCTTCACAAGATCGATCGTCGGCCGCCGCAACTCCACGACGCGCGAGTAAGTCGGAATAATTGCATCATCGACGAATGACCGGTCAAGGTCGCGCAGGCGGGCATTCGGAAGCTGCCCTCTCAGCCGATCCAGCATCCGACTCTTGAACCCGAAATCCTGTATACGGCGAAAACGCCAGTCGTAGGGGTCGTCTGCATCGGTGCTAACGACTGCGATCGCCATCTTGATACTCAGGCTGGCCAGCACTCTGGAATACAGGCTTTCGGGACCGTCCATCTCATCTGACTGCAGCCATGCATCGATGAGTTCGTGAGAAATGGAATTAAACAAGCTCATGATTAGTCCACTTTGCAATGAAGTATCTATTTATTTCAAATACATCGCAAGGATATTACCAAACGGTTGTATCAAGTCAAAAATGCATTCCGTTATAAGTGTGGGCGTAAGACCGTGCGACCAAACGATCCCCGATGCTGCGGCCGCGGGAAAAAGCGACTTTTCGGTGCACACGCACCAGGCGCGTCCTCGCGGTCGCGGCCACGCAGTGCTCGCCGAAACGATGAATAGCGAGCATGTGATATGACCGCTTCGGGTCACGACTTGGCGTAGGGCAGTTCGGAAGGCAGAGAAGGGTCGATCTTTCCGGTTCCTATCCGTCGTGGAAGGGTGGAAATCGGACGTAGCTGGCTAGAACGCAGTCTGTTTGAACAGACGGATGCCATGGTTGTGCATCACATCCTCGACGTCGTTGAGGAGGGCGTCGTCCGTGCTGTCGCCAGCCTCCTGCTGCTGCCTAGCTTTGGCGACGAGCCGCGCCAACTGTTCGGCGAACCTGAACGGTCGGCGCTTCGGAGGCTCCTTGAGCGTCCAGAAATCATTTGCAGCGGCACTTGTCCGGTCTGATAGCTTCGTCCTGACGAAGCTGAATTTCTGGCCTGTACCGTTGAACTCGATCCTGCTGTATCGTGAAAACCACTCGCGAATGGCGTCGCGTTCAGGTTCATTACGGGCGAACTCGATGAGCTTGTTTGTGTAGTCGCCGCACTTATCGATGTGGTCGAGGATCGCTACCGCGACCTCGTGCATAAGCTCCCGGTCATCACCTGCCGTTTGGCGAGGCTTCTTGGATGCCGTTTTAGCTGCTTTTGATGCTGTCGATACGTATTTCTTTGCGAGGCCAGAAATCGCAAGATCACGCTTCTTGGCGGATAACGGCTTGAGGATGGGCCTTGAGTGATTCAGCCGCCTCATATCGAGAGGCTGCCCTGCTTATTGGCTGGCCATTAGAGGGGCACTGGCCCGCGAAGGCAAGAGCCGATATGGGTCGAAACGAGCCAGCGCCGACCGGGCTGCAGACAACAGCTCTTGGGCTCAAAGCGGAAGAATTCGCCCCTGACAAATGGGTCCCCAGCCAATTTTCGTGCGATCGTAGATTGCGACATCGGAGTAGCGCGAAGCTGCGGCTACCGGAGCGCCGCATCGCGAGCGACCGTGGATGCCACCTTTGTGCCCTGGCTTTGGGCCTCAGTCAATACGGGGGAGGAGCGGCAATTATTTCCGCTTTTGGCGATCCAACGCGGACGTTCGGAGCACTCTGCTCGACATCGCATCTGAGGTCCCAGAATTGACATCGGTTGGGAACAGGGGGGACGACTCAAAAAAGACGCGAGCTTGCCCAAGCACCAGCGGCATGGCGAATTCGCTGTGTACCGCGATCACCTTTCGGCCGAGCGTCGTCCCTCGTTTGGTTCGCGCTGCATTAGATGGACGACGCTGAATGCCAATTGCGCCTGGGTCAGGCTGGCAGGCAAGTCGCCCGACGACGACGGAGTGGCTCGAGATGCTGGTTCTGGAGCACCTCCGGAAGTTAGAACCTCCCGGCAATGCCAAGCGTTAATAGCATTCTGAGCCGGCCCAGGGCGGCTTGTTAGCTGGAAGCAGGCCTACCTATCTAACTGCCGTCGATCGCCTCGCCGATACGGGCGATCGCCTGCTGATAGACACTCGCGGAGTTCCAGCCAGCGATGGCGCCCATGTTGCCCTGATAGCCCCCGCCGGCCCGCCAGCCGTGCGCCCTGAGGAAGTTGGCCGTGGACATTAGCGCGGTACGCTTGTCGCGCATGTTCCTGCTGCCGACGCCGTATTTCAGGACGTTCCCCGGCAAGAACCCGGTCTGGCCGATCTCGCCGTGCATGGCGCCGACCGAGCCGGCACTCAGCGCGCCGCTGTCGACCAGCTTGAGCGCAGCTATCGCATGCGGCGCGAAGAATTGCGGGCGGCGGCAATCGTAGGCGAGCGTGACGATTGCCGAAACAGTGTTCTGGTTGCCCATGGAGGCGCCGTAGCCGGTCTCCATGCCCCAGATGGCGAGCAGCACCCCGGCGGGCACGCCGTAGTTACGCTCGATGTTGTCGAAGAGTGCTGCGTTTGCCCTCTTGAGCGAACGGCCCTTGGAAATAATCGCGGACCCACCGCGTCGTCTCATAAAGTCGCCGACCGAGCCACTGAAAGCCTTGTTGACGGAGCGGTCGGCCTGGATGGTTCCTACGGCATATTTCGCGCCTGCAAGCGCAGCAAGACCCTTCCCCTTGACGCCGGCGGCATTTGCCGTCTCGGCAAACTCTACTTTCCACTGTTCAAACCCGGCAGCACTTTTGCCGCATGAGGCCGCCTGAGCAACGCACGTTAGATGGCAAAAGGCGAGGGCGCCCGCCGCAGCAATCAACTTTCCTTTCGCAAAGAATACCATGTCGCTCTCCAAATGTGCCTGAACCATCATGTATTCGGCCGCATGGCGTCACTCCTTCACTTGCTGAAAGCCTAAATGGTTGCTTTCGCTCGCTCGAGAAATGAGACCAAATCAATAATGGCGATTGTGCGAAATAAAGCCAGTCACGGCGATTGGACCATAGACAACTGGAGGACGCAGAATGACCGCTCAAGGGTCGGATCGCGACCTAGAGGCCCGTGGAGAGGGGTTTCGATGTTCCGGGATGAAGTCAGCGAACGCGCCCCCCAACGGGCGGCATGGCCAACGTGCTGCCGTTCGGAGGCTGTCCGGCGTGTCGCCCGAAAGAAGGCCCCGCCCGAGTGCGTCCCTGCTTTGCCGGGTATCGTTCTGAGAATCGGATTGCCCACGTGCTTCGCGACCTCAAATCCGAACGAAACAATTTCAGTGAGTTAACTGTTACACAGGTCCACCAGTTGACACATGGTTGCATTGTCCAAATTGCGGAATGCAGAAGCGCACAGAGGGTAAGATGGCATGGAATACCGCTAATTCGGATCACGCGATTGATCGCGCGTCCGTGACGTTTCTATATGCATCATTACCGGAGAAGGCGCTCAGGCATTGGGCTGCCGCAAAAGCGTAACACCCGCCGTCCTGACGACCGGAATGGGTCGAACTTGTGTAAAAACGCCGCGCCTGGCTCCAATCTGATCCGTGGATCGTGTACTGTGACGAGACGTCGGGATCGGAGATCAGCGGATATGGGCGAGGAGGGCTTGGCTGAAATCTCAGCCCGATATATTCGCTTCGCCGATACGGAGGCTCACGGTCGGTCGCCGCTATACGAGGAGTTGGCTCGTGCGGTCGCTGGGGACCGGGAAACACTCGGCTTCCTGTCGACCCTCCCGGACGTGAAGCGGCAACCGAACCTTCTGCTCGCCGCGGTGCGTCACCTGTTCGGCACGCCGACAGGATGGAACGAGTTTCGTCAGGCGCTTCAGGCTAATGCCGACGCTATCCGCTCACTAATGCTCGAGCGCTCGACGCAAACCAACGAGCCGGGAAGGTGCGCCACATTACTCCCCGTACTGGCGCGCTTGCCGCAGCCGCTGGCCCTCCTGGAGGTCGGGACTTCCGCAGGCCTCTGCCTCATGCCCGACCTCTACAGCTACGATTACGGGCGCAAGGCGATCCGCGCACCCGCGATGGCCGCGGAGCCGCCTGTCTTCCGATGTTCCGCCAGTGAGACAACGCCGATGCCTGCGGCCGCACCGCAGGTCGTCTGGCGGGCAGGACTCGACCTGAGCCCGATCGATGCTTCGGACCCCTCGCAAGTCGCATGGCTTGAGACGCTGGTCTGGCCAGAGCAGACGGCGCGGCTCGCCAATCTGCGGGCGGCCGTAAAAATCGCTGCCACGGTCAAGCCCCGAGTGCTGAAGGGCGACCTGCGCGGCAGCGACCTAGTGCGGCTCTGCAGCGAAGCTCCAAAGGATGCTACCCTCGTCGTCTTTCACACAGCCGTCCTCGACTATGTTTCCGACCCCGCAGACAGAGAGGCTTTCGCTGAGCAGGTGATGCGTCTCTCTCCCTATTGGGTATCGAACGAGTTCCCTCGCGTATTCCCGTGCATCGCCACGTGCGCCGGAAAAAGCCGGCCGCCAGGCCGCTTTCTCCTATCTGTGAACGGCTCCCCTGTCGCTTGGACCGACCCGCATGGCGCCTCGCTCGAATGGATCGCGGACGCGGCGTAGGCGGCTGGCAATGACAACGTCTCCAAACCGCTCGCCAGAGGTCAGCTATACGTTCCGACTCGAGCCGTTGCGCGAAGGGCAGCTTTGAGGGAGCGCCATGAAGGTCGCCTTATGGCGCGTCCCGCTGGTTCAGGCACCTGAGCCGCAGAACGGCCGAAATGAGCGTCGAAGGACTGCGTGGGGTGGGAGGCGGCCGTTGCCGCGAGGGCGAAGGTTCGGCCGTATTGCGCGCAATGCGGTCGCTGGAGGTCCCGACATCGATACGGCCAATCGATCCGCCGAAACTGCTCAGACCGCTCGAACTTCGGCGAGCCGCTTGACGGCGTACTCGTCCTGCCAGCAGACGGCGGCTTCCCATGCGGCTGACGCTTGCGCGGCGATGTCGTGCGCGCCGTCGTCGAGACCGGCAGCGTTGCCGGGCAGCACCAGGTCGAGGTCGGGAACGTCGACATTGCTTCAGGAGATCGCAAGCGCGGAGCTTGCTGTCGATGGCGAGATTGAAGAGCGCCAACTCTCGGATCGCCCCGCTCATTTCAAGCCGAACCCGGATCGTCCACACGTTTTTTGGCTGAAGCGGTCGCTTTTGACCGACGAGAACCTTTGTTCCATGGATATCGGGACGCAATACGGCGGTGTCCATGACAGAACCTCCGCCACACCTCCACCTCGTCGCCCGTGATGGGCGGACGAACGATATCATGGTTTGTCGCTACACGGCCCTAAGCGGACTTCGGCTGCAACAAAAGTGCATCGAAAATTTCCCCTTTCGCAACGCTTGCAAACGAGCAAAGCCGGGATTAGATCGAGAATATGTACAGTTAAACTGTATATATTCTTGTGACAGAATTTCAGGCAAAGGATCAGTCATGTCCGCTGACAACAAGGAAGTGGTTCGCCGCTTTAAAATCGAGGTCATTCAAAACGGGAATGAGGACGAATTCCACGCGTTGATGGCTTCGGACTTCGTGAACCATGCCGCTCCGTCGGGAATGCCGAACGGCCCGCAAAGCATGTGGAACACTTTCCAGAACATCCTTCGCCCCGCCCTGTCCGACATGAAGGTGACGATCCATGATCAGATCGCCGAGGGAGACAGGGTGACGACCCGCAAAACAATCAGCGGCATTCATTCGGGCACATTGATGGGAATTCGAGCGACGGGGAAGGATGTCGCCATCAGCGTCATCGACATCGTGCGGGTTCAGGAGGGCAAGTATGCAGAGCACTGGGGCTTGAACAGCTTGTCGAATGTCCTTGCTGCATTGGCGAAGGTGTAGTGTCGGCGCTATGCCAGTCGCTCGATGACGGCGATTGCGGCCCGGAGAATTTGCCGATCCCGATCGGATAGCCTTTCTTCAATCAAGTCCGCAATCTTTGAGGCCCTTGCTTCCCTCCATCGGGACAGTGACTCCTGGCCCTTCTCGGTAAGGGACAGGAGCTGGCTGCGCCCGTCCGCAGGATTTGGCAATCTACCGACGAGCCCGTCCATTTCCAGTTGGCCGACGACCAGACGCATGCTCTGGTGTCTGACATTGCGGAGGCCTGCCAGTTCGGCGACACTCAAGGGACCATTCCTGTCCAGAAGGGAGAGCGTCTCCGACTGTGATGTCGTGGGCGTATCTGCTTGGGATCGGATGCCACGGACAAATTTCCCGAGCGTGCGACGGAGGTTTTCGGCAAGAGCCAACGCATCTTCTTGTCCAGAACTGGCTTGATCACCTGCCATCTGTCGTTCGTGCCCATGTTGGAGAGTGCGATTCACCTAACCTATACACCGACGCTGACATTCAGCGAAATGCCCGAGCCGAAATGACTGCAATTGGCGCGAAGCGGAAGAACGAATAACCGCAGTCACGATAATCGGGTCCCAGCCACTTTTCGCGCGGCTACGAACTTTGTTTTAGATTGGAGGGAATCGCTGGCAAGCTTGCTTCAACAAGCCGGTAAGTCGCTGTAAAGTTTAGGATTTTTGGTAGGCAGTTTCTTCTTCAAAGGAGGGGGCCGCACGCATAAAATCCGACTACCTAGGGACTCTTGATTCTCACATGATTTCGATGGCTTATGGAAATCGCCTTGAAATTCCCTTTGTTTTTCCATCGCGAGCGACCGTGGATGCCACCTTTGTGCCCTGGCTTTGGGCCTCAGTCAACATGTGCGTAGGGCGGCAATAATTTCCGCTTTTGGCTCCATGCACGAACCCGCTTCGCGGGAGGGCGTGCGCGGTGAGGTTGGTGTGATTATCTGAAGTTCTGGGCAGGCTGTTGGTGTTGCCTGACCATTGAGTTCCCTTCAACGAGAGGAACGTTCAATGGCCAGCTTCTCCAATGATGCCCCGACCACCCCGCTTCGCCAGCGCATGCAGGAAGACATGGTGATGCGAGGGTTGGGATCCCACACTCAGCAGGACTACATCCGTCATGTCCGGCGCTTCGCCACGTTTCTTGGGCGTACCCCTGACACCGCAATGGTCGAGGACATACGACATTTCCAGTTGTATCAGCATGAGAACGGTGTGGGTCCGGCCACGATCAACGGCACGGTTTCGGCGCTACGCTTTCTGTTTGCGGTGACGCTAAAGCGGCGGGATCTGGCGCGAGCGCTGGTGATAACCCGCAATCCACGCAAGCTACCCGATGTGCTGAGCATGGAGGAAGCTGCGCGGTTGCTCGAGGCGGCGCCAGGCATCAAATACAAAGCGGCGCTTGGCGTGGCCTATGGCGCGGGCTTGCGCGTCTCCGAGGTCGCGCATCTCAAGGTCGATGACATCGACTCGACGCGCATGCTGATCCGCGTTGAACAAGGCAAGGGACGCAAGGATCGCAATGCCCTGCTTTCTCCGCAACTCCTTGAACTGCTGCGACTGTGGTGGCGCGAAGGAAAGCGGCGCGGCGTGATGCTGCCTCATGGCTGGCTGTTTCCGGGGCGCAGTCGCACCGACCCGATCTCGTCGCGGCAACTGCATCGCGCGGTTCAGGAAGCTGCGGAGGTCGCCGGCATCCACAAGCGCGTCAGCCCGCATACCCTACGGCACAGCTTTGCCACCCACCTTCTGGAGGATGGCACCGATATCCGCGTCATCCAGGTTCTGCTCGGACATAGCAAGCTGGAGACGACCGCGCTCTATGCGAAGGTCTCCACCCGGACTATTCACGCGGTCGCAGGGCCCCTCGACCGGCTGATGGCGCTGATGGAAGGCAAAACGCCCGACGGCTGAGCCATGCGCACCTCGATTGAGGTCGCCGATATCTTCCGTGTTGCCGGGCCGACCTATCGGAAAGCCCATGGGGGACACCTCAGCTTGGCCCAGTTCAAAGTGATGTCGGCGGTCGAGCACTGCCGCACCGCTGCATTGGGCGGCCATGTCGAGGCCTGCGAGGATTGCGGAGAGTGGCGCATTGCCTACAATTCCTGCCGGAACCGGCATTGCCCGAAGTGCCAGGGCGCCGCCGCACGCACATGGCTCGCCGAGCGCGAGGCTGATCTCTTGCCGGTCGGATACTTCCATGTCGTCTTCACGCTGCCTGCCGAGATCGCCGCGATCGCCTTCTACAACAAGGCGCTCGTCTACGACCTTCTGTTCAAGGCCGCATCGGAAACGATGCTGACAATCGCCGCCGATCCGAAGCATCTCGGCGCGCGCATCGGCATGACCGCCGTGCTGCACACATGGGGATCGGCCATGACCCATCATCCCCATGTTCACATGATCGTGCCAAGCGGCGGCATCTCCCTTGATGGGTCACGCTGGATATCGTCACGTCCTGCATTCCTCTTGCCGGTGCGTGTGCTAGGCAAGCTCTTCCGGCGCTTGTTCCTCACGAGACTGCTCCAACTCCACGATGCCGGGCGGCTCGCCTTCTTCGGTTCGGCTGCGCATCTCACTGACCGCCGGGCATTCGTACGGTACCTGTCGCCGGTGCGAAAGAAGCGTTGGGTCGTTTATGCCAAGCCGCCCTTCGCGGGACCTGAGGCGGTTCTTGCCTATCTGTCACGATATACGCACCGGGTGGCCATCTCGAACAGTCGTCTGATCTCGTTCGACGAGACCGGTGTCACCTTCCGCTACAAGGACTACCGCCGCGACGGCCGCGACCGGCAGCAAATCATGACGCTCGCGACCGTCGAGTTCATTCGCCGCTTCCTGCTCCATGTCCTGCCGCGCGGGTTCCACCGCATCCGGCATTACGGTCTGCTCGCCGGCAGCTCCCGAAAGATCAGCATCGCTCGCGCCCGCGAACTCCTGAACGCTGTCCCGCCGCCCGCTGACGACGCAACCGATGAGCCGAACGATATCCGCCCGCCATGCCCATGCTGCGGCGGACGTATGATCGTCGTCAAGGTGTTCGAACGCTGGCGGCAACCGCGCGGACCGCCAGATAAGGCAACAACGAACCGGGAGAGTGCGTCATGACCCGGCATGGCAGATCCATTCATATGGTCCACTCAAAACAGAGCCGGCCAACGGGAGGGCCTGCGCCAGTCCGAATGGCGCTGGCTTCCAACCGGCCAAACGCTCTCCCAATCACCACGAAACTCTCGGCCGTCACACCCGAAAACACCAATCTTCACCCGCTGGGACCGACAAGCGACGCTGCGAGCAGCGGCCCGCCGGAAGATCCGATACACAAAACCCCATAGCTCACGGAATGCCGACCGCGGGTTCCTGCATGAGAGGCTTTCGTACGCCTGACGGCACCCGAAACCCTTCACCGAAGCGGTCGCGTCTGTCTGGCAGCCGACCGTCTGCATTGGGGAACGCGGTCAGGTCTCGATTTAAGGGAACATGCACTCACGAAATCTGCAGTTGTAGAGAGATCGCGTTGTCCAGACGGGCGGACGGCCCCGGATCCGCCCCGCCGCCCATTCTGGTAGAATTTGGGGCGAGCGTTCGCGATCAACAAACTGCGTTTTTCGGGCGGGGCGATGCGACACCGTGAATGGGCCATTATTGAAAGAAAGCTTCCTGCGACTGCATAATTCCTCGAATCAAAATCGATTCTAAGGTAAAATTACGCCGCTCATTTAAAGGGCTGCAGCGTCCTTGCGCGCCGTATTCGACGCGGGGCGCTGTAGAGGAAAGGTGAAGCCAATGAAAAGGTTAGCAATCGTTACCCTGTCGCTGTTGACGGCGCTGACGAGCGTCCCGCCGGCCATTGCGTTTCCCACCGTTGCCGTGCCGAAGATCGAAGTATCAGAGGCGCAGCCCGTCCAGTACAGGCATTACCGCGGCGGCTACAATCGCGGATACGGGGGCGGCTATCGCGGGTATGGACACCACAATGGTGGCGACGGTTGGGCTTGGGCACTCGGCGGTCTCGCGACGGGCGCAATTATCGGCGGATTGCTGGCGCAGCCGAGCTATTATGGCCCCAGCTACTACGATCAGGGCTACTACGGGCCGACCTATTACCGTCAGCATTACTACGCGCCCCCGCGCTATTACCGCCAGGTCTATTCTGGCGGCAACGCACATACGCGCTGGTGCTATGCGCGCTACCGGTCCTACAGAGCTTACGACAACACGTTCCAGCCCTTCTACGGTTCGCGACGCGCGTGCGCCTCACCCTACTATTGATTGCGGGCGTACTTGGCTCGGCATTAATTGAGATCAGTTCCAAGTCTCTATCGGCCCGAAGCGGTCGCTCGACGAGAGCTTGGGGCCTTTCCTATGCTGCTCACTCGGCCTTCTAGGGACAGTTCTTAGCTCGACTTTGTACAAAATCGGTGGTGATTTCGGGGGCATCTGAGCAGCCCTGGGTGAATCAATTCGCCGCAGGGTCCCGGCCTTGCGCCATTCGTTTGATCGGATTCGAACGAATGGATGAGCGAACAACATGATTGTAGCCGTGAGCCGGGAGACGCGGTCCCCCACATCCTTCGCAAATGGCTGTCGCCGTTTCGTTTCTGGTTTACCGCGCCAAGCTGGGAGCATCTGCTGGTCCTGGTGATGGGTGCGCTCCTTTCGCCTGGCAAGCGAACGGTGACGGCCTGCCTGCGCATCACCGGACGCGCGGAGGTAAGTAATTTTGCCGCCTATCATCAACTCCTCAACCGAGCCCGCTGGAACCCTCGCACGTTGGCGGCCCGTCTGCTGTCCATCATTGTTGCCCGGCTCGTGCCCGAGGGCCCTGTCGTGATTGGCATGGATGATACAATCGAACGGCGTTGGGGCCAACGCATCGCCGCGCGTGGAATTTATCGTGACCCGGTGCGCTCCAGCCATGGCCACTTTGTCAAAGCCAGCGGCTTGAGATGGTTGAGCTTCATGGTTCTTTCACCTGTCCCATGGGCAAAATGTATTAAAGCCCTGCCGGTGCTGACGATCCTGTGTCCCTCTGAGCGCCATGATCAGAAGAAGGGCCGAAAGCACAAGCTGCTGACTGATTGGGCAAGGCAAGGCGTCTTGCAGCTTTGCCGCTGGCTGCCGGGCCGCGAAATCATCTTTGTCGGCGATAGCAGCTTTGCCGTTCATACACTGGCTGCGGCTCTTCCCGACACGGCCACTCTCATCACGCGGTTGCGTCTGGATGCCAGTCTCTTTGCTCCACCAGATCAACGGCACGAACATACGCTCGGGCGACCGGCGCAAAAAGGCAGGCCATTGCCGAAACTGAAAACGCTCCTCAAAGACGCAAAGACCGAGTGGCAGCGCATCGTCGCATCGTCCTGGTACGGCAAGCAAACCGACAAAACCCTTGATGTCACATCAGGAACCGGCCTCTGGTATCGGCGTGGAACGCCCCCAAGACCAATTCGCTGGGTTCTCGTTCGCGATCCATCAGGCCGTCGTGAACCCCAGGCGTTCATGAGCACCAACGTCAACCTTGAGCCCGCTCAGATCATTGCCTATTTCGTTCGGCGCTGGCAGATCGAGGTCACCTTCGCCGAAACGCGAGCGCATCTTGGCGTGGAAACCCAACGGCAGTGGAACGACAAAGCCATCATGCGCACGACCCCGTCGCTGCTGGCGCTCTACAGCCTCGTCACACTCTGGGCATGCGATCTGCTCGGTCATGGCGTCCTTCCCTATGCCGCCGCCTGGTACAAGAAAACAGAGTTCACCTTCTCCGATGCCATCGGTGCGGTTCGCATGATCCTGTGGGATCAGGATATTTATCGACAGCACCCGCCAGACCCGGACATTCCTGAAACTCAACCAAGCCGCCTCAAGCGGATGACACAAGCACTTTGCTTCGCTGCATAATGTACAAAGTCGAGCTTAGAGAGCAAAGGCGGCAGACGACCAAAATGCTGGCGGAGATACTCAGCGACCGATCGAGGCCTCCATTCGAAAGACTTCGATCGTTGGTCCATGCGTTCCTCCGCTCGGAATGCGAGGAGGCATCCGTTCGGATCGCGCTCAGCGATGCCGCGCCGCTCTACCGCGACGCCCCCGAGGCCGAGGCATCAAAGAGCGCGACCGAGCCGGTCATGGAGGAATTCATGCTTGACGTCCTGCCGGCAGCGTCGAAGCCAGTTCGCGATGTCGCATGTGATTTGATCATGACCACGCTGGGTACGGTCGGCCAGGATTTCTCGGCAACGCCGAGGACAGAGGACGATCACCGCTTTCTTGTTTTGCGCATACCTGCAAAGCCTGGTGAACCGGACTGATCCGGCCGCGACGGCGAAATAGAAAGCAAGCCGCTCTTCACGTCTGCCTTGCCGTGACGTCGCCATGTAGTCTTGACCGCAATTGGCGCAAACGCTCAAGGTCTGATATGTCCGGAAGCGGCCCCCTTGCGGTCATGACTCACAGCGATCCTCTCGATGGTTTGACATCAGTTGTAGTTCGTATCCCTTTAATCCAGCCCCGGAAGCGGCGGCAGCCAAAGGCACGCCCGACGGCGAGCGCGTCTTGCGCCAGCACGGCGACGAACCTGGCTGTTCAATGCGAATACCGCTTCGATCGCTGGCGCGTCTCGCCTACGGTCAAACCGCCTTTTTGACAAAGGCTAGAGGAGACAAGCCGGCTTACTCTGACGGGATCAGGCAACGCCGAGCTTCCCGCGCTCCCCTTCACGAGGTGTCGAGAGTTTCTCGGGTGTCAGAAACTCGGCCAGATCCGCCGCCTCGTAGAACGGGCGGATCTCCATCTCACTCTTACCCGACATGAATTTGGGGGCGCGCTTCGCCCAAGCCATGGCCTCGTCCATGTCCCTGACCTCCCAGATCGAGAAACCGGCGACCAGCTCGCGGGTCTCGGCGAACGGCCCATCGATGACCGTGTGGCCCGGACCATCGAGAATGATGCGTTTGGCTTGAGCGCTATTCTGGAGGCCGGCGGCAGCAATGAAGACGCCGGCCTTGACCAGCTCCTCGGTGAACCGATCCCCTCCGGACCATAGGTCGTCGACCCTCAGCTGACGAGGTCGCAGGCGCGAAGCTTGCTATCTATCGCAAGATTAAAGAGAGCAAGCTCCAGCGTTGCGCCGGTCATTTCAAGACGGACGCAGATCGACCAAACGTTCTTTGGCTGAAGTGGCCGCTTCTGACCGACAATAATGCCCTTGTTCCACGGATGCCGGAGACGCGATACGACGGTTCTATGACAAAGTCTCCGCCACTCCTCCCGCCGCAACGCCCTGCTGGGCGGGCAGACAATATCACAATCGGCGCTTGTCGGCCCCAAAGCAAGCTGACGCGTCGGCGCAATCCACCAGGCGGGTCGCGCGATCAGGCAGGAACGTACGTCAACCTGATGACGTCCTCGGCAATCCGATCGCTGGCCGCTAGGCGGAGCGGCTCGCGCGGGCCGGCGAAGAAAGGTTTACCGCGACCCACCACGACGGGGCAGAGGTAGAGTCGATCCTCATCAATGAGACCAAGATCGGTAAGGCTTCGCGCCAGGTCTGGTCCGGCAACTTCAATCTCCCCACCCAGCCGAGCCTTCAGTCCGCGCACTGCCGGCTCAAGCTCGTCCTCGACGAGCGTGGCGTTGGGGCCGGCCGACTTCAACGTGGGCGACACGACCCACTTCGGTTGGCTTCGCCACGCCGCCGCGAAGTCGCGTTCCTGCCCAACCCAATCAGGGCGATCTTCGTCCCAATAACGCATGATCTCATACATGCGGCGACCGTACACGCAGCCGGTCAGGCCGCGCACTTCCTCGATGAAGTGACGGAAGAGAGCGGGGCTTGGCGCAAACTCCATATCGACGTAGCCGTCTAACGACTGCATCATTCCGAAGACGAGCTTGGCCATGCCCTCTTTCTCCTCCTAAGCGCCCACGCCACCGCAATTCTAATTGCATTATGCAATCAGTTTTATAGCTGGACTGGTTTTATGTTGCTATTGGTTCTTTTGGACTGCGCGTGAACGCGGTGACGCTCGGGCTGCCGATCAATCTGATTCTAGAGACGCTGGGGGATCGCCCTTGGTCAAAGGACGCTCCTCGGCATGCGCAGAACATCTGGCATCCGCACGCCGACGCTGCCATAAATGAGCTTCATCGAGGGAGGCATGATGATGCAGAAGAATGCGCCGGACTTCAGCCTTGAGGGCAAGGTGACTTTGGTGACGGGAGCAAGCCGTGGCATCGGTCGAGCTTGCGCACTTGCCTGTGCCGCAGCAGGCTCCGATATTGTTTTGGGGGTCCGCGATGTCGCAGCGTCGGCGGGCCTGGTTGCCGAACTCGAAGGCGCGGGACGAAAAGTTCTCCCTGTTGAACTGGACATTCCCAATAAGGCCCATATCGCACAAGCCGTCGATGCGGCGCTTACTACGTTCGGTCGGATCGACGTCCTCGTCAACAACGTCGGCGTGGCTCCGGGCAATCTCGCAGAACTCGTTGAGGAGAAGGACCTTGACGAGATTCTCGATGTCAACATCAAGGGCACCTTTCTGATGACGCAGGCAGTAGGCCGTCACATGATCAAGCGCAATGGGGGCCGGATCATCAACATCAGCTCACAGGCCGGTACCGTGGCACTGCGCGGCGAGGCAATCTATTGCATGAGCAAGGCGGCAATTAATCATCTCACGCGCTGCCTTGCAGCCGAATGGGCACGCTATAATGTTACCGTAAATACCGTATCGCCGACGTTCATTCACACCGATGGTACAGCACCTTTTCTATCCGATGCCGACAATCGCAAAGCGACGCTCGGTCACATTCCACTCGGCCGGATCGGTGAAACCGATGATGTGGTGGGCGCCGTAGTCTTCCTTGCATCACCGGCTGCGAGCCTAATCACCGGCGCGAACCTGCTGGTGGACGGTGGATGGTCCGTCGCCTGAGGCCGAGGCGCCTGCAGCGCAAGTCTTGTGCAGATGAGAACGACGATTTCGGCGGATAAGGATCGCCTTACGTCATCGGCAAAGGCAGAGTTCGACCAGCATTACCTGAAGAACAATGCCTGTGCCGGCTTCTGGCGCACAGTTGTCATATCGCGTCACGCGGTGGCATCCGACTATATCCCGTCGACGTGTGAGCGGCACACCGCTTACTGTTCGTCTCCAAACAGCCATGAACTGCGCCCGATACGACGCGTGCTCGTTTCATGGAGAAATCAGGCGGGCCGCCTTGGTCCACTTGGAGATTTTTCAGGCAGTTGATCTGCACTCCTCCTTCTTCGTCGTCTGGTCCGTCTGACGAGGGAAAGGAAAGCTGAGGATTATCACCGGGCCACAAAAGCGCTCGCACGCTGATCTATGGATGCGCCCGTAGCGCGACCTTATGTCCTGCAAACGGACATTGTACGATGCCGTGCCTTGAAACCAGATCCCGGAATTGGAAACGAGAATGTACAACTTTTGATCGGGGGAGGCCGACCAATTTGGTAAATAGCCGCCGCCGTCGTTTTTGTTCAATCTTGCCTTTGACAAGGGACTTACTTGATGGCCGGATATTGTCTCTGCATGAAATATGTAGGCTGGTCGATCATCGACAAAGCCACGCACATGCCGGCGCGACTTGACGGCGTTCCCCTCGTCTCGTTGGAGGCCGACGAAGCAAAGGATATGCGGGCCATTCTGGAGGGCATTGACCGCATACGATCGGACAAGGCGTGTTGGGTTTCTTTTGTCAAGCAGCAACGACTTCTTGCGAAAAAGTGGCAGGCCCGTCAGCTCCGGACGAACGAATGCGCGGCGTCCAGATCGTTCACGGGCTTTTGCGGACAAGGCCGGAGCAAAACCGATGCACTACGTGGCCGAAGAAGAGAAGCGACTTGGACGACCGATCGGCAGACGGCTCGGGACGATCAAGCGGGACGATGGGTTTTATGAAGCGCGGGTTGTCCCTGCGTATGCGGGCGAAGATCGCACGGTCGTCTTCATTCGCAGGCCGAACTGGAAAGAGTGGCTTTTATCGCTTGCGCGCTCATCGACGTCCTTGACAGGCCGGCGATCGAGCTGGCCATCCAACTCCTCGAACGTCCTTTGATTTGAGAGAAAAACGACAAATGGGAAGAGGTGTTCGTCAGGCACGCATTTCGGATATCGACAAGGCGATAGGTGAGCGCCTTCGCCAGCTTCGGCAGATGCGTGGGATGACGCAGACGACGCTCGGCGAAGCCGTGAATGTGACGTTCCAGCAGATGCAGAAGTACGAACGCGGGCTCAACCGGATCGCCGCGTCCACTCTCGTCGGCTTCTGCAACGCCCTGAAAGTGACGCCAATGGAAATCCTCGGAGGCTTCGTGGGCGAGGCGATGCAATCTGAAGACCTGCAACTATTGGAGAAGCTCCATGACGCCGAGAACCGCTTGCGGCAGATCCACGAGCTTTCGAAAAGTTAGCTGCTTTTCGTGGAAGTGGGTTCCATGAAACACGAGGGCAGGGCACGATCATTCCCTGACTACATGGATAGAAGCGCGATAAATGATCGGTTTCGTTGCGCTTTCCTTTATTTGTCGAGTCGCATAGGATTTTCATGTCTCATCGGGACACGAGAATCTGCGGGCGACCGTTTAAGGCAACGCGGTATGCCGCAGCAGGTTTTTGCGGAGGGTCTAGCGCTGGTGCGTTAGCCCTCCAATTTTTGGTCCCGACATCCTGTCGACGGAATGGATCCTGGTTCGCTGTTTCTGCCGGTGTGAAGCACTTGCCCCCGGTGCCACGCGTGATCAACTTGCCAGGGACGGTGCGCCGTCCTGTGCCGGACCCGACGTTGTCTTAAAATCGTGGATTTAGTGCAAATGGTCCCTCGACCATCTCCAAAGCCAAAAAGGGTCAGATTGCAGGCGATAAGAGCGTTGTCCTAAAGTGTTGATTTAGTACAGCGAAGCCAACATGAAGCAGATCGATCTCATGTATCGCACGATGACTGAACTCGGGCAACCGTTGCTGGATGCCAGGTTCTCGGCTGACTTCCCGTTGAGGGTCGCTTCGTAGTGTCGCCAACAAGGGTCGCAAATACTGGTATTTCGATCAGCCGAGCGAAGGCGAGGGGCATAGGCAGCAACGCCAGTATATCGGCCCTGCAGATGATCCGTAAATCAACATGCGCGTCGAAGATTTCAAGGCGATCAAATACGACGCCAAAGCCCGCCGGACATATGTCAGCACGCTCGTTCGCGACGCTGGCTTTCCGGAACCGGATCGGTTTGCAGGCAATTTGGTCGAAGCTCAGCGGTGGCGCGCAATGGTGACACTTAAGACTTTCATGTGCCTGTTTCAGATTATTGTCTGAAGGCCAAGTTCGACAACTCGCCCGCTCGGCAGTCCGAAGTAGTCTGTCGCATTGCTCGCGTTCCTGGAAAGGGCGATGAACAGCCTGTCCTGCCAGAAGGGCATACCTCCCTTCCTTGAAGGCAGGATGGTCCTTCGTGACAGAAAGAACGAGGTCGACATGATGTCGAACTTCAGACCGAGCTTGCGCACGAGGATGAGCGCGCGGGGAATGTTCGGCGTCTCCATATACCCGAAGGTAATCACGATCCGGCTGAAGAGCGGGTTGAAGCTCTCGAGAAAGATCTTCTCGTCGTCGGGCACAAACGGGGTCGTGGCGGTCGTGACGCTGAGGATGACGTTCTGCTCGTGAAGCACCTTGTAGTGCTTGAGACTGTGAAGAAGTGCTGTCGGCGCGCCCTCGACGTCACTTGTCAGAAAGACGGCGGTCCCGGGCACCGTCGGGAGCTTCTTGCGGTCGAGATTGTTGATGATGACGGACAGAGGAATCTCATCGGCCCTTGTCCGCCTCGCAAGAAGTCTGCGTCCGGCCGTCCAGGTCTGCATGATAAGCGCCATGACTGACGCCACGGTCACTGGAACCCAGCCGCCGTCGGCGAACTTGGCGACGTTTGCGGCAAGAAAGCCGGCATCGATCATCGCCAGCGGGACGATCACGGCGACGGCGACGGCCAGCGTCCAGTGCCAGATCCGCCGCATCACAACAAAAAGCAGCACCGAGGTGATGAACATTTCCGCCGTCACCGCTATACCGTAGGCGGCCGACAGCCCGCTGGAATTCTGGAAGAAAAGGACCAGCGCGGCGACGAAGATGAAGAGCAGGCTATTCACCTGCGGCATAAAAATCTGCCCGGAATGCGTTTCTGACGTGTGCAGGATCTGAAGGCGAGGGAGCAGGTTCAGGTGCATCGCCTGTCGCACAAGCGAGTAGGCGCCGGAGATCACCGCTTGGCTGGCGATGACGGTGGCCGCGGTTGCGAGGCAGACGATCGGAAGCCTCGCCCATTCCGGATGCATGCCGAAGAATGGATGGGCTGCCATCTCGGGATGAGAAAGGACGAACGCGCCCTGGCCGAAGTAGTTGAGCAGCAAACTTGGGAAGACGAGCGCGAACCAGGCGATGACGATCGGGCGACGGCCGAAGTGGCCGAGATCGACATACAGCGCTTCGGCGCCGGTGACCGCAAGGAAAACGGCGCCCAGTACCGCGATGGTCGATCCGAGATTGTCGGCGACGTAGCGAAAGGCATGAAGGGGATTGATCGCGGCAAGGACGGAAGGATCGTCGAAGATATGGATCGCGCCGCTAATGCCGAGCACCAGGAACCATAGGGCGGTGATCGGCCCGAACACCGACGCTACTCCGCCCGTTCCGAACCTTTGGACAAAGAACAGAACGGCAATGATCATAAGCGTGATCGGCACGACCCAGTGCGACAAGGCGGGCGCGACGACCTCGATGCCTTCGACAGCCGACAGGACCGAAATCGCCGGCGTGATGATGGCGTCACCGAGAAACAGCGAAGCGCCCACTACTCCAAGGATCAGAACCCACTTTGGACGGCCCGCGAGGCCCTCGCGCGCCAGTGTCATCAGCGAAAGCGTGCCGCCTTCGCCTCGGTTGTCTGCTTTCAGGACAAAGGAGACGTACTTTACGGTGACGACGATGGTAAGAGCCCAAACGATAAGGGATAGGACGCCAAGAACGTTGGCGTGATGCGTCCCCGATCCGGCCGTGGCGTGCAACGCCTCCCTGAAGGCGTAGAGGGGACTGGTGCCGATGTCGCCGTAGACGACCCCGAGCGCCGCGAGCACGAGCGACGGCATTCCGCTCCTAGTCTCGTGTTCCAGTTCCGGATCATCGAGGCGCATCTGGGGGTGGGTCAAGTTGGGATCCTGATTGGCACCAAAGCGAAGGTTGCCACCGCGACGCTCGCATTGCAATGTCTGACGAGAGGCTGTCTTGCGACCCGCCGAGCTCGAACAAACGCGGCGTGTTTGACAGACCGCGTTGGCGAAGCTACTCCGATTTCGGTCGGTGCGCCGGCCGGACGATGTGTCGTTCAATCCGACCCACCACCGAAAAGATCAACACCTCGACATCCATGTCGATCTTGTCGCCATCAAGAAGCCTCACCACGTCGTCGATGCCCGATGTGGGGTGGCCATCGATTGCAAGCAGATAGTCTCCCGCCCGAAGTCCTGCTCGCGCTGCCGGGCTTTCCTCCTCCACCCGGCGCAGACGCACGGCCGTTGTCTGAACAAGCCCAGCCTCCAAGGCCACTCGCCGATGCAGTTCTACGGTATCGGCTGCGATGCCGATATAGGCGCGCCTCACGTGGCCGAACCGCAGGAGCTCTGACACAACATGTTTGGCGGTGTTGGATGCCACAGAAAAAGCGATGCTTTGCGCGCCTTGGATCACGGCTGTATTGACGCCGATGACCTCGCCTGCCGAGGACACGAGTGGCCCACCGGAATTTCCGGGATTGAGCGCAGCATCCGTCTGGATGACATCATCCATCAGTCGTCCGCTGGCGGCGCGCATCGATCGGCCGAGGGCCGAAACGATACCGGCCGTCACCGTCCACTCGAAACCGAGCGGATTTCCGATTGCGATTGCAATGTGCCCGCGCTTTAATGTCTTGGAGTCTCCAAGCCGGGCAAAGGAACCTGCCCAATCGTTCGCACGAATGAGCGCAAGATCGCTGTCCGGATCGCGACCCAGCACCTTGCCCTCGATCACGGTGCCATCTGGCGTTTTGATCCGAACGGATTTTGCATCGTCGACGACGTGGCTGTTCGTCACGACCAGACCATCAGGAGAGATCGCGAATCCGGAGCCATGTCCGGCCCGACCGCCCACCCTTTCGATGCGACTGACCGCCGGCCCAACAAGATCGACCGCGTTCGAAACTGACTGAGAATAGGCGTCCAGCAGGCTGGCGTCATGTGACGGCTGGACGTCACGATCAATGAAACCCATGAAAACTCCTCGGACGCGCGGCGTCCAATTTGAGGAACGGCAGCGGCTGCAAAGGCGAGAGGCTGTCGGTTCGACAGATTGAGATAGGGATATCAAATGAGATGGCAGCTTGCTCAAATCAAGTGGGGTCGAGCGAGACGTCTTTCACACCCATTACGTGACGCATCACCGAAAGTTGACTTGGAGGATGCATCGCGACGTCGCCTGCATATCAAGCTGTGTTACATTTTCGACAGTGGACAATGGGTGATTGGAGCGCCGATGTTTGCAACGCTTGCGATGCTCATGAGCCTCTCAGCTGCGGCCCCGGTAACGGTGCCGCTGGGCGGAGGCGAGGTTGATGTGAAACTCGTCCTCGCTGTCGACACGTCCCGGTCTATGGATCAGGAGGAGGTGCGCATCCAGCGGGAGGGCTATGTCGAGGCGCTCAAGCACAAAGAATTCATCGAGGCGGTGACGGGAGGGCTCACCGGACGCATTGCGATCAGTTACTTCGAATGGGCGGGCTATGTGGTGCCCGGTTCCGTCATCGACTGGCATGTGATCGAGACACAGCAGGATGCGATTGGCTTTGCCAGCAAGCTTGAGCAGCGACCGATCACCACGCAGCGCCGCACGTCGATCTCCACCGCGATTGCCCAAGGGGCTGCAATGATCGTCTCCAGCCCATATTCAGGCACGAGACAAGTGATCGACGTGTCCGGCGACGGCACAAACAATTCCGGAAACCCAGTTGCGCCAACCCGCGACAAGGCAGTTCAGGCCGGCATCGTCATCAACGGACTTGCACTCATGTTGCGCCCCTCTGGCGCACCAGGCGGACTCGACAAGTATTATGCCGATTGCGTGATTGGCGGCCCCGGTTCCTTCGTCTTGCCAGTCAACAAGATCGAGGATTTCGCTGTGGCGGTGCGCCGCAAGCTTGTCCTGGAAGTCAGCGGTCTTTCTCCTGAGCCCACGATGGACAGGATTGCTGACCAACCGGCGACCGACTGCATGGTCGGTGAGCGGCAGTGGCAGGATATGTTCGATCGATGATGTCACGAGGCTCGCCTCGCCTTTGCAAATTCAGTCCCTCAGCGTCTCGCGCAGCACATCGAAGACCCGCGCATCAAGTGTCTGGGAAACATTGAAACGAATGAAGTTCTTTGCGGATTGGGAGAGGCTGAACGCATTTCCAGGCGCCAAGACAATCTTCCTTTTCAGGGCGGCACGTGCGACATCGGCTGCGTCAGCATCTTCGGGCAGTCGACACCAAATGAACATTCCTGCCGAAGGTTCGAGCCAAGGGATGATGCCGAGGTTCTTCAGTCTGGCCGAAACGTCGAACATCGCTTTCGAGAGCCGGCTTCGCAGGACCTCGACGTGTTTGCGATAGCTGCCATCGCTCAGCACTTTGTAAACAAGCTCGGCAGAGAGCCGTCCGCCGCCGAAAGAGGTCGCGATCTTGAGATCGATCAGCCCGTCAACCCATTCCCGCTTTGCGGCAATGAAGCCGCAACGGGCCGAGGCAGACAGGGTCTTCGAAAAGCTTCCGATTTGGATCACTCGCTCCAAGCCGTCGAAGGCCGCCAGGCGTGGAGCCGGCGTATGCTCGAAATCGGCGAAGATGTCGTCTTCGATGATGGTCAGGTCGAACTTGTCGGCAAGTTTCAAGATCCTATGCGCAACAACGGGGGAAAGGATGGCGCCCGTCGGGTTGTGGATTGCCGAATTGGTGATGTAGAGGCGCGGTCGATGCTCTTCCACGGTCCGAGCGAACAGCTCGATGTTCGGACCTGAAGGCGTATAGGGAACGCTGACGATCTTGGCGCGGTGCGCCCGCAGCAGTGCCTGGAAATTGAAGTAGCACGGATCGTCCACGAGCACCGTGTCCCCCGGTTCGAGGAGGAACCTGCAAAGGAGATCGATGGCCTGGGTCCCGGACTCGGTCAACATGATCTGATCCGGCGATGCCTCCATCCCGCGCTCCGCCATGCGCCTTGCGATGTGTTGGCGCAGTGGCGGCAATCCGAGAGGGGAGCCGTAGTCGGCGAGCGCAGTGCTGCCGGCGCGCGACAGCCCCCGCAACGCCCGGCGAATGCCGTCTTCTGGAAGCCACGATGGCGGAAGCCACCCGCAGCCTGGCTTTAGATTGCTGTCGTCGGCCTCCAGCGACTGGCGCGATACCCAGAAGGGATCGACGGCCCGGTCCAGCTTTGGGCTGATCTCGGAAAGCGAAAATGGAGCGGCCTGGTTTGCGACGTAGAAACCGGAACCTTGTCGGGACAGGATCACACCTTCAGCAACCAGGCGCTCATAGGCATCGACGACCGTCGACGTGGACACGCCAGCTGTTGCTGCCATTGCCCGAACCGACGGCAGCTTCGCACCTGGCGTCAAAATGCGGCCGGCAATCCGTTGTCGAATTGTGGCCATGACCATCGCCACTCGGCTGATATTGCGTTCCTCAGCTCCATCCATCTGTACTGCTTCCTCAGGCATAACAGTTTTATAAAACTGTATCAGACTGTCACTGGCGTGACCATGCCTCCGGCCCGATAAGGACGGCACATGAGAAAGGCAAGGTATATGGACCGCTCGGCTTCTGGATGGCTTAACGGCCTTATCGGCGTAGTGATCTTCAGCGGCTCGCTGCCTGCGACGCGTGTCGCGGTCATGCAGTTTGATCCGGTGTTCTTGACGGTCGCGCGGGCGGCAATCGCCGGTGCGCTGGCGCTTTTACTGCTGCTTTTTTTCGCAGAGAAGCGTCCAGCACGGCGTGATGTCTTTTCGTTGGTCGTGGTCGCTGCAGGCGTGGTCGTGGGTTTCCCATTGCTGACGGCGCTCGCGCTGCAGCACATGACGTCGGCGCATTCGGTCGTCTTCGTCGGCCTGTTGCCCCTTGCCACCGCTGTCTTCGGCGTCATTCGCGGCGGAGAACGTCCGAAGCCGGCCTTCTGGCTCTTTGCAGTAATGGGAAGTGCATTCGTTTGCAGTTTCGCGTTGGCGCAGGGCCTCAGCGCTGCGCCCGTCGGAGATGCTCTGATGATGGCGGCGATCATCGTCTGCGGGCTCGGTTATGCCGAAGGCGCTAAACTTTCGCGAACATTGGGAGGATGGCAGGTCATTTCCTGGGCGCTCGTTTTGTCTCTCCCAGTGATGATCCTGGCCTCGATCTGGTTCATGCCGGCAAGCTTCTCGCATATCAATGCCCCTGCGCTAGGTGGCCTGGTCTACGTCTCGCTCTTCAGCATGCTGATCGGTTTTGTCTTCTGGTATCGGGGCCTGGCGCAAGGCGGCATTGCCAGTGTTGGGCAGTTGCAATTGCTTCAACCCTTCCTCGGTCTGACCCTGGCCGCAACCCTGCTGCATGAAACGGTGACTTGGACCATGTTTGCAGTGACCGCCGCGGTCATTGCCTGCGTGGCGGCTGCCCGCAAGTTCGCACGATAGCAACGGCCACTAACGCCGCTTTCCGGCCAAGCGGCAGCCACGCTCCCCGACGCTCGCTCGCTGCCCGATGCCGACATCGATCTGAGAGCAGCTCGATGCCATCGGCGTGCGTGTAGCTTTGGCCCGACGGTCGTTGGAAGCGTAGATCCAGCTTTGATTGCCACGACAATGGCGTGCGTCTTCGCGCAATCGCAATCGAAGCGCGGCTATCATCACGAACTACCGCGCGGGCTTTCCTTGCTTATGTGACGACCTCACCGGGGGATGCTTTGTACCCGAAGCCGATCTAACCGTATGTATAGTGTCTGGCGCCGCACAATCCTCCTACACTTCAAGCCTCATGAAGCAAGGGGAACGACGATGACTTCGGCTGATCTCATTCATTCGAGCGGGCATCCGGCTACTGCCAGGCAAAATGCGGTGTTAATCGCTGATGCCGAAGTGGGAACGGCCTCGCCGCTTGTCGAAAGCCTGATCGGGAAAGGCCTTCATGTATGCCTCGCCGATACCGCCGATGCGGCGAGACGGCACCTGCGCGAAAGAACCATCTCTTTCGCCATCGTGGAACTCGTCTTCGATGATGGCGATGGCATCGGCCTGGTTGAAGCTATCGCAGCACGCTATCCGCGCTGCCGCACGCTAGTGCACAGCCGCTTCTGCAACCTGTCTAACGCCGTAAAGGCAATCAAGTCGGGTGGCAGCGATGTCCTTCCCAAGCCGACCGACGTCGACTTTCTGATTGGCGTTCTGCTGAACAAGGATCTTAGACAGCCGACGTTCCGGTCGTCCTTCCCGGCTCCCGGTAATGTCCGCCAGGAGCATATCAGGGACGTCTACAGGTCGTGCGGCGCCAATGTGGCGCGCGCTGCACGCCAATTGTCCATGCACCGACGGACGCTGCAGCGCCTCCTCAAGCGCACCCCGCTGTTGTGAGGGGCACGTCCTAGGTGCCGGCATCACTGGTGGCGGTGCGGGTCGCCAATATCTTGTCAATACGCATCCCGTCCATGTCGATGATCTCAAACCGCCAGCCGTCAAAGTCGAATATTTCACCAACCTCTGGAATACGCTGCAGATGATGGAGGGCAAAACCTGCGAGCGTGTGGAAATCTCCTTCCGGCTTGTCGCGCATGCCAAGGCGATCAAACGCTTCGAATGCCGGCATCATCGCATCGACGAGCAATGAACCGTCGGCGCGTATGACGATATCTGGTTCCTGATCCGTACCCGGAAGGTCTCCCGCAATTGCCTCCAGCAGGTCTGTCTGGGTAATGATGCCCTCAAGGGTTCCGTACTCGTCGATGACAATCGCAAGCCGCACCGGCGATGCCTTGAAGCTGTCGAGCACCCGAACGACCGATGTTCTCTCGTGCAGCACCAATGGTTGCTTTATCACATCCATGGGACGCAATTTGCCTCCGTCCAGCACCTGATCGAGCAGGTCCTTCTTGAGAACCATGCCAATCGGTTCGTCGATCGATCCTCGTGCGACGAGGAGCTGCTCATGTCTACACTTCCGGATCGTCGTGAGGATTTCGGCTTGACTGCCATCGGCGTCGAACCAGTCGACATCAAGGCGCGGCGTCATGATGTCGGAGATCGGTCGATCTCCTATGTTGAACACGCGTTCGAGCAACAGCTGCTGGACCTGATTGAGAAGGCCAGCCTCTTGGCTCTCGGCAACAAGTAGTTTCAGTTCTTGTGGCGAATGGAAGGAGGCTTCGACAGTGCCGGGATGAAGCCCCACAGCACGCAGCACGAGGTTGCCCATGCCGTTGAGAGTGACGATGGCGGGCTTGAAGATCACCAGGAACAGGCGAAGCGGTCTGACGACGGCCAGGGATGTCACTTCGCTTCTTTGTAGGGCAAGGCTTTTTGGTGCCAGTTCGCCGAGGACGATGTGGAGCGAAGTGATGATGACAAACGCAATCACCACGGCAATGGTGTGTGAGCCCGTGGCGGCCCAGCCCGCCGGCAACCAGCCCAACAGCGGCTCGATGAGATGAGCAAGGGCAGGTTCGCCGACCCATCCAAGCGCCAGTGAGGAAATCGTGATCCCGAGCTGCGTGGCAGCAAGGTTGGCATCGAGGTTATCGACAGCGCGCTGCAGGGCCGACGCGTTCATCCTGCGAGCGGCTACAAGTTCGGCGACGCGACTGCGCCTGACAGAGACCAAAGCGAACTCTGCGGCGACGAAAAATCCGTTTGCCGCAACGAGTAAAACTACAGCAAGAATTCCGATATAGTCGAAAATACTGCCATCCTGGTCGGGCATGCGGAAAAGCTCCAGCTGTCGAAAGAGCTGGAACCTTAACATGACGGTGAGTTAATCATCTATCGCGAAGGTGCGGCAGCACTCCCCGCTTTCGCTGTCAAAGACCTCGACTTTCGCCAGTCGTCCTCGCCCGTCAGTTCCTTCCAGCGACCAGGGCTTGCGGCACGTCGTCTTCGCGGTGACCACGTCGCATCGCCCCGAAATTCGGCTGCGCGGCGAGGCCCAGCCGGTCAATCGCCGGAAAAGGAGTTGTCGATCGACCTGCGCAGTGACTGAAGCCGCTTGTCGAAACATGCCACGTCGATCGTCTCCACGGGGCTCGTCACGCCAAAATTCGCCAATGTGTATGATCGGCGCGACAGGTGATTGACTAGGCTGACACTCAGGGACAGCAATCCGTCTGTCTCCGACAGATGGGCATTCTTGAATGAGAACATGCGCGGCCCTTGCAGCCTCGATGAGGTGCGCCCTCGGCCCGCCATTTCCGTCCCTTTAATCTGCGCAAGGCACACCCACCGCTGTCTCGATGGGGCATGTCTGACCGGGGACCGCCTCGCGATGCTCGGCTCGATCGTCCTCCCGCAACGGCCGGCTCGTTTTCTTCCCCTGCCGGCTGCGCCGTCATTCCTCGCGATAGCGAAGAAAGCCTCGGCCCATGGCCGTCCTCCACTTCGTTGCGGCCCTGCGGGTGCGGGCCGATCGTCGCCGGTCTGATCGACAGCCATCGAGACCGCGATGGGCGCGGCTCGAGCAACAGAAAAGGAATGCGACAATGGCTCAGATCGGCACCTTCACCCGCGACGAAACCGGCGCCTACAACGGCACCATCAAGACCCTCACCCTCAACGTCAAGGCATCCATCAAGCCCTGCGACCGCGACAACGATCGCGCCCCGGACTTCCGGGTCACAGCAACTGGTGTCGAGTTCGGCGCCGGCTGGAGCCGGACCGCGCGGGAAACAGGCGCCGAATACCTCTCGCTCAAGCTCGATGACCCCTCCTTCACGGCCCCGGTCTACGCCTCCCTCGTCCAGGGCGACAAGGGCGAGCACAAGCTCATCTGGTCCCGCTAAACAGGCCAATGGCGCTCCGCTCCCTGCGGGGCGCACCCCTTCCACCCCTCGGTATTATGCGGAGCAGGAATCCACCGCAAATGCCGGCCAAAGCGGCCTTTGGAGATCGATACTCCGCATAATCCTGCTCTCTGCATAATCGACATATGTGGAGCTCCGCATAATGTCGAGTTCGGCGCCGGCTGGCAGAAACAGGCCCGCGACATAGAGCGCGACTGCATCTCGGTCAGGCTCGACGATCCGAGCTCCCGGCACCGATCTACGCGCGCTGACCGAAGTCCCGGGGCCAGGAAGGCCTCCAGCTTATCTGGTCGCGCAACACGCGCCGGTGATAGGGGTAGAGCGACATGGACAACAGGGTCGGTGATCCGGTGCACAGCGTCCAACGACAGTTTTGAATCGGTCGCGCCGCATTGATTCACGTGCTTGATAGGTCAAAATCGACGCCACTCCACGTTTTTCTAGGGCAGGGGCGGCATGTCGCCATCGGCGACGCGCCAGATCCACGGCGTCATATCCGGTCGCGCCTCGATCATGTCCTCAAGCGCAATCTCGAATTCCTCGCCGGCGCCAGGCGGTACGATATAGAGCGCTGCGGGACAGGGCTTCAGCTCCGGAAGCATCGCGTTTGCGAGCGGCTGCGTGGTCGAAAGGTTGAAACGAAGCCCCTTGACGGTTTTTTGGCGCATCTTGGTCAATCGTTCCAGCAATCGCTCTTCGTGGATGCTTTCGACCGGTAGCCACTGCTGCGTGACGACCGTCAAGGCGATCTCGTTGACGGCGATTGCTCCCGACGCTGACGCGCCGATCGTCGCAATCGCGATCAGGTGACAGGTCCCGGTTGCTTTCCAGATGTCGAATTCGGCGGCAAATCGCGCATTAAGGCGACGCCAGGAGGCCTCTTCCAGGAAAAGGGAAAAACCAGGCAGGTGTTTGGCGACAATCCTTTGACCGCTGCGTGTCGGCGCAAATTCCTTTATCTCGCAGATCAGAACCATCAAGGGTTTTGAACCGGTGGCCCCCGCGTGAAGAGCGGCCAGGGCGGCGGCGCGTCGCTGTTCGATCGCGTTTCTATCGTCGAGCCGGAATGGTTCCGGTACGAACAGCCGATCGGCGAGTGGCTCTCCTTTGACAGACATGGTGCGCGCCGCTTCCAGAAGGTGGTTGCGAACCTGCGGCCAGTGCCGCTTGCCCGCCCAGTGTGCGGTCCATTCCGTCAAGCCGCCCTGATGCCAGAGATAATGGAGGAGGGCACGCAGTGACATCTTGCGGGCATCGTTCTTGACGGACTCTGAGCCCGCCGATGTCTGCGTTGGCGCGGTGCGCGGGCCTTTCGTGGAAAGGGAAAAATTCAGCTTCAAAGAAGCAACCCCGCTTTCCGTATCGATCTGGATAGCACTGCCGATCAGGGAGCCCAGCCCCGACAATTCGTAGGGTGGCTCATAAGATTCGCAGTCAGACGCGTGCGCACCGCCGGTCAATGGCATCCGTTTAATGACGAGTTGGTCCCCGATATTGGCAATGTACATCGCCACGCCAGGCGTCTGGCAAAGACAGACCGGGCGCAGCTTCGATCGATAGGCCATCGCCAGGTTTTCCTGAATGCTTGCGGATTGCTCCTCGACGACTGTGTTGCCGATTTGGAAACGCCTCATTCCTGCAATGTCTCCTTGAGTGTTTCGAACACTCGTTCCGGTGCCACACGAGACCAAACCCTGTCTGCTCAGAACTGCGATTGTGCTGTGAGCGGAAAAGCCGCCTCAAGGTCGCGCAGTCCCTCCAATTTTGCCTGCGCTTGCGCTCCGACAAAATCGGCTCCTCCGCACGCCGGCTCCGCCGGTCGCTGACGCGAACCTTGACCCGTCTTCTCCCCTCACAGCCGCGCCGGTCATCTTTCACAAACGTCAATGGAGACGACGATGACGACCGAACAGCACATCGAAGAACTGCGCACTGAGGCCCGCAACGCCCCGACCCTCGAAGAGCGCCGGCAGATCGAAACCGAACTCAACGCTGCGATCGAGCAACTCGCCGCCGAAATCGAGAACCTGGCCCCGCGCTAGGAGGCATTTTGGCGTTTGCTTGAGATGACCCCCGCCAAATCGACCGGCCGGATCATCTTCGACGACACTCAATAGCCGTTTTCCTTCAGATAAAAGTCGATCGCCGCCTGCATGATTACCGTCATCTTCACATCGTTCTCGTGTGCCGCCGTCTTCAGGCGCATCTTGGTCTCATAGTTCAGCGCAACGTTGACATAGAACTTCGCGTCGCGCTCTTTGGCGCGCTTCAGGTTCTTGAGCGCAAGTCGCGCTCCTTCTCCGGCAATAGCTCGGGTGGTTGCCTTTTGCTGGCGCACACTCTGCGAAAGCTTGGCCAGGATAGGGGCCTCGACCGACGGCGCAGATCCTTCTTCGGCGAGACCTTCGACCGATCTCGCGTTCGCACCCCCGGCATTGTGGTCGGCTTTGACAGCGTTCGATGCGATGATGAAGTCGTCAAGGTCCAGGCTCGGCTTGTTCATGCGGCAATGCCCTTGAGGTGGATCGATCGTTTGCTCTCGATTTCGTTGACGAGCGCCTGAACTTCGGCGCGGGCCTTTCGGACGCTGTCGGTCAAGTCCTGCATCTGCAATGTGCCGAGGCCGTTTTGGATCGCGCGATAGATATTGCGCTCGAATAACTCCGTATCGAGAAGTGCAGTGCGATAGGCGGCTTGCTGCAACCCGGCAACGAATGGCCGGATATAGCGATAGGCTTCGAGGTTGCGCCCCGGGATAGTCACGCGCGTTCTCACATTCAGATGCTGAATCTTGGTACCCGCTTCGTCGTTTGTCTCGTTGACCATGGCGATCGCCTGTCCAGCCGCCTCGATCTCCTTGATCGCCGGCTGAATGGGAGAGATGACCAGTTCCGAAGCGCGAATGATGCTCGTCTGAAGGGAGCTGTCGACACCAGGTGCATCGATCACGATGAGGTCGAAGGACGTTGCAAACCGCTCGATGGCCGTCTCGAGCGTTCGTGATGTCGATGCGGTCGTGACTTCGATGTTGTCGGGCACATTTTGCTTGTTGTGGCACAGTCGCCACCATCCCGACAGGTTCTGCCTGCTATCGGCGTCGATCAGAAGCACACGCTCGTTTCTAAGCGCATACTCCCCCGCCGCCAGGGTGACGAGCGTGGTCTTGCCCGCGCCACCCTTATTGCTCACCGCGGCATAGATCCGGCTCATCTTGATCGACCCTTTGAAAGCTGACGTGCTCAGTGTCTCTGTGAATATAACTCTATTAGTATAGCAATCGTCAACCAAAATGCTGGCGATCAAACACATTCTATGGGCGATGGCCCCTAGAGTGGGATCACATGCCAATGGCACACGATGTGATCACTCGATGTGTCTGGAAGAACAATACTAAATACGTATAGTGATGTTTGGCAGGATACGCAAATTTGTGATACAAATTTGCTGACGATCGACGGACAAGCCGTCGATGGCGCCTGCGGCGATTGTTTCGAAGAGGATGAAATGGCGGCAAGCCAGCGCAAGGTGATCGAATCGGGAGCGGCAGACAAGCGGAAGGATCGGGTCGTGCACGCGCGTTTCAGCACCTCCGAAATCGCCGTCATTGCGCGCGTTGCCGCAGGCGCCGGAATGACCATCTCGGCCTTTATGCGGTCGCTGACATTGGAAGGCGCAGGCGTCCGCCCCTTCTTCACCGATGACGACCGGGCAATTCTGGATCTGCTTTTGTCGGACATGCGGGCGATTGGCGTGAACCTCAACCAGCTGGCGCGCGCCGCAAACAGCAGCGGTCACGTTGATGCCAAGGCGATCTCTGCTCAAACGGCAGATATTCAAAAGATCGTCGCCGCCGTCATGCTCGAGCTCAGGCGCTTCGCGGCGCGCGGCGCCCAACGGCGGCGAGGAGCCGCCTGATGGAGTTCTTCTTCGGTGCGTTCGAGAATGAGTGGGAGCGGCTGAGGGCAGCGCTGCTACACGAGCGGTCGCTGGGTCGGGGCAAGACTTTGGAGGAAGAGGAGCGCCGGCGCCGCGGAGGAGCGGTCCCGACCGCATCTCTTGTCGCCGGCCGAATGCATGGTGGGACCAAACGCGGCCGCCGTTCGGCCGGATTGAGGGCCGGGGATGGATTTGGCGCCGGCGAACCTTCCATGCGGTCCCGGTTTGCATCGCTCGCGTCCGGCAGCCAACCGGCCGTGGTCAAGATGGCGTCCTTCGGTGGCGGCAGCAGGCTTGGCGCGATGATCGGCTATATCTCGCGCAACGGCGACGTCGTCGTCGAGAACGAGCGTGGCGAACAGCTGCGGGGCCGCAATGAACTGTCCACGGTCCCGGGCGAGTGGGACCACCTGATGAAGAATCGCGCCGAAAGCCGCGATATCGGGTCATTCGTGGTGGAGGTGAAGGAGCAGTTCGATCCGGCATCGGCTATTCACGAGCAGGCGCGGGCGATCCTCAAACGCGGGCTTGGTGACCGGATGTTCGCCTTTGCCGCATCGCCTCGCAATGATGACACGGGCTTTACCATCGAGGGCGTCACTGTCTTGCGCGACAGCATGGGTGAGCGCCTCACCGGTGACGGGAAAGCATCGGCGATCGTGCAAGGTCGTCTGGATGGTGACGAGGGCGAGCAGAGCGTGGCAGCGACGTTTCGCTTCACCGGTTACGGCAACGGCACAGACTACGGCTCCGCCCGGCTTCGTGATCTTGTCAGTCGGTATCAGGTCGTCGCTTACGACGAGCAAGGGGGTGTGATCGCGGATGCCAAGCAGGCCGGTGATGTCGTGCAGCTCAAATGGCGCGACGGCCTGCATAGCCGCAAGCCGCGCGACGTCATGCATGTCGTCCTCTCGGCACGGGCCGGAACGGATGTCCAGGCTTTCCATGCCGCCGCACGAGGGTTCCTGGCGCAGGAATTTGCCGGTTACCGCTATGTGTTTGCCCTGCATGACCCGTCGAAGGACCCAAAGCCCGAGGAGGCGGGCGGCAAACGGCCGCATGTGCACGTCCATGCGATCGTTGCCATGCGTTCGGATGCCGGCGATCGGATCGAAACGACGATTTCGGTGTTTCGTCGCTGGCGGGTGACGATGGCGGAAAAGGCACGCGCGCACGGCATCAATATGGAAATGACCGATCGGCGTGAGCGGGCGAGTGCCGCGGCCTATGGCAAAAACCAGGTGCGTCCGACAAATCGCCACGGGCGAACCGAACACGAGGCAACGAGCGAGGCCGCGCAGCGACGATATGATGCGAAGCGGTCCGACAGACATAGCTTCCCTCAAACAGAGCGAAGCCGACGCTATACTGATTTCGCTAAGCGACAATGGGAGGCCGTGGCCACAGAACATGGCGGAGAAGGAGTCGAAAGCTTCGCTCAATCGCAGCTTATCCGTTTAGAATCAGAAGTGGTGCGTGATCATCCCCGAGTGCCTGGTGGGCGTAAGACGGAAAGTTTGCGCTCGCAATTCATAACGCATCTGGTATCTCTGGATCAGATCGTTTCGAGGGATGAGCCAATGCGTCAAATGAGCCGATCCGAATTCGAAGCCTATGAGAAGCGTGTCGAGACCGCCCTGTTCCAGGCGGAACGCGTCATTCCCGCAAACGAGCGCGCAAACTTCGACGAGATTGCCTCTGCAGCCCGTGAGCATGTAAGTGTGCGGCGCGAACTGATGGAACTGCAGGAGCAAAACGGTGAGCGGATCGCCAGCGATGAGCCAAGGCTGCGCGAAGGTGACAACGATGCCAACGTGCGCTGGGACGAGGCGGTCGCGCGCCATGGGCTGCGGACCGTCGAAGCAGCAAACGAGATCATGCTCGAGGTGGAGCACTACCGTGAAGCGATCGACCTCGCGGATGCAGGCGAAGTCAATGCCAATAAAGCGTCGTTGCAGGCACGCCTGGACCTTGTAATTGCCCGTGTGGGTGAGCTCGGTGCCTCCGGCAATACATTGATCCGAGAAATCGCCGAGGTGGATCACGACCTCAGGATTGCGATCGAAGCGGCCGAGCGCTCGCGGCAGCGCGGTGGCAAGATGAGACAGGAAGGGAACGGCACCTCGGTGATCCAGACGTCACCTACCGCTCTGGACGTGTTGCGCGATCATGACGATGAGGCAAGCCGTGTTCAAACTGAAGAGGAACGGGACAGGCCGGTCGCCGATATGACGCAGCAGACCCGGGATGGTCCAGCTCCTCGATCAGGCGATGCGACGCGCTCCGATCCAGCCCAGCAACTCATTCCGAGGCTCGAGCAGCTCCAGCGCGAGACCGATGAACGGCAAGAGCCTGAACGCGACGACCGCGAGCGATAAGGCGGCTGATCCATGCGAGGCGAACGCGCGGCGGGCGGTCCGGTTCGTTGCAGGGCTGAGAAGCCGGTACGCCGCGCTTCTCGCTTTGGCCAGGTGTCCGATCAGCTATCTTTCAACGCTACATCATGTTTTACATCGTCCATGACCACGCCGTCCGTATCGAGCGGGTTTTGCATGGCGCCCGCGATTTGGAAGCCATCCTTGGGGACAACTAGCGACGTGCCGCCTCTCGCGTTGGGCCGCATTTGCCATATGAGCCTCCTCGTGCGGAGACCTGGCCTATTCTAAGCCGATTTCGACCGGATCAGGGATGGTTTGCGCCAAAATCTCCTTGATGTTCTTCCGCCGCGGCAACGGCATATCGGGTACTGCAGCAAGGGACGCAGCAATCGCAGCTTTCAAACTGTCGGCAACAACTTTTCTTCGACTTGCGCCTGCCGATCGCCGGCCAGTGCACCTTCGGGCGATATCAGCTTCGATTTCGCTTTCCGACTTACGCTGGATCTTGGTCTTGCCCGGATGCTGCGCGCTACCTTCTTCGCGCCTGTCTCCGCACTCTCAGTTGTCGTGTACATGTTTGACATTGGGGCGTGCGCTTGACCTCCCTCGGGAGGGAGACTTGACACGGTCTCATCTCCCGCTGCGATGGCGGGAACCCGAAGGGTCGCGGCGAACTCCGTTTCCGGAACGTCGACGGGATGTTCCGCGGCATATTTCGCAGCACTCCTGAATGGTTCGCTCACGTGATAGCGAAGCTTTGTTTGGAAGATCGGACGCTGACCCTCGACCAACAGGATGAAGCGATCTTCCGGCATCTGCCGAACCTCCTGCGGCATCAGCAAGTCGCGCTCACGTATCTGCTCGACCTTGGTGCGACGGGGAAGGCTCATCAGTTCCAGTGTCCGGGATTCCGATTGGTAGCGAATGGTACGCTTGCCAAGCGCCCGTGAGGAATATTCGGCGGTAGCCTGATCATTAGCGCCGAGAATGAGCTGCAGGCCGCAATTGCCGAGAAGCGAGTGCCGCGCAGTTTCTCCGTAGATCTCATCGAGGTTTTTAAGGTCCTGAATGATGAAGGCCATCTTGACGTTGTAGCCGGCCACATAGGGCAGCTTGTTCATGATCTCGTCCATCTTCTTCAGCTGGCGGAATTCGTCGAGCAGGAAATAGACGGGAAGGGCGCTCGAGTTATGCTCGCGGGTGAGCAGCTCCATGGTCTGCTGCACGAAGAGCGTCAGCAAGGGTCTCAGGATCGTCATGTCAGTGATATTCGGCGCCAGGTAGATCGTGACCGGCCGCCGCTGAAGGGACGCCAGGTCGATGTCGGTCACGTTGGTAGCGGCGATAACGCGCTCGTTGCGAAACGGTGCCAGAGCCTTTTGAATATCCAGAAGGGCAGAACGTGCCGCTCTCTCATTCAGAGCGATATAGGCATTGAAGCTCTCGGTCGTGAACCTGGAGAGATCGGGCTCCTTCTCCTTGATCCGCTTCATCAGGACCTGCAGATCGACGCCTGAGTTGAAGAAGCTGTTGACTTCGCCGAGGTTGCAGCGGTTCTTGTAGTGCGGGCTTTCCAACACGTAACTGATGACGCCCGCAATCACCTGCTGAGCAATCCCTTGCCAGATGGCGTTTTCCGAGCCCATTGTTTCGGGAATGAGGATACTTGCCATGTTCTGCAGGTCGAGCGTGCGGCTACCACGATCGGTCCGCACAAAATCCAGCGGGTTCCAGCGGTGCGTCTTGGCCGATCCCGGCGAGAACAGGTAGACGCCGTTACCGCTGTGCGCCCGGTAGCCGGCGGTGTGCTCGAATATTTCGCCTTTCAAATCCGTGACGATCATCGAGCCCTTGTGCATCAGAGCATTTGGAATGACATAACCGACACCCTTGCCGGAGCGTGTTGGGCCGATTACCAGATGATGGCGGTCATCCTTGCGGCGAAGAATTTTGCCTCCGACGCGGCCGAAGACATGTCCATCCTTCCGAAACCAGCCCCCACGTCGCAGCGACGCCATGTCCTGAAATGCGGCATCTCCCAGCGGGTTTGCGGGACGACGCAGTCCGAATGCGGCCGCAGCAGCTGCGACGAAAATCGCTGGACCCAAAGATCCGATTGCCACCAGTCGCAACGGCCGGCTGTTCGAGTAGGCGACGAATTGCTGGATTGGCGCCAAGGGATTGGTGGTCGTCATCAAATGCAGAATTCGACCATCCTTCCAGACAAGCAGCAGGATCAGGCTGTAACTCATCATCCAGACGGCTGCGGCGATCAGCACGCAGAACAGCAGATAGATCGAAAGATAAGATCGGCTCATGGCACGCGCCGGGCATAGTAGATCTCCGATACGCCGCGCCGGCCACCGTCACGGCGCAGCTGGATCACCACCGGTATCACCATGCGGATGTAGGACATCAGATCCGGCTTCGAATAGCCCGACGACAGCCCCGCCTGCATCATCATCATGGCGAGCTGCTCATAGGCCCCCATGGGCGTATCGGCGTGCACGGTCGACATGCTGCCGGGATGACCTGTGTTGATGGTGCGCAGGAACGCGAAGGCCTCGGCCCCGCGGATCTCCCCGACGAATAGCCGATCCGGCCGCATGCGCAACGATGCCTCGAGAAGCGATTGGATTGTCACATGGGCCGTCCCCTGATCGCCACGCGATGCGACCAGATGGACGCTGTTGCGATGAGGCGGGAAGAGTTCGCGTGTGTCTTCGAGCGTCAGGATGCGTTCGTGCACGTCGATGCTCTTGAGGCAGGCGTTGAGAAAGGTCGTCTTGCCGGTGGACGTGCCGCCGCTGATCAGGATCGACACGCGTTCACGGACGGCCGTCTCGACAAAGTCGTGGATGCGGTCCGCCTTCAGGAGCGCGACAAGCCTCTGCTCGGTCCCGCTCAATCCGCCGACGGTGACGGAAACCTTATCGAGCGCGCCGCTATCGCGATACTGCGCCAGCGTGAAATCGCTGATCACCTGCTTACGGATCGAGATGGCGCCCCCATCAGGAGCAGCCGGTGGAAGAATGATCTGGATACGCTCGCCGCCCGGCAGTGCGGCACTGAGCAGTGGATTGATGCGGCTGATGAACTGGTTGCTCGTGGCGGCCACCCGCTCGCCGATATGTTCGATCTCGGTCCCCGTCAGGGCCGGGATTTCATGAAACTCCATATGCGGTGAACCGAGACGCTCGATGAACACCTCGCCCGGCCGATTGATGGAAATCTCGACGACTTTTGGATCGGCGAGAAACTCTGCCAGCGGGGAGAGCGCCCGCTTCAGGAAATAATGCGGATCATTGCCTGACGCCGCGACCCGTGCCAAGGCCTCGCTCATGCTTGATCTCCTTCAAGGCTGCCTCGACCGGATCCGGATACATGGCGGAGAAGTCGAGATCCTGGCGGACATAGACGAAGATGCGCTCACCCTGGTGGACGCTGATCGTCGGCGGAATTTTGAGGTTTTCTCCGAGCGCCTGGTTGGCCATGTCGGAGAAGGTCTGGGCGATGGTCTTGCGAGCCAGGTCGGCGGCGCGTTGGGAATCGGACTCTCCATTGTTACTGCTGCCGGAACTGTATTGGCCGGTGCCATAGCCGGTAAGATAGGATGAGCCAGCACCGACAATGGAGAGCAGGACGGCCGAGCCGAAACGCTCGCGCCATTTGTTGTCGACGACACCGGTGAGGCCGGACCGGCCGAGGCTGTCGGTGCCGATGCTGTTCAGCCGAACGGAAACGCCGTCGTCGCGCAGGAGCCGTGTCCAAATGACGAAGATGCGCTTCTGCCCACGGGTCATATCGGACTGGTATTCGCCAATCAGCCGCGTTCCCGTCGGAACGAGGATCCGACGGCCATCGAAGGAATAGACGTCCTGGGAAGTGATGGCGCGGATCTGACCAGGGAGGTCGCTGTTGATGGCAGTTTCAAGAATCCCGGGGATCAGCGTGCCCTCGGGGATCATGGCATCCAGCCGCCCGATCTGACGCGCCTTGGCCGAGCGATCGCCAATTGCCGAGGCCGTTGCCAGGAACTTGCTGTTGCTATCCTCACCCGCCACGGTCGGTGCACCCTCCGCAGCGGCACCGGTCAGCGAGCCGTCTCCGCTGTCGGCCTTGGCGGAGTCTGTAACAATCTGCTTGGAAAGAAATCGCTTCGGGAATTCCTCGGGCGGCTGTTGCTTCTGTTCGGCGGTTTCGACGGCGACGGGCGGAGGCGGAACATTAAATTCCGTGGTATCCGAATGGTCTTCTTTCTCTTCCTCCGGCGGCTGCGGAAGCTGGATGATATTCTCGGCCGGTTTCTGCTCGGGCTTGCGGTCCTCACGGAGAAAGGACGGCGGCCGGAAGGTGGTCGTGGAAAATTCTTCGTCACCCTGAGGGACATCCCCTGGACGCTTTTGCGGTGCGAAGACGATCACATAAGCGAGTGCTGCCCCCCCGAGCAACAGCGCAGCACCGCCGATGAGCTGCTTGCGCCGGGCACCCTGATCGCGCACTTCAGTCTCGTCCGCAGCCAACATCGCCTCGAGTTCGGGCGATCGTTTCATCCGTTGCCGCTCCTTCTTCGCATTGTCGCCTTGTCATCCGGCACTGGCCCCATGATCGCTGGATCCGGGGCGCCGAAATCGGGCTTTCTGAGATTGAAGATGCAGGTCCACTGGTTCCCGTCGCGCAGCGTATATTGTGCAGCGGTTCCGTCGACGACGATGTAGTCGCCCTCGCGCCGGAAATTGCGCAGGGTCTCGGTGAAGTCCGCGTTGACAGCAAAGATCGCCGGTACTCTGTCGCCGAATTTGAAGAACGTCTTTTTACCATCATCGAAGACCATCAGTGGCTTCAGCCGGCCATCGCCGGAAAAGGAATAGTCGATGTTGACGTTGGCCTTCTCGATGCCTGAGATGTTCGGGTAGCCGGCGCGGACTTCCGCCTCTTTTCGAAGCGAGGCGTTCAGGGCCTTGTCGGGATAGATGAAGCGAATGCCGAAGACCTGTTTGTTGTCCTCCGGCGCATAGTCGTTAAGCTCGAGATAGTAGATGCGCTTCGTCGTCACGACATTCATGTTGGTCGCGATGTTCTTCGCCTTCGGCTTGACGAAGAGGATGTTGCCCTTGTCAGTCGGTACCACGTCCCAGCTGTCCGTATCGCCGACGGCGATCGTTTCGAACTTCTCGTCTTCGTCGAAGATGATCATCGTCGAGACGCCGTAGGTCGCGAAGACACGTACGACGTTGTTCGCTTGATAGACGACGCTGGTGACGCGAGGGTCGAGACGGCCCGCCAATGGCGTCTCGGCGCCTGTGGCGCTGTCGGCGCCGTTAATAGCCATGACGGCAATGGCAAAGAGAAGCGGTTTGATCACTGGCCGCTCCCCGTCACCGTTTCCTGGTCGCGGCGATAGTCATAGGCCTGGAAGCCCAGAGGGTTCTCGAAGCGCCACTCGTTGGTCGCCGGCGTGTCGGTGTAGCGATAGCGAACCACCGCGATCCAGTGGTTGGTAACGGAATCGGTGTCGGAGAGCTCCGTCGTCGAAAAACGAACGATGCCGGTGGAGTTGTTCGGGAGGGTGACCGAAGCGATCTCGGTGGTGATGCGCTTGCTCTTGCCGTAGACCTTGGCCGGGTTCTTCGCATTGGTGGCGCTGTAGAGGTCCTGCAGCTCGCGCGCCGCATTGCCCGTCGACAGCAGTGCCGCTATGCCGAAATTCTGTTCGATGGCATAGGGATCGTACCCCTCGCGAGCCCGAATGTATCGGACGATACTGGCCTGGGTGATCGCCTGCTGTTCCGTGAGGTTCGTCGGTCGCGTTAGACCGGTCTTCACCTCGATATAGCCCGTGCTCCTGTCGACTTCGACGATGTAGGGCTCGAAGCTTTTCAGCGGCACGAGCATGACGAGGGCGAGCAAGCTCAACAGCGTGATGCCGCCGAAAATCGTTGCAACGAACCACGCAAGCGTGCGCGAGCGCTTCGCCTTTTTGACGATCTCCTGCTCCCAGATATCGCCGCTCTGATAATAGGTGCGTAGATTGAGGTCTTTGGAATCGGCCATAGCAAATGTCTTTTCGGAAACGGTTCCGTTCAGGTTGGCGTGCTGTTCTGGGTGATGCGTGATTGCATGGCGGAACGCGTGCCGGAGGCATCGTCGTTACCGCCATTTCGGGCGCGCTCGCCCAGACCCCGCCCGGCCTGGTAGGCGGCTCTCCCAACGCTGAGAGCGGCCTTACCGGCCGCAAGCGGTACCCTTACGCCGGCAAAACGGGCAATGTTGGTCGCCGCGTTGCCGATGCCTGCAGCGATTCCGCCAGCGATGCCCTGGCCCAACGACTGGATGTAGAGCATGACGAAGCCGCCCGCGATGCACAGCAGCAGGAAGCCGGCGATATCGGCGAGCGTGAGTGTTCTCGAACCACTGGCTGCGTCGATCTTCAATAGTTCAGGATTCATGGCGGCAATCAGGAATGCGGCAATGACGTAGATGAACAGCGGGATCAGGGCGTAGGTGAGCAGCTGATTGAACCAGCCAACGCCGTAACCGCGCGTTCTCTCGAACAGCATGCAGCTGATGAAGATAGGAGAGGTTCCAATCAGCACCCAAAGCATCACCTTGGCGAGGATCAGAATGGCAAGCGCGATCGCAATGAAGACACCGGCGCCGACCATGATAGTGACGCCGATCATGCTTGGCAGGATGGTGAGGTAGCCAGACTGCTCGGCAAGAGCCGAGGCCGCCTCGTTGGCGGTGCGCCAGATCATCGACATGCCATTGGTCGGCTCGGAAATTCCGGTGCCGGATGCTGCCAGGATCGCACGGCCGACGTCCTCGGGCGTGTCGTTGATCCAGCGGTAGAACAGGTTGTTGAAGTTGCCCCAGGAGCTGACCAACGTAAGGATGATCATCATACGCACGATGCGTCCGACGATTTCGCCGACGCCGAGCCGGGCTGTTCCCATGACAAGCTGGAGCCCGTACCAGGCGACATAAACGACGAACAAGGTCTGCAGCAGCGGCATGATCTCGTTGCCGACGATCGTATAGGCTTTCTCCGAGAAGCTCGTCCCCGAGTTCTCGATGCGGTCGAGCAGATCACCGAGAAAATCCTGCATTGGCGCGTTCCTAATGCTGATCCTGATCCATCACGCCGATCACCGCAAAGGCCGCGGCCGGATCGTTCACGCGTCGCATCGGCCCGCACTCATGCCTCGGATCGCCCGCAAAGGACGTGAGATTGACCGGACGCCTGCAAGGCGCCGTCTTTTCCTTGACGGTGCCGCAGCCGGCAACGATTGCCGCGACCAGAAGAGCGGTGCCGATTTCACGCTTTGCCATGTCAGTTCCCATAGGCCAGCGCCTTCTTGGTGTTTGAAATATCGGTGAGACGCCGCTGGTTCTCCGCTTGCAGGGACGTGACGGCGCCATTCATGACGCCGATCATTTCGTTGAGCGTCAGGCCTGATTGAACCTGCAGCTGTGTGTTCTGATCGATCGAACCTTTGATGTCTTGCGCTGTGCCGATCTGGCCCCCTGCCTGCTCGAAAGCGCTGCGTCGGCTCTTGATCGCCTGCTGCGACCCGTTGACGAGTGCCGATACCCCCAGGACCGTGTTCACCAGCTGCTCGTAGGATTTGTCGCCGGAAAAAGTGCTGTCTTCTTTGCCGGACAGCGATTTGACCAGTTGCAAACCGTTGATGAACACCGTTGCGCCCTTGGCAATGTCGCCGCCCATGTTGCCGAGGTTCGGAACGCCTTCTTTCAGGATGCTGTCGAAGGACGGGATCGCCGAGACGCTGAAGCCGCTGCCGATGGCAAGGTCTTTCAAGGGGGCCGCCGTGCTGCCGCGATCGCCGGTGACCGCTTTCAACGTATCCTCGACGGTCGTCAGGATATTCTTGTTCGTGTCCAGGATCTGCCTGGTCGTCTCCGCGGTCTTTTGGGCGACCTTATAGTTGGTCCTGTCGATCACCGGCACGTCAGCCAACACGACGCTCGGCAGAACGTGCAGCGCAAGGCTGCTCAGCACGATGGCTCTCATATCGATTCTCCTATCATTGCGGCTGCAGCATCAGCTCAACCTGGTCCTCGTTTTCCCGTTTCTCGATGCAGGCCTTGTGCGCATCGCTCCAGACGAGGTTCTGGCGCGGGTCGCAGAGACCGGTGACGTCCCGTGGCTTTTCATCGCCCTCGTCATGGGCGGTGCTTCGCGACGAGCTGGAAAGATTGACCGAGGACACGGCATTGCTGGTGTGACAAGATCGGCCATCGCCGTGCCGAGCTTGATGAAGTTGTTCATCATCTCGAGATTGGCGTTGCGCACCGTGGAATTATGGTCCCAGCTCTCCTGGATGGTGCCGGTCTGAAGTTGACCGAGCTGCTGATACCAGCTCGAAACATTGGCAAGGCTGTCGCCAGTCGCCGCAGTGGTTCCCATCGCGTTCAATGTCGCGGAACGCATTCCGGCATAGGCCATCTCGCCACCCCCGAAATTGAGGAGTATTCCTGATTTGTCCGAGCCGCCGAATGCCGGCAGCCAATCCTGCGTGATACTGCGGACGTAGCCCTGCGTCTCCTTGAACGGCGGAATTCCGCCATACCTGTTCACATTGCCGGGGCCGGCATTGTAGGCGGCGAGCGCCAGCGAGACATTGTTGTCGTAGCGGAGCAACTGCTGCCTATAGTACCGCGCGCCACCGCGCAGGTTTTCCTCGATATTGTTCTCGTTGACGCCGAGCTGGGCCGCCGTCCCCGGCATAAGCTGCGCCAGGCCCGTGGCGCCGGCACTGGATTTGGCGCAGGGATTGAAACGGCTTTCCTGGTAGACCAGCGCGAGGAACTGGTTCTCATCGACGCGTTCCTCGCGGGCGACGCGCCGTACGAGGCCGGATATTTCAGGATTGGCGCTCGCCGCACCAACCGGATCATTGCTGCGGCCCGGCCGGTAGACCGAGCATGTCACCGAGGTGTGGATCGTATGGCGATCGTGGTCGGTATCCTCGATGTCATCAGTCGTCTCGTCGCGCTCCTGGTGCTCACCGAGATTGATGCCATCGATCACGGGGACGTTGGCCATCGCAACGCCTGCATCAAAGCCGATCAGCAACAGGGTCAGGACGGAGACCGGCAGGGGGCCTCGGCTCATGTGCCATCCTCCCAGCCACAAAAGGTAGGGAGCCATGCTCCGGCATCATCGCCATGGGTCTCGCGCAGGCTCGCGCATTCCTCGATCGTTTCCTTCCGTCCCGACAGAACCTTGATCAGATCAGGCATCGAGCTGAGATCGAGCCTGGCAATCACGCTGTCATGGCCGTGCTTGATCAGGAACGCCCGCTTCTCCGGCGGCGTGTTACGGATGAAGTTGAACTCCTTCACCGTCAGACCGAACCCGCCGATATAGCTTTCCTCATCCGCCCGGGGATTGGGGAAATGGATATTGGTCGCCGATTGTTCGATCAGGGTATGCGCCGCCGGCGAGCGGACGATGTCGGCGGCCGATTGCGTTCCGAACCCGACGATGCCGTTCAGCTTTCGGATCGTCTTCGCCTTGTCGATGATGAAGTCGCTGAAGGTTTGATCCCTCAATAACCGCCAGCCTTCATCCATGAAGATCATCACCGGCGCGCCATCGAATAACTCATCGAGACGGTGGTAGATGTACATCAGCGCTGGCGTGCGCACCTCGTCATTGTCGAGGATGCTTGTCATGTCGAAGCCGACGGCGTTTCGATCGGAGAAGGACAGAACATCATGGCGAGCATTGAACAGCCAAGCCTTCTCGCCATCTATCCATGGCCTCAGACGCGAATGCAGATCGTTGGGATCAGCTCGCGATCGGCCGGTCAGCAGACCGGAGAGGTTGGAAAGATTGCGCTCTGCGGCCGGCTCCTGCATCAGCCGCACGATGGCGCGCTCGAGCACGTCCTCTTCTTGTTGATCGAAATCGCCACCATCGCCACGCCGCAGCATCGTTTTGAGGAGGCGCAGGAGGAATTCGCGGTTCTCGCCGATGTTCTCAAGCTGCAAGGGATTAAAACCGGTCTGCGTTCCCGGGGTGAGCACCTCATAGGTGCCGTTGATCGCCCGGATGAAAATTTCAGCACCCCGGTCTTTGTCGAAAAATACCGCCTTAGGCGTCGGTCGCACACGGAACGCCTGCGCCAGAAGGAACGTCAGCGCCACGGTCTTGCCTGAACCGGTCGGGCCGGTCACCAGGAAATGGCCGATATCGCGCTGATGAAAATTGAACCAGTAGGGCGTCTGGCTGGTCGTCTCCAGGATGGTGATGGGACTTCCCCAGTGCAGGCGCTCGCTCTGGCCGGACGCGAAATTATGCATCGACGAGAGGCCGGAGAAATTGGCGCTCGACAACATCGCTTTTCGGGCGATGTAGGCATGGTTGCCTGGAAGCTGGGCCCAGAAGGCCGCCTCTGCGTTCAGATCTTCGCGCAGCCAGTTGATGTTCATGTCGGTCAAGCAGGCGCCGAGTTCGGACACCACCTTGTTGATGCCGTCGAGGTCGCGCGAAAGGCAAAGCAGGGAGAGATGATGGAAACCGAACACCGCTTCCTGGTTCAGCAGACTGTTCAGCGCGAAATCGATATCGTTTTCGACATCGCTGCCGGCCTCATCGGACGCGCCGATCTGCCGCTTCAGGCGGGTGATGCGCTCTTGGGCCACCGGTTTGTCGGCGATCGTAAAGGACTGGGTGAGGATGAACTCGTGGTTCACCTGAAGGAGCCCATCGAGCATGCCGGGACCGGTGAAGGGGGGATATTCCTTGATGGAGAGCATCGCGCCATAGCGGTTGTCGTCAGGCGTCGCGCCCTGAGCCTGTAATGTTCGCCTCGAAAAGTGCAGTCGTGAGGCTCCGACGTAGTTGGCAATACCCATCCTGGGCAGGCGCATCTTCCGCGGGATGCCACAGGTCAAAATGGTGTTCAGGAACTCCAGCGGCTCCGAATAGGGTTCGCCGGCGCGATGGACGACGCCGAGTGCGCGGGCGCCGTACTTGCGAAGATCGCGCACAATGTTTTCCGTCAGCTCCTCGAGCTCGCCGACCGCTTCGCGCAGTTGCTGGTCACGCAAATCGCTGCCCGCTGTACGATCCAGGAGGCGCCGCAGCTTGTCGCCGATCGCAAGCGGGCCACGCATGCCCGAGCGAACAATGGTGAGATAGAGTTCGTTCGCAAACAGTCGCTTTTGGGCAAGTGCTGCCATGTAGCGGCGGTTAAGAGCAGCACAGAATGGGTCCTCGTACGCGCCCTCCTGAGCGGCATCAATCTGGCGGCGGATCACCGTCGACCAGATTGAAAAGCGGCTCGATCCGAGCGCCCTGATCATCGTGTTCTGGACTGCCGAGCGCATGTTGAGCTCGGCCTGGTCCTCTGTCTGGAAGAAGAGGCCGTCGAGTTTGATGACACTCATCAGCGCGCCATCGGCGAGATTGACGACCGTATCCGCCACATGCCTGAGATAGGGGATGTGTTTCGACATCGGCCGTTCCCGGCCGCCGATGACGCCGAAACCGAGCTCTTCGCGCACGACCTTCAGCATGGTTCAAGGCCCATAGGAATTGCCGCCCCAGAAGACCTTGTTCGGCGTTCGCGGCGTCAATCGTGTTGAGACTTGAAGGACGTCCAGAATACGAGCGTCCCAGGTGCAAAGGGTGAAAAGAGCCAGATAGGCGATCGGGGCGGTCAGCAACGCCCACAGCCTGTTGGTGGCAAGCCAGGCGATGATCGTGAGACCCATGACGATGATGGCCGCCATGTACGGCACCCCCCACAAGGTCGGCGAGCGCGTCAGACCGATGATCAACGGGGTGAGGATCGGCTTTGTGAGGTCGGGCTCGGCCATGACTTAGTGCCCGACAACGGATATCAGTGCATCGACAATGCCCGGCCCCCCAAAGACGAGACCAATGCCGAGTGCAACGCCGCCCACGAGGAACCAGCTGAGGCGACCGGCAAAGGCGAGGAAGCCCATCGAAATTACCGCGATGATCGCGCACAACCGTCCAAAGGGTCCGGTGATGAAGTCGACGATCGCCTGCATCACGGCCTGAAGTGGTGCGAAGGCCTGGCTCGTTTGCTGCGCCATCGCCAAATCGGCGCTGAAAAACTGGGCTGTCGCAACGAGCGAGCAGATTGTCACGATGTGGAGCGCCCGGGATTGCCGGAAAGTATCGGGAATCTTCATGTCCTTCTCCTCATGCCACTAGAATTGCATCACGCCGCCAACGAACTTTGCCGTGGCGGTTGCGCCGATGACGCTGTTGCTTCGAGTTGATGATCGGTCGCCGTCGCCCGACTGCAGCGTCGCGCTCTTTACGCGGAGCGGCTGGAGCCCAAGCTGATAGTTGAGGACGGCTGCGACATAGGCGACGGTCTCGGGGTAGGGCGGCACACCGTGATGGTCGTAGATCGGCTGCTCACCGGCATTGTAGGCGGCTGCCGCAAGCAGCGGGTTGCCGAACTGGTCAATGAGCGAGCGGAGATAGCGGACACCACCGTCGATGTTCGAGACGGGATCGCAAACGTCGCGTACCCCGTAACGCTGCGCGGTTGCCGGCATCAACTGCATGACGCCGCGCGCGCCTTTCGGGCTGTTGCGGATCCGATCGAACCGGCTTTCGGTCCAGGCGATCGCCGTTGCAAGGCTTCGGTCGACGCCGTGCTTGTCCGCCGAGGCGATGACCAAATCACGGATAGCTGCCGGGCCAAGTGGCGACGGCCCGCAACGGCTAGTCGACAAGTGACTATGACTCAGTTCGTTATGTTCATCGCCGACGGTTTCGTCTTGTCGCGTGTCATATTCGCGTTCTAGAGCGATAGAGACGTTCGGTTCAGCTATACGTATATAGTAATACGAAAGATCGCGACTTGCGTTGCTGAGAATGCCGTCTTTCCCCATCGAAAACTCTTGTCTCGCGTCCGCATGAAGATGTGAGAGAACTTGATCGAGCGCAGTGCCAATGTTCCGTTTTTCGTTTGGAAAACGGCTAAAAGCAAATGATTTCAGATCGTTTGCGCTGATACCAGTCATGGTGCCGGCAGTCAGTGCCATGATCGTTGCGGAAAAAAGTATGCCCTTCATTGCACGCCTTTCATCCAGAACTACGCTCGACAAAAACGGTTGTCGTTTCCTAAGAAACCCGCTAGCCTAACCCAAAACAATAACTCAATACGTTATCTGCTACATCGAAAATGCGGATTGTGGAAGCCCGAAAAGAAACTTTTGAGCGAGAGCTTCAATGATTACGAATTTAGTGAAGTTCCGAAGGTGGGCTTGCAGCCTGGCTTTGGTCGTGCCGGCGATGCCGTCATCGCCCGCTTCAGCTGCGGGGGTGGTCGACGAGGTCTATGTGAAATCGCTTGCAGCGCCTGGGAAGACGGTCCTGGTCATCGAGTACTACGACGGCAATCGGAAGGTCGTCGGCCGACAGGGTTTTGCGTCGGCCAGCGGTTTTAAAGCCGCGTCGCCGACCGACATCCGCGTTGACGATAAGGTTAGGCTGCATCTCTATGGCGTCGAACCGTGCGCCGGCGAAATGGTAAATCGCGAAGAGAATTTCGCCGGCCGCTGTGAGGACTTCGCGCGGACCCAGCTCGAGATCCTGCTGAAGAACCCCAAGGTGCTGTTCTGCCGTGCCTTTGTCTCGGAAGAGCATGCGCCGAGCCAGGATGTCACCTGTTTTGGCTATTACAATATTCCAGGCACGCTCGACACTGTCGCAAACCTTGAGGAACAGCTCGTTTCGCTCGGCGCACTGAGGCTCGCGAAAAAGCCGGGCGGATCGCTAATGCGGCCCGATCTTGGCGATGCGGAGAAGATCGGACGTGGCGGCTTCGGGATGTGGGCCGATCCGAGGGTGCAAGGGCAATGAAGGGGCCGGCTCATATTCCTGGCTAGTATCGTTTGGCTCGCCGTCACGCGGGCTGCCCATGCCGAGACGCCAACCGTTCTCGCTAAGAACGATCAGAGAACGCACGCCTCATACCGGGACGAGCCGATCATTGACGTCCGCACCTGCGAGCCGCTGCCGGAAGGACCCGTCTCGTAGTTGGTCGGCCGGATCGCTCCGGCGAGGTCGTCGAGCCGGCCTTCCTTGAGGCCCGCGACGTTGAAGCGGGAATCGCCGACCATGTAGATCCCGAACTCGTCTCGCAGGCGGTCGACCTGCGCTTCGGTCAGGGCGAGGCGCGAGAACATGCCGCGGTGGTCGGCGATGAAGTCGAAGCGCGAGGAACATCGTCTTGTCTCCTTGCGCGCGTTGCTTTCGGGACACGCCTGTAGCCGGCCAAACAGAAGGTCGCTTTCCCAGACGGTGTCGGTCAGGAGATGCATGCATTGGCGAAGCGCCGAATTCCTGATCGTGCGGTTCGCTTCGCTCTGGTGGGCCGTGCCGATTGACGATGATGTGGCGCGCTGTGGTATTCCCGAGCGCAATCACGGCAATTTCAATTGCCCTTCACCTCTCAGTGCCCGAGCGCCGACTCCAGGCAACCGATCAGCTTTTCGATATCGACAGGCTTTCCAAGAAAAGCGAATGCACCCGCGTTCATCGCCGCGCTGCGCGTCCGTTCATCCTTGTAGGAGGTGACAAAGATCATCGGGGGGCGCTGCGAATGCTTGTTCAATTCAGCCTGCAGCTCGATCCCACTGAGACCGGGCATCTTCACATCGACGAGCATGCAATCGATTATCGATCGCGGTTCGAAGGCGAGAAACTCTTCCGCCGAGGCGAACACCTGGCACTCGTAACCGCAGGACTTGACGAGATCATCCATGGCTTCACGGATAGCCTGGTCGTCGTCTACGACGGCTATGGTAGGGACTGGGGGCAATGAAACGACCTTTTTTGACTGCTTTCGAAGTCTTGTTATGCGCTCATGCCCGCTTCAAAGATACCATACTAAGATACAGGTGGTCGTACGCCATCGCCCAGCATTTCGGCCTTCCTCACAAGCTCGGCCACCGAGCGAACGTCCATTTTCCGCATCACATTGCCGCGGTGCAGTTTCACTGTGACCTCGCTGATGCCGAGCTCATAGGCGATCTGCTTGTTCATCAGCCCCCTGACCACCGCTTCCATGACTTCGCGCTCACGCGGTGTCAGGCTTCCCGCAAGCGAGGCAACGGCTTCGCTCTGCGCATTCTGGCGTCGGCGCACGGCATCGCGCGCGATCGCCGTTGCCACCGCGTCGAGAATATCCTGATCCTTGAAGGGCTTGGTCAAAAAGTCGACGGCGCCGGCTTTCATTGCCCGCACGCTCATCGGAATGTCCCCGAATCCGGTCATGAAGACAACGGGCATCTTGCTGCCGATGCGCTCCAGTTGCGTCTGGAATTCCAGACCGCTGACACCAGGCAAGCGCACATCGAGGAGAATGCAGCCGGGGCGATCGACGTTTGCGGCCTCCATGAAGGCCGTCGCGCTGTCGAATGCCTGCGCGTCGAATTTCATCGAGCGGAACAGGTCCGTGAGCGCTTCTCGCATCGAGAGGTCGTCATCGACGATGAAGACCACAGGTCCGGGCGCTTCCTTTTGTGACTTGCGTGTCTCAGCCATGTTCCACCTCCGGCTTTATCAGAAGGCGCATTTCGAAGATCGCGCCACCTTCGGGATGATTGGTTCCATCGAGCTTTCCACCACGGGCCTCCAGTGTGCTGCGGCAGATTGACAGGCCCATGCCCATGCCGGTCACCTTCGTCGTGAAAAACGGGGCAAACAGCTTGGCCTTCGCATCTTCGGTGATCCCGGGTCCGGAGTCACGCACGGCAATACTCACATGGTCGATATCCGGCCGCTCCATCGCTATCTCAATGATCCGCTGTGCACTGCCGGCCTCGTCCATCGCCTGGATAGCGTTGGTCATGAGATTGATCAGCACCTGCTGCAACTCGATCTTCACGGCCGAGACAGGCGGAATGTCAGGCATCCGGTCGACAAGCACGGTCGTGCCACTGCGCTGTAGCTCGTGCTCCATCAACGCCATCGTCTCGTCGATCAGCCTATCCAGGCTGACGTTCTCGAGCTTGTTGCTCGAAGGAGAAAGCAGGCTGCGTGTATTCTGGATGATCTCGCTCGCCCGCTGGCTGTCGCGGATCATTCTTTCGGCCGAGCGGCGCACGGCGATGAGATCCGGTGGGTCGCGGTCAAGCCACCTCAGCAGCGTTTGCGAATTGACGACGATCGCGCCGAGCGGCTGGTTGAGCTCGTGCGCAAGCGATGCCGACATCGCGCCGACCGTCGCGGCCTTTGATGCCTTTGTCAGCTCCGCCTGCGCTTCGGCTATGGCCTTCAGGGCCATTTCGCGCTGGGTGATGTCGACCATGCTGACAACAACGCGGTTGAAGGCGGCCGGATCCTCGGGAAAGCTGATGCTGAGCAGCACGAGCTTGTCTTCGCCGTTGTCCGCCCGTGCCTCGACCTTGTCTTCGAACACCCTTGCGTCGTCCATGATCGCCTGAAGCACGTCAAGGAATTTCTCTTGCCCGGGGAGGGCGGACCGGCGCAGCGTGCCGACCGCCGCCGACTGAGGTCCCAGCAGTTCGCGTGCCGCTTCGTTCGCCGCGACCACTTCGATGAGACCGACGCAATGATGGACGACGGCCGGATTAATGCGCGCATGCGCCTTGATATCGGTGATGCCCTGCGCCCTGATATCCATCAGATAGCTGCGCAGCTTCGAATAGTCTCGCTCCCAAAGGGCCACGCGCGTGCGGTCGAAAATCGACCGGTATCTGGCCTCGCTGTCCTTCAGCGCGGAGTTGATCGAAAGGAGCGCGAGGCGGGCGCTCTCCGTTTTCAGGAGCAGCATGGTCGTAACGAACAGCGCAGCAAGCGCCACAATCAGGCGGATGGTTGATTGAAGGTCTGCATCGTTCCTATGCGTGGTGGCGTAGGAAAGAAGCGTGAGGGCAGCGCAAACGGCAGCGATGACAAGCAGGCCGGTGCGCGTGGTCGCTTGGGCGGCAAGCAACATGGTGACGACATAGAGAACCGCGACGGCGCCCTCGATGTCCGTATAGGTATCAACGTAAAAGACCGCGGCTGCAAGCGCGACGGCAATGAGGCCGAAAGCCAGATTGTGGCCTGATCCTCCGACATCGCGAAAGCGAAATATCGTTGACGCTGTAGACATTGTTCCCCCAGCCGATGTTGCCGAAACCATACCTTCTTCCTGGCCCAGTCTAACCTATACATAGGTGTGAGTCGGACTGGCTTTTGCCGGGCAGCCACAAGCCTGGGGTCGAACGCCATGCTTCGTCTTGGACGATCGTGTGACTTTGCTCCGATATCGCCGCTGACCGGCAAGCATGATGGTCGCTTGTCGATCAAGCGGCCTTGCTCTGTGCAACTGGGGTCCCTGCTGCAGGCCCCTTATGATGAAAGTCTGGGTGGAGTGGGCCGAACGGCATCGCGCCCATCAGTGTGACCAGCCCCAAACCAACGACGGCGAAGCAAAACGACAGGATAAAGCCATCGGAATAGGCAAGCACATAGGCCTGCGCTCGCACGTGTGTCGCAACGGTCGACAATGCTTCCAGGCTTCCCCGCGACGAGGCACCGAACAGCGTCTCCAGCCTGGCCATCACGCCATGAAAATCTCGTGAAGAGGCCGTAATGGGGCCAGTCAGTATGTTGGAGTGAAACTGCTCGCGTTGCCGCAGCCAGGTGCTCAGCACACTGACAGCCAGCTCAGCACTTCCAAGACGGATGACCTGGATATAGGCGGACGCCGCGGTTGCCCGCTTTGGATCGGTGTTTGCCAAGAGGTAGACGACAGTTGAGAAGAAGGTGAACGACTGGCCCGCGGTAAACAGGAAAACGACGGGCAGGAAGTTCCATGGAGACCATTCAATCGTCAGCCTGGAACCAATGAGAGAACCGAGCGCCATCGCCACCAGACCGATGAGCATGCACAATCTCGAGTCCACCCGACGCTGCAGATAGACGGCCAGGGTGATGAAGACAAAGACCGGGATTACGGCACCGACGACATAAAGTTCTGAAATCGCAATGGGTCGCAACCCGACGCCGTTTTGCAGGAACGCCGGGATGACGATCGAACCGCCGGAGCTGGAGAATGTGAAGGCGATAATAACGGCGTAGCCGAGCCCGATGTTACGCGACAGGATGACGCTGGCATGCGCCCAGGGGAGTTTTACCACGCTCTCGTTGATGAAAAATCCGATGACAAGGATTGCGCCGCCGGCAAGAAGCGAATTGATGATGCCTGACTGGAACCAATCGAGCCGGTTTCCCTGGTCAAGAGCGATATAGAGCATCGTCATCGATGAACCGAGCAACAGCATTCCGCCCCAATCGGCAGTCGCAAGCAAGCTGACGTTGATCTCCTCCTTGGGAGCCGCAACGATCAGCAAGAGCGCAATAAGTGGCGCGACGATCACGTCCTGCCAATAGAGCCATTGCCAACCGAGGTAGTCCCCATAAACCCCGACAAGCACGAAGCCGAGGTTTTGCGACAACGGAAGGCGAAGCGCGTAAATCGCAATTCCGACCAGCCAGTATCTCATGTCGAGGTTCCGGAAGATCACCATGATCGTTGCCGGGATGAAGACGCCGAGCAGCAGCGCCCGCACAGCATGAAGCGCATAGAGCGCCGTCCCGTCATGGAGCAGCGGGATTGCAAACGAGATGCAGGCGTAGACAAGGCTCGAAGGGATCATCACCCGGCGGACGCCAAACACTGTGGCAAGCCATGCCACCGCTGACGAGATGAGGATCTGCGGTGCGTTGGCAATGGTGTTCAGCCAGGAGGCCTCGTCGGCCCCCAATGAATAGGCGCCCCGCAGGTCTGGAAGGCCGACAGTAAAGACCCTGGTGTCGAAACCAACGACGAAGGATGCCAACAGCAGCGCCGCGACGATCAGGTGAGGGCGGCTGGCTGTCGTGCCACTCGTCACCGGACCAAAGGCGCTGGCTGCGGCGCTCACGGCTTTGCGTCCGCCGCTGTATCGACGCTTACGACAGCCGACATTCCCGGCTTGAGCTGATTGGCGAGCGTTTGGCCTGGATCGAGATCGATCCTGACAGGAATGCGCTGCACGACCTTGGTATAATTGCCGGTGGCATTGTCAGGCGGCAAAAGCGCGAAAATGGAGCCGCTTGCCGGCGACAGCCGGGAGACCTTTCCAGAAAGCGTCTGGCCGGGAAATGTATCAATGGTGACCTGTGCCGCACGGCCTGGGGTCATACGGGCAAGCTGTGTCTCCTTGAAGTTTGCCGTCACGTAGACGCTCGGAAGGGGCACCTCCGAAATGACGCTGGTGCCGGCGGCGACAAAATCGCCTTCGTGGACGAGCTTGCGGCCAACGACACCATCGAAGGGTGCTGAGATGCGGGTGTATCCCTGGCGGATCAGAGCTGTGTCCAGATTTCCCTGTGCGGCGCTAACCTCAGCGCGCAACAACGGATCCTGTCCATCAAGAACCTTCAACTGCGCTTTCTGTTGCTCGATGGCGGCTGCGGTCGATTTGACGGCAGCCTGGGCCTGGAGATAGGCCGATTGTGCCTGCTGCAGCAGCTGCTGCGACGTGGCATCTCCAAGATTTGTCTGCCGGTGAAACTCAAGCTCAGTCTGTGTTTGCTGGGCAAGCGCGGATGCGTTCTGCGCTTCGGCTGCCTGCACGACAGCCTTCTGCAACGCGACTTGGTTCGCAAGATTTGCGAGCGAGGCGTTGGCGGATGCCAGGTTTGCTTTCGCCACCTCGACGGCGGCGTCATACTCGCGGGGATCGATTTCACCGAGCAACTGGCCTTTCGTGACCCGCTGATAGTCTCCAACCGGCGTGCTTCGTACCGTGCCGCTAACCTGCGCGCTGAGAGTGGAGACATCAGCATTAATCACCGCATCGTCTGTCGATTGCCGGGCAGCACCGGCCACCCATCGGTTCCAGTCTGCCATGACCAGTGCCATGCTGGCGCAGACGACCGCGATTGCCAGGGCCGGAATGGCGAGCCGTCTGATTGTCGCCGTGGCCGTCGAAGGCTGCGGGCTAGGGGCGAAAGCCTCCCCGGCCGGCGCGAGACTGGCCGGCGGTGGGCTGAGGTTTGTGATATTGAGTGGGTCGTCCATGACGAGCCTCACTCGTTTGTGTTGGCGGAAATCTTTGCCCGGACGGCTATGGGAGCGGGCACGACCGAAACGTGCCAGCTGTTGTGGAACTGCGCCCTGCCCAAGGCCATGAAGGCCGTGCCGCCGATCAGATTGGTGATCCAGACCAGATTGTGAAGAGCGCCGGCAACAGTGATATTTGCGGGATAATCGCCAATCAGCCTCATGGAGAAGGTGGCAGGATCGACATGCACACCGGCGGGGAACGTCAGAATGTCGCCGAAGCCGATATAGGCGCCCGCCATCGCCGCTCCTATCAGGAACGCGAAGAACAGGGTGCGGACCATGGGTGCGTTGCATTCACCCAAGCGGGCAAGGTTGGTGACGGAATCCTGGTACATGACGAGATCCTCGCATCCTGCCCGGACCGAGCCGAGCGCGTCGCTGGTTGATGCAAGGAGTCTAGTCGAACGGACTACTGCGGTGAATCATACGTAGGTGTAGGTGATGAGTGGTGTAGGATTGGCACGCGGGACGACTGCAAGCAAAGGACACAGGGCGCAGCTCGCGATCTCATTCGCGCTCCTTCCCGGGCAAGGAGGCCTGGAAAGAATGACCCCGGTTCCGTCGGTAACGAAAATTGGAGACGCTGCCTCGATCTGGCAGTCCACTGCCTCACATGGACGTGGGTGGCAAAACGGATTGTCGCGATCGTGAGCTCGCAAGCATGCTGATCGCCAAAATCCTGCGGCCTGGGGGAGTTATGCCCGATATTTGGAAAGGATTGTTGATGATGCCGTGGTTTCTTGCAGGGGCCAAAGCCTCCGGCTCTTATAAAAAGTAGGCCGTCTCCGGGCAGATGGAGACGGCCTAGGCGGACCTTGGGAGGATCCGCGGCCTCGGCGGAGGGGAGGGACACCGAAGCCCGGTAGCTGGGAGGATGCTACCCGCCTCATCGAGGGGTTGAGGCGATAGAGAAAAGGTAGGCCTATCGGGGAGATTGCGTAACTACACTTAGGTATGGTCCCGCCTATACCACCAGGCAATCTCGGTCCATCTGCGCGCTCGTCTATCGATGAACGTTTCCGACCGGTGGGCGCGTGAGAATAACCTTGGGCGGCCATACTCTGCGTCGTGCCCATGGGCTGGAGGTAAATTGCTGGGAGGAATGTGGCTGGTGGTAGCTTTGCTACCGAGTTCGGTAAAATCCTATCGCCGAGTAGATAGGTGCCCTGCCGCCAATTCTGTCCGGCAAGCCTCGCCAAAATCGAGGAGAAAGTTCATCGCGCCGGAACGGGCAAGATCCCGGATTTCAGAGAGCGAGCGATTGGGTGTCAGATAGGTTTCGACGATCCTTGCCATCGCCAGCTCGGCTGCATCCACGACCGGACGGGATGAGATCAGACGCATCTGGGCGACCAATGCGTAAAGCAGCACGAGGTCAGAGACGTCGTCCTTCTGGTGGCTTATTGCATCACCATAGAGCCGGGTGGCTTCGGCGATGAAATCCGAAAACAGCTTTTCGCGCTTGGCAGCCTCGAGCTCCCGATGTTTTTCCCTCACCTGTGATCGATGCGTCATCCACGTGGTAGCAAACGAGGTCAGGCTGCCAATCGCAATGCCGGCGAGACCCATCAGAGCAGAGATGTAGGCGTCCATGAGAATTCTCCTCTCGGAACGAGACGGCGCGCGCACCACGTAAATGACAGAGCGGTTGCCCGACCAGCTCCAATATCCAAGCTCGCTCGTCGAAATGTCAGCAGGTCGCCGATCGGGAGGCTTGGGACGTCCTACTTGGCAGGCGGAGGACCTATCCAAACGCCCTCTGGTACCGTGGGGATACAATTCGCCAATCCGTCGAGCATGCCTTGCAAGACGTTTTCGGTCAGCTCCTCTATCCTGTCGCTGGGGCCGACGAGGCCGTCTACCAGCAGCAAAGTGAGTCCGTGCATTTGCGACCAAAATATTAGAATGGCCCCGTCAATCGTACGTGTGTTTGCCGCGGTGTTTGGAATGAGACGCCCGAGCGCGCCGTCGCATATCGCGTCTACAATTTGGGCTTTCATGTTGTTCGCCGCGGTTCTTTCGATCGCAGGGCGCCCATTATCCTGACCGGCAAGATAGCCACCGAACATCAATCTGTAGAGCGCAGGATTGTTGACGCCGCCGCAAACATACGCGCGCGCCATGGCTGCCAGCCGCTCGCGCGGACTGTCGAGTTTCTTCGTCGCGTCGGTCATCTTTTTTGCGAGGAGCTCGAACCCTACCGCCGAGACGGCCGCCAGCAATTCACGCTTGTCGGCGAAGTGTTTGTACGGGGCGTTATGGCTGACGCCCGCTCGACGGGCGAGCTCCCGAAGCGAAAACTCCGTGCTTTGGGATTCGCTGAGAACATCGAGTGCGGCACGTACGATCGCCCTGTGCAGGTCACCATGGTGGTAGGGGCGCTGCTCTGTCGTGGAAATGTCTTGGGTCATATCCGTCCGTTTAGGTGCTGAAGTTGCTCTTGTCAACATTTTTACTTAAGCGATGTTGGCATTGCCCACTCCAACCGTTTAAGTGGGCGTTGTCAACATCGCCAACCGCCCCTTATTTCGCATCAGATTGAAGACTGCGGCGAACCGGCTCTCTTTTGGTCACAACCCCACCGGAGCAAAACATGCAGTCCTTTCGATTGCTGGGAATTGGTCTCGCCTGCGCAGTTCTGGCTGCCTGCGAAGACAAAGCTGAAGTGGTGCCGCCGCCGCAGCAGGTCCGCGTTGTTGCGGCGTCGGCGGCTCAGTATCAACCGGGTGCGGAAATCACCGGCGATGTGAAGGCACGGGTCCAGACAGAACTCTCTTTTCGCGTCAGCTCGAGTTCTCGAGAGAAAGGTCGACGTCGGATCGCACGTCCACGCCGGCGACGTGCTTGCAAGGCTCAACGACACGGAACAACAGGCGGACGTGAGTGTCGCCCGCGCCGCGCTGGTGAGAAAACGACCTTGGTAGTGGCCAATTCGACTGTAAATAATTGATTTTCTGCATCCCGAAGGGAAATTCGATCGAGAAATGGCCATTCTTGAAGCTAAAACTGGCCAAAGATCGAAGGCAAAGAAAAAGCCGGATCGAAATCCGGCTTCTCGACATTTCCAACTACTCGGACGGGAAAAGGTGTAAGACATCAAGCCGCCGATAGAAGGCCATTTCACTTGACGTGAACGCTGGGTCGATGAGCGATTCCTCGAGAAGAAGCCTGAGCTTCTTGCTGTTCCAGCCTAAAGTGGCCGCAAGGTTCGAAAGCGGAACTCGCGCGAAACTGGTCCTCGCCGTCGCGCAGCAGATCGTACCCGGTGCCCGCACATGTAGACCATTCCTGTTCGTCGATCGCCGCCATCCGGAAGCGGGTTCCATGCCTCACCGAGGCCCCAACCATTTCGCAAAGGCGAATAGCGACGTATAGCCGAAGAGTATCGAGCCAAGCCGCGCCTGTGTCGGTACCCGCGAGCCTTGCCTCCACATAGGTCTGAAGGCTGTCCGTTTCCCAGTGTTCGGCGCAGGATTGCAGCGCGTCGATGTTCTCATTCTCTACTGCCAGATTGGCAGCAAAGGTGGCAAGGCTGCCGAGAAAGCAGTCCTCGAGGAAATGTACGCGGGTTCCGGAGGGGGTGAAGGATCTGATCTGCATCTGGCGTTGGACATTGCAACGATCCTCATTGCGACCCACGGCGTGAGCGCCTTGGGTTTCACGAGCTTCACAGGATCCCGCGACCTCGAACGAATTCGTCGCACGGATCCTATCCTGAGGCGGCGGGTTGAACGCCTGCTTGCCGAGGAGCTGGCGCGGGCGGAGGAAATCATCAGTGAACGGCGGGCGGATGTCATGCGGGTCGCCGAAGCCCTAATGGAACAGGAGGTTCTGTCGGGCGAGGTTGTCGCTAAGTTCATCCTAGGACGAAATTCTCCGTCCTAGGTTCCGCCAAATGAGGTCGTGGAGGAATCCTGGTTCGCTCGTCGAAGGCGGCCGCCCCTGGCCGCCCTACCGGCACTTGCTGCTGCGTGGAATCCAGGTCACGCTTGATGAACAACCTTGGAAAGGCCTGCTCGAATCCTTGTCGACGTCAAACACCGGCGAAAATCGTGCCCATGATGACCACCAAAGTTCCCCGGAGTAATTTTGCGGAGAACGCCTCGTAGTCGAGCGACACGGCTGAACCCAGACCTCCGCGGCTATGAGATTGGATCGGGTCGGTTACGCCTGGCGGACTACCACGCGTCGATCGTCCTTTATCCGGGCACCCTTCAATCATAGGATGTCGGCGTCAAGTGCCATGATGGCGGAAGCGCCGGAGCGGATCGCCGCTTCCAGTCCCAGAGTTCGAGGCAGCAGACGGGCCGCGAAGAATTGCGCCAGGATAAGCTTGCGCTGCTTCAGTTCGGCAGTCGCATGGGCGGATGCAGCAGCCTTTCCAGCCATGCGAACCCACAACCATCCGAAGGTAACCAGCGCGAAAAAGCACAGGTAGTCGGAGGCGCTAGATCCCCCCTCCGACGGATCTTCGCCAATGGCCAACAGATGTTCCGTCAGTTTCGCCAGCCGGGCGAGGGCCTCGCCGACGGCTGCCTTCGCCGTGTCAAGCTCGGCCGGTCCTCCGGCTGCGAATAGTTCGGCACGCATCATCGCGAAGAACCGCCGCGGCAGATCGCCATCTTCCATCGGCAGTTTTCTGCCGACGAGATCCATGGCCTGAACGCCGTTCGTCCCCTCGTAGATTTGAGTGATGCGCGCGTCGCGCACATACTGTTCCATGCCCCATTCGCGGATGTAGCCGTGCCCGCCGAATACCTGCTGCGACAGGACCGCCGTCTCGAACCCGAAGTCGGTGAAGGCAGCCTTTACTACCGGCGTCAACAGGGCGACGAAGCCAGCGGCCTTGTTGCGCTCTCCTTCGTCGGGATGAAGGGCGGCGATGTCCATCTGCATCGCGGTCCAGACGCCGAGCGCTCGTCCAGCATCGGCAAACGAACGCCCCGTGAGGAGCATCTTGCGCACATCGGGATGCTCGATGATGGGTACAGGGCCGCGGGCGCCGTCCGTGGAGCGGCCTTGCAGGCGCTCGCGGGCATAGGCGACGGCCTTCTGGTTGGCTGCCTCGCCGATGCCGAGACCCTGGACGCCGACGAACAGGCGCTCGGCGTTCATCATCGTGAACATGGCGTTCAGGCCGCGGTCGGGTTCGCCGACCAGCCAGCCGATGGCCCCGTCATAGTTCATCACGCAAGTCGGCTGGGCATGGATGCCCATCTTGTGCTCCAGCGATCCGACCGACATGCCGTTGCGTTCACCAAGCGAGCCGTTCTGGTTGACAAGGAACTTCGGTGAAAGGAATAGACTGATCCCCTTCACTCCCGTCGGCGCATTGGGAAGGCGCGCCAACACCAGGTGAATGACGTTGCCGCCGAAATCGTGGTCGCCGGAGGAGATAAAGATCTTGGTGCCCTTGAGCGCAAAAGACCCGTCGCCGAGCGGTTCCGCGCGGGAAGTGAGCAATCCGAGGTCGGTGCCAGCCGAGGATTCGGTGAGCGCCATGGCGCCCGTCCATTCGCCAGAAATCATCCTAGGCAGGTACTTCTGCTTCAGTTGGTCGCTCCCGTGGTGGGCAATCGCCTCGACGGCGCCGCGGGTGAGGCCTGTGAACAGGCCGAAGGAGAGGTTGGTCGATGATAGCATTTCGTCGAGCAGGATCTGGAGCACGCGCGGCAGGCCTTGGCCGCCAAACTCCGGAGCTCCAGAAAGCCCGGCCCAGCCGGCCGCGACAAAGGCCCTGTAGGCGTCAGCGAAGCCCTTCGGCGTGGTGACCGCGCCTTTTTCCAGTCGGCAACCTTCCTCGTCGCCGGGGCGGTTCAGTGGTTCGAGCACCTCGGCGCAGAACTTGCCGCCTTCTTCGAGAATGCTCGCGGCAAGGCCCGTATTGACCTCTTCGCAGCCCGGAAGGGCGACCATCAGCGCGTCGAAGTCGAAGACCTCGCCGAGCAGGAACGTTATGTCGTCGATGGGGGGGATATAGGCAGCCATAGGTTTTCCTTCGTTGGTTCAGTTGCGCTGCGGCTTGACGGTCGCCAGCATGTGCTTGACGCGATTAGCAGTTGCCGGCGTTGCGAGGAGTTCGATAAAAGGTCTCGCGCTCGAGCGCGATGACAGGGTCTTCGGTAAGCGGCTTCAGCGGATCCGCGTAGGGACCAACCGGTCAACACGTTGGCGACCGCGCGTCCCACCACGCCGTCCTGGGCGGTGGCGCGTCCGGCCAGCGCCTCCCTTCGATGAAGTTGCGGATTGCGGATGCCCCGAAAGGTGCCGGCGTGACGATCACCGGTGATTTCGGCGCGACATAATTTTCCGCAAGGGCCAGGGCCTTGGCTTTGGCATCGATCAGTCGGCTGCGGTGGTGATGCCGTCCGAGGCTCTCATAAAGCCGAGGTTGCGGCCTGGACGGCGTCGCAATGAAGCAGCAGTTCGCAGGCGCCGTCGAGCCCCAGCGGACGCTGCGCTCCCCCAAAGAATGTGGGCACCAACTTCGGAACTCTTTTTCACCACAACGGCCGAGATTTCCTGTCCTGCGGCGATCGCGCGCTGCTTGATCACGATGGTCGCCGAAAGACCTGCCGGCTTGGCGCCCATTATCACCACATCAAGTTGTATGGCTTCCCTGGTCGTGTTGATCAACCTTTTCTCCTTGTATTGTCGCGATGAGATGTATCAAACGGTTGTTACAGTCCGCAAGGACAAAATTTGGCTCTGCAGGGGAGGCGAGGCGTGGGGAGTTGGGAAATGCGCAAGTCTGCGCTAAGAGCTTCTTCAGATGGGCGCAGGACATACGATCACCAGGAGAGGCGATGGCTGAAGTTGAAAATCCGAAAACGGCGGCGGCAGCAGAGGGCAGGCTGGGTGGCGCATTGCTGCAGGGCGAGTTCAGCGACCGGCACCGGGACATACTGGAAGCCGCCGCGTCCCTCTTCGCAGAGCGCGGCTATTCGGCGACATCGGTCCGCGATATTGGCGAGCGTGTCGGGCTACTCGGCGGCTCCCTCTATCATTATATCAAGTCGAAGGAAGCGCTTTTCGTCCGCATCCATGACATTGCACTGCAGGTAGCCGAGGACCGTATTCTGGCCGCGGTATCAGGACTGACCGATCCGTGGGCGCGGCTGGAGGCGGCATGCGTCACCATGCTGGAAATTCAGCTCGACCCAAATTCGCTTACCATGCCCCTAATGAATGACTTCGCTTCCGCCCCGTTGGAGATCCGCGAGCGCCTCGTCGCCAAGCGAGACGCGTTCGAGCAAATGTTCCGGGACCTGATCGCTGATCTTTCCCTGCACCCCGCGTTTGACAGAGGCGTTTATCGTCTGCTGCTTCTGACGCTCCTCAATAATGTCGGGAGTTGGTATCGCCCCGGCGACATGACGCCGGAAGACATCGGCCTTCAGATCGTTCGCATTTTCCGACACGACGAAATTTGTGCGAACGATGGGTAACACTGACACGCGCCAAATCGAGTGGTGCGGTTGGCAGGCTTGGTACTGCGAACTAGATGCCGGCCATTCGCTCCTTCACGAGGCGCTCATACCCTCCGGTTGGCGTTGGCGCATGGGTGCTGCTTTGAGGGCCGCTTTTCGACGATCGTCCGGACGCTGCATTTTGAGCTGACGTCGCTCAGCAATTTGAGACCTCGCTCCCGTTCCTCTGATCTGACGCCTGCCGAGTTCTAGTGTGTCTCTGTCAGGCGCAGCCGGCAGGACTTCGGTGAGCACACCCGCCGCCTGGCACAGGGAATCATGCTCCCAGGTCCGCCTACATGGATGCCTTTCGGATCTTGTGAAAGCACTCGCAGGCCTTCGATTCGAGGCGTGCGCGATTCGCGATCGTAACGTCCCCACGGGAATATTCGATAAGTCCTTCGGATGCCAGTTCTGAACAAATTGCATTCACTGTCGCGCGCCGTAGACCCAGAACCTCCGCTATCACCTGCTGCGTTAGATTGAAACGGTCCCCCACTACGCAGTCATGAGCCCTCAGAAGCCAGCGAATGCTCCGTTGCTCCGCGGAATGAAGGCTATTGCAGGCCACTGTCTCCATGAGTTGCGTGATCAGCGATTTCGCGTATCGCAGCATGGTTTCCCTGACGCATTGGAACTCCTCCAGTGCCTCGTCGAGGTCGGCTATCGAAAGCCAGGAGGCATAGCCCGGAACCTGTGCGACGCACATGCCGAGCGCACCGGTTCCACCCATGATCAGCCCGAAGCCGAGGAACCCCTCGTGCCCCACGGAGGTTTTCTCCACGCGCCTTCCATTCGCCATTTCCGTCATCAGCGAGATAAGACCCGTGTGAGGAAAAACGGCGTGAGTGAAGGGCGCACCCTCTTCGTAAATGACCTCCCCGGCGACCATGGGCCTGACGAGCGATCTTTTCGCAATGAAGTCTTGGGCTGCCGGCCTTAATGCAAGCAATAACCGATTCCGAATTGCGTACTCTTTCAAGTTAGCCTTCCAAACAAAAGTTGCTTTACTCCAGATGACATACTTTGCGTTAACCAACGCAATGTACGGTAACGAACATAGTTAGTTCCGATACCGTACTATGAAGGCACGTGGCTGAGTACGCTACGACTTCGAATACCTCCTGTCGACCGCAACCGCGTAACGCCGTCTTGGAATTTGTGCAAGTCCAGCAAGGGGAACAAACAATGCCGGGCCAAGAGAACAGAGCAGACTTATTGAAATCCGAACAGAGAAATGCCGGGCCACATGCGTGCGCGACCCTGGATGATCTTAAAGACATGGTGGCGGAACTGGCATCATTCAAAATGGCGCTTGATCCCCATACGATCGTTGGGATTACCAACCGCGCCGGAACGATCACCTACGTGAATGATCATTTTTGCCAGATCAGCAAATATTCGAGATTTGAACTCCTGGGAGCCAAGCACAGTCTATTGAACTCGGGACACCATCCGCCATCGTTTTTCCAGGAGATGTGGCGGACGATCTCAACGGGGAGCACGTGGCACGGAGAGGTATGCAACAGGGCAAAGGACGGTTCGCTCTACTGGGTCGATACGACCATCGCGCCAAAGCTGGACGCATCAGGTTCCATTCGTGGCTATGTCTCAATTCGGTATGACATCACGCAACGCAAATTGGGCGAAGAGACGCTGCTGGAAGAAAATCTCCGGCGGGAGCGCATGGAAATTCTTCTCCGCGACATCATTGAGACAATCCCCAATGGCGTTGCTGTGTACGATGGAGACGATCGGCTCGCCTTGTTCAACTCCGGCTTCCAAGACTGCTATAGGCGGACCGGGCCCGCCATCCGGGAAGGCCAACCGTTCCAGGAGATTTTGGAACGCGCAATTGCGCGGCGAGTTTGCGGATGTCTCGTCCGGGGATGATGGCAGGCGGAACTGGATCAACACGAGGCTGCGCAATCACCGCAATCCGGGAAGGGCATTTCTACTGGCGCTGACTGGAGATCGGTGGCTTAAGGTGCAGGAGCGGCGATCTGCCTCCGGATACATCGTCGGTGTCCAAACCGACGTCACCGATCTAAAGAGGGCAGAGCGACAGATCAAACTCCAGGCGGAAACCGACCCACTCACGGGCCTCCTTAACCGCCGTTCCATGATTGAAGGACTGGATGCCGTTATATCCTCTGAACGGACAGACCGGTATAGTGCGCTGGTGCTCGTCGATCTGGACCACTTCAAAGCGATCAACGACACTTTGGGCCACGGCGCGGGCGACGTACTTCTCGTCGAAATCGGAAAACGCTTCAAAGAAAGCGTGAGGAAATCGGATTTTGTCGCCCGCCTAGGAGGTGACGAATACGCCGTCCTGCTCGTGGATATCGGCAGCGAAGCCAACGCAATCCGGATCGTTCGGAAGATGCTGAAGGGCCTCGAGGCCCCAGTCCGGCTCGGTCGAAAGTCAGTTAACGTCAGCGGTAGCTTCGGACTGGCTGTCGTCCGGAGCACGAAGGCAGGTACTCCGCTAGAAGTAATCAAACGTGCCGACATTGCCCTCTACCAGGCTAAACGCAACGGACGGTCGACCTATGCCGTCTACAGCACAGATATGGAACGGAGCATCCGGCACCGAAATGGGATGGTCGAGGCGCTGCGCCGTGCAATCGAACGCGACGAAATACAGGTGGCTCTGCAACCTCAGTTACGGTTTCTTGACGGAGCCCATTCCGGTTTCGAGGCTCTCGTCCGCTGGAAGAAGGATAGTGAATGGGTACCGGCGGCGGAACTCATATCTCTGGCGGAGCAATCGGATCTGATTAGTGCGGTTGGGCGATCCGTTGTTTCCGCTACTCTCAGCGTGATGCGCGACATGAAACGGAAGGGTCGCGTACCCGGCAAGGTGGCCATCAACGTTGCCGCGGCGCAGTTGCGCGACCTCAACTTCGCTAAAGAACTCCTCGCTGCCATCGCGGCTCACGGACATTCGGGTTCCGAGATCGTCATCGAAGTCACGGAGAATGTCATTCTCGACCGTACTAACGAAGCGATCGGTGTGACGCTGAACCGGTTGTCGGAGGCAGGCGTCAAGATTGCGCTTGATGACTTCGGTACGGGCTACGCTTCGCTGACCCATCTGCAGCGCTATCCGGTGTCGTACATCAAGATAGATCGCTCCTTTGTCGCGGACCTTAACCGTGGCTATGGAAACGGTGCGATCGTGAGGGCCATTATCTCCTTGGCCCACGACCTCGGCATGGAGGTAGTCGCGGAGGGTATCGAGACGCAGGCCCAATATCAGTCCCTTATGGAGATGGGTTGTGACTATGCGCAAGGGTATCTTCTGGCCAAACCCATGCTCGTCGAGCAGATCGACGCTTACTTCCTCGATTGCGAAGCAAAGCGGCCGGTTGCCGCACTGGTCGCTTGATCGTTTTCCACCAAGCAGAGGAGAATAATTCATGTCGCATCACTACCCCCATCCCGCATATAATCAGCGTTCGAATGCCGGCTCCGGCACGGCGGAGGAAAAAAAGCAGAACGTCGCCCGTCGCCTCGAATTCATGCAGTTGGATACTGCTGGCCGCGCCAGCATCCGTTTGCTGAAGGCTGTTGTGGAACGCGAGCTGCCAAACGGTCTGGATAAGTTTTACGCGCAACTCCGCCAGAGCCCCGAAGTGAAGAGGTTCTTTTCAACGGAAGAGCATATCGCTCGCGCCAAGGGGGCGCAGCAGGGCCACTGGATCAGCATTTCCAACGGCAATTTCGATGAAGACTATGTCAACAAGGTTCGAACGATTGGATCGGTTCATGCCCGGATTGGCCTTGAACCGCAGTGGTATATCGGTGGATACGCGATTATTCTCGACCATCTTATCGGCAGCGCCGTTGAAGAGGTGTTCCCCAGGGGCGGTCTGTTTTCCAAGAAGACAATGAAGCCGACCGAATTCGGAAAAGCACTCGCAAGCTTGGTCAAAGCCGTTTTGCTGGACATGGATCTGGCAATCTCCGTCTATATCGACGAAGCGGAAGTCGCAAAGCAGAAGGCACATGCCGAAGCAATTTCGGCCGAGCAGAAACTGGTCGCCGACTGTTTTGGCAAGGCGATGGCCGCCATCGCCGCCAAGGATGTAGGCTATCGGATCACCGACGATCTGCCGGAAGCCTATCATGGGCTGAAGAACGACTTCAACGATGCCCTGGAACAACTCTCCGCGACGATTGCCAAGATTGATGCCGGAGCTTCGCAGATTCATTCCGGGCCGAGGAAATTTGTTCGGCCGCCGACGATCTGTCTAGGCGAACGGAACAGCAGGCTGCCTCGATCGAACAGACGGCGGCGGCACTCGAACAGATCACGACGACCGTCAAGGATTCAAGCCGGCGCGCCGAAGAAGCCGGTCACCTCGTCGGCAAGGCCCGGGTGGGCGCGGAGAAATCCGGTCAGATCGTCCAGCAGGCGGTGGCGGCCATGAGCGGGATCGACACCTCGTCGCGCGAGATTTCGAACATCATCGGCGTAATCGATGAGATCGCTTTCCAAACGAATCTCCTGGCGCTAAACGCCGGTGTTGAAGCCGCGCGCGCCGGCGACGCCGGGAAGGGCTTCGCTGTCGTCGCGCAGGAGGTACGTGAACTTGCACAGCGCTCCGCCATGGCGGCAAAGGAAATCAAGAACCTGATCAACAATTCCGGTGAGCAGGTCAAGAGCGGCGTAGCCCTTGTCGGAGATACCGGTAAAGCGCTGACAGTGATCGTTGATGAGGTCAAGGAGATCGACCGGCACATCATGCCATTGTCGAAGCTGCCCGTGAACAGGCAACAGCGCTCCAGGAGATCAACACCGCCGTCAACACCATGGATCAGGGCACCCAGAAGAACGCTGCCATGGTGGTGGAGACCACGGCGGCAAGCCACGCGCTTGTATCCGAAGTGGTGGGAATCGCGGAGATGCTGCGGGAATTCAACATCGGCGAGAACAGGCAAAAGCCGACTTCCAGGCCCGAACCGGCCCCGGCGTTAAAAACAGCCGCGATGACCCAGAATATGACGGTTAAGAGATTGCAGGCGAAGGTCGCATAGCAACATCGCATCGCGTGGAAACGTTGCAGTCGCACGCGACAATTGAGAAGAGTTTTTATCTATCGCGATCCGGAACTGCGGCTGCTGCCGCAGTTCCGAGACTGAAGTAGGTTGGCGCCGGTGGAGTAAGAAGTAATTTTACTTCGAGGAGGTTGCACTGCCGGTCGACCAAGCGGCCACTGCGGAAAGCACTGAGCCAGCCCCCCCATCAGCCACAAAAACCACCGCTTTCCGGCGCAATCATCGTCTGCGCGCTTGCTTCATTCGCTATTCGGTTCGCCGACCGACGAGGTCGAAGTGAACTTCCGCAAGAAGGCGGGTCGAAAGCATTTGTCTGGTATGAGTGGGGATCCTCGCGCGGCGAGCGGTTCCCTCGGAGATCATCAGGCGGAGGAGCGATCGGTCGCTCGCAGCACGCTCGGGCGCTTCAGCATTTCCTCGTAGAAAGCGTTGAGCGGCGCGGGCAGATCGACGTTCAACGCTATGGCCCATTGCGTGACGTAAAACAGCGCCGCATCGGCGACCCCGGGGCGGGTGCCCGACAGCCACGGCGTCTCTCCCAAAAGAGCGGAGACATGGTGTAGACCGTCAGTCGCCACCTGCAGTCCATTGGCGCGCAATTCCTGCTGCGCCGCTGGCGATGAGACGAACTTGCCAGGCATGATGACTAGTGCAAAGCCGCGCATGTGAATCGTGCCTACGATGAACTCCATCACCTCCGTCACGCGCGCCGCAGCGTCGGGATCGTCGGGAAGGAGCCCGGCCTCGGGAAAGCGCCATGCAAGCCAGAGGGCGATGGCCTGGAACTCGGTCAGCACCGTCCCGTCGTCACGGAGTAGGGCGGGCACCTTGCCCTTGGGATTGACTGCCAGGGAGGCATCGTCGCGCTGGTGGCCGGATGACAGATCGATCGCCGAGACCTTGTGGGGGACGCCGATTTCCTCGAGGAGAACCCGGATGCCCAGCGAGCAGGATCTGGGAGCGTGAAAAAGTTGCATAAAACTGACCTTTGTTTCGGAAGGTGACGCGATCGTGTGGATCAGGCCTGCGCCAGGCTGAAGGCGAACTCGGTTTCCCAAGCCGCGAGTTCCGTGAGCTTCCATTCGCGCGGAGCCATCGGGAAGTGCCCGTGCCAGGGGCGTGCCTCGCACATGTTCAGTTCCGGGATGAACACGTCCATGTCGGTGTAGAGCTCGATCAGCACCTGGTCGGGGTCGTAGTGATAGCTGGCAATGTTGTGACCGGCGGTATGACGCGTTGGACCCCACTTCACCGGAAGACCGCGCTCGGCCAGCAGATCGCCTGCCATCGCGTGGCTGGCGTTGCCCTTTAGCTGGAAGGCTATGTGATGGACCCGCTGGTCCGGCATGCTCACCAGATTGACGACGTGGTGCTCGCGATTGCAGGTGATGAAATTGGAGATGCCCGCGATCGTATCGGTGAACCAGAAGCCCAGGAAGTCCATGAAGAACGTCTTCAGCTTCGGGCCTTCGGGCGAGATCACCGCCACATGTCCGAGCCGGAGGGGTGACACGCCGGTACGCTTGAAGCCGGGGGCGGGAGCATCGATGTCGGTATAGAGCTGCAGCGTTGTGCCGGGAACCGGCTCGACTTCGACCAGTTCGCGGATTCCCGGCTGACTGTCGGACTTGATCTGAGCGCCCAGGCCGAAGGCGCGCAGCTCGGCCACGAGCTGCCTGAGTTCGGTGCCGGGGTTGAGCTGGAAGCCGAGATGGCCCATCGCCTTGTGCATGGCTTGGCGCAGGACGATGTTGTGGTGCTCGTAGCCGATGGACAGATAGCTCTCTCCATCATGACCGGTCGCGGTCTCGCTCATGCCTATGGTTTCTGCGTAGTGATCCCTGGCGCGCATGACGTCGGGCGTTTCCAGCGCGACGTAGCCCAGTTGGAACACTCTCGGGGCGAATTGTTTGTGCACAGTTTCCTCCATTGAGATGGGTTATGTTTGGCGCCCCTCGGGCGCGGGTTGATGCCGGTTCCGCGATACCCGCGTTACCGAAACCTGGCTGCCGAAGGACCCGTGTGGAAGCGACGACGAGGTCCGCGCGGGAGCGGTTGCGTGGGTGATGTTCGAGGATCTCAGTGTCTGCGGCGGCAGCTCCGGTCAAAACGCGTACCCGACCTTGACGGCAGCGCTGAGGACGTCGTTGTCCGTGAAATTTCCGAACGAGCCCGAAGCATCGCCGAACTGGTAATAGGTTATGGCGCTGGTTATCTTCACCTTGTCCCTGGTGTAGATCGCGCCAAGTGTCGCGCCCACAGTCCGTCCGTTGCATCGATTGGTGCGTCAGCCGATATGCCGGTTTTCGGCTCGTAGGTCAGGGCCGTGAACCCCGCCCAGTTCTCGCTGAACATTTGCACTACGCCCAGTCTGTAGGTCGTCGTGTCGTTGAAGTGGGTGAGCGATCCCAGAGGATAGCCCGGCGGACTGGTCGTGGTTTCACTCCATTCGGCCCAGCGGACCGACGCGAAGACCAGCGTCGAAAGACTGACAGGGGCCTGGAGATCGACGTTGACCGATTGCGGCGTCTTGACGTTCGTCGTTCCTACGTAGGCACCGGACGTGTCCAGATCGTAGTCGATCGCGGAATTGTACGTGACGGCGATCCGGACATGGGCTTCGGGAATTTCGAAGGCGCCCCCGACCACGTAGCCGACCGCCCACGTGTCCTCGAACTCCACGTTGGCGAAACCGGCAGGCAGGCCGCCCGCAAAGACCGAGATGTCGGTGTTGCCGCCGAGGCGCTGGAGCCTGGGACCGCCGAACACGCTGAATCGATCCGTGAGTTTGTAGCGCAGCAAGCCTGTAATCGCGATCGACTCGACTTCCCCCGACAGGCCGGACAGAGGTCCGCGATCATACTGGAGTTTGCGCCCGTAGGGATTGTCGACGATGACTGCTCCCGAGAACTGCTCGTTTATGTCGTCCTTGAAGGCGCCATTGTAAAATGGAAGCGTGGGCGCGGTGTCGCCCGAAGCAAACGGCGGTCCGGCGGCGGTGATTTGTCCGGCCACATCCGCACCGCCGAGGCCGAGCCCGAACTCGGCGTAGCGCCCCGGTTCGAAAAGGACGTCGTTCGGTTGCCCCAGAATGTCGAAGCCTCCCGCCATCGCGGGCGTGATGAAAAGACAGCCGAAAAATCCGGTCAGCAATTTAGTAGTCTTCATGCAGGTCTCCCTCCTCCGAGACGTCCGCCTTTCCGCAACGCCCAAGGAATGGGCGTTTGCCACCATGCCTGCAGTCACTGCGCCTTTCCTCCAACCAGCCGTCTCCCCCAGACCGAGCGGCCGGACTGCGGCGACCCTCGAGCCCATGCCGCCTCCGGCGATCACGCTGCGGAGCGAGCTGCATCGACCCGCCCGTGCTGGTCCGCCTGGGATCACGCGTCCACGACTTCGAGCATCTGGCGGCCGAAATCGACCGTGCCGTCGTCGGTGCGCATTTCGGCGCGCATGACGTCGCCCGGCGCGAGGTAGCGCGCGTGCGCGGTCGCCTCCTGGGCGATCGCCTCCTTCCGCTCCGAATCCTTGAAGAGCTTGGTCGTCAGAATCTGGGCGAGGGCGGCGCTGGCTTGCAGGATCACGCCGCCTGGCGTCCCGGTCAGCACCAGATCGCCCGCAGACAGGTCCATCAGCGACGCAACGTCGTTGAGGCAGGTTTCCGGGCGAAAGACGAAGTCACGGGTATGGGCCGACTGCCGCAGTTCGTCGTTCAGCCACAGACGTATCTCGATCCTGTCGAGCAGGTCGGCTACCTCGTTTGGCTCGGGAACGACCAGCCAGGGACCGCAGGGGCAAAAGGTGCGGGCGCTCTTGCCGCGGAACCACTGAAGGAAGGCTTCGCCGAACATCACGTCGCGGGCCGACACGTCGTTGCACAAGACGAGTCCGCCGATGAAATCGCCGAGGGTCTCTCTGGTGACGTGATCGCCTGCTCTCAAGGGTCGTTTCAATACGAGCCCGAGTTCCACTTCGTAGTCGAGCATCTGAACTCCGTCAGGGCGGATCACGGGATCGAACGCCCCTGACAGCGAGGATGCGGCCTTCATGAAAAGCAGGTTTTTCTGGCGTGGCGCATGCCCTGATTCAATCGCGTGATCTGCGTAGTTCAGACCCTGGCAGATGATCTGCGCCGGCGCGGTGACGGGGCTCAGAATCTTTGCCGAGGTGATCGGGAGACGTTCGACGCCCGCGCGCGTCTTGAGTTCGGCGGGAGAAAGGCGAAGGATGTCGGAGGTCGAGACGAAGATGCCCTCGAGTGGTGCGATCTCGTCTCCGTCTACAATCCCCCACAAGGGGTCGCCGCCCGTCGTAAATCGGGTCAATCTAACTACCATTTTTCATTTCCTTTGGTTGGAAGGGCCACTTCGAAGGCGGTTCGAGCATCCGCTCAGAGCGCCTTTTGATCGGACAGGGTCAGGCGCGTTCGTCGCCCTTGAGGTCCCCGTATCGCGCGCGATAATTCTCGATCGTGTCCATGGCCCCACAGAATTCGACGTTGTGCCAGTCGGGATCGTAGAGGTAGCAGGCGACGTTGCCGCCTGTTTCGCCGTCTCCCAGGTGGGGCTCGCTGTTGTGGCGGACCGGACCGTAGTTCAACTGGAATCCGTCAGCCTGCCGCTGTTTGGCAAAGGCCATGACATCCTCCAGTTGGTTTCCTTCCACCTCGAGCGCAAAATGGAAGAAGCTCATGCCCGAAGGCACGGTAGCCCTGCCGGAGGGGTCGTGCTCCTCGACGAGCACGAGGCATTCCTCGTGGTCGGCCGCGCTCATGTAGCAGCAGCGAATGCGCCAGCCTTCCTTGAACGGGTGCCGTTCGGGCTCGCAGGTGCGGGCGTGGACCATGCCGGCGACTCGCTCGTACCAGGCCCGGCTTCGCGCGATGTCGCGCACGTAGATCGAAAGCTGCCCCATGTGAGCGACGAGCGAGGGCTTGAAGACGCCGTAGTCCTCGGTCTTGTTGGAGAACCGCCGCCTCGTCAGCGTCGGCCACAACAGCACAATTTCGCGAAACCATTTCCGCTTCAGCAGGCCTGCGAAGCGTAGCTTGAATGGGGACAGGACGTTCGGGGGAACGAAGGCGGCGTTGCTCATCTGCTAGTCTCCTCGATGATCTCGATCCAGTGCTTGTCCGGGTCCTGGACGCAAAAGGCGCGCGACACGGGGCGTGCGGAGGCGAGCATGCGCCCTTCGCGGATCGGCAAGCACATGTCTCGTGCGCGGCTTCTGACTGCATCGAACGCTCGTGCGTCCTTCACCGCCAGCGCGAAGTGCAGCATGGATTTATTGTCCATCTTCAGCTTGTGGTGCTTCACCAGGCAGATGTCGTGATGGTGGAAGCCGAAGGAGAAGAAATGCATCTCCTGCTGCGACAAACGCATTGCGGCGCTGCTGTCCGGATGGTTGAGAGCGGAGAACTGCAAGTCGAAAAGCTCAATGTAGAAGGCCTTTGAGCGCTCCAGTTCGGTGACGTAGAAGACGTGGTGCTGAAGGTTGGTGACGGGGATCCGTGCTGTAGCGTTCATGACTGGTTTCCTGACTGCTGGAACTGGGCCTTGAAAGCATAGCGACCGAGCTTTTCGCGGAGAGTGGCTGGATCGCTGTCGGTCGCGATTGTTGCGAGCAGTCCGAGGCGGGCGTCTTGAACGACCGCTAGCGATATGAGCCTGATGCCGGAGGCTTCCGCCTCCTGTCGCACCACGTCCTCGATCTCGAGCATCGACAATGCCGGTTTGAAGATCTTGCCGACGGGCGTGACGGGCAGCGAGGAAAGAATCCGGACGAATTTCGGGTGCGCGGCGCGCTCGGGAATACGGTGGACGGCATGGGCAAGCAGGTCTGCTTCCGACGCCACCATCGCCGGCTTCAACTGGACATAGAGGATCGGCAGTTCACCGGCGCGCTCGTCGGGCCGTCCGACCGCTGCGGCGAGTTGCACCGCCGGGTGGTCCTGCACCGCATCCTCGATCAGCTTGGGATCGATGTTGTGGCCGCCGCGGATAATGAGCTCCTTCCTGCGACCCGTCAGCCAGAAGTAGCCGTCCGCGTCCTGGCGGGCGAGATCGCCGGTGTTCAGCCAGCGCTCGCCGTCAATCTCGATCCAGAGACCCTTGTTGTGTTCGGCGTTGACGTACCCGGCAAAGACGTTCGGTCCGCGGATCGCGAGCACGCCGACCTCTTCCGTCCCGGCGAACCCGAGGAAAGTGCCGGAATCATCAAGTCTGACCGATGCCATTTGCTGGTAGGGGAGGCGCAGGCCGATCGAGCCGATGCGTCGCTCGCCCTCCGGCGGATTTACGCTGGAAACGCAGGCGCCTTCCGTCAGGCCGTACGCCTCCAGAATGCGGATGCCAATCGTCTTTTCGAACGTTCGGAACAGTTCCACGGGCATCGGAGCCGCGCCGCAGAAGCCGTAGCCGGCGCTTGAAATGTCGCGGCCCCCGACCGGGACTTGCAGTAGTGCCGAAAATACTGTGGGAACACCCGAGAAGGCCACGATCCGATAATGTTCGACGATCTCCCAGAAGGACGGGATCACTCCTTCTCCGCGATAGCCGTGCGGCGTGCCCAAGACGACATGTCCGCCTTGCGACCACGGGATCAGGCCCGTCACCAATTGCCCGTTGACGTGGAAGAGCGGCAGGCCGCAGAAAATCGTCTTGCCGGGCGCGAACGCGTCCCCCGTCATGGCCTTTGTGGACCACGCGTCGAATACCTCCGACAAATGCGTGCGTGCGGCGATCTTCGGCAGTCCTGTCGTACCGCCTGTGCAGAAGTACGAAGAGATGTCCCCGGCGGTGGGCGCGTCGAAGGTCAGCCTGTCGCCGCTTTCCGTGTTCATTTCCTCGCGAAGGCTGAGAACGGGGATGGAAAGTCCATCGACGCCCGCGATCTGTAGCCGCTCCTCCGGCGCGTCGTCGGAGTTGTAGCGGAGATACGGTGCTAAGCTGACGGTGAGGATACCTTGCAGATCCGGCAGGTTCGCGGCGGCCCTTGTCGCCTTCTGCCAGATGTCATATCCCGGAAAGGGCGCCAGAGTGACGAGCCACTTCGCCCTGCCGGCAGCAAGGAGTTCGGAGATCTGTCCCGCTTCAAGCAGCGGGTTGACTGCGAAAGCGATGCCCGCCGCCTCGCTCCCCCAGATCACGAAATGCGTTTCGGGCAGGTTGGGCAGCACGAAGGCGACGACGTCGTCGCGGCCGACACCCAGCCGGCGGAGGGTATTGGCCGTTTTCGTGATGTCAGCCAGCAGTTCGGCGTGCGTCCAGACGAAGGCCTCACGGAAGTCGTCTGAGCGTAGAAAGAAGGACAGCGCAGGCTGATCCGGCGCTATGGCGGCGCCGCGCTCCAGCATATCGTAGGTGTTTGCCGGGAGGTCACGCTCGGGCAGCGGGAACTGCTCGAACGCCTCGACGTCGGGCAAGGCGACTATGGGACGGCCGAAGCCGCCGGGGGTGGTTACAAGCATGGTGGTCTACCTCCCTAAAGGTCAGCGTCGGCGCGCCTTGGCTGCAAGCCGGATGCAGCGATGCGACCGACTTCCTCAGAGCCGGCCTCCAGCGCCATAGGCATGAACTTCGCCGCGTCTGATCCGTCGTCTCGCCTGGTCCTGTCGCCCGGCATCACCGGAAGGGCCGCGGAGAAACGGATGCAGACCGTCGTCGTCAACATGGAAGAGCTCCATTCCGGAGCGCCTCGATGCTGAATGAAATCAACTCCTCGGGCGTAATGAGCGAGCGCCTCAGATGGAACGTCTTGATGGCTTTCGGTTCCCAGAGTGCGGCAGTCGACGTGCACAGGCATTCGGCGGCGCGAAGACTGTCCTGCTGGCGAAATTCCCCTTCCCGGACACCCGCCTCGACCAATTCTGCGACGATGCTTCTCACGCGCTTGACGTGTGCTTCGAAGGCGGGCCAGTGTTCGTCATCGGCGATCGTGAGCAGCTCGAAGAGCTTTTCCTCATCCCGCATGAGGGCGAGAAAACCTCGATGAAGGCCGCCGAAGAACTCGCGAAGTGTTGCAGCGCTGAGCTTTCTGTCGGAGCCCGATCGCGTTGCCGGAAATGTGTCTTCGAGCACGCGCGCAACGAGCGCATCGTACAACGCCAGCTTGGACGGAAAGAACCTGTAGACATTTGCCGGCGACATGCTGAGGTAGCTCGCGATGTCGCATACGTTCGTCTTGGCGGATCCGTGGATCGCGCACAAAGTCTCTGCTGCACCGAGTATGCGGGCTACGCTTGTTTCCCGGCTCTCCTGCCGTCTTCGTCGGCGAGATGTCATGCCAGGGCGGCAATGATCACTCTCAAGCATCGGCGCCTCCACGCGAATCCGCGGGTGAATTGCCAGTCAACCTCAGTTCGCCGAGATAGACGCTCTCCGACAGAACGCAGTCGCGCCAGATGCCACCAAGGGCATGGGTGATGTCGATGCGATAGGTGCCGCCGTCCCCGGCGAGCTTGTTGAAGCGAAAGTCGCCGAAACCGTCGGTGACCGTCCTCGCGAGAACCGTGCCGTCCTGGGACAGGGTGACGTCGGCCGCCTCGACGCATTCCACGGTGCCGCCGACATCGGCGCTGACGCTACCGCCCACGAAGCATGTCTCCCACCTTTCCAGTCCCCGGTACCAGACGCGGGGGTTGGCTCCGAGGTTGGGCTTGAGCACCTGAAGTCCGTCTGTTTCCGCTTTTTTCTTCATCGCGGCGTCATCGACTTTCAACGCCTCGAAGACGTCCGTCGGGCAGGACTGTTGACAGCGGGGCCGGTCCCACCCCTGATCCAGTAGGTGGGCGTCGAAGAACCATGTCTCCGGCACCTGTTGCTCCTCATTCCAGACGATCGCGCCATACGGGCAGGAACGGACGATGTCCTTGCGGCCACGCGACTTCACCGGATCGATGATGACGATACCGTCATCGCGTTTGCGGATGGCGTCGCCGGCGCGGCGAATGCAGGGCGCATCGTCGCAGTGATTGCACATCACCGGCAGGTAGGTGGTCTCCACCATGGGCGCGCTTCCCTGCGTACGGCGCAGGATTCGGATGGGGCTCTCGCCGACGGCGGCGGCCGGCGCCGCGTAGCCGGGGAAGTCGTTGCCGACGTGTTCATCTCGATTGGCGATGACGCAGTTGTAGCAGTTCTCGCAACGGCCGACGTTGATGATAAGATTCCACTTGCTCACAAGACTTCCTCCTAAGCCGCGCGCGCCATCTTGAAGGCTTCGGCGTTCCGCCACTTCTCGATCTGCACGAGGCACGAGTTGGGCGCCATGCTGCTGGTTCCGCGGCTCTGCGATCTGTCCGGCGTCAGCGTGTTCAGGCAGCCGCCGATCTCGACGGTCTCGCCTTCGACGTCGACGAGCTGAAATTCCGCGCTCGCTTCGTAGGATTTGACGACGCCTGGGGTGACCAGGGGCGAAATGTCGGCGGCGCAGATGACGGCGCCCCGGTCGTTGAAGATTTTCACCAGGTCGCGATGGCGGATGCCCCGCGCCGCGGCGTCGGCCGTGTTGACGCGCAGCAGCCAGAAGCGATGCCCGGCAATCAGGGCGCGATGGTCATCCACCTGATTGACCGCGCTGTTCTTGCCGTCCATGCTGGTGTGGAAGCTGTAGCGGCTGTGCGTCGCGATCATCTGCAGCGGATAGCGTTCCGCCAGCTCGGCATTGCGGCCTTCCCAGGACGGAATGTAACGGTTGACCGCCGGCCGGTCCGGATTATCCGCAGTGTGCCGCTTGAATATCTCGGGCACGAATTCCAGCTTGCCGCTCGGCGTCTGCAGGCCCATGCCGAACTGCTCGGCATACTGGGACGGCATCGGCGCAGGTTCGGGCAGGTCCTTGCGCCGACCCTTGGCGAACCAGCGCATATCGACGGGCTGGCGCAGCTCCGGCTTTTCCGGCGGCACGACGTAGTAGCCCTTGCGACAGAATTTCTTCCAGGCGACGTGATCGGGCAGATCCGACGAATCGAAGACGCGCTTGACCCAGTCGAGTTCGCTGCAGCCCTCGGTGAAGACTGCGCCCAGGCCCAGCCGGGTCAGGATGGCGGTGAATATCTCATAGTCGGACTTCGACTCTCCTAGTGGCTCTATGCATTTGTGCTGGAGGGTGACGACGCGATGGTTGACGACGTTGACGCCGTGATGGGCGTAGCCTCCGGAGTTCGCCCATTCTCCGATGTCCCAGCGCTCCAGTGACGTGCAGGCCGGCAGGATGATGTCGGCGAACTGGGCCTCGCCCTCCATCCAGATGGACTGGTTCACCACGAACTCGATGCTCTCGTGCCGGTAGGCGTCCACCCAGCGCCCGGACCGCGTCACGGTGCTGAGCGACGATCCGCCGTAGCGGTAGATCATGTGGATCGGCGAGTAGCCAGGCATCGGATAGGTGAACGGCGCGAACTGCGCCTCCTGGGCCATGCCGTCCCACAGGTAGCCGGTGGCCTCGCCGTCTATGATCGCGTCGGGCATTTGCTGGCGCGGCACCATCTGCTTGACGGGGTTCATCGTCAGGATGTGCGGCATGCGCTGATAGTTGTTTACGGCATTGCCGGTAAAGGCGAGGTCGCCGGATATCCCCCCGTCCGCATAGCCCGGGAAATAGAAATGCAGGTCGTGCGGGATGCCGATCTCGAGGTTGCCGAAATTGACGCCGGGCTTGCCCCAGCCCTGCATCGCCATCATCATAATCATGCAGCGCGCCCATTGCGCACCCGTCGCGCCGCGGCCCGCGCCGCCGAAGCCGGTGCCGGTCATGCCGACGGCAAGGTAGACCTTCCTGCCGCCCCATTTGCGGGCCAGGGCGCGCACGTCCTTGGCAGGGATTCCGGTCTCGGACTCCTGCCATTCAGGGGTCTTGGGGACTCCGTCGGTCTCGCCGAGCAGGTAGGCCTTCCATTCGTCGAAACCGGTGGTGCGGGTGGCGACGTAGTCCTTGTCATAAAGGCCTTCCGTGGCCCAGACATACATGATCGCCTGGGCGAGGGCCGCGTCGGTCTGCGGCCGGACGGGAAACCAGCGTCCGCCAAACAACTGAGCTGTCGGATTGCAATGCGGATCAATGTGAACGAACTCGATGCCGAGTTCCTTCGCCCAGAGGCGACGCGTCGTGCCCTCGAATCCTGCGTAGGCTCCGTTGGTGCTTTCGGGATCGCTGGACCAGAAGACGATCATCTCGGCTTCCTTGAGGCAATCCTCGACGCCGCCATAGCCCGCCGGCACGCCGACACGCATCGAATTGCCGAAATGGTGCATGGCGCCCCAGTACCAGCCCTCCCAACTGTCCGGATTGGCGGCCACCCGCGTGAACCCGATCAGGTTGGCGAACCGCATCAGCGAGCTGAGATAGTAGCCGACGTTGCCCCACTGGTGGTGGGACGACATCGGGAAGGTGATGGCACCCGGCCCATGGACGCGCTTCTGCCGGTTGATCTCCTTGGCGACGATGTCCAGCGCTTCGTCCCAGGTGATCCGCACGTAGCCGGATTTGCCGCGGTTTTGGGGATTGCGTTCGCCATCGGGATCGAAGTCCACTCGCTTCATGGGATGAAGGATTCGCTTGTCCGAATAGACCAGGGATTTCATCGTCAGGGCGTGGGGCGCCACCAGCGCCCGACGGGGCGGACTGAACTTGCGGCCGCGCGCCTCGATCACCCAGGTGGATGGATCTGTCGCGTCGAACTCGAGGGGGGTGACCCGTAGAATGCGGCCATCCTTGACGTAGACGAAGAGGGGACCGCCGTTGGTGCAGGTGGTGTACCTTAGACTGCCATCGGACATTCGCGTCCCCATGGACAGACCGGCGGTATCGCTCATGTTGAGGGTCTGCGTGAACCAGACGACCAACTCGTCCGGCCCGGTGGTCACAACCTTGAAGTTCTTGGCCGCGTGGATGATCTCGCCCTGATCGCGATTGGGCAGCAGGAGTTTCAAGGCGGTCGCCACATCCTTGAAGGACATCGCCACCTCGGCCTCGGCGGCCGCAGCCGACCGGGAGCGGAACCTGCCGTTCCGGATTTCCACGATGCGGCCAATGCTGCCGTCCTGCAGCCCGATCCATGCGACGACGTCGCGCTGCTTCAGCCGTTCCCGGAACGCGGGATTACGGGAGGCCGTGAGGTTCATCACCTTCGGCAGGGCGACAAGGATGGCCCTGAGGAGCTGCCGGTTCATCTTAGATCTTATGGCTGACATGTCGTGCCGGTCCTCGAGTCGTAACGTTCGATCTGGAGGCGAAGAAGGAAGAGGCCCGATCGCTCATCGCGAGGGTCCGCCGCTTCGTCGATGGTGCTCCTCCGATCCCATCTTTCAATATGGACCTTTATGTCATAATGACTATAAGGTCAATTTGAAAATTATTGACCTGTTAATCTAATGATCTGGCCGCCCGCATCGGGGCGGGCCGCAGGCATTGACGACGCGGGCGGCGCCACTAGAATCGTCCGGAGATCCGGATTCGACCGGACCATGATGGAAATTCCGCCGGGGCCGTCCTTCGGGGCAGGGCGGGTCTGATGCGCTGGCAAGGAGCGGTAATGGCACGAATCAATCTTGAGCGTCGGGCGGCGATCGGCGAGGCGAAGCGCGCCCGCACGCGCGCGGCGATCCTTGAAGCCGCGCGGGCCTGCTATGCAGCCCCGGAGCCGGTCTCGGCGACGGTGGATGCCGTGACCCAGGCCGCAGGGGTGGCGAAAGGAACCTTCTATCTGCATTTTCGGGACCTTCCGGCGCTGGAGGCGGAGCTGGGCGAGACGCTGATCGCGGAATTGAGCGAGCGTCTGGAGCCGGCCCGCCTGGCGGTCGACAACCCGCTGACCCGCATGGCCACGGCCGTCACCATACTGCTTCGCGACCTGGCCGCAGCGCCAGCGCAAGCCCGTCTCGCCGCGCGCGCGGCCGTCATGCTGCCAGATGTCGCCCAGGCGGTGCAGGCTCGGCTGCGGGGGGACCTCGCCGACGCCCAGGCGGACGGCCTGCTGGCGGTCGGGTCCGTCGATCTCGCGGTCCGCATCGTTGTCGCGCTTGTCGAGCAGGCTTCATCGCTTTTCAGCACGAGCAGGATCGATGCGACGGCCATCCCGGACATCGTACGCGCGGTCTTGCGCGCGATGGGATGCCCGCCGGGCGACGCCGCGAACCGGACAGACGAGGCGGCACTGAACGCCGATGCCTTTGCTCAACGAACATCCGCGGTCGCCGGCGCGGTTTCCAGAATTCATCAGACCAACCAAGTCGAATAAGACTATGGCTAGTGAACTACGCCTTCAACGAGTACTGCGCTCTGCACGAACTCTTCTGAAAGGCCCGCCTTGCGGAATCCGCGTTCGCAGACGTATGCACGGGCTATGGCCGCCAGCCGCATGCGCGGGCTGTCGAGCTCCTTCGTCGTTTCGGCCATGCGCATCGCCAGAAGTTCGAACCCCACCGCCGAGACGGCCGCGAGCAGTTCGCGCTTGTCGGCGAAATGTTTGTACGGGGCGTTGTGAGACGCCCGCCCGGCGGGCGAGCTCACGGGGCGAAAACAGCGAATGGCAAGTAGCCTCCGCGCAGAAGCTGGCCGTCAATGGCGCGCGGAACGGGTAGGTCGGCGCGGTAAGCAACCCCATGAACAGCTCAGGGAGGCGGCCTCAGCGCCTGTGAGGTCGCGAACCCGATCGGCTGGAGGGCAAGCCCAACGCGGGCCGCAAGCACCACTTTGTTCAAAACACGCGGAAACTTGTGACGCCGCGGTTGGCTTCGATGCGCTCGAGCAGGGCAAACCCGGCAATCGTGACGACTGCGATGAGCGAGGAGGCCAATCCAAGCGCAATCACTGCTCTATCCTTCGTGATAACTTCTTACTGTTCTGGAGGGAGGAAGCGGTTAAAGGTTCATTCATAGCAGCATTGTCGAGCATGGTCTCCGCCAGCAGCCGCATCAGCTTCGTATTGGGCGACGGAACAGCTTCCTCTGCTCGTCCTGCCGGTAGCCTGGCAAATCCCACAAAAACACCGAGCGAACCTCCTTGAGCTGGGTGCCCGAGGACCACGTTCGTCAGCGTCGGCCAACGCGGCAGGAATTCGCCATAAGACCCAGGAACCAAGCCGACCGTTTGGCGACCGTCGTCAAGCGCGGTCCTATCTGAATTATCGCAAACTCTCATCCGAATCTCTCTTTTGCTGCACTACAGTACGAGGGCGCGATCAAGACATGCCACGTAGCCGTCGAGCGACAGGTCGCTTGCGGTAGCGCTGGTACCGTGAAAGTGAAGAGCCGGAACTTCAGTGAAGGCACGAGCACTGCTTCCTCAGTCCCTCGCTGGATGATCGTCCAAGGCGGGTCGGAACTTGGTAGACGTGTTACTGCAGCCGGCAAAAAAAAGATCGTGGAAGTGACTGTGACGACCGAGGGCCAGGTTTACCGTCGGCATCATGAATGCGAGGCAGGAGCTGTCTCTTCCCGATGAAATGGACGTCTCGGTCTTCCATCCCGATCGCGACTCCGGACGACCCGACGAGTTTATCGATCGGGAAGAACTCCGGACCCTGACGGAGGCGTGGATAGATTCAGTCGGCATCCGATCCCCGGCCCCCATAAGTGAAGACGCTGTGGATCGTTTGAATGAAGCGAAGGCCGCCCGAACCGTGTTGGAGGAAATCATTGCATCGGCAAGCGAGGCCGGCTGGGGGACGCGGGAAATCACGGTCGCTCTCATTGAGGCAGCGCAATCGCTCACGGATGCTAACCGGGCCGATCCAGAGCCGGCAGGCGATCCCGATGGCGAGGACGCAGTTCGGGAACAGATCGGACATGGCGAACAGTTCGATTAATGTGTTTGTCCAGTCATCAGGACGGAACTGACCGACGTCCTTGAGAAGGCGCGATGATCATCCATGCTGCGGAAATCCGCCGAGGTTGTTGGCCGCCAAGTCGACTGGCGGCCGTCAGCTACACGGTCGAACGACCGGATATCGCTCATGCCTTAATCACGGGACCAGGGACCTCTCGGTATTTGCTGCTCGCTCGCCGGAAGGCGGCGGATGGTTTAACCTTTCCGCAAAAATCCTATGATCGGGTCGATAGGTGCCCGCCGCCAATTCTGCTCGGCCGGCCTCACCGAAATCCAAGAGAAAGTTCATTGCGCCGGAACGCGCGAGATCCCGCATTTCAGAAAGCGAGCGGTTAGGGGTCAGGTAGGTTTCGACGATCCTTTCCATTGCCATTTCGGCGGCATCCACGACCGGTCGCGATGAGATTAGACGCATTTGAGCGACCAGGGCGTAAAGCAGCACGAGATCTGAGACGTCGTCCTTCTGATGGCTGACCGCATCACCATAAAGCCGCGTGGCTTCGGCGATGAAATCCGAAAAGAGCTTTTCGCGCTTGGCAGCCTCGACCTCGCGTTGTTTTTCCTTCACCTGTGACCGGTGCGTCGCCCAGGCCGTAGCGAACGAAGCCAGGCCGCCGATCGCGACGCCGGCGAGGCCTACCAGGGCAGAAATGTATGCATCCATGAGAATTCACCTTCCGGAACGAAAACACGGCGTGCACCAGGAAGATGACGGGGCCGCTCACCGACAAGCTCCGACTCGTCATCGGTACTTCTACCCCGCCAGCGGAGGACCTACCCAAACGCCTTCTGGCACCGCGGGGATGCTGTTCACCAATCCGTCGAGCATTCCCTGCAGGACGTTCCCGGTCAGCTCCTCCATCTTGTCGCTAGGGCCGACGAGGCGGTCCGCCAGCAGCAAGGTGAGACCGTGCATTTGCGACCAAAAAATGAGAATGGCCCCATCGATCGTGCGGGTATTGGCCTCGGTATCTGCAATTGGCCGCCCGAGAGCGCCGTCAGAAATCGCACCTACGATGAGTGCTTTCATGTTGTAGGCCGCGGTTCTTTCGATTGCGGGGCGCCCATCGTCCTGACCGGCGAGGTAGCCGCCGAACATCAATCTGTAGAGCGCCGGATTTTTGACGCCGCCGCAGACATATGCGCGCGCCATGGCTGTCAGCCTCTTGCGCGGACTGTCGAGTTCTTTGGTCGCTTCGGCCATGCGTTTTGACAGCAGTTCGAACCCAACCGCCGAAACGGCGGCGAGCAGTTCTCGCTTGTCGGCGAAGTGTTTGTATGGGGCGTTGTGGCTGACGCCTGCCCGACGGGCGAGTTCCCGCAGCGAAAACTCCGTGGTCTGTGATTCGCTGAGGACGTCGAGCGCTGCATCCACGATGGCCCTGTGCAGGTCGCCATGGTGGTACGGGCGTTGCTCTGTGCTGGAAATATTTTGGGTCATACCGGTCCAATTAGCCTCTCAAGTTGCTTCTGTCAACATATTTGGAGGTGATGTTGAAATTGGCCGCTCTGTTCGACAAGGTGTCGTTGTCATCATGGCCGGCTCGCTCCGCTCAATGTCACGTCACTCACACCTCAGTCTTTTACGGGCACCTAACTTCTCTTCCACCTCTCGCTCTGCGTTTACGCTGGAAGGCGGGATGCAGTCTTCGGCGGTCCTTCCCGCAGCGTGAATGTAGACACCATCGGATAGCGAGATTGAACGAGCGTATAATTGCCGCAGAGGGCTCCTCCGACTACGATGTTTTCGGTGACAAAGGAGCTCAATACTGCCGTTGTCGAGGTCGGAACGTGAATCGTTCAGTGTCGGCGGTAAATGAAGGCGGACACGATTGTGGCATTCGTCCCCTCTGACGCGGTGGAACATCTTTCTACATACACAGGGTGGGGCACGCCGCCAAAACTCACCCTTGTCGGCGAAGCGCTTGTGGACCGTTCCGACCGACACCCATTCGACGGGCGAGCCCCCTAAAGAGAAACTCGGCGTTCGGTCCGCCCCAAAACTTCGATTGCCTTGTCTACGATCGGCCCCGTGCAGATCGCCGCGATGGGGCGTTGCCTGACTATGTCTTCTGGTGGTTGTCCGTAGTCGTCAACCTTGGTTGGAAAGCTGCGTGGTGTCGACACACAGGAGGATCAATGTTGCTGTCGCCAACTTTTTGCCATTTTTGATGCCTAAGTGGGCGCCGTCAACTTTCGCAAGGCCGTTTGCGCAGATCAGATTGGAGTTTTCAATGAATCGTGAAGAACGCAGCGTAGCAGTATCGGAATCCATCACGAGCGCCGGCGGGTGGGGCCTGCGCTACCCAGGTCTTGTCATGGGCAAGGGTAGCAAGAACGAGGTGAAGGAGTTCACCGGCATGTGGGGACTGAAGTCCGGAGCCGACCTGGTGGCGTTCACGGACACGCTCAGCCGAGAGGTCCCTGTCTGGGGCGGGCCCGGCAAGACGTTCTCGGAGGCGACGACGATGCTCGGCTTGATCCGGACGGCGCGATGGTTCGTCGCGAGGACTCAGGACTTCGATGGTTATGCCCTGTTCTTCATCTCCCAGTTCGACGGGAGTCTCGACAAATACTTCGACGACTTCGTTCTCAATGGGAAGGAGAACCTGACGAAGATCTGGGGTCAGTGCGTAGGGTGTCCAAGCGGCCCGGATGCGACGGCAAGCGATATCGTGGAATATATCGCACGCGGTCAGATCAAGACCCTGGCCTGTTACGATGTTTTTCCGAGCCTCAGCCTCGGCCAGATCTACAAGGCCGCTGACTGGTACGAAAAGACCCAGAAGTTTCAGCGCGCGGTCGCCAAGGGCGAGGGCAAGCTCGAGGACATGGTCACCGCGTTTTTCGGAGAGCTGGCCGAATCCTACAAGCAAGTGCCAAGCGACGCGATGATCGACACCGAGGTCGGTCACCAGTGGCAGTACGAGGATGTTGCCGAACACATCGGCAAATGACGCCCGCGAACACCGTCAGCACCAACTGACCTCCCAGAAGATGAGGTCGGCAGTTCGCCCCCGGCTCGGGCGGCCTCATCTTCTGACGACTGCGTCGACTTTTTGAGACAAGGATTCCGACAATGCCGACTCTAGGTTCTCAGCCTAGCTTAACTTCTGCTGACCTCAAGGGCAACCTGCACGACATCCAGGATAATGTCGTGACGCCAATTCTCCTGCGATACGGCCGTCACGTTTTCCTGAGGTTCAGCGACGGGGCGAAGTCGCGAGCATGGCTGCGCAACATGTTCCAACGCGTCAATGCGCGCCAACAGGAGCGTGGCACGCGATTCACGGTCAACATCGGGTTCACCCATCATGGCCTGAAGGCGCTCGGACTTTCCCAACGGGCGCTCGGCAGCTTCCCGGAAGCGTTCCGGGTCGGCATGGGGGGACGTGCAGGGGCGGTAGGCGACGCCGGACCCCATTCGCCGGAACATTGGGAGGGCGGCCTTGGGGGGCCCGACATTGACGCAATGGCTTGGCTTCGAACCGATTCCGATCAAGGTCGCGAAGAGGCAACCCGCATCCTCCGCGAGGAGTTCGAGTCGACCGGCGGGGTCGAGATCCGGTTCGTTCAGGATACCATGGCGCTCGCGCATGAAAGCGGGATCGGGTCCGAAGGCGAACATTTTGGGTTTGCCGATCCAATCTCCCAACCGCCGATCGAAGGCGCGGATACGCCTGCCTATCCGGGCGACGGCGCGCTCGAAAACGACGGCACCTGGCGTCCGCTGAAACCGGGCGAGTTCCTGCTCGGGTATGAAGACGAGGTCGGACCCGGCGGCACGATGATGCCCGAACCATTCGAACTGCGGGTGAACGGAACATACATGGTGTTCCGCAAGCTCTACCAGGACGTTGCAGCGTTCCGCCGATATCTGGCGACCGCCGCGCGCTCGCTCTACGGCAGCGACGATCAGGACCATCGGGACCTGGTGGCGGCCAAACTCATGGGTCGCTGGCCGAGCGGTTGCCCGCTCGACCTGTCGCCCGAGAAGGACGATCCGGCCATCGCCGCCGACCCTGACCGGCGCAACGATTTCACCTATGCCGGCGACGACGAAGGCCTGCGGTGCCCGCTCGGATCGCACCTGCGTCGCAGCAACCCGCGTGCCACGCGCCTTAAACGGGCGACTGCCGTAAGGCGCCACCGACTGCTTCGGCGCGGCGTCGAATACGGTCCGCATCTTGAGGATGGCGCCCTTGAAGACGATGGGATCGATCGCGGCCTGATTAACCTGTTCATCCAGGCCGACATCGAACGACAGTTCGAGTTCGTCCAGGCCGAATGGATGAAAGGTGGGGAGTTCATGGGACTCGACCCCGCCGAGCAAGACCCGATCAATGGCGTCGGTGGCGAAGGATCGCAAATGTCCGTGCCAGGCGCCAAGCGACCGTTCCTTTTCGATCTACCCACCTTCGTCACGGTCAAGGGCGGCGAATACTTGTTCGTGCCCGGGCTGAACGCGCTCGCGGGCATCATCGAACAGAAATTCTGATCCATCGAAAGAGGCGAATACAATGTCAGATCATTTCAGCGGCCCGGCGGTCATGGACGACCCCGCCGTCGACATCACCGATTTCTACGCCTTTCCCAGCCCGGAACGTCCAGGCAATCTCGTCCTGATCATGAATGCGTTTCCCATGGCCACATCGCAGTCGTTTTTCAGCGATGTCGTGACCTATCGTTTCCGGCTGCGACCGCTGACCCAGTCGGGAGCCGGCTTCGTGCACGGTCCGGAAGACTATACGATCGACGTGCGTTTTAGTGATGTGCCAGACGGGACGTCGGCCCAGAAAGGTTCCATCGTCACATCGGATGGGCGCGAGACAGGATTCGTCACTGGCGAGCCTTCGGAACTCGAGGGCATGCGGATCTACGCGGGACTGGTCAGCGACCCGTTTTTCATGGATGTCGAGGCCACCATCCGCACGGACATTTCCGGCAAGCTCTCCTTCGGAGCCAAGGGCACGAACACCGTCGAGTTTCGCGACGTCTTGACGATCGTCGTCGAGGTGCCGTTCGCTCCAATCCTTGAAGGATTGGATGGCGTTACTTTGATTGGAGCCATTGCGGAAACGCTAGTCGCACGCAGCAAGCCCATCCGGCTCGAACGTGTCGGCCGGCCGGAAATCAAGAACGTGATGCTGTCGAACGCGACACGCGATCCCAAGGGTGTCGAGCTACGCGACCTTTACAACAAAGAGGACGCCTTCTCCCTCTCCAGGGAATATCGGCCGCTCTACGAGTCGCGTGTCGATGCGACGCTTGCGTTCTTCGACGGTCTCGACGGCGAGATGGCCTGGCAGTTGGCAGCGGATGGGCGGCATCCCATGCGCGATCTGCTCATGGACGACTACCTGGTCCTGGATCTCGCTCATCCCTTCGCGACGGGCAATTTTCTCGAAATCGAACGGGCGGCGCTCGAGAACCGTCCGCACGCGAGCGCAGGCGGTCGCTGGCTCGACGATGACATCCTGGACGAGATGCTCACGCTTCTCGTGAACGGCGGGCGGGGCGAACGGCTGGGTGATGGCGTCGACGGTCCAACCAATCCGGCCGCACCAATCTTTCCTTACGTGCGTCAAGCCAACGAGCGGACGGATCTTTCCATGCCCGCATTTGTGGAGAAATGAACATGAACATCATGAAAGACAATGGCAGCGCCACCGACTGGTTCCTGGAGTACCCAGTGATGCCGACGCTGAGGCCCAGCTATCCTCGCGGGCCTTGGCACTACAAAGACATGCACCAGCTCGTCGTCACCTACGAGAGCACTGCGGAGGCCATCCGGGCGGTCGTCCCAAGACCTCTCGTACCCGCCGAGGGCAACCGCGTCACCATAGAATGGCGGCGTATGACGGAAGTCACAGGTTTCGGACCCTACACGGAGGTCGGCCATTCCGTGGCGTGCACCTACGAGGGCGAACCGGTCATCTACGTCTTCCAAGCATATCTCGACAGCGAAGCGCCGACGCTGGCCGGCCGGGAGATCCTGGGCTTTCCAAAGCGACACGGCGAGCCTGAACTGACGGCCGTGCGAGACGTCCTGACTGGTGCCCTGTCCTATGGCGGGACCCAGGTCGCGCTTGCGACCATGCCGTACCGCATGGTCGATCTGTCGGATCGTCTGCCCGAGATCGAGAAGGAACTGCAGACCACCCAGCTCGTGCTGAAGCTGCTTCCCGACGTCGACGCTCGCACCCCGAAGGTCGCCCAGCTTGTCAAGGTCAATCTCTACGATGTCCGGTTGAAGGGCGCATGGGGCGGTCCCGCGGAGCTGTTCATGGTCCCGCATGTCGGCTGCCCGGTCGCGGCGCTTCCGGTCGTGCGCGTTCTCGAAGGGCGCCAGCACCTCTGGGACATGACGCTCAACGACGGTGAAGTCGTCTACGACTACCTTGAGGCCGGCGCCGCTAGAGCGCGCTGAAGGTGGCGCGGAGAGCGACTGCCCAGGCAGCGCTCGTCGTCCGCTTCCCTCAAATACTCCAATAGCAAAAGGAAACCAAATGATTGCCAATGTTGACCGCAACAGCCTTCGTCGTGGCGAACCACTCGGCGCCGATGCCGTGGCCCAGCTCTTTACCGAGGCGCGGACCCACAATGCCTTCCACGAGCTTCCCGTTCCTGACGCGCTTCTGCGTGACGCGCTCGACCTCGCCAAGATGGGGCCGACCTCGGCCAACCAGCAGCCTCTGCGCGTGCTTTTCCTGACCTCGACGGTAGCCAAGGAGCGGCTGCGTCCGGCGCTCATGTCCGGCAATCTCGAAAAGACCATGGGCGCACCGGTCGTCGCCATCACGGGCTATGATCTGGAGTTTTACGAACACCTGCCGTTTCTACTCCCGCACGCCGATGCGAAGAGCAGGTTCGCCGACAACCCGGACCTCGCTGCCCGCAGTGCCGCTCAAAACGGCACCCTTCAGGTCGCGTACTTCATTCTTGCGCTGCGCGCCGTGGGCTTGGATGCGGGGCCGATCACGGGCTTTGACCCAGCCAAGGTCGAGCGGGAGTTCTTTCCCGACGGCAACATCAAGGCAAACGTCATTATCAACATCGGCTACGGCAACGACGCCAAGCTGTTCCCTCGCAGCCCGCGGCTCTCGTTCCACGAGATGGCGACGATCCTCTGAAGCTTGCAACCCAAAGGGAGTCCGGACGTAGGATCCGATCCCTATGTGGAAACCATTCCACAGATCAAGGAGAAGTAAATATGGACATGTTGAAGGGCAAGGGCGCCGTCGTGACCGGCGCCGCATCCGGTATCGGCAAGGCCATCGCGACGGCATTTATCGAAGCGGGCGCGAGCGTGGTGCTTTGCGATCTCAATGCAAAGGCGCTCGATGAGGCGACCCGTGAGCTTGGCGACCGCGCCATCGGCCGGGTCGTCGACGTTTCGGACGAGGATCAGGTCGAAGGCGCGCTGCGGGCGGCGCACGATAGGTTCGGGTCGCTCGATGTCGTGGTCAATTGCGCCGGCTTTGGTGCGATCATTCCGCTTACCGAACTCTCCGCCGACAAGTGGAGAGCAGTTCATGCCGTGACGCTCGGCGGGGTCTTCTTCGGCGTCAAGCATGGGGCCCGGATCATGATCGAGCAGGGACGACCGGGTGTCATCATCAACATCTCCTCGGTGAACGCACGCCAACCCGGCGAGGGTCAGGCGGCCTACTGCGCCGCGAAGGCCGGGGTGGACATGATCACCCGGTGCGGCGCGCTGGAACTCGGTGGCCGAGGCATCCGCGTCGTTGGCATTGCGCCCGGTCTCGTGGAAACGCCATTGACTAGGAAGGAACTCGAGGATCCCGCCATGCGCGACCTGTTCCTGAGCGTCATCCCGATGAACCGCGCCGTGGAAGCGGAAGAAATCGCCGCGGCTGCCGTGTTCCTTGCATCCGCCAAAGCGAGATCGATCAATGGCGACACGATTGCGATCGACGGAGGCTCCCTGACGCGGGGCTATCCTGCGCTGCTGACCGGCCTCAAGGTTGCCTCCTGATGATGATCCAGCCCCATCGCTATACAAGCGGGCGGATTGCTCTCGCCAACCTGTCGACATCGATCGACAGGTTGGAGCGGGAGCGTGCTGCGGGTGGGAGTTCCGAAAGCTTGCTCACGCTCGCGAAGCTCCTCTTTCTCCGCGGTGACGTGCTCGGCAGAATCGAGGACCATGACCGGGGCGAGTCCATCGCCACTGAGGCGATCGACATGTCGTCCAACTGCGCAAGAGCGGTCTATGTGCGTGCGCAGATGGCGGGACGCTTCCACTGTTTCGCGAAAGCCAAAGCGCTTCTCGCTCAAGCGTTGGTGGCTGGATATTCGAGACAGGAAATTGAAGCAGCGCGCGCGGCTCTGCTTCAGGCGACGGGATACTATAACGAAGCGCTGGTCCTGCGTGAAAGACTCGCGAAGCGCAATCCTCGGATTGATACGCTTGCAAGCCTCGCGACGCTGCTGGCGGAAATGGATCAATGGGGCAGGGCGGAGACCTACTATGCTGCCGCGCTCGACGCCGACGATGGTGCGTCCCCTTTCCCCTGCGGACAACTGCTCTTCGAATGGGGAGTGAGTTCGATGCGCCGAGGCGATCTGGATCACGCGGAGGCGGTCTTCGCAGCGCTCGACGCGGTATTGCCTGCACACGTTCCGGGACGCGGGCATCGTGCCGAGGTGGCGTTCGCCCGCGGGAAACTGGACCTGGCAGAATCTCTCGTCGCCCCCCTGTTGGAAGCCTCCGATGATCCGGAGTACCGCGCGCTCTATGCGGAAATTCTCGCCGCGCGCGGCGACGGCAGGTCCGCGAGACACGCCGAACTTGCAGGCGAAGCATATGAGCGGCTGCTGGCGCGTCGGCCCGAAGCCTATGCGGACCATGCGGCGGCTTTCTTCATGGGGATCGGCAATCGGCCAAAGCGAGCGGTCGAGCTTGCCTTGGCCAATTTAAGAGTCCGCGACACGCCGAGGTCGCGCAAGCTGCTTTCCAAGGCGAGTGCTTCGGAACAAGCCACCACCCTGGCCCGCGAGTTCACCGTATGAACGCTCGCCTCACCGTCGCGACAAACCAGACATCGCGGGTCAAGATCGTTGTCATCGGCGCAGGTTTCGCCGGCCTGGCAGCCGTACGCGCCCTGCGCAACAGCAATGCCGATATCACGCTCGTCGACCGCAACAATCACCACCTGTTTCAACCTTTTCTCTTCCAGGTCGCCACCTCGATCCTGGAGCCGGCGGAAATCGCGACGCCGATCCGATCGCTTCTGCAGGAGATGCCCAACGTCCGGGTGGAAATGCGCGAGGCGACGCGCATCGACCTGTCCCGCCGGGTTGTCGTCATGAACGAAGGCGGCAATCTGGCCTATGACATCCTGGTGGTCGCGACGGGAGCGCAGACGAGTTATTTTGGTCGCGAGGCGGAATGGGCGCCACACGCGCTCGGACTGAAGTCGCTCGGCGACGCCATCACCGCCCGCAATCGACTTTTGAAGGCGTTCGAGCGAGCCGAGTTGGAGCCTGACCGTCGGAAACAGGCGCGCGATATGACGGTGGTCGTCGTCGGCGGTGGGCCGACAGGCGTGGCGATCACAGGCACGATTAGCGAGTTTATTCGAAGGACGCTCGCATCCGACTTTCGAAATATCGACCTCGGCAAGGCGCGCGTCGTTCTGGTCCAGTCGGGATCAAAATTGCTGCCGGCATTCAGCGAGCAACACTCGGCCTATGCGGCCCGCGCGCTGGAAGACCAAGGGGTCGAGGTGAAGCTGGGCGTTCCCGTAACTCACGTGGACGCGACGGGTGTTGTCGTCGGCGACGAGCATATCGCGGCCGCGACCGTGTTGTGGTGCACAGGCGTCCAGGGAGTGGCGCTAGCCCGCACGCTCGGCGCGCATGTCAAACCCGACGGAACGGTTGCGGTCCTGAATGATCTTTCAGTGCCGGGGCATCCCGAGTGCTTTGTAATCGGCGATGCGGCCCATGTTATCGGCCCCGACGGTCGCCCGATGCCGGGCCTGGCGTCGGTTGCGCAGGATCAGGGCCGATACGTCGGCAGGCTCATCGCCGCCCGGCTTGCAAACACCGCCCATTCCAAGCCTTACGAGTCCTTCACGCCGAGCAAGCTGGCGACCATCTCCCGCCACGTCGGCGTTGCGGAATTTCGCGGCCGTTCGATCATCGGCTTTCCAGCGTGGTTGTTGTGGGGACTGCTGCATCTTCGAATCCTGTCTGGCGGCGGTCATGCAAGGCTGTCGATCCTGGGGAACTGGGTGCGCCTTCTAACCACCTACCGCCGCAGCGGACGGCTGATCGTAGAGCCGTCCGAGCTGGGAGCCGGTCGGGGAGGGTACGCGCCTGCAATCAACGAAATCGCCGAAGACACTGCCATCTGGAGAAGATAGATGTCGAATCCATCCACACCGTCCGACAAGCTGCAGCGACACGACCCTGACCAAGGTGTCAGGCCTTCGAGGCCCCACCAGATCGTCGTCGTCGGCGGCGGAATCGCCGGACTTGAAATTGCCTCGAAACTGCCGGGAAGCATACGCAACGCCTCGATCGCCGTGACGCTGGTCGACAGGGAGCCTGCCTATGTATGGAAGCCGATGCTGCATACGATCGCCGCCGGAACCACCGACGTCTCCCAGCAGGAAACCTCCTACATCTCCCAAGCCCGCAACCGACGTTTCGTGTTCGAGACGGGAGAACTCAAGGGCATCGACCGGAAAGAGCGGAAGCTTCATCTGAAGCCCTTGGAAATCGAGGGTCGCTCCATCTTGCCGGAGCGCGCGATTTCCTATGATACGCTGATCCTCGCGACGGGCAGCGAGGCGAACGACTTCGGAACGCCAGGCGTGCGCGATCACTGCCTCACGATCGATAGCCGTTCCCAGGCGATGAAATTCAATCGCGAGGTGATGGCTCACATGCTCGAAGCGCTGGCCGCCAAGAGCAGCTTGCACATCGCGGTGGTCGGCGGCGGCGCCACAGGAGTCGAACTCGCAGCAGAGCTTGTCCAGCTCGCCGATACCTCTGCCTACTACGGCGCAGCAGGCCTGCTCGACCAGGTCAAGGTGACGCTGATCGAGAGCGGGCCGAATCTGTTGGGTGCGTTTCCCGATCGGGTGGCGATCGCCGCCCGCGAGCGTATCGAAAAACTCGGCGTCACCGTCCTGACAGGCGCGCGCGTCGTCGCTGCCGAAGCCGGTTGCCTTCGACTGGCGGACGGAACACAGATCAACGCCGGGCTGAAGGTATGGGCGGCCGGTGTGAAGGCTTCGGACGCCTGTGCCTCGTTCGACGGGCTCGAGGTGACGAGCAACAACCAGATCGTGGTGCGACCTACGCTGCAGACGACGCAGGATCCCCGGATCTTTGCCGTCGGGGACTGTTCCAGTCTTTCCGTGGGAGATCCCGGCAGGCCACTACCGCCGGCGGCACAGGTCGCGCATCAGCAGGCTTCGCATTTGATCCGCCATCTTCCTGGCTGGCTGGAAGGGAAAGAACTGCCCTCATTCTCCTACAGGGACTTCGGTTCGATCGTATCGCTAGGCGGCTATGGCGCCTATGGCTCGCTTGGACAATTCGGACTGTTCACGGGCGGCTTCCTACGTGGGCGCGTGGCACAACTCGGTCACGTTCTCCTCTACCGCAGCCATCAGTCGCGGCTGCACGGATTCTGGCGTGGCGGGCTGATATGGCTCGCGGACATGATCAACTCCCATGTCCGAGCGCGCATTCGATTGCCCGACCGATGATGGGCGCCGTGGCCGGACAACTGCTCCGTGCCACGTTGGTCGCGCTCCCTGACCGCTATGCGAATTGGATCGCCCGAGAGGCTACGACATGACCCCCTTCTTTCTGACGACCCTTCTGGCCTCCGGGCTCCTCGCAGGCTTTGTTCACGTGGTCTCCGGGCCCGATCACCTTGCAGCCATCGCGCCCTATGCCGTCGACGCCAAAGCTCGTGCATGGCGCACGGGATCCGATGGGGGGTCGGGCACAGCGCCGGCGTCATCGGCGTTGGGCTGCTCGCGCTTGTGTTGCGGGGCGCTCTGTCCATTGACGTCGTCTCCGCCTGGGGCGAACGTTTCGTGGGAGTCATGCTCTGCGGCATCGGCATCTGGGGACTACGGACAGCATTTGCCGACCAGGCTGAAACTCATTCCGACGGGTATTATCCGCACGGTCGCCGGCACAAGCATCCGGCCTTCGCTGTCGGTACGGTGCACGGACTGGCCGGCAGTTCTCACTTGCTAGGTATCGTGCCGGCGCTGGCATTGCCCACGAATACCGAAGCGGCGGCCTATCTCCTCGTCTTCGGTCTTGGCACGATCGCAGCGATGGCGACCTTTTCAACCTTCATCGGCTGGTTCGCAAGTCGGCCCGGCGCCCGACGTGCCAGAGTGCAAAGCGGCCTCATGTCCACGTTCTCGATGCTCGCGATCATCGTCGGAGGCGTGTGGTTTTGCCAAGGCATTTGAGCATCCCATTCCTTGGGCGCCGAACGCTCAAGCGCGTGGAAAACGTCTGCTGGCGGGAACCTTCGTTGGGCCTGCCTGCCATCAATGAATCTTCAATCAAAGAGGAAATGAACATGAAAGTTTGCAATGGCTCGAACCGAATCCTATTGAAAGGCCTGCGCTGTTCGGTCGCGGCGGACCCAACTGTCGATGGCGCAAGCGGGGGAGGTTTGAATGCGATACTTCGAAATGCCGTCCAAGCCGTCGCGCTCGTCGTGTGCGTAGGATTCGCCGCGCTGCCGACAGCCCGCGCAGATGAGTCGGAACCTCCGTTCAAGCCGGCGATCAGCGACGAGGCCGAGACCGCCGTTTCACAGATGGGAAAGACGCTACTCGCAAGGGACCTGTCGATCACTGCGAGAACGATCCGCGTTTATTTGGATCAGTCCGGACAACCGCTTCACATTTTTCACACAATGAAAATCGCCGTGCGCCGGCCTGACCGGATCGTCGTCGAATTTACCGGCGATGACGGAAAGCACAATCTGTTCTACGACGGCAAGGCGGCCTCGCTCTTTTATCCCGACAGTAAAAAATACGTGACGACCCCCGCGTCGGGCGACATACCGTCCGCGCTTGAGGTGGTCGCAGACAAGCTCGACTTCGATTTTCCGCTGGGCGCACTTTTTGGAGCTTCTCCGGATAAAAATCCTGTTGGGCGATGCCATGGCCGCCTGGCAGGTTGGGACGGCCGAGGTCGACGGCATCGAGTGCAGGCATCTGTTTTTCTCTCAGAAGTCCGGTATCGATCTGGAACTGTGGGTCGAGAAGAACACCGCGGCGACGCCACATCGCCTGATCGTCACCTATCCGTTGCTGCAGGGCCAACCCCGGTTCATCGCAGAATTCACGAGCTGGAAGACCCAGCCTCCTTTGTCTGACTCCGAGTTCACCTTTGACCCTCCCGCCGGGGTGAAAGAGGTCGACTCGACACCCGCCGTCGCGTCGGGAAAGGAAGGCGGCAAGCGATGAATCGTCTGAAGTGCACCAGCCTTGCTTTTGTCGCTTTAACGGCCATTACGTCGGACGTGGCCTTCGGTCAGTTTGCGCCACCGCCCGGCGGTCCGCCGAGTCTGCCAATGGGCGGGCCACCGCGTTTCCCGTCAGGAGGGATGCCGCACCTGCCATCGGGAGGGCCTGGCGGGTCGCCGCGTCCGCAGGTGGGTCGGACACCGCGTCCGCCGATGGCGAGCCACGGTCGGCCGCCGATAAGCGCGCAGAACCGTCCTACAGTGAAGCCAAGAAGTCGTATGCCAGGTGTCGGCGGCGCAAAGGGGCGACTGGCGGAGGGCCCCGGCCGCGAAGGGAGCAATGTGTCCGGAAATATCCGCAACACGCTGAACTCGGGCGGCAACGTCGTCGGGAACCGCGCCTTCATGAACTCCGGGGGCAATATCGTCGCGAAGGACTCAGGCAACCTCACCGTCAACAACTCAGGCGATCTCAAGGTCTCGGGCAACGGCAACGGATACTTTGGCCGTGGATACTATGGTGGTGGAGACCGCGGCGTCGGCGACTACGGTTACGGAGAGTATAGCGGCGGAGACTACGGGCGCGGATACTATCGCCGCGGAGCCTACGTTCTGGGCGGGTATGCGGCAGGCCTCGTTACCGGTGCGGCAGCCGCCTCGAGCACGGGCGGAACGACGTATTCTTCCTATGGAGATCAGTCGGGATCCGCTACGGGTTCCTCCGGCGCGGCGTATTCGAATTCGTCCCACGGCAGCGCAGGCTCCGCTAACGCGGCGTCGTCGGGTTCGTCCGGGGGTTCTTCGAGTTCGTCTCACGCCAGGTCTTCGGGCCCTTCTGGCGAGGTATCTCCGACCTCTTCCGATCAAATCCGCTCGGCTCCGTCCGATGGCGGCGGAGGCGGGGGGACGAACCAGGGCGGCGGCAACAGCAGCTCCTCCTCTTTGAGTCCTTTGATCGTAGGCCTGTTTGAGAGTTTACCGCCGGAGGGAACGGCATGGACCTCGGAGGATGCCGTCGGTTGGCTTCAGGCTGCGGCTGCCAATTTGCGGATAGTCTATAGGATCCAGGGAAATATCTCGGTCACGGGCGACATCCAACCATCTGATTACAATCGCGCGCCTCGCGGGAACTAGAACCAACCTAGCACGGGGAAGGTTACAGGCCGGACGGTCGCACGTCTCGTCCGGCCGTTGCCCGCATTGAAAACTGTATTCCCTGGCAGCAACGACGGTGTCGATATGCTCAAACTCACCGCCGAGGAGGTCGATAACTTGGTCGATCCGCTAAACGGCAACCAAGCGAGCCTTTGGGGCTTTGCCGGATCGTTTTAGAAGGAACACGGCTGCCGCGTAGATACGGCGAAGCTGGCGCCGGAACGCGGCATCTCCGTCGGAGCACCGATCTGGAATGGAGTTGGTTTGCAAGGCGGGAACATCGTTGTGATGTTCCAATCGAACCCTCGAATCCTTGGCGACGCCGAACGCCGGCGAAATTGTTCGTCGTCTCCGCAAAGGAAACTTTGCGACGCCTTCCATCTCGTTCTTTGTTCTTGGGCTGAGGTCGATATGCTGGACCTCAATTCTCTCGGCCGAGTATATTGAGGGCGTCTTGCAATCTAAGGGCAGCCAGCGCCTTCGTTGCCTCATCGGCGGGCCATCCGGCCTCCATCGCCGCCGACAGCAGGGTGGCCTCGGTGTGAAGCTCCAGTCTCTCATAGAGGGGCTCAAGCGCCTCTCGGGCGGTGACAACATGCTCGTCTGGAGGCGTGATAGGAGTCGGAGATACCGTCGGCATTCTGCGTCCCTTCCTAACGGTTTTGGAACCTGATTAGCCGTGGTTCCAACGTGTGCTGAATGGCTGCCGACGCCGGTGCGAACATGATCAATTTGGGGAGCCAGCACTCATGAGCAAAAGGTAAAGCAAAGTTCGTAGGTCCGCCATGATACTTGTGTATGCGCAAATTATACGGAGGCAGCACACGGGCGGGCTGCCACGGAGTTATGGCCGGCTCAGCCACTCGTTTCGAAGCGTCCCTACGTCTCGCGGCGGCGCGCTCAAGGCGTCCAAGGAAACGCGGCAACGCAGTTCGGGACGAGGGTTTCCATCTGGTCGATGTCATCGGCCGTGGGAACAGGAGGGCCGAAGGCGCCTCATCGCGCGGGAGCGGATGGCGGTCTGATTTCTGCCAGTGGGCCTCGATGAAGGACTACTAAACCCCCGTATAAGCCGTCTCCTCCTCTTCGCTACCCGATCCTTCCTCAAGATCAATAGCAGGTCGAGCCGCGTCCTGTTACGGTCAGGATACTTTCTCCCGCGCGGCAATGTCATCTAGCTCACGAAGGCGCTCATCACGCCGATGCCTGCATCAAGAACAGACTTGAGGCGGTTCACCAGCGATGCGTGGCCGGCGAGCCGATGGGTCGGACTGTTTGCCTATTCGTTGCTCCGCGTTCCTCCAAGGATTGAGACCATGACACACGAACTCCATCGCATCCAAATCGAGCTGGTCCCATTGACGCTGTTTCCCAGCGCATATGGGGAAGCTGGGCCTTGCGCTCCGGGCTCTCCGCTCCACACGCCGCCAGATATTTCATCATGGCCGACTACGGACTTGGAGGCTCATTTGATGATGTTCTCCGTCATGCCACGCGAAACGATCAAGTCTCCCTGGGGACAAGCTTTGCAAGCCTGGCGATCTGCCTTCACCCTATACGTTGCTGGGACCCGGTTCGGTCTCTTGTGCCACTCCGTCGAGCTTCTCCGTCTTTTAGACGATTTCGGGGATCTCCGCCCTCTAGTGATTTCCGCGACCATGCATTGAGCCGAAGTCGCGTCCTGGGTCCGGAATTGAGGGCCATCGAGCTTGGTGCTCAGCACTTTTAGCCGATGTAGACAGGTTGACGCTCTCCACCGCTTCGCCCAGTTTTCGCAAGCGCGATTGCGCACCGTGATCGATGCGTTTGTTACTTCCGCCACTGCCGCCTGTCGGCCCGAGCGTGACGGTGGAACCAGTTCGGGGCACCCCGTTGTCTCGCGATGGAAGAGAGGACCTTCCGAAGGCCTTCACGCTTCGCGGAGACCTGCCTGGCTCGAGAGCTTCAGCCAGTTCTTGGTCATACGCAGTCTCTCAACATTGCGGTTTGGTCGGCAGGCTTTGCGCCAGTGGTTTCGTCTGGTTCGAGAGGCAGGGTGAACAGAAACATTGCCCCACCAGATCCACTAGCGGTGGCCCACATCCGGCCCCCGTGAGCCTCGATGATCGAGCGGCAAATCGCCAGGCCCATACCCATGCCGCTGGATTTGGTTGTGTAGAAAGCCTCGAAAAGACGATCCGCTGTCTGCGGGTCAAGACCTGGACCCTTGTCGCGCACCCCGACGACAACGGTTCCTGAGGCCTCTGCCTCGGTGCTGATCAAAAGTTCGCGCTCTTCCTCATTGATGCCGCTCATCGCCTCGATTGCGTTCATGATCAGGTTTAGGATCACCTGTTGTAGCTGGACGCGATCCCCTTCGACCAAGGGCAGGCCCGTCGCGAATTCTGTCTGCAGCGCGACGCCTTGTCGGAGGACTTCACTGCCGGTCAGGGCGATCACGTGACGAATGGCTTCATTGAGGTCGAACCGCTCCTTGCGGGGCGGCTCCTTCTTGATCAAGGCACGGATCCGGCCGATGACATCGCTGGCGCGCTTGGCGTTCTCGACGATCCGGTCCAGCGCCTGCGTCACCTCCTCCAGATTGGGCGGATGGGTGCCGAGCCAGCGCAACGCCGCCTGAGCGTTGGTGAGCGATGCGGCGAGCGGCTGGTTGACTTCATGGGCGATGGAGGCTGTGAGCTGGCCCATTGTGGCGACGCGATTTGCATGGGCCAGTTGCCCCTGCGCCTGGCGCAGGGCTTCCTCGCTCTTCCGTAATCCCTCTTCGGCCTGTCGCCGCTCCGTCAGATCGAGGACGAAAGAGACACCTTCGTTGCTGCTTTCTTCTAGCAATGCACCGCCGATCAGCACGGGCAGACGGGTGCCATCTTTCCGAAAGTACTCCTTCTCGAACGGTTGGACCGCCCCCATCATCTTCAGCTCCGCGACGGTCCGTGCGTCGCGGTCGCGCCATTCGTCCGGCGTCAGGTCCGTCCAGGATAGCCGACCCGAGGCAAGCTCCTCTCTGTCGTATCCCACCATGCGGAGGAACGCGTCATTGGCTTCAAGAATACGACCTTCGATATCCCAGATGACGATGCCGATGATGTTGGCCTTGACGAGGCGACTGATCTTGGCTTCGCGTTCGGCGAGATCGCGGTACAACCGGGTATTCTCCAGTGAGATTGCTGCCTGCGAGGCGAGCAGCTTCAGCACCGCGATCCGGGCTGGCGCGAAGACTCGAGGGGCGAGGGTGTTTTCAAGGTAGAGTACCCCGGTCAGTTGGCCCTGATTGAGCAACGGCGCACAGACAATTGAACGAGCATGGTGCTGACAAACATATGGGTCCGCAGCAAATGGATTCTGAACCGCTGCGTCGTCGAGGACCACGGTTTCGTTCGTGCGCAACACGTAACGAAGGAGTGATTGTGGCAGCGTGAACTCCGTGACGATCTCGTCGAGCATCTGCACTGCGACCTTTTCACCGCAAGTCGTGGCGGCCGCCGCGATCCGTGACTCGCCGCCACGCGGCAGGATCAAAAGGCCGCGCTCGGCGCCCGCCTGCTCAACGGCGGTGCGCAAGACCGTGTCGATCAGCTTTTGAAGGACAATCTCGCCCGACACGGCCTGCGAGATTTTGATTACGGTCGCCAGATCGAGTTGCTCGACCGGCGCGCCCATGGTGCTTGTTGGAGCGGGCGGGCGTTCTTCCCCTCTGAGGTCAGGATAGAGCTGGTCGAGTTGCCTCACCTTGCCGTCGGCACCCCAGCGTAGATAGCAGCCTCGCGCGTTGCGGAGATAGAGACGAGCGAAGTCGTCGAAGCCTCCCTGCGCATAAAACCGGGCGGCGAGTTCATATGCGAGGGCTTCCTGATGAAGGAAACCGTTGGCGCGCGCTGAGCGGATCGCTTGTTCGTATAGGCGCACGGCGTCGATTTCGCGGCCTTCGAGACGTGCTATCTCCGCGCCGACAAGTGCGGCGCGGTTCTCGAAGTTCTCCGGGCAATTCTCCGCGTAGATCTGAAGCTGTCGGTGGTGGAAAACCAGGGCCTCCTTATGCCGCGCCCGCTGGTCCTCCCCCTCATAGCCGCAGCACGCGGCGCGAGCCAGGGCGCCGTAGAAATGATGCTCCGGCGTTTCTTCGAAATGCGCCACCGATGTCCAGGGCAGCCGCTGGGCCCTCAACGACGCATCGACGGCCGCCTCATAGTCGCCCGCGAAGTATCGGGCCTGGAGTTTTCTGACGAAGTAGCAGGTTTCCGCAAGATTCGGATTTTCGAGAAACCGGCGTTCGATCTCAAGTTCGTCAAATCCGTCGTCGTCAAAGGACCCAAATTTCCGGGTCAACCCGCGCAATGTCCGGACGAGCCATAGCTGCGCGCTGGCGAGATCTACGACGAACTGGAACCGCACCTTCTGCGCAAATGCGAGCCCAGTCTCCGCCTGGCGTTGCACTTCCAAAAGTGGATCTCCCGCCGCCAGCATGTTCGAATTCAAACTGACATAGCTGTATCCTGCAAAGGTGAGGTCGCCGCTCTGGTTGGCAATTTCAAGCGCTCGCCGCAAGATGTCCCGACCGGTCCGGACATGTCTTCTCCACGGCAGGACGTGAGCCCCGAAATCTTTGTAAGTCCTCGCCTGAAAACGCTTCAGGTCGTGTGTTTCAACCATCTGGCAGCCTAGCTGACCGAAGCGGAACCCGGCCTCGTAGTCCCCGAACCGCGGCCCGGCAATATAGCCGAGCGATACATAATGGTAGCATGAGCCGTCGCTGTTGCCTCGCTCCAGGCTCAGGTTCACGGCCAGGCATATTGCCATGCATGCCAAATTCGCATCCGTATGCCATACCGCCCCGACGAGCCGCGTGAGAATATCCAATGTCGCGGAGGACGCCGGGTCGCTCATCAGTGGGAGTTCGATGAGCGTGTCGATCGCGCGACTCCCAAGCTGCGACCAGATCCGGTCGTATTCTCGATGCACCTCCGCGTCGTCCGGATGCGGCGACCAGTCGACGCCGAGATACTGCCTCAGGTAGTCGAGACCGACGTCTGCGGAGCGGCTGGTCTGCCCGAGCGCAGCATAGAGATCGATGCGCAGGCAGGCGACAGCAGCCTGGTCGTCGGAACAGACAGCACGACTGGAAAGCTGGGCTAACCGGCCCTCCGCATCCGGCAGCGCGCCAAGGAGGAACTCGCATTCGGCCCGGTTCAGCTCAAGCGCGAACGCCAGTTGGTGCTGTCGCTCCCAGCGGTCTCCCGAAAGCATCATGGTGCCAGCAACGAAATAGTTCAGAGCGGAAGCGTATGCCGTCGAGGCCTTGGCGCGCTTGCCGGCCAGCAGATTGAACTCTGCCAGTTGCTCGCGCTCCTCAGCCGAGGTGATCAGTGCGGCTCCGCGATTGAGCTGGCTGACAATCTCGAAGACATGATCGTCAATCCGCTCCCGCGTAGTGTTCGCCGCAAGCAGCCTCCCTATGCGAAGGTGCAACTCGCCGCGTCGGTCCTCCTGAATTAGCGAATAGGCGGCTTCTTGAACGCGATCGTGGACGAAGCGGTACGCGCCTGGCAGACGCTCGAGCAGTTCGTGATCGACGGCAGGCCATAAGGCCCCGGCGACCTGCTTCTCCGGAATCCCGAGCACGAGTGAAAGCACCCTGGTATCTGCGATGTTTCCAAGACAGGCGAACTGCTGCAACGCCTCCCGCGTATCGGGCGGCTGGCGCGCAAGCTTGCCGACCATGAGGTGCGCGACGTTGTCGGTGTATCCCTTGGCGTGAATGCGCTCGAGATTCCAGGACCAGCATGCCGCGTCATGGTCGAACGCGAGCATTCCCTCGTCGGCGAGCGAAAATAGGAACTGACGGACGAAGAACGGATTGCCGCCGGTCTTGTCGTGCATCATTCGTGCGAGCGGGGCTGCTCGATCGAGCTGACATTGGAACGCATCCGCAACCAACTGCTGGAGACAGTCCTTCGTGAGCGGCGCAAGCGTGATCTCCGCGACCTTGCCGCCCGCGGTCTTGATCACGTCAAGCGTCCGCATCAGCGGATGGGCGGCCGGGACTTCATTGTCGCGATAGGCGCCGATCAGCACGAGCTGCTGCAGATCCGACCGGGTCAGCAGATCTTCAAGCAGATCGAGCGTCGCAGCATCGAGCCATTGGAGATCGTCGAGGAACAGCGCCAGTGGATGTTCGGGCCGGGCAAAGACACTGATGAACCGCCGGAATACCAGTTGGAACCGTCGTTGCGCGTCCAGTGGTGGAAGTTCCGGGACCGGCGGCTGGTCGCCGATGAGGAGCTTCAATTCGGGGACGAGATCGACCATCAGCTTTGCGTTCGGTCCCAGCGTCGCGCTCAGCGCCGCGCGCCACGGTGCCAAGTCCGCCTCGCTCTTCGCCAGGAGTCCCTTGAGCAGGCCCTGAAAGGCCTGTGCCAAGGTCGCATAGGGGATGTCCTGTTTGTACTGGTCGAATTTGCCGGACGCAAACAGCCCGCGCGGGGGCACCAGTACCTTGTGGAGTTCGTTGACCACCGCCGACTTTCCGATGCCGGAATAGCCTGAGACCAAAACCAACTCCGGGGCCCCGCCCAACACCACGCGGTCGAAGGCTGCGAGCAAGGTCTCGACCTCGTGCTCCCGCCCATATAGCTTTTCGGGGATCAGCAGCCGGTCTGCGATATCGCGCTCGCCGAGCGGGAATGCCTCAATCCGTGATTCCCTTTCCCATTGACGGAGGCAGCGTCTCAGATCGTGCTCGACGCCGCCCGCCGTCTGGTATCGTTCCTCGGCCGTCTTGGCCAGCAGCTTCATGACGATGGCCGAGACTGTCTGCGATACATCCGCCGCCCGCTGACTGGGCGGCATCGGCTGTCGTGCAATGTGGCAATGCACCCATTCCATCGGGTCGGAAGCGGCAAAGGGCAGGCTGCCGGTCAGCATTTCGTAAAGTGTCACGCCGAGCGCATAAAGGTCGCTGCGGGAGTCGATCGAGCGGTTCATGCGCCCGGTCTGCTCAGGGGCCATGTAGGCAAGCGTTCCCGCGACCACTTCGGGGGTCGAGCGCCTGCCGCTCGCGGGAGAGACGTGAGGCGATGCCGAAGCCGGTCAGCCGCACCTCGGCGCCCTTGTCCTTCACCAGGATGTTGGCGGGTTTGATGTCCTTGTGGACCAGGCCGCGCTGGTGGACGCTGCCGAGCGCAGCGGCGATGCCGATCGCAAGGCGCAAGAAAAGTCCCGTTTCCATTGCCGTTCCGAGCCGACGGGCGAGCGGCTCGCTGCCCGGATCTTCAAGCACCAGCATAGTCCGGCTTCCGTCGCGCACCAACTCAAGCGGTCGCACCGCCCACGCGCTATCGAGCTCATCCTTCAATCCGTATTCATGGTCGAGGCGACCGAGGCTTGAAGGTGTCGGGTACTCAAGGGCCGAAAGCACGACCAGTACCGGGTTCCACTTGCCGTCGGCACCTCGGCGCCGTTGCCGGTGGAACACGCGATCACCGTCCTCCCAAAGAACCTCCAAACCCTCATCTCCACCAAGACCGAAAGAGGATGTGCTTACCTATCGACTAGGTCATCATCGCCACTTCGTTTCCGAGATCCGCCAATCAATTTGGCCAAAGCGAGCACATATTTCAGACCGTGACGACGGCTCTTCCTTCTTACCACATCTGGCCTGTTCCTCACAGCAACCGAGCGGCCATCACCCGCCCGTCGAATGATCTCCTGACGACGACCGCCCAGCGGCGGCTGGGCGGTCGAGGGGTCTCGGACCCGCAGAGCTTCGGTGGGAGGGGTGCCGAAGCTTGTTGGTAGCAAGGAGGAATTCGCTACCTGCCTGTCTCGAGGCAACGAGGATAGAGTAGCGGTGGAAGCAGCGGCGGGAAATTATACGGTGGTTTCTTCTTGCCATACTTTCGAATACAGGGACCGACACCCCAGCGACGAACTTCTGCTCAGCCAGCGTCCCGTTGATGGATCGACATACAAACGTCTCGAGGAGGAGAAGGAAAGGAGCTAGCTTCTGAGAGAAGGGTCTCGGGGCGATTGGCTCTGGCGCGGGAGCGGTTCGCAATGAGAAGGGGATTAGTCAAGACCTTATGAGCCGGTTTGCGCCTTTCCGGGCGCGAGCATCAGCTTGTCGGCCATACGCGCGAGTTCGGGCAAGGATCTGGTCCCCATCTTCTGCATAACTTGGCTGCGGTGAACCTTCACGGTGATCTCGCTCACACCTAGCGCGCTGGCAATCTGCTTGTTGAGCCGTCCTGTCACCACCAAAGCCATCACCTCGCGCTCCCGTGGGGTCAGGCTAGCGAAACGAGCCCGCACCGTCGCCATCGCCTTTTCGTTTTCAAGCCATTCGCGGTCGCGCGCCAAGCCGATGTGAACGGCGTCGAGCAAGTCCTGGTCTCGGAACGGTTTCGTCAGGAACTCGACGGCGCCCCCTTTCATCGCCTTGACAGACATTGGAATGTCGCCGTGCCCGGTGATGAAGACAATCGGCAACTGAATATTTTCTCGCGACAGCTCGAGCTGAAGATCAAGACCGCTTTGTCCCGGAAGCCGGACATCGAGCACGAGACAGGTCGGTCCATCGGGTCGCCCGGACCTGAGGAAGTCGCCCACCGAAGCGAGGAGATTGACGGCAAAGCCGACGGAACGCAGCAGACTGCCAAGCGCTTCCCGGACTTCGGGGTCATCATCGATGACAATGATGGTCGCTTGCGCCTCGGTCAACGTCAGAACCCCTAATGTAAATCCACGTTGGGATAGTACACTATCTACCCCTACAGTGGCAGCCCGCGAGACCGGCTGGCTGCGCCAGCCAAGCGATGAGAACACTAATGCCGAAAGGGGGTTTCCTTTCGCACGCCACGATGCGCGATAATTACCCCGGCCACAAGGCTGGATGCGGGCCGGCCGCCAAGGGCGTTTGCTGTCCATGAGCCTGCCAGCCGGCGAACGGCGCGTATAGATCCCCGGTTCGTCGCAGCAAGTTTAGATAGTGTATACGATCGTATAACTTGCAATGCCTTTGTCGCCGCCCGATAATTAAGTCGATCCAGCAATCGCGCCAATAACGCCGATTTGGCGCGACGCCAATCGACGAAGTCGGGAGGCGACAGTGCCAACCAAGAAACCTCTGATTGCGATCGTCGACGACGACGAGCCGATGCGGGCGGCTATCAAGGGGCTCATGAGGTCGATGGGTTTTGACGCCGAGACCTTTTCGTCCGCGGATGATTTCTTAAAATCCCCTCACATTCGCCGCACGGGATGCCTCGTAACGGACATCAACATGCCCGGAATGAGTGGGCTTGATCTGCACCGCAGGCTGGTAGCGTCGGGCGAGAGCATTCCGACTGTTTTCATCACCGCTTTTCCGGAAAAGAACGTGCGCCCGACTGCATTGGGCGGGGACATTGTCGGCTTCCTTACAAAACCATTTGGCGAACAGGTTTTGCTTGATTGCATCCTTTCTGCGCTGAGTCTCGGCGGCCAGGGCAAAAGCGGATCATAGGGTGGTACGACCTCCGGAGGCCTCGCCCCGTTCTGAGATGGGGTGAAGTGGAGGTTTTTTTTGAGCGGCGGCGATCCGCTGACTATACGCCTCGATTGTTCACCGCAGATTGGCATTGTCTCACGCCGTACTAGAACGATCTCGTACAAGCGCATCGCGTTTGCGGACGCGGAGGTCTTGGACGCCTCCTCGTGTTGTATTCAGACGCTTGATGGTCTGTCCGTCGCCTCCGTCACAGCCGCAAGACCCCCTCAACGGACCACCCCACCGGCGTTAACGTAGCCTGCCTTTTGGGGCGTAATCCGGCGCAGCCAAGGGGCTCAGTCGATGGGCGGAACCACATGCGGGCCGCCAGGAGTTTGAGTTCGGTAGACTTCGACAATCTGGTACTAAACCAAAGGAGGAGATGAGGATACCTAGAATTCAGAAACTCTTCCCTCAGTCCAATAGACTGAGATAACGCTGGGAACTACCCTTGAAGGTGCAAAGTGAAGAGGGATACCGCACCCAAAGGAAGTACAATATGACTGACCCACTGGAGCACGATGATCCTGCCATAGAGGAAATGTTCGCAGACGCAGTAGCTTGTTTCCTGCTGGACAGGTTCGAAGTCGAGGATCGGTTGAAGGCAGCCGTCCAGAAGATCGCCCTGGAACTGGTTGCTGAAGAGCTCGCAGCGCTGAGGGACAAGGCCGCGAAGATCAAGTTGTCGTATGTCCAGGTCGATGATGTGCTGACCGCGGCTTAGGCTAAAATTTTGGACGAATTCGGCTATCCGAATTTTGAGTTGGATACGTATCCCCTTCGCCGAAAGCCTTCAGCCGCCCTTGATTCCAACCGTGCGCCATGCCGCGCGATACTGATCTCTACTTCCAACGCACTGGCGTCGGGCCTGGAAGGCGAGATTGGCGACGGGGATTGCCTTCCCCAGACCGCGTGTACGTCGATGTCGGCAAGGCGGGCTCGTTGGGAGAGCATAGCGAATGGAAATCGTCCTCGCCCTCTAGTTCTCGAGGCGGTTGATAGAGCGGTTCGTACCGATCGATCTCGGCGTCTTTCCTTGTTCGACGACGATGACCCGAGCGGTGCTTTCGCGCCAACGAGATCGCTCGGTCGAGGACGGCGGCCAGCATCTCGCGCACCAGTCCCGGTGACGCCTCCTTCGCCATGCATTGCTTCACCAGTGCAACTAACGATCTCGAGCGCGGGACCTCACATCGCACCGTAATGGACGCGCGTCCCCAACGCCGCATCTCGCGTGTGTCAACATATTTTCATCTCTCAATGTTGACATTGCCCACAACACTCTCTAAGTGGGCGTTGACAACATCGGGCGACGACCCGCAGATCATAGTTTGTGAGCCGCCGTGCAAGACGCCGGCTTCCGATGATCGGAAACCCTATCGGAGCAAAACATGCAGTCCTTTCGATTGCTGGGAATTGGTCTCGCCTGCGCAGTTCTGGCTGGCTGCGACGAGAAAGCCGCGGTGGCCCCGCCGCCGCAGCAGGTCCGCGTCGTTGCGGCGTCGGCGGCTCAGTATCAACCGGGTGCGGAAATCACCGGCGAGGTGAAGGCACGGGTTCAGACTGAACTCTCCTTTCGCGTCAGCGGTCGAGTTCTCGAGAGAAAGGTCGACGTCGGATCGCACGTCCACGCCGGCGACGTGCTTGCAAGGCTCAACGACACGGAACAGCAGGCGGACGTCAGCGTCGCCCGTGCCGCGCTGGCGTCGGCGCAGGCCGTCGTTGCTCAGAAGACGCTCGCCTTCGACCGGGCGAAGTCGCTCCTGCAGTCGCAGGCGGTTCCTCGGGCGATCTTTGACGATGCGCAGAAGGAGCTGCTGAGCGCGCAGGCTTCCCTCGAGGCCGCGGAGGCCGCGCTCGCGACGGCCGAGGACGCGCTGTCCTACACCGAGCTGAAGGCCGCCGCGGACGGCATCATCACGTCGCGCGGCATTGAGGCAGGGCAGGTGGTTTCAGCGGCGCAGTCTGCCTTCACGCTCGCCCACGACGGTCCGAGAGATGCGGTGTTCGATGTCTTCGAGGCGTTCTTCCTGGATGGCCGGCCGTTGAAGGACGTCGAGGTTGCACCGGTGTCGGACCCCTCCCGCGACGTCCATGCCAACATACGCGAGGTCTCGCCCGTCATAGACGGGAAGGGTGGCACGATCCGGATCAAGGTGGGGCTCCAGGAAGCCGCGCAATGGCTGCTCGGGACGCCCGTGGTGGGCAAGCTGCGGGCCTCGCCGCGCGACGGAATTGTGCTGCCCTACACCGCGATCGCATCAGCCCAAGGTGAACCCGCCGTGTGGCTGGTCAATACCCAAAACCATTCGGTTTCGCTCCGCAAGATATCGGTCGACCGATACCGCCAGAGCGATTTCGTCGTCACCGGCGGCGTGGCCCCGCATGACCTGATCGTCACCGAAGGTGGAAAGTTCCTTAGGGAAGGTCAGGCAGTCGCCTGGGAAGGCAAGTGAGATGACCCTGAACCGTATTTATGCCTCTCTTCCATTTCTTCTATCGATCTCCCTGCTTGTCGGCTGTGATCAAAACTCCGCCGCGGGACAGCAGGCGGCTCCCCGTCCTGTTAAAGTCGTCATAGCCGCGGCCGAACAGGACAAAATGCCAAGCTTGCCCGGCGTCGTGCGAGCCCGCATCGAGACCGACCTGGCGTTCCGGACTCTTGGGCGGATGGTGTCTCGCAAGGTCGACGTCGGCGACCTCGTCCACAAGGGGGACGTCCTTGCGCAGCTTGATCCTCTCACTTTGCAGTTCGCGGTCAAGAGCGCCGAAGCCGATCTGCGCAACGCCCAGGCGCAGTTGGAGAACGCCGCGACGACCGAAACGCGCAAGCGAAGGCTCGTCCAGAGCAATGCGGCAAGCATTGCCGATCACGATCTTGCCGAACAGCAGCTCAAGTCGGCCGCCGCCAATGCTGCGAAAGCGACGGCGAGCCTTGCCAAGGCGCATGAGCAGCTAGGCTACTCCGAGCTGAGGGCCGAGTTCGATGGCGTCGTGACCGCCACGTCCGCGGAAATGGGCCAGACCGTCTCGGCCGGCCAGCCTGTCCTGAAACTGGCACGCCTCGAACAGCGCGACGTGGTCGTCGATGTTCCCGAGGCGCAGTTCAGTAACATTCGCCTGGACGACCGCTTTAATGTCGCCCTTCAACTCGACAGCAGGATTCAAGCCATTGGCGTCGTCCGCGAGATCGCGCCTCAGGCCGATCCCAACACCCGCACCTATCGGCTGAAGATCGCAATCGATCAGGCGCCCGACATCTTCCGCCTCGGCGCCGTGGTCACCGCGACGCCGCTTGTCGAAGTAAGGAAGCAGGCGATCGCGCTGCCGCTCTCCGCCGTCCGCTATGAAGGCGGCGCCAGCCAGGTATGGGTGGTGGATCGCTCCACAGCCCAAGTCGCCCTGAGGGCGGTTGAGCTCGATAGCCCGGCGTCCGACGCCCGTTCCGTCCTGGTTCTATCGGGCCTGCGGGAAGGGGAAGAGATCGTCATCGCCGGTGTCGATGAACTCGTCGATGGACAGAAGGTGAAACTCGGACAGGAGCCACGCCCGTGAATAAATTCAACCTTTCTGACTGGGCGCTCGAGCATCGCTCTCTCGTCTGGTATTTCATGATAATGTTCGCGGCGGCAGGCGCCTTTGCCTACCTCGGGCTCGGCCGCGAGGAGGATCCATCCTTCACCATCAAGACGATGGTGATCCAGGCCCAGTGGCCCGGCGCTTCTGCCGAGGAGGTGACACAGCAGGTTACCGACCGTATCGAAAAGAAGCTGCAGGAACTCGACAACCTCGAACACACGCGCAGCATCACGACCGCCGGTCAGACGACCGTCTTCGTCGACCTGCTGCCGGATACGAACGCGCGGGACGTGAAGCCCACCTGGTCGCGGGTCCGCAACCTGGTCGACGACATCAAGCACGAATTTCCCCACGGCGTGGTTGGTCCCTTCTTCGACGACCAATTCGGCGACGTCTATGGCAATATCTTTGCCTTTACGGGCGACAGCGGACTTAGCCAGAGGGAACTGCGTGATTTCGCGGAGAACGCCCGAACGCAGATCCTCAAGATCCCCGACGTCGGCAAGGTCGACATCGTCGGTGCGCAGGATGAGGTGATCTACCTCGAATTCTCCACCCGCAAGATCGCCGCCCTCGGCATCGACCGCGCCGACATTATTGCCACGCTGCAGGCGCAGAACGCCGTCACCCAGTCCGGCTTTGTGGAAACCGGGCCGGAACGCGTCGCTTTGCGGGTCGGCGGGCGCTTCATCTCCGAAGACACCTTGCGTGGGATCAATCTTCGGGTCAACGACCGCTTCTTCCCGCTGACGGACGTCGCCACCATCACCCGCGGCTACGTCGATCCGCCAACGTCGCTCTTTCGCTTCAACGGAAAGCCAGCCATTGGGCTCGCCATCGGCATGAAGACAGGCGGCAATCTGCTCGCCTTCGGAGAAACGCTCGAAAAGACGATGGGTAACATCGTCCAGGAGCTTCCGGTCGGCGTCTCCGTCGAAAAGGTCTCCGACCAGCCGAAGGTGGTCGAGGAGGCGGTTGGGGGCTTCACAAAGGCCCTGTTCGAGGCGGTCGCGATCGTACTCGCGATCAGCTTCATCAGCCTCGGGATGAGGGCCGGCCTGGTGGTGGCAATCGCGATCCCGTTGGTGCTCGCCATCACCTTCCTGGTGATGCTCTACACGGGCATCTCGCTGCAGCGCATCTCGCTCGGAGCGCTGATCATCGCGCTTGGCCTCCTCGTCGACGACGCCATGATCGCCGTCGAGATGATGGTCGCGCGGCTGGAAGCAGGTGACAGTCTCACGAAAGCCGCCACCTACGTCTATACTTCGACGGCCTTCCCGATGCTGACCGGCACGCTGGTCACTGTCGCAGGCTTCATCCCCGTCGCTTTCAACAAGAGCAGCGCGGGTGAGTTCACCTTCACCCTTTTCGTCGTCATTGCGGTTTCACTCGTCGTTTCGTGGGTGGTCGCCGTCGTGTTCACGCCGCTGATCGGCGTGACCATTCTACCGAAGACGATGAAGAAGCACGCCGAGCACAAGGGTCGCTTTGCCAAGGTTTTTTCCAGCCTTCTGCAGTTCTGCCTGCGCTGGCGCTGGATGACGATCGTCGCAACGGTCCTTCTCTTCGCTGGATCGATCGTCGGCCTGTCGATGGTGCAACAGCAGTTCTTCCCGAGCTCCGACCGTCCCGAGCTGATCGTCGACTGGAACCTGCCGCAGAACAGCTCGATCGCCGAAACGAGCCGCCAGATGGCCCAGTTCGAGCATGAGATGCTGGCCGGCAACCCTGGCGTCGAACATTGGTCGACATACGTTGGCAGGGGTGCGCCGCGCTTCGTTCTTTCCTTCGACGTGCAGCCGGCCGACGTGTCCATCGGCCAGACGATCATCGTCACCAAGGGGCTCGATGTCCGGGACAAGCTGAAGCAGCAGATGGAAGCCTACCTTCAGAAGACGTTTCCGGGAACGGACGCCTACGTGAAGCTACTGGACATTGGCCCTCCGGTTGGCAAGCCGATCCAGTACCGTGTGTCCGGTGAAAATCTGCAGACGGTGCGCGACCTGGCACAGAAGCTGGGCTCGATCGTCGGCACCCATCCCTCCCTTACGAACCTTGCCTTCAATTGGAACGAGCCGGCCCGCGTCATGAAGATAGACGTGCTGCAGGACAAGGCCAGACAGCTCGGCGTCTCGTCCCAGGACATCGCAATGGCGCTCAACACCGTCGTCCAAGGAAATGCCGTAACGCAGGTCCGGGATGACATCTATCTGGTCGATGTCATCGGCCGTGCCGCGGAAAAGGAGCGCGGCTCGATCGACACGCTGCTTGACCTGCAACTGCAGAGCAGTAGTGGTCAATCCGTCCCGCTGTCATCGGTCGCGACCTTCCATTATGAGCTCGAACAGCCGACGATCTGGCGGCGCGACAGGGTTCCGACCATCACGATCAAGGCCGGGATCGGCGATGCGACGCAGCCGGCGACCGTCGTAAAGGCGCTCTCCGACAAGGTTTCGGCCTTCGAAAAGACGCTTCCGGCGGGGTATTCCGTCAAGGTCGGCGGCGCGGTCGAGGAGAGCGCCAAGTCGCAGGGTCCGATCGCCAAGGTGGCGCCGGCGATGTTCGTCATCATGGCGACGCTGCTGATGATCCAGCTGCAGAGCTTCCACAGGCTGTTACTGGTCTTCTCCGTGGCGCCGCTGGCCCTCATCGGCGTCGTCGTGGCGCTGCTTGTCAGCAACTCGCCATTGGGGTTCGTCGCACTCCTAGGCGTCCTCGCGCTGGTCGGAATCCTCATCCGCAACTCCGTGATCCTGATCGTCCAGATCGAGGAACTGCGTGCAGAGGGAATGTCGGCATGGAACGCGGTGGTAGAGGCGACCGAACATCGAATGCGGCCGATCATGCTCACGGCCGCGGCCGCAACGCTCGCCCTGATCCCGATCTCGCATGAGATTTTCTGGGGTCCCATGGCCTACGCGATGATGGGTGGGATCGTCGTGGGAACGGCGCTCACACTTCTCTTCCTGCCGGCGCTCTACGTCGCCTGGTTCCGGATCCCTCGCGAAGTCGAGCAGAACTGAGATGACGACATCGCTCTCGATCCCTGGGCGCATTGCCCAGGGTCTCACCGGATACAGCCTCACTGCGACGATCGCCGCCATTCATTGCGCGTGCAGAACCGTCTCAGTCCTCGTGGCCCTGTCTCTCATTACATCGGGTTGCGCCAATCGGGCGCAGAACGTCCTTCAGCCTCTCGCCGTGGCCCCGACCGGCACGAGCCGGGTCACCATGCTCGTCGCCACGACACGTAAGCCTACGGAGGATCCCGGCAAACTCTTTTCCGGCGACCGCGGGACGGCGATTTCCCTCAATAGCGTCGATGTGTCCGTCCCGCCCGACCGGAACCGCAAGATCGGAGAGGTGCAGTGGCCGTCCCGCATGCCGCCCAACCCGCAAAAGGAGTTTGCGGTCACGCAGGTTGCCAAGGTGCAATCCGAGGGCCAGGCTTTCGACTGGTACCGGAAGAATCGAAACACGAAGCATCAGGTCATCATTTTCGTGCATGGCTTCAACAACACCTACGCCGACGCTGTCTTCCGCTTCGCGCAGATCGTCCATGACTCGGGAACCGACGCCGCACCGATCCTCTTCACTTGGCCATCAAGGGGCCGTGTCTTCGACTACCTCTACGACAAGGAGAGCGCAAACTATTCGCGCAGGGCTTTGGAGGATCTGATCCTCCAGGCGGTCAAAAGTCCCGACGTCTCCGATGTGACGATCCTCGCTCACTCCATGGGCGGCTGGCTCGCGGCCGAGGCCCTGCGCGGCGTCGCTATGCGCGAGAAATCAATCCCGGCGAAGGTCAAGAACGTCGTTCTCGCATCGCCGGACATCGACATCGACGTGTTTCGCCGTCAGTTCACCGAGATGGGGCCGAAGCGGCCGCACTTTGTGATCTTGACGTCGACGCGCGACAAGGCGCTGGAGATGTCGAGCTGGCTATCTGGTGGCGTCAGCCGCGTCGGCGGGTCCGATCTCAGACCGTATGCGCCTCTTCTCGACGAACTCGGCGTTTCCGTCATCGACACCAGCGCCATCGCGACGAACGATCCGCTCGGCCACAATGCCTTCGCCGACAGTCCCGAGATCGTGCGCCTGCTCGGGCGGCGGCTGGCCGGGCAGAGCCTGGAGGGCGGAAAGACCAGCGTTGCCGATCAGATCGGGGTGACTGCGGCCAATTTCGCCGGCTCGGCTGCGCGTCTTGCCGTGGCGGCGCCAGTCGCGGTCATCAGCCCTGAAGCACGAGAAATCCTGAAGGAGGAGCTCTCCTCCGACGGCGGAACGATCAAGGATGGGCAGATTTCGTACTGAACCTTCAAGCGGCTTAGCCCGAAGTCTGAAACCCCGTCCAGCTAGGACTCGATAGATTGGCAAATGGAAGTTGGAACGATTGTAAGACACCCGCCGCGAGCTGAATACGCATCCCGGATCATCGAAGCCGGCACGGAAGCGTGCCGGCTGTACGGGCCGTCGAAGACAAACGTCGCCGACATCGCCCGGCTTCTTGGGAAGTCCCCAGCCAGCGTCTACAAAATCTTCCCCTCCAAAGCTACGATATGGAATGCCGTCGCGGAAAATTTCTTCCAAACCGATGTGCGCTTCCCCGCCGTATCTACCGATAGCCTCAATGCCGCGGACCGCCTCCAAGAACACGTGCTCGGGCAACACCACTCGATGCTGAAGGCATGTCACGGCGACCGCCAAATGTTCAACCTCGTTGTTCTCGCTGCAGAGTTGGACGTCGGAACGCTGCCTTCGGTCAGTTTGCACCGCCGCCCGGCGGTCCACCGCCCCTGCCGTCTGGAGGCCCACCACATCTCCCGTCGGGAGGGCGATGGATCTCGAGAGCTATCATCGCTGGTGGGATTACACCAAGGCCTATGACGAGATGATCCGCGCGACCGACTCGCTACACGCGCCCTGGTGGATCGTGAACTCGAACGACAGGAAGTCGGCGCGCATCAACTGCATCACTCACCTTCTGAAGTCGATCCCCTACGAGCGGGTGAAGTTCGATGAGCCGAAGCTCGGGAAACGGCAGAAGCGCCCTGACGACCACCTCGGACACCACCGCCCGAAACACCGTGCCAAGTGTGTTCTGGATGGGCGTGGCTTGGTGCATGGATCGTTCAGCGGTCTGAGCTAGTAAGCCGCACGTCGACCTGCTCTCGCTTCGCGAAGAGTAATCGAAACCCGGCATGTCCAGGAGCGGCAATCCATGCAGCCGAAGCGAAGTATTTCATCGTAATTCCAGTTCCACGCTCTATTTCTATCTTTAGAAGGAGTATTAACTTGGAAAATCTAAGAGAATTTGCGTCCAGCACAAATGGTGATCGGTGGTTTCTAGGCATCGACAATGTATCCAACAAAGAAGTTGTTGTTCACCGGGGCAACCCATCGTCGGGCGGTCATGAAACCACAACTGCGGTGACCTCATTTTTGAACCAGCGGCCGTTCGGCCCGGAACATAGGGCTTTGGATTCGTTGCTCGCCAATCGAAGGGCCACCGAGAGCGAACAGACGCCCACGAAACCGGTCTAACGTGGCATAGAATACCAGGGGAAACGGCTGCGCCCCCGACATCAGAAGCGCTGGATCCGCAAGCAACCAGCGCCGGCGGTCAAGCCGGGAGGGTAGCCCCGGCACCAATTCGAGCAAGCGCGGCGGCATTGCGGCTGCGACATTCGTGGTAGGCGACGGCCGCCGAAGATAGCCGTGGTCGGTTAAGGGTGGCGCAAAGACCTTGTGAGAGCCCCGCCTTCGGGTCCGTAGGGCAACAATCGGAAGCTTCGCTTTCCCGAACAAGACCAGAGGAACTTTTCAACGCCACAAAGCTTTGACCTCCAGAAAAGGAGATCAAACGATGGGTATGAACTCACCAAAAGCCGGCGCACCTGGCACAACTGATCAGTCGCCACGCTGGGAAGGCCCCAAGAAGAACCGGCCACGCGGTTACCTTCCTGCAAAAGATGATCCGGATGTCGATCGAGACGCTGTGGGCGAAAACAACCAGGATCCGGAACTACGCCGGCCGTCTGACGCCCTCAAGACTAAAGAGGACGCGAAGGGCCAGTTTGCAAAATCGCGCGCCGACGGGGAAAGCAGTGGGGAAAGCAGTGGAGTCGCGAGTGCGAAGCCTACTGTGATCACCGGGTCCGAAGATGTCACCGGCAACCGCACTCCGCCCGGAACTGAGGGGCCAGAAAAGGATTGGGATGTCAATTTTGACGAGACCGAACCGGACCGTTCTCGCTAGGTTCTCAATCGCAATTCGATAGGCTTCTAACCCGCCGCCTTAGCGGGTCGGCGGGCTTTCTTTGCCTCAGGCTCGCCCTGGTGGGGCGACAGCGGCATTTGTCGTCAGCCGTCGTATGACTTCCGCAGCCAGCTCCGTCACATCGTAGACAATCGACGCTCCGTGGGCGCTGGTTGCCGTCGTGACGATCTGCGTTCGGTCCGGAAGCGCCACCAACGACACCACCTGATCCGGGTTTATGAAGACAGGCATCGCCGCCTGCCCAATCAAGGTCAATTGCACAAGCCTCATGTCATTCCTCCGGGACGAAAAACGCTCTTCGCGCTTTAAAACGCAGGAGGTTTGGAAGGGTTCAAGAGGTACGGCGGTCCTGTGGGTTCAGCAGCTACCAGAGAAAACTCTTGGCAGAACTTTAACCCCGCTTAGCGATCGCCGTGCCGGATCCGATCTCGGTAGAGCTTGCGCTCCTCTTCCGTGGCGCTGGTATCGACGTCCTGGCTGAGCACGCGGGGAGAGGTGGGCGTCGCCCACGGTTTAGAGTGGTTCTCGCGCTCCCATACAGATTTGGCGAGCCGTTCTATCTCGTCGTCGTTCATCATTTCCTCCGCTGTCGGCTTGGCGATCGGGGCACTGCACCGAGGAGATACTGCTCTCAAAGACAGTGCGGCGATAGTTCTTGCCGTCTGCCGGTCCTATCAGCCCCGGGACAGGGATCAGATGCGAAACAATCCGGCCCGTTGCGCATTTATCACCTTATCGCGGCGTGGCTGTGGTCACAGCGAACATATGGCTCGGGTTAGCAGAATGGCTGGCTCATACGTTCATCGACGAGGCGAAGGTGCGCGGAAGGACAAATTTCGCCCAGGATCAGGCGCTGCATATCGCCTGCAAAATCGTCTGGCTCGCCTACCTCGCCCTGTCCGGAACGCTGCTGCATGGGCCGTCTATCTCGCCTTGGTAGCGGTAACGTTCGGTCTGGCATCGTTGCAAATAGGATGGCTGCGGTAAGACTGGGTGGCCGCTCTGCCCAGCTGCCAGTCATCCCAGCCGCCGGGATAAGGGATATGGTGGGCGCTCCCTGGGGCAGGCGTTTGACCGTCGCCTGCCCGGGTTCACTTCTTAACGGTGTCCTTGACCTGAGAACCCAATGTGGGTGAGGCGCTTTTTGTAGCGGCCTTGTCCTTCTTAGGTTTCCTGGCTTCCTTGTTGCCGCGTACCTGACCTTTGGCCATTTGCTAGCTCTCCTAGTGAAAGGAGAGCTAGCAGTCATTAGTCGCTGAATAGCAAGCAAAATCTGGGTTTCTGACCACCACAGGTTCTCCGAGGCGGGTCTTCTGGTATCCGAGCCCGGCGGCATCCGGACCAACAAAGGAGAAGACGCATGAGCGTACAGGCAATGTTCTATGTGAACGAAATCAACCATCGCGCAACCAACTCCCCAGCCGACGTCAACGTCGAAGTGAAGATGAACGCTGCTTTCGGCGACTATCTACAGGATCTGCCCGAGGGCAATGGCGACTGGTCGAAGTGGACGCCGCAAGGCGAGCTTTCCATGACCATTACCAACCGGGCAGCAATCGACGAGTTCGAGATCGGAGGCGTCTATCGCCCGACTTTCGAAAAAGCCGACTGACGGATCAACCGTGCGGGAACATTTGAGGTCAAAAACTCAAATGTCCTCGCTGTTATGCGGCCGCCTCGGTAAGGTCGACGAAAAACTGGGAAAGAACGTCATGCCAGTCGGTTAAACGGCAGGGGAAAGCCCAGGGAGGCTGCCACCCTTCTGGGCCGATTATGGCGCGCCCGTTTCGTCACTTCAGGCGACCAATAGAAACGCTTGCTCTTCATCTCGGTTCAACGCGCCGGCCAATTCCTCGGCCTCTTCGGCAGTGAGCATGTCCAAGACAAATCCGTTGACCACGGCTTCCCGCCCGGTGGCTTCCTCTTTGAGGTTCTTGTGAACGCTATATGTCTGGGTTTCCATGGGAAACTCCTTTTTTAGGCGCTTATAGAAAAGCACTGCCGCACCAGAAAGTGAATCGTGCGTGAGAATATTCGCACTATCCTTTTGGATAGTTTCGGAAGGGGCTTCGCTTCGAAGACGCAAACGCTTCGTGGATTTCACGGTCAGGCCCAACTCCGACAGCTTGCGGCCGCCCCCGGGTGAGCCGCAGCCCAGATTTCGGCAAGTTCCACCATTCGCGCGGTAAGCGACGGATAGCCCCCGACAATTTCCTCGGTACTTGCACCCTGCGCCGTGTCGGTACTTGCACCCTGCGCCTTGATCGCCCCAATCACCCTCACGGGAACGCCCGTAAACTGGCTCGCCGCCCATGATTCCCTCGACGCTCTGGATCATCTCTGTTCAGGTTCTCGAAGCGTTTCCGCGCGCGGCCAATTGTTAACGGCGCGCGCAACATCCACGATCGGGTCGTCGTCCGCACTGACCGTATCTGCTTCTGGGTTCTGATCGATGGTATCGAACAGGCGCTTGGGGCGTTCGGCAGATAGGATTGATGGCGGCGGAAGGGAAGCTTAGGTGTTGCCTCCAGAGAGCCCTAGGCTTCCCTCCCTCTGGCATTCGAGATTTCGTCCCATACAGGATGCTCGGTCCCCGCTGCGCCCTGTTAAGTCGCACCGTTCGGCTGCCATGGGCGGCATATTAGCCAACCAAAAAAAGTTTGGAACTAATAATCTGAGTACCCAGCAAAAAGAAAGGGGGCCTTTTGCGGCGCTTGCCTCCTCGGGTGGAGGAGGTGCTCAAGCTCACAAAGAGCGGCGTCGTGCTTGAGGGAATGCATGGCGAGGGCGAACAACGGGTCATCGGGGGCCTCGCAAATTCCGCCGCAAGCGCACGGTTATGGGAATGCTCGTGTGACAGGAGACGGCCGTTTCCCCCGACGCCGGACGTCTGGCGGCATCAGGTATTTGCTGGAATACGGGCGACGACCTTTATCTCGAAGTCGAAGCCGGCGAGCCAATTTACCCCGAGTGCAGTCCAATTGGGGTAGGGCGGCTTGCTGAAAATCTGTTGCTTGACAGCCATAATGGTTTCGAACTGGTTTTCAGGATCAGTGTGGAAGGTGGTCACGTCCACGATATCGTCCATCGTGCAGCCGGCTGCGCTCAGCGTCGACTTGAGGTTTTCGAATGCCAGCCGAACCTGGCGCTCGAAATCGGGTTCTGGCGTTCCGTCGGCACGAGCTGCCGACCTGCCCGGACACGAACAGAAGATCACCGGATCGGATCGCTGCAGAATAGCCATGCTCCTCATAAAGTGCGTGCCTGTCTGCAGGAAAGATTGCTTCGCGCTGGGTCATTCTGATTTCCTTCTTAGAATCTGGAACCGATGAGCGCGGGGCGATGCTTCACAAGCCTGCGCTGCATTTAGTATACGGTATGTATGTTAAATATTCACATACGAGCCGTATGTCAAGTTAATATACGCCGCGTATGTGAACTAGGAGATGAAATGGCGAAACGACGCAGCGAAACAAAGGAAGAAAACCGAGGCAAGTTGATCGCGGCGGCAAGAAAAGCCTTCGCCGAAAAGGGATATTCTGCGGCTTCCATGGACGAGTTGACCGCCGAAGCCGGTCTGACACGCGGTGCGCTTTACCACAACTTCGGAGACAAGCAGGGGCTGCTTGCGGCGGTTGTCGAGCAAATCGACTCGGAAATGGCGTCGCGCGCGCAGGAGATCGGCGCCCGTACCGGCAGCGACTGGCTAGGGCTGTTGGCCGAGGGCGCCGCCTATATTGAGATGGCGCTTGACCCCGAAGTCCAACGCATTGTTCTGCTTGATGGACCTGCGGTGTTGGGTGATCCTTCGAAATGGCCTAGCCAGAACAGTTGCCTGCAAGTCACCAAGAGAGCGGTGGAGCGGCTGATTGCACAGGACATCCTCAAGCCGCTTGACGCGGAGGTCGTTGCCCGCCTTCTCAGCGGTGCGGCGCTAAATGCCGCTCTCTGGGTCGCCGCAAGCGAAAACGCGCAGGATGTGCTGCCGAAGGCCGTGGAGGCTTTCCGTTCCCTGGCAACGGGGCTGCTTTCGAAGCCATTGTAACCCGCCGGTAGCTGAAATCGAGCTGTCAGGTCGCGACGTTGGGACCGCGACCACAGGGGCTTCAGCAGCTTCCGCTTGGGTGCAAAGCCGTCATTCCATAAGCAAGTCGACCTTAACTAGGTGCGACCTCTTGCAGATAGCGCGTCGGCGCCACTCCGACAAAGCGCGTGAACGCGACGCTGAAGGCACTGGCCGAACCATAGCCGACGCGATCGGCGATTTCCTTCATGCCACCTTCGTTTCGCCGTAGAAGGTTCTTGGCCAGCGCCATCCGCCACGAGAGCAGGTACTCCATGGGGGCGACGCCCATGGCGCGGCGAAATCGCTCGAAAAAGGCCGAGCGAGAAAGCGCGGCCCCTTTCGCCAGTTGCTCGACGGTCCAGTCTCTCGTGGGATTTTCGTGCATAAGGCGAATTGCAGCAGCTAGCCGCGTGTCTGCCAGCCCGCGCAAGAGACCGGGCGGGGCCTTGGTGCCAGCCGTCGAGCGGAGAGCCTCGACGAGCAGGACCTCCATCAAATGTGCGAGGATCATATCCCGCGCGGGCCGTAATGCACGCGCTTCGTCGCCGACCAGTTGAACGATGGTGGCGAACCTCGCCTCGCCGTGAACATGAATGAACTGCGGAAGCAGCGATACCAGTAAGGGCGCATCCGGCGAGCCGAATGCGAAATGGCCGACCAATAACCGGGCATTGGGCGGCCCGTCGGGATTGCCATGCCTTACTTCACCGGCCATTTGCCTAACGCCGAATGGATCGATGCCGCCCGATGTCTCCGGTTCAAGGCTCGACATGGTGAAACCATAGGCCGCCGGGATGAGGACAAAATCGCTCTCGCGAAGCTCGATCGGCTCCTGTCCCTCGATAGTGAGACGAGAAGACCCTTCCAGTACCATGCAGTAGAACGGCTGACCCGATTCCAAACGATGGACGCGCCAGGCACCCGCGCCGCTGACGAGCTTCGACAGCGGCGCGCTCGGCTGCAGCAGTGTCACTACTTCTGCGAGAGGATCGGTCATTTCCGGACTCTTGAAAACGATAACTGGACTTTCAATTATAGAAAGTACGGCGGGCGCGGTCTAGTTTCCGGGGAGACAAAAAACAGAAAGGACACTCCATGAAAACTGTTCTCATCACCGGTTGCTCGTCCGGATTCGGCCTGGAAATCGCCAGATGCTTTCTCGATCGCGCTTGGAAGGTTATCGCGACCATGCGCACGCCGCGCGAGGACATCTTGCCTTCCTCCGAGAACCTGAGGATACTGGCTCTCGACGTTACCGAACCCGAAAGCATTCGCCGCGCCATCGAAGATGCCGGCCCAATCGACATGCTGGTCAACAATGCGGGGATCGGCTGGCTGAATGCCCTCGAAGGCACCTCAATGGATACCCTGCGCCACATCTTCGAGACGAACACACTCGGCACGATGGCGATGACGCAAGCGGTACTGCCCCAGTTCCGGCAGCGCAAGGGCGGCATCATCGTGAACGTGACATCGAGCGTGACCTTGAAGCCGCTTCCGTTGCTCTCCGTTTACACCGCCAGCAAGGCGGCCGTGAACGCCTTCACCGAAGTGCTCGCACTGGAACTCGCCGCCTTCGATATACGCGCGCACCTCGTGATACCGGGACGGGCTCCTGAGACTCGCTTCAGCGAGACTGCGCGGTCGAGTGTCCATAGCCGGGGCGGCTTCCCCGAGGCATATTCTGGCCTGGTGCAGAGCGTTTTTGCAGGATGGGAGCAGCAGCGATCATCCGCCGCCACGCGGCCCTTGGACGTCGCCGAAGCCGTATGGCGCGCCGCGACCGAGCCGTTCAGCCCGCTGCGCATTCCCGCGGGCGCTGATGCAGTGGCATTGGCGGGTTAGATCCTGTCTGTTGCCGACGCACAGTCCAGGACCATTTCTCCACACGTCCAGTATGGGGGGCAGCGCACGATCCTCGTTTGGGTGCAGCCGAGATTGATTGCTGAGATCGCGCTTGGACGAACGGCGCGAAGCTTCCGGCAAGGGATTGCGTCAGGTGCAAGACAACGTTGCTGGTTTTGAGGCAGCTAAATTAGCACCTCGGACTTTGGTCCGACTAGCCATCCTCTATGGAGAGCGTAATCTTTAAGGCGAGGGGACCAAAGGGAGACTTCCGACCACGCGGGCTGCGTTGCAAGCCAAGACCCGCCGGAAGCTTCCCCGGCAGGAGACCTCCAAGCGTGCCGTCGGACGGCGCTTGGGGTCTCCAGCTCGGACGTGGGGAGGCGACGTGATGATGCCTTGCGAGAGAACCCACCTGAGGTATCAGGTTGAGGAAAGTCTGGTCTACGACGGGAAATGGTCCGTCATAGATACCTTCACCGGTTGTCCTGAAATTGTCGAAGGCGTTCCCTTGGACTGTTTGACCGCTGATGAGGCCAAAGACTTGGTCGACCTCATGAACGGCCGAGAGTTGAGAGCCAAGGGCTGTCGAGTTAGCCCATGAAAGGCAGACGGATAGATGAGAGGGCTCGCAAGACCACGATTGTGCTGTTTTACAGGTGTATGATCTTGCTCGCGACCTTTGGACTTCGCTGGGAATTTCTTGGATCGCATGTCGAGGCGCAGTTGTAGGCCGAGGCGAGGATCGCGAGTGCAATGTGGACTCTGGAAGAAATGCCTGATGGAATGAGGGGATGATAAAAGCTCCTCGGAAGACTCCAAAACCTCTCCTCAGCGAAGCCGATGCGCCCCTCCGTTCCCGTGCATGAAAACCGCGTGACCCTTCCTAGCCGAAACTCCCCGTTGATCCGATGCCGGCTCGCATAGAGCCTTGTCTTGCGCCGCCCGTAAAATATGAGGGCCGGCGGAAGAACCTCGACGACGGCGCCGGATTTGCCGCTCGTGCCAGGCGTCCATTCGACCTTTGCGCGCGATTTTGAGTATAGACGGCATGGCACGCTCAGCCTGTTGGCTGGAATTGACCTGCTGACAGGCAAGGTCCACGCGCTCGTCAAGCACCGCCACCGCAGCCGCGAGTTCATCGAATTCCTCAGGCTGCTCGATGCCGCCTATCCGGCCGGCACCGCCATCAAGTTGATCCTCGATAATCATTCCGCACACATCTCGAAAGAAACCAGAGCCTGGCTCGATAAACGACCGGCAGGCCGCTTCGAATTTACCTTCACGCCCAAACACGGCTCCTGGCTCAACCTGATCGAGGGCTTTTTCTCCAAGTTCGCCCGCTCCGTCCCGCGTCACATCCGGGTGACCTCAAAACATGAGCTCAAGGAACGCATTATGGCCGGTATCGAAGACGTCAATCGCCATCCCGTCATTCCTGGTCATACAAGCTCGCCGAGGCCGCTTGATATGATTCGAACCACGAAAACGCTAAAACTAGTCTAGCCCGACAAATTATTCGGTATACCCTTTTATCGACCTACGCTCTCACCACCTCCCCGCTGAGGGATCGCCTTGGGAGAGCCTCCGCGTTTGCATGCGGAGGCTGGGAAAGCTGTCAGAACTTTTTGCGGAAGCCTAACGTAACGGAGTTACTGGTGAAATCCGTGCTTGATGAGGTGCCATCGCGAGCAGTGAAGTCGAAATCGTCAGCCGCCGTGTAGCGATAGCCGACTTCGAAGGTGGTGTTCTGGAATAGTGACGTGTTGGTGAATAGTCCCAGCCCCTGGATGTCGATGCCGACACCGGCGTCGAGATGATAGGCAAATGCCGTGTCGCTGTCGTCCATCAACGTGGCTACACCCGCGACACCCTGCTTGCGGAGTTCCAGATTCATGAAGCCGACGCCGCCGCCGACAAATGGCTTGATGGCGCTTGTCAACGGGACATCAATGTAGCCGTTGACGTAGCCTTGGAATTGTCGCGCGTCACCAAAAGAGTCGATGGACGCGATGCTGCCGATACCTGCAACGCTATGTTCGTCGACCGACGCGGTCCCATAACCGAGTTCGAGTTCGAGCCGTGGAGACACCCAGCCGGCCGCGCCGAAATCATAGCCGGCGCGAAGCGAGGTGTAGAAACCAGCATCGTAGTCGGTCGACACTCGGACGCCGAACACGTCGAAGCCGGTGTCGTCGAGGAAGTTCACCGAGCTCGTGGAGCCGATATAAAACCCCGACGTCGACGGCAGAACTACCGGGTTGATCGGCTGTTCGGTTGGGGCAACCAGATCGGCGGCCTGCGCCGCGGTGAAGGACACGGTGGACAGAAGAGCGACCAGTAGAAGATGAGTGCGACGCATGTACGGTTTCCTCGTAGAAAGAGAGCCAGTCGAACGAACTTAGGACTCTGACGCTCGCCGAACACGCGAATTCGACCACAAAGACATTCGATGTGGCTTATATTAGAAACCGCGTTGCATAGTTGTCACAACCTCAGCGATCTTCGCGACCACCAACAAGCGCGCCGGACACTGAACCGGCAACCTGGAGATTACTGCATGCTGACCTACTTCCGATCAGCAACTAATTCGTCCGCCGCAGTAGGGACCCTCGACAGGACATTCTTAGCGATTTGTTCTGAGATATCATGGCCCCCGGCGTGACAGCAGGCGCACCGCAGTGCGTACAAATCTTCAGCGGTTAGAAATCGTGACGACGAAGGGATCACCCTTCGTTTCTTCCATGACGGTGCTGAGCTCAGACATCCGCGGTATCTGTTCTTCTGTGCGGTCCGACAGCCGAAGGAGGCTCAAGAGCTCTAGTCTCGCCTCTTTTGCCTCCTGATTCCCATGTACGAGAATGTCAAAAGTAAAGCCGGGTTCAACCCATTGTCTTGCCCAGGTGACGTAGCGCTTCTCCCCGTTCCCGTCTGCCTTCGAGCAAATGTCCGGAAGCGTTAAAGCGAGCATCAGAGCCGCATACCAATTTTCCGTGGCGACGGATTGCTCCGTTGCGTCAAGCAAATGTCTCATGTGTGCAGCCTGTTGTGGGCCGTCAGCCGATCATAATAGTCCTCGGCCATGCGCGAGGCTTCCCGAGCGGTAGGCTCGAATCCTTGCTGCGGTAGCAACCGCTCTTTCACCTTCGGCCCGTGACCGCTCCATTGCCATGTCTCCCTCATCGAGCCTGCGGCTTCGTACCTAATTCGGCCGATTGACGTCTCTCCACATTTGTATTTCGGTTCGTATTGACTTTCGGTCATTTCAAATTGACTCTTTGTTGCAAGCATGTGCCGGCTGCAATCGCGGATTGCCCTACGTTTTGGCCTTCAACGCAAGTCGAATGGGCTTCGTGAAATCGCGACCCTTGTAGTTTGCTGATAGTTGTCGATCGGTGATCACTTCAACGGCAAACGGCAAACGGCAAACGGCAAACGGCAACCTGGGACGTAAGGTAGAGGGGACGTTCTAATGGATGCGCCGAGTACAAAAAAACCATTCTCTCAGAAAAGACGCATCGGCGGGCTTTGGCTCACAGCGACGGCCTTTTTTGTACTCGTATCCCTTTCTCGTCCGCTTTATGCAGGAACAGCGTTGCATGAACTGTTTGAGAACATTGGCGTGGTTCTCGTCATCGCGGGTGTATTGGGCCGCCTGTGGTCAACCCTGTATATCGGCCATCGTAAGAACCGACACCTGATAACCACCGGTCCGTATTCGATAACCAGGAATCCGCTTTACGTGTCGTCAATGCTGGCGATCCTGGGCGTGGGATTGATGATCGGTTCCGCATTGATCACAGCCATTTTTGTGCCAATTTTCTTTTTATTGTTCGCCTACACAGCGCGGCGCGAAAGCGAATATCTGAGCTCAAAATTCGGCTCTGCCTATGATGACTATGCAGCACGAACTCCATTCTTCGTGCCGAATCCGCTATTGATGAAGATCGACGCAGAAGTCACATTCCGCACTTCCGCTTTGTATACCGCGTTCCGTGACGCACTCTTCTTGGTAGCACTGATCCCGCTATGTGAGCTGCTGGAGTACCTGCACAACGAGAGATACCTCCGAGCGGTTTTCTATATTCCGTGAGGTACAGTCGCGATTTGGGTAGCAACGGACGGATCACGCGCCTCGAAGTCGGTCAGGTCATATCGGCTCATGTCCAGCCCGAATCAGAACTCGGCGCAATATGAATGCCGCCTGTCGGTAAACGATCCAATCGTCGCCGTTTTTATCTTGCCGACGTTGACGTCAAAAGCGGTCAAGCTGGAAGCGCCGAGCATTGGTCAAATGCCCGGCCGCATGCTGACTTCAAACCTGCTATCGGCTCAGCTTTACGAGCCAATGCAGCTGGTTGATGCGGCGTTGATCGCAAATTGCGCGGCGAAAGCCCGGATATAAGCGGGCCGAGCTTCCCCCCGAGCGACATAGGCAGCCAAGTTTTGATATTCGTCCAAAATGCCTGACATTCTTAGTCGCAGCAGCACTGATACCATCAATAGATCGCCCGCGCTGAACGCATCATCGAGCCAGTCTGCGACGCCTAAGTGAGCCGAGAGTTTGTCCAGCCGAGCGCGAACACGGTCCTTTACCAATGGCAAGCGCTCCTTGCTCCAAGACCTGTCACCTTCGAATATCATTGCCGTCGTTAATTCGAGGACCGGCGGCTCGACGGTGTTAAGTGCGGCAAACATCCACGTGATCGCGCGCTCTGGCATCGCGATCCTTCGGCAGCAGGCCCGCGTGCTGCTCAGCAAGATGAAAGACGATCGAGCCGGTCTCGAACAGCGAGAGAGAACCTTCCTCATAGGTGGGGATCTGGCCGAAGGGATGGATGGCCAGATGGTCAGGCGCCTTCATCTCTGCGAAGGAAACAAGACGAACCTGATAAGGCTGCCCCACTTCTTCGAGCGCCCAGCGAACGCGCGTATCGCGCGCCAGTCCCTTGCCGCCGTCGGGCGATCGCTCAAATGCTGTGATAGTGATTGTCATCGCATCCGTTTCCTTGCTTGGGCGATTTTCTTCGGCTTCCTATCGTGACGACGAATGAGCCTCGCGGAAACCGACATCAGTCTTGAACTACTTTCATGGCTGGGCGCAGATCGCGAACGCCCGCTTCTTGATCAAAGGTCGTGATAGCACGGTGGCCAATTTCGCAAGGCCGTGCGTAGGGGCTGCCCTGTTTCATTGTCTGCTTTTGCGAGCTTGCGCCCTGAAAGTAGACCGAGGGCCTTCACAAGCGCCAGGTTGCCGAGCCGGAATGTCCGTCCCATATGGCGGTCCTGCCGCTAATTGCCTAACGGCAACCAGAGCCGATTTCGTCTTGAGCTGCATTGTTCTAAGCTGTCGTCTGAACACTATCGTCAAGCCGGTGTACCATGGTCGGCCAGCTAACAATTCAGGTATTGGGCGAACTCAACGTCAGGCAGAATGGACAGCTTCTGCCACTGCCGCAGTCGAAGAAGACGCGCGCTCTTCTTGGCTATTTGGCCGTCATCGGAAGACCCCAGCGTCGCGATCATCTTTGCAAGATGTTCTGGGAAATTCCAGACGACCCTCGGGCTTCATTAAGGTGGAGCCTCCACAAACTCAGGCCAATCGTGAATACCGAAGGTCATGAGTGTCTGCATGCGGACCACCATTCCGTTTTCCTCACGCCCCAGGCGGTTGATTTGGACTTCAGAGGCATGGCCTCCCTTCGACCCGCTGATCTCCACGTCTTGGATACGGAGGCATTGGAGTCGCTTGCGACGACATTTCGCGGTGAATTTCTCGAAGGCCTCTGCCTGCCGCACTGCCCAAGCTTTGAAGCGTGGCGGCTATATCACCGAGATATAGCGCTTCGGCTGCACATGGCAATTCTGCGCGCCCTCATCCGCCGCCTTCGAGACAGTCCCGAGCAAGTGCACGTTCATTGCCTGGTGCTCAACAGACTTACCGAAGAGATTGCCGACGTCGATGTGCCCGAGCAGTGGTCGGAGCCTTCAATCTCCGGGACCGAGCCGATCCCGTTTTCTGGCGCCGCTCCGAACCAGTCACATCGGCTTTCCCGGCCAGGATCGGGTCTCGTCTCCCGGATTTTTGAATCGGATTTCCCAACGCCACCGTTGACGTCCAGCAAGAGATCGCAGGAAATTCGCTTCTGCAAGACCGCCGACCGGGTAACGATTGCTTACGCGGTGTGTGGACACGGATCACCGATCGTGCGAGCCGCACATTGGATGTCGCATCTCCAGTATGATTGGGAAAGTCCGGTGTGGAGGCATTGGATCGACGCCCTTTCGGAAAAAACGATGCTCATACGCTATGACGAACGTGGCACCGGTCTTTCGGACTGGGTTGCCGAGGATATCTCGTTTACGGCGATGATTGCAGACTTGGAGAGCGTCGTCGATGCGGCGGGACTCGACCGGTTCACACTTCTGGGTGTATCGCAAAGCTGCGCCGTCTCTGTTGCCTATGCCGTCCGACATCCTGAACGGGTCTCAGGGCTTATCCTTTACGGAGGATTTGTAAAAGGCTGGCGGAAGCGAAGCGACAGCCATGAGGTAGCCACCCATGAGGCAATGACCGCACTGATCCGGGAAGGATGGGGCCAGAACAATCCGGTTTTTCGGCATCTGTTCACAGCAATGTTTATTCCAGGGGGCGACCAGGTGCAGATGCATTGGTTTGACGAACTGCAGCGCATTTCGGTGTCGCCTGGCAACGCCGGTCGCCTGCACGAGGCATTCGGGGAAATCGACGTTTCGGACGTCCTGTCGCAGGTGACGGTTCCGACACTGGTCTTGCACGCAAGAAAAGACGCTGCCGTTCCCTTTCAGTGCGGAAGGGAGTTTGCAACCGGCATCCATGGGGCTCGATTTGTCGATCTCGATAGCGCCAACCACGTCCTCCTTAGCAACGAACCCGCCTTTGACCAGTTTGTTCGTGAAGTAAGGCGGTTCGTCGCCGAAACAACGTAGCCGCAGGTTGTTGCGCCTTGACGTGCACCTGATTGCCTCCGAGCCGCTATCTGCTGAGCAAGATGTCCGCGCCTCTCGTTGAAGCGCTATCGCACCTCGGCTGCGGCGCTCTTTCAACGATTAGCCCCGCATTTTCAACGGTTCCTCCCACGCTCTTTCTCACGCGCGCGTAATAGCATGCTTCCTACTGTATTCGACGCTCACAGGGAGGCATGACGATGAAGGTTCACCATGTAACCGGCGGTGGAGGATTGCGACTGCACGTTCGCGAGTGGGGAAACGAAGATGCGCCGTCGATCTTCTTCATCCACGGGTGGTCGCAGAACCATCTGTGCTGGAAAAACCAGTATGAAAGCACGCTTGCGGACGACTTTCGCCTCGTAGCTCTGGACCTGCGCGGTCACGGCATGTCGGACGCCCCCCTTGAAGCGGAACATTATACTGAACCGCAGCTTTGGGCAGACGATATCGCCGCTGTCATAGATCAACTTGATCTCAGGAGTCCGGTCCTTGTGGGCTGGTCCTATGCCGGCTTCATCATCTGCGACTATCTCCGCGCCTATGGAATCGCTCATGTTGCGGCCATCAACTTCGTGGGCGGGGCGATCACGCTGAATAAGGCGGCGTTCGGCACCATGATCGGCTCGGGTTTCCTCGATCATGTCATTGGTGCCACGAGCGACGACTTGCCTAGCAACATCGAAGCAATCCGCAATTTCGTGCGCGGGTGCACATATTCGCAACTGCCTTCCGAGGTATTCGAGATGGCAATTTGCTGGAATATGGCCGTGCCAGCGAAGATCCGGGCTGCTCTGCTGGCCCGCGAGATCGATTCCGACGAGGTACTGACCACACTTGCAGTGCCGGTCCTTATGACCCAGGGCCAAGAGGACACTGTAGTCCTGCCGGCGATGGGGCGGCGCCTTTTGGCATTATGTCCTGGCGCCACAGCATCGTGGTATTCCGCGACGGGCCACGCACCTTTTCTGGAAAACCCCATTAGGTTCAACAACGAGCTGTACCATTTTGCACGTGACGCCCATTCCGGTGTGGCCGCACCCGCAAGGGCATATTTCAGTCGACACGAGAAGTAGGCAGCGCTGTTCGGCAGCGAAATCGATTGTTGAAGGTCACCCTTGGGCCATGGCACGACCCAAGGGTTAGTCTCAAATGCCACAAGCGAAGCCGGTGGCAGTCGCGGAATAGCGGGCTTCTTCAGCTTGCTTCCCTTTATGATAGGCCGTGCGAACTTACCTGGCCGCCAGCCTGCCTAGGATGCGCACTCGCGGCCTCGGCGCCGTCGTAGAATGCGCCCGCCGCCATCTCGAGTCCGCGCCGATCGCGAACTTCGATCTCCAACCGACGGGACCGGATTAGACCATCTCCTTCCAGCGCGTGAAGCGCCACGGTCACTCCAGGTCGCCGGCTGCCCAAGGCCTCCGCCAGAACCCGGTGGGAAATCCTAAAGACGTCGCCAACGCGGTCTTGGCACATCAGGATCCAGCGAGCCAGTCTCTGCTCGATGGAACCATGACCGTTGGCGACTGCAGTAGACGCAATCACGTCCTGCATCGTGGCAGCGATTGCAAGCAGGGACTTCTGAAGAGCCTGGCTGCTCTCGGCAAGCTCCCGGAACGGTTCCATTTCGATCTGGTGGCCGCTTCCCGGCGTCAGTGCGACGACGTCGAAACGCGGTCTTGTGTCCAGCACGACCGCGGCCGCGTCGAGCATGCCCTCCTTGCCGACGGCGCCGACCGCGAGGCTCTTGACGCCCGCGCGAGCAAAAAGAGCGAGAATGCCGTTGTCCGGTAGAAACACGACGTCGGTTGTTTGCCCTGCACGGAATATGACGTCCCCGTCACTCCACTTCCAAGAAATCAGGTTCGGAGAGAGCACGTTTAACTCGCGTTCCGGAAGAGAGCGCAGGACACGGTTTTGAAACCCATCATGCATCATTGACATCTCGAGTTCTCGCAAGAGCAGACAAAAGGTAACGCTTCTTTAACCGGAAGGTTTCGCGTCCCAGGAAACAGCCAGCCGATCCGGAGGTTCGTCCAATGCTAGGGGTTTTCGGGATGCGCTTCTTCTTTCGATATGGGAGCGCTGGAGGCGAGGTCATCGACGACCCCGAGGGACGCGGGTGGCCGTGGCGCGGAAAGGGCGGGATATACTCCGGCACACCATGGCCATCCTCGATGACGCCGGCAATCTCGTGCGCGAAGTGGCATTTGCGAGCGTGCTGCGCGATCCGGACGGTTGAGGCTTGCCGCCATGGAAGGTCAAGAGAGCTTGAGATTGGAAACTAGGGCCTTCTCGTTGACCGGAAAGGCGAACGTCACCATTATGACGCCACTGAAGCAGGAATGCTCCTGCCCAAGAACGAGTCGATGCGCCTACTGATCAACGTCCTTGTCGCGACCATGATGCTGCTGGGTTCGCTTGCCGCACCCTGCATCGCGGCATCTGTCGATCGTGCCCACGCCGACCCGGTTGTCGTCAGTGTCAGTTCGACCTCCGACGGACACCATCGCGGTGACGGCCGATCTGTTTCGGGATCGCACTGCCAGCAGGACGGCATCGTCGCAGAAGCTCCCGAAGTCCTTTATTCGCAGCCCGATGCCGTTGCGTTTCCCGGTATCGCTTCCGTTGCGTTTGCCGGCGCTCTCGAACCTGTCGAGCAGCGTCCCCCCATCGCTTCCGACTGATCTCCGTTCGCTCGAATTTCAGACTAAAGGGAAGGGCATGACTTTGCGCGTGTCGATGTTTGCAAACCGCGTCAGTGGTTTATCTTCGTTGCTGAATACCTTGAATCAAATCGACCGGGTCCGGCGTCGCCTTCGCCGGGTGGCGCTGGCCGTCGTCGCCATGGTCTTGAGCGGGTGCGTGCAGTCGCTCAACGATCTCGGCATGGCTTCTCACGACATACCGTCGAAGCTGGTGGCCAGCATGCGGGCCAAAGGCATGAAGCCGGAAAGTCCTGTCCTCGTTCGCATTTTCAAGATGGAAAGCGAACTGGAGGTCTGGAAAGTCGACGGCAGTGGCAAGTACGCGTTGCTCAAGGTCTATCCGATGTGCCGCTGGTCCGGCAAGCTCGGCCCGAAGACGAAGACCGGCGACCGACAGGCCCCCGAAGGATTCTATAGCGTTTCCATCGGAGGCCTCAATCCGAAGTCTCAGTTCTATCTCTCCTTCAATCTCGGCTATCCGAACCGTCTGGAGGCCGCGCTTGGCTATTCCGGCGAAGCCCTGATGGTGCATGGCGCCTGCTCGTCGTCGGGCTGCTTTGCGGTGACCGATCAGGGCGTCGGTGAAATCTACGCCGTGGCTGAGAAGGCCTTGAAAGGCGGACGGCAGGCGTTCCAGGTCCAGGCCTATCCGTTTCGCATGACGCCGCAGAACCTGGCAACACATCGCGACGACCCGAATTTCGCCTTCTGGAAGACCCTCAAGCAAGGCTACGACATCTTCGAAGTTCGGCGACACGAGCCCAAGGTTGCCGCCTGTGGCAGGAAGTACGTCTTCGACGCCGAATTCAAGGACGGCGACGCTGGCGATCCGCTCGCAGCATGTCCGGAACGCATCGATCAATCCGACCCCGCAGTCGTCGCGAAGGCATCCGCCGACGATCGGAAATACCAGGAACTTGCCGCCAAAAGCTTCACGCCGCTCGCCTACCAGGATGGAGGCATGCATCCGAGCTTCCGTGCACTTCTCACGGAAAACGGCGACGTCAAGCTCGCGGAGAAGGTCTCCGTCATCAAGTATCCGATCAGTCGCCCGGTGGCGGCGCTGGCCGACCCGTTCGACGGAAGGCAGTGACGAATCCTGTCCGGATCGTGGACGCTGCCGCGTTCCACGACGCACATGAAAGCGAGGATGCCATGCAAATGACACTTGTCGTGATCGTGACGGCGTTTGCCACTGCCGTCCACGCCCATAAAGCGCCGTCTGGCTTCACCTGCGAGCTGTTCTGTTGCAACGGAGACGGTGACAGCGGTGATTGCCAGCGGATTTCGTCGAAGCTGTCCGCCCCGCGAGGAAGTATACGAAGTGACGCTTCTGCCGGGCGACCATAAGCTGGCGCGCCGGACGGCGCCTATCACCCCTGTCTGTTTCCCAATGCCGTGTCTTTCCAGAAAGGGATCGCTACAACTTAATTCTTTGCAGTCGTCCGGAACCTGCAGCGTCAAGGGACATTAACTGCTCAAGGTGATGAGGTTCGCCTTTACTGCGATTCTGCTGGATGACTCCTACGACAGAGAAGCGAGCAGGTGAAACGCTCGGCCCTGTGTGTCCGCGAATGGAGGAAGTTATGGCCTACAGAGATATCGTTGTCTATTTGGACGCGGGAGCAGATTCCTCGGCCCGTGTGCGCACCGCCATCAATATCGCCGCCAAGCACCAAGCCAGGCTGATCGGCGTCGACGTCAGCACGAAAGAAGCACTGAAGGGGGAGAGCCGCGATCAGGCGCTCGCGATCGAAGATGAATTCAAGGCCGCGGTTCAGAAGGCTGGCCTTGGCTTCCAATATCACGCGGCACGGCCGGAGGCTCATAGCGCAGAGCAGCTTTTTTCCCATTGCGCGGACCTTCTGGTAACGACACAGCCGCATCCGGACCACCGCCATCTGTCCAATTCAGCAATCCCCAAAGAAATTTTGATGACAGCCGGGGTTCCCATGTTGGTCCTTCCAACGGGCTGGACAGGAGAAGACGCCATCGGCGAGCAGGTGGTCATCGCCTGGAATTTCAGCCGCGAGTCAACCAGGGCCGTTCACGACGCAATGCCGATTCTCAGGGCCGCGCGCAAAGTCTTTCTGTTCGTGTTTGCGAGCAACTACAGCGACAAAAATGCTGACGTCCAGGAGATAAAGGGTCATCTCGAACAGCATGGAGTTGGGGTAGCCCTGGCAGGATGGCGGAACACGGGGGACAACGATTTCACCAGCGCGTTATTTGCCGGCCTCGACCGTGAGAACGCAGATCTTATCGTCTGCGGCGCCTATGGCCACTCGCCGCTTTTCGAAGATATGTTCGGCGGTGCGACGCGTGATCTGCTGAATAACATTTCAATGCCGGTCCTGATGTCGCACTAAATCGGCCCGGACACTTGCTCGATGAGGCCTTCGAGCAAGTGTGACGCCGATACGCAGCACAGCCATCCGCTAGTTCGTCGAGGATGGGATTCGGCAAAATGCCTGCATCGCACCACTATTTCAGGCAACTCGGACTTGGCGGTCACGTTAAACGTGGAATGATGTTCAACTTGGCCAATCTTCTTCCGGTTAGAACTCGAAGGTCGCTTCGCTCTCTTGTTGCGCGAAACTGTTGAGGTAGCGGCACCATGGCCAAACCAACCCTCGCTCTCTCCGACTCCCCCGCATTCAGGTTCGTGCTGATCATGGGCGCCGTCAATCTTTTCAGCGACACGACCTACGAGGGTGGGGCAAGCATCAACGGTACGTTCATGGGCACAGTCGGTGCCAGCGCCGCCATCATCAGCATCGTCGCGGGCGTGGGGGAGTTCCTCGGTTACAGCCTGCGGTCCGTCGCGGGCTATGTTGCGGACAAGACCGGCAGGTATTGGCTTGTCACCTTCATCGGCTACGCCATCAACCTGCTCGCCGTCCCGGCAATGGCGCTGGCGGGAAACTGGCAGAGTGCGGCTGCACTTGTCATTGCTGAGCGCGTCGGACGGGCGACGCGAAAGCCGACAGTCGAAGCAACGCTTTCCTACACGACAGCCAAGCATGGCAAAGGATGGGTATACGGAGTGAACACGGCGCTCGATGAAATCGGCGCCACCATCGGCCCCCTCTCCATTGCGCTCGTGCTTTTCCTGAAGGGGAACTACCAGACCGCATATGCGCTGCTGGCAATTTCTGCTGTGATGGCGCTTGCCGCTCTGACCGTTGCGCGGGTGAGTTTCCCACTCCCGTCCCGTCTCGAGGAAGGCCAAACGGCGCCGACGACGGGGTTCACGTCGTCCTACTGCTCTACATGCTTGCCGGTTCCTTCTTCGCCGCCGGCTTGATGAGTTTTGAACTCATCTCATATCACCTGTCGAGCACTGGGATCGTCACGCAGCATTGGATCCCCGTGTTCTCGCATTCTCAACAGTGTGTGGTGTGGTAACAAGCCTGATTGCCGGCAGGCTATACGGTCAGATCGGACTGCCCGTGGTCCTTGTCGCAGTGTTTCTCTCTTCTATGTTTGCACCCTTCGTCTTCCTGGGAAATTTTTTCGTGGCGCTTGGCGGCATGGTGCTGTGGGGAGTCGGGTATGCGACGCAGGATACGTTGCTTAAAGTACTCATTGCCAGTGTTCTGCCTGAAGGAAGACGCAACTTTGCATTCGGGCTTTTCTACATTGGATACGGTGTAGGATGGTTGGTTGGGTGTCGCCCTCGTTGTATTTGCCGCAGTTGTGCAGCTCGTGTCCCTGCCGGTCTTCGTAATGGCGCGACGACGGAGCCATAGTGGAGTTTCCACATGACGATCAGGTCTGTTTTTGCAACAGTCTTCATATCAATAGCCAGCGCCGCAAGTGGTGCCGATACAGTGGTGGGAACCTGGAAAACGGAAAACGGCGAGACGTCGGCGATTCACCATTGCGGACCGAATTATTGCATCGTGGCGAAGAGCGGGCGATATGCGGGACAGCAGATCGGTTTTTTCTCAGGTACGGGCGATACATATACCGGCCGGCTCACAGATCCGAGGACAAAGACAATCTATAGCGGCAGGCTCGTCTTGTCGGGAAATAGCCTCAAACTTCGGGGCTGCGCAACGAGAGTATTGTGCAAGACACAGACTTGGATCCGCCTGAACTGAGATGGCCAGGCGCGGCTGTCCCGCTCGTGACCCGCGCGAGATCCCGACGGCGGAGTCTGCGCCATCCCGTATCGGGTCATCCCACGCGGCTTGTACACCGGCGGCGTTCACGAACACTAGGCATTAGGTTGAGCAAAGCGACGCGAAAACCGATTCGGCGGAGCTTGGACTGTCGCACGAGAGTAGTATAGTCCATGAAAGGAGGACGCTTTATGAGGTTAGCTCTGATCGCTACATCAGTTGCGGTCATCCTGCTGGCCGTCGCTGCCGCCTACATTCTGCCGCGCGTCAAGGCCTCCGATGAGCCGCAACCCCATCCCTTCACTTTAGCAAAGTGAAGACTGCACTGTCGCCGGCGAGCGCCAGCGCCTACGGCTCGACCGCGCCGTTGTCCGAGATCCTCGCCGCACGGTGCGAAGTGATCGGAAGATATGAAGCTTGTGAAAACCGCTGAACTGGCTCGACCGGCGCACGGAGGGGCGAAGCACTTGTCGGCGTGGAACCTTAAAGCGTTTTCCGTGTTTTGCGCGCATGAACCAGGTCCTCGACAAACACCTCATCGACGCAGCGGGAGAGGAAGTGAAACTCTGCACCGGCTTGGTGTACATGCCGTCGCTGGAGCGCGGCATCACCCGCAAGCAAGGCAAGCGGGGCTTCCTCTACTACATGCCGGATGGACGTCGGATCACCGACAAGAACGAAGTCGCACGCCTAAACGCGCTTGCAATCCCGCCAGCCTATCGCGACGTGGTTATCTCTACCAATCCTCTGTCGCATCTGCAGGCGGTGGGTATCGATGCGCGTGATCGCAAACAATACCGCTATCATACCGACTGGCATGCCGAACGCGGACGCGCCAAGTTTGAGTGTCTCGCCGACTTCGGCTCGCGGCTACCCGATATTCGCGAGCGCGTCGATATCGATCTGCGAGCGCGGGGGCTGACAATGGACAAAGCGCTGGCCACCATCGTTTGGATGCTAGACAACTTGTACATCCGCATCGGCAACGCCAACTATGCGGATACCAACGGTTCCTACGGCCTGACGACGCTCCGCAATCGCCACGTCAAGATCGACGGCCCCAGCGTAAGGTTTCGGTTCAGGGGCAAATCCGGAAAAGAGTGGAATCTCGTGCATTCCGACCGTCGTATCGCCAACGTCGTGCGTAAGCTTCAGGAACTGCCAGGCCAGAAGCTCTTCAAATATATTTGCGACGACGGCGGTTGTCGGCAGATTTCCTCACAAGACGTGAACGCCTACATTCGCGACGTTGCAGGTGACGATTTCAGCTCATGCCAATTTCGGACATGGGGTGCCACCTGTATGGCAGCATCGGCGCTCGCTCTGCTCGACGTTGCAACGTCAGAACGTGCCATCGCGCGCCAGCTCAACGAAGTGATCGATACTGTCGCGGCCAAGCTTGTTAACACGAGATCCGTCTGCAGAACATCCTACATTCATCCGGCGGTTTTCGATGACTATCGGGCCGGTCGTCTCGGCGATATTCTCAAAATGAGGAAAACCACGAGCGAGCGTCTGTTGCGCTGGATGGACGACGAGGAGATCAGGACATTGCGCTGGCTCAAATCCCGTCCTGTCGGGGGCGCCTGATGCGCGTGGGAAATTGGATCCACCTCTGCGTCGACATGCAGCGGATGTTCGCGGAGAACACCCCGTGGCATGTACCTTGGATGGCAGAAGTGTCACCTCAGATCATCGAGCTGTCATCTCGCTTTCCCGAACGGACGATCTTTACGAGGTTCATCCCGCCTGCGTCGGCAGATGCGATGCCGGGGATGTGGAAGACCTATTACGAGAAATGGAAGGTAATGACGAGCGAATATCTGCCCCCGGAACTCGTAGATATCGTGCCTTCTTTGCGAAAGCTGGTTCCACCCGCCCGTGTCTTCGACAAGCGCACGTATTCACCATGGATCGACGGGCGCCTTAAGGCGGCGCTTTCGGGCGACAACGTCGGATCTGTTGTCATCTCCGGAGGAGAGACCGATGTTTGCGTTCTCGCCGCCGCGCTCGGAGCCGTCGATTTCGGCTATCGTGTCATCCTGCTGAAAGATGCCGTCTGCAGCAGTGCCGACCAGACGCATGACGCCTCCTTGGAACTGCTCGGAGATCGCTTTTCGGTGCAGGTCCAGATCATGGAAACGGAGAAGTGGCTGAGCGAAGCAGGTCAATCGGAATACCGTTCCCGGCGTCGTTGATGGTACGAGAAAAGCCCGCTTCGGCGGCGAGCATTTTGATTGCTGTTCGTTGGCTTTGCTGACCGGCCTTTTCGTGCTGCTCGTGAGAGCCGCCCCGGGTTCCTCACTGTTGGATGTCTCGTTATCGCTGGGCGACGCTTGACGCGTACCGGAATTTTTGTGGCTTACTTTCAGGCCCCGACACGCAGCGAAGGTCTTCTGCATTGCGACCCGCGACATCCAAACTCGAAATACAGGACCATCGGTGATCTATCCAAGCCGATTGGACGAGACCACATTTGATGCCCTGCCGTGCGCCTCGATAGGCGCAAACCACTGCAAACTTTTCGGGCCGATCAGAGTTCTACCTTCTCAAACCAAGGAGGATTACATGTCACCGAAACACACTGCCCAGAAACAGCGAGAGATCCAGAAGGAAGTTGAACAGGCCGACAAGAAGGGAAAATCAAAACCGTCCGGCGCCATGCAAGCCGGAGCCCGGCGCTATCCGGAGCCGCCATTTCCGAAGATCCATCAAGCCAAACCAGGCTCGGAAGCCGATCTTCCACTGGCTCCGATGTACGACGCGCCCTTCTATAAGGGATCGGAAAAGCTGAAGGACAAAGTCGCGCTGATCACCGGCGGCGATTCCGGCATCGGACGATCGGTGGCAGTTCTGTTCGCCCGCGAAGGCGCTGACATCGTCATCGTCCACCTCGAGGAAGCCAAAGATGCCGAAGAAACCAAAGCGGCGGTCGAGAAGGAAGGCCGGAAGTGCTTCGTCATTCGCGGTGACGTCAAGAATGCTAGCTTTTGCCGGACAGCCGTAGAGAAGACCGTCATGCAACTCGGACATCTCGATATCCTCGTCAACAACGCTGCCTTCCAGGTTCATACGCACAACATCGAAGACCTCAGCGATGAACATTTCGACGAAACCCTGAAGACGAACCTGTATGGCTATTTCTACATGGCGAAAGCGGCAATCCCGCATCTCAAGAACGGCTCAGCGATCATCAACACGGGATCGGTCACGGGTCTCGAGGGATCGAAGCAGCTGCTCGACTACTCAATGACAAAAGGTGGTATACACGCCTTTACGCGAGCGCTTGCCAGTCAGCTCGTGCCTAAGGGCATCCGCGTGAACGCCGTCGCACCAGGGCCTGTCTGGACGCCGCTCAACCCTTCGGACAAAGAAGCGGAAGATGTGGAAACGTTCGGATCTCAGACGCCGATGAAGCGAGCCGCACAGCCTGAGGAAATCGCCCCAGCATACGTTTTCCTCGCGTCGCCGCAAATGTCGAGCTACATCACCGGCGAAATCCTGCCAATCGTCGGCGGATATTGACGGCCATTCGAACGCGCCTGGAACTCTCCAGGCACGGTAGCGTTTGTGTCCCGCTCGCAGCCCCCTGCAGGATTTCGAGTTTTCCAACTTGGTTCGACGCCGAGCGGCGCATGCGGAACCGGGTCGTATTGTTCACAATCGTACAACGCGCGCCCGCCGTGAACCGTTTGAATCGCTGTGCGTTATTGATCGAAGAACTCGGACCGCTCTCGCGGAGATAGTGGAAACCGTCTTGTGAACGAGCGGTTGACCGTCATGTCGATCGATCTACTCGACGAAGACCGACCCCTGACCCGCTCGATGAGATTGACAAGGCACAGCAACGTGAGGTCGGCAAAGTCGATGGGAAGGAAACATAGCAAGACAACCGGCGAGCAACGCCGGGCGGCTTTCGAGGAAACTGAGCGCGTCGCCAGGGAGGCGGTGGAAGAGGAGCGTCGAAAGCGGCAGCAGAAGACTGAGCGCCTCCGCCAGGCTCGGTTGCAGGCAAAGGCGCCGGAGCGGCCAAATGTGGGGGATCAATTGAACCAACTCACCGGATCGCCTGCACTTGGCGATGGGAAGCCCAAATAGCGCGAAACGCATCGCACCGCGATCCATGCCGGAAGGACTTTCATGACTGTCGAATCTGTTGCGCCTCGTAGTCGAGGAGCGATATCGCTTGCTGGGCGACGCAATCAGCGACTACCGATCTACATGCTCGACCACTCGGGCCACTATTACATGTTTTGCTAGAGTGATATTTCGGCCGCTACCATGCAACGTTTAATGCTGACATGTGGTGTCACTAGTCCTTGGTAAGACTGTTCCAGCCAGACATCACCAACGAAAGGACATGACCATGGTTGAATACACCGGGCAGGCCACAGCAATCGCTTGCACCTATATCGAAGCGATCGCCAGCAGGGACCTTGAGACTATTCTCAAAGTGTCGGCCCAGGATGTCGTCTGCACGTCTCCAATGGGCAAACTGACCGGCGCGCAGGCGTTTCGCGGCTTCCACGAGGGCTTTGCGCGCATGATCAAAAGCGTGAACATTCTCGCGGTCTACGGTGATGATGATCAGGCCGTCATCATCTATGAGGCCGATACCCATCCGGTTCCGCGCGCGGTGACTGTCGAGCTCATCACGGTCAATGGCGGGAAGATCGCCTCCACCGACGTGATCTACGACTCCGCGCCCTTCGCGGAGTACATGGCGACGGTCAAGCCGCACTGACCGCAGCTGCCACGAGTTTCGTCAAATAATCACCATCACAGCAACGGGCTGCCATGGGCGGCTCGTGGTTGAAGCACTGCCGCGTTGCGGCGTGGCGGCAGACGAGATCGTAGCAGCCGTGCGCGATCCGGACAAAGCGTCCGATATGGCCACCAAACGAGTGCAAGTCCGCGAGGCAGATTATGACCGACCTGAAACGCTCGCCCGTCCTTTTGCCGGAGCCGACAAGCTCCTGCTCATCCCGTCGGCCGCGATCGGCCGACAACGCCGGGCGTCACAGCTTGGAACGGCCTCATCGACAAGGCAAAGCTAAGGGCGGGCAAACATGTATGCATCAACGGCTGCGCTGGCGCTGTCGGTGAGGCGACTGTTCAACTCGCGCAGATGCTCGGGGCGACGGTTTCGGGAGCTGCAGCGCAGCTCTGTGCCAGGTGCCCGCGATCGCGGCGTCCATCCTCTTTTCGACTATCGGACGACCGATCTGTCGAAGATGGGCGATCGCGTCGATGTCGTCTACGACACGGCCGGCACGATGAAGGTTAAGACCGGCCTTGGCCTCCTGCGCGCGGGTGGCGTGTTCCTCGACATCAATCCGACGCCGGGCAAATTCGTTCGCGCAATCTTCAGCCGCAGACTCGAGCCCATCATCTGCACTCCGAGGGCCGACATCCTGGACGGGCTTGCTCGTGCTGCCGGCGAAGACAAGCTTCGGCTTCCGATCTCCGAGATCGTGCCGCTGAGCGACGCGATCCGGATGCTGACGATTCTGGACGTGGTCACAAGAGCAACGGGAAGGTTCTGGTCCGTATGAATTAAAGCCGGACACGCCCAAGCCCATCGACGGCAGATCGGGCAGAACCTGTGCTAGGATATGGCCATGCTGCAAAGCCAGAGATTGTTCGAAATTCTCCAGATTCTCCGCCGCCATCGGCAAGCGGTCTCTGGAAACCATCTCGCGCAGGAAACGGGCGTTTCCTTGCGGACGATCTACCGGGATATCTCGCTTCTACAGTCGATGGGCGCGGAGATCGAAGGCGAAACCGGCTTCGGCTACGTGTTGAAGCCGGGTTTCATGCTGCCACCGCTCATGTTCTCGGAAGGGAGATCAAGGCGATCACGCTTGGGGTGCAATGGGTCACTCGCCACACGGATGCGGATCTAGGTTCGGCGGCACAGGACGCGCTTTCCAAGATCGAGGCAGTGCTCCCGTCGGAACTCCGCCATAGGCTGATCGATAACGATTTCCATATCGGTTTCCCTTCACTGCAGGCGCCGGCAATCGACCTCAAGGTCCTCCGTCAGGCAATGCAGCAGCAGATGAAGCTCCGGATCGTGTACAGAGACGCTAAAGACGCCGACAGTGATCGCATCATATGGCCGATTGCGGTCGCCTTCTTCGATTCCAGGCGGATCATCGCCGGATGGTGCGAATTGCGGCAGGATTTCCGGATGTTTCGCGCCGATCGTATCCTTGAAGCAGCACTCCTGGCCGATCGCTATCCCGGCAAGAGGCGGGAATTGGTCAAGCAATGGCGCGCGCAGGTGCAAGAGGCACGCGATGCGATGACACACAAAACTCTCTAATTTCTATGCGATGCTGATGCTTCGCAGTGTTTCTGTTTGTGCGCCGCCAGCGCTGGATAGCCGGTCTATTGGTGAATGCAATTACGGACCAAAGCCAGCGGTGGCATTGCGACCCGTTGCGCGATTTTGCGGTGTCACTCCATGCTGAAACGCGGCGTGCGAGAGACCACAAACCGTCCGGCGTGCCCTGTGGGCCTTCGATAGCCGAGACGCTGTCTCGGCGCAGCGAAAGGCAGCAGCAGGGAACTTGTTGGACAAACGACGGTTTTGACCAAACCCGAAACCTTTGAGCGTCCGCAATGTTCAGCTTCGGCCCGCAGATCATGGATGAAGGTGTGCGCTTCCGCCTCTGGGCTCCCCTGCAGCCCGCTGTCTGGATCATTATCGGCGATCGTCCACCCTGCGAGATGTTGGCTGAGCCTGGCGGCTGGTTCACGTTCCTATCCGGGGATGCGAGGCATGGCTCGCTTTATCGATTCGTCCTTGCTGATGGACAGGAAATCCCCGATCCCGCCTCTCGCTATCAGCCTGATGACGTGCACGGGCCGAGTGAAGTCGTCGACGGGAGCCGCTACAGCTGGGTGGACGGGGCCTGGCGCGGCCGTCCATGGAGCGAAACGATCCTCTATGAAATGCATATCGGAACCTTCACGCAAGCCGGCACGCTGGCGGCTGCGACGCAGCGGCTTGACCATCTCGAACGACTTGGCGTCACGGCGATCCAACTCATGCCAGTCAACGACTTTCCCGGACGCCGCGGTTGGGGCTATGACGGCGTGCTTCCCTACGCACTTGACAGCAGCTACGGGCGCCCGGAGGATCTAAAGGCCTTTATCGATGCTGCCCATCAGCGGCGGATCTCCGTTTTTCTCGACGTCGTCTACAACCACTTCGGACCGGAGGGAAACTATCTGCCATCTTATGTCCCCCTGTTTAACCGCCACCACAAGACGCCATGGGGGCAAGCCATCAACTACGACGACGAGGATTCCGACCTGGTCCGCAGGTTCGTCGTCGAGAATGCCCTTTACTGGCTGGAGGAATTCCGAGCCGATGGGCTCCGGTTTGATGCTGTGCATGCGATCAAGGATGAGAGTGGCGAGCATTTGCTTGCCCACATGGCCCGCACGATCAGGCGGGCAACGCGAGGGCGCCATTGCCATCTGATCGTCGAAAATGAAGACAATGCCGCTTCACTGCTCGAACGCGATGAGGATGGCAAGCCGCTTCTCTACACTGCCCAGTGGAACGACGACATTCATCACGCGCTCCATCGCGCTGCGAGCGGTGAGGCGTTCGGATATTACGCCGATTATTCAACGTCCCCGTCCGTCGTAGCACGGGCGATCGCGGAAGGCTTCATCTACCAGGGCGAAACGATGCCTTACAAGGGGGCCGCCCGTGGCCAGCCGAGCGACCATCTGCCGCCCACCGCCTTCGTGGCTTTCATTCAGAACCATGACCAGGTCGGCAACCGCGCCCGTGGCGACCGCCTTCATAAAATCACGCCGCAGCCGGCTCTCGAAGCGATCGCCAGCGTCTACCTTCTTTGCCCTCAGGTGCCGATGATTTTCATGGGAGAAGAATGGAAAAGCGAGGCCGATTTTCCCTATTTCTGCGATTTCAACGATGAGCTGAATGCGACCGTGCGCAAGGGGCGGCGCGAGGAGTTGCACCGACTGCCTGGCTTTGACGAGGAAGGCGCCGACACGCTTCCTGATCCGACGGATGAAACGACATTCCTATCTGCCAAGCTCGATTGGAATAGGCGCGAGCAGCTGGGACATAGAGAGTTTCTCGAACTCTATCGCCATCTCATCACGGTGCGCCGGGCTCACATCGTCCCGCTGTTGGACACGATGCGCTCGGGCGGACACATCGGTTCTTCAAGGCAGTTGATCGACGTCCATTGGGATCTCGGGGAGGGGAGAAAGCTGCGCCTCATTGCCAATCTATCGCACGCGCCCGTCGCGACGGATTTGCCACAGTCTGGTTCACTCATCTGGAGAACACAACAGGCTGGCGACCTCCTTCCACCGTGGTACGTGTGCTGGACACTCGAAGACGAGCCATTGGCGCCGGAACGTCAAGTCGCGCAATGACGGTTGCCGCAATCTTCAGTCCGCCGATATCAAGAGGGCGAAGGGCTGTGTTCGAAATGCAGTCTCGATGTCGATTGCAGGCCCTCTGTCAACCGCGCTGTCGGCCAGGATATCTCGGCGCGCCGCGTTGAGCTGGGCGGGCAGCTCAATCAGGGTATCACCCCAATAGCCAGGTTTCGTGCGCAATGTGATCGCATCGATGTGCCGCGAAATCAGTCGGGGAACGATCGTTATGGAAAACTGCCGCTTGTCATGACGGGCGAACGCGACGATATGCCGGTGCCTTTGCCCTCGTACGTTAAGGGGCAGGTAGTCGCCGCGATCATAGAGTTCGGGCCGCGCCTGACGAAGCGTCAGGCCTGTTGCGATCAATGTCTGCTTTTTCTGCCAGACATCTCCACCGTCCGCGGCTTTCGACGATAACATCACCTCCAAGCGGTGGAAGTCGACAGGCCGGCGATTGTCGGGATCGACGAGGCTGAGTTCCGGTCCCTCCGATCCCTGGTAGATGTCAGGCACGCCGGGGATGGTTAGCTTGAGCAATGTCTGGGCCAGGCTGTTCATGTGACCGGCAGCAATGACGCGCCTTATCGCGTGATCGAAGTCATTTCGAAAGGCTTGGTTCTCCTTGCACAACAGCCCGCCTACAAAGTCGAGGACCGCGGTCTCATAGCGCTCATTTGGTTCGCCCCAGTCTGTGTATGTCTTGGCCTCCCGGATGGCTTTTTGCGCGTAGTCCTTGAAACGGTCGCTCAACACGCCATTGATGTCTTCGATATCCTGCGGCCAGATGCCCGCCAGAGCCTGGTAGAGCATCCATTGTGTATTGGGTTCGGGCCATGGTCCGTCCGCAGTATCGACAATGAAAGCCCGATTGAGCTGTTGCCATCGATTGAAACCGGCTACCCAGTCCGCAGCGTGTTCGGTCAGGGCATAGAGGCGCGCGCGCGCATCTTCGCCACGCTTGGTGTCATGTGTCGAGGTTGCCGACAGCCCCCGCTGCAGCATCGCACGTTGGCGCATCGCCCTATGAAATTCGTCCGGCTCACTGCCGACCGTGTCCGGGTCACCGCCGACTTCATTCAGCCCAAGCAAGCGATTGTAGCGATAAAACAGGGTGTCCTCCATCGCCTTTGCCATCACCGGGCCGCTCAGCTGCTGCAAACGCCTGCGAAGTTCGAGAGCATTGGCGTTGTCATCGGGGTCGAGGATCGCGCGACCGATCACCCAAACAGCGTCAGGTTCTTCGGCGTTCCTAGCCGCATCGGCGAGCACGCTTTCAAACATGACCCGGTCGGTGCCCTCGAGCGGGCCTGTCGCGCCGTAGGTTCGGTAGACTGGAAACGCCACCAGGATGCCGGCGATCGCCTCGTCGGCGGTGGCGCGCTGCAATTGGGGCCCCACGGCCATAGCAAGATCGGTCAGCCTGGCGCGCTCACCGGCAAAGTTGCACTCCACCATGGCGCGCTTTGCCTCTTTTCTGCCAAGGTCAAAGTCCACGCGTGTCGGCGCCACTGCTCGATAAGCCTTGTCGAGCAGCTCAAGGCCCTCTCGCTCCACGAACAGGTCTGCGAAGCTTGCAATGACTTCATATCCGGTTGTGCCGGACACGGGCCAAGCCGTCGGCATCGTCTCGTTTTGCGCAAGGATCTTCTCGACGATTATATATGCGCTCCGACCGACAGCCTTCCGAAGTTTTGCAAGATAGTCCGCCGGATCGGAAAGGCCGTCCACGTGATCAACGCGAAGGCCCTGGACCTTCCCTGAGTGGACAAGTTCAATGATCAGCCGATGCGTCTCGTTGAAAACGTCTTGATCTTCGACGCGAAGCCCGACCAGGCCGGCGACTTCAAAGAACCGCCTGTAGCTAATGCGCTGTCGAGCGTCCCTCCACGGGATGAAGTGCCAGTGCTGCTCCCGGTGTAGAGCGTCCATGAATGCGTGATCGGCGGCAAGTTCGTCAAGGGAGGCACGACCCGAGCTTACGAGAGCCATGACCCGCGCAGCGCTCTCCGGCCGAAGCGGATAGGGGAGCATGCCATGCGTAAGGCTGGACGTCCCAGTTGCGGATGGGCCAGAAAGTCCGATAGTGCCAGACGCCAGGGCTTGCGAAAATGGATCGTCGAGAACGGGAAGAGTGATTGGTCTCGTCCAATCGACATCGAAATAGGTTGCGTAGGGACTATCGGGGCCGAGCTCGAGCAGGCTGCGCCACCAAGGGTTTTCAAGCGAGGCAGCCATGTGATTGGGCACAATGTCGAGGATAAGCTGCATTTCGGCTGCTTTGAGTGCGGCTACCAGCCGTTCAAAACCGCCGGCTCCTCCGATCGCCGGATCAATTCTGTTTTGGTCCACAATGTCGTAACCGTGGGTCGATCCTTCCGTCGCCATGAAGAGAGGGGACGCGTATAGGTGACTGACGCCGATCCTCTTGAGATAGGGGATGATCGAACAGGCATTTGTGAACGTCATTCCGTTCCGAAATTGCAGCCGATATGTCGATGTTGGCACCTGCATGAAGCCCTCCCGCAACCCGAAAAGGCGCAGTCCTTTGAAGCGCGCCGTTCCTCTCCTGGTCAGAATGTCGCAAAGCGGCCCAGGCGAAACAGCCATGCACTTTCTTTGTTCCGAAGATCATGACGGCCGCAGCCAGCACCGGGGCTTAGAAATCCGCGATCGACGCTTCCAGGGACACGACGCGACAAGCCGCGCTTAGCGGTCTCTCAACCGCCAGCGCCCGGAGGAGCGTCATTTTCAAGATACTCCTTATATTGGACGGTTTCGTCCTCGTTGATGTCGATGGCCGCGGAGGGCTTGATGAGCAATCGGACACCGGGTCCGCCGTCGACCGGTCCCTCATCGAAGAACATGACACCAGCTATCCCGAGGACCCGAACGAGCGCTTCGGTTTCCGGGGAAGGGCTAACCAGTTCCCCCGGCTGGCTCTCCAGCCGGTCGATGACTGATACAGACAGGCCAGACGCTTCGGCCAGCTGGCTTGGATTCCATCGCAGCAAGGCCCTTGCCGCTTTAAGCTGCTCGCTTGACACCATCAGACCATCCTCAATGGATCAACGCGGGCAGGCAGCGACATATCTGCGGCCATACGCGTCGCGGTAATAGCACTGGCCAGGCTGACCGGCGACGTTGCCGATAACGGCACCTGCGGCGCCTCCGACGGCAGCACCAATTGCAGCCCCTCGCACATTGCCGGTCGCGACGCCTCCAACAACAGCGCCGGTCGCAGCGCCGATTCCAGCACCCTGTTCTGTGGGAGTGCATCCAACAACGGCGGCTGCAGCAAGAAGCGAAATTACAATCTGCCTCATCCTATGTTCCTTTCCTGACGTCGCATATCATCAGCCCCAAAAGATAGAGATAGGGGCGGGGGTGAGAAAGCAACGCATCGCGCCACAGACCGAACCATAGAGGGAACGGGGGGGTCGCTTGCCGAGGCCAACCGGGTGGCTGATGGCTCTCGTCGGAATTGATCTCCGGCTCTCGTCCGGCGCCGACTTGGCCGGCACTTGATCGGGCGGTACGCAAATTGGTTGCGAAGGCACCGAATGCCTCGTCCGGATCGAGGCAAAATCAACGCCTCATCGGCTCTTGAAAGACCAAGCGCGCACGGCCGCAGTCAGGTGCGAGCCGGCCACATGCCGTGTCCTCGTCGGTACCGCATGATGAAACTCCGACGCGCGGGCAGTTATGTTTTCCAAGTGATCGGCTACTTGATCGCAATGCCTTCGTCGACGAGGCCCGACTTCAGTCGATCGATGACATCGTGGCGTGTCTCGGTCCATTCGCGCGTCTTTACCCAGTACTCGACCTTCAGGACGGTCTGGTCGGCTGTCAGATCGTCAGCGAAAACCCGCGGGGCAGGCTCTGCCCTCACTCTCTCGTCGGATGAAACGATCCCCAGAACCGCCTGCTTTGCCGCCCCAAGGTCCGCTTCATTGCCGATGGCAACCGACAGTTCCTGGCGCCGATTTGCCTCGCGGCTGTGATTGACGATCGGGGTGTTCCAAAGTGTTGAATTGGGCGCCATGAGATATAACCCGTCGGTCGTCTTCATCTCGGTGGCGAAGAGGCCTATCTCGCGGATGAACCCTTTAACACTTGCCGTCTCGATATATTCTCCAACGCGGAAGGGCCGCAAGACGAGAAGCATGATACCTGCCGCAATGTTTTGCAGCGTACCTTGCAGTGCAAGGCCAAGGGCGAGCCCCGCAGCACCCAGAGCAGCGATGATCGAGGCGGTCTGAACGCCAAACTGCCCAAGCACCGTCACGAAGACCAAAATGAGCAGTCCATAGTGGAAAAGGTTCTGGAAGAAGCGCGCCAGCGTCTCATCGATTCCATGGATCCTCGAGATCACGCGAAAGGCCGAACGGCTGATCACGCCCGAGAGGATCCAACCGCCGACGAGAAGCACAATCGCGCCTAGGATCGAGAAGCCGTATGTTACCGCAAGGGCAGTGGCCTGATCAAAGGCGGTTTGCGTGGCAAGTACCACATTGGCGGATTGATTTTCCATGAGATTACCCTTGACCGTCGAATAGCGTTGCAAGTGGCATAACTGCCGAGAGGTGGATCAAGCGCGGCCGCCGGCTGCGCTGTGGCTCGTGCGGTGGCGTCGCGTGAGTGAAACGGTTGTCGTTTCCAGATGGTTCCCAGGATAGCTCTGAACGCCGTCGCACGAGGCTCTGACCGACAGACGGAGCGCTCGGGCCAACCCGATGCTCTTCGCGCTGCTTTGCGGTGGGGTCGTCCAGGGCCTTTGCGGTTGCCACGGGCGTTCTTGTTTGGTCGCGAACTGCGCGCTTGATGCATAACCTGGAGCGGTAACAGGTAAAAATGCCTCGAAATTGATCAGAGCGCCTCGACCCTTCAGCGATCCGAGGAAACACGACCGGACGCTGTCTGTATTCACGATGCACTCGCACCTGAGGCAGGAACTTTGTCGGCCGTGGACAGTTACCTTGCATAACAAAAAGGAGAAGAAAAATGCCCGCAAAATCCAAAGCGCAGCAGAAGGCCGCTGGTGCCGCCCTTGCGGCAAAGCGTGGTCAAACACCGAAGAGCAGGCTCAAAGGGGCATCCAAAGAAATGGTGGACTCCATGAGCGAGAAGCAACTCGAGGAGTTCGCTTCGACAAAACGGCGCGGAAAGCCCGAGCGCGTCTCGCACTAACGCCACGCAACCGTGCTGCGCTGGCCTTCGCCGATCGAGATCACTCCAGTGCCCGACATTCCGCGCGCGGGCCGGTAGCAGCGAAAGCTTCCGTCTTTCCACACGGGACGGGATGGAAGCAGGAGCAGAGCCATGCTCAAGTCGTTCATCAAAGAGATCATAGGGGCTTCCCCGGCACTCTACGATCCATGCCCAAGTCTTGTCTCGTTTCGCAACAAGTGCCACGTCCTTGTTCTATTCGAGGGCTCGGCTGATGACCTCCCCGAATTGCAGGAGGAATATCTTGCCAACCAGCATGAAGCGCTGGCATCGCGGCACATTGCGCTTTTGCGTGTCGCCGGCGGCGGCGTTTTCTCCAGTTTCGAAGCCCTTGCTGATATTAGCGCGGACCAGATCCGCGCCGATCTTAACGGTCCTTCGCCTGAGGAATTCGAAGCCATACTCGTCAGCCCTGACGGTGCTATAAAGTTTCGCTCGCGGCGACCAGTCAGCGTTCAGCATGTCATGGAGGTGATCGACAGATTACCTCGCAACGACCCGGTCGCACACGCGTGAGGGCTGGTGCGCTGCAAGCGCGACTGACGCGGGCTCTTGATCTACCAAGGGACAGCGAAAAATCGCTGTCGCCCGCCTCAGTACGGCCATGCGGGCCAGCAGAAGGGGAACAGATCATCGCCTCGTCAGCTAGGATCTTAACGCAAGAGGAGCACCTCGATGGTCGATCCGACAGGACAAACAATTAGCGCAATTTTCGATGACGAGCGGGATGCGGAGCACGCCGCCGAAGAAGTGATTGCCTCGGGAATTGCAAACGATGCCGTAACCATCACCCGTGGACATGGCACCGATACGCTTCCCAAGGATCATGGAGGCTTTCTGGACGCAGTCGAAAAATTCTTCTTCACGCAGGAGCAACGAAACGTCTATGCCGAAGCGCTTAGGCGCGGAGGGTTTCTTGTCAGCGTGCAGGTCAAGGACCAAGCCCAACATGACGCGGTCCTGAAGATCCTGGCTGACAAGGGAAGCATTGATATCGATGAACGCGCCGAGCAGTGGCGCGCGCAGGGATGGCAATAAGACGTTGCCCAACGAGGTCTGGCCTCAAGTTGTCTTCTGACCGCCTGTTCCGTGTTCCGTTCACAACCCTACTGCGGTTCAGGCAGATTGTGCTGCTGACCCGGAGCTTTGCTCGGAGGGATGACGCGCAGCGTACCGGTGGAAGGAGCCGGCTGCTCCAGACCCTCGTCGCCCGATGCTGGCGGTATGAGCACGCCATTGCAACGGGACAAATCTGCATCCCCGCCGCGGCGAGAAGGTGAACCTCTCTGCAATTCCTGTTGCGACGGAGCCTGACATCCTTCTGGAAACGGCTTTGTCGTGCTTTGACCAAAAGCATTCGTCGTAACAAGCAGAACCAGACCGGCTGCGATGTTGCGCATGAAGTGCATCAAGCATCCTCCGCAGCATTGTATTCAATGGCCAACTGCCGATCCCCGGCAAAAGTTCCAGTCTGAGAAATGAAACAATGTGGTATGAAAGCCCTGGAGAGCATCGGGCGGTTTTTGAGGATCTCGCGGGGGCAGTCAATGTTGGCGAGGACGCCGATGGCCGCAGCGTCGTGACCCGGACGCTAGCGCTCAAAGCGTGACACGTTCCCGGTCAACCCGTTGTCCGAGACCTGCCGTCCCAAATCCAGCCTCACCAGAAGCGGCAAATGGTCCGACGCTCGGCGCGTCAGTGGGTCAGCCGCGATCGCCACGGAAGCGACATGCAGTTCCTTTGACACAAAAACATGATCGATGCGCAGCAGCGGATATCGCGATGGAAATGTCGGTCGTGGCTTCGTCCCTGCCAACAGCTGGGCGTCGCGAAAATATCTCGTCAAGCCTTTGTAAGCTGGCGAGGATGGAATGGCGTTCAAGTCCCCACAGACGATCGCCGGGAGGGCCTGGAATTGGGCGTTTCCGATCCAGTCGTCGCTAAGCAGCTCGGCCACTTGCCGGTTGCGGTCCCGGTTTCTGAGGCCAAGGTGTGTGTTGAGCACATTAAGGGGCCATCCGTGGACGTCGACCTCAACCCAGATTGCACCGCGTGTCTCGCCGATCGACGGCAGGGGAGCAGCCCTCATCAGGCGCATCGGAAGCGCGGTGACGATCGCATCGCCGTAGCGTTCCTCCTCGACATGCAGCGCCGGGTGAAAATGGGCATCCATCTTCAGCAGTGTCGCGATCATTTCCGCCTGATCGACCCCGCCTGTCCGCTTTCGTCCAACATCGAGCTCCTGAAGCGCGATGATGTCGGCCTCTGATCGTGCGATGACCGCCGCGATCCGATGCGGATCAATCCGCCGATCCGTGCCGACGCAGCTGTGAACATTGTAGGTGAGAACCTTGAGCTCGCGCCGGTCAGATGGCGAGAGGGCAGATGCGATTGTGCTCATGCAGCGGGGAACCCGCCTGGGCTTATTTCGTTCCCACTAGCAAAGGGATCAACACCAAGCAGAACCTTCATGTCGGTCAGGCGAGTTTTCATCAACACAGCCCTCATTCTAGGCCTGCTGCTCGCCACCTACTTGCTCTACAAAGTCTTCAGCCGGTATTCGCTTGGTGAGATCATGCTCTCGCTCGGGGCAATCTCGGCGTCCCGATTGATTTTAGCTGTTGGCTTTTGCGCTCTTTCCTACCTGTGCCTCAGCGGCTTTGACTGGATGGCTTTGCGCTACGCCGGCAAACCGCTAAGCTACCCGAAAGCAGCGCTAGCGTCGTTTACCAGTCTTTCGATCGGGCATAACCTCGGTGTTGCGGCGTTAAGCAGCGGTGCCGTGCGCTATCGCTACTATGCGCGCTGGGGATTGAACGCGGAAGAGGTCGCCAAGGTTATTCTGTTTTGCGGTGTGACGGTCGGGATGGGGCTGTCGACCCTGGCCGGCATCGCGCTTCTGAGCAATCCCAGGAATGCAAGCAAATTGCTGCATGTCGGCGCTGACGCTCTCTTTTGGCTCGGCCTTCTTTGTCTGGCGTTTCCGGTGTTTTACGTTGTCCTTGCCGGCACTTTGCGTGCTCCGCTGCATGTGTGGAAGTGGCGCTTCGAGATGCCGGATCTCAAGCTTGCGATTGGACAGATCATCATCGGCACGCTGAATTTCATCTGTGTCGCCGCCTGTCTGCATCAGGTGCTGACGGATAGCCTGGGTTCAAGCTTCGTTCAAACGGCGACGGCCTACGTGCTTGCCAACATCGCCGTCCTCGTCACCCATGTGCCCGGTGGCCTTGGTGTGCTGGAAGCCACGGTCAGTCATGTCTTGCCGGGTGCAGCCTCTATCGGGGCGCTCGTCGCGTTCCGGGTAATCTACTTCTTGCTGCCGCTCTTGATCGGCCTGACGGTCTTTGCGGCAAGCGAATTGGTCCTCCGCGCGCCGCGCCGCTCGCTCAAAGGAGCGCGCTCAAAAGCCGTCCCAAACGCAGACGCAGCTTTTGTAATGGCCAATATGGATGCCGGGGATCGACAAGCGCGGTTCCCAAAAACGGGGGTGTATCACCGCGATGGATGTTGATCTCGAACTGTCTTAAGCCGCGCGCGCCTCTGTTGAGCGCTGCGATCATAGCAAGCATTGATTGTCGTGACACCTCGGTCTCGGCCACGAGGGCTGGACTGGTGCCCAAATGTTCGGCGATCAGCCGGTGACGCAGGCAGCTGATCGCGCGTTGATGTTCGTCACAATCAGCCTCGAGGGCGAGATCGCATTCAGTGTCCAGGCCTTCCGATCGGTTGTTGAGATTGGACGATCCAATGCGTACGAAGCGGTCGTCGACGATGATAAGTTTCGAATGAACGACAAGATCCTGCTCGCCGCCATCTGCGTTTTGAATAACGGCGTACATCACCCTCAGCCGATCATAGCGGTCGACGCGCTTCAAGCGTCGGATCAGCCTGTCGCGATTGTTTCCCATCGCAAGCTTCTCGATGAAGCCGTGCGAGCTCTTTGTCACCACCACGGCGATCTCAGGTCCGTCGGGATCCTTCAATCGCTTCGCAATCGCCCTGGCGACACCGAAGGATGCAAGGTATTGCGTTTCGATATAGATGTGCTTGCCGGCCGCAGCGATGGCGTCGCGCGTAAGCCGGAAGGCCTCGTAGCGGCCACGCTTGCCGATCAGCCCCGGTTCCGTCAAGGCGATCGCAGCCGGCGTCGCCACCATGTCTGGAACCAAGGCAGGCCAGCAGGCGCGCGGGTGCGCCATTGGTGCAACTATTTCGCCGGTGGCCTTTTTCCAGCGCCTGCGCGCAACGTCCCCGATCATGAGGGCCACCTCACCGGAGACAGCGCACTGGATATCGTGGACAGGTTCGTAAGGCGTGCCGTCCGGCGAACACCTCAGGGGATTTGCAGTTTCGTGGTCGGGCTCGTCCCATCGCCTGGCCGTAAGGTCGATCCCGCCCAGGAAGGCAAGATTGCCGTCTATCGAGACGAGCTTTTGATGGTGACACCCGCGAAGCGGATGGCGGAAGTCGAAACGCATCGAAATCCGCGGGTGGATGGAAACTGCACTCGAGCGAAACAGCCGCAACGACCTGCCGGAATAAATCGGTCCCATGCCCCAAACCAAAATCCTGACCTGCAGCTGCGGGTTTTCCTCCACCATAGACAAGAGCAGTTCGCCGAGCGTTTGCGAGCCCAGATGCGGCTTCAGCTGGATATCGGGATTGAAATCCCAGCCGACGATCCAGATCTCGTGCCGCGCCTGTCTCAGCGCCTGATCAAGCGCGGAAAAATAGGCCGCGCCGTCGACAAGAAACGCCGCCTTGTCAGCGACACCGGCGCGCCAGGCATTGCGCCCAGGTTGAATGATCGGATGTGAAGATGTTCCCCTCGGCAAACGTCGAATGGCGGAGGTGACGACCTGCATCGTATCAGCCGCTTGGGAGGCGTCGCCCGTGGATTGATAATCGAGCATCTTGCCTTGCTTTCCCTGTGCCTTTGGATGTCTCGCCTAACGCGCGAAGTGCCGCGCCTGTTCCAAGGGCAAATGACGCACATTAACGGATCGATTTCCCGGAGTTCGCCTTTCACGGGTCTCGATCTATCACTCACCTGCGGCGGGCCAGCACTCACTCGGCCTTGTGCATGCGGCGATCAAAACTGTCCTGCCCAAGCAAGTTCGCAGTGGAGCTCTGTCCGATACCATAGGATTCTATACTCAAGCCTCACCGCAAAAACGCGGGGACGCTTGGATCGGGGGCACCGGAACGACGATCTTCGAAATCCGGTCGTGTTCCCGCATGCGATTCAAACAGAAGGCGACGCGCCCCTCGGCTGTGGTTCCCCCTGCGTTAGCGTTCAACGGCCTTCTGAGCGCGTAGTTTTGGATCAAAGACCGAAGGGATAGGTATCATCGTCCCGGCCACGAACCATCTCATTATCCTGACGGCTGACTGCGCGCGTATAGTCAAACCAGACGAAGGCGTCATACTGCCGGGGCATCGATGTCAGCATGTAATGGCTTAGGCGTTCTGATCCAGGACGATAGATGACACCAATAAATCGCTGAAGTCGGTCGTCGATCAGGCCCGCGTGGAGCTCCTTGTTGCGATCAAAGTCGAGTAGGAAACGCGCTTTTTTACTTTCATGACATAGCCGCTCATAGCTACCGACCAGGGACGGATTGATCGTCGCAATCTGCGCTGGCCCGTCCCAATCAGTGGCTGCGAGGACCTCGCCGGAATCCGTACCAAATCCTATCAGGCTGGTCATTCCGTCGAAGCGCTGCCGACAGAGCTGTCCAAGATTGATCTCGTCGCGAGCCGATGCCATTTCAGTGAAACGGGCGTCGCCAATATGGGAATTATGGGCCCAGACGACAATCTTAGCGTCGGATCCGTGGAAATCGATAAGATGCTGAAGCATCTCGGCCATGTAAGTATCGCGTAGGTTCCAGGCATCCGAACCGCCGTAATACATGATGCGATAGTATCGTTCCGCCGCAGCCAGCAGTCTCGCCGACTGAGCCGCGTCTAGGAATTCGTCCCCGCCGCCAACGGCGTTCTCCAGCGACTGCGCGAGGAGGTCCTTGCACTGCTTCAATACGGCTTTCTCACACGATCTGTGAGCATTGCTCAGAACCGCTCTTCCATATGTCGCCGGGTTGTTCTGCCACGGGCTAAGACAGCCATACCGTTCGCGGGCCACCAACGCCGCTTCCGGATCGACGCGATCAAGGTATTCGAGGACAGCTCGGATCGACGCTGACATGTTGTAGAGATCGAGACCGTAAAAACGGATGGGGGTCTCGCTCGAGCGCTTCCGACGTTCGTTTTCGGACACCATCCAACCGACGAACTCGGAAAACTCCTTATTTCGCCACATCCACGTCGGAAAACGTTGAAACGGTGGATCGCCTACGGCCTCTCTCCCACCAAGCAAACGATTGATGGCGGCAGCGTCGGGCCAATCCGCTTCGACCGCCACCATGTTGAAGCCATGATGCGCGATCAGATGGCGGCTGACAGCGGCACGGGCGCGGTAGAATTCCGACGTGCCATGCGTCGATTCACCGAGCATCACAATCCGGCGATCTCCGAACCGATCAAAGAGGTCCGTGAAGCTTTGATGCTCGATCGACGCGAACTCCTCTGCCGCGTTGGCGATTAGTTCTTGCGGCGTCTTCTCAGGCGGCCACGAGCGGGTCGCCTCAGTGTACATCGGATGGACGATGCTCCAGGCGTCATCTCCGATCAGCGGAACAAACAAGACACCCCCGAGGTCTTCCTCCTCAAATTCGTCCGCACCGATTCGGGTGAACCGCTTCAGCCGCTGCTTGTCATCGCCCACCGGGATGAGGAGCCGTCCGCCAAGGTCCAACTGTTCCTTGAGGGCCGAGGGTATGGTCGGCGTGCCTGCCGACACGATAATTGCATCGAAGGGCGCGGCCTCGATCCAACCCTTGCTGCCGTCGCCGATACGCACGTCGATGTTGCCATAGCCTAGCTTGCCGAACCGCTCTCTGGCTTGCAACGCTAAGGATTCGTGGCGCTCGATGGTATAGACCTCGCTGGCAATGCGGCTGACAACGGCAGCCGCATACCCAGAGCCGGTTCCGACTTCCAGGACCTTGTCGCCGGCGTCGAGACCGGCCTTCTCGATCATCAGCGCCACTATGAAGGGCTGCGAGATCGTCTGACCATGCCCGATCGCAAGAGGCGTGTCTTCGTAAGCGAACTCTTCGAAACCTGGGTCGACGAACGCTTCACGCGGCACGGTGCGCATCGCCCTTGCAACATTGCGATCATGGATGCCGCGGCGAACAACATGCTGCTCCACCATCCGGTCACGGCTGCGCGCCAAATTCATAATCTGCTCCTCTTAGATGATCGTGCTGATTCACGGACATGTGGTTCAAACACGTCATTGGATATCCAAGCTCCATCCGGTGCGAGGTTGGTCAGGATGGACCGGTGGGCCTCGGTTTTGGCCGACACCCTCAGCGCGACGTTGCCGCGCGCATGCTTGTTCTTGAGCGGGAGGACGAACGGTTTTGTTAAGCCGATAATAACATTTCTCTACGTGCCAGCAAAACACCGCAATAGGAATTCTATTTCAGTTCAACCTTCTCAGATTCGCCTTCCGGCGGCAGACGGCGCTCTCTCGCCTCGCTGACAGAATGTGTAACTGCACTTGGATATCGGCCCGTCTATCCCACCAGAGCGGCGGCGGAACTCATACGCTTCCGAGCCGTTATCGAGTACCAGGAGTTTCGCTACCGAAGACCGGTTGCCGACATGCATCGAATGTTGATCGCTACGCTATTGGGATGGCCTTGGAGCGGTTCTTGGAAAGGCCGGCGGTAACCCTCACGAAGAATTCAATCGCGGAGGTCCAAGGCGCAGCAGGATGACGGAAGCCAGGCCAAAAAGGACGTCGAGGAGACAAGTATCAACCACTTCAAGTCCGATTGCGAGGCGGTATCCATTGTGCTCGACCACTGAAGTGCGTGATCACCAAGAAAACCGAAGAGTTAGCAATGCCTTCTCATTTGATCCGGAATGCTAATTATGACCCAGCCACCCGCACGCTCTCGATCTGGCTAGTCACGAACGAGAACCGCTACGACTATCGGGACGTTCCTCCCGAAACATATGCGGCGTTTCGGTCTGCCTTCTCGAAAGGGCGCTTTTTCAACACCCAAATCAGGAATCGTTTCACATACCGGATTTCTAAAGACGAGTGACGTGCCCGCCTTCTCCAAGCAGCAGCCCCTCCTTGCTCACTCATCCGAGGCAGAGCGAAGGTAGGGCTGTGCGACTTTGTCTTGTTCCTCTCCTGGTAACTCGAAATCAGAAAGGACAAGGTCGATGGTGTCGGTGTCCCGATCAGTGGGTACACTTGTGTTGAAGACTGCTTCAGGATGTCGCTTCCACACGTCAATTGCAGTTCCGCTGACGCCAATGGACCTGCCGTGTACGATGAAGACGCCCTCGATCGTCGCGCGTTCGATATCGTCCCATGTGACTTTCATATCGTACTCCATCGGATGCTGAATGGCCGTTAACGCAACTCGCAGCAACATCATCGCAGGGCACATCTGCCAGCTCGACCGGGATAAAACGATTATCCTTCAGGTGGCCTCTGGAAAGCCGCTGACGGCTGCATTTCCTGGCGCCTTGCGGATACCATGGGACCTGATCGCCTGAATGATAGAACTCTATCACGACGGCACTCTCTTGGGCCTGGCCGCCTCGTGAAAGCGAGGGTATTTCAGACAATGCCCTGTCTCCTCTTGCTCATGTGGTCCAATCAACTGCAACCCATCCCGTGTTCTCATCCGATCCTGGCATTCAAGATTGCTCGAAGGTCCCGGTCAATGACGCTTGGGCAATCGCATGTTTCCCAGCCTCCTCCCACATCGCTTTCGCGCCAGCTTGGGCCGGGATCGAAAGATTGAGGACGTCGAGCGCAGCAAGCTTGAACTGATAGCGGTGGGTCCCGTGACCCTTTGGCGGCTGCGGACCGTCATATCGCGCGTTACCAAAATCGTTGTTGCAAAAGCGGGCGGTACCTCCAGGTGCGGTATCGGAACTTTCCGGCAACTCGTTGCGCTCGGGCGGAATGTTAAACACGCCCCAGTGTCTGAAGGTCCCGTTCGGCGCATCCGGGTCTTCGACCACCAATGCGAAGCTTCGTGTGTTGTCAGGTGCGCCGCTCCAGGACAGCGGCGGCGCGATGTTTTCGCCAAGGCGGCTGTACTTTTCAGGGATGGGGCAACCATCCGCGAAGGCGGCGCTCGACAATATGAAAGGCATTGCGATCTCCCGGTGCAGGAGCCAAAGCTCCTCAAGTTCAGATGTTCGGGTTGCCGACGGTTTCATCCCCGCTTTTGACCCGCAGATTGTTCTGGACATGCGAAACGCCGAACGCATCATCGGCAATGTCTTCTGCCCTTCGCTTGTCCTGGCGGCTTGAAACAAAACCGTTCAATGTGTTGTCGCCTTGCAGTTCTTCGTCTTCAGGCGGCGATGTGATGCCGCCAGAGCGCTTGTCCCGGGATCGTCGGCCAGATCAATGTCGCTCGGCGTGTCGGACTTGAGATGCTTGGATGAGTTCACGACGCTTTCCTCCTCCGCTCCTTGAGGTCATCCAACTTCTGTTTGTTGCAAAAGTTCCCGACCGCAGATGGGAAAATCGGCTCCGAGCGACTATCCTGGTTCTCCCCTGGCAAACCGCGGGCGGCAACAGGACGCAATTGCAAGCGCCTTCGGGAAGTCGGCAGTGAGCGTTCGCTCAGCGCGAGGCCGAAGGGGAAAGTCTGGTCGATTACCGCCCTTCAATGTCCATCCGCTCAAATCGCGCCAAGCGCGGCGGCCGGCTGCGACTTCGAGCACCTTGTCACTGGCGTCTATCGGTTTCAATCATGAGGCGACGATGAAAGGCTTCGAAATTGTCTGGCCTTCGCCGACAGACGCAGGCGCTTTCCCAAAGAGAATTCCTCGAAGCTGCCGTCAACGAACATTTCACGGCTACAGTACGCATTGCTTTGCAGAGGCTGCGGTCCTGACGGCCGCGACATGGAGGCGGTCAATGGTTTCGGCCAGCCTGGACGAGCCCAGAAAGGGATAGATTTCCTGGGGTTCGCCCTCCACGGTCCCGACAATCGGGGCATACTGCAGAACCACCATCGCGCGGTCTGATCTGACGCGACGCATGGCGTTTTGAGCCGCATGGATTCCTCGACGCTTTCGGCAACCATGGCCTTGATGGCAGCTCCCCCGGATGATCCGAGCATATGGCGGCCAAGGCCGCCGGCAAAGCCCTTGACCCCGACGAAAGCCGCGCCGTCGATCTCCACGGGCTGGCCATTCAGGAGTTTGACGCATGCGTCGATGAGCACTGCCGATACCTCGTCGACCATGCCGCTTTCGCGGTCGTGATTTCCGAGAACGGCGACGATGGGGATTGTGCAGCTTCGCAATTTTGCCGCCAGCAGTTCGGCTTCCTTCGGCTTGCCGAGATCCGTCAGATCGCCTGCCATGACCAGGACGTCGGCGGCCGGGGAAATCTCGGCCAACATCGCCTTGTAAACCAGCAAGGCGAGAAAGGCTCTACTCGAAGCAAGCGAAACGGAGGTGCATCACTCACTGCGGCGGGCAGCGCTCACTTCGGCCTTAGCAGGGCGAGACTGCGGGGCTCCAATGGATAGTCCTCTGCTTGGGATAGGTCGGCAGCCTCAACGGCCGGATTGGACGTCGTCAGTTCAAGAACCCAGCCGGTTCCAACAGGCGGCAGATGGAAGATCACCTGGCCATCGTGTGGGTTGAATAGGAATAGCACGTCATTCCATCCCTCCTCATCAACCAGTTCGTCACACGACAGCCGCAGTCCGAGTGTCGTGCTTCCCTCGTCATCCCAGTGCTCGTCGGTCTGCTCCCCGCCGGTGGGGTTCAGCCAGGTAATGGCGATGCCATTGCGCCAGCTTTCTCGACGCAGGAGTGGTTGGCTTTGGCGAAGTGCGATCAGCCTGCCGGTGAATTCCCGAAGTTCGGTTGCACTGTCTGGGAGGCCTTGCCAGTGAAACCAGCTGACCTCGCTATCCTGGCAGTAGCCGTTGTTGTTGCCCATCTGGCTGCGGCCGAACTCGTCTCCGGCCAGCAGCATGGGCACGCCATGGGAGAAAAGGAGCGTGGCAAGAAAGTTCCGTTTCTGGCGCTCACGGACCATATTTATGCCAGCGTCGTCGGTTGGTCCCTCGGCGCCATAATTGAAGCTCCGATTGTGGTCATGGCCGTCCTGATTGTCCTCGCCGTTCGCCTCGTTGTGTTTGTCGTTATATGAAACCAGGTCATTCAACGTAAAGCCATCATGTGCGGTCACGAAGTTGACGCTCGCCCACGGCCTGCGCCCGCGAAAGTCGTAAATATCGCCGGAGCCAAGAATTCGGGCAGCAAAGTCGCGGGCCATGCCGTCCTCGTCCTTCCAATAGTCACGCATCGTGTCACGATATTTATCGTTCCATTCCGACCAGCCGGGTGGGAAGCCTCCAACCTGATAGCCGCCCGGACCGATATCCCAGGGCTCGCCTATGAGCTTGAGGCGGGAAAGGACGGGATCTTGACCAACAGCGTCAAAGAAGCCGCCGCGCTGATCAAATCCCTCGGGTTCGCGCCCGAGTATGGTGCCGAGGTCGAAACGAAAGCCATCAACATTCATCACCTCCGCCCAATAGCGAAGCGAGTCCGTGATCATCTGCAAAACGCGCGGATGCGACGTATTCACGGTATTGCCGGTGCCAGTGTCATTGATGTAGTAGCGCGGCTCGCCGGGCATAGTCCGATAATAGGAGAAGTTGTCGATGCCCTTGAAGGAGAGGGTCGGGCCAAGTTCGTTGCCCTCGGCAGTGTGATTGTAGACGACGTCGAGGATGACTTCGATGCCGGCGTCGTGAAAGGAGCGGACCATATCACGAAATCCGGCAAGCCCGCGCGGACCATAATATCTCGACGCGGGTGCGAAGAAACCAATAGTGTTGTAGCCCCAGTAATTTCTCAGGCCCTTGTCGAGGAGGTGAGGGTCGTCTGGAAAATAGTGGACAGGCAACAGTTCGATCGAGCTCACGCCAAGGCTCTTCACATACTGCACGATCTCCCGTTCCGCGAGGCCCTCGAATGTTCCACGCAGTTCCTCCGGAATGGCCGGATGAAGCCTGGTCATCCCGTTGACATGGGCCTCGTAGAAAATGGTGCGTGACCAGGGCGTTCCCGGTCTGGTGTCCTTTTCACTGAAGTCGGCCGCATCCACGACCCGACACTTCGGCATGTCAGGAGCGCTGTCTGTGTCGTTGAAGGACAGGTCCTTCTCTTCGCTCTCCAGATCGTAAGCGAAGGTCGTCTGGCCCCAATTCACCTCGCCGACGATCTCCCGCGCGTAGGGATCGAGCAGCAGCTTGTTGGGATTAAAGCGATGGCCGTTTTCGGGTTCGTAGGGCCCGTGGACCCGGTAGCCATAAAGCACGCCCGGCTTCAAACCTGGAATATGGCCATGCCAGATCTCATGGGTGTATTCGGGAAGCAAGATTCGCGTTTCTTTGCGCCCGTCTGCGTCGAAGAGGCAAAGCTCCACCCGCTCGGCATGGGCGGAAAACAACGCAAAGTTAACGCCGCCTTCAGTCGGCGTTGCGCCAAGCATCGTGAAGTCACCGGGATCAACGTCGTGTACAGGTTCGTGTGCCATGAGAGCCCCGCATTTAATCGGCGCGACAGGAACACAATTCTTCTGTGTTTGTTCCGAGAGGCTATTCCTCCTGAGCGTTCGGGCACGGCGGAGGACCCGAGCGACAGAATTCAGTCACGCGGTGTCGGAAGCGAGAGAATTTGTTTCACACGAACGCCAACGGTTCCCCGTGCCGGCGTCAATCCGTTGCGACAATGCACTGTCCGTCGCTTAAGGGCCATCTCGGCGGCGCCTTGTAGCGCTCCTTAAAACATCCAGGTTGCGTCGCGCTTCCAGCCAGTAGTCGAGATAACCGACGCAAATATAAAGCAACCTCTTGCCGTTGATGGCGACGACCAATAACAGCGCAGCCAAAATGAGTGTTGTCATCGTTCGATCCTCAGTCTTTGATGAAAAAACCGACAAGCAGCGCTAAGGTTCCATGCTTGAACGATGCCCTCAAAGCAAAGGAATGGACACAGCCACACGACAGAGCGTTTCAGGCCCGTAGCGCATGCCGTGACCCAGGGTGCGCGCAGCGGAAGTGAGGGACAAGGCTGGAAAAATCCACCTGTGCAGAGACTGCCGATTTCATCTCTTTCTGGGTCTGCCACGCTCGTGCCGAAATTTACTGCTGTTGGCTTCTTTCCTGAACCACGGGGGCGCCGCATGGAATTCATCAATCGCTACGTTGATCGACCGTTGCTTGACGGAGCGTCGAGCGCGCTGCGCGCTTGGCATGTCCGCACCGGTCAATCCCCGGAGAGACTTGGTCCTAGCTGGAATCTTGCCGTGCTGTTTGTGCTGCTGGCACTGAGCGTCCGATTTCTTTCTGGCACCGGGTTGGTGCTGGGTGCTGCCACTTTGGTCATGCTATCCCTGCCTTCAGCGTTTAAACTCATGTCCAATCGCCGCGGCCAACTTTACAACGCACGCGCCTATCTTGCGCTTGCCACACTGGCATTGAGAAAACGCGAAACCGAGTGGGCCCTACGCTTGATGATCCTTCTGATCTCCGCCTGCCTGCCAATTCTTAGCCGATCCGATGACCCTGCGGGCAGCTTGTTTCTCATCGGCGCCAGCCTTTGGTTCGTCCTGACCGCGCCAGCAAACACATATCTGCAGGCCGCCGAGCCTCCACAGCCAAGCGATGGGGAGCCCAGCTTCAGATCAGAGCGATCGTTGCAATTCGGCTCGTAAATGGCGCGTAGCGCGTCCGTTTATTCGAGGTCATATCCGGCTGCCCGCGAGGTCAAACGCGACACCATCAAATAGCGCCGCACCGGCACAAAGCAGCCGAAAACCGAGCCGCAATTTCCAATCCTCCCAAACCCAATTCGTCTCAATCGGCGACGCACCGTCTCGACTGGATGAAAGACAGGATAAGCGTGCCTTCTCGTCGCAATCCTGCACCGTTCACGTCATCGAAAAGCGGAATTCCGCACATACAACTGCACTATTGCGGAATTCCGTTTGGACACCTACAGTGCTGGAAGTGCGATATTCCGCACGGATTATTCCTATGAGCGGAATTCAGCATGATAGACACGATTTTCACAACTCTGGGCACGCAACTTCGTTCAGTTCGCAAGCGACGCGGCATCACTCAGCCTGACCTCGGAACGCGAACCGGGCGCGACCGAGCCCGTATATCCGAGCTCGAACGTGACCTAATAAACAATCGCTTGGGACGCGATCGCTTAACCCTTTTTGCGGAAATTTGCGATGCCCTCGACCTCGTGCCGGTGCTGGTGCCAAGGTCGCGCGTGAACGAAGTGCGCCAGCTAATCGACGAACAGACCTTGGAGAGCCGGCACTCCCGACAGGTCACAACGGCATTCGATGAGCTTTTCGTCGATCTTGGTGAAGACGATGAAGAGGAGAGGTGATGGCGAAGGTTCCAGCAATACTCGGTGTCTATGTTCTCGATCACGCGCTCGGTACGATCAGGGCAGGGACCTTGACGCGCGATGCCGACGGCGGCGTCGCGTTCGTTGTAGCCGAGACCTATTTGCGTGACGCAAAGCGGCCGATTCTAAGCCTCGGTTGGTACGACCCTGATGATGATGAACGCACGCGCGATCGGCTCGCAAGCAGAGCAGATAAAATCGGACTGCGTGGCACCTTGCCCCCGTGGTTTTCCGGATTATTGCCTGAAGGCGCTTTGCGAGAACTGGTCCTGAGCGAGATGGGGCCGGGTGACCACGACGAGTTCGATGTCCTGACCCGACTGGGCGCTGATCTGCCAGGTGCCGTCCTGATTGTTCCGGAAACCGGCGTGCCGCCCTCTGCGGGCCCACTCACGCTCCAGAATGTCCACGGCTTTAAGGCACCGTTGCCAGACGGGACCATAAAATTCTCGCTCGCCGGCGTTCAGCTGAAGTTCACGGCCAACCCACAGGGCGAGCGGCTGACGGTTCCCGGTCGCGGCGATACCGGTCGTTGCATCATAAAAGTGGGGAGCGACAGGTTCCCTGGCCTCCCCGAAGCCGAACATGCGGCTATGCAACTGGCTGGAATGATCGGGGTCAGGACAGCCAACTGCCGTCTCGTTCCTCGCGAGGCAATTCAAGGCGTTCCGGTTGAACTCTTGGCGCATGGTAAGAATGTACTCGTCGTCGATCGCTTTGATCGCACTGAGGATGGCCGCGGTCGTATTCACATCGAGGATGCGGGACAGATCCTCGGCGCAATCGGTGATCGGAAGTACACGCTGGCAACCACAGAAACCGTCATAAATATGGTTCGGCGCTTCAGCTCCGATCATCGCGACGACATCATGGAGGCTGTTCGCCGTGTCGTTGCCGATGTCCTGCTTGGAAACGGCGACAATCATCTGAAAAACTGGTCTTTTTGCTTTCCGCAGCCAGGCGAGGTCCGGCTCTCGCCGGCCTACGATATCGTGCCGACAATCTTCTACATGCCGGCAGACAAAATGGCTCTCAGGTTTGTCAAAACACAAAACTTCGAAAACGTGGACCTCCATCGTTTCGAACGCGTCGCAAGTTTTCTCCGGCTCGACTCCAAATGGATCACCCGCGAGGTGACGACGGTCGTAAAACGCGCACTTGAATTATGGCCGTCAGCGGTGCCCGACCTGCTCGGGGAGGAGCGAGCAAAGCAGATCATCGATCGCCTCGATACGCTGAAGCTTGTCGGCGAGGTCAGAGGTTGATGCGAGAGCTGGCCGTCGCGTTGCGCCATGTGTTCGGCCCCGGGGACAATAGACATGCAACCCGTCGCCGAACTTGGTCTCTGTCGCAATGTCGACCGGACGCGGCAGGATGCATCTGGAACCAATTAGGCGGTCCATCGTTGTCATTCCACGCAATGATGGAGGTGAAAATGCTTTACTATGCGTTGGTGTTCCTGGTGATAGCTCTGATTGCCGGCGTTCTGGGATTTGGCGGAATAGCAGGAGCATCCGCTTCGATCGCCCAGGTGCTGTTTTTCGTGTTCCTCGTCCTCTTTGTTGTTTCGCTTGTCATGCGTGTAGCTCGACGCTGACGCTTGGACATGCGTTGACGATCGTATTTGCTGCAGAAGCGAGCCGGTCAGGTGATGGAGTATTCGAAGACGCGTCGCGGCCGTGACGCGTCTTCGGCGCATCGGGGCTCGCCACAGTCGATTGTATCGGGTGAAGGCTACCAACGGTTGAGGGAGCGGCGGCCGCCGGGCTGGCGGCCGCCGCTTGTCATTGCGAACGCTACGCCGCCTTCGCATTGGCGACGGTAACGGCAAGCTGCGTCAGCTTCTTGTCGGTCGCCTCCTCTTCGGCGAGGCTTTGCTTGAGGAGCGGGATCGCATTCTTGAGCCCGAGCTGATTGGCCCAGGCAATCAGCGTGCCATAGCGGGCGATTTCATAGTGCTCGACGGCCTGTGCGGAAGAGATGAGGCCCGCGTCGAGCGCCGGAGAGCCTTTGAACTCTTCCATAATATCCTCGCCTTCCGCGATAATGCCCTGAATAGCCTCGCAAGTCTTGCCACGGGCGGGTTTGCCAAGCATGTCGAACACCTGCTCCAGACGCTCGACCTGGCCTTGTGTCTCATCGCGATGCTTCTGGAAGCCGGCTTTTCCTTCCTCTGATTGCGCGGCGCGCGCCATCTTTGGAAGAGCTCGAAGAATTTGCTTCTCGGCGTAGTAGATATCTTTGAGCGTATCGAGGAAAAGATCGTCCAGCGTCTTTTGGGTTGCCATATCGTCCTCCTTTGGCGGTTTATGCCGTGCGAGAACTCTCCCAGAGGCCATATGTTCCAGAACGAGTCATGAAACGTCACGTCTCGCATGGATCAGCTACTGAGGGCAGACGTGGCTGACGATGAGCTACATTGATAACGAACGAATAGACGGATCACTTTTGGCCCTAGCGGACCCATAAATGCCGCGCGTGATTTGACGGACATTTCAAAAAAAGACGGGCAGCCGTCGGACCACCCGTCGTCTTGAGCGCGCTCGACTAATTGCCCGGCTTGTTCTTAATGGCTGCTTCGATCTGCCGCTTTACGGCCTCGAGGTTGAACGAGGCCGGGTCCTGCATCGGCGGATAGTCTATTGCCGTGAGCGCAAGTTTGCCGACTTCCTGCTGAACACTGACGAAGCGCCAGAACTCACGAGCGAAGAAGTCATTCATGTAGCCTCCACCAAGGTCATTGAGGCTTTGCTGGCCAATCGACGGTGTCCGCTCGAATGGGTCCTGACGGATATTGACCATGGTGGGCATGTCCGTCGTGACCTTTGCGCCGGGCCAGCCCTGTGGCTGCTGCAAGAACTGGAATTTGAAGTCATCGATGCGAACTGCCCCCAGAGAAGGGCCGCCGAAGTAGAAGAATTCATGACGTGCGGATGGCGAATTGCCCTGCAACAGGTCCAACTGGTTGTAGCCGTCAAGATGGTTCTTGTAGGTCTGATCACCCAACTTCGTGCCCTTCAGAAGTTCATCGGTGATGTTTGGATTGCCAGCAGCCGCCACCAGTGTGGGGAACCAATCCAGAGCCGAAAATATGCCGTTCTCGACCGTACCCGGCTTGACCTTGCCCGGCCAGCGGATGATGGCCGGTGCGCGGAAGCCACCCTCCATCACGGTACCCTTGGTGCCCTTGAACGGGGTCATGCCGCCATCGGGCCAGGTGAACACCTCCGCCCCATTGTCGGTGGTGAAAACGACGATGGTGTTGTCGGTCTCTCCCGCGTCCTCCACGCATTTCAGGATCGCACCGACGCTGTCATCGAGCTGCGCCATTCCAGCTTCTTCGAGCCCGTAGTTGCTCTCGCTGTTCATGAGGGCTTGGTATTTGGGCGACAGAAAAGTCCAGACGTGCATGCGCGTCGTGTTGTGCCAGACGAAAAACGGTTTTCCGTCAGTCTTGGCCTTGTCCATGAAATCGCACGAAGCCTTGACCAGCACTTCGTCGAACGTACCCATGTCGTATTTGGCCTTGGGGGCAATATCGTGCATGTTCGGCACGTTGGACATGTCGGGGAACGGTGCTAAGGGACCTTCGTCTACGATCCGCTGCTTGCCGACCTTGCCCCAACGCGGTTGCTCGCTCGTGTCGTCCGTGTCTGATGCAAAGCTGTGGACCAGGTTGCGCGGCCCGACTTTGTCACGGTACGATTGGTCGTTCGGAAACGAATACCAGTAGGGGTCTGACATCGCATCGAGGTGATAAAGGTAGCCAAAGAACTCGTCGAAGCCATGCAGTGTCGGCAGAAACTTGTTCAAATCGCCGAGATGGTTCTTGCCGAATTGCCCCGTCGCGTATCCCTCGGTTTTGAGAGCGGCAGCAATCGTTGCCGCCTTGTCAGGCATGCCGACGTCTGCGCCCGCCTGACCGACGGTCGTCAGGCCGGTGCGCAACGGAATTTCGCCGGTGATGAAACTCGCCCGGCCGGCGGTGCAACTCGCCTCCGCGTAATAGTCGGTAAACATCATGCCGTCGGCTGCCAGCTTGTCGAGATTGGGCGTCTTCCCCGACATGATGCCCCGGTGATAGGCCCCGATATTGAACCAGCCGACATCGTCACCCATGATGACAAGGATGTTGGGTTTTGGCTGCTGTTGCTGTGCAACTGCTGGCGCAGCCAGTGCGCTCGTCAGCGCCGAAGCCAACAGACCAAAGCAAAGGTTTCTCATGCTACTCATGATGCTTGCCTCCGTTCTTGAACAGCATTCAGGGCATAAAGGTGCCCCTCCCTATGACTGCGGGTATGAGGTGGCTGCATGACGCAATGGTGCGTGCGCTTACATTCGAATGATTGTTACGTTCGACAGGAACGAGCGGCTCCTGACATGAAGATTTGGCAAATATGCAAATTGCGGGAGCCTCACGGCCGTTCCGTTGCGCCCCCAAGCAAAGATCAGGTTTAAATCCCTCCCGAGCGTTGGATGCTACCACATGTGTAGCAATTCTAATATTGCCCTAAAGGGCATACGAACACGCGTGGGTTGCTCCGAAAATTGGATGTTCCTGCAGTCGAACGTGTAGGGCCGCCTGCTTGCGCGCCTTCGGGAAAATCCGCAATATGCTGGCGATAGTGCCCATCGGATCGACATGCTGGAAGTGCGGACCCGGAAAAAACAACTGGCTTGGCAATCAAATCTCTGCCGCAAGGCAACGAGCTGAACCGAGACGAGTAACCGAATAGATGTCCAAACGATCAGGCAGTGCTGACTTACCGCTTCATGGCGGACGGGTTCCTCCTTGGCTCAGCGATCGAATGACCAGGCTCGGCGCGCTCATCGCCGAGGCAATCGTCCATCACTACGGCCGCGACGAGTTTCTCCGCCGCCTGTCGCACCCATTCTGGTTCCAGTCCTTCGGTTCAGTCATGGGAATGGACTGGCACTCCTCTGGTATCACCACCAGCGTGATCGGGGCTCTCAAGCGCGGCCTGAAACCGCTGTCGGGCGAATTGGGACTGCATGTTTGCGGTGGTCGAGGCGCCCAGTCCCGCAAGACGCCGGAAGAGCTGGTCGATATCGGATATCGCGTCGGGATCGATGGGACTCGCCTTGCCGGCGTCAGCCGTTTGGTCGCCAAGGTGGACAGCGCTGCCGTTCAGGACGGATTTGATCTTTACCTGCATGGGTTCATCGTTGCCGATGACGGCAAATGGGTCGTCGTGCAGCAGGGGATGAATGATGAAAGGCGCCAGGCCAGGCGGTATCATTGGCTGTCGGAGGGCCTGGAGAATTTCCTCGATTCACCCCACCGTGCGATCGAGGGGCGTGGGCAGGGCAATATCATCAATCTCGCTGATCGGAGGGCAGATCGATCGCGGCTTGGTCAACTTGACATCCTCGCAACACTCGGACCCGACGGCATCGCGCGGGAGGCAAGCGCACTCGCCCAAAGCGCCGAGCGGGAAGCCGTCGTGGCCGATCAGCTGGTCTTGCCGCATCTTGTCATGCCGGCTCATCACGACGTGCGCGCTGGCGACATCGTCATGAAGCGCCTGCATGGAAGTCTGGCCGCTGCTGCCGATTGCGGCCCGAAAGACTATCAGGATCTGCTGCTCGTGCCGGGCGTTGGGGCACGCACGGTAAAGGCGCTGGCCATGGTGGCGGAGGTGGTACACGGTGCGCCCTGCCGCTTCTCCGATCCAGCCAGGTTTTCGCTTGCCCACGGCGGCAAGGATCGTCATCCGTTTCCCGTGCCGTTGAAGGTATATGACGAAACCATCCGCGTGATGAAATCGGCGATCTCCAAAGGCAAGCTCGGACGCGAGGAGGAACTGGCTGCTTTAAAACGCCTGGATATCCAGTCACGACAGATGGAGCAGTACGTCACCGGACCCGACCTTAAGGAGATCATTGCCGGCGAGTTTCGCGATTCGGAGCATTTCGGCGGACGCAGTGTCTTTGGCTGGGAGAGACGTTAGGGCGCCCGAGGTTGGGGTTATCGCCGCCATCGGCAAAGCCTGCACGGGCGTTCACGCTCATGGGTGACAAGATAAGCGGCACAGGCTGAGCGGCAGGCCGGAATGCTAGGCACTGCGGGCGCGAAGTCTTCTCACGATGTCCGCAATCGCGCCAAGCCGTGTCCGGATCTTCTCTTGTCGGCGCGGCTGAAGGCCGTTCTTGAGATCGGCGAGAGCCTGAGCGCTCAGACGAGTTGTGGTCTGTGTCATCATCGGGTCAACAATCAGCGCGCCCTTCTGCTGATCCAGGACCGCCCAGTTGCCGTCTTCCTGCTGTTGAATGGTGTATCTGTCCAAGTTTCGATCCCCCCAACGACAAATATATCGCGATCGCTGGATGATGAAAGGATCGGTGGTCAGTATTTTAAGCAAGACGGTAAATGAGCATCGCACCGGGTTTTGAGCCGCGCGCGGACAACTTTTTACGCGCGGGGTAACGGCAGACACGCGCTTTCGATGCCTCGAGCGACCGCTATCGCTGCTCAACCCCAATGGTGCCAGTCGTGATCGGATCGGCGACGTCTCTGCCAAAAGGGTTGATGGCAACAAGAGCCGTCAACACGGCAACTGCGGACCAGATTCTAAATAGCATGGAGGGAACCATCAAACACCCGTCAGTGCGGCCCAATAATCGCACATCCCTTATGCCGACAATCGGTCAAGAAACAGTGAACCGCGCAAGGGAGAGGAAAGCAATTTCGTGCGCCCGACGCTGTCGCTTCACGATTCTTCAAGCGATCTCAGGGGTGGCAAATATCACCGGCGCTCCATCGGCCCGGCGCGCCCGTCCGCCGCGTCTCGACCGGTAGGAAAGACAATATCGACGCCGACACCGGGCAAGCGCCTCGGGGGACAGCAATTGTATGGATGATCAAACGCATCCTTTCGGGAACAGCTGCGTTAATCTTGGCGAGAAACGGGAATTGCCCGATGCCAAGACGGCCACCGTCCCAGAGGGTGTCAACCGCTACGGTCTTATTGATCGCGGCCGTGAGCGGCGCAATCCTTCTCGGCAGGTCGCATCTCAATCCGGCTGGGGTTCGAACGATCGATCCTTTGGAGCCTGGGCGCGGGAGACATGCCGCGGTTCCAGAAGCCATACCGATCAAAGGATTGCGTGACGTCTTCTTTCGCGTGGTCAAAGAGGTGTCCGACGACCGCGTGACGCTGATCGCTGGAGGGGTGACATTCTATCTGTTGCTGGCCCTCTTCCCGGCGCTTGCGGCATTGGTCGCACTTTATGGTCTGATGGCCGATCCTGTCACAATGTCTGATCATCTTCGTGAACTTGCCGGCCTGCTCCCGCCGGGCGCCTTTGACATCATCTCCGATCAGATCAAGAACCTGGTCGAAAGTCGCAACAGCACGCTCAGCGTGACCTTCATCGTCGCATTGAGCATTGCCCTTTGGAGCACTCACAGCGGCACACTGGTCGTGTTTGATGCGATGAATGTCGCCTACGAAGAGAAGGAGAAGCGCAGCTTGGTCAAACTGAATGCAATCGCCTTGTGCTTTACGCTCTGTGCAATGCTATGCGCGGCGATCATGATCGGGCTGGTCGCTGTGATGCCGGCGGTGCTTTCCTACCTGTGGCTCGATCAGTTCAAGGAACATATGGCCTTGTTGCTAAGGTGGCCAGTGCTTCTGTTGATCGTCGGCGCAACCGTGACCGCCGTCTACCGCTTCGGCCCAAGCCGGGAGCCGGCAAAATTCCGCTGGATGACCTGGGGTGCGGTGCTCGTGACGCTGACATGGTTTGCCATGTCGGTCGGTTTCTCGTTCTACATGAACCACTTCGCCGACTACAGCGCCACTTACGGGACCCTAGGCACGCTTATCGCATTCCTCATCTGGACGTGGCTTTCGATCGTGATCCTGATCGTCGGCGGCGAACTGAATGCAGAGTTGGAACACCAGACCGCGAAAGACACCACCACCGGGCCCGAGCTGCCGATGGGATCGCGCGGTGCGTATGTCGCGGACTCGCTCGGCGAGACGGCGGACCGCCTGAAGTAGCCAACGGCGAAGAAGCCCATGGAACCACCATCGCGAAGCGGCATTTCACTCAAACGAGGTCACCTTCGAGAGCAGCCATGGCCACTGACACGTTATCGAAGTATCGAGCCAAAAGAGACTTCCAAAAGACTTCGGAGCCGAGTGGCGACACGCCGATTGAAAAGGCCAGCCGCCGACGCTTTGTCATTCAAAAGCACGCCGCCTCCCGCCTGCACTACGATCTCAGGCTCGAAGTTCGCGGCGTCTTCAAATCCTGGGCGGTCACCAAAGGGCCGTCGCTTGATCCGCGTGACAAGCGCCTTGCGGTTGAGGTCGAGGATCATCCGCTCGACTACGGCGACTTCGAAGGCACGATCCCCAAGGGCCAGTATGGTGGCGGCACGGTCATGGTGTGGGACCGCGGCTACTGGGAACCGGAGGGGCAAAAAGGGCCAGAGCGGGCGCTGGAAAAGGGCGAGTTGAAGTTCAGGCTCGATGGCCAACGCCTGCAAGGAAGCTTCGTTCTCGTGCGCATGCGCAACGATCGAGATCGGGGCAACCGTTCGAACTGGCTGCTGATCAAACATCGTGACGCGTTTGCTCTGGAAGACCATGGCTCCGACATTGTGGAGGAGAACCAGACTTCGGTGGCATCGGGCAGAACCATGGAAGCGATTGCCTCGGGCAAAGGTCGACAACCGGCCGCATTCATCGTCAAAGGAGGAAAAGTGCGCGCCGACGCCGTGTGGGGAAGCGATGGCGGCGCGCCTGCAGACCCTCGCAGATCCAAGAGGCAAAACGCCAAGCGGCCAACAGAGGATGCGCCCGCCGAACTGCCGGACTTTATTGCGCCGCAGCTCTGTGAGACGGTGGAACGCCCGCCGTCTGGAGCCGATTGGGTCCATGAAATCAAATTCGACGGCTACAGGGTGCAGATGCGGGTGTTTGATAACGAGGTCACGCTGAAGACGAGGAAAGGATTAGATTGGACAGCAAAGTTCACCGAAATAGCGGATGGCGCCTCGGCTCTTCCAGATGCCATTTTAGACGGCGAGATCTGTGCGCTGGATGAACAGGGCGCGCCAGATTTCGCCGCACTTCAAGCCGCGCTTTCCGAACGCAAGACCGGAGATCTTGTTTTCTTCGCATTCGATCTGCTTTTCGACCGCAACGAAGACCTTCGCGCGCGGCCACTGAGCGACAGAAAAGATCGTCTCGCCACCCTCTTGAATAACGCTCCGAGCAATCCCCGGATCCGTTTTGTGGAGCATTTCGAGACCGGAGGCGACGCTGTATTGAAGTCTGCCTGCAAGCTGTCACTCGAAGGCATCGTCTCGAAACGGGCCGACGCACCGTATCAATCAGGGCGCACCCATACGTGGGCCAAATCGAAATGTCGTGCCGGGCATGAGGTCGTTATCGGCGGCTATGCAAGGATCAACGGCAGGTTCAGATCGCTACTGGTCGGTGTTTATCGCAAAGACCATCTAATCTATGTCGGTCGCGTGGGAACCGGCTTTGCAGCAAAGAAGCTCGAAGGGCTATTGCCGGAGCTCGAGGCGTTGGAGACGGCCCGCTCGAGCTTTACCGGCACCGGATCGCCGAGGCAAGATCGCGATGTCGTATGGGTCAAGCCCGAGCTTGTTGCCGAGATTGAATTCGCCGGATGGACGGCAGACGGCCTCGTGCGTCAGGCAGCCTTCAAGGCTCTGCGCAAAGACAAGCCTGCGAGCGAAGTCGAAGTCGATCTGCCAGCCCCGGCCGCTGGTACGGTCACACCAGAGCCTGGGCCCGCCGCCAGACAGGGTCGCGGGAAAAACGCCAAGGTCGAGGTGATGGGCGTGCTGATTTCCAGTCCCGACAAGCCGCTCTGGCCTGATGCCAACGACGATGGCCCCGTGACCAAGGAAGAGCTGGCTCGCTACTACGAGGCGGTCGGTGCGTGGCTCATCAGGCATATTGCCGGTCGACCATGCTCCATCATCCGTGCGCCAGATGGCATAAACGGCGAGCAGTTCTTTCAGCGGCACGCCATGCAGGGCACGTCGAACCTCCTGGAGCTGGTCGAGGTATTCGGCGACAGGAAGCCCTATCTCCAGATTGATCGCCTGGAGGGATTGTCGGCCGTCGCCCAGATTGCCGCTGTCGAACTCCACCCCTGGAATTGCCAACCGGGTAAGCCGGAAGTCCCGGGACGATTGGTCTTCGACCTCGATCCGGGACCTGACGTCGCGTTCTCGACTGTCGTTGCCGCCGCCCGGGAAATGAAGGACAGGCTCGAGGAACTGGGCCTGGTGAGCTTCTGCAAGACCACCGGAGGCAAGGGGCTGCATGTCGTCACACCGCTTGCCGCGACCAAGCGAAAGGCTCTCTCATGGCCGCAAGCAAAGGCCTTTGCATATGATGTATGCCGGCAAATGGCGCGCGACAATCCGGATCTCTATCTGGTGAAAATGACGAAAAGCCTGAGGACCGGTCGAATTTTCCTCGACTACCTGCGCAACGATCGCATGTCCACCGCGGTTGCTCCCTTGTCGCCACGAGCCAGGGCCGGCGCCACGGTATCGATGCCGCTCACCTGGGCACAGGTGAAGGCCGATCTCGATCCCAGACGCTTCACCGTTCGAACGGCACCGCGCCTGCTGACGAAGACATCAGCATGGGAGGATTACTGCGATTGCGAGCGGCCGCTGGAGCAAGCCATAAAGCGGCTCGGCAAAACCCGGAATTTGGCGTGAGGCCGGCTGATGTTCGACGGGTTCGTTTTGGAAGCGATCAAGATCAGCAGGGGTACTCTTCGCGTTCGCCGAGGCGGGGCAGGGCCGCCAATCCTGCTCCTCCATGGCCATCCAAGGACACACATGACCTGGAACAAGGTGGCTGAGCGCCTGTCGCCCGACTTTACCGTGGTCTGCCCCGACCTGCCTGGCTTCGGCCAATCATTCATCCCTCCCGACAGCCCCGATAGCCGACATTCTTCAAAGCGGTCGAAGGCGCATGCCCTTGTCGAAATGATGCGGGTTCTTGGTCATGATAGCTTCCACGTGGTTGGACACGACAGGGGAAGCCTCACTGCCTTTCGCATGGCGATGGATCATCCGGCCACCGTGCGCAGTTTGGTTACCATCGATGGTCTGCCGGTTCTGGAACATCTGGAACGGGCCGACTGGAAGTTTGCCAACGCATGGTATCATTGGTTCTTTTTCGCGCAGCCGGAGAAACCGGAGCGCGCGATCACGGCCAATCCGACGGCATGGTATGACAAACTGAGCCCGGATCTGATGGGCGCGGAAGCCTATGACGATTTGCTTGATTGCATCCATGACCGGGCCGTCATCCATGGGATGATCGAAGACTATCGCGCCGGGTTGCGGATCGATCATATTCACGATCGCGAAGACCGCAAAGCCGGTCGCCGGATCCGCGCTGCGATGCTCTGCTTGTGGTCGCTGAGAGACGACCTTGGGGAAATCTATGGCGATCCGGTCAGTATCTGGCGCTGCTGGGCCGACGACGTGACCGGCTTTGGGATCGACAGCGGTCATCATGTCGCGGAAGAAAATCCGGCTGCATTGGCAGCGGCAATCAAAAACTTCATGGAGATTGCCGCGCCGCGATGACGTCGTCGCTCCGCATTATAAATCGCCATTCACCTCGCTAGGCGTCATCGTCAGCGAGTTTGTCGGCCATATCAGCCTCGTTCATGGCGGCTTGGCGGTCTCGCAGAAACGCTGCGATATCGCCGCCGCAAAGTTCGTTCAGTTCGCTGACGTCGTACCCGTCCGCCGCAGCCTGCGCCCGAAGCAAATCGGCATGCTTTTCGAACATTGACGTGTCATTTTCGTAGCCGGCTTGACCAAGTTCCTCGAGTTGGTCGTCAAGCCAGTCGTGAAGCAGTTTCATGAGCGTTCCTCCGTTCGTTTCTGTTGCCGTGGAAACGCGCAATCCGACCCAAGGTTTCCGCAAGGCGCGAGCGACTTTATCCGGCCTCCCGACTGTCAGCAAAACGCTGGACAGTGTTGCCAGTTGCTCTCGTCAACGCGAAACGCGTTCGCCGCCTCCCTCTCGTGCCTTGATCGGGCGCATGGCGTCGACACCTCTTTCACTATCGATCCACCGCATGACAGGTGTCACGGCAACGCCGTGCACCACGACGGAAATCAGAATGATCAGAAAGACCGTGGCCCAGATCACCTCAAGGCGCTCGAACGGAGCCTTCCCGGAGGCATAGGCGAGATAGTAGATCGAACCGAGGCCGCGGATTCCGAAGATCGAAACGATCAGCTTCTCCGCCGATCGGTGCCCGCTGCCGATCAGGCTGACCCATCCCGCGAGCGGACGAACCACGATCAGCGTCAAGCCAGCGACGATTGCGACACGCCAGTCGACCAGCGACAGCAGCGATCCTTCAGCAAGCGTAGAGCCGAAGCAGACCAGCAACAGCATCATCAGCAGGCGTTCGATCTGTTCACCGAAATCGTGAAGGTCGCCATGGTAGCTGCTGTGTCTTTCGACGTTGCGAAGTGTGAGCGCCGTCACGAAAACGGCGACGAAGCCATATCCATGAATGAGTTCGGTTGCACCATACGAAAGACATGTGAAGCCGAGCGCTGCCAATCCGTCACCTGTCCTGGCGATCCGCCCGGCCTTCGGCACCTTGAAGGTCAGATAGCCGAGGATCTGCCCGGAAAGCCACCCCATGGCGACACCTGCCGTCAATCTCCAGAAAACATCCACGGCGAGCCAGTGGGAAAGCCAACCGGTACCCGGTCCCGCCTGTGAGGCGATCGCGATAGCGGCCATGACGAACGGAAAGCTCAGGCCATCGTTCAAACCTGCCTCGGAGGTCAAAGCGAATCTGATGTCATCTTCCTCGCCTGTCTGGGGCGGCCCGACCTGAACATCTGCGGCCAGGACCGGATCGGTTGGAGCAAGTGCTGCCCCAAGAAGCAGCGCGGAGGCCACGCCAAAACCGAGCACGCTCCAACCAAGCAACGCGATCAAAGCAATGGAAAGTGGCATGGCTACGCCAAGTAGCCGCCACGTGATCGCCCAGCTTCGCCAACCAGGCGGTCTGTCGATTTTCAATCCCGCGCCCATCAAGGCAACGATGACGACGAATTCGGTCAGGCGCTCGGCCAGCACGATGTTTTCAAGCGGGTTCGATTGTGGAAGGGGTGTAAACGGCGACCACGAAAGAACGACACCGATTGCGATACAACAGATGGGTAGGGACAGTGGCAGTCGGCGTAGCGCAAGCGGAAGCCAGGCCGTCAGGAGTATGATCACGCCAAGGATGAAGAGCGTCGCGATATAGGAATTCATTGCCTGCGCCTATTTCTGACGCGGTTGTTTGAAATCGCGGCCTGCCGTCACCTGCTTGCCTTGTCGCCTTGCCACGACGGCGTCATAGAGCGTCTGCGCCGCGTTGCGGATTTCCTCCTGTATCGCCTGATCCTTCTCGTACGACAGGTGATTGGTTGCATATGCCTCCCAGTAGCCGATGTAACGATCGACCTCGGCCAGCGCACCTGCAGGAACCAGATCCATGGATTTCAGCCAATCGGAAACGCTTCGCCGAACGTTTTCGGCACCTTCCGTATCGCCGTGAACCACGACGGAAAACAGCCGGTCTTTCAGGTGACGGGGATAGTCCCAGCCCTGCATCTCAAGTTCCTTGGCCTCTTTCGCATCCTTGCCGTGGGTGCTGGTCGGATCCGGATTGCCGCCATCGGCGCATACGAGGCGATCGATCATCAGCTTTAGTGGCGACGATGTCTGGTACCAGTTGACCGGCGTTACGATCATGATGCCGTGCGCGGCGACCCACATCGGATAGATGTCGTTCATCCAGTCATGGATCTGCCCGAGCGAGTAGTTGGGATAGCAGGAACAGGGCCAATGACAGAGCGCGGCGGACGTCGAAAAACAGGCCTTGCAGGGGTGGATCTGACGACCGTACTCGGACGCGACGCGGCTTAAATCGAGCAGCTCGACTTCAACCTGAGGGTCGCGGCTGAGAGCATTTCTTGCCAGCTCCACCATCCGATAGCTCTTGGAGACCTCACCGGGGCAAGTATGTTCGCTGCGCGAGGAGCCATTGATGAGAAGGAAGCGGGCCGGTCCATCCGGATCGTCATGGCGTTGTTGCGCAACGCCTATCGCGTCACGCGCAGCCAGCCAGTCGATGGCGAGCTCATACTGGGGGTCGGCGAATTCAAAGCCTGCCTTGCGCGTCTTTGGGCTCTTGCGGGAGTGATCGTAGGCATCCCACGCGGCGGCGGCGACTTTTGAAAGCTCCGCTTCAAGCGGCTCGTATGCCAGATCCTGGAACTGATTGAGGAACCGGCGCTTGAACTCGTTTTCGTCAATGCGCGGGCTCGGGCTGCCCTTGCGCGGTTCGAGATCGGCCTTCTGCAAAGCGTGGGCGGCTGACATGGGGACTCCATCATCGGATCAACCGAATAACGTATCGGCCTGTTCAGCGTTCCGGATGTTGAACCAACAAAAGACGATGACGCATGGTTGACGCTTGCAATGGCGCCCACCAGGCCGACCTGTATGTCCTGCCCGGTGACATGGCCGAGGGGAGAAGGTCAGCTGGCCAAAAAAATACCCCGCTGGTTGGCGGGGCGATTGAGGTCCAATAGAGCGCTACCACTCGGTAACAGGCAAAGAGTAACGATCGCTGCTTGCTCGTGCAAGCTCTTTTTAGACCATTCTGATGAACCATTTTGGTGGCCAAGGCGCCGCATTGAAAGCCTCTACTTTCCACTGAGGAGCCACCCCGTCCACGTGCCGAACGCCAACGCGACCGCTCTCAGCCACGCCTTCCTCTCAAGTGCTTTTGATCATCCGATGACCAGCGCACAGGCGCGCTTGCGCGCCATGCGCACGGACCGTGGATAGTCGATGGGGGCGGGCAAAGTGGTCAAGCGCGGCGATCCATCACAAATATCCGCCGAAAGCCAATAGCAGCGCGCCGAGAGCGATGATCATTAGACCCGGCCAGTTCTTTGATAGCCCGAGAAAGCGCAGTCCCTGATGCTGCGGTTCGAGCGTTTGGCTACCTTGCGCCAATTGGTGAGGTTCACTCAGTCGCCTGCTGAGTGCTTGCCGGAAGAGGTAAAGAAACCCGCCGATCACGAGAACGGCGCCGATCATGATGACCCACATGGTCGCCTCGATTTTTTAGCGATACAGGAAGAAAACGAGCCGAGCGGTGTCATTGTTCCGGATGCTTGTAGGCAAGGTTCCATCGAAAAATTCCGTAGCGAAGGGACGCCGTCGCGAGAAGCGGGAAGAACTTTTGACAGGTCGAGGACCCTGAGAGCCGCAGCCGCCCTGGTTATGTCTCAGACGATCTGGAGACGGTCTTGCGGGAGCAGTGAAATGCTCCTGACGTCGCTGGTTTCGCTTCCATCGACGTCGCCACGGTGCTGATCGAAACCTTCGTGCTCCATGCGCGTGAACGCCCGCCATTGAAGCGCGTGCAGTAGCAATTCGCCTTCAAGCTCAAGGCGATTGCGCTTGAAGGCCGCACCGGCTGCTCCAATTAATGTAGAAACAGGTAATAATATCACGGAGACCGACATGCCGCCTCGCAAACGAACCGCAACCGCGCCGGCGGTTACCGAAGGTGCCAAGATCGGCGAGCCGGTCCCGAAGGCGATCGTCGACACGAGCACTGCCTCGGTCGGCATCCCACCGCAGCCGGACTATGATCCTCGCGAAGAAATCCGCGCCCTGCGCAGGCAGATGGAGTCGTTGCGGCGCGAGATTTCCGCCGCCGCGCGATCGGTAAAGGGTGGCGCAATGCAGGCCGCACGGCAGACCGAAGCAACGGTTAAGCTTTATCCTGTTTCATCACTCCTGGCGGTCGCGGCCGTCGCCGGGGCGTTCGCCTTTGCGATCGCTGGACTGCGCTCATCCACGCCTCGCTCGCGTTACGAGCGGGCGCTCGACGAAATGCGCGATCTGTACGACCGTATCCGCGACCGTCTTTAGCTGGATTGGGGGATTGCGAGTTGATCGATTCTCCGACACGCTTGTGTTTCGCAAGCGAGGGGAGACGTATGCTCGACGTCATTATACGCAACAGCCTGGACATCGTGGCCCGGACGGAACGTTTGATTGAAAAGGCGAAAAGGCTGATCGCAACTGGACGTCTCGACGACGTCGAGGCATATCGAATTCATACGGAGCTCGAGCGCCTTACAGACCTCGTCTTCATCATGGACGATGCAGCGCGGCTGCTCCGCCGGATGTTCGAACTACGTCCGGAGATGGCTCATGGGTACACGGTTCACGCGACCCTGCAGTAGGGGCCGCGACGCATGGAGACGAAGCCGGCATCAGTGGAGGGGACTGCTTCCGTTGCAAGGCCGCTGTCTGCTTAATCGGGGTGGCGGTTGTTGTTATTTCTAAGGCTGGAACCTGTCATCACTCGTGGTTGGGCACCGCACTGTTCCGATGGCCTCCCTCTCGCCGTAAAGTTGATTTTTCAAACAAAGTGGGCCATTCTAGGTGTCGAGCCGTCGAAGCGGAGGACATCGACTATGCAATATGCGGTAGTTCGTGAGTCTGAAATCTGTATGATTGCCAGAAGCCTGGCCCAGGCAGAAAGAGAGCGCGATTATTTTTCGGCGCGATACGGAAAGACCGTTGCCATCGTTGCGATCGAAGATGACATCGGCGCAAGTGCCCGGTTGCAGCGTCGGTTATCGATACGAAATCCCCGTGACGAGATATAGTCTGTGCGAATGGTGCTGTTGTCGGCGGCGCAACTGGGGGCAGGGCGTGCAACCGGCAATATCAAAGGGTTATTCGGATCGGCTCGTGCACTAGGAGAGCGGTATGTTGCGACCCGGATTGCTTCTTGCAATTATGGCGATGACTTACATGGTCATCATAATAATTAGCTCGTAAGCGTGGCCCTATGTATTTGCATGAATAGCCGAACTTAAAATGAAGAGTACGAGTGTAATCCACAAGCTCTGGGTGGGGGAACATGTCATACTTGGAAGAGCTGGTACGCGGTAAGCGCTATTTAAACCGCTGGTTAAGGTATCGGCTGGCAGCGCCCAGAGTTCCCGATTTAAAGCGGCTTCTTCTCGGAAGAAACGTCGTTGTCGTGGGTTCCGCGCCCTTTTCCACGAAGGTTCACGGCTGGGACGATTCATTTCGCGTATTGACGATAAACGCCTCGCAGGTGGCTGCTGAGGCTTGGTTGACTCAGCCGCCCGACGTGACATTGATGCAGTTCAATCAAATTGAAGGACCCAATCCGGCCGCCGTCGAGGTTCGCAGAGTGCTCCAGCATGCGAAAACCGGTCTACTTTGCGTCCTCAATTGGCGACACGAGCTCGACCGGCTCCTGAGAGGGCTTGACGCATTCGACTACCGTTACGACGAATTGATGCTGATCAGCCGTCATGAGCGCATGGCGCTGATGCATCGGATGACAGGACGGTTGAATCTGGAGTTGGAAGGAGAGGGCAAGTGGTCGAATGGCATCGTCGGGGCAGCTCTGGCAATCAACAGCGGGGCGGCAAATGTCATCCTCACCGGGATCGATCCACTCTCGAAAGGTCACAAGTACAATTCGCTGAATCTTTCTCGCATGCACAGGGAAACCGATCTGCAAGCGTTACAGATATTCAGCGAGCAGAGATTGCCGGTCTTTACGGCGGACCCGCACGTCGCTCAGTCCACGAACCTGGCGCTTTGGCCTGTCAAGGGTTCGTTGGGATTCAACGGCCACGCAGCCCTGACCAGTCGAGCCGGTGCGCCGACGTAGATGCCACCTGGAACCGTCGTTCCCTTGATCACGCTATTGGCTCCAATTACGCAGCCACGGCTAATGTGAGCCCCCGCCAAAATTTTCGCGCCGGCCCCGATCCAAACGTCGTCCTCGATCACGACCTGTGCTTTGCGTAACGGCTGGTCTTATGGGTGCGGCTGGATCATCGAAACCATGCTCGAAGGACACAATTGCGGTTTGCGCTGCGATCCGTCATTGCCGATGCGGATGCCTCCGTCGCCGAGCAGTACCGCAAAGCCGTTAAGCGAAACATTGTTTCCGATCTCGACGCGTCCGCTCAGGGCGTCAATCACGACGCCGTAGCGCATCGATACGCGATCGCCGATTGCTATCGTTCCTTTCCGCCACCTGAAACGCGGCCAATATAGCATTTTGGGTCTAGCTCCGATCGTGAGGCTCCCGCCGGAGAAAACCGAGAAAAATTTGACGAGCGCGCCAAGGTTTACTGCTTACACCGGGGTGAAGTTGGGATCGATCGCGAGCGCTTTATCAAGCCACTGCTGCGCATAGTCGACATCCTGCCAATTGCTGAACCAAGGGCCTCCGTTGGTGTAGTGGACACCCTTCGGGTAGCCCGTGGACGGTTTTGAGCTCCAGCCCTCCAGCCAGTTCCACTCTTCCGGAATCTCTCCGATCTCGCGGTCATCGGCCCATTGAAGACGGTGAAGAAAGGCGCCGGTTTCCGCGTTGATGAGTTCTGGGGTCAATCTACGGCTGGAGGGATGGCCGCAATTGAAGAGCATGAATGACGACCAGTTCTTCCGCGGATAACTTGTCTGGATCTTTCCGTCCATTTTTACGCCTTCTTTTGGCGTGTAGTCATGATGGACGCATGCAACGGCGTGATTTTCATTGCGATACTGCAGCAAGTCAGCAACGTCCCCAAAGAACAGAAAATCGCAATCGCAAAACAGTGCCCAGCCGCTATAGTCGGCAAGCCATGGAGTGAAAAAGCGGGAATAGGTAAATTCTGTAGACGCGAGCGGATCGACAGGCCGCGTATAGACGCCGCGTTCAACAAGCTCCTGCAACTTGATTGGAAAGACATCGACATCGATCGACGCATGTTCGAGCAGCGATGCTTTCGCAACTTCGTAAGCGATGTCTTCGCGTGAATCCCACCCGATGTAGACCGAAAGTTCAGCCACAAACCTTCTCCCTTGAGCTTCGCCGCGCTGAAGGTGGACGACGAACGTTTACAAAGTCAAGGTCAAGTCTGATTGTCGCGCTTAGACGCAAGACGGCAAGCTGTGGTACGCGTCCGATAAGGGCTGCGCGGGTGCAGGATAATGCGGCTGTTTATGAATTGGAGGTGCGTAGTGAAAGACAGCTGGGATGCCCATGAGGTGAGGGTCGCGTGCTTTTCCTGCGTCGACATGCCGGGTGCTGCAATCACGTCGTCGGGGTGCGCGAATTTCGATGGGGCGAAGGATATGCAATGCCGAGATGGCCTCGATCGCGTCCTGGGACGTGGCCCAGATGTGCCGGACATCTGTCACATGCAGATCTCCTGAAAACCTCCGACAGGTGAAGAAAACTCCAGGCAGCGTGAGAAATTGTTTCAACGTTTTCAGCATTTAGCAGAGTTCCGATGATCCTCTCGGAGAGGTCGCAGAACTTTTTTTGAAGACGCTCTTGAATCTGAAAAAAACGCAAACCAAATCGATGTTTGCCGGCAGCCCAATAGGGGGCCGGAAAGCCGGGGACGCAGGTTTCCGACGCGTCTCCTTTCCATCTCGCTTTACGGAGGATTTGGTTATGAGAAACGAATTTGACTTCGCACCGCTGTATCGGTCCAGCATCGGCTTCGACCGTGTCTTCAATCTCCTCAACAACGCCCAGCGCCTGCAGGCCATCGACGCCTGGCCGCCCTACGATATCGTCAAGACGAGCGAGGACGCCTACCGCATCCAGATGGCAGTGGCCGGCTTTGCCGGCGCCGACCTCGACATCACGCAGGAGCGCAACGTCCTCATCGTGACGGGACAGAAGCCCGAGGAGAAAGACTGGGACTACCTGCACCGCGGCATTGCCGGGCGTGCGTTCGAACGACGCTTCGAGCTGGCCGACCATGTCAGGGTCGAGAACGCCTCGCTGACGAATGGCCTTCTGAGCATCGATCTGAAGCGCGAAATCCCGGAAGCAATGAAGCCGCGTAAGATCGCGATCGGCGACGGCAGTCAGCCCCAGACAACCCCGCTTCAGATCGACGCTGAAGCGCAACAGGTCGCCTAAACGACTGGATACGCCGCTCGACCACGGCGGCATCGCTCAATAGGGTACCTCAAAATGAAGACGATCGACGTTCAAGAGCTGGCTTTTTTCGATACTCAGGACCTCGCCGCCTGCCAGTGCGTCTTCGACGAACTGCTGAAGGAGATCGGGGTGGCCAAGGACTCGGAAGAAGCCGGACGCATCGCTGCCATCGTGATCGATCTCTATCAGCAGGGGGTGCGTGATCGCTTGCACCTCAAGGTCATGGTCGAGAACGCGCGAGGCCTGTTTGGACGCCACCACCCGATGGCGGCCCCACCAAGATAATGTCGCCGGTCGCCCGCGATAACCGGGCGGCCGTATCCTCGTGGCTTTCTCAAAGGGATGCTGCCATCGCAGGCGACGTGCGTTCAGGGCGAAGTTGGGCATGCGGTTGCGTGGGAAGCCTTTGCCTATAGTGGTGTGAAGTTCTTATCCGCGCGATCAGGTGGGCGTGTCGGTCGGAGCCCGCATCTTGGGCATTTGCTTCCGGCCGATGATGCGGTGCTGTCTCGAGCTTCCGGCAAGCACGAGACCACGCCCTATCTCCAGATTCCGGTATTGGCCACAGGCCCGCGGTTCAGCGCGACGCGAGAACTTGCAGGACACATAGGGGAAGCTCCAAGGCCGCACGAACCGCGAGAGGCAAACGCGCACGGCCGTCACCTTAAGGCAGACACGCTGCGCTCGCCGCTCGTTGGTGTCGCGCTGCCTCTCATATGCCCCGCGACACCTAGCCTTTGCTCCCGAACCGAGTTGCACTTTGACTGGGTACGTCCTTTGATAGAAACCTAGGTCGCAATAAAGGCCGTGGGGAAGCAAGCATGGATGGAACTCACTTGTTCGAGCTGGTGATCGCGATGTTTCTTGCAATCCTCGCGCTCCACTACGCCGCCCAAAAGTTGGGACTCCCACCGTCCGTCGCGTTGCTCGCACGTGGCGCGCTGCTTGCGTTTCTGCCGGGACTGCCGGCGATCACTGCCGATCCTGCGCTGGTTCTCGTCATCTTCTTGCCGCCGCTATTGCTGGACGACGGGAGCTCATCCGACTCCATCGAGCCGGGGAGATCGATGACGAGACATTGCAGGAACTGGAACGTGATCTCGATCTCGAGGAGCTAAGCGCGATTTCGGCCAAGTCGTAAGCCTTTCTTGCGCGTCCAAGATATGGGATAATTCTGTGCTGCGTCTTGTCGGAGAGACACTAGGTGAGCGCGCCACCTGCGCGCCCAAGCAGGGGCACTGGTTCCACTCGGCCGCAACGTCCCGTCGATCCCGTTGCAAGGCTCTGACTTCTCGACCGCGACAAAACGATAGAAGTCGACGTTCTGCTGAGCGTTTTCAAAGATTAATTACGCTATCGGAACGGTCGCCAGGAGTTTTCCGGTCTCGTCGGTAATCTCGAAAGCCTTTCCTGTCGAGCCGACGTTGCCTTTATGGCCTCGCCCCGTCTTCGCACAGATCAGGGCTTCGGTGATGGCATCGCCGACGTCGTTGAATAGGGCCCCTTCTCGATCCCGAACGAGTTCTTTCCCTTTTCGAACGTGGAAGAAGAAACGCTTGAGTTTCGGTCCATGCATTGCTGCCTCCGCACTGCCTGTACGGTCAATGCGGCTCAGTTCTGCAAGTTCCCGCGTGGAGGATTTACGATCCCGGATAACTGAACGGAAGAGCCCGAGATATTTGACGGCCTCAGCGAGCTGCTCATCGTCTACGCTTTGCAGCGTCGGTTGCCTCGAAGGCGAAGCTGCGAACGCGCTCGTGGTTGAATTTTACGGAGGATGAACCCCTCCCATCCCGTCAACTCAGCATCGCTAACGATTTAGTCAGGCCCTGCGAAGAGACTGCAGTTCGCAGAGTGCCTGTGTTTCGATTCGGAACAATCCACCGATCGAGAGGCAGCTTCCTGAGAAATTCTAAAAAGCGCGTTTTAAGAGGCCCTGTGCCGGAACGCGATGGGGGCCGTGCCTTTATGGAAAGCAATATCCTTTACTTCGGATGGGAGGGCTCACTTGCTCCTGTTTCCAAATCAATCGTGGTCCTGACGGATGCATGAGCAAGCGCTGCGCGTCCTGAAATACTGGGAGCACGTTGAGCGCTACAGCGCGCCGATCGCCGAAGATGAGGGCGAACGAAGTGTCGATATGACCGTATCCCATATCGTTGACAAGAACGTGCCATGGCCTTCGAAGGCAGACAGCGATCGGTCAGTTCGTCATTTTGTCCGCTATGGCATCACCAACCTCGATGCGTGCGACAAAATCCTGGTTCGCCGTTGGTCGCCACTGGCCAAAGATCCTGAAGACAGCCATGCCGAGGGAGATCGCTATACATTTGCGGGCGTTTTTGCAGTATCCGACCAGGGAAGCGCGGAAAAGGGCTCCCTTGTTGTCAGTCGGTTTCTCCATGAGTTGGCTGCAGCACTCGATACGACAGACATCAGTTTTTCCGAGTATGCGGATGCATTAGAGACGGAGTTCAAAGCGAGACTGAAAGCCCGTTCCAAGCCCTTGGCTATCGCCGCAGCGCTTGCCGACCGTGCCTTCTTGGTCCTGCAGCTGCCGGCCCATATCCGCGCAGCGATGACGTGTATTGTCGTTACCCGCTCCAAGCCGATCGTCCAGAACAAGCCGACGAGAAAAGTCAGGGATTCGAAAGTTTTCAGCAGCGTCTACCCAGATCTTCTTCGCGAGCTTAGATCCGATGTGGAAGACGGCGTGATCATAGGCGCAGCATGGGACCTTTTGACGATGCCGCCTGTTGCATCCGACTTCGACGCCGCCGAGGACGCTGTCGTCTTGGAGACCTTGCGGACCGAACGCTATCCATCTGCTCGCTGGCCGTCTGACTTTTCTCTTTCGCCACAGCAGCAAGTCGCAGTCAACGAGCTGTTTGCGCGCTTGGAAAATGGCGGGGTTTTCTCGATAAACGGGCCGCCCGGCACGGGTAAGACAACGTTGCTGATGGATGTTGTCGCCGAGATTATTGCGCGGCGTGCCGAAATCCTGCGACGCTATGACGATCCCCTGACTGCCTTTACGCCTGTGGGCGGGGGCGGTGCTCAGTTCATGATCGATCATGCTCTGCATGATTTCCTCATCGCCGTGGCGAGCTCCAACAACGGCGCTGTCGCAAACCTGACCCTCGAATTGCCCAAGCGCGAAAAGATCGGGAAGAGGTACGGTGACCGGCTGAGTTACCTTTCCGGACTTGCCCAGAACCTGATGGCGCAGCACCGCGTGATGTCCAGCGCCTGGGGTTCGATTTCAGTGCCGCTCGGCAATCGACAAAACAGAGATCGCTGTGCGGCATCGATAGCCGAGGCGCTTGAGGGTGCCGCTCTCTTTGAAAACTGCGATGTCGATGATTGGCAAGTCGCTCGAGACGAGTATGCCGCGGCAAGCGCCAAGGTCGAGGAGATCAAAGCCGCACACGTTCGGCTGAACGAGCTATTGCTTGCGGCAGACGGATTGCGTTCGATCCACAGCAGGGTCGGGACGGTGCCGGGAGCGACGGTTCCAACGCTGAGGTCGTCAACTCATGCCGGTGCTCTTGCTGTTTTCGAACGTCCTGATAGGACGCAGGCCTCCGATGCCGTGCTCGCACGAGCCACGGAGCAGATAGACGAGGTGGTCGAAGAACTCGGTATTGTCGTCACCCAAAGCGCGTTTGTGAATGCGGAGCCACATGCCAGGGCCGAGATGCTCGTTGGAACATCGGCTGCTCTGGAGCGCGCACGAGCCGAGCTCTTCATTGCAGCCATGAAGCTTCACCAGTCTTTCGTTTATCATGCATGGGAGCGCATCGGGCCGAACCTTGCAGCCTGGATCGAGCTCAATTCGGGCAAAGGCAGCGGACAGCTGGCCTCGATCGCTGGACATTTATGGGGCACCTTCAGCCTTCTCGTTCCCGTCGTTTCATCGACATTTTCTTCTTTTGCCAGCACCTTCGGACGTTTTGACCGAGGGGCCATACCGTGGCTCATCGTTGATGAGGCGGGGCAGGCATGCAGCCATCATGCGATCGATGCGGTGTCGCGAGCCAAGCGTGCGATTGTCGTTGGTGATCCGTTTCAGATCGAACCGATCTGCACGATTAGCACTGCGGTCGACAATGCCCTGGCGGCAAAGTTGGGCGTCCCGCCGGCGTTTCGGTGCAAGTCGACGTCGCTCCAAACCTTGGCTGACAGGATCAACCCGTTTGGAGCAAATCGAAACGGCAAATGGATCGGAGCTCCATTGAAGGTCCATCGACGGTGTGCAGAGCCGATGTTTTCGATCGCAAATGGGCTGGCCTACGACGAGTCCATGGTACTCGGTCATGAGACGACGGAGAGGGAAGCGCGGCTCGCCATCCGGCGGCCGATGTTCGGCCCGAGTGCTTGGATCAATGTCGCGGGTATCTCCGAGATGCCAAACGACTTCTACGTTCCAGAAGAGGGAACGTTGGCCCGGCAGATCGTTTCCTCTTACATCAAATTCCAGCTTTCAGAGCGCGGTGAGCCGACGCTGCCGGATCTCTTCCTCATCTCACCCTTCAGAAAGGTCGCCATAGGGCTCAAGCAGCGGCTCCTGGATGATGCGCCAGAGGTGTTTGGCGATCTTGCCCCGGCCTTGGTGGAGGAATGGATCGACAGATCGGTCGGCACCGTGCACTCGTTTCAAGGAAAGGAGGCTGAGACGGTGCTTCTTATTCTGGGCGCCAAGCGTCTCAGCAGCATCCAGTGGGCCTTGGAAACACCAAACATCATGAATGTCGCCGTCACGCGCGCGCGTCGGCGACTGTACATAATTGGAAACCGTGCCAATTGGCTTCAGGACCAACGGCGGGATCGATGGATGCTCGGCACGAACGATCGTTGGCTGATCGAGGCGGATGCGGCGAGGGCAATGTTCAGTTCGCAGCCGCGCAAACCTGTCCTTCGTGTCGTTTGAGTTGCCAAAGCAATTTTCGTTGACCGCAAGTGCGAAGGTTCCCGCTCGATCCCAATGGGAAAACGCCGGTGGTTTCGATGGTCGACGGTCCTATTCCTGCGCAGCGTTCCGGTATTTGGTTCCGCCGGATATCCTTTTTCGGCCGGCGGCAAGGACCATGCGTTTGCTGCGACACTCCTGTCGTTTGTGAGGAACACGGGTGGCAATCGCTGGTCATCACCTTTGATGGCAAACGGAGCTAGTCCCGATCTCCGCCGAGTGCCGCGATCTTTTCGTCGAGTTCGGCGATGCGCTTCTCATAGAGCGGACGCTTGGTATCGTCCGCGCCAAGGGTCGTCAGTTTCTGTCGTGCCAAGGTGCGATGGTCCTTCAGAAGCTTGACCTGAAATGCCGTGTTCATGCTCTTCCTTGAAAAATGCTCGTTCTTGATGCGCCGGCCGTCGCCTTTGGGGTGAAGACACCAATTGACCCCGAAATCCCGAAGATGGTCTCGACGGGACCGGATTTCCGCCAGGCAGGCTACGCCTCCTCTTCATAACCATTCGTTTCGAATTCGTCAGCCTCATTGTCTATCGTCGGAGCACAGTCGCTTGGGCGACCGCTAGCCGGATCCAGGGCTCTCCGGTCGTTTCGCCAATCGAGGCGTGCTCGAACATCGCATCGGCCTTCGGGTTTATCGAGAACCTCCCGTGCCGTCCGCGCGGTGCCACTATCCGCCTCTCGGCGAATTCGGACGCCGATTGATACGAGACGCCGGGCAGAGAAGGCTTAAGCGTGCCGTAAGCCCGCTTTTAGCGAACTGTCAGAATGAGGATCTGCAAAGTGGAAGAGCGCTGTCGCGCGTACCGACTCTGGATCGCACGGTTCGTTTGTGTGGATGCTTCGGTAACCCCAGAACAAATAAAGGCTGCCTGGAACCATGTGAACTCTGACGAGCGATGTATTTCGCGACCGCGCCCGCTTGCGAAGCATGAACTGCGTTATGCGATTGTCTAGCAAGAGTTTGTCGAGCAGGTTTCTGGCATAAAAAGCTCTCACTTTTCTCGTATTGGGAAACAGGAGAAAATCGCCTCGTTTGCCCGTGCCTGGTATCGTCACCGGAATGAGGGCCGTAATAAGATAAGAATCATAGTGAAATATCAGCGAGTTACGGGCTGCACCCTTGCCGGTAAGGCATCGCAGAATCTGGTAGAACTTCACTTGCGGCGGCGTATTGCCGAAGGCAAGCGTGTATAGCCGCGAGAAAATGCTCGTAAACTCGGCGGATGTTGCCAGTTCGTCCATTCCTGTGCCCGAGACGGCGTCGCTCCCACGGAAGACCACATACTCGTTTTGAGAACTCGCAACCGCCCGGGATACAAAAACCTGCATTCGCTTCAGGTCGTTTGCATTTATGTAGTTGGGAATGCAACAGAAACCCTTGGTATTGATTTCAGCAAACATCTGCTGGATTGCGCCGTCCGACAAGACTGGTAAGCGCGCGTCGATTGTAGCGTCATCAATCATGTTCGCTCCTGGCGTGAACAGAACAGCGCTCACGTCAGGCTATGACCAGTTTGTTACCAAGGCAAGACGGTTGTGAAAATTGTGGCGTAACAACGCTCGAACTAGTTACCTCTGATGACAAATATGTTTCGGCGGCTCGTCATTTTCGTCTGGATTGGGATTCGGAACCTCGTCCGGCAACACGTCCGGATCGGGCTCTTCGATCGGAGGCTGCGGAACCTCCGGTGGCAGACCGGGAAGCGGACCCGGCATCGGTGCCGGGTTCGGCTCCGTGGGTATGATCGTCATAAAGTTCTCCCTTTCGTCTAGCTCAAGGTGTTCGGGCCCGGATTGTTCCCGATTAAAATCGGAAGGAGCATCACCATGAGGTCAGCAAACAAGGGTGAAATGCGGTATGCGCACCTCGTTAGCCGCGCGGATCAAGGCTTCTCGCGCCGCAAGCGCAGGAATGGTCTCTTTGTAGGCGTCCAGGCAGGCGACAAGCGCGTTGATGTATTCTTCCCCATCGTCGGAGGGCCAATCCTTCACCAGGACTTCGGCGACGTCGGCGACCGTCCTGATCAACCTGTATCGTTCTGCGCCGTTCATAACGAGACGAACAGCAGGAAACTGATGCGATGCGTTCAAACTCATGACACTTCGTCCCCATTGCATTTGAATATTAGTGTTCATGCAATAACCGTTCCAGTTGTTGCTCGAGCAGCGCGAGGGACTACTTGCCGTAGAATGCTTCAGTGAACGACGGTAATGACCGAGATGCCTGCTTCCTCGGCGGCGCGGATGAGCGCCTCTCTGGCATCGCGCGCGGATATCTTTCCATGAAGCGCGTCCAGGCAAGCTCTGACAGCGACGACGTAGTCCTCGCCATCGTCAATTGGCCAGGCACGAATAAGGGCGTCGGCGGCGTCTCCGATCGATCTCACCAGCCTGTATTTTTCCGGGCCGCTCATCACGAGCATCAGAGGGACAAACTCTCCACTTGTGCCCCGAACCATTACACTCCGTCTCCACGCGTTAAATACATTCGTAACCCTGCAGAAATCGTGCCATGTCGGGGAAGCCGGGCCACGTACTGCGGCTGTCTCACGCTCGCGTGGCATGGGCACTGTGCCGGATATGGTCGACCTCGTGGCACTGCGACAATCCCGCGCTGTGACCGGGTTGGCGAGACGTGGTGGAGATCTGCAGTCACGCGGGGATGGACCAGCATAGCCGCGCTTCAATCGCGAACGTGTCATTTAAACCCAATCGACGCCGGCGCTACATCGTTCCATTCAAAGGAAGTGGAGCTGCGAGATGAATGAGTTCGTTGGATTTACCGAACCCGTCATCGACGTCATTTGGGCAATGCTTCGCTTTCTGAGATATGGCATCCGAAGCCCATAATGGAAGAGGGCGATAAAGTCGAAGGTGATCCAGATCGCCCGTTTGCCGAACAGGTTGTGGCCTGGAGAGATCTCCGATCAGCAAGTCCCACATGCCGGACGTCAAGCAGTATGGCGACCGCGGCGGAGATATTCTGCGCCCCCGGACGCGGTGAAAAGTCCGTTGCGGCCATTTGAAAGGATCGGAAATCTTCGAGAGGATTTCGGAGAACGAGAAAGCCCATGCACATGAGAGCCTTGCTTCATCCATTGACGCTTTGATGAGCAGGCCGGCAAGATTGACAGGTTGGGGACGACGGTCGCAATTAGCGGCGAAATTGCCCAGCTGTGCGATCAGCTCGAGGAGACCAAGGCAGATCGTGAGCAGTAATGACGAGGCTGTTTCGCCGGCGCGATGTGCACGGCTTGTCGGGCTTTCGCGCTTCGTTTGCGAGCTTTGGCTCGACGCTGTCAGGCGGCCGACAAGTGTTTCGAAAGCATCCGGATGAAGAATTTTCGGTTGAAACGTCATGGCCCCTCTACTGAGGATGTCGGCAGATAGCTCGTGATTATGTCGATCTGCAGTATGCGGATCGCTCCATGCGCCCCTTTGGGCGAAAGCTCTTCGATGGCGACGACCGCGGCGATTACGATTGCCATTTAAGCAAAAGAGGCCCTGCGCGGGGTGGCGTCACAGAGCCTCTTCACCAGGAGCGAATGCCGGATGGTGGCATCGATGAGTCAAACAACGCTGCATCAAGAAAGTTCCAGCGTAGACGCTTCGTCATCGCGTGTGCTGGGCGCTCGACAATCTCGAGCCGCTGCTTTTGATGGGCTTCGGCCAAACGGGAGGTTTCTTTCGCTATTGAAGGAATTGATGCGCCAGCCGTCGCTTCCGAACACATGGTCCATGCCAGCTTCGTTTCCGTCGGCCGCCTCTTGGGCCGTCAGTCTTCAGCCAGTTCCGGCCGAGCGGAACATCTCCATCCCGGGGAATTCTTGCAGCGGTTTGCCGTCGATGCCTGTCTCACCGGGCCCGTCTCGCGCCCATTTGTGGAGGCCGCAATAGACGTGGCGGCGGAGAACGAGCGCCTGAAGGTGCCGCTGGAGGAGCGATGACCATCAGAAGGCAGATGAGGCGAAGCAGAAGATCGCCGTAACCGAATCGGCGGAGCCCCTGAAGCTTCCGATTTCCCTTTCCTGTCAGCTGACATAGCAATTGCTGTGCCGACGCTCGGCGACGTCGCAGCTGTCGTCCCAACGCCTTCTTGCAGCGGCAGGTCATTGGCGGCGCGATCGAGACGGCACGTCTCGCCACTCAGGCCGCGATTGCAGGGCGACGACGAACAAGGATGCCGAGGCCGCCGCTGATGCAGCGGCCTGGCCGTAGACAGAGACAGGCAAGGCCCAAGGGGATTCGACGAGCCGTGTGCTAGCCCTGCTCACAGGGGAATTCTGCGAGCCCTTCTAGAATATGATTTCTGCAGCCGGAACGTGACGCCTTCGTTCGCATAGGTGGGCTTAGCAGTTTGGTGGGGAGGTGGCACGCGTGAGGTTTGCGGACCTCGCAGCACTGTTACAGGAAACCGGCCACACCTCGGCCGCGCTCAGTGAGGTACAAGCACGCATGGCACTGACGCCGTAGGTGTTTCTATCAGTAATTGAAAAGAAGACCCGGCGAACTGGCCTCGTGTGGTCCGCCTGCCGGGTCCTCGATCCGCACTAAGGGGTGATGCGGTCGTAATCAGGATGCCCCAATCGAACGCATGCGCGCCACCTCACTCCAGTGATGGCATTAACGATCAGTTAATATCCACTCCGCCGATCTTGAGCAAGACCGATACCGAGACAGCCGCCGCAACGGCTGCGCAAACCAGAATCTTGATGCGGCGGATCCTGCGGGTCCGCGCACCTGTCCAATCATACGTCAATCCATCCCCTCCAGTTCGCCGGACATAGAGGGCGGTGTCTGGTGATTTCAAGCCCCATCGACTAACCATTGCAAACCCGCAGATCGGAGACTTTGAATGAACGTACTCGTCGCAGCTCCGCATATGCGCTCGGCCGCCCTCAAGCCTGTCAATGTAAGGCATGAAATCCGTTCTTCTGTCGCTCGATCGTTAGCGCGACGAGTTCGGCATGGATAGCGTGCATCGCGTCTCAGCTGATGCATGAAAGTGGCGACTTCATTTGGGGGCTGATGCCGGCGCAGATCCCGCTACGACTCGCGGGCGGATCCGGCAATAGGCCAGCGCTCGACGGCGACGGCAAGAAACACATGGGCGGTAGCGGCATGCGGCTCGCGGCAAGGCGATTGACCAGGCGATCTGCGATTGGTGCGTAGAGAAGGGTTTAACCCGACCGATGTCGTCGCGAATCCGGATCGCCCCAATACCGACCCAAAGGGAAGGGCTGGTGCGCTCTCGTATTCAAAAGCCGCAACCTCAATCCCTTCGCCGGCGCCAGGGCGATATCGAGACCAACACCATCAACGGTGGCATGAACGGCTCGGACGATCGCGTCGCGCGTTTTGCGCTAGCGCTGGTCGCACTGGGGCCTGAAGCCGACAGCCATCGGAGAGCTTCACGCGTCAAGGGACTGATTGCGGACGGCGATTTCGGGCCAAGACGCGTGCGGCATTGCCCGGCCGAACTCTTGCCGCTGTCGGGCGCGTCGGCAGCGGGCTCATCTCCGCCCATCGTGCCGGATAAGCTCGTTGTGCCGGGCGCCATGGAAACCCGGGCGAAGAGGAAGTTCGACCTGCCAGACCCGTTCGGCCGGCGCGCATGTGGCGATGGGCCGGATCATCTCCGTTTGGTTCTTGCGCCGGCTTCGATGGCGGTATTGCCCTGGCGCGAACGGCCATTAGATTCTGCCGCCGAGAGGAGGCTGAATGTCCGATACGAAGATCCGACAGCTGATCTTTTCCTTGAGCGTCGCCCAGGAGATAGCAAAGCGCGAAGGGCCTCAAGCCGGCTGCTCGTCTTGCTCATCGAGCAGGCTAAAGGAAGCCAGGGACGTCGCGGGGTCGCCGATTCGAGCGGGAACCGGCCTTCGGCAGCCAGAAAGAATGAAGCCGCCGTTCAAGGAAGGTGATCGAAAGGGAAGCCTCCGGCGGGCTAAGCTTGCAACGTGGTCGCATGGGGCGGAAGCTTCCCTTCTTGTCCCGCTCGCCAGAGACAGAACAACGATAGCCTACGCCTATCTGCAGGCATCGCTAGACGGACCAAAGTCCCAAAAGTAAGAAGAAAATCGAGGGAGGTTCACCAGCTGGGTGCTGTCGAGCCTGGCCCCTCAATGCATCCTGCCCTTAATAGCAGGACGAGAGGTCCGCTCAAGGAGGGTTTACCTGAAGTCGTTCTAGGAGCGCCAAGGAGAGCGTCATGGGCATAGCAACCATCATGCGTTCATGACGGCGGGCTGGGCAGTGAGTTCGTCACGGCAGGTCGAGGGTGGAGAGGGTTGAAATAGGACTGCAGCTCCTCCTCAAGCTGAATGCATAGGCCGCTCGTACTCCTCCAGGAGCATCCTATCGCCACCCTCAGCACGCTGCTTGTCGCGGAACCTGACTGCGTCGCCGTAATTCTCGATATCTTCGGTCCACCAGTGTGCGATATGGGCATAGGCACGAAGATGTGGGCAGCGCACTAGAAGGGCCGCCAGTCCATAGCGAAAGCTATCCAAGGCGTGGGCCCTCCATCTCCAAGCAGTCACGAATGAGGCTCTGCGAACGGAAGGACGCAGAGCCTCAGGCATCTGGGCTTGATGTCGTGGGGGTGTGACATCCTCGGTGAAACGCCGCTATCCGGGATTAGTTCCAGAGCGCAACTCTTGTGTTCCAGCAGCCGATCGTAACGGTCTTCGGCCATGCGCCAGGCGTTGCGAGCTGTAGCACGCTATCCCTGATGCGATTGAAGTCCCTGCTTGGCCTTCGGGCCGTTGGCCGCTCGGATTTTTGGTCCAGCGGCAACGAGAGTTCCGGCGGTTCTGATTACGCCATCTGGTGCACCCTACAAGATGAAGATGAGAACTCCGATGTCGTTGAAACATCGCGAAGAGGATCAGGTTCGAGAGTCTGCAGTTGAGTGTTTCCTGCCGCGAAGGACTGAAAGGTCCGGTCTCGGACCGTGATTGACTATTAAGCGCCTTGCGATGCAATTCCGCGATGGTGAAGGGTTTCGGGTGCCGTCAGGCGTACGAAAGCCTCTCATGCAGGAACCCGCGGTCGGCATTCCGTGAGCTATGGGGTTTTGTGTATCGGATCTTCCGGCGGGCCGCTGCTCGCAGCGTCGCTTGTCGGTCCCAGCGGGTGAAGATTGGTGTTTTCGGGTGTGACGGCCGAGAGTTTCGTGGTGATTGGGAGAGCGTTTGGCCGGTTGGAAGCCAGCGCCATTCGGACTGGCGCAGGCCCTCCCGTTGGCCGGCTCTGTTTTGAGTGGACCATATGAATGGATCTGCCATGCCGGGTCATGACGCACTCTCCCGGTTCGTTGTTGCCTTATCTGGCGGTCCGCGCGGTTGCCGCCAGCGTTCGAACACCTTGACGACGATCATACGTCCGCCGCAGCATGGGCATGGCGGGCGGATATCGTTCGGCTCATCGGTTGCGTCGTCAGCGGGCGGCGGGACAGCGTTCAGGAGTTCGCGGGCGCGAGCGATGCTGATCTTTCGGGAGCTGCCGGCGAGCAGACCGTATCGCCGGATGCGGTGGAACCCGCGCGGCAGGACATGGAGCAGGAAGCGGCGAATGAACTCGACGGTCGCGAGCGTCATGATTTGCTGCCGGTCGCGGCCGTCGCGGCGGTAGTCCTTGTAGCGGAAGATGACACCGGTCTCGTCGAACGAGATCAGACGACTGTTCGAGATGGCCACCCGGTGCGTATATCGTGACAGATAGGCAAGAACCGCCTCAGGTCCCGCGAAGGGCGGCTTGGCATAAACGACCCAACGCTTCTTTCGCACCGGCGACAGGTACCGTACGAATGCCCGACGGTCAGTGAGATGCGCAGCCGAACCGAAGAAGGCGAGCCGCCCGGCATCGTGGAGTTGGAGCAGTCTCGTGAGGAACAAGCGCCGGAAGAGCTTGCCTAGCACACGCACCGGCAAGAGGAATGCAGGACGTGACGATATCCAGCGTGACCCATCAAGGGAGATGCCGCCGCTTGGCACGATCATGTGAACATGGGGATGATGGGTCATGGCCGATCCCCATGTGTGCAGCACGGCGGTCATGCCGATGCGCGCGCCGAGATGCTTCGGATCGGCGGCGATTGTCAGCATCGTTTCCGATGCGGCCTTGAACAGAAGGTCGTAGACGAGCGCCTTGTTGTAGAAGGCGATCGCGGCGATCTCGGCAGGCAGCGTGAAGACGACATGGAAGTATCCGACCGGCAAGAGATCAGCCTCGCGCTCGGCGAGCCATGTGCGTGCGGCGGCGCCCTGGCACTTCGGGCAATGCCGGTTCCGGCAGGAATTGTAGGCAATGCGCCACTCTCCGCAATCCTCGCAGGCCTCGACATGGCCGCCCAATGCAGCGGTGCGGCAGTGCTCGACCGCCGACATCACCTTGAACTGGGCCAAGCTGAGGTGTCCCCCATGGGCTTTCCGATAGGTCGGCCCGGCAACACGGAAGATATCGGCGACCTCAATCGAGGTGCGCATGGCTCAGCCGTCGGGCGTTTTGCCTTCCATCAGCGCCATCAGCCGGTCGAGGGGCCCTGCGACCGCGTGAATAGTCCGGGTGGAGACCTTCGCATAGAGCGCGGTCGTCTCCAGCTTGCTATGTCCGAGCAGAACCTGGATGACGCGGATATCGGTGCCATCCTCCAGAAGGTGGGTGGCAAAGCTGTGCCGTAGGGTATGCGGGCTGACGCGCTTGTGGATGCCGGCGACCTCCGCAGCTTCCTGAACCGCGCGATGCAGTTGCCGCGACGAGATCGGGTCGGTGCGACTGCGCCCCGGAAACAGCCAGCCATGAGGCAGCATCACGCCGCGCCGCTTTCCTTCGCGCCACCACAGTCGCAGCAGTTCAAGGAGTTGCGGAGAAAGCAGGGCATTGCGATCCTTGCGTCCCTTGCCTTGTTCAACGCGGATCAGCATGCGCGTCGAGTCGATGTCATCGACCTTGAGATGCGCGACCTCGGAGACGCGCAAGCCCGCGCCATAGGCCACGCCAAGCGCCGCTTTGTATTTGATGCCTGGCGCCGCCTCGAGCAACCGCGCAGCTTCCTCCATGCTCAGCACATCGGGTAGCTTGCGTGGATTGCGGGTTATCACCAGCGCTCGCGCCAGATCCCGCCGCTTTAGCGTCACCGCAAACAGAAAGCGTAGCGCCGAAACCGTGCCGTTGATCGTGGCCGGACCCACACCGTTCTCATGCTGATACAACTGGAAATGTCGTATGTCCTCGACCATTGCGGTGTCAGGGGTACGCCCAAGAAACGTGGCGAAGCGCCGGACATGACGGATGTAGTCCTGCTGAGTGTGGGATCCCAACCCTCGCATCACCATGTCTTCCTGCATGCGCTGGCGAAGCGGGGTGGTCGGGGCATCATTGGAGAAGCTGGCCATTGAACGTTCCTCTCGTTGAAGGGAACTCAATGGTCAGGCAACACCAACAGCCTGCCCAGAACTTCAGATAATCACACCAACCTCACCGCGCACGCCCTCCCGCGAAGCGGGTTCGTGCATGGTGCCAAAAGCAGACATGCCGTTTTGGCGGTGTGCTAGCTGCGGCGCTTCGATGGGTGTAGACTCCCGGCATATTGCATGTTCATGTGTTCATGCAGGGTCACAATGATGAGTATCCCCGCGCTCGACCGGAAGCTGCTGGCGATCCTGGCGGCGGATATGGTAGGCTACTCGAAGGCGATGGAGGCCGATGAGGCCGGCACCATCAAGCGACTGAAGGCCATCCGCGCCGACCTGATCAATCCCGCCATCTCTGAGCGCCATGGCACCGTTATCAAGCTGATGGGCGACGGCGCGCTCGTCGCCTTCAACAGCGTGGTTGATGCGGTTGCCTGCGCCGCGGAGTTTCAGAATGCCGTGGCGGCCCGCAGCGCCGGCCTACCGGAGCCTGAGCGCATCGTATTCCGCGTCGGGATCAATCTGGGCGATGTGGCGTTGGTGGATGGCGATGTCTACGGTGATGGCGTGAATGTCGCCGCGCGGCTGGAGCAGTTGGCCGAGCCGGGCGGCGTGATGGTGTCGGGCACGGCCTACGATCATCTCCAGGGCAAACTCGACTGGCCGCTCGATTTCGCCGGCGAGCAGCAGGTCAAGAACATCAGTCGCCCAGTGCGGATGTACCGGCTGAGACTCGATGGCAAACGGGCGCGTCGCCCGCTTGTCGCAATGATGCCGCGCTGGACCAAGACGGCTGCGGCGGCGATCGTGGCGCTGGCTCTGGCGGGCGGCGGGGTCTGGTGGTTCTTGCAGCCCGAACTTTTGAGCGCCAAGCCGTCGGTGGCGGTGCTGCCCTTCAACAATTATGGCGGCGACGAGGCTAGCGGGCGTCTGGCCGATGGCCTGACTGAGGACATCATCACCGATCTCGCGCGGTTTCCCGAATTCGAGGTGGTGGCGCGGAATTCGACGGAAGTTTACAAAGGCAAGCCGGTGGATGCCCGCCAGGTCGCAAGTGCGCTCCATGTCGGCTTTGTACTGGAAGGCTCGATACAGCGGCAGAGTGGCCGGGTACGGATCACAGCACAGTTGATCGATGCAAAAACCGGCCACCATCTTTGGTCGGAGAATTGGGACCGGCCCGGTGAGGACGTGTTCGCCGTTCAGACCGAAATCGCAGAGCAGGTCGCCAACCGCCTCGGCGGCGGAGTGGGACTGATTCAAGAGGCCGGGCGGGCTGCAGCCAAACGTAAACGGCCTGAAAACCTGAATGCCTATGATTACTATCTTCTCGGGTCCGAGAAGATTGAAAAGCTCACCAAAGCCGATGACGAGGAGGCCATCACGTTTCTCAACCGCGCCGTCGAACTGGACCCGGGGCTGGCACGGGCCTGGGTAGAACTTTACCATGCTCATGATCTAATGGGTGTGTTTGGCGTTAATCCCGAGAGCAACCGCAAGGCGGCCGCCGATGTGGCCGAACGCGCGGTGCGGCTTGATCCGAGCGACGCTGAAGCACATGCGGTGTTTGGTATGAGCCTTGCTAATAAGGGCGACATGGGCCGCGCCAAGTCTGAGCTGGACACGGCCCTTCGTCTAGCTCCGGGTTCGTCCGAAATCCTGACTTTTTATACCGGCTTTGCCGCACGCTTCGGTGAACCCGAACGCGGCGCTCAAATGGTCGACCAGGTAATGAGGCTGGACCCGAACTATCCGATGTGGGCGTCCAACTTCTTCGCACCTGCTTATTTTATGGCGGGCCGGTATGAGGACGCGGTGAAGATGCTGGAGCGCATGACGCCTAACAACTACCAAAAGTGGACTTGGGTGGTCCGTAGCAGTTCCCTCGCGGCACTCGGTCGAACCGATGAGGCGAATGCTTCGGTTACAGAAGCTCTCAAGAATCACCCAGACCTGACTGTCGAGAGCATGATCAATGAACCCGGCCTGAGCACAATGGAGCGCAGTCGGTTCATAGAGACAATGCCGCTAGCTGGCTTCCCGGCGTGCGCCAAGCCCGAGGTGCTGGCGAAACTCGCCAAACCTGTGCGACTGCCGGAATGCGAGGCGGGGACGGCGAAGCCTCTCGGGCAGCCATAGAACAGCCCTATGCAACGCGCGCGAGCCGCTGATCGCCCCGCCCCGGCGAGTGCTGTCGCTGAGGGTTTGGCGCGATGACACAAATGGTTGCAACGCTGCGCGAGGCGCCCCGGCTTTGGGCGATCCACGCCGACCTGGAGTTGACCGACATATATCCGTATCCGCTTTCTCCCCTATACGGACGACTGCCCTGTGGATGTTTTGTGGCTCAGCCGGCGTCTCGTTGACCAAAGCTGGAGCAGTGCGAACCTGGTCGCTCGGGTTCTCAACTCGCAACCTTGTCAGCGCGTTTTCACGAAGGATTTCAGTGTCGGAACGGAGGTCGCGCCAAGGTCGCAATTCAGACACTGCGGCTGAAAGTTCTCTCTTTTGTTCCGAAGCGTTTTTCGAATGAGCATAAGAATTAGCGCGTTGGATGTTTTGGCGCGGATGCAACTGACGAACACGCCGAGCTCTCATCTTGCGCAGCGTCGAAGCCGGTTGTGGCGCGGGTCCTGGCATAGCTTTGCCGGGTCTGGCGTCATCGCAGAATGGGCGGACGATTTGCACCATTTCTGGCCATCTCGTCGCTCGAATACATCGCCCGGAAATCAGATGCAGAACGGCGATGTTGAGTCCTTTAACGGCCGGCTCCGCGACGAGCCACTCAACGAGAGACTGTTCTCCGATCTCGACGATGCCCGCAGCGGACGTTCGAGACTCTCTATCGATGCGGGGACTGTCCCGATCCTACCGCCATCGCGGCTCTCGTGTTGCGTTGTACAGCAATTCGCTGGCGGAAGCGAATGCTCCAAATAGCTGTAAAAGTCGAGCCTCTTCTCCCTCGTCAAGTCGGTGCCGTTTTGAGAAATCCTTGACCGACCACACACGGGTCAGGGATCCGGTGCCGGCACAATTCGGTTCAACTCGCTGCATACTTATCTCCTCCCACATAGTTGCTGGGAGATGGCTAGCAAGTGCTAAATTAGAAAGATATAAAGTAAGACATGTTGGTGCGTTTTTTCGATTACGTGGCGCCGCCGCTTTCCGACGACGCGCGCTGGCTGGCTGTTCACGCAATCCTCACCTGTGAGAACGACGTTGAATTGGGAAGGCGCGCAACGGTCAGTTCTTCTCTTCGCGTGGCACCCTTGCAGGTGTGCCTCGTTTCGAGTGTGCATATGCTTCACGGTGACCCGCGCACAAAACGCTTACATGGAAAGCCGTTCCCGGCAAATTGCTTCTACAAGAGCCTGTAGGGCCTTGACCTGTTCGAACAGCCACGCGAGCTCTTCACCGGTGATCGTGTACTCGGGAGAGTATCGCGCCTCCACATAGGCCCGCGAGAGTAGCTCGAAGCACCGACGAGAGAACCGGTTGTCGCGCGGCCAAGCAGCGATTAGTCGGCTGTCGATCCCCTCGGCCTGAGAACGCAACACCTTTATTCGATGTGATTTGGGGCTGTAGAGGGTTAGCGTGAGCAGGACGCAGTGGTAAAATCGTTCCGTCGCTTGGTGAAGGTCAAATGCCGCATGGTTGACCATGCCGTCTGAAATTGCGTTCTCCGCCTGAGTGATGCAATAGGATGCATTAGGCAGCCAGCGTTCAAAATGCTGCTCCGCTTCCTCTCTTTCATTTTCCGCCGTCAGTGGCTTCGGCTCTGCCAGGGGATGGCCAGGCTGTTCGTAGAGGACGATGCCGTCTCTGGCGATGTCGACGAAGAAGGGCCGACCGCGGGCGAGCTGATCGTTGACGTCGTGGAGCGTGTGGACGATCGGGACGACCGGTGTTTCGATGCGATGGCCGATCTGCTCTTTCAACAGCTGCTCTTCGATGCCTTCCCAGAGTTCATGCTCATCGGCAAAGGACTTCTTGTTGACGACGATCAACAGGTCGTAGTCGGAGCGGTAGCCGCTGAGGCGATCCTCGACCCAGTCACCGCGGCCATACGAACCGTACAGTATCACCTTCAAGATCTTGCCGGAATTTCGCTTTGCAGACAGCTTGCTTGCCTGAAACGCACCGACCTCAGCAAACAGGATTTCGATGATCCTCGCCAACTCGCGCCGCTTTCTGTCCGGCAGGTGCTCAATGTGGTCGGTCAGGGTCAAAACAGCGTCGAAGCCTTCAGTGTGAATCGCATCCATCGTAGCGGTTCCATCGTGATTGCACACTCTAAACCTTTTACGCGAGATACATTGACGATACAATCAAAAGATGGATTGAAACCCCGCTCAAATCGAAATTCGAAAGGCCGAACGGCTTCTCGCTGACCACCTCAACGATCTGGTGCAGATCATGAAGGCAGCCTGGGTAGGTATAATCGTTGAGTGACAAAATTTCTCCAATCGAAACTCGGTTGGTTCGCTGTTTGGCAACGCTTGCCTGGGGCGATCGGCTTACCTCGTCCATCGCTTCCAGACCACCTGCCTCGACCTATTCGGCTTCTTATGCCCAAGGAGAAGCTGGCCCTACGGATGCGTGGCGGTTGGAGGCTAGGTGGCGAGCCAGAGCGCGGCTTTTCGCACTCGCACATAAATCATGATGGATGGCTAGAGAGGGAACGAGCTGGAATCACCCAGAGAGCCAGCCGCACATCAGCTCTTCCAGTGGCGAGGTCATGCTCCACCCAGGGGATTGAAGGGAGTGTTCGGAGATCGGATGTCGACCGTCAGCGAAGCGTAGAACGACGGCGGTCTTTCTTCATCGATCCGGTTTAGCATGCCGACCAATTCATCGCCTTCCTCGGCGGTGAGCATGTCCCTGACGAACCCATTAACCACCGCCTTCTGTCCAGTCGTCCCGTCGAAGATGGTCCAGTAGATATTGAGGTTCTTATGTAGGTTGTATCTGCGGCTTTCCATGGGGATTATGTCCTACTACGCACTGACCTCTCACTCCGTGTGCGACACTCCTTTAGATACCACTTATATAATGCCATTTGCCGTCCGATCTGTGAATCGAACAAGAGTCTAGTGGGACCTATCTATTCGGAGAGTGTGTCCCTCGCAATTGAATTGAACTTAAGGTTGTGCAGTGAATTTCACCGATGCCGATCGCTCGAACGCGTCGGGGATGACGGTTACTCTGTTGCTGACGCTCGATTGTCCTTAGCGAGTTTCAGGTCTGTCTCGGCACGGAGGTAGGCACGACGATACGTGCACAGCGCTCGTTTATTGGCAGCACCGCAGCCCGACCGCAGTCCGGCTACTCTGGTCTACCATACTGCAAGATATTTCAGCAGCGACACGATGCCGATGATGATGACGATGATCTGAACAATCTGGCGCATCCGGCCGTCGATAGGAAGTCGCTGCACGAGGTAAAGAACAAGGACGATTACGAGAAACGTGATCAGAATTCCGATCAATATGGATGCACCCATATTCCACTCCTATGGCGGAAAGCATTTTCGATACAGGAAGTTAACTATGGGACAGGCGGCTAAAGGAAAGGGGGAGGATTGAAACGGTCGCGAATGCTCTACTCCCGTCTTGAAGCCGTCCGGGTATCTAGACCGCGACGGAACAGAACAGACCCGACTGATAATGGTCGCGATGATCAAAGGCCAGCGCTACGTCGACGCACGATAATCGCGATCACAAACCGGTAAATTTACATCTCGTTGGTCTCGCTATCGTGCCGTAAATCGGTGACATCGCCCTCGCTAGCGACGCTGAGTTTGACGCCGTCGCCACCGATCCGAACAATGTGACGGCACACAAACGTCGTTTCATCGTGGAGAGAAAGGTGGCTGATTAGCCTACTTCTCCTCGACCGAAATGCCCTTCTCGCCGATCGAGATTTCGACGCCTTTGGGTTTGCTCTCCTCGCGGAGAATGTAGATGCCCATGCCGAGGACTAACACGACCAAAGCGCCGATCACGAAGTAAAGGCCGTTCCGATTGTTCATTCATTTCCCCAGGTTATAGACTCCCTGAAATAGGCGGGGCGATAAGGATGGCAACAGTGTCGCATTGACAGGACAGGGCAAAAATCAAAGTTCTGAATCCTGCGCGTGCTCCAAGAAAGGCAACCAGCCAGCGCGCACGTCAACGCACAGGACCTCGGATCGTGGCTTCGTCTCCTGCCCTGGGACTCAAGAGAATCCCAAGGCGAAACAGCAAGGACGGCCGGGCGAATGGAAAGGCACGCTGGCACGCCAATGCGCGCCCAACTCGCCGAAGCGCAAGCTGGTTGTAAGCTTCCCGATTAAAGTCCCAGCGTGCCTTTCCAAGACATTTTCGGCAACGATCACGCCGGCAAGCCCAACCACTGGATCAGGACTTTGCGCTCAGTGCTAGTTCCGGAACGCTGCCTCTCCGGCGTCCGACACCTCAACCCATTTCTTGTCGGGGGCTGCATCTGCGACGTAGCTGTCGTGCCAGTTCCACCACTTGTAGGTTGGCGTCTGGGGGTAGCCTTCGGGAGAGTCTTCCCACACCTCCTGTCGGCCCAGCGGCGTGATGTCGAGGTAGTTCCAGGTGTTGCCCATCTGCTCGTCGCCGCGGTTATTGATGAAATACGTCCGGAATACGCGGTTGCGATCGTGATAGAAAACGTTCGTGCCGTGCCACTCGTCCACTCCGAAGTCCGCATCGAAGGTGTCCGTGAGCGTGAACCAAGGCATTTCCCACCCCATCCGCGCCTTCAACTGCGCGATGTCCGCCTGGGGCGCACGCGAGACGAAGACGAGAGTGGTGTCGCGGGCGTTCAGGTGAGCGACGTGGGCGACCTGATCAGCTACCATGGAACATCCCCGGCAGGCATGGTCGGGCCAACCAAAGACGCCGGGCTCGAAAAAAGCTCGGTAGACGATCAGTTGACGTCGACCCTCGAAGAGGTCGACCAGACTGGCCTTGCCAGCGGTGCCCTCGAACACATATGGCTTCTCCACGGTCATCCATGGCATTCGCCGCCGCTCTGCAGCCAAGGCATCGCGGGCGCGCGTCTGGGCCTTTTCCTTGACGAGCAACTGTTCGCGAGCTGTTTCCCAAGCCTGCGGCGATACGACCGGCGGCGTGTGCATGATGGGTTGGCCGCGCTTGTCCGTGTTCTCGACTGATATAGTCATGGCTTTAAAACCTCCTGAGTGGAATTCTTGCGCCTCCGGGTTGAAGCGTCGCTCTTCATTGCGCATCGCTTCCGATTAACCGCGAGGGAGTTTGGCACCGAAAAGCGAATGGTGGGAGTAACAAGTGTGGCGGGTATCATGCCGCTCTTGACCCCGTCGCCCACGCCTGCGGTTGCACGGGTGGACGCCCTCGCGCTCGGCAATTTGAAGAATTACCCTTCGCCACCTGCCGCGCCGAGCCCTTGTGGTCCATTCAGCCGGTTGAGGATCAAAACAAACCAAGTCGGAAGAACTTCACGAGCGGGTACTGCGCCGAAAAATCCGGGTTTGGTTGGTAACTGCCACCTGGAGGTCGGTAGCGCATGGGTCCTGGGCCGCCACTCGGTTTCATCAACGGCCTTACCAACCAGGTGGATGAAGCTCGATCCCGACAAACTGTCCGGGAACTAGCATTACAGTTGCATTTTAGTTTTGAGATGAGCTCGTCGAGCGGCCGCCTGATGGGCGCGTCTCCAGCATGACCATGCGATGACGTAGGCGGGGTTTATGCGACGCTGGGCGAGTCTGATGGCGATGCGCCGGACTTCCTGGATAGACCAGCGGATCAAATCCTGATGGTCGGCATCCGCGGTCTTTTTGGGGGCGTCGCGTCATTGGCGCGGTACCGGATCACCGCCATCATGGCGAAGGCAAGCATGACGAGGGAGACGTGGCGATGCCAGCCATGCCATGACCGGGTTTCATTGTGATCGAGTCCGAGCTCGTTCTTGGCGGTCTCGAAGCTGTCTTCGATCGCCCAGCGATGGCCTTCAACGGAAACGAGCGTCTGGATGTCCGTCCCGGCCAGGCACCATGTGGTGAAGAATGCGAGATCACCGTCGCTGATATTGCGCCGGATCAGGAGGCCACGGGTCCAAAGCCCTGATGTCGTCTCGTTGTATTCGTCGGCATCGAGATCGGCGAGTTCACAGTAGGCCCAGTCATGAAGCCGCGCGCCTTTGGTGCCCTCACCGGCGGAAAGACGCTGCCATGCACTTGAATCGAGATCACGGGCGATCTCCTGCGCTGTGCCGGCGACCGGAGGCTTACCCGACCAGGAGCCGAAATGGTGGTCCGATTTAACCCCAAGAACGTAGCCTTTGCAGGCTCGACGCAGGGTCCCTTCAACGTCCCCGACGCCATAGACCGCATCTGCGGCCACCCATGAAAACGGCACATCGGCTGCCAGCGCACGCCGTATCATCTCGACAGCCAGGCCTGGCTTGGTAGCGAAGGCTGTAGCCTGAGGAACATGAGCTGCTGCCAGCCTTGCCGGATCGCCGGTCCAGCTTTTGGGCAAGTACAGGGCCCGATCGATAAAGGCATGACCGCGAACGGACACATAGGCGGCGAACACACCGATCTGGCAGTTCGTTATCTTGCCAGCCGAACCTGTATATTGACGTGCAACACCGCACGATGTCTTGCCCTGCTTGAGGAAGCCCGTCTCGTCGATGACCAGGACCGCATCATCCGTGGCGAGGTTTTCTACGACATACTCTCGCACGATGTCGCGAAGTGCGTCCGCGTCCCAGCGCCCGCGCCCCAGAATGGCTTGTTGCCGCCACGGGCCGGGATCACCGGCCGCCTCAGCACGCATCCAACCTGTCTTACGCCGCTCGTCACCCAGCAAGCCGTCCAGGAAAAGGTTCGCAGAGGCTGCAACTCGCTCCTGCGTAAACAGTCTGCGCATGCGAGCCTTCACGTCGCGCAACGATGATGCCCAAAGCTCAAGCGTCGTCTCGATTGATGCACCTGTCATCCATGACCTCCGAATCATGGAGACCCATAGATTCAGACCACAGATAGATATGCAACTGTAATGCTAGGGCGTAAACCCATTAATGTTCTTGGCGTTTTGCGTGCCTCGTGATTCAAGGCTTCCGAATGAGGAGCCATGATGACACGCCGCCGCTACGAACTCACGGACCAGGAATGGTCGATTATTTCGCCACTTCTTCCCAACAAGCCGCGCGGCGTTCCCCGTGTCGACGACCGACGGGTGTTGAATGGCATCCTTTGGCGCTTCCGAACAGGCTCTCCTTGGGCGGAAGTTCCTGAGCGGTATGGGCCGCCAACCACCTGCTACAACCGCTTCGTCCGCTGGCGGAAGGCTGGTGTCTGGGATCGGCTTCTTGAAGCGGTTTCAGAAGCTTACGATGGCGACATCGTCATGATCGACTCGACCTGTGTTCGCGTTCACCAGCACGCGGCCACGGGAAAAAAGGGGATCAAGACGATGGTGGCATGGGACGTTCCCGCGGCGGGCTCACGAGCAAAATCCACGCGCTCGTCGACGCTGAAGGTCGGCCCGTCACGCTCCGCCTGACCGGCGGGCAGATTGCTGATTGCACTGAAGCCGATGCGCTGACTGACAGCCTCGGCGAAGGCGACATCCTGCTTGCCGACAAGGGCTATGACAGTAACGCCATCCGGGCTAAGGCGGCCGCGCGCAAAGCCTGGGCCAACATCCCGCCCAAAGCAAATCGGACGGGCTCCTTCTCATTCTCGCGCTGGGTTTATCGGCAGCGAAACCTCGTGGAGCGGTTTTTCAACAAGATCAAACAGTTCAGAGGTATCGCCACACGCTACGACAAGCGCCCGGAAAACTATCTCGCCGCTGTCAAACTTGTCGCGGCGCGGATCTGGTGTCAGAGTTTATGAGTCGACGCCCTAGCGAAATCAAATGTCCGCGATTTGGCGGAATCAGTGTCCCGTTAATCCGAAATCCGCACTATGGTCGAGGGAGGCAAGATACCCTGTGAATCTCTGCGGCTTCCATCGGAGGTGCCAAAGACATGAGGAAGCTGTGGTAAACAGCCGCTGGCGCATCATTCGCGCCGACATAGCAACTTATGAGGATAATACTGCGTGATCTCAACTAAAAGGAAGCAGGTGCGGGCCATTGGTGGGGCATAGAGATATGAATTTTGTGAAGCGGTTTCGCCCCACCCATCTGACTTGTTAGTTCCCCGCTTCGAGCGATGAACGCGCAGCGCACACCGATCGGCAATACGATCTCCAAGAACTCCATTACCAAAACCATGCGACGGAAGGATGATCAGAGACTCGAGTCTCCTATTGCTAAAAAGCTAGCAAAACACATGTTTGAAATTTGACCGGAAGGGCTGTAACGACAGAAAAATGATCCGCGCGTTTAATCTTCAAATGAACCGTGGGTGTCTGCTACCCCTCGATACCAGACTTTTTACGTCGAAGCGATGCCTCACCAATGGTGCCTGGCCTTGTTAAGCCGCTTGGGGCCCGACTGCTTCGAGAACGAGGGTCGTTAAGCCCGGCTATAGTCATCGCTAAGGCGAATGATATCGTTCTCATCTAGTAGCTCACCATACTGGATCTCAATAAAGACGAGCGGCTGATTCCCCGTACACGAGACGCGATGTGTTGCCTTGAGTGGGATATCGACCGTATGTCCGAGCTCAAAGCTGTGATGCGTTCCATCGACTTCGGCAACGCCTTGACCAGAAACTGCCGTCCAACGCTCAGATCGGTGATTGTGGTATTGGAGGGAAAGCCGCTCACCAGGATTGACTACGATGCGCTTAACGACATGGCGCTCGCCAATATCTAAGACATGCCAAGTGCCCCAAGGACGCTGATCATTGTCGCCAATTTTGTAGAGGCTACCCAACCGCATGCATTGCTCCCCAAGCGTATATCGCCGGCACCTAACTGCTTCATTTGCTTCTTTAAGGCCTTTTACACCGTTCGCAATAAGGGGCTGCTATTTTCCATGCCTTTGTTTATATGAGCCTTCAGGGTCACGCCATCCGTTCTGTGTCGGTTGAGGCTACGAAGGCAGGGCGTATCCGATGACTGCCATGCCGGCGGAATGATTTAAACAGAGCGAAGGCCGGGGACCTATATGATCCGGCGTTGGAGTGAGATGCGGGTTCTACATTTCTTCAAGACTTATTGGCCCGATACTTTTGGCGGAGTTGAGCGGACAATCCACGCAATTGCCAAGGGAACCGCCAAATACGGGATCCAATCCGACGTGCTCTCGCTGAGTAGCATGCCTGAGCAGAACACCCGGGAGTTTGATGGTCATATCGCTCACAAAGCCAAGCTCGATTTTGAATTTGCCTCGACGGGCTTTTCCTGGGAGGTCTTTGGACGGTTCCGCGAACTAAGCGACAGGGCCGACATAGTGCATTACCACTTTCCCTGGCCGGTAATGGATGTTGTCCATCTCACTTCGCGCCTGAGAAAACCGACTGTCGTTACTTACCACTCCGATATCGTCAAACAGCGGATCCTCTTGCAGCTCTATAGGCCGCTCATGCATCGCTTTCTAACAAGTGTTGACAGGATTGTGGCCACGTCACCGAACTACCTGGCGACCAGCGACGTGCTGCAGCGCTATAGGAGCAAAACCACGGTCATCCCGCTGGGGCTGGACGAAGGGGATTACCCGCGCGCTTCTGACGATGTGAAGGCACGCTGGCGCCAGAGGTTTCCGAAGCCATTTTTCCTTTTTGTTGGTGTCCTTCGCTACTACAAGGGTGTGCACATACTCTTGGAGGCTGCAAAGCAGACAGACCATGATATCCTGCTAATTGGGCAGGGGCCAATGGAAGCGTCGTTGAAGGCCTATGCAAAGGAGCACAGCCTTGAAAATGTCCATTTTCTTGGAGCGTTGCCGGATGCAGACAAAGCCGCACTTCTCGAGCTAAGTACCGGCCTCGTTTTTCCATCTCATTTGCGGTCTGAAGCCTTTGGCCTATCGCTTGTCGAAGCGGCGATGTTTGGGAAACCAATGATCTCCTGTGAAATAGGAACTGGGACTAGCTTTGTTAACGTTCACGGTGAAACAGGTGTGGTTGTGAAGCCAAATGACCCAGATGCGTTAGCTGGGGCAATGATCCGCCTCTCTAGGCGCCGGAAAGAGGCGCTTGGCTACGGAGAGAAGGCCAGGGCGGCTTATTTGGAGAAATTTACAGCAGTCCAGATGACGGCCGACTATGCTTCTGTCTATCGCGATATAGTGGGGCGATAGATGTTATACCAACGTGAGCGGTCTCTGACTCGTTTCGCGGTTTCCAAATCAGTTGAATTCTGAATCTATGTCGCAAACGGAGGTTTGCGGGTAACCCCACGGTGAGGGCCGTCTTGTGATGTGAGGCGGAACGTTGGATGTCCTGGTGCAAGCACTAGGAATAGTCCTCTGACAATGCAGCAAATCGAAGTGATCACCTCTGTGGAGCGCCGTCGTCGCTGGTCTCGCGCGGAGAAGGAGCGGCTGGTTGCGGCCTGCCTCGAGCCGAATGCCAGCGTATCTGAGATTGCCCGGTCGGCGGGCATCCACGCGAGTCAGTTGTTCCGGTGGCGCAAAGAACTTTGCCAGGTCGCACCGCCGCCAGCGCGGCAGCTCATTCCCGTAGAAGTCACGGCCTTGCCTGCGCCTGATCCGGTGGAGACAACACTGCCACCCTCGACCGCAAGAAGATAGTGAGCGTCCGGTGAGGGGATTTTGGTCAGGCGGGGAATTGGCGCAAGTTACGACACAGATGAATCATTTGTGACGTAACAGGGTATGAATGGCCAAGGTTGAGATCCTGACGGGTACGGAGCGACAACGTCGATGGTCCACAGAATTGAAGCTTTCGATTTTGCAAGAAGCGTTTAGTGCGGATGGGAGCGTTTCCGACGTAGCGCGCCGGCACGACGTCCTTCCGCAACAGATATACGCCTGGCGAAAGAAGTTCTTTCCACCTGAATTGAAATCTCCGGAGACCGCATTCATTCCGGTCTCGCTTATCGGAGCATCGGCGAGCCACAGCGACGATACCAAGAAGAGCGGTGTTCGGTCGAAGTGTAAAGACGTTGAGATCGTTCTGAGGAATGGCCGCTTGCTAAGAATTGCAGCGGACATGGATCTCCAGGTGTTATCGTCGCTGGTCGCTTGTGTGGAGGCAGCATGATCGGGCCTTCGGGAAATGTGCGGGTTTATCTGGCCTGCGGAGTGACCGACATGCGGCGTGGCATTGATGGACTGTCGGCGCTCGTTGAGACGGTTATCAAGGAGGCGCCAGGTTCCGGCGCAATCTTCGGCTTCCGCGGAAAACGTGCTGATCGGATCAAACTTTTATGGTGGGATGGCCAAGGGTTCTGCCTATTTTACAAAATTTTGGAACGCGGATACTTTCCCTGGCCGACGGCGAAAGAAGGGGTTGCGCATCTGACGCAAGCCCAGTTGTCGATGCTTGTTGAGGGGATCGACTGGCGCCGACCTGCGTGGACTTCCGCTCCCGGTCGAACGGGTTAAAAGCTATATTTTGCAATGACATCCGAGGCATAATGCTAGCGTTTCCGGCGCAAATCGGCTACGTATGCGGGTATGGAAACGACGCCGCTGGACAGTCAGGACGAGCTATCTGTTTTGCGCGCTCTCGTCGCTGAACAGGCGGCGAAACTTGAGAGCCAAGAAGCTGAAGTCAGCAAGCGAGACTCCATTATCGGGCTCCTGCGCGCGCAGTTGGATTTGCTCCGCCATCGGCAGCATGGCGCTTCTTCGGAAAAGATCGACCGCAAGATCGAGCAATTCGAGCTGATGCTGGAGGAGATCGAAGCCTCCCGTGCCGAGGCCGAGCTTCGCTCCGGGAAAGCTCCTTTGCCGGAGTTGGACGACGCACCGGATAAGCCGAAGCGCAAACCATTGCCCGATGGTCTTCCAACCGAAGAACTGGTCTATGCGGCACCCTGCAATTGTCCGACCTGTGGTGGTACATCGTTCCTGAAGGCCGCTGACAGGGTGGTCCAGGTGATGGAGCACGTGCCGGCGTCCGTCAAGATTGTCCGCCACGTCGAAAAGCGCATGATCTGCAGGGACTGCGATACGACGGTGGCAGGCGAAATGCCGACCCTGCCGATCGAACGCGGCAAGCCCGGACCGGGGTTGCTGGCCCATATCATGGTCGCCAAATTCGACGATCACATCCCGCTCTACCGTCTATCCGAGATGTACGACCGGCTGGGGATAGATATCTCCCGATCCGTGATGGCCGACTGGGTCGGCCGCGTGTCAGTTCTGCTGGCTCCTCTCATCTTGCTGATTAGAGCCCATATCGCGGCGGTCGATCGAATACATACGGACGATACCCCGGTGGATGTTCTCGACCCTGGGCGAGGAAAGACAAAAACCGGGCGGGTCTGGGTCTATGTCTTCGATGGCAGCGGCTATCAAGATCCCACTCCAAGAGCCATTGCCTACTACTATAGCCCCGACCGCAAGGGCGCGCATCCAGCCGACCATCTCGCTGCCTTCAGCGGCGTGATGCACGCGGATGGCTATGGTGGCTATAAGAAGCTTTACGGCAACCAGATCATCGAGGCTGCGTGCATGGCGCATGTACGCCGCAAGTTCCACGATGTGATCAAGCTGAAGCCATCTCCAATCGCTGACGAAGCGCTGTCGCGCATCGGTACGCTCTACGATATCGAAGATCGTATCCGCGGCATGTCGGCTGACCAGCGGCGTACACTGCGCCAGCAACACGCCAGGCCCCTTCTGGAGGACCTCAAGAGCTGGATAGAAGAGACGCTTTCGACGCTGCCACAGAAGCAGAAGCTGGCTGAAGCGATGCGATATGCCCTCTCGCGATGGGCAGCGTTGAGCGTTTACATCGATGATGGCCGTGTCGAAATCGATAACAACATAGCTGAACGAGCCATGCGTCCGCTTGGAATCGGAAGAAAAAATTGGCTCTTCGCCGGGTCAGACAAGGGCGGTGAGCGCATCGCCAACATCCTGACCATCATCGAGACTGCCAAACTCCATGGCCACAATCCGGAGGTCTATCTCACAGACGTCCTGACCCGGATACAGAGCCACCCAAAGGATCGGCTCCAGGAATTGCTACCGTGGCAGTGGGCGCCTGCAAAAGACCGATACGAGGCTGCGTGATGGCACGCTCGAGGTTCATCTATACGCTGAAAGAAGTCGCCGGCATGATCGGCGAGAACCTCGAATTAATCGAGGAGGTGACCGCCAACTCAGACAATATCGCCGAGGGCGAACTGGTATATGTCCGCGATGGCAGTGAAGATGGCACAACAGGCCTGACCGAAAATGGAATTGACGACCTTCGAGATCTCCTGGCCGACATACGGACGTGGGATGGTGGAATCCGCCAGTTCCTCGTCGATGAACAATGCGATCCCGAGATGATCGAGCGCGTCATGGCAGATGAACTAAGCCGCAAGTCCTAAACCGCGCCTCGTAGACGCAAAAAATGCGTTCGCCGGACGCTCACAGAAGATAAGCATTGTGACGATCGAGCTTGGCCGCGGCCGGCGCATTCGTGTGGAGAGCGATGTCGATACTGAAGCGCTCGCTCGGATCCTCGACGTGGTCGAGCGGCGATGATCCCGGTTCCGAGCGGCGTGAAGGTCTGGCTGGCGACGGGACACACAGACATGCGGAAAGGCTTCCCCGGCTTGTCGTTGATGGTGCAGGAGACGCTGAAGGGGGATCCGCATGGCGGCCACCTATTCTGCTTCCGTGGGCGTCGGGGCGGGCTGATCAAGGTAATCTGGCACGACGGCCAAGGTGCCTGTCTGTTCACGCGCGGCCGCTTCATATGGCCGTCAGCGGCTGACGGCACGGTGGTCATAACTCCTGCACAGCTCGGCTATCTGCTTGAAGGGATTGACTGGCGATGCCGCAAAGAACCTGGCGTCCAGGCTGGGTAGCGGAAATGGCTGGAAAGGCAAGGCCGAATATGATTCCATCTTGCCATGACCGAAGCGGACGATCAGCTTCCCGACGACCTTGCCAGCGCTCACGCGATGATCCTCGCCGAGCGCGCCGCCCGTCGTGAAGCCGAGGCTGTTGCTGCTCGTGCGCAAGCTGTAAACTCCCGTTCCGATGCGCTGATTGCCCGGCTGAGACTAAATTAGTGTCCGTCCACAAACGGTAAACCGCTGAAATTATTGGAGGAATCGCGATATTGCCGCGGGCAAAGCCCGGCGGTTTCAGGTACACTTTAGATCAAGCCATTGATTCTAAAGACAAACCCGCAACCGCCGGAGCCGACAATGCGCCAAGAACGCACCGTCCAATCCAATATATTCGATCTTTTCGCCGAACACGAGATCGGCCGCGAGCTGAAAGCCATGTCGCAATGGCTGGATGAGCATCGTGATCTGCTCGGGCTGGTAGCGCAGGACCTGCGCCGCCACGGCGTCAAGGAGACCGGCCGCGAGGGCCTGCCGGCGGAGGCCGTGCTGCGTTGCGCCCTGCTCAAACAACACCGTCAGTTGAGTTATGAGGAGCTGGCCTTTCATCTGGAAGATTCCGCCTCGTTCCGGGCTTTTGCCCGGCTGCCATGGGGGTGCAGCCCGAAGAAGTCGGTCTTGCACAAGACGATCAGCGCGATCCGGGCCGGGACCTTTGAAGCGATCAATCGCGTGCTGTTGACAAGCGCCCGGCAGGACAAGGTGGAACGCGGCAAGGTCGTGCGCATCGACAGCACCGTCACTTCGGCGCTGATGCACGAACCGAGCGACAGCAGTCTTTTGTGGGACTGCGTGCGGGTGATGGTGCGGCTGTTGCAGCAGGCGGCTTCCTTGGGCAGCGCCATCTTATGGCACGATCACTGCCGCGCGGCGAAGAAGCGATCCCGGGCGATCCAATTTACCCGCGGTCGTCCGAAACGAGTTCAGCACTATCGCGCGCTGCTCAGGATCACGCGCACCACCTTGAGCTATCTCGAACAGGCGGCGGCGCAGCTGCCCTTGGCGGCGGGCCCGGCGGTCGAACGCTGGCAGGCCCAAGTCCGCCACTATAAGCCGCTGATCGAACGGATCATCGCCCAGACCGAGCGGCGGGTCCTGGCCGGCGAGGCGGTGCCGGCTGGCGACAAGCTGGTCAGTTTGTTCGAGCCGCATGCCGACATCATCGTCAAAGGCAGCCGCGACGTCGAGTATGGCCATAAGATCAATTTGACCACCGGCACAAGCGGGCTGATCCTCGACCTCGTCGTCGAAGCCGGCAACCCGGCCGACAGCGAGCGCTTGCTGCCGATGCTGGAGCGTCACATTGGCATCTGGGGCGAGCCGCCACGGCAGGCCGCCGCCGACGGCGGCTATGCCAGCCGCGAAAATCTGAGCGGAGCCAAGGCCTGGGGCGTGCGAGACATGGCCTTCCACAAGAAGTGCGGCCTCAAGATCGAAGACATGGTCAAAAGCCGTTGGGTCTATCGCAAGCTACGCAACTTCCGCGCCGGCATCGAGGCCGGCATCTCCTGCCTCAAACGCGCCTACGGCTTGGGGCGCTGCACCTGGCGTGGGCTCGACCACTTCAAGACTTATGTCTGGTCCTCGGTGGTCGCTTACAATCTCGCCCTCTTCGCCCGCCTCAGATCGAACTGACATCCCATGTCGCCAGCCAAAACCGGACCGGCGGAACGCCGGCAGTTCCCAATGCGCGCATTTCCACCAGAAATCCTGGCCGCCGCAATTAGCACCCATGAGCCACACCGCATGGCTTCAAAGCGGCCACCAAGCGGAACCCAAACGCGCTGCAAGCACAAGAAAACCAGCCGTTTATGGACGGAAACTAAATTAGAGATCGAGAAGCTCAAGCGCGACATCCATGGCAACCGCTCGGAGCGAAAGGCCCGCCTTCTCGAACAGATGGAATTGCAGCTCGAAGAGCTGGAGGCCGACGCCAGCCAGGACCAACTGGCCGCGGAGATGGCGGCACGATCATCGACAGTCAAACCTTTGAGCGCAAGCGTCCATCGCGCAAACCGTTTCCGGAGCATCTGCCGCGCGAGCGCGTTGTGCTTCACGGCTTGTCCTCCTGCCAGGAGGATCGGCTCGACCTATCCGAGCAACCCTCGCATAGGCAGTGTAGGGCAAGCCACCCCGGCCCGAAGGACATAGGGTCTTACGTTTGCGGATGACATTGGGAATTCCATTGCGCGATGACTTCGACCGTTTTTTCCCGCACAAACTTTGATGGGCTGCCTGTGGGCACGGGTAGCCCTGCAATACCTACATTGTGCGGCTCCAAGGGTCGTTGTTGGGCTTCAAAGCAATGTAGTCGCCGTGCTTACCGCTAAGAAACTCCTCCGCCGTTAGATATTCAGAAACACTAATTTCTCCATTTTCGCCAACGACAGGTCGGATTTGACGTATGCGGTAGCCATGTTCGTTGAAAAAACTCAGCATGTCATTGACCGCAGACTGGTATCGGTGATTTCCGCTTGTGTAGGCGTAGCCTGACCACTCAAAAATTATTTTGCAGGTAGGCGACCGTCTGATCAAATCGACTGCGCCAAGTAAAACATATGGCTCGGCCTGCTCAACGTCACAATGTATGAGGTCCGCCACTAGATCCTTAGTCACGTCATCCAGACGTAACGTTTGCACGTGAAAGGAATTCATGAGGCCTCGGCTCGAAACCCATTTTCCGTTCTCATCAAGAAGTTTCGGCAGGCTTTCTGGTGACCACATTGGGTTGTCGGATTGATCTGCCGTTTCGGCCGGACCACTAAGGTGCCCGCCCCCGATGAATTGATAGTCGAAGGTAAAGTCCAGCGTCTCATTAGAGACGAGGTAAGCAGCTCTATTGTAAGCATCGACGCGATCTACAATACCACCGTACATGATTGTCTTCATCAGGACGCAGAAGACATGAGGGTTTGCTTCGATAGATATGACCTTTCCCGTAGAGCCAACAATTCTAGCGCCTAGGCAAGTGTAGTAACCAAAATTAGCCCCCACATTTATATAGGTTTGCCCTTCGCGTAGAAGCTCTTGGACAACTCTTGTGGTCCAAGCTTCGTGTATACCATCGCGCAAAATTCCGATTGTTACATCCACGTTGAACGTGGGTACCACGACATGCCCGTCCCACTTCGTTCGCACAAGGCACAGACCATCGCCAATATAGGTAGCCATATGAGGGTTACCACTGTTGTCGATTACGTTCGTCGGTCTCAGTATTGCATCGATGTTACGAATAGCGTCCTGTTCGACCTGGCGATCAACATTAAAATGGCGACCTTCCAAAATTGCGTGTGGAACTAAATTTGCTTTCCGCGCGAGATAGTCGACATGAACCATGATCTTATTTACTGTATCTGGACTAAGGTTTTCTAACTCAGCACGTAATTCGGTGAAATAAGCGGTATTTCCTTGCTCTGATTTCTTGAACACGACTTTCTCCCTGGGTGCCCCGGATCCCGGCCAACTAGCGAATGTTTACGACTGTGATGACTTTTTTCCAAGGCCAAAATCACGTTGCGGCGATGACGTCCCCGGAGGTGATGTAGCAGGACAGCGGTCGTCATCGGCATTTTCCGGTAGGGTGGGGTTGATCGAGCGCAGCCTGGATCAATGACATGATGGACTTACGAGTTCTGATGCAGATTTGCTGCGCGAGATGATTGGCTTTGCCGCTGAGAAGTTGATGGCGCTGAAGGTCGGGGCAAAGACCGGTGCGGCCTATGTCGAGAAGAATGACTCTCGACTTGCTCAACGCAACGGCTATCACGATCGCGACTGGGAGACGCGGGCTGGCCCTGTTGAGCTCGGATTCCCAAACTTCGCACCGGCAGTTACCTTCCAAGCTTCCTCGAGCCGCGCTGCATGGCAGAGAAGGCCCTGACCGCCGTCATCCAGGAGGCCTACGTCCAAGGTGTCTCGACCCGCTCGGTCGATGATCTGGTGAAAGTCATGGGGGCGCGTCTGAGGCCGACCCGATCTGGACGGGGTTCCTGCGCAAGCTTACCCGGCACGGTCTGCGAGAGGTCAACCTCGCCGTCTCCGACGCTCACGAGGGCATCAAAGCGGCTGTTTCCAAGCTCCTCTGCACGGCTTGGCAGAGATGCCGGGCGGGGTTCACTTCATGCGCAATGCCCGGCAGGCGTGTCGTCTCGGCATTCATTGCTACGGTATCCGCACAGGACATCCTGGAAGCCCCCAGTCTACAGTGGCGTAACGTCGCCGATCAGATCAGACCAAACGTGCCGAAACTCGCCCATCTCATGGACAATGCTGAAGAGGACGTGCTCGCTTACATGACCTTTCCCAAACAGCATTGGATCAAGCTGCGCAGAATCCAATTGAGCGCTTGAATGGAGAAATCAAACGGAGGACAGAGATTGTCGGTATTTTCCCTGACGACGAAGCCATCGGTTCAACCAACCCGTTGGCAACCCATCGCGTCGATGGTGACAACAGCACCCGACATGTCGATCATCCCGATCAACGCAGGAATGGCGGTGATCTGGTTCGACTTCGCATCGACCTTGACTTGAGCCAACACGAGGCGCTGACGCGCCGCAAACGCCGTCACGTTGTGAGCGGCGGCCTGTCCCTTCGCCTTCGAGCCGGACCGGCGCTGCGTCTTGCCATCAATGGCGATCGCCTCGACGGGCGCGCCGATCAGCGCCGAGACCCAGGCGGCGAAGCACCACTGGAACACCTCCGGGTCCAGGCTGGCGAGGATGTCGCCGAGATGGTCGCGCGCCGGCGTGCCATCCTTGAACGGCTTGAACCGGCGAAGAAACGCCAGCTTCATCTCGCCAAACCGCGCGATCGCAGAGATCGTCTTGGCGCCCGAGATCACAGCCGCCAGACAGAGAAGAAGAATCTCGTCCAGAGGATAACGGACCTTGCCGCTTTGCATCCAACCCCTTAAAATGCTCCAGAAAAACCACGCCCTCGTAGACCGATAAGTCGGCCATTTCCTCGGTCACGTCCCCTGCCACATCGTCTCTCCGAAGCCAGAATCAGATGGCAGCCATCGATTCAGACCATCAGACACATGTCACGCCGGGGATTCACCCGATTGCCCTGCCAACCCAGTGGGATGTTATTGACTTACCGGATGCGGTTGTCTAAGAGCCCCCAGTTCTAGGAGTTTTGACTTACCTAAAACAACTACAGTTTGGGATATCTGCGGGGTGTGGCGCTGTCCCATTTTTTACGGAGACTAGGCAAAGAAGGAAATGGCTGTGGAGCAAACGAAAATCAATTCGCAGATCCCGTCGGCGACTAGATTGCCGAAGCTTTTGGTCGTTTCAAGCTATCACCGAGCTTGCGGGATAGCGCAATACGTCGAATTTCTAGAGCTCCCGCTTCGTGAGCAAACCGACTTCGATATCGAAATCGCAGCGCTTCCGGTTGATCTTCTTAGATCCCAGTCGCCATACGCTAGAAAAGCTGCCGCCGCCGAATTCGAACAACTTTTGTTAAAAGTGGGGCGGGCTGACATTGTAAACATACAACTTGAGCCCGGTCTCTTCGGATTCACACCACGGCGAATTTGGCGGAACGTTCATGCGATCATACGGCGCAGCAAAAAGGTTATAATAACCTACCACACGGTTCCATCTTTGGAAGCGCGACGATTCCGCCTTAGCCGCAGCGGTTTAATTAATTATCTGAGAGACTGGCGTGGTGACTATGTGTTTAATCGTCTATTCGCTACAGTCCGCCGAAATCCGAAAAAATTCCACCATATCGTACAGACAGCGCGTGAGGCCAAAAACTTTGGATTCCTAGGCATTGCGTCTGATACGATTACACATCGACCCCTCGCGTTCGTTAGCAAGGCGGTCCGCCATGGCATGGATCATGATTTAGCCAAGCAACAAGTAGCCTCACGGCTAAATATAAGTTCTGGAGTTTTGTTGGGTTGCTTCGGTTTCCTGTCACCTTACAAGGGCATCGAGGTCGCAATAAAGGCATTAAAGTCGTTGCCGGACGATCACCATTTGTTGGTTGTTGGTGGCCTGCATCCGGAGGGTATTGAGAGAGGAAAAGTAGAGCAGCCGTATATAACCAAGTTGATCAAGGAAATAGAGCAGCAGCCCACGTTAAAAAATAGAGTTCATTTTTGTGGAGCTTTAGATAACGATGAGTTCAACAACGTTATGCTGGCGTGCGATTCTGTCGTTTTGCCATATGCGGAAGTCGGTCAGACTTCGTCGGGGCCAGCCGCTCTGGCGCTCGACATGGGCAGGCCTCTGTACTGCTCGCATACCAAATGTTTTGGTGAGCTCGACCGCTATCAGCCTGGTGCAATATCGTTTTTCGAAGTCGGCAATTACATTGAATTAGCTGAGAAACTTAACAACCGCGAAGGCGATGATCCATCCCGCGTAGCCGCCCGGGCAATCTATTTGAATAAATTCAACGTAGAGCAGAGGGCGGCAGCTTATTTTGCTGCTGCGAATCGACTGTTGCAGGTGAAATAGTGGCCATCAAAAGCAGCAATTGGCGGTGGGTCGAACGAGATTTTTTGACAGACATTCGGATGTTGTATTCTCAACGCGAATTGGCCTGGCAACTTCACCTTGCGGATATCGCTGAGAATAAGCGCAATTCAGGCCTCGGGCTTGTCGCCCCATTTATCTCGGTGCTAATTCATGTCCTCCTATTAGGAACGGTCATGGGGCTTGTTTTCCACGAGCCTCTGAAGTCGTTTATACCTTTTTTTGCGATTTCCTTTTCAATTTGGCAAGGCATCTCTATTTTTGTTTCGGACATTTCTTATGCTAACGAAAAAGCTGCACGTTACTTATCGTTTCCGAATATATCGGGTTACATAAGCAATCTAGTTTCAACATATGACTTTGTGATTGCCCTGCTACTGAAAATTGTTGCCTCATTCATTATTATTGCCTTTATCAATCCCGTCATGGTCTTGCAGACTAATTACTTGGCTTTTTCTGTAGGCTTGTGTCTACTTACTTTAGTGATGATTTGTTGGTCGCTACCACTAGCATATGTGTTTGACCGCGTCCGACTATTGCGGGGCTTTCTGCCGCAAATATTGTTCGCTGTGTACTTAGTGACGCCCATTCTGTGGGCGCCAGATCGCTTGCAGGCGCATAAGTGGGTAGTGGTTTTCAATCCCGTATATCACCTAGTTGAAGTTGCTCGCGCGCCCATTGTTGACAGCTCCTTTCCCGTCGCGTCCTATTGCGTATGTTTCGTCCTTATTGTTTGTGGACTCGCGCTGTCCAAAGCGCTTTTTGGTGCCAACCGTGATCTTGTCGTATATCGGTGGATGGCCTAATATGACTGAGGCCGATATTGTCGTTCGTATTAGAGACGCATCTGTCGAAATCCCCCTACGCGGCGTGAAGGGAGGCGCTCTGGGGGCGGACCCCAGGATAATCCAAAAGGTAAACGGCTCATTGGTTTTACGCGCGCTGGATAAGATATCACTTGAAGTCCGGCGTGGCGAGCGCGTGGGAATCGTCGGTGGAAACGGCAATGGAAAAACCACCCTCTTAAAATTGATCGGAGGAATGCTTCCGGCCGTTGGAGGGTCTATAGAGGTTCGAGGCTCTATAAGAACATTGCTAACAATTGGAGCAGGGACTGTTCCTGCTTTAACTGGAAGACAGAATGTGCGGATGAGATACTCTTTGCTCGGGATTAAAAGCATCTCGGTAGATGAATATATCGCAGACGTCGCGGAATTTTCAGAACTGGGCGCATTCTTTGATATGCCTATTGGAACGTATTCACCTGGCATGCAAAGCCGGTTGCAATTTGCGATGAGCACTGTGGAGCCAGCGGACATTCTGCTGTTGGACGAGTGGATTGGTGTTGCTGATCACGCATTCCAGGTAAAAGCAAACAACAGACTAGAGAAATATATCGAAAAGAATGAAGGATTTCTTTTTGCCTCTCACAATGCCGAACTGTTGCAGAGAATGACCGATCGGACGCTGACTTTGCAAAACGGGAAAATCATATCTGACGAAGCCTCGGCGCTTAGTATTAGTAGTCCAGCTTAACAGGTTTATCGGCGGTGGTGCCGTACGCATACGCGGAAGGCCGTCTTGAGAGATGTCCGGAGACGTGGCTGACTGTTTGTATGGACATCTATACTGACAGTCAGCGTGATCACCGTCTTGAGATCGTCGACACTGGTCGGCGTCGCCGTTTCAGCAAAGAGGTGAAGCTACGGATCGTAGTTTCGATACAGGAAGTTAACAAGTCGTAAGCATTCGCCGAGGACCGCAGGTTCAGGCTTTCTTGCGTGCTTTGCGTTTCCATTTGGCGGCTAGCGCATCCACGTTTTTGCGAAGGTTGACGACATCGACTGTGGTCGGATCGTAGTCCGCGCTGCCCCACCATTCGAGAAGCTCATCGTGGCGCTCGTGAGTTTTGTCGGCAAGCGCTTCGCGGAACTCCTCATATCCCCAAGGGCCGCCGACGTCCTCTGGAGGACACCGCCCGACAACATCCAGCAAGATAGGATCATCGAGGCCAGCGATAACCGGAAAGGTCTTTTCGATCTTGACGGTGTGCGTCCAGCCATCGCCGAAGTCATAGAGGTACTTGAACGATCTCGCGCCGATATCTTCGATGGCAGAAAGAAGTGTCGCTTTGCGAGCGTCGATGGGTTCGTCAAAACCACCGTCGGGAAGGCCGAAGCCGACGTCACGGATGCGGAATTCGTCGAGATGGCTGCTGGTCCACCCGAAAGCCGCCTGAAGAACCTCATGAAGCCGGTTAAACCGAATGCGGAACGGTACGACGACGCGCCGCATCACCAGAGGTTCAACGTCATCGAGGGTGACTTTCAAACGGACGAGAGAGGCAGCCATCAGGCCGCCTGCGGTAAGGGTGTCGTCACGGTATTTGTCCAATTCCAAGGAAGCAGTTCATCGATTCGGTTTGCCGGATGATCGGCGATCCGGGCAAGGACGTCGGCAAGCCAGGCCTGCGGATCAATACGGTTCATTTTCGCGGTGACGATCAAGCTGTACAGTAAGCGTTGCGAGCGCCCCACATTTCATTGAATTTCAGTTCGCGCATAATCCCGATCTTTCGAGATTGAGAGGTGGGAATGATGGATCTGGTGCCAATCGAGCGCGACGAGCAAGTTGTGCGCATAGTGCTGATGACAGTCATCAGCACTATGCGCAAGGTAATGCAGAGCGGGCTCGATCGACGTCACGTCGTGTCGAAGTCATCATCGGCGAGGATCGCCGCCGTCGATGGAGCCCGGAGGACAAGGCGAAGATCACAGCGGCGAGTTTTGTGCCCGGCGCCAATATCTCTGCCGTTGCGCGTCAATACGGCGTCAGTCAAGGCCTGTTGCACTATTGGCGTCGCTGCGCCCGCGAAAGCGCATCGGATGAGCAGGAGATGCGTTTCGTGCCGGTCGTGAAGGTTGGCGACGAACAGCCTCAACCATCTCTCGGAAAGATGTTGACCGTTCGCGTTGAGATTAACGGCGCCTGTGTCGTTATCGACGGCGGTGTTGATGAGCATACGTTGCGGACGGTGTTCAGCGCGATACGGGGTTCGGCTTGATTGCGCTTATACCAACATGCATTGATCAAAACCGATGCGCCCACTCGCGCAGTCCAATGGACATTATCTTCCAGGGTTGCGCGACGAGTTTGTTCCAGGCGACACAGCAGTGAGCGACGATGTCCTCGTAGTCTGTGAAGATGCGGTTCGACAGCCAGTTGTCCCTCATAAATTGCCAGACGTTTTCGACAGGGTTCAATTCAGGCGAACGCGGCGGCAAGAACAGCAATGTGATGTTGTCAGGGACGCTGAGCTTCGGCGTGACGTGCCATCCGGCTTGATCGAGGATGAGGACCGCGTGAGCGCCGTCATCGACTGCCTGGCTGATTTCCAGCAGATGTTGATTCATGGCGTCGGTATCGCAATAGGGCAATAGGAGGCCCGCGCCCTTACCTTTCTTGGGGCAGATGGCACCGAAGATGTACGCCCACATCGTCCGTTGATCCAGCGGCGCTGAAGGTCGGGTGCCACGGCGAGCCCATCGGCGGGTGATCTTGTTTTTCTGACCTATGCGCGCCTCGTCGGCCCACCAGAGTTCGATCTCGGTATTCTTCGGGAGGCTGCTTCTGATGGCTGCCAATGCGGCAGGGAACTCTTTTTAAAAGCGTCCACTTCGGGTTCATTCTGGGCGTAGTGGCGCGGCCGGGCAGACAGCTTGGCAAAGCCGAGAGCCTTCAATTCGCGACCAACCGTGGTCTCGTCCATCGAGATCCGGAATTCCTGGAAGATCCATTGGACCAGATCCTTGCGCCGCCACCGAACGACACCGTGGATAGCCGGGATCGGACCACGCTCTACAATCTTGGCCAAGGCCTGGCGCTGATCATCATTCAGCTTGGGCCGATTGCCGGGAGCCTTGCCGTTGAGGAGCCCGGCCGACCCGTGCTCATTGAAACGAACGACCCAGTCGCGAACAATCTGCAAGGTCACGCCCCCGATCCGGGCCGCATCTGTACGCGAGCCGCCGTCATAAATTTCCGCCAACGCCAGAAGCCGCCGCGCTTGAGCGGCATCCTTGGTCCCTTTCGCGAACTGCCGCAGAGCAGGACCATCAAAATCATCGCGCAATGCAATCGCCGAACCCATTGCAAACCTCCCGTTTGCCCCATGGATTCAGATTTTCACCGATTCGGGAATCCCAAGTGAGTCGCACTCTGCGCTCGCTGGTATTAGATCGGATTTGCGGATCCTGATTGCTTCCAAGCCGGTTGTGCTCGAGCGCATCATCTCGGGCAACGTAGCCGCCAACCGGATGGAGACGCTCTTCCCCTGGGTCTGGAAGGCTGAACGAGAGGCGATGACAGATCAAGGGCGGCATGCGGCATGACACAGAAGAGCCAGGGGACGACGACTGCACGACCGAAGCTTGACGACGAGGCGTTCGAAGCCTTTTTGAGGGCACGTCGTCCGGCATCGCCAATCTGGTCAATGAGCGGTCTCGATGGCTATCTCACTGCTCTCATCATCGGACCGAGGTTTATCGACCCACGCCAATGGATCCCGGAACTGACCAGCCCGGATGCCCTGAACCTGCCGATGAAAACAACCGAACATCGGGCCGTGCATTCGATCGTTGCAGAATATAACCGCATCTCGGCGAGCCTTTCCGAAACACCGAAAGACCACCGGCCCCGGTTCACCAGGATCGATGATCAGACCTTTGATGCCATGGACTGGGACGTCTGCTTTCTGATGGGAACCGGATTCGCGCCGAAGCTGTGGCGGGCCCGTCATTCGCGGTCATGCCGTCACTGGCGATATCATTGCGCCAATCCGCAAACTCAGCGAGACAAAAGGACCAGCTACCCACAAGGATGCTGCTGCCGTCGCCGAAGCGCTCGTCAATATCCGAACCTACTTCATGCCAAAACGGGCAAAGCAAAAGTTCTGACTGAAGTGCTGTTGCGATTCCGTCAACGCCGAAAGCCGTGGGCTGTTCGTCGCGCTCACGGAAAGGGGGCCGAAACAGTCGCTAATGCTCTACTCCCGTCTCCAGGTGACATCATAACGTCTGGCACTTTCCTAGCGGAGAGGGAACAAAACAGAGGTACCCGGCCACATGGGTCCCCGTGAGCGGCACGATGATCCGGATTACAAACCGGCAAACATGCGTCTTGTCGGTCGGGCTCATCGTGCCGTAAGTCATTGCCATCTCGTCGCCGCCACGCCGAATTTGACGCTATCGCCATCGATCCGAACAAAGCGAACGTCGTTTCATCGTGCAGAGAAAGGTGGCTTAGGCTACTTCTCTTCGACGGAAATGCCCTTTTCGCCGATCGAGATATCGACGCCTTTGGGTTTGCTCTCTTCGCGGAGAATGTAGATGCCCATGACGACGACCAACACGACCAAAGCGCCGATCACGAAGTAAAAGCCGTTCCGATTGTTCATTCATTTCCCCTGGCTGGATTCTCTGAAATAGGCTGGGCGATCAGGATGGCAACGGCGTCGCAGAGACAGGACAAGCAAAAGTCAAAGTGAACGTTGCGAAACCGACTCACCGACAAGCGCCACGTCGGTGATCACGCATAGGTATCCGCCAGAATTATCCATCTTGTAATTGTGATGATAATAAATTTCGCGTAAAAGGTTTGGGGTGTGCAATCACGATGGAACCGCTACGATGGATGCGATTCACACCGAAGGCTTCGACGCTGCTTTGACCCGGACCGATCACATTGAGCACCTGCCGGACAGGAAGCGGCGCGAGTTGGCGCGCATCATGGAGATCCTGTTTGCCGAGGTCGAGGCGTTTCAGGCAAGCAAGCTGTCGGAGAAGAGAAGCGCCGGCCGGATCCTGAAGGTCATACTGTATGGGTCCTATAGCCGGGGTGTCTGGGTTGAGGATCGCCTCAGCGGCTACCGCTCTGATTACGACCTGTTGATCGTCGTCAACAAGAAGTCCTTTGCCGACGAGCATGACCTCTGGCAAGGCATCGAAGAGCAGCTGTTGAAAGAGCAGATCGGCCATCGCATCGAAACGCCGGTCGTCCCGATCATCCACACACTCCAGGACGTCAACGATCAACTCGCCCGTGGTCGGCCCTTCTTCGTCGACATCGCCAGAGACGGCATCGTCCTCTACGAGCAGCCTGGTCATCCGCTGGCGGAGCCGAAGCCGCTGACGGCAGAAGCGGAGTAGCACGAAGCGAAGATTTACTTCGAACAGTGGTATCAGCTGTCTCAAGAGGCACTCACTGGCGCCGAACTGATGCTCGAAAGAAACATCTGGCGCCACGGGGTGTTCATGCTGCATCAAGCCACCGAATGTGCTTACCACTGCGCTCTACTTACACTGACCCTCTACAGCTCCAAATCGCATCGAATAAAAGTGTTGCGCTCTCAGGCCGAGGGAGCAGACAACCGACTAATCGCCGCTTGGCCGCGAGGCAGCCGGTTCTCACGTCGCTGCTTCGAGTTGCTGTCTCGCGCCTATGTGGAGGCCCGATATTCGTCGAAATACAAAATTGCCGACGAGGAGCTCGCATGGTTGGTTGAGCGCGTGAAGGCGCTCCAAGCTGTTGTCGAGGCGGTCTGCCGGGAACGGCTTTCCATTTAGACGCCCAAAGCGCCGGTCGCGAGGTAAATGCCGTTCAGATTGCTCATTCATTTCCCCTGGTATGGACCTTGAGATAGGCGGCGATCAGGATGGAACCGTATTGAAATTGTTGAGAAATTCGAACAGCCGCGTGCAGGGTCGTAGAGAGTACGGAAGGCCGAGGGGCACGAGAGGGGGCACCGGTCGCGTCAGCTTTGGTTTAACGCGCCGCAAATCGCCCTGAACAAGGGGTAAAACCACCCTTGAAAATTGTCGTCAAATTCTCCCTTTCGCGACTTGAAAAACTGTCATAGCTGGGTTGGCACCAGCCGAAAAAAAGGGTGCTGATCCATGCGACTAAGAATTGAAACCAGCGTCTCGAAGATGTTCGAGGAGCGCAAGCGTTGCCTGGACAAGCTCTGGAGTCAAGGCTTCCGGGGCGCTAACGGGGCTCTCGCAACCGACCTTTCCAGCACGATCGCGGCTCTCGTACTGCAAGTGGACGAGGGGTTCTCATTGGTTGAGCTGGGAGAGCTATGTGCTCACCAATAAGAGGACATAGGCGATCACGGTCACCATGAGGCCCCGAAAGGAATATGCAACAAACCGATATTTACCCCGCGCAATGGTGGATAGGATATCGGCGTTCTTCATGTACTGCTCGAAGAGATAGCCCGCATCACTTCGCATTGCCGCTTCGCGAAAATACTCGCGATGATTCGGCCAGGCTCCCCAAAACAGTGAGGTCGTGGAGTGAACGTGACGAGGTAGAACCACCAGAATTGCGGTGAGAACGGAGAAGATCGAAGCCGCCGCCAGCGCGCCGGAGAAGAGGATGCCCTGCGGCGTTCCCTGCGCGTACCGGCTCCAGGTAAAGACCTCGCGCCCCTCGCTTGAGGTTACCAGAAAGGCAAGCATGAAAGTAAAGATATAGGCAGCCTTCTGGTCGGAAATCTTGATTTGGTCGTAAAAGACATCGTTATCTTCTTGATATGGTCGAAATATTCGGAACCAACGTCCTCGGTTGAAGGTGAACTGCTCAGAAAATCTGAGGCATTCTCAAAATCGCTCACGTCTCGCCCCCGCGTCAAAGTGTTTCTCTGATATTACACTTGTCGCACAAAGCAAGCGAACTTCCTTGTCCCCGCTTGACTTTTCAACTATAGGCAGACAAATCCTTGCGACATGAGGGGTATATTTGCAAGATACGCGTGCGGGGGCACAGCGATCGCGCTGGTTGCGTCATGTCTGACGCAGCCAGCAGCGGCGGAGCCTATCCAGCGAACGGCGCGCGCCGCCGGCTCCGTCATCGACCAAAAGATCGGCGAGGAAGTTCGCTTCGTCGACCTCAGCAACTGGCAGAACGTGTCACTGCACCAGGACCTGCTCGGCGGCGACGTGTTGCGCACCAATGCCAACGGCCAACTCGCGATCCTCTTTGCCGATCACACTCAGGTCCGCCTCGGCCGCAATTCGGCGTTGCAGGTCAGGCAGATGGGGGCTACGGGCGATACGATCCTGAACCTGCAGTCCGGCACCATGTGGGGCCGTGCCCAGCGCGGCGGGCAGGGCCTGACGGTCGAAACCCCGGCTGCAGCCGCCGCCATCCGCGGCACCGACTGGACGCTGACGGTCAAGGGCGATCAGACCTCGCTCATCGTGCTCGAGGGACGGGTCGAGCTCAAGAACGAGCACGGCAGTGTCGAGGTCGCACAAGGCGAAGCGGCGGTCGCGACGATTGGGCAGGCACCGCGCAAGCTGGTCATCGTTACCCCTGACGATCGCGAGCAGATGCTGTTTTATCTGACACTGCGCAGCGGCTTTACGTTCATGCCAGCTTCGCCCCTGCCGATGCAAAAAATGCGATCCGAACGCAGCCGCATCGAGGCCAAGGCGCCGGAAGCAAGAACGTCAGAGGACTGGCTGACACTTGCCGAAGTACAAATGTCGTTCGATGGGCGTCAGCAGGCGCTTCAGTCGTTGGCCAAGGCTCGGGCGCTCAAACTTTCAGCCAGCCAACGCGCCCGTGCCGATTTGATCGAAGCCCTGATCGCGGGCGCAGAGAAACGCTACGACGAAGCGGCCGAACTATTTTCGCGCGCTGAGCCGGCGCTCGATCCGCAGCGTCGAAGCATCGCTGCCTACGGAGGCTACTATTCGCGATCGTTGCGTGACCCCAACCATGTAGAGAAGCCACCTTCCAACGTCACCGGTCCCTACGCTGCGGTGATGAAGGCCTATACCGCGGGCTTCCTCGAAGATATTCCCGCTGCCATCAAAACGATGAGGGAGGCGGAAGCGCGCTTTCCAGCAAATTCTAGCCTGCCGGCCTTGCGTGCCCAACTCGCGCTGCTGATCAACGACCGCGTCCAAATGAAGGAATCAGTTGAGCGGTCGCTTTCCATAGACCCGAACGATCCCGATGGACTTCAGGCCCGTGCTCGTTTTCGATCCGACTTCGAGGGGAATCTTGAGGCAGCGCTGGAAGACCTGAACGACGCAATCAAATTGGCGCCGGGCTCCTCGATGGCATGGAACGATCTCGGTCTGCTTCAGGCTGCCCGGGGCGCCAGCCGCGAAGCGGAAGCTGCCTTGAAGAAGGCGATTGAACTCGATCCGGACGACCCGATCAGCCACGCCAATCTCGCTGTCCTTTATCTCGATCAGTCGCGTATGAAGGAAGCGAAGCGCGAGGTCGACCTGGCATTGGCCGCTGATCCAGCCTTCGACGTGGCACTTCTTGCGCGCGGACGCTACTATCTGCAATCAGGTGAACGAGAAAAGGCGATCGACGACCTTCTTGCGGCGTCGACGGCCAATCCGGGCTACTCGCAAGCGCAGCTAATGCTCGCGGCAGGCCACTACGAAAGAGGCGAGCGGGATCCTTCGAATCAGGCTGTCGAAAATGCCGATCGACTGGATAAGAATGATCCCGTCATCTCAGCGTTTCGAACCGCGGTTGCCATTGACGACTACGACGCTGATGGAGCGATCGCAAACGCCCAAGAATTTCTGAGGCGCGCCCGCGCCCGCGGGGGAGATTTCAGCGCGCTTGGAGCAAACCAGGATGCCGGCTCCACGCTCAACAACGCCTTTCGTCTGCAGGGGCTGGATGCCTGGGGGCGGTATTATGGCGATGCGGTTTTTGATCCGTTCGAAGGCAGCGGCTTTGCGGATCAGGCGCTCAAGGGCAGTATCAACCCGTTCAAGAATGCGATCACCTTCGGGGATAGCGTGATCGAAAACACGAGCAACGCAACGAGCTTTTCTTCCCTGTTTCAAGGACTGTTGCTCGACCCGCACATGTTGTCAGGCCGGTCGAGATCGGCCACATTGCTGCGCACGCCGTTCATCGAAGGCTCTGTTGGCGGCGGCATAAATAGCGTCGGGGGTCACACTGGGCGCGTTGGTGAAGCCGAAATCCAAGGCTTTACCAACCAGACAATACCCATCAGCTTCTTCGGCAATTTCGAGTGGGAGGAAATACCGGCTGAAGGAAGCTATGCAGACTTCGGCAGTTTTTCCACCGAGACCAAACTGCTGAGCGCCAACGGCTATATAACGGCCACTCCCACCCCAGAGGATCGCGTGGTCGCGTTCGTCAATCAGGGCCGCAGCGACTTCGACCTGAATTCGTTGACGCTCGATCCATCGGCTTCGATCCGGCTCAACGCAGAGCTCTTCATTCCTCTTTTCGGGGTGCCGTTGGCACCAGCGGAACTGCCCTTCTATCGCAGTCAGCATAACAGTCTGGATAATCTCAACAGCGGTGTCGGCTGGAGTCACACCTTCGGCTACCGAAATATCGTGAACGCCGCGCTTCTTTATTCAGAGGTGAAGTCGGAGAGCGCAAACGACTTTGATTTCGATCAATCACCCATATTCGGGGTGACGACGCCGGACTTGCTGCCGTTTGGGCAAACCCGGCAAAGCCTGTCCTCCAAGAGCTATGTCGCAGCCGTCAGCCATAGCCTTGGCACTGACAACGGCTTGACCTGGCGATACGGTATCGAAGGAGGATGGATTGACACCCATAGCAGCACCTTCAATGAGCTTTATGAGCTGGTCCCGGGTTTTATCCCCGATATCACGGACGGCCCGAACGAAGCGTCCAATAGAACAAATCTGGCGCGTGCGTACGTAGACCTGCTGCACGAGATTACGCCAGACCTGAAGGCGGAATATGCTCTCCATGCCACGCTGCTGGATGGAGATGGTATTGACGTCAGTCGGTTGGAGCCGCGATTGGGCGTGGCTTGGGCACCGGTCGAGGACCAGTGGTTACGCGCTGCATTCATGCGCCAGAGCGTCGAAACAGGCGTGCCGACACTTGCCCCGATCGGCATTGTCGGGCTGCAGCCCAATCAGATTGCGGTCGGAATTGATGGCTATGTCGATACCGTCGCTTTGCAATGGGATTCCCAATGGACCGATCAGTTCTTCACGTCCATGGGCTACCAGCACCAGGAATTGCATGACATGACGATCGGGTTGCCGCTGACGGCGCTGCCGGCGATTGACAGCCTGCCTCTGGAACGAGGGAGCATTGACCGGGCAAGCATCACGGCAAATGTTGCGCTGGGGAATGGATTCGGTCTTTCAGCGACCTACGCTCGCATGGAGTCGGAAAACAAGGATGAAACAAGCGCTAACTTCGGCGGTGCCCTTCCATTCATCCCGCGCAATTCAGGCCAAGTGGCGCTAACCTGGGTCAATGAAGCGAAGGTGAAAGCGACGATCGCGGCCAATTATATCGGCAAACGAGACGGCGACGACATCGGGACAGAGCTTGATGACTTTTGGACCCTTGATGCCAACATGATTTGGGAGCCGTTCGACAAGCGCTTTGCTCTTGAATTGGCAGCCTTCAACTTACTTGACGAGGACTTCGAGATATCGCCGGGTGTTCCCGGCTGGGGTCGTGCCGTAAAGGGCACGTTCAAAGTCCGGTTCTGATGAACGCAGCCTCGCCCCTTGGTTCGTCGTCACATGCTCCTGGTTGGCCGTTCAGCAGCCGCAGTCTCCGGCTGCTGGTGCTCGTGCTTGTCACGCTGATCGGGATCTCTCTGCTTTCGCGCCTGCCGGCCTGGCCGCTGGTGGAACTCAAGTCGTTCGACTATTTGTCGACGGTCGACGATCCGCGGCCGCCGGAGGGCGGGCCGGTGATCGTGGCAATCGACGAGCCGTCTCTCGCGGCCATCAATGCGCAGTGGCCGTGGCCGCGTGTCCTGCATGCTAAGTTGATCCGGCAATTGCGTGCAGCCGGCGCAAAGGCAATCGGCCTCGATATCATCATGGCCGAGCCTTCGACGCCCGAAAATGACGCGGCGATTACCGAGACAGTTGGCCCGGACATCGTGCTTGCAGGTGACGAAACGCTGATTGAGACGTCGCAAGCCGATCAGCTCGTGCGGGCGACGCCGCTGCCGCAACTGACGGCTGCCGGAGCGCTAACGGGCATTGCCTCGATCGAGCTTGGTGGCGATGCCGTCTTCCGCGCCCTCCCGTTTTACGACGACGGCTTTGCCGTCACCCTGCTAAGGGCTGCCGGCGACGAGACGACGACGATCCCGCAAAACGCAATGATCCAGTCCTTCGGACCGGCGCGCAGCTATCCGACCGTTTCATATTATCAGGCGCTCGATCCAAGAAACTTCCTGCCCGAAGGGATTTTCAAGGATCGTGTGGTGCTGGTCGGCCTCAGCCTGCAGAACGCTCCGGAGATCGACAAGGGGGGCGCCGACGCCTTTGCCACGCCCTATACGATGCACACCGGCCAGCTCACCGCCGGCGTCGAGATCCAGGCAACCATCTACGACAATCTCCGCCGACAATTGGCGATCGCCCAGACCGGCACCCTGCCGTTTGCCGGCTTCATCCTCGTCGCCGCCCTGCTTGCCGCCGCAACGGTCTGGAAGTCGACCGGCTGGCTGACGCTCGTCGCAACGTTCGTCGCGATCTGCGCGTTTACCGCCCTTTGCTATGCCGGCGTGCGGCTTGGCCACATCTTCGTGTCGCCGCTTGGGCCGACCGTCGCCTATGTCTCCGTGGCCTTCGGTCAGGCGGGTCTCGATTACGCCGAGGAACGCCGGAACAAGCAGCGAATTACGCGGGCTTTCTCGCAGTACATCTCCCCGGACCTCGTGAAGAGACTGTCGGACGATCCGTCGCAGCTGAAGCTCGGCGGCGAGCGGCGAACGCTGTCGGTGCTGTTTTCCGACGTACGTGGCTTCACGACGATTGCCGAAACCATGAAGGACGATCCGGAAAAGCTGACCGGCCTGATCAACCGGCTGCTGACGCCGCTGTCAGACGTCGTCATGGACCACGGCGGTACGATCGACAAATACATGGGCGACTGCATCATGGCCTTCTGGAATGCGCCGCTCGATGATCCCGAGCATGCGCTTCACGCGGTCAAGGCATCACTGGCGATGCAGGCCGCCATAGCAACGCTCAACAAGCAGCTCGAAGCAGAAGCGAAAGTGAGCGGTGCACCGTTGCACGTGCTGAAGATGGGCGTCGGCATCAATACCGGCGATTGCGTGGTCGGCAACATGGGCTCGAATCGGCGGTTCGATTACTCCTGCCTCGGCGACTCTGTCAATCTGGCGTCCCGCCTGGAAGGTGCGTCCAAGAATTACGGTGTGGCCCTCCTGCTCGGTGAGGAGACCGCGCGCCGTGTCGCCGGCATGTACACTGTCGTCGAGCTCGACCGGATCATCGTCAAGGGACGAACCGTTCCTTCGCCGATTTTCACGATAATCGAAGCTGTTCATCCGGACGACCTGGAACTTCACAAAGCTCTTCTTGTGGCGAAGTACAACAAGACGCTGACGCCACTCGATACGTCGTTTGATAGGCTAGGGACGGCAATTCCTTCTCTGCGTCTATATTACTCGATCATACGGAGCGAGTTGGTTCGCCCGTTGGACGAGTAATGGCAAGATTTCATAGAATGCATGCTCCGCGGCGTTTTAGTGGTCAACGCGGCCTATCCTCAGCCTCCTCGATATGGCCAGACTGTGGAGGTGCGTGTTGATTTTGATCGCTGATTGCGATTGACCTCTCTTTCGGTCTTTATCGAAAAAGCGCCACTCTCGCTCGAGGCGAGCAATCGCATACTGAAAGATTGTCGTGGGCAAGGAGAGCGGGCCGCATACTTCTTGGTTATCCATCGTATCAATAAACCCCTTGTTTTCCTGATGTGCCACGGCAGACGGCAGCGATTTTCTGGCTACTCGCACGCCCCGATCAGCTGCGCCCGAACTCGTCGACGATGCGGATGATATCGTCTTCGCCGAGATAGGATCCGGTCTGGACTTCGATCAGTTCAAGCATGATCTTGCCGGGGTTGGCCAAGCGATGGATTTCTCCGAGCGGAATGTAGACGGATTCGTTTTCCCTGAGCATCTGCACGTTTTCGCCGATCGTCACCTCGGCCGTGCCCTTGACGACGATCCAATGCTCGGAGCGGTGATGGTGCTTCTGCAGCGACAGCTTCTTGCCCGGCGTGACGAAGATGCGCTTGACCTGGAAGCGGTCGCCGTTCAGCACGGACGTGTAGCCACCCCACGGCCGGTAGGAGGTCGGGTGCGTCTCGGTCAGCTGCGATGTCGATGGGGCGGCAGCGAGCATTTTCACGATGCTTCCAACGTCCTGGCTGTCCTGCAACCGGCCGACATAGACGGCGTCCTCGCTGGCGATGACGGCGATGTCGTCCATGCCCTGGACGGCGAGATGCACGCCATGTGTCATGATGAGCGAGTTCTTGGTATTGACGACGGTCGTATTGGCGGCCGCCACATTGCCATGCTCGTCGCGGCTGCCGCTCTTCCAGACGGAATCCCAGCTGCCGAGATCGGACCACTTGAAGGGCGAGGGGACGACGGCGGCGTTGCTCGTCTTTTCCATGATGGCGTAGTCGATCGAGATGTTCGGCGCGGCGGAAAACGCTGACCGATCGAGGCGCGTAAAATCAAGATCTGTCTTGGCGTTTGCGACGGCCTCTCCGGCCGCCTTTATCGTTTCGGGAGCGTGGGTGCGCAATTCATCGAGCAGACACGAAACCGAGAACATGAACATACCGGAGTTCCAATAGAAGCTGCCTGCGGCGAGCATCTCTTCCGCCTTGGCGAGCGGCGGTTTTTCGATGAAGCGTGCCACCACCCTTGCACCGGTCGTCAGCGCTTCTCCGCCTTCGATATAGCCGTAGCCGGTTGCCGGCTCGGTCGGCTGGATGCCGAACGTCACGAGCTTGCCTTCGGCGGCTGTCGCAGCTGCGATGCGGACGCAGTCAAAATAGGTGTCGTCGGCGACGATCTCATAGTCGGAGCCAAGCACATGCATGATTGTGTCTTGGTCAAAGCGTTTGCTCACCAGCGTCGCAGCCGCTGCAACGGCGGCAGCGGTGTTGCGGGCGACCGGTTCGAGCAGAATGGCGGCGAGGCCAATGTCCAGTTCGCGTGCCTGCTCGGCGACGAGAAAGCGAAACTCTTCGTTGGTGAGAACGACAGGAGCCTCGTAGAGCGCCGGATCGGACACGCGCTGCAGTGTCTCCTGGAAAAGTGTCTTGTCGCCGATAAACTGTATGAATTGCTTCGGTGCTGCAGCACGCGACAGCGGCCAGAGGCGCGTGCCCTTACCGCCAGCCATAATCACGGGAACGATCTTCTTCGTCATTTGGAGTGTCCTTGAGTATCTTTTGATTTACCGCAGACCTCGCTGGCCGCGGCGATCGCCGTCTCATCGGGCTTGCCGATCTCACCGTCCGGTCGGTAGAAATTTATGCCTTTGCGATTGCCTGAAGTATATGAGCCCGTTGCAATAGGCATTCCGCCACCTGCATGCCGTATAGGGCGAGTGCCGGCGTTGAAAAAGTGTCGCGAACGTGGAAGCCGGGGACCGCCAGCGCATCGCATAGTCTGCCGCAATTTCAGGGCTCGAATCCCCGGCGTCCTTGACAATCACGATGGCCTCGCCGAGGCATGCCACTCCATGGTCAAGCAGGCAGCGACCAGGCCGTGGCATAGAGTCCCGAAGCTCGCGCCTTGAGCCAGACAGACCGTGAAGTCCCCTTTCTCTAAATTTCATGGCCGGTAAGCGTCTCGACGCATCTTTTCCTGGACCGGATATGTTTCTTTCCGATGGGATCCACGCTTATCGAGCGTTTTGCCCAACCAGGCCCTATTTCCCGCGACGGTGGGCGCTTTCATGCCAAATGAGATATAACACGCCGCCGACGTAGCCTACCTGCATCAGGACGAGGCAAATGAGGCCGTAGTAAAGTGTCGTGGTGACACTGTCGTAGTGAAGGTAGCAGAACAGGCAGAACGCGGCCACGACGAGAAGCATTCTGACATAGACGCCTGGCGCACGCATCATCGCCGTGAAGCGAGCCAGCTTGGTCGTATCGCTTTTAAAGCCTTGTTCGATTCCTCTAGTCAGGTTCTTTGGGACGTGGGGCGCAGAGCTTGGCATCGCGAAGTCCTCCATGGTGCAGAGCATCATTTTTGCTGTTTGAAGACCCGTGGTCGTTCCTAGCACAGCGGTGGTCGTCGTTCGTCACCACATCTCTTTCCGTCAGAACAATAAAGCAGTGCGATCCGACAACGAATATCGATGTTGTATACTTGCAAGATGACGTAGTTATAAATATAAATGCGAAATCAATAAGATGTCAACGCGGAAAGATTCTGATCATTGTTGCTTGGTGGTGATTGAATATTGATCGTGCCAAGGAATGATTTATCCAATTTTGGCTTGCCTTCGATTTTTTGCGTCTATAAATTGTAGCAACACAATTTATACCTTTTCAAATTCGAGCAACGCGCATAGTGTGCATTGCAACATAGCAACGTCGTCAACATCCGGTGAGAGAGGATGAGCGTTGAGCCGATAGGACTATTCACGCTGGCGTTAGGCCTTTTCGGCCTCGCACTCGGATACGCGTCAATCGCCACGATATTCGTGGTATTGACCATATTCGGATCGGCCGCGGCGGTTATCGCCGGCTCGGCAAGTATTCCACCTGCGCACCTGTTTCTGCTGTTTCTTGCCGTGGCAACTCTTGCCAATCAGGCACGCTCCGAGATCGCGGTGAAAATGCTCGGCTTCGGCAAAGCGGGCTTTTGGCTGGCGTGCCTTGTCGTTTACGGAGCAGTGACTGCCTATTTTTTGCCAAGACTGCTTGCCGGACAAAGCTTGATCATTCCGCTTGGCATATCAGAGTACCCGTCGACGCGCGGCGCCGTTCCGCTCGGACCCGTATCCAGCAATTTCACGCAGACGATCTATCTGATCGCGGACCTTATCTGTTTCTTGTTAATTGCCACGGTCGGGTCAACGCGAGCGGGCTTCAATGCACTCGTCACTGGGCTTATCGCCTATGCCGCCTTCAACGTGCTGTTTGCTTTGCTTGACCTGGCAACGAACGCGACCGGGACCGAGGAACTGCTCCAATTCATGCGCAATGCGCAGTATACATTCCATGAAAATGACAGCGTCAACGGCATGAAGCGCATCGTTGGCTCGTTCCCCGAGGCATCGGCTTTCGCGGGGACGACTCTGGGCGCACTCGGTTTTACCGGGACACTGTGGCTTTGTGCGAGAAAGAACACCTGGACAGGCCCGCTTGCCTTTGCGTCACTCGTTCTGATCGTTTTGTCGACGTCCTCCACCGGGCTTGTCGCAACACCGGTCTGCCTGGTGATCCTTTACTGGACAGCACTCTTCCGGTGCGGTGTCTCGTACGGAAGCCGTCACGCCACCGCCTTCGTGCTGGCAGCTCCTGCGATCGTGGTCGTGATTGCACTCTTCGTGATCCTTCATCAGGACCTCTATCAGGACATTCGCGATTACGTTGACGTGCTGGTGCTGAACAAGGCGACGTCGAATTCGGCGGCAGAGAGAGGATCTTGGAACACCTACGGATTGCAGAATTTTTGGGATTCGTCCGGACTTGGGGTCGGACTGGGCACGGCGCGAACCTCGAGCTTCCCAATTGCGGTATTGTCCAATGTTGGCGTGCCGGGCGCGCTGTTTTTCCTGTTGTTCACGTTATCGGCCCTGGTGCGGTTGCCTGGCCCCGCGCGAACGTTTGAGTCCGATGTGCGGCTGGCCTCGCGCAATGGGTGCCTGTGTCTTCTCGTTGGAGCATGCGTGGCCGGCCCCACGGTTGATCTTGGCTTGCACTTTTTCATTCTCGCCGGCCTGGCAAGTTGCAATCCCGCGCAGGCGCGTTTGCCCGCACCCCTCCTGTCTCTTCGAGGGGGATCCGGCAAGCCGGCTGATCTCGAAAACGCTTTTGGGCCGCGGCCACCGACAGTCAGTCCAGGATCAGGCAGCTCAAGCAACCACGCCTTGGCCGCCGCGCCCGATCGAACGTGACACTGACATGCTTGGCGCCTGACAGATCGCGGATGAAATTTTCGGATAGGTCGCGCTCCGGGAGCCTTCGGCGCATCGCTACTGCTTCTCGTTCTTCTTTCCGATAGCGAAATAGGCAAAGCCATGCTTGGTCACTTCGGCGACGGGATAGATATTGCGCAGGTCGACGATCGTCGGGGTTTTCACCAGCGACTTAATCCGCTTGAGATCGAGCGCCCGGAATTCGTCCCATTCAGTGACGATGACCATGGCCTCCGCACCTTCGGCGATCTCGTAGGGGTCGTTGCCGTAGGTGATCGGGGCCACAACCTCTTTTGCCATCTCCATGCCTTCCGGATCAAAGGCGTGGACATTGGCGCCACCGTCCAGCAGCGCCTGGATGATGGTGATCGATGGCGCGTCGCGCATGTCGTCGGTGTTCGGCTTGAAGGTCAGGCCGAGGATCGCAATCTTCTTGCCGCGAACAGTGCCGTCGCAGGCGGCGATGACCTTGCGGCCCATGGCACGCTTGCGGTTGTCGTTGATCGCGACCGTCGTCTCGATGAGGCGAACCGGGCTGTCATAATCCTGCGCAGTCTTGACCAGCGCCAGCGTATCCTTGGGGAAGCACGAGCCGCCGTAGCCGGGGCCGGCATGCAGGAACTTGTCGCCGATGCGCTTGTCCATGCCGATGCCCTTGGCCACTTTCTGCACGTCGGCGCCGATCTGCTCGCAAAGGTCGGCGATCTCGTTGATGAAGGTGATCTTCATCGCCAAGAAGGCGTTGGCCGCGTACTTGATCAGCTCGGAGGTGCGGCGTTCGCAGAAGTAGAGTGGTGCCTCGTTGAGGTAGAGGGGGCGATAGACCTCGCGCATGATTTCCACGGCGCGCGGCTCGTCGGTGCCAAGGACGATGCGATCCGGGCGCTTGAAGTCGGTAATTGCGGCGCCCTCGCGCAGGAATTCCGGATTGGAGACGACGGAAATATCCTTCTCGGGGAATTCCTCGCGGAAGATGCGCTCGATCTCATCGCCGGTGCCGACGGGAACCGTTGACTTGGTGACGACGACGGTAAATCCGGAGACCGCCGCCGCGATCTCGCGGGCGGCCGCATAGACGTAACTCAGGTCGGCATGGCCATCGCCGCGCCGCGACGGCGTGCCGACGGCGATGAAGACGACCTGCGCATTCGCAACCGATGCCGCCAGCTCCTTGGAAAAATCCAAGCGACCGGCGCTGCGGTTATGCTCGATGATGGTATCAAGACCGGGTTCGAAGATCGGAACTTTTCCGGCTTCGAGGGCGTCGATCTTTGCGGCGGACTTGTCGACACAGGTGACATGGTGGCCGAAATCGGCGAGGCAGGCACCGGAGACAAGGCCGACATAGCCCGAGCCAATCATCACAATACGCATGGATCTATTCCCTGAAACAGCGATCGGTGCAATTGAGCGGTGTGCCGGCCGTTATTGATAGGCCTGGAAGTAATCAACCCGCATCTCGGTGAGCAATTGATCTGGCTTTAAGTCTTGCGGGTAGGGAACGTCGCTGCGAAGAGCCAGCGTCAGAAGCGGCCAGAATACGTCGCCGTCGACGTCGAGCTCAGCTGAACGGTGAATCGGCCAATTGGCGGGCAAACCCGTGCGCGTGTCGATGACCGGCTTTCTCTCGAAATACGGCACGCACTTTGTTTCGTCGACAAGTATCCCATACCGGCAATAGCCTTGCGTCATATCGACGTCTGTCGTCACGCCTGTACCCTCATGATGCTGTCCGGGGTCACCCCACTCGTGCAAATAGGCGCCGTAGACAGTGGGTTCCCACCCCTTGTGCTCCACAACATCCAGTTCGATGCTGGTCTTTGGCGCCAGAATACTGTGGCCGTTCATGAGCCAGAAAGCCGGCCATGTCAGCGGATGCCTGGGAAACAGCATCCTTGCCTCGAAGTAGCCCGTGCGCCATCCCTTATTGACGACGCCGTCCCTGCGGCCGGTCTGGAGGTTGCCCGATATCCATTGGAATTCGCTGAGCAGGTTGCCGTAGTAATTAGGAACCGACATGCTCCTGCCGATGTATTTGGCCGATATTTGCAGCGCCTTGCCGTCCGTCGCCTGTGGATCGTCGACGATTGCGTATGGGTTAAAACCTTCCTCGCCGTCTTTGCGCGAAAATGCCGAACGGCCGTAAAAGCCGGGGTCATGGGTTGTTGCCTTCGGGCCTGCGTTCCAGATCGACCAGTCGATCGTGTTGAAATTATCGTCGAAGACGAGCTTTTTGCCATCCGTCGGATCCGTCGTCATCGCGCGCGCGGATCGATACTGCAGGCCCATGCTGATGCCAAAGAGAACAGTGGACGCCTTGACGAAGTGTCGTCGGGACAAGCTCGATTCCTGCATCTGAAACCTCATCGCTTGGGAGTTCATTGCGCACTAGCGTGCTGCCGCGCGCAGCGCATTGGCGTGGATGTCCACGACGTTTTCGATACTGAAGCGGTCGATAAACGCTTGCCGGAAGCGTGCGCTTGCCCTTTCTGCATCGAGATGATCACAATAATAGACCATCGCGTCGACAAGCGCCTTGCCACCATCGGCTGCCACCAAGCGTCCAAGGCGCTCATCGGTCAGAATATCGCTGGGCCCGAAGTCGCAATCTGTGGCAATGACGGGTAGGCCGAAACGCAATGCCTCGCAAATCACAAGTGACCAGCCTTCCCAGCGTGACGTGGACACATATATGTCGCTTGTCGTCAGGGCTGGTTGAGGGTTGTCCGGATGGTGCTCAATGGTCACGACCTCGTTAAGACCAAGCCGTCGGATCGCTTGCCGCAATTCTGGTTCGTTTGCGCCATGTCCGACTATTTTGAGCCTGACGTTCTTGCGAACCTTATAAAGTTCGGCAAAGGCATGGAGCAGGATGTCCTGGCCCTTTTGGTGAGAAAACCGACCGACATTCACAAAGGTCACATGACCACCTTCCCCGCGAGCGACGTCATTGTCGATGCCTTCGAATTTGCGAACCGGATTTGGAACCCAATAAAGCGGAGTAGGGCCGGAAAACATTAACTTGAAAGATTCGAGCTGTCGCGGCGACGTCCCGAATACGCAAGAGGCGCGCCGCAGAAAAAAAGCCTTCATGAGAAAGAACAGGACGCGCGCTTTCATGTGGCTGCGTTCGCGTCGCGGATTGCCATGCAGGTGAACGGCAAAATTACGCCTCAGGCCGATACATGAGGCCATCGCAATCACGGCAGGCTCGATCTGTGGCACCACGACAAGGCTGTAATCCTTGCTCCTGATGACGTCCCTAAATGTTTGCATCAGCTCCAGTCGACTGCGCGGACGTCGATCGATGACATTGTACATGCGCGTCGCCGGTCGGTTCTTGTGGCTCGTCGTATAGAGCACGTCGACCTCGAAATCGTTGCCATATCTTTCAGTGAGATTGCTGCAGATCGTATCCACGACGCGCTCAATTCCCGCAAAGGAATGCGTGCCAGGCTGGATGTAGAGAATCTTGCGGCGGGCGTCGGGCAGAACAGCTTCACTCTGTCTCAACGCGTCAGCTGCTACTTCCATCTTTCTACGTCCTCTTGAACCGATCGATTTGCGTAGTTATGGTACAGGAAAGTTATGTCAGAAAATGCTTAGGAAACGCCCTTGATCGAGCCGCTGTCATTTGACTGTCGGAACGAAGAAATATTGTTGGCTTGCCGGAATACTTATTCATTGCAGTGCAAAATGCAACAATAAAGGTGCGCAGTACAATGGCTATTATTGATTTGCAGTCGGCGGGCGGGGAAACTGTACTTCCCTTTCTTAAATGTGATTTGTGCATTGTCGGGTCTGGTCCGGCAGGAAGCACAATGGCACAGGAGCTTTCCAATTCGGGCCTGAAGGTCGTTCTTCTGGAAAGCGGCGGACTGGAACGTCAGTCCGACATTGACGCCCTTGATGACATTGAGAATGTCGGGCGGCCGCGCGCAAAAGACCAGTGGTCGGTTCGCAACCGCATCCTCGGTGGAAGTTCGCACACGTGGGGCGGGCGATGCGCCGGCTTCGATGCGATTGATTTCGAGGAGCGCGCGTGGGTGCCTTTCTCGGGTTGGCCGATCGGAATGCCGGAAATCATCCCCTATCTCGATCGAAGTGCCGACCACCTTGGCCTCGCCGTCGGAAGCGGTTTCAGCGATCAGCGGTTCTGGGATATTGCAAACAAAAAGCCACCTGGAACGGACGTCGACCCACAATTTCTACTGCCGTTTTTCTGGCAGTTCAGCCGGGACGATGCTGAATCTTATCCATTCGAATATATGCGCTTTGGGCGTCATCTACCGGCACGTCTCGGCGCAAGCATTACCCTCGTGACGGGTGCGACCGTGCAGCGCATCGTGGCGAACGAAGCGGCGTCGGCTGTGCGCGGCCTCGAATTTTCGACGCTTGACGGGCGCAAGCACATGCTGGCCGCCGCAGCGATTGCGCTTTGTGCCGGTGGTATCGAGAATGCCCGCATCCTCCTGAATTCGAAGAAAGGCGCTCGTGCCGCTCTCGGCAATGATCGCGACCAGGTCGGGCGCTATCTTATGGATCATTTGCGCGGATCAACGGCATTTTTCAAGCTGGCCGGCTCCGAAGCCGTGCAGCGCCGTTTTGGTCGTTACAATGTCAAGGGTCGTTTCTTCCGTGCCGGCCTGAGGCTCAGCCCCGACATCCAGAGACGGGAAGCGCTGCTTAACTGCGCCGCATGGCTTGGCGAGGATATCGCGCCAGATGATCCCTGGGACGCTTTGAGACGCTTTGCCGGCCGCTCACCGCGATTGCCGCGCGACGCCATCAGCCTGATCGTCAATAGCGGGCTGATCATTCGTGGAGCAAGGGACTACTTCGGGGCTCGAAATGGTGTTCCGCGCAAGTTGGAGAACCTGACGCTGGAGTGCATGTGCGAGCAGGTCCCGGATGCAGACAGTCGCGTCACGCTGTCTGATCGGCGCGATCGCCTTGGCATGAGGCTGCCAAAGGTTGACTGGCGCAGCCATCCCGATGAGGCCCGTACGCTGCATCGGATGGCCGAACTCGTGGCAGCCGAATTGGCCAGGTTAGGGTTACCGGAACCAACGCTGGCTGAGTGGGTGCGTGACAGGGCCGAAATCCCTCCAAGCTTTGTCGATGTCGCCCACCCGACGGGTACGACGCGTATGTCGTCCGATCCCGGCAAAGGTGTCGTCGACGCCAATTGTGAGGTTCATGGCGTAAGAGGACTTTTCGTTTCCGGCAGTTCTGTCTTCCCGACAGCAGGTCATTGCAATCCGACGCAAATGATTGTCGCGATGGCCGTTCGACTGGCTGATCATTTGAAGGCGAGGATGACAAGATCGGTGCCAGCTAAGGTGACCGCCAATGCCGGCTAATACAGTTCTCGTGACCGGTGCCACGGGCCGCATAGGGCGGATTGTGGCGGCCGATTTGCTCGAGCGCGGCTATCGTGTCCGGGCGACCACGTCGCGCCCACGAGCCATTGACGAGGGCAAAGGGGTGGACTGGCGAAAGGTCGACTTTCTCGGAAATCCTAACTACGACGACCTCGTCGCTGGCTGCGACGCCATCATTCACCTTGCAGCTGAACTCGGCAAGAAGGACCGAATGAAGCAGGTCAACGTTCAGGCGACACGAGCCCTGGCCGCTGCTGCGGAGCGGGCGAATGTTGCCGTATTCTGCTACGCGAGTTCGGTGTCGGTCTACGGTAGTGGCCGCTCAGTCAACGTAGACGAGGAATCCGAAGTTCTGACGCCTGATCGAGACGTACGATCCGAGTATTGGGCACTTGACTATGTGCGCGAGTATGGACGCACCAAGCTTGCCGGCGAATTGGCACTGCGCGACGTGGCTAAAAAGGTTCGTTATGTGATCCTTCGTCCAGCCGTCGTGGTCGATATTTCCCAGATGATCAGTGTGCGTGACTGGAACCCGGTAAAACGCATGCTTGCTGCTCACCGCCATGCCCATCACATCTATGTCGGCGACGTCTCCGATGCGTTGATCTGGTTCGTGTGTCGCGGCATTGCAGGGCAGTCACAACCCGGCAGCGTCAGCGTTTACAATCTGGCGGAAGACGACTATCCGGCACCCCGCCACGTTGACTTCATGCGCAAAGCCTTCGCAGTCACCGGCGATCAGCGCTTTCGCACAGTCGCCTTTCCCTGGATTGCGGATTGGCTGCACGACTTCCTGAGGTTTCGAACGCTTCCATTGAGAAGCCCGCTCTGGCGAATGCGGTTCTCGAACGAAAGGCTCAAGGCCGCGGGCTATCGGTTTCGGTTTGGAATGGCAAAAGCCGAAGAGCTTGCGCTGGGGCAGCTGCGCCTAGAAGCGCACCATCGCCCGCAGCAGGGACTGGGTGAAGAGCCTGCTTAATCGGCAGAATACTTGGATTGAACTTTGCGCGACGTACGCTCATTGTTCGCGCGCCGGGCATAGAGGAAATAAAGGACACCGTGAGTAAAGAGATAGCCAGCCTCAAGGACAGCGGCAAAGATCAATCCCCATCCAATCGAGTGCAGAAAAGTGCTCCCCGTGGAATAGCTGGCGATGACACAGGCAATCATCACGGCAACAACGACAAGGGTGAAAACGAGAATTGGCATGCGCAGGGCGCAGATCGCACCGATCACAAAAGAAACAAGAAGCGCCCACGCCATATGGTTGCTCCGACCTCCATCCCATACCCCGGCACCTATCATCGGATATATGCGCGGCGGACGCAAGTCTGAATTGAGGCCGCCTTATTCGCCGGCACGCGCGACGCGACGACGACCAGCTCCCGGGGCAGCCTCTTCGTTGCTGCCAACGCTCGCGGCGGGGGACGTTTGCTCTCGCCGTTCGACGCGTATGACGTCGCCGGGTGACACAGGGTCGTTGTCGCTGACAATAAGATTTTCCACGCTGCCGTCGATGACGCGGTTGATCGTCGTTATAAAGCCATAGCTTTCCTTGTCTTCCTCCAGAGCAGCCATCGCGGAAGGGGCTCGCACCTCCAGGTTTCTCAAAAGATCGCGCTCGGTCGCGATTTTTTCGGCATTGGAAGCAAAACGATCACGCAATTGGGCGGCTTCGGTGAGCGCATCGATCCGATAGCGGTTGCGTACATCGCCGATATCCTGATCGACCTTGGTCATGTCCTGTTGTGTCTTCAAAATGGCGAGCGAGACGTCGAGGTTGCGGCTTTCGAGTTCGGCGAGGTTCTGATTGGCCCCCAGTTGGCGAGCCGATACGGTCAGCCCTTGCTGTACCAGCTTGTTGACGGATCCAACATCCTTGTTGGCGAGCTCAATCTGCTTTGCGAGCGAGGCGGACTTCGCTTTCAAAGCATCGATCTGGTTGACCGCAAGCAATTTCGCCCGATTGAGCGCATCGATCTCGGTCTCCATCGAACGGGCGCGCATCTCGAAGAGCGCCTGCTCGTCTTTCATCATCTTGGCAATTCTGGGCTGCCCTAGCTCAGAGGTCAGTTCCGAAGGAAAGGTGACGTCTGTGGCATTCGCGAGAATTGCGTCGACGCGCGCCTGGCGCGCAATGAGTTCAAGGCGCTCTGCCTGCAGCGCCCGCAGATCGCCGCGTCCAGCCAAGGCTTGGCGTTGTAATCCTATCACGTTCGCATCGACCGGTCCGATGCCGCCGGCCATGCTGAGCGCCTGCTCGACAGTCAATCCCGGGCTGAAGTTGTACTTCCCGGGAGTGGCGACCATGCCTGTGACAAAAAACGGCCGATAAGACGCGATTTCCACCGCGGCGTTGGGACGCTTCTGTAGCCCAACTTGATTTTGGAGCCTCTCGCCGATCATCGCGGAAACCTGTTCCAGTGTCTTGCCCGCCGCCGGAACGTTGCCGATGATCGGAAGCGACAGATTTCCAGCCGCCGAGATAGAAAAATCGCCTGTGAGCGGCACCCATTCGAACGCTGTTCCAGTGCTTGGTCGCCATTCGAAAACGCGTATCTTCAATATGTCCTGAGGGCCGAGGATGTAGTCGTCAGCCATTGCCGCCATTGCCGTGTTCGTGCAAAAGATCAGGCATGCCGCTGCCGCCCAGCGAACAAATGGTCTGAACACCCACAGACATTCGTCAAACCATCTCGGGCATCGGTGTCGCATGCTTCTACTCCGTGACGCAGTCATTAAATTCCTCGTGCGTTTCAGCCGTTAGGCGGGAAGCGCAAGCTCGGTGCCGGTGGCCCGCTCGACGAAGGTGCGGAAGCGGCTGATGAAGACATCGCGGCGAAAGTCTGCAGCGCGCGACACGGCATCTGCGGGATTGAGATCCAATCGCTCGATCCGCTCCACCGCATCAATCAGTTCTTCCACCGTCTGATTTGCGAAGAAGACGCCTGTTTTGTTGGCAACGACGGTTTCGGTCGCGCCTCCACGCCCAAATGCAATAACCGGTCGGCCGCTGGCCATCGCTTCGACCGGGACAATCCCGAAATCCTCCTCACCGGGAAATACCAGTGCTTTGCAACGCGCATAGTGATGCTTGAGAACGTCGAACGGCTGCGAACCTAAGATCGTCACGGTTGGACCTGCGATCCGCCGAAGCCGCTCGAGCATTTCGCCACCGCCGATGACGACGAGCTTGGCTTTCAGGCGGTTGAAGGCCTCCACTGTCAAATCCGGTCTCTTGTAGCTGACGAGTTCGCCGACCATCAGGTAATAGTCGCCGACCTCGGAGCGCGAAACCGGAGCAAAGGCAGCCGTATCGACTGGTGGATGGATGACCGAAGCATCACGGCGATAATAGCGCCTGATGCGCTGGGCAACAGTTGCCGAGTTCGCGACAAAATCATCGACGCGATTGGCCGTTGCGACATCCCAGGTCCTGAGATAGTGCGCCAGAGGCGGCATCATCAGGCGTGTCATGAGGCCGGAACTGTCATAATATCGGTTGTACATGTTCCAGATGTAGCGCATCGGCGAATGGCAGTAGCAGACGTGGAGCGCCGGGGAGGTCGGGATGATGCCTTTTGCCGGTCCAGACTCGCTGCTGATCACAAGATCGTAGGCGCCAAGATCGATCTGCTCGAGTGCCATTGGCATCAGCGGCAAATACTTCTTGTACATTTTTCTGGCGTAAGGCAGTGCGCCAATAAAGGTGGTCTGGATCTTATGGGCCTTCAGCTTGTCCGAAATCGCCGAGAGATCACACACATGCGTATATATGTCGGCATCCGGGAAGATGTCGCATAGCGCTTCGAGAACCTTCTCGCCGCCACGCATTCCCACCAGCCAGTAATGTATGATTGCAACTCGCACGCCACGCTCCACGACTTGACACAATCGGTATTGCTGCAGGCGGTATTACTGCAGGGCGCAAAAGCGGAGGCAGTTCGTCCTAAGTGTTTCTATGTAATCTTAAATGGGTCGTATTGTGGAACTAGACAGTATTTTTGTCCGAAATGCTGTCGTTTGGCCGCCTCGCACCGTTATATAGTGCAATGCAATAAATTTATTGTCAATTCGTTTAATAGTTGTTAACGTCCTTATGCATGCCGGTTCGGCATTTCTGCATGCCCGAGACCTATTCTTTAATGGGGAGTACGCACATGCGTGACATTGATCTCGGTCGAGGTTTCGACAGGTTCAGCAAGACGCGCCAGCATAATCGCGGGGCGGGCTCGCGGAAGACTGATGCGGTGAAGAACGGTGCTTCCGCCGTATGCAAGTACGCCATCGATGCCAGCTTTGCCGCTATTGGACTGCTTGTGTTATCGCCAATGATCGTGATGGTCATCGCCATCTTGCTTGTATTGCAGGGTCGGCCGATTTTCATCGCGCATCGGCGGATCGGCAAGAATGGTGTGATGTTTCCTTGCCTGAAGTTCCGGACAATGGTCAGGAACGCGGATGAGGTGCTGGCGCACCATCTCGCGAGCAATCCGCATTTTAAGGAAGAGTGGAACACCACTCGCAAGCTCAGGAACGATCCGCGCATCACGCCCTTCGGTGCCTTGCTTCGCAAGAGTAGCATCGACGAAATACCACAGCTGCTGAATGTGGTTCAGGGGCGGATGAGCCTCGTTGGTCCACGCCCGATCGTCGCAAGCGAAGCTGAGCTCTATGGCGTCCACTTTGCCGACTACATCAGGGTTCGCCCGGGTCTGACAGGCCTGTGGCAGGTCAGCGGTCGCAGCGACACCAGTTACCGTGAACGGGTGCAACTTGATGTCCGCTACGTCCGGGAAAAGACGATCGGCGGAGATCTGGCGATCATGATGAAGACCATCCCGGCCGTTTTGCGCTCGCGCGGCAGCTACTGAGGCCTCAAGGCGCGGCGGCGTCCGCGCCCTTGTTACTTTCAATTTCTTTCAACGTGCTTCGATAGCCCGAGCGCGGTGGTGTATTGTTTCTCCGTGCTTCCTGGGCAGCCCCTTGCCCAGATGCAGGTTCTAACGTTGGAGTTGCTGGTGCGATACCCTCATCAACGTCTTCCTTGGCCCGGTGTGTTGCGATGAGCGATGCCGCGACAGTGACCAACGGCCGCTTCCTTGCACAGACAATGACCGGCGTGCAGCGCTATGCTCGCAACGTCCTTTATGCTCTCGACGAGTCTGCCGCATCCATCGAAACGAGCGTCCTGGCGCCGAGGAGCGCAAAGGATCTGGAATTTTCACGGTTGGCCGTTGTCAGGGCAGGCCGCGGGACGGGGCACGCTTGGGAGCAGTTTGAGCTGCCTTATTATGCCAGGGGGCGACGGCTGCTGAACCTGTGCAATACAGCCCCGGCCATCATACGGGACCAAATTGTCTGTATCCATGATGCTAATATTTTCGCGACGCCAGGCAGCTACAGCCCCACATTTCGGGCCGTCTATCATAATCTTCAGCCGATTCTGGCCCGCCGCTCAGCTCGCATCGCAACCGTATCGCAGGCGGCGGCGCGTCAGATCGCCCGCCATTTGCCGGTTTCGCTCAAAGATATTGCCATCTTGCCCAACGGCCATGAGCATGCGCTGCGGTGGAACCCGGCTCTTTCGACTGCGGCACCGGCCCTGGTCGTCTCTCGCAATGCGCAACGCCCTTTCGTCCTCGCTCTTGGATCTCGGGCCCGCCACAAAAATCTTGCCTTGCTGATCAATGTCGCCCCGCGGCTGGATGAGCTCGGCATCGATATCATCATTGCCGGCGGTGGCGATGGCATCTTCGCGCCGGAAGCCCTGCAAGACCGACCCAATGTATACTTTGCCGGCAGGGTATCGGACGATGATCTTGCCTATTTCCTCGACCATGCCATCTGTCTGGCGTTTCCCTCGCTGACGGAGGGGTTTGGCCTTCCAATCGTTGAGGCGATGGCGCGAGGATGCCCCGTCGTATCATCCAATTGCGCAAGCATGCCGGAGGTCTGCGGCGATGCCGCACTCCTGGCCACGCCGTTTGAGCCCGACGAGTGGGTTCATCAGATTCACGCGATTGCACAATCGAAAGACCTTCGCGACGATCTCGTGGGGCGCGGGCGCCAAGAGGTGAAAAGATTTTCCTGGAGGCAAACCGCAAGCGGATATCTGGACCTTTTGAAATCGCCCGGCGCAGATCTGCCAACCTACGCGCCGGCGCGGCCATCGACACCGAAGGTCGCCGTCATATTTGCCACGCGCGGCCGACCTGATATCGTCTCGGCCACGGTGCGTCATTTCGTGGCGACGCAAAGCCTGAAACCGGCGGCTGTCATTGTGTCATGCGTCGAGCTCGCTGACGCCGGGGATCTTGGCTCGCTTTGCGGCGTCACGGTGGTGACCGGCCCGGCAGGGCTTGCTGCCCAGCGCAATACCGGCCTGGCCAGCCTTGAACCAGACATTGAGATCGTGGCGTTCTTCGACGATGATTTCGTCGCCGACGCAAACTGGTTGGCTTCGGCGGCGCGGGTTTTCCGCGATGAGAGCCAGGTGGTCGGGTTCACGGGCCACGTCGTTGCCGATGGCATCAAGGGACCAGGGATTGGTTTTGACGAGGCGGTCCGTCTCGTCGCGGCGGCCGGACGGCAGACACCTCGGTGGACGGAGCCTTACAGTCCTTACGGCTGCAATATGGCATTCCGCGTTTCAGCCATCAAAGAGATACGTTTCGATGAGCGGCTTGTTCTCTACGGCTGGCTTGAAGATCGCGATTTTTCGGCGACCGTTGCAAAGGGCGGCGGCCGTCTCATCAAGTGGTCGCTTGCATACGGTGCGCATATGGGCGCCAAGAATGGCAGGGTCAGCGGCGAGCGGCTTGGCTACTCGCAGGTTGTCAATCCACTCTACATGATGCGCAAGGGCACGATGACCCTTGTCAATGTCGCCGACCATATTTTGCGCAACACGGCAAGCAACTTCGGCCGAGCCGTCTGGCCGGAGCCCTTCATCGACCGGAAGGGACGCGTCAAGGGCAACCTTTTGGCGATCGCAGACATATTGCGGGGGCGACTGGAGCCGGAACGGGCGGCCGCTATCTTACCAAGAAAATCAATCAGACTGCGCGGACGGAGGCATTAGGCCCAATGATGTTTAACAACCCGCGGCCCCTGGATCCTACAGCTCGGCTCTTGCGGCTCAACGAGGTTCAACCCGAGGGTCCCGAAGATGGCCCAATCGCCCTGCTTCGCGCCCTCATTGCCCTTGGCTATCGCTACAAGATACCCCTGCTGGCCTGTACGCTTGCCGGCTTGTTGTTGGCGGGTCTTTATGCGCGCTCGCTGCCGCCGACATACAATGCCACGGCAACCTTCCTGCTTGAGCCGCGCCAATCGGCAGCTTCCGGCCAGGAGTGGGGGGCGCAGCAGAGCTTGGATATCACGCGTGCGGACAGCGAGTTGCAAACCATCAAATCAGAGCGGCTGCTTTCAGCGGTGTTCGAAAGCCTCAACTTGAAGGACACGCCGGAACTTGGACCGCGCCCGCCCGGCCCATTCGACCCGATTATGTCGTTTGTTCGGACGCTATTTCGCCCCGCCGATGGACTGGAGACGGGCAAGGTGTCGCGAGGGTCGGGCGAAGCCGCAGATCTTGCAAACGATGCCGAACGCGCCGCCTTCATAAATTTCGCACAACGCCTCGATGTGCGGCGCGTTGGCCAATCCTTCGTCATTGAAATCGGTTACTCTGCCGCAGACCCGACTCTGCCGGCGCGTGTCGCCAATGGCGTGGTGTCAGGCTACTTGTTTCAGGCCGTGTCCTTCAAGGAGCAAACGGCGCGGGCGGGGACGGATGCACTGCAGGGGCGTCTGGATGCCCTTGCCTTGCAGGTCGACGCAGCTCGGGAGGGTATGCACGCAGGAGCCCTGCCAGCGATCCCCATACCAGACGCGGACGCCCGAGTGATTGGTGCAGCCCTTCCACCGTTAAGCCCTTCAGGTCCGCGCAAATCCCTGATTCTAGCGCTTGGCGGCGTACTGGGACTGTTCGGCGGCCTGGGTCTCATCGCGGTCAATCTCGCGCTTGACCGGAGGGTGCGCGATGCCAAAGATCTCTCGCGTGATACAGGCACACTTTGCCTCGGTTCGGTGCCGGATGTTCCAGGCGCCAATGCGATACCATGGCGCGTCGACACCCCGCGGCAACAACGCTTTGTTGCAGCGATTCACGACCTTCGCACCTCGATCGAGATTGCCTGTACAAGCCTTCGCAACGATCGAAGCATTGCGGTCGCGGTTGTGTCTTGGACGCCGGGAACCGGTGTAAGCACACTTTCCACCGCTCTTGCCCAGTTGATGAGCCGCAGTGGCCGGAGCGTCACGCTCTTCCAGGCGGCGGCAACGCGCGACGTTCCAGTCGCACTGGACGGTTCAGTCCCGCCAACGACATCGCTGGCCGGTGCGGCATTCGCCAATATCTTGTTCAGTCAGCTTTCCTTCGATCAAGTCGGTGGGGTTTCGGTGCTGCCGATCCACTCGAAGGACACCAACGCAAACCTTTTTGCCGATTTCCGTGATGCGAGAGTTCAGCAAATCATCGATGCTGCGCGCCAAAGGGGCGACGTGGTCCTCGATCTACCACCCCTTGAGGGTTCAATGGATGCTCTGGCTCTGGCAAGCTTTGCTGACGCCGTGATTGTCTTGGCGTTGGCCGGCGAGACGACGATCGATGAAATAGGAGACTGCATTCGGCTCCTGCGCCGGGCAGGCGCCAACGTGGTGGGGACAGTCATCAACAAGGCGCGTTCATGACCGAGCCTTTCATTACGGACGTAGCCGTGGCGGTGCCGCGGCTTGCCGTGATCATCACCTGCTGGAACTACGCAGAATACGTGTCGCTCGCAATCAGGAGCGTCCTTGATCAGAGGTGTAACGACTGTGAATTGATCGTTGTCGACGACGGATCGACCGACACCTCCTGGAGTGTGATTCAAAAACACGATGTGCGCGCATACAGGATCGAAAACAGTGGTCAACGGGCGGCCTGTCTTTATGGTCTGAGCAAGACGCGGGCACCGTTTGTCCTTTTTCTTGACGCCGACGACGAGTTGCAGCCTGGTTCTCTGGCCATCATCCTTGAAAAACTCGACGATCGGGTCGCAAAGCTGCAATTTCCCCTGGTGCGCATCGATCGCAATGGCGCAGTCATTGGACAGCCGGTTCCCAAATTGGCCGCCTTTCGCGACCGCCACGTACTCGCTTCACGCGTTTTGAAAACAGGGACCTACGCTTCCCCGCCAACATCGGGAAATGTCTTTCGCCGCGACGCCTGCCGTTTCCTTAACGAGGCCGACTATGACAACGCCGTTGATGGCGTCATTCTCTTTGTCGTGCCTTTCCTTGGCGACGTTGTCAGCCTGTCGGAAGCACTCGGCCGTTACAGGGTTCACGACCGAAACGATTCGGGCCTCGGCCGCCCCCTTGACGCGAAATTGCTGCGGCGCGAGCTGACGCGTTTTATGGCCCGAATGGATCACCTGCGACGAATTCTGGAGCCTATGGCGCAGGCGGAAAATCTTGCCCGGGCCGAAGACACGCATTTCTATCTCGAGCGATCGTTCTATTTGGCTGTCGCAGAGGGCCGATCCGTTCCGATCGGAAACCTGGTTCGCCTGCTCCTCCGTGTCTGGGAAAACGACGGATCCATCAAAACCAGGGCCGCGCTTGTCGCCTTCTTGGTTCTGACGGCGATCCTGCCCGTTCGGCGCGCCCAGCAGGGGCTTTCGTACCGGCTGAATACCAACCAGCGTTCGATGACCGGCCTCATACGCTCGCTGCTTTGAGGTTGCGCGATCTCAGCTCCTGTCGACGAGCTCAAGGTGCCCGCGTCCGGCAATCAATCTGATGCCGAGAAGGAGCAATGTTCCGGTGTAGGCAGCCGCGCCCATCGTCGCCACGAACGCCAGTTCTACCACGGGATGTAACTGCTGTGCGGCGAGGCCCTCGCGAAGAAACAGCACCGAGATCGCCATCACGGCTGATGCAAATGCGACTTTCCAAAGGTTGCCCAATTGCTCCCCGATGCCAAGGGCAAGAAGGCTTCGCGTCTCGCCCAGATAGAACGCGAACATCAACGACGACAGTACGATCCTGGCAACGCTCACACCCATTATCGAGTCGAGGTAAAATCCGAGCGGAAGCAGCATCAGCCTGATGCCAAGGTCGACCGCGTTGAGGCGGAAGATGATGACTGGTCGGTCGAGCGCGAGACTTACGGAATAGAGCGTCTGGAAATAGGGTATCGGCACAACCGAAAGGGCAAGCAGGCTCAGGATTGGAGCCGCCTCGCTCCATTTTTGCCCGAGCAAAAGCACGGTCGCGAGGTCGGCAGTCAAGGACATGCCGATGCAGACCGGTACAGAGATCAGCATGGCAAACCGAGCAGCCTTGAGAAAGGCGAACTTGGTTCGTACGCGGTCATGACTGATCTGCGAAAAGGCTGCCATCACTGGCTGCAAGGCCGGCCCTATGATGCTTTGCGTTGGAATAACGGATACGTCGCTGGCAACGGCGTAGCGTCCGAGCGTTGAGCGGTCTGCAAGCGATCCGATCAAAAACCGATCAAATTGCCAGTTGAGTGCCGAGATCAGCTGCGCGGAGCTGAACCAGCCGATAAAGCCGGCAAAGTCCGTCAACCGGGATAAAGACAGGGCAGGTCGATAGGGGGCGAGCACGTAGGAGACGATGCTGGACGCGGCCGAAGCGATCACGAAATTGGCAACGATCGCCCAATAAGCACCGCCCGAAAGGACAATGAGCGTGGCGATGATGCTCGCGATTAGCTTGCCGGAAAACTCCAGGATGAACGTCTGCCGGAAGCCGAGTTCGCGCGCGAATTGAACCATTGCGGGGCTCACAAGCCCTCTGGAGATCGGACCAAGCGCAAGAACGGCAACGAGTGGCAGGAGCATCGCCTCGTGATTAAAGAATGCAAACGGCCAGGCGGCTGCGAGAACGATGACAGCAATGAGAGCGCTTCTGATCAGTCCGACGGTAAACGCAGTATCCAGATGGCTCTTGTCGATAGCGGGCAGCCGTACAAGCGCCTGTGTTACCGGAATTTCCAGCACCGTATTGACGATGACGACGAGAGAGGTTGCAAGCGCCGCCAGGCCGAAATCCGCCGGTGAGAGTATTCTCGCGAGAACGAGCAGCGTGAAGAAGTCGATGATGCGCCCAACAAAGCGCGAGAAGACAAGCCACCCGGCTCCTTGTATAGCCTTAAATGCCAGCATTACACACTCCAACACCTCGGCCCTGATGCGGCGAGCAGGCAGCTCCGCGTCAAAGCCCGACTGACCTCCCTTATGACGTCTGTCTTGCCTTGAAAGCGGGGTACGATGAGCCAGAACCGCTCCTCAACGGTGCTCATCGATAAAGATGTGCCGACACTCCTCGTAGGATATGCGCCAGTTCCAGCGCAGCAAGCAGGGCCGACTTCATGCGAGGAAAGTCGCGCGCAATGGCGCCTTCCCGCCAAAGCTGCGACTTCGTCGATTTCAGCCGCTTCGCAAGGCCTGTCCGATCCGTCTGCGCCAACACGTGAACGCTTTCGCCTCGGCCGAAATCGATCGAGCGCGGTCCAACACCGAGAGCCACCATGTCAAAGGAACTGGGGTTGGTGATTGCGCGCTTCAGCCGCAGCCACGCGACGTCGGCTTGCCGCATCACCTCAGCGCCGCTCTCGACATGGTCGATATAATCCAAAACACCTGAAAGCAGCGGGTTGCCTGCCGCGGCATCGATGACATCGTGAGCGATCGCACCGGCGTTGCCAGATACTGTGCCATCTTCGCGCTCCGTCAGGTGGCGCACCGAAGGGATCGCCGGCTCGAAGAGGCTCTCTATGATGTGCCAGTAGCGCAGGACAACCGTCTCGATCTTAAGCGGATTATAGAGGTTCGCCTCAACCACCAGTCCGGTCACATCAGGAAAATGGTCCTCGCTTAACCCCTTGTAATTGCAGCGGGCAAACTGAACGGTTTCGAAATGCCGCTCTGGAAGCCCCGCGGCCAGCAGCCGCTGGGTACTGCCATAGAGTCCGGTGTCGCAAAGGATGATACGTGTCGCGGGGCCGCAGCTGATGTCGAGATGACGTTTGAAGAGCTGGTTTTGTCGCGCAACGTCCTCAAGCACCGGCAGGCCGGAAGGGCTATTCAACATCTCGAAGAAGTGCGCCGGTGCAAACGTCGCGTCCCAACTGGGCGGCAATTCGTATGTGGCGCCGCCCAATGCATGCGCCACCTGCGCAAAGCTGCTTTTTGCAAATTCCCGGCCAAGCTCGTCGAGAACGGCGCAGTTGCGCGTCTCCAGCGCTGTGCGTGCCGCAACCAGTCTCGAAACGAGGATGTTTTCGCGCCGGATGTCGAGAGGAAGCTGCAACCTTGCAAGGAGTGCTTCAAATGCTTGGCGAATGCCAATGCCCCCTCGGGCGCAGAAGGCCAGCGCGCAGTCCCCCTGCGCCTGGGCCTGCGTTGCGTAAAGCCAGATATGGAGGCAAAATTGCGCGACGATCGGTCCAAAAACCTCACGACCGAATGAATTCCTGTCACTCACGGCACGAAATGCCGGACCAGAAAGCGCAAGGTGACGGCGAAAGCCTCTGATTGCCTCGCTACGCGCGCCATCGGCGCGCGCGGCGTAGCGCCGGATAAGGCCCTTGGGCATATGAACGGTATGGATACCCATCGTTTGAGGCACCGCGTGATCGGCAATATGGTCGTCCCCGATGTGCAGCATTCCCGAGGGGGAAATGTTCTCGGCGGCAAGGACGGCAGAAAACAGTCGCCCGGAGCGCTTGCTCGCTCCAACCTCAGCGCTCGAATAGACCTTATCGATGAGACCAGGGCCATGAAAGTGGGCGATCAATTCGCAGAGCTGGTCGGCGGGAAGGCCGGTGTCAGAGACGGCGATGACTCTAATGCCCGCCTGGCGCTGTTGTCGCAACGCCATCGCCAGCGGGCCGTTGGCCGAAAGCGACCCCTTCTCGATGTCTATCTCAAGGCCGATGCGTGCGTGCAACAGCTCTGGCGGCAGGCCGAGGATTGCCAGCTGCCGCGCGATAATGTCCGACAGGCGAACTTCTCCCGCACCGCCTCCGACGTTCAACGCCCGATATGCAAACTTCTCGGCGAGCAACCTCACCCGAAACAGTTCCTCGGCGCTGGCATGGTATCCTCGTTGCTTCAACAGGCGTGCGAAGCGTCGCTCTCCCTCCATCACACGCGAACGCTGTGATTTCGGTTGACGCAGCAGCAACGTGTCGAACACGTCGGTGGAAATCAGGCCAATCCCGTTCAACGGGCTGCAAAGAAGATCGAGGTTTTGCCGTAACACTGCATACCCTTTGCCATCGATCAATCTGGTCCCGTCTGCAAGCGCAGGCACATACAGCGTGGTGCTCGTAAGGACAAAATGCTGCACCCGCGAGTGAGGGGCCGAAGGTATGTAACAACATCGATTGATTTATAGCAAGACGAAAAGATCATTGTTCTTGAAAAGTATGACTATCGTCCTGAAAATATTCGAAAGTTAGAATAAATTACAGATTTGTTGCTTTGCGTCATCGACTCGCGCGAAAATAGATATTAATGTCGCATTGCAGCAAAGAGGGCATATGGAGCGAAATCGATGGATGACGCGAGCCATCAGGCGACGCAGCTGTCCGCAGTCCAGCATTTCGATGTGATCGTTCTCGGCGCGGGGATCTCCGGGCTCGTTGCAGCGTCCATTCTTGCAAGCGGGGGCGAGCGGGTGGTCGTCGTCGATGACTATGGCACTCCGGGCGGCAACCACATGGATTGGACATCCCCAGAGGGATATACTTTCGACGTTGGAAGCCTCATTTTCCAAGACGACTCACCGTTACTTCGGCATTTCCCCGAACTCCTGCCTCATTACGTGCCGATTGATCCCAGCTGGGGGCGTCTCAATCCCCAGGGCAAGATAACCACCTATCCCATCTCCATCCGTGACGACATTCTGGCAGCGGGTCCGGCAGGGCTGGTTAGGATCTTTGCGTCGGTACTCTTCGCCCGGGTCTTCTTGCGGCGCATGAGCAACGCGCGAGATTTTGCGCGTTACTGGATCGGCGGCCACCTGCTTCACCGATCCGGCCTGGAGACCTATATGAAACGCTTCTATGGCCTTGCCGCCGAAGACATCGATCTCGATCTGGCCAGGAAGCGGATGCTATGGATAAGCGAATATGCATCAGTCATCAATTTGACGAGGCGCGCCTTCAAAAGGAGGCGTGCAGCGGGCCCGAAAAATCGGCAGATGGCCCGGCCAAAAGAAGGGTTTGCCACCCTTTACGAGCCGGCCGCCCGTCGTCTCGAGCGTGATGGCGTCGTCTTCCGGCTGGCGGCGGGAATGCGTGGCATAGAAAAGGTGCCGAGCGGTTTTGAGCTCTCACTGGCGGGCGGCGCAGTGTCCGCTCAGCGCATTGTCTCTACCGTGCCGATTGCCATTGCCGAAAGGCTTTGCGGGATGGCGTCGCTGCCAGTGCTCAAGACCATCACCCTCATTTCCCTCTACTTTAGCTTCTCGGGCGAGCGTGGATTCACCCAGTCGATCATCTACAACTTTTCGCACGCCGGGGCATGGAAGCGACTGACGGTCTATTCGGATTTCTACGGCCGGGTGAACGGGCGGGAGTATTTTGCCGTCGAGGTGATTGCCGGTCACGTCGGGACGATTGACGAGGCCGAGGCCGATTTTCGGCAACACGCATGTGGCAACGGCATGTTTGCCGGCGACCTCAAGCTCGAGGGTAGTCAAGTGCTTGAGAATGCATATCCGATCTACAGCAAAGGGGCCGCCCAGAACGCCGCGAACGCGATTGCCAAGCTCCGTATGTTCGGGATCGAGTCCATCGGGCGCCAGGGCGGGTTCAACTACCAGCCGACCGCCAGGGTGTCGACGATGGAGGTGGAGGCCGCAATCGGGGTGAGTGGCGGCAACCGCGGCAATTGACAGGGACTGTCGACACCTAAAATGCAAGAAGAGGCGAGCTCGGCTTGCCGGAGCGCGAAGGACATGACGAACGATGCGGATCCTGCATATCCTCAATCATACCCAGCGCCAGAACGGGCATGTTCATGCCGCAGTCGATCTGGCCTGTGCTCAGGCCGCGCTCGGGAATGACGTTTGCATCGCAAGCGGAGGAGGGGACTTTGACCCACTCTTGCACAGCAAGGGCGTTTTGACCGTGCGCGTCGATCATAAGAGAAGTATCCCGAGCCTGGCCAAAGCCTTTTTTTGCCTGCGCGGTCACATTCGCGAATTTAAAGCCGAGGTTGTCCATGCGCATATGATGACCAGCGCTGTCCTGGCATTCCCGATCTGCAAGATCGCGGGGATACCTCTCATCACAACCGTTCATAACGAATTCGAAAAGAGCGCGACGTTAATGGGATTGGGAACACGTGTGATTGCCGTGAGCGACGCTGTCGGGGCAGCAATGCAAAGGAGGGGTGTTTCCGCTTCGAAGTTGCACGTTGTCCTCAACGGCACAATTGGTTCGAGCCGGCTGGAAGCGCGAATGGAGGAGCCGGCGGCGCTGCAGTCGCCAAGCATTCTTTTTGTCGGTGGGCTCCACCCTCGCAAGGGCCTGCCGGATTTGTTTCATGCGTTCGATATTGTCCACGAGAGCTTTCCAGCAGCGCGTCTCTATGTCGTCGGCGACGGTCCATTTCGAAAATCCTACGAGGAAATGGTTTCGTCTCTCGCCTGCGCAGCCGCTGTCACCTTTGTTGGGTCCGCGAGGGACCCCTATCCGTATATGCTGGCGGCCGACATTTTCGTCCTGCCCTCGCATGCCGACCCAGCGCCCCTTGTCCTGTCGGAGGCACGCGAGGCAGGTTGCGCGATAATAGGCACGGAAGTGGATGGCATCCCGCAACTGCTGGAGCACGGCAAGGCGGGAATTCTTGTGCCGCCGCACGATCCGTCATCGCTTGCAAATGCAATCTCTGACCTGTTGCGGGTGCCTGAACAGATCGCAATATGGAAGGTCAAGAGCCAACTGCGCATTGAGAACCTGACGATCGACCGTGTAGCCCGCGAGACGATGCAGGTATACTTAGCGGCGGCGGTTCCAAGGCGGGTGAAGATGGCGGCTGCTGAAGGGAAGTAGATTCCACTTGCCGCCGGCATGGCGTGCGGTGCGATAAATATTTTTCACAATATATCAGTAGATTGGTCGATAATTAGTCGATATGCTGCACTGCAATGTAGTTAGTTTTGTGAGATCGTTCCGAAATTAGAAACATAATGCCTTCTGTGGACTCCATTACTTCTATTCGCCGCGAAATAACGAAACGACCGTGGATATGGAGGAAAATCGCAAGGTTATCGCCAACACTAAGATCGCAATTGCGACAGTTGCGACCCCCGTGTCAGACAAATTTGACGCAGCTGCGAAATACCACATCCCCGATACGGAGTGGTTCGCGCCCGGACCATTCCGGCGACAATGTGCCTAGGGTGCGGCTCCTGCAATGCGCATTGGCCGTCTTGAACGAACGTTGCGGCGCCCTTCGCGTTACGACTTCGCTTTCTGTTTGAAACACCGGTTTGATATCTCGCTCGATCGGAAGGAACCCATATGCTGGAGAAGCCATCTGACCCAAGGACATTCGGAACGTTCTGGTACGGAGGGCGCCTTGATGCGCTTGAGCAGGCGTGCGCTCATTCGTTTATCAGGCATGGCTACCGCCTTGTACTCTTTTCATATAAACCGATCGAAAATGCCCCCGATGGAGTGGAGCTGCGCAACGCGGCGGACCTTTTTCCAGAAGAATTGACGAAACGCTTCCTGTTGAACGGCAAACCGCATCTGACGCCGTTTTCCAACCTGTTTCGCTACAAAATGATCAGGGACTGCGGTCTGGTGTGGACCGACCTCGACGTCCTTATGATCAAAAGGCTTCCGGACGAACTGCCCGATGACATCGTCGTGCGAGAAGAGCAAGGCGGCCTGAACAACGCCGTCCTCTACATTAGATCACAGCACACCTTGGACAAGCTCATTGAACAATCCATGGCTGTTGCTGGCAGGAACCTCGTTTGGGGCCAGACCGGGCCGATTCTGCTGACGCAGGTTGTCAACGAACTTCACGAGAAAATCGAGACAACCAGCCACTCGGTCTTCTACCCGATTGAACATTATGACCTGTTTAAGATCTTCCTCAGGGAATTTGCCGACGAATGCAGGGAAAAGTGCCGCGGCGCCGCGACCATCCATCTGTTCAACAACATCCTTTCCAAGATGGGATACTGGAAGAACATGGCACCACCGGCCGGCAGTTTCTTCCACCAGAAGCTCGAAGAGACTGGAGGCCTTTCATTCTTTCGAGATATCTATCCGGAGAATGTGATGGTTCATATGACCGAAAATTACCGCATGCGGTTGTCCGGACAGGCGCTCGGCATCAAAGCGGTCATGGCGCAGTTGATACCCAGCATCGGCAGGACCTGGCGTCACTACCATCCCGCGCAGAACAGTTGACGGTGACCGTGCGCCGTCGTCTCGCCCTTCACGTCCGGTCGCGGACAGCTGTCGGATTTTTGCGGGCGTCATCATGCTCGACCAGAAGAGGGAAGCTAATGAACGCGATTGAATATCAGGCAGGCATGAACATCGATGACATGATCGGCGTCGCTGACGTTCGCGCTCACTTCGAACGGCTCGCTCGGGCCTGTTTGGGCCAACACTCAGCGGGCACGGGCTGACGGGTCGGCAGCATGCATACTGCTCCAATACAGCCGCTGGACAAACCGGAACGGGAAGGGTCATCCGCAAGGGTTGCTTTCGTGGCTGACAGCAGGTGCCTTTCTGTCCCCTGCGACCACCCGCGGACGGTCATTGATGTGAAAAGACTACGCGACGATAATGTCGCTCAACGCGTAAAACGGATAGGCAATATGCTGGACGCAAGAAAGTTTGCACTTTCGAGTATGGCGATGATCTTCAACAGATTGCACCAGAACAAGAATTTGCAGAAAGCAGTATTCAATGCAATTCGCCTCAACAGGCCAGAGGTCGCTGACCTCATATTGGATGATGACGTCAGCTTTATCAGCTATTGCCTGTCACGGCGGGATTGGTCGAGAGCACAGATTTTACAGGACCTGTGGGTTTGCTACGAGTTATCCGAGAAACGAGATGGCTTTTTCGTCGAGTTCGGCTCGACGAATGGTCTGAAAAATAGCAATACTTGGTTGCTTGAGAAGCAATTCGGCTGGTCCGGTATCCTCGCTGAACCCAACCCTATTTGGCATCCGGAGTTGGCCGCAAATAGAAATGTCTCTATCGACCATCGGTGCGTCTCATCTCAATCCCATAACACGGTCACCTTTATAGCCACCGACGACGTCGACCCGGAACTGAGTTCAATTGCCGATTTTTCTCAAGGGGATCATTTCTCCGAGGTGCGCAGAACGGGAAGGCAAATACAGGTAGAGACAATTTCGCTGGACGATTTGCTGGAAACTCACCATGCGCCACCTGTGGTGGATTATCTGTCGATCGATACGGAAGGCAGCGAACTCGATATTTTGTCCGCCTTCAGCTTTGACCGCAGGTTCGACCTGATATCGGTAGAGAACAATCCTAAGACAGAAGCCGCGATACAGAAATTGTTGGAGAGCAAGGGATATCGCCGCGTCTTCGAGCAATTCTCGCAGTGGGATGGCTGGTACACATCTGCCAGGCTGCGCGACGGACGGAAAAAGGAAGTCGTCGCCCCGGCGTCGTAACGGCGTTCTGATCGTGAATGGGATTGGTCTTGTTCGCGCACGGGTGGCGCGGCTTGTTGGCTTTGGCTGCAGGAGGCTCGCTACACCGTCGGGCCGGCAAGGGGTCTCTTGCTCTCGTCCTTCTCGGCGCGAGGGGATGGCAAGCGGCAGGAGATCTCGCGCCAGCCATTGTTGCAGGTTGCCGTTGCGCGTCTGCATAGCCCTCTCATTTTCGAACGGATACCAGAAGCGGCGGTTGAAAAACATCGACTTGCAAGCGTGTGACCTTGCCGCGCGTCCCCGAAAAGCCCATTGCTCTATCCCGGTTCAGAGGGGCGTCGAGCAATTTCGACAGGCGTCTTCATGATGATCTCGCGATGCGGGAAGGGAACCGAAATCCCCGCTTGCTTGAAGGCGTCCCACAACGCCATGAGTACCTCGCCGCGAATGTTGGTCAGCCCGTTGCTCGGATCAGAAATCCAGAACCTCAGCTTGAAATCGAGCGAAGAGGATCCGAAGGCCGTCATCCAGCACACCGGCGCGGAATAGGTGTTGGCGATGCGAGGAATGCTCTTTGCCGTTTCTATTGCGATGCGCACGACATCATGCGGGTCGCTGTCGTAGGACGTTCCAAAATCGACTTCGATACGGACGTAGTCGCTGGAGAACGACCAGTTCACCACTTGCTGCGAGATAAAGTCCTCATTCGGTATAAGATATTCTTTGCCGTCTCTGGTAATCACCGAGACGAAACGGGAGCGCAGATCCCTGATCGAGCCGAACGTTTCGCCGAGTGAGATCGTGTCGCCTGGCTTGATGGACTTGTCGAGCAGGATGATGACACCGGAGATGAAATTGGACACGACCTTTTGTAAACCGAACCCGACACCGACGCCCACCGCACCCGAAAACACCGTCAGGGCGGTAAGGTCGATTCCCGTGGTCGATAGTGTGATCGCCCCTGCCAATATGATCAAACCGATCTTGATGAGCTTGCTGATGAGTACCTTGAACGAGGGCGAAAGGTCGGTGGACCGCTGAACCCAATGAGAAGAAACGTTTCCAACCAGTACGGCGAGCCAAATCAGGGCAACCGCCAGAACGATCGCTTCCATGATCAAGAGCAGTGAGAATCTTACGGCACCGATTTTCACCGCAGCGCTGTCGAGACCCGCAATGACCGGGCCATCGAGCCCAACCGTGTAAAGGGCGATGTAGCACCAGCTTCCAATCGCAACGACGCGTGCGAGCGTCTGATTGCGAATGATCCTCGTCAGCACCGCTACGACGAACCATGCAGCCGTGAGTGCCAGCGCCGTTGTGATAAGCCATCGATGGGAGGGCCACGCATAGCGCGATAGCAAGCCTTCCACGAGCCACAACCATACGATCAGGAAGAGCCAACGCAAGCGTCTAAGGAAGGCGACAATAACGCGCAGCAGGTCCGGGTTTCCCCTGATCTTGCGCGCTCGCGCTTCGAAGATTGGCTCTACGCGTTTTGCAGCGAATGTCGAAAGCAGGAAGCCCAGAACCATCAACCCGCACTGGTAGAGTGTCCATGCATTTAGAAGAACCGTCCGGACCCAAACCTCAGCTTCTCTGAAGACCTCTTCGAAACCCACCACTACTCCCCTTATACCAGTGCTTTCAGATTCCTGGGCACCGCTGATTTTCCGATCTGAATCGGAGCATCTGCGCCGCTGCGGCTCTAGCAGGCATTGTTGGGCAATCCCTAAAGCCTTCAGATGCCGCGGAAAAGAAGGATGCGCCGCTACCGTCGCGACTGATGAGCCGTGTCATCCTCCATTGGTCCGCCGACGCCAACGAGGAAACCACCGGCTTATGCCGCTGTGGTTGGTCAGGAAAATGAACGCGTAGCGGCTGGAACGGTACCCTGAATAGCTCGGCGATTCTTATTGACTGGTTTGTAAAGCAGTGTGTCGACCGGCACATATCCGAAGTGCTTTCGACGTTTGCCGGCCAAGGCACCACGATCTGTGACACCTTCCCTGAACAATTTCATCAACAGTCGCGCCGCCACATCGGACTGTTGACTGTTCGTGGCTGTGAGCTGTCCGGTGTACCCAGCCTCATTTAGCACCCTTTGGATAAACGCTGTCTCTTCCTTTGCTTGGCCGGATTTCTTTTGACTGTAAGGAATCTTGCCTCCTTTCCGACGGTCCGATATATGCCGCTACGCTGGGTTTGCCTATTTTCGCGAGCTTTGCTGGCTGCTGAACTGACAAGCAGCGAGGGCAGATATGGCTCGATGGACGATCTGAGCGGAATCGACCGCGTTATTGCCAGCAACATGACGGCAATGGGCCTGCACGATGCGCCCGATTTCGTCCAATCTCTGTTGCATGATACCGTCGTCAGCCGCGACGGATTCTTTCGACCTAGATCTCAGCTGCGACGAGAGTTGTTGAAGAACTGCAAGGCGCTCGTCTACATTCATCTCGGTAATTTTGCGCAGATGATCCATCGTATTGTCTCCAGCTTGAGCAGGGAGATGTCCGATCGGATCCAGAAGAAATGCCTATGTCCGTCGGGTGCAGACCCGTATTAACAAGTGGCGTTGATCCAAGAGCAATACAATATGAGGCGCGCGAAATACCCGCAGGGTCCACCACCATGGGCCGAACTGACCAATGTAACGACCATTGCACTCGGGTGAGGGCGTGTTTGCTTCAGAGATTCAGGACCGCCGACCTCGGCGTATCGAGGAAGGTTGTGTCACGCTTCCCAGGAGGCTTCTGGCATAGAGAGTTACTCAGTCTGCGCCCGTGGGCGCGTTTGAATTTGCGGGTAAAAGGAACAGCCGAACAGGGGAAGCCAGATAAAGTACATAGCGCTCGGCCGCATCCGCCAGCGCCAGCGCTGCCTCCCCCTCGCGCCATCCTGCATTTGTTGCTGAGATCACAATCGTTCCGGGCGATCTTATCATTACACAACAACACTCTGCGTCGCGGCGCGGACCACCAACATGGAAACTAGGTGACGTAATTTATTGCATATTTTGTCTCCATGCGTCAGGAACGGTATCCGTGCGCCACGCCGTGAATAACGACCGACTTATCATGCCCGCCGGATAGAGCTTGCCCAGAATTTCCGACTATATTTGACGATGGATGTCGGAGGACATGATGTCGTCCTTTCGGTAGCGGCAAGCGTGTGTGGACCCTGATCAGCAGCGCCCTGAAACGTGCTGCCGAAGTCGAGAAGAAGCGCCTTCGGATGGCGCTAAGCAGGTTATTAATACGAGTTGTCTCATATGCCTCTGAACGCTTTGGCCGCCCGACGCGCATTCGTTTTGACTGCTCTAGCGTATGAGCGCACAGTGCCGGCTTCGGGAAGCTGTTGGAAGCGACGGTTCGAAGGACGCTGCCGCTAATCTCTCGCAACGATTGAAGATAACGGCCTGCGAGCCGAGGTGGAGCGCGCGCTACGAAGGCATGTAACTTTTTGATGCGACCTGTTCTCATCTAGGCAAGTGGCCGCTTGTGATCGCGGATGTCGTGTGCAGGAACATTGTTTATGACATCGGACGGATCTCTGATCCCGATGCTGCGTTTTCCAATTGCTATCTGGGCCGGTTGCCAACCTGATCCAGGCCGCCGCCGTCTCGCCCTGGATACTGAAGGGTCATGGACGCCATGGAAAACGATCACTGGATCGTCGACGATTTCGGAATGCACTCCGAAATGCGCGACGGAACGTTCGAAATAGAAGCGCACAGACTTGCCGAACTGACGTCTGTTGATGACCGGGATATTCTGTATTGGCCTGTGTATATCGCCAGCGAAACCCGATTCGACATAGAGCGCTTTCTCGAAGCCTATGAGGAGGCGCTTGTGAAGCACGCAGGCAGATACGCGGCGGTCATGAATCCGTCCCTTCTGGCCGAGAGCGCGGAGGCGGCTCGCGACATCTGGGGAGAACGTCCCGTTTGCGGGTAGGCGCGACCATGAGCATCTTCTCCGTTCGTCACGTCACCTCCTATCGCTATTTCCGCGAAGTTGCTTTTGGCGAGCACCGGGTGATGTTTCGGCCCCGCGACAGCTTTGATCAACGGCTTATCGACACATCCCTGGCGATCGACCCGGAGCCGCATCGTGTGCGATGGATTCATGATGCTTTCGGCAACTGTGTCGCGCTCGTCGATATTGCATCTTCGGCCCGCGAGCTGCGTTTCGAAACCCGGATCACGCTCGATCATACGCCTCAACTCGCACTCGATTTCCAGATTGATAGTGCCGCCTTGACCTACCCGTTTTCCTACGATGCGGACGAGGTTCCCGATCTCGCGCCGGCAATTCAGCGTCACTACCGCGATTCTGACGACGAGATCGGACGTTGGGCCCGCCAGTTTGTCCGTTACGGCCAGCCGACGGAAACTGGCCATCTGCTGATGACACTCTGTTATGCCATCAGCGAGAGCTTTTCCTATCGCCGCCGCCTTGAACACGGAACACAGACGCCGGTTCAGACCCTCTCGCTGCGTTCAGGATCCTGTCGCGATTTTGCATTGCTGATGATGGAGGCGGTCCGCTCGCTGGGACTCGCCGCGCGCTTCGTTACCGGCTACATCTACGTCGCCGACCGCGATGGCAGCACCACGCTTGGAGGAGGCTCCACACATGCCTGGTGCCAGGTCTATCTTCCCGGCGCAGGCTGGACCGAGTTCGATCCGACGAACGGCATCGTCGGCAATCGCGATCTTATTCGCGTGGCCGTCGCACGTGACCCCCGCCAGGCGGTTCCGTTGAGCGGCAGCTATGATGGCAGCGTTTCCGACTTCGATGGCATGACGGTGCAGGTCAACGTTACGACCCAATGAACTGCAACGGGGGCAAACTCACGGAACTCCACAGTGCCGTCTACGTTTGGCAATTGCGTTCCGTGCATGACCGATCTCTCCAATAAGGAATATAGGATGAAAATACATGCCGGATTCCATATAGGCTACGAGTGTACACAGCCGACCCCGATGCTGATGGCGTTGAACATTCATCCCTCCCGTCGTGTCGATCTTCTCAGCGATCAGATACTGACCTTCGACAGGCAAATCGAGGCTTGGTACTATACCGATGTGTTCGGCAATGCCTGCAGCCGCATTGTCGCTCCGCCGGGGCTGACGACGATTTCCACGGAGTTCGAGATTTATGATAGTGGGCAGCCGGATATCGTCCCGGAAGGCGCCTTTCAGCATGCGATCAACGACTTGCCGAACGAGGTGCTGGTCTTCCTGCTCGGTAGCCGCTATTGCGATACTGACAGGCTCGCTGATTTTGCCTGGGGACGTTTCTCGTCGACGCCACTCGGATGGCGGCGCGTGCAGGCTATCTGCGACTTCGTCCACAATCACATCAATTTCAATTACCTGAAAGCCGATCCGCTCCGAACGGCATATGGCGGGTTCACCGACAGGACTGGTGTCTGCCGGGATTTTGCGCATCTTGCCATTACGCTGTGCCGTTGCATGAACATCCCGGCGCGATATTGTACAGGCTATCTCGGAGATATCGGCGTGCCGGCCGATCCCAATCCGATGGACTTCAGCGCTTGGTTTCAGGTCTATCTCGGCGGTCACTGGCATACGGTGGACGCGCGGCATAATACGCCGCGCATCGGACGTATCCTTATGGCGACCGGGCGCGACGCGACGGATGTGGCCCTGTCGACGGCGTTCGGGCCGGCAAAGCTTTCCCGTTTCGAGGTGATCACCGAGGAAGTGCAGCAAGGCTGATCTGCTGTACACGTCGGAGACGCACATCACGCTTCCGACGAGTGGCCACCGGATTCGCCGCGAGGCGAATGATTCGATTGGGCAGTTCGATACGGAACGGACCCGAAGGCAGCCCTCTGGAAATTCGCGTCAAGCAGAAGTCGAGACTCTATGGAAAGCAAAGAGACGACGGTGCCGTGGCGTGAGAGGCAACCGGCTTGAAAGCCTACCGCGAGCTATTTCGCGCACTTTATCGAAGCAGGTATTCAGGACCACGCGCATCGGCGTCTGCGACACGCCGATGCGACGGTTGTCATCCTGCACGATCTTGTCGTCCCTGCAGGATGCGTTTCATCGATGTCGGGCAATGCGAACGGGACCGAGAAATGTACGATGGTGCTCATGATGTGCGCTGACATGGCGACAGACTCCAAGTGAAGGCTGTGAACCGCTGCGGATACAAGCCTTCATCCGGCCGGTGGTATCGGGCATTGCCAATCGGAATTCGGAAGGTGGCGATCAAGGGTTTTAGATGCCCCAAGCAGCCTTATGGCCAAAATGACGATTGGACCACATTGCGTTCAAATTAACCTGACAAGTACGAAACTGGAAAAACAAAAGATATAAACTTACAATTTGTCGCTATGGGTAGAAATTAATTGGAAGATCTGCGAATAAAACAAAATAATAAATAAAATTTAAACCTAAATTACTTTAGTGTGTTATTGTGATGTTGCGCAATATTGCGTGTTTTCACTCAGATTGGATATGGACATGCGAGACATGACCTGGCTTCGCCCCGGCCTATGGGGAGCGTTATGCGGCGCGGTCGCACTTGCGATCGTCGGCTTCACATGGGGCGGGTGGGTGACCAATGGCAGTGCTCAAAAAGCCGCCGGGATCGAGCGAACCTCGGCCATCGCGGCTGCGCTGACGCCCTATTGCCTCGAGCGGGCGAAAACGGATCCGGCTTCGGCAGAGATCATGGCCGCACTCAAAGCAGCCGGCACATACGGGCGTAGCGACGTTATCAAGAAGGCAGGCTGGGCAACGCCGCTTGGCAGCAGCGAGCCAAATGCAGACCTTGCGCAGGCATGCCAGATTGCGCTTGGAAGCGCTGGCTAATTTCATAGCCTTGGAAGGATCGCGGAGCTTGAATGGAAGGCGTCATGCCACGAGCGCAAAACGGTCCGGTCGCGATCAGTCAAACAGGATCGACGGATGACCGATGCTCAAGGATAAAATCACCAAACCGGCCTCTTTCGGCAGGAATCGTAGTGCTAATGAAAACCGTCCGATAGCGAGCCCATCAGCTGAGGAATTGATTGTTCAAGCTTCAGACGCTCGTGCAACGTTGCGCAGCGGACACGGCGACATACCAGAGGATGTCGCGGCGGAGGGGAAGCTGCCGACCGACGAGCTCCCAACGATGAAGGAGCTTGAATTGGCGCGGGATGTTCATAACAGGAAAGTTGCCTTCAAGGACACCGATCGGCGATGATTCACCATGGCGTTCAACTTGGACCCTGAGGCTGCCGCGCGGAGGGCGGCATAGCCAAGGCCCATTTGGAGACGAGCGCTATGGTTGACCCTGATCGCGATGGGCTGGCTTAGATAGCGCCAAAGTTGCTGCCGACGCCCAGTATCGGCGTTCAACGACTCATTTCATCAGCCCCGCCGCCCTCAAAGCCGGCTCGATTGTCTTCTGGATTCCGGAGGAATGGGCTTCGCCGGGAGCGGAGGAAACCAAGCGGTCGGCACCGCCATCAAGTTGATCCTCGACAATCATTCCGCACACATCTCGAAAGAAACCAGAGCCTGGCTCGATAAACAACCGGCAGGCCGCTTCGAATTTACCTTCACGCCCAAATACGGCTCCTGGCTCAACCTGATCGAGGGCTTTTTCTCCAAGTTCGCCCGCTCCGTCCCGCGTCACATCCGGGTGACCTCAAAACATGAGCTCAAGGAACGCATTATGGCCGGTATCGAAGACGTCAATCGCCATCCCGTCATTCCTGGTCATACAAGCTCGCCGAGGCCGCTTGATATGATTCGAACCACGAAAACGGGCGACTAGACCACTATCAGCCGAGTGAATGGCCTTCGGATGGCCATTTCTGGTTGCTGCATTTGGGACGGTAGCGGCGGGTTGCGGTGCGGAGCCATTTCGGCCACGCAGCACCGCATCATGTCGCGGATTGATCGTCGGAGCGAACTCAGCAGCTGTCAGCCAGCCGAGCCGGAATGCGGTCGATGATCGTTGTAACCGCTGCGCCAGTTTGGGCTGATCGAGTGTGGTCAGTGACGAGAACAGCGTTTCATTCAAGAACTCGTCTAGCATTTGTGCCGCCTTGGGCGGATTTGACCTAGCATCAACATGTATCGGCCCACATTCATATTACTATTTACTAATTAAGATTCTGGTATACCGTCGGGGAGCGATCGGCACCTATGCCACACGTCACTTCGCGACGGGCCCTTGGAGGGGGCGCGCATCCGGCCGGCCGTAAGTCGCGAATGGGCCCTCGCAACTGCGGCCCTCGGGAGGTGTATTATGAAACAGCTGAAACGCAAAAATGCAGCCTTGCTCTTCGCCGGATTGATGCTGAGTGTGGCACCGATAGCTACATCCCATGCTGCCGACAAGCCGACGCTCGCATTCGTCGTCAACGGGGCGTCCGACTTCTGGAAAGCCGCCGAGGCGGGGGTGAAAAAGGCGCAGGGCGAAATGCCGGACTACACCATGGAGCTGAAGTATCCTGAGCAGGCGGCTGTCGCCATTCAGCAGCGTCTCATGGAAGATCTCGTCAGCGCCGGCGTCAAGGGGATCATGGTTTCCGCCGTCGATCCCAAGACCCAGACGGACGGCCTCAACAAGATCGGCTCGCAGACGGCTCTCTTCACCACCGACAGCGACGCGCCGAAGACCAACCGCGTCGCCTATATCGGTTCTTCGAACGTCGACGCCGGCAAGCAGGCCGCCGAAATCGCCAAGAAGGCGATGCCGGATGGCGGCAAGTGCATGGGCTTCGTCGGTCTGCTGGGCGCCGATAACGCCCGCGAACGCATCGAAGGCATGAAGGAGGGGCTCAAGGGCACCAAGATCGAGCTTGTCGATGTTCGCGGTGACGACATCGACCAGACCCGTGCCAAGAAGAACGTCGAGGACGCGCTGGTAGCCAGCCCCGACCTGACCTGCATGGTCGGCTTCTACTCCTACAACACCCCGCGCATCTATGAGGCGCTGCGCGACGCAGGCAAACTCGGCCAGATCACCGTCGTCGGTTTTGATGATGACCCGATCACGCTCGGCGGCGTCAAGGAAGGCACGATCGCCGCAACCGTCGTACAGCAGCCGTTCGAATGGGCCTATCAGGGCATGAAACTGATGGCCGCCTACCTCAAGGGGGACAAGTCCGGCGTTCCCGCCAACGGCTTGATCATTATCCCCACGGTGATCATCGGCAAGGATGACGTTGACAAGTATGCCGCCAACCTGAAGGCCATGACTGGAAAATAACCCGCCTTCGCGGCGGCGGCACTCGCCGCTGCCGCGAAGGGATCACGCCAACAGTATTAGCAGTCATGGACAGGCGATGAATCATAGCTCCGACATTCCGTCATCGGACGCGCCCTCAACGCCGTTCCTTTCGCTTTCCGGAGTTGGCAAGACCTATCCCGGCGTCGTTGCACTCGAGGGCCTCTCAATGGACATCGTGCCTGGCGAGGTCATCGGCCTTGTCGGCGAGAACGGGGCTGGAAAATCGACGCTGATGAAGATTCTCGGCGGCGTGATCGCACCCGACCGAGGCAAGATCCTGCTCGACGGGGCAGAGCTTCGTTTCCTCACTGTGGAATCGAGCATCTCGTCCGGCATCGCCTTCGTGCATCAGGAACTCAACCTCTTTGAGAATCTCGACGTTGCCGCCAATATCTTCCTAGGGCGCGAACCGCTGAAGGCGGGACCTTTTAAGCTCGTCGATCGCGATCGACTAAGGGACATGGTGAAGCCGCTCTTGAAGCGCGTGGGCGCGCATTTTTCCGCCGACACACCCATGGCGTCGCTTTCGCTTGCTGAGCAGCAGATGGTGGAAATCGCCAAGGCGCTGTCTATCAACGCGAGGCTCGTAATCTTCGACGAACCCACTTCCAGCCTTCCGCTGGCGGAAACCGAGCGGCTGCTCAGCATCATCAAATTGCTGAAGGCGGATGGCATCAGTGTTATTTTCATCTCGCATCGTCTCCACGAGGTTGAGCGCGTGGCCGACCGGGTCGTGGTACTCCGCGACGGCGCGCTTGTGGGTACGCTCGCCAAGAAGGACATCGGCCACGACCAAATGGTCAAGCTGATGATCGGCCGGGTGCTTGCGGCCCGTACTGCAAAGCCACAGCGCTTGCCCGGCTCGGTTGCGCTGAAGGCAAGCGGCGTGCGCACCGCGGCCTATCCTGGCCGCCCCGTCGATCTTGAAATCAGGTATGGAGAAATCATGGGGCTTGCGGGCCTCGTCGGGTCGGGCCGCACCGAGCTCGCAAGGGTACTCTTCGGCATCGACCGGAGTTACGGCGGAGCCGTTCTGCAGGACCGACAGGAAATTGTGCTGCGTTCCGCGCGGGACGCCGTTGCTCGCGGCATTTTCCTGGTGCCGGAGGATCGCAAGCGCAACGGCATTCTTCTTGATTTCCCGATCGCCCAGAACATAACCCTTGCAGATCTCCCCATGCTCGCCAGCCGCTTCATGCTTTCCGCCGAGCGGGAGACGGCGGCGGCCGAAAAGCAGCGCGTTCGCCTCGGCATCAAGACGCCCTCCGTTTCGACTCGAACCGGCACTCTGTCTGGCGGCAACCAGCAGAAGGTGGTGCTTGCCAAATGGTTGTCGATGAGCCCGAAGGTGATGATCTTCGACGAGCCGACACGCGGCATCGATATCGGCGCGAAGAACGAGATCTACGGCCTTATGCGGGCGCTTGCCGATGCCGGTGTCGCGATCCTGATGATCTCCAGCGACATGGAAGAAGTGATCGGCGTTTCTGACCGCATTGCCGTCATGCATGAGGGCCAGATCGCCGGCATTCTCGATGAGGACGAATTCAGTCAGGAAAGCGTCCTTTTGCTTGCTGTCGGCAAAGGCGTAAAATAGCCGCTGCGGCGATATAATTAGGTATCGGGGAATGGATCTCGAATGATCAAAAAAGATCTTGGACTGCTGCTTTTGATCGTCGTCGTCGGCATCGTCGTCGCCATCATCAATCCGCGCTTCCTGCTGCCAATCAACCTGGCGAATACCGCCAACCTGATCGGCCTGTTCGGCATCCTGTCGATCGGCCAGGCCTACGTCATCATTACAGGCGGTATCGAACTTTCCGTGGGCTCGCTCGTAGCGCTTCTTGGCGTACTGTTTGTCGATTTCGTCGCGGTCCAGGATATGTCATGGCTGCTGGCGCTACCACTCATTCTAGTGCTCGGCGCGGCCATAGGTGCCATTCACGGCTGGCTGATCACCCGGCTGAACCTGCAACCCTTCGTCGTCACTCTCTGCGGCCTCCTTATCTATCGCGGGGCGGCGCGCTTCTATACGGCCGACGGAACGGCGGGTTTTGCGTTCGGCCAAAATTTCCCAGACCTTGAATTTCTGACCGCCGGACGGTTCTACGGCGTTCCCAACACCTTCATTGCGCTCGTCGTCATTTCCGTGGTCATGTGGGTGGTGCTGCATCGCTCTGTCTTTGGGCGTTATCTTTACGCGATCGGCAAGAACGAGGAGGCCGCCCGCTATTCCGGTATCCGCACCGGCCGGATGGTGATGTCGGCCTATGTCATCTGCGGACTGCTTACGGCGCTTTCGGCGATCTATTTCGCCATGTACACACGCTCGATCTCGCCGGCCAGCCATGGCCAGTTCTATGAACTCTATGCGATTGCCGCTGCCGTACTCGGCGGCTTTTCGCTCCGCGGTGGCGAGGGATCGATCGTTGGCGTCGTGCTCGGAACGGTCCTGCTCCAGGAGTTGCAGAACCTCGTGAATCTGCTCGGCATCCCCTCATCGCTGAATTTCGCCGTGATGGGTGGCGTGATCCTTATTGGCGTCCTGATCGACCAACAATGGAACGCGATCCGTGCACAGCGCCGCCTCGTCTCTGCCGCCCGGCAGACCGAAGCGCGCGTTCCGGACGAAGGCACATTGCCGGTGGTTGCCAATCAGGACTAGGCCGGTGGATGAGACCAGCGTATAAGGCTGCCGCTCTGCTTGCCGATCTCATGCCAATTCCAACTCATTCTGATCTTCTTGCACCGAGTATTGACCCGGAGTGACTGGCGTCACCCATTTTATTGAACCCAAACCAGGTTTTTGCGTCGACATGTGTATTCGACGGGCGGTGGGCTTCCCGTTCCGTCGTGCGCCCCCCGCAACTACTCTCCTCTACGATCTGGTGCTCCCCCGTTTTCTCCAGCCGCGATCATTAGTCGCTCAGTCAGGAAAGATGCCGAGGTTACTGACGACAATGTCGGGCTCGGGGTTCGGCTCGGATCATGGCGTCACATCCCTCGGCGCCAGGGAGGTCGAGCGCATGACCACGGACACGGCTGCTGAGGTGCGTCACCGCCGCATCGACCTTTTGCTGGGTGCGGCCGTTGATAATCATTTCTGCACCGGCCTGGTGGAGCCCGCGGGCAATGGCAAATCCGATTCCTTCGGTCGATCCTGTAACGAGGGCGACTTTACCGGAAAGGTCGATGTTCAACTTGCTTTTCCTGGAAGGTTGCTTGGACAGCGCTTTCATCGCGCCGCCACTGGCTTGTTGGATGGAGCCGGTGCCTTCGGCTCGGTGATGCAGATGCACCGTTGGACGGGCGATCAGATGGTAGTCGGACGAGAAGCGCTTCGGCTTCCTCGCCTCAGGCGAAGATTCACGCCGGGAAGGCTCAACGGCGATTGAACCAGAGCGGCTTCACGCCGCCGCGTCGAGACTATTGAAGGCGGCCCGGTGCGACGTGACGAAGTCCTGAACGGTCATCGGCGGCACGCCCGTTACTTCGGCGATGATCTTGTCGGCGCCTGAGAAGATTCCATTCTGATAGTCGACGGCAATCGCGCAAAAATGCTGGATCAGAAACTCGGGCAAGCCGAACTTTTCGAGTCGCTCGCGATAGGCGGGGATGGTCAGCGGCTGATAGCCGATCTTGCGGCCGAGCACCTCGCTGATGGCCGCAGCGATGCCCGGCTGGTCGAGTTCGGTCGGCCCATGGAGCCTGTAGGTCTTGCCGATATGGTCGGCCGGCTCGGCCAGCAGCGCGGCGATCAGGCGGGCCTGGTCCTCGGCCGCGATCGGGGCATGGCGACCAGCGCCATAGGGCAGGTCGATGATACTCTGCTCGACGATCGTCTTGCGTGCAAACGGGTAGAGCAGCCATTGCGAGAAGAAGGTCGGTCGCAGGTGGATGGTGGGAACACCCGACCAGTCGAAGATCTGCTCGGCGATCCAGTGATCGCGCGCTGCATGGCTCTTGGAGTCTTCGCGCGCCGAGATCTGCGACATGTTGATAACGGCCTTCAGCCCGGCACGCTTGGCCGCATCGGCGAAATATGCCGTCGTCTGGATGATGCCTGGACGGACGGGATAGCAGAAATAGGCGGCGGTGGTGCCGGCTGCGGCGCGGATCGCGTCATCATGCTCGAAAAGGTCGCCAACCACGACCTCGGCCCCTTCGCCGCGAAGCGCGTCGGCGCGCTCGTCCTCCTTATGAACCATCGCGCGGACGGCATGGCCTTTTTCGAGCAGGCGTTGGACTGTGTAGCGGCCGGTCTCACCGGTCGCGCCGGTAACGAGGAACTTGTCGGTCATTTTCATCTCCTTGTTTATGGCTGCATCATAAGATGTGTAATTACACACTTTTGGGTAAAAAAAGGGAGCTACCCCCCGAGGTTCAGCTCCAGGATTTCATCGCGCATGCGCACGGCGCGGTCTTGTCCGACCTCCCGCTCAAATGCGGCCTGGGCGTTTTCCCAAAGGGGAACGGCCTCCGCCACCTTTGCGACGCCGGAGGGGGAAAGCGTGACATCGAAGGAGCGGCCGCTATCGGCTCTACCGGCCACAACCCATCCGGCCGCCTGCAGCGGCTTCAGCGCGCGGACAAGCGTCGTGCGCTCCATACTCAGCATCTGGGCCAGACTGGTAATCTTCAGAGACACGTAGTCTTCCAGCAGCGACAGAATCGAGAACTGCGAAACCGACAGACCGGCAGGTGCCAGATGATTGTCATAAAGACGGCTCAGATGCCGCGCGTTCTGGCGGGCAGCGAGGGCGTAACAGAGATGGGGACCAGTGGGTGTCGGCATGGGGTATATCTAAATGTGCAATTGCACAGTGTCAAGTCCGAACCTCGGCGATCGACCGACACGTGCCAGACTCGGCACAATCCGGTTCCAAGGTTCATTGCTTGGAGTGCAATTACACACTATGTTCCGCAATGTCGGAGTTGAGTTTGGATCGCGCTCACGCGGCCACCCCAGGAATCACGCCATCCGGAGAAACGACATGTCGAGCAGCAACGGAGAAAAGCACCCATTCCTGGATGATCTTGCCGATGACGCCGAACTAAGAGGGACGGTTATGCGCCGTCCGGTTTCGGGTCGGGACAACGTCAAGCGCCTGGTCGAAGTCGTCGGCACGCTCTATGCCTCGCAGACGCCCACTTTCTATGGTGCGATCGGTCAGCGCCATTTCGTGCAATATCAGGCAACACTTCGCACCGGCCTCGATCTGGAAGCGGTGGGCGTCATCGAGCGCGACGAGGCCGGGCTGGTGCGGCGCGTGACGATGACGTTTGCGCCTTTGGACGCCGCGGTGTCACTGTCGGCAGGACTGGGGGGCATCGTCGGGCAGGAGTTTGGTGACGATCTCTTTTACGACGCGTCGGTCAACGAGATCGCGACATCCTGATTTGCCAGGATCGGATTCGTTCACAGTAAGACTCCCGTCGCCCCGGGGAATGCCCCCGCGACGGCGACCGGATGTCTCGTGTCAGGTCTTATTCTACCCGATCGGCTCTGAACCGATCGTCGCGCCGTCTCGTTGGAGAACGGTGCGAGGGCGCTCAAAGTCGCCGGGAGCCAGGCTACGTCCGGCCCCCGGCCTTTTGGACGATGGAGCGTCAACCGCGAAGGAACGCCAGCAGGTCGGCGTTCAAGCGGTCCTTGTCCACATGCAGCAATCCATGCGAGCCGCCTTCGTAAACGATGAGCTTGGCGTGAGGAACGAGCCCGGCGGTCAACTTCGCGGAGATCTCCAGCGGTACGATCTGATCGTCACTGCCGTGGACCACCAGCGCCGGCACGGTGATCTTCTTCAGGTCATCGCGGAAATCCGTTTCCGAGAAGGCGCCAAGCGCATGGTAGGCGGCAAGAAAGCCGGTGGCCTGCCCCTGCCGCCAGTAGCTCTCCCGCAGGCCTTCCGAGACGTGTGCCCCCGGACGATTGAAGCTGTAGTACGGCATTGTGACGTCGAGATTCCACTGCGACCGGTTTGCCTGCACGGCTGCGCGGAACGTATCGAACTGCTCCTTCGGCGCACCGTTCGGGTTCGCGGTCTTGAGCAGGAAGGGCGTTACCGAGGAGACGAAGGCGACCTTGGCGACGCGCCTCTGGCCGTGACGCGCGACATAGCGTGCGACCTCGCCACCGCCCATCGAGTGGCCGACGAAGGTCGCCTCGCGCAGATCGAGCGCCTCGACCAACTGGTTAAGGTCGTCGGCGAAGGTGTCGTAGTCGTAGCCGCTGGATGGCTGGCTCGAGCGCCCAAAGCCCCGACGATCGTGGGCGATAACGCGATAGCCGTTCTGCAGCAGGAAGAACATCTGGTCCTCCCACGCGTCGGATGAAAGCGGATAGCCATGGCTGAACACCACGGCCGGCCCGGTGCCCCAGTCCTTGTAGTAAAGGCTGGTGCCGTCTTTCGTGACGAGATGATCGCCCGTCGGCTTGCCGGCACGGGCTGACGCGGGTGATTTTGCTGCCACCGGGGTTGCGGCGGCACCGGCCGCCGCCAGTCCGATGCCGGCGATGGCGGCCCCTTTCAACAGGTTGCGCCGGAAAGCGTTGTCGGGTGTCGTAATCGTAGACATGAGTAAACTCCATGAAGAATATGCTGCCTGGACAGCGTAAGTGGCGAATGTTGATTGACGCGTCCGGCGGTGTTCGAACCGCTTTCGCGTGGATTAGAAGCCGAGCCTGCGCAGATCCTGAGTGACGAACATCTGGCCGCTCCGGTTTTTGACGCTCGGCAGATCAGAGACCTTTGCGCGCCAGGAATGAAGCGCGGAATGGTCTTCAGGGATGGCAATGCCGGCTGCATCCGCGAACATCAGCCCGGCAAACACAGTGATGTCGGCCATCGAGAATGCATCGCCGGCGACGAATGAACTGTCCTGCAACACCGCGTCGAAATACTTCATGCCGGCGAGCGCCTTATCACGCTGGCGGTTGCCCCATTCCTGGCGGCCAGCCCATTCAGGGCTCTTGAACACCTGCAACTCGGCGCCCAGACCCGGCGTTGCGTGGTGGAAGTAATTGCCGACTGCATCGAGCAGCTCGGTCTCGGCCCGCTTCTGCATCATGTGGATGACGGCCTTTTGCTTCGGCGTCTTGCCGGTGAGCCGCGGATCGCCGTCAAGATTGTCGAGATATTCAGTGATGGCGGTGGCCTCACTGATGTAGGTGCCATCGTCGAGCTGGAGAGCCGGCAGCACGCCGGAGGGGTTCTTTTCGAGGAAGGCGGGTTGCTTATGTTCGGCGGCGATGAGGTCGACCGAGACAAACTCGACCTGCGGTTCAAGGCCCTTCTCGGCAAGCACGATGCGGATGCGGGCCGGATTGGGAAAGCCGGGGCGATCGAAGATTTTCATGGGAGACTCCTTGTCTGTCTATCGATAGATAGATTGCTGGCGCTATTTAGCTCTTCCCTTTTCCGGCGTCAACAACTATCTATCGAGTGATAGGTGCGGAGCGATGATGGCAAAAACCAAGACGGATATGCGCGAGGCGGTCATGGCGGCTGCAAGAGCGACGGTGCAGTCGCATGGCTACAATGCGCTCAGCTTTCGCGAACTCGCGAAAGAGGTCGGGATCAAAAGTGCCAGCGTGCACTACCACTTCCCGACTAAGGGTGACCTGGGCGCTGCATTGGCGCGTCGCTATACCGAGGAAGGCGCGGCTTTTCTGGCGGAGCTACTAGCGACGTCTGTGGACGCGGCTTGGTGCATGGACAGATACGCTGAGATCTTTCGCTCTGCCCTGGCCAACGACAACCGCATGTGCCTGTGCGGCATCATGAGCGCGGAACTTGACGACCTTCCTGCGGAGGTCCGGACCGAGGTCGATAAATTCGCCGAGATGAACGTTGACTGGCTTGCCAGGGTGCTCTCATGGGCAAAGCCTTCGCAAAGCGAGCAGGACCTGCGCGAACACGCGATGGCCATCTTTGCTGCGATCGAAGGGGCTCAACTCGTCGCGCGTGGTTGCCGGGACATCGCCATCTATGACCGGACGATCCGAGCCTATCGGAAGGCGGGTCTTATACCATGATCGGCTGATAGTGTCTGATGGGATTGGGCCGGCCGGGTTGGTTGAGCGAGGCCGATCGTCGCGGGAGTTTGGTCAGATCGTGCTACCCACCGATGAATGACACCGACCTCAAAGAGAACGAGGCTTCATCTTCGGACTAAAGCGTTCTACCCGAGATATGGGCCACCGACGTCCCGAACTCGCCCTTCCGCTCGCGACGGTCCGCGAGGCATCATTCCTACAGCAAGATTGTCCTTTGAGGTCTGCTACGCGGCGAGCGTGGGAATTGTCTGTTCAACTAATCGCAAGAAAGGGTGTTGCGAGCCCCCGCAACCACTCGACAGCACGCCACGCTACTCAAAGCTACGATCCTGTACGCAAGAACACTGCGATTAGTCGCTAAATCCCCGGCACAAAAAGCAATTTCCAAATTCCGCGGGGGCAATGCGGTGGTCTGAAGGTTGCCAGGCGTCTAAATAAGCCGAGAATCTCGCACGAGGGCAGGTCATCCAACTCGCGCGCTGGCGTGCAATATTGGTATCTCCGCGAATCGCCGTTCAGGTCGCGGCGCGATCTTCGCGCGCGTCATAGCTGCGCTGGCAGTCCTGAATCACGTCGATGTTCTCGACAGTCCAGTCGAACAGGATCGAGAACGGCCCTTGCAGCGATCGGCCGAGTGGCGTCAGCGCATACTCGACGCCGAGCACGCGTCCATCCAGAACCCTACGTGTTACCATCCCGTTGCGCTCCAGCTTGCGCAGCGTCTGTGTCAGCACGCGTTGGGTGACGCCATCGAGGCGACGCTTGATGGCGTTGAAACGCCGGGGTTCGCTGAGTACCGCCAGCACCATCATCGACCACTTGTCGGCGATCTGGTCGAGGATCACCCGGCTCGGACAGTCGGCACGATAGATCGGGTCGTTTTCACTTGTCGACTCATTCATCGGTATCCTCCGGCATCCCTGGGATGCTTCAGGTGCGTAATTGACGTCAGGTATCCAATGAATACCATTAAGGTCAATGGCGCGAAACACCAGCGCCAGAGTTTCCCGAGAATAGAGATTTTACGTATGACAGACACTGATTTCAGCCGGCTTCGGATTTCCCGGGCAGACGGCGTTACGACGATCACGATCGACAATCCGCCGGTAAACGTTCTCGACGTCCCCTTGATGAGCGAGATCCGCCGATTTCTCCTTTCCGTTCGTAATGAACCGGACACCCGCGTGCTGGTTTTTCAGAGCGCCGATCCGGAGTTCTTCATTGCCCATGTCGATATGACATTGATCGATGATCCGCATGCCTTCGACGAGATTGCCCGCGAGGCTTCGGAAGACCTCAATCCGTTCCAGGCGTTCGGCGAACTTCTTCGGGAACAGCCGCAGGTGACAATCGTCAAACTCGCCGGGCTGGCACGCGGCGGCGGAGCGGAGTTTGTCGCAGCCGCCGACATGGTGTTTGCCGCCGAAGGGCGGGCAGGGCTTGCTCAATGCGAGGCCCTGATGGGGATTACGCCCGGCGGTGGCGCCACCCAATACCTGTCCAGTCGGATGACGCGCGGCCGGACTCTTGAAGTGATCCTCGGCGCTGACCTCATGGACGCGACGACGGCGGAGCGTTACGGATGGATCAACCGGGCGCTTCCGGCCTCCGAACTCGATGGCTTCGTCAACCGATTGGCGCGCGATATCGCCGCCTTGCCCGAAGGCGTCATCGCCGCGGCCAGGAAGGCGCTGCCTCCCGTAGACCTGCGGGAAGGCTTTCGCCGCGAGCATGACGCTTGGGCAGGGCTCTTCGAACGTCCTGCAGCCGAGAAGCTCATTCGGGGCGGGCTCAAGGCTGGCGCACAGACCAAGGACGGTGAGCGAAATCTGGAAAGCTTGCTCCGTGCGTTGGAGGCTTGAGGTTCTTGACTGACGCAAGACCGCAAAACCGCTATGGCGAAATATTTCGCCACAGCGGTTTCGGATGGCCCTTGCAAGGCGCATGTGCGCCTCGGAAGTGCTAAGGCTGCTGCATCACGACCTGGCTTGCACCACTGTTTGGCGCGGGAAGAGAATCTCTCCTGAAATCGTCCTCGCTCCGCTGACGACAAGAGGGGTACTATAATGTGCGGGGAGCGAGATTCCGAGCTTTGCATGTATCCTGGAAGCGGCCTCCGGCAAAAACGGGAGCAAACAACGAGCGACGATCGCAAGCCCATAGACCTGCTCTGCCAGAGCTGCCCCGAGGCGATCCGAGACTATTTGTCGCTCCGTTTCCTCGAGCCCGCTGATCAAAGCCTTGGCATCAGACCAAGGTGCTTTTCGCGTAAACTCCCTGTTCGCGGACCCTAGATAGGAAAAGATTTCTGCCAGACCGAGATGAAGTTCGTAGTTGTCGAAGGCATTTTGGACTTTCCCGGCAAGATCGGCTGCTTCGCGGACAAGCGCGGTGTCGGGAACCGCTGGCGTCACGCCGGAGAAGGACGACGCCAGTAATCCGAGAACCCGATTGACGAGATTCCCAAGCTGCCCGCCGAGTTCTCCCGACCATGCCGCCTCCAACCTTTGTGCGGAGAAATCCCCATCATCAGCCGAACGGATATGGCGTAGCAGGTAATAGCGTAGTGCGTCCGGAGTTCGATAGTTTTCTACGAGGCTATCGGGACTAATGCCGTTGCCGGCCGATTTCCCGATCTTTCGCCCGTCGACCGTCAGGTAGCCGTGAACGAAGATCGATGACGGCAGTGGTACACCAGCGGACAGAAGTATTGCCGGCCAGTAAATTGCGTGGAACTTGGAAATTCCCTTTCCGACGAAGTGGGTACGCTCGCCTTGCCGTGCCCAAAATTGGCGGAACAGCGCCTCGTCGGAGCCGTAACCAAGGCCTGTCAGGTAGTTCGCCAGGGCATCAAACCAGACATAGATAACTTCGTTGCTGCCGGGCACGGGAACACCCCAGCCGCGTGCTCTTTCCGCACTGCGCGACACACTGATGTCCTCGAGTCCCCGCCGGAGCAAGGCGAGTATCTCGTTTCGCCGGCTCACCGGAACGACGTTCAATTCGTCGGTCTCGATCAGATGAAGGATACGGCCGCCGTAACGAGACAGGCGAAAGAACCAGTTTTCCTCCTTCACGATTTCGAGCGGGAGACCGTGCTCCGGGCATCGGCCGTCATCGAGATCCGCTAGGTCGTAGAACTGCTCGCAGCCCACGCAATAGAAGCCCTCATAGGCCTTTCTATAGACATCGCCATTCTCGGCGCATGCGTTCCACAGGGAATGGACGCAGGCGGTATGTCTTGAATCCATGGATGTGCGAACGAACGTATCGTTTGAGATGTGAAGGCGCTTGCCAAGCTCTTCGAAGCGGTCTGCATTTTCGCCGACGAAGTCGGCAACCGGGCGTCTCGCGGCTTCCGCAGCGCGAACGTTTTTCAGGCTGTTATCATCCGTACCGCACTGGAACCTAACGTCTTTGCCGAGAAGTCGGGAATGGCGAGCATAGGCATCGGCCTGCACGAGTTCGAGCGCAAAACCCACATGCGGTGCGGCGTTGACGTACGGAATCGAGGTGGTGATGTAAGTCGTCGTGTCATTCATTGGCATATCCTTGTGAAGGTTGAATGTCCCTCAAGGCGGATCGACCAATGAAAAACCGCCTCAAGGGCGGTCTAAGGTGCATCAGAAGCGCACAAAATCCGCCACGCTAGGAGCGCAGCATCATCATTGTGGAGTTGGCGAAACTTCTGTTCATGTTGTCACTGCTATCATCTGGCAACAACGGGAGCAAGGCCGCACTTGAGAGGCGATCCCGCAATCATGTTGCTGGTTGGTCCGTTCCGCAACAGGCCACCAATTCCAGCCCCCGACGCAAGGTGTCGATCGTCAGCGAACGGATGCCGGCAGACACTCCATGACAAAACGGATGACTTCCGCCGCGAGCTCCATATCTTCCGGAGGCCCAGAGAATCCTCCATGCGGCATCGCCTCGAACACATCTCGACCGGAGATCCTACGCGCCGCAGCTTGCGATGAAGTCGCACCGCATTGGTGAGGAACAGGTCGCGCGTCCCGCTTTGCAGAAATATTGGAGGAAACCCGGCCGACATTTCTCCAAAAAGCGGGGATAGGTATGGATGCGACAGGTCTGCCCCATCCGCATAAAGCAGATTGTTCGACATCAGGGAGTTGGGCAGCACGGCATCGACGGTCCGGTTGGTTTGAAAGCTGTCGCCCGATTCCGTCAGGTCCAACTCCGGGGACAGCAATACGGCACCTGCCGGAAACGGCAGGTTTTCGTTGCGTGCCCGCAGGATAGTGGACATGGCAAGATTGCCGCCGGCCGAACGCCCGCCAAGCACGACGCGGTCGGCCCCATACCGATCGACCACGTGTAGGTAGACCGCCATGCAGTCGTCAAGCGCTGCCGGATAGGGATGATTCGGAGGCATCCGATAGTCGATACCATAGCAGATCATGCCAAGCAGGTCTGCCTGCAGCCGGGCGCTCCAGCGACAGGCGTTGCCACCGCCGAAAACCAGCGCGCCGCCATGCAGATCGATAAAGACGCAATCTCTGAACCGAAGACTGTCCGGCGTCGCGACGTGAACGGTTGCCGTGCCAGGCGTAGGGTTTCTATTGCGACCTTCGTCTCATCCGTGGTGCCCCTGAGAGCGTCGGCGTAATGTGCGTCGGCTGCGATCTGCAGCCGGCGCCACGCCTCCTGATCCTCCGGTGCCGGTATCGGGTAAAGCGCATTGAGCGGTGTGCCGTCATCTCGTACAGCAGCGCGCAGCATAGCCTGTGCTTCGGGACTGATGCTCGGCGATTTATGATCCTCCGTGCGCGGCGTGGCGGCAGCCTTCGATGGAGAGAAAATCGAAATAGATTTCCAAACGCAACACGTTGCCGATCAAGCTTCCGGCTGCTGCCAATGAGGATAGGTCACATAAGCGGTCACGGCCCCTGCCTCGTGGGAGCGGATAGTCACCCTGTCGCCTTTCTGCATGGCGATGATTTCTCCGCGACCAGCCGTCACCGATTTGTGAGCGTCGAAGACGGTGATCTTTCCTTCAAGGATCACCATTGTGTCGTGCACGGTCATAGTCTCCTCCAGTATCTGGTCTGGCCCATAGCGCCCGAATCCGATGGTGACCGGCCCGCCGTGGCGCTGATCGAGGAGGTTGCCGGTGAAGATGTCACCGTCCTGCCCTGGCGAGCGCTGGAATGCTGCGTCGGCAATGGTGAACTTGTGAATGGTCATGGACCGACTCCTTTGAGATTGGCTTGGGGAACTGAATGCGGCATGCTCCTCCGGACCCCAACTGCGGGACGGGGAAAGGCGATGGCTCGACTGAACTGTGGGACAGAGCCGGGCGCTCCGTCCCACAGGCTCTCAGTTGGTAATGAACTTCAAGAGATCCGCATTCAGCACATCGGCATTGACGGTCAGCATGCCGTGAGAATAACCGGGATAGGTCTTCAGCGAGCCGTTCCGCAGAAGCTTGACCGCCTTCAAAGCCGAGGCGGCGATCGGAACGACCTGGTCGTCCTCGCCGTGCAGCACCAGCGTCGGCACAGTGATTGCCTTCAAGTCCTCTGTCTGGTCGGTTTCCGAAAAGGCCTTGATGCCATCATAGTGCGCCTTGGCGCTGCCCATCATGCCCTGCCGCCACCAGTTCTGGATTACGCCTTCATAGACCGTCGCGCCCTCGCGGTTGAAGCCGTAGAACGGGCCTGACGGAACGTCGCGGAAGAACTGTGCACGGTTGCTGGCCAGTACCGACCGAAAACCGTCGAAGACCTCCGTCGGTGTGCCTTCGGGGTTGTCGTCGGTCTTCAGCATCAGCGGTGGAATTGCGGCGACGAGAACGGCTTTGGCCACCCGGCCCGCAGGCTCGCCATGTCGCGCGACGTACCGCGCCACTTCGCCGCCACCGGTCGAATGGCCGATGTGAACTGCGTTCTTCAGGTCCAAGGCTTTGGCTACGGCAAAGGCGTCGGCTACGTAATGGTCGATGTCGTGCCCTTCGGCAACCTGTTCCGATCGTCCATGCCCGCGCCGATCATGTGCGACGACGCGATAACCCTTCGACAGGAAGAAAAGCATCTGCGCATCCCAGTCGTCGGAACTGAGCGGCCAGCCATGGTGAAATACAATGGGCTGGGCGTCCTTGGGACCCCAATCCTTGTAGAAAATCTGAACATTATCGTCGGTCGTGACAAAGCCCATGGTGAGTTCTTCCTTCTGGGGTGTTGATTGTGACAGGTTCCGCGGCACGCGCGGTGCCCGGCAGTAATGTTAAGCACGCTGCAAGTGCCGCGGCCGAGATCAGAGCATCGCGACGCTGAGCGGCAGGCCTGGGGTTGAGATTGGAGGCATGGAGACGTTCCGTGGTTTAATCAATATGTGGCTGTTGCTCACGAAGGAGCTCTGTCCAGCATTCCATGACGGTCTCGGCGATGGCGCAGCAAGTGGATGTGCGGCTAAAAGGTTGAGTGTGTCCTTGGCTGGCTTTCGAGTTTGTAGGTTTGCCGGCAGATATGCTCCCAAATGCTGCCTGAGCCTTGATGTCATTTCGAACGGAGACGCGGTAGTGCACCGTCGCGCGAAGCTGTGTCGCTGAACGAGGAACGCCGAAAGGAATTTGGCCCCTCGCGCCTCCGAACCGGCAGATCATGCAGTCGGATCGCCGACATCGTTGTTCGTTTGTCTGGGCACGGATCGAGCTGATGCACCAAGAGTTCACGGCTCCGGCTAACTCGGGACCCTGATAATGTTCTTCAACCAGTCTATCTTGCAGAGCTTTGCACTTATCCTAGGCGGGCGCGGCAGGATTCAGCGTTGCAGGTCAGCCACGGGCGCAGTGCCAAACATGCTTTTATACTCTCGACTGAATTGCGACGGGCTTGTGTAGCCGACCTCATATGCCACGCGCGATACATTTGAGCTCCCAGCGGCAAGAAGCTTTCGAGCTTCCAGCAGGCGTATATGACGTTGGAAGGCCAGCGGGCTAAATCCTGTGACAGCCTTGAAGTGCCTGTGAAAAGAGGTGACGCTCATGCCGGAAGAGGCCGCCAGGTCGGGGATAACAACGGGTTCGCTGTGGTTGGCGGCGAGCCAGTCAGCCGCAGTCTTGAGCTGTTGAAACCGATCGTTTCGCTGGCCGATCTGACGGAGCGTATCGCCCATAGAGCTCTGTAGCAGACGATAGTAAAGCTCGAACTCGTAGTGCGGTGCGAGCACGCCGACGTCATCGGGCGTGGCCAAGAGCCCCACGAGACGAGCGAACGCGTCGCCGACCTTGCCATTCAGATCGCCTGCCGCGACCGCGCACGTCCAGCGATCCTCCTGTTTGGGCATATCGAGCATGACGCGCGTGAGCATGCCGATATCAAGATGAAGGCTGATACCGACGTAAGGGAGCTCGGGCGTCGCGCCGGTCAGTTGGTGGATATAGGGCAGGCCGAAGGACGATGCGGCGCAGGCACCCGCCAGCAGTTCGAAGCGATTGGCGCCCATGGTCAAAACCTTGGTGCCCCGTAAAACGGCGTAGAACATGGGTTCGAACACGGCCGGTGTGGGTGACGTGGCGCGTGTGCTTGTCCATAGCGTCAGGCGTGGAACGGAAGTCGGGAGGCCAACAGTTCCCCGATGTCGCGCAACAAAGGGAGTAACGTCGTTCAGCAGCTGAGTGGTTGGTTTTACAGGATCTGCCATCACCTCAAGCATGAGTGATTTGGAAGGATCAGGCAAGTCTCTGAGAGAATCGGGAATGTGGCCTCCGTCATGTCTGCCTATCTTCAGGCTCAACGAAGGAAAACTGCCGTGATCTTCGGTACCGAGAGGAATGGGCCTCGAAACCGCGCATCAGGGCGACACGACATTGAAAGGGTTCGGATTATGCAGGAACTGGCTGGGAAGAATGCTCTGGTGACGGGTGGGTCGCGCGGCATCGGCGCAGCGATTGCACGCGCGCTTTCCGAGAAGGGGGCGAATGTAGCGATAACGTATGAGCGATCAGCCGACAGCGCGGCGCAACTTGTTCAGGCGATCGAAGGCAAGGGGCGCAAGGCCGTCGCGATCCAGGCTGACAGCGCCGATCCAGCCGCAATACAGCGATCCGTGGACGAAGCCGTCCGCGCACTGGGCGGTCTCGACATCCTCGTCAACAATGCCGCGATCGCACGATATAACAATATTGCCGATTTCACGGTCGAGGATCTCGACGCGCTGCTTGCGGTCAACGTGCGCGGGCCGGTGCTCACGTCGAAGGCGGCCATTCCCCACCTCAAGGAAGGCGGTCGCATCATAACCATCGGTTCAGCGGGTGCGGATCGTATCGTCGGCGCACCCGGCACGGTCTACTATATGACCAAAGGTGCGCTTCAAGCATTCAATCGCGGTCTTGCGCGCGAATTGGGTGCTCGGGACATAACGGTCAATCTCGTTCAACCGGGATCGACAAATACCGACTCGAATCCTGAGACGGGCGAATCTGCGGATTACCAGCGTAGCCTGACCCCCCTCGGTCGTTTCAATCAGCCAGAAGATGTCGCAGCCGCGGTCGCCTTTCTCGCGACGCCTGCCGCCCGGCAGATCACCGGGACGATCCTCACTGTGGACGGCGGCGCGCTTTCATGAAAGCGCAATGCAGTTGGTGGTCGCTCGATGAAGGTCGGGCGAAGGCTGGCTGGTGTTCCAATCCCTGTAGAAAAGCCGGGTGCCGTCCTTGGTGGTAAAGTAGGTCATCTCAACTCTTATCGCTGTACTCGCGACTATTTGCAGAGTTGTAACGCTGAAGCCAGGGATTTTGCGTTCCACTTTTTGCGACATGGTTTTGCGAATGTGGAGACTATTCAGCCTAAAACAGCAACGATACCAAACGCGGTGGAGAAACTGAATGGCGGGGCGTGGTCTACCTTTGGCCGGCGCCCGGTTTCTCAAGTATGTGAGATCGGAAGGGCGAATGCATGGCTGAAGCGAGCTTGGGGCAGACAATCGGGCCTGCGATCGTCCTGATGGGGGCGGCCGTTGTCGCGGTGCCCTTGTTTCGGCGGCTCGGCCTCGGTTCGGTTCTGGGCTATTTCGCTGCCGGCGTGCTCGTCGGTCCGTCGGTGATCGGATTGTTCACCGATGCCCTGTCCATTCTGCATTTCTCGGAACTCGGGGTGGTGATGTTCCTGTTTGTCATCGGACTGGAGTTGCGCCCATACAAGCTGTGGGCCATGCGTGGCCAGATATTCGGACTGGGCCTCGTGCAGGTCGCGGCGGCAACCGCAGCCCTGACGCTGACGGGCATGCTGGTCTTTGGCCTTTCCGGCCCGGTGGCTTTCATCGCCGGGGCAGGTTTCGTCCTTTCCTCGACGGCGGTCATCATGTCGGTCCTGCAGGACCGCGGCGAGATTTCGAGTGCCGAGGGCCAGAAATCGGTCTCCATCCTCCTCTTCGAGGACCTGATGATCGTGCCGCTTCTGGCGGTGGTCGCCTTTCTGTCGCCTCTGTCCCAGGGACAGTCTGAATGGATGGACGTTTTGCTGGCGCTTGGCGCGTTGCTGGTTCTTTTGGGGGTATCAAGATGGGGCCTGAACCCGTTCTTCGCCCTGCTGGCGCGTGCGCGAACGCGCGAAGTGATGACGGCGGGCGCGCTGCTGGTGGTGCTTGGAGCAGCATTGCTGATGGCCGGCGCTGGCCTTTCCATGGCAATGGGCGCATTCCTTGCCGGAGTGATGCTGTCGAGTTCCAGTTATAGGCACCAGATCGAAAGCGACATCGAACCGTTTCGTGGCCTGCTGATGGGCCTGTTCTTCATGGCCGTCGGCATGTCGCTCGACCTTTCCGTCGTTGCCGCGGAATGGTGGCTCCTGTTGTCCATGCTGGTCGCATTCACCATTGCAAAGGGTGCCGTGGTCTATACGGTAGCACGTTCATTTGGCAGTTCCAGTCATCAGGCATTGCACCGCACCTCTATGTTCTTGCAAGGCGGCGAATTCGCCTTTGTGCTCTACGCCGCCGCATCCGCAGGTGGCGTGATTGATGCGCGCGAGAACGTACTGTTCACCACCGTCGTGATCTTCTCCATGGCTCTGGCGCCTCTTCTCATGATTGCGGCAGACTGGCTTCTACGAAGCGAGGCATCTATGGAGGGCGTTGAGGCGGCCCGGGATCTCAATGGAAGGGTGCTCATCATCGGTTTCGGCCGCTTCGGGCAGATCGCTTCGCAACTGCTGCTTTCCAAGGGAGTCAGGCTCTCCGTGATTGATATGAGCCCCGACCGGATCCGTGAAGCTGGACGGTTCGGGTTCAAGGTCTTTTTCGGCGACGGCAAACGGCTCGATACTCTGCGCCATTCCGGTGCTGGTTCCGCCGAGGCACTGATGATCTGCATCGACGACCCGAAGGCCGCAATGCAGATGGTGGAACTGGCGCAGCACGAATTCCCGCAGGCAAAGATTCTCGTGCGCAGCTATGACCGCGGCCATGCGGTGGACCTGATCCGCGCCGGCGTGGACTATCAGATCCGCGAGACGGTCGAATCCGCCTACATGATGGGAGCGGAGGGCCTGCGAGCATTGGGCTATGCCGAGCTTGACGTGGAGGAAGCCGCCGAAGACGTCCGTCAACGGGACAACGAGCGACTGTCCGAGCAGGTGCAGGGTAACGCCATGTCCGGCCAGGACCGCCTGCACGTCCGGCCCGTTCCTGAGCCGCTAAGCGGAGTTGCCGTGTCGAAATAGACAGCGGCAGGTACTCCGTCGCATCGGCGTGCAGGTGCTTGAGGTGCCGAAAGGCAAAAGAGCCGAGCCTGCTTCTGTCCCGGCGGATGCGCTATCGCCAAGTTTACGAAGCGGATGTCCGGTTGGTCGCGGTCTGTGGATCGCGGTCAGGCCTGACAAACACGGATGGTCTTGAAGAAGAACAACTGGGCACGCGTGGGACGGGCTGTCGGGATCCGCGTTCATAGAGGAGAGCGGCGCCGATATCCTGATCGAAGCGGGACCGAGTGATTTCCGTATCAAGCGGGGCACGCTTCACTCTTCGCAAAGGAAAAACACATGAAAGCCGCAGTCTATAACAACCCTGGCCCTCCAACGGTCTTGAAATATGCCGATGTGCCCGATCCCGTCTGTGGGCCAGATGATGTCCTGATTTCCGTCGAGGCCATTTCGATTGAGGGCGGGGACCTGATCAACCGCCGATCGACCCCGCAGCAATCTCCCTCGATCGTTGGCTATGCCGCTGCCGGGACCATTATCTCGATCGGTGCAAATGTCCGCGACCGGGCAGTCGGCGAAAAGGTGGCCGCCTTCGATATGCATGGGTCGCATGCGGAACTCTGGTCCGTCCCCGCCTCGCGCACATGGTTGGTTCCAGTTGGCCTGGAAATGGCGCAGGCCGCTTCGCTGCCGATTTCCTTCGGAACGGCCTATCACTGCCTGATCACCAAAGGCGGCCTGGGCGAAAAAGAAACAGTCCTGATCCAGGCTGCCGCCGGCGGTGTCGGTCTGGCGGCCATCCAACTGGCGCGTGACGCGGGGGCGACCGTTATCGCCGCGGCCGGTGGCGGCGAACGACAGGCGCGCCTGACTGAGCTCGGCGCATCACATGTCATCGATCGCCTGGAAAAAGACGTCGTTGAGGAGGTACTTCGGCTGACTGGTGGCAAGGGGGCGGATCTCGTCATCGATCCGGTTGGCTCGACCTTGCAGGCCTCGCTGTCCGCACTCGTTCCCGAGGGGCGCCTTGTGTTCGTCGGAAACGCAGGCGGTGGCGGCCTTGATGTCGATCTTTGGCTCCCGATGCAGAACAATCAAACGCTTCACGGCGTGTTCATGGGGCCGCTTTTCGAGAGGCCGGCCGTATACAGGACCGTCAGCCAACTTCTCGAGGCCGTGGCCGAAGGGCGCATGGAGGTCGTGATCGATCGCGTGTTTCCGTTGCATGAAGCATCAAAGGCACATGAATATGCGGAGACAGCCAAGCCGTTGGGGCGCGTTGTGATGGTGCCCTGATTTCCGAATGATCTGGTGATCTCAAGATGCAGTTGCTGATCGCTCGGCGAGGCATCGCGGACGTCGTTGGGAAGAGTGCTGCGATACTACGGGTAAGCTGTCTTCGGCAATGCCGGGCCATGGTCAAAGCACTCGATCAGCATTTCGGTCAGCACTCGGACTTTTCTTGTAGGATGCTGCCCGGGCGGTCTGACGACATATATTCCCGCCGGCGGCGGTGGATGGCGTTTCATGACCGGAACCAACTCGCCTGAGTCCAGATAATCTTTGATAAGGTCGTCAGGCAGCGCGGCGATGCCCAATCCGGCTGCTGCGGCGGCAGCGAGAGCGGCCCCGTTGTCGGCCTTGAAGCGTCCCTGTGGGCGAACGGTTATCACCTTGTCTCCATCCATCACTTGCCAGGTTTCCGTTCCCTGCATGAGAGCCTGATGGGCAACAAGCTCGTCCGGTGTCTCCGGAGAGCCATGGGCTTTGATGTAGTCCGGGCTTGCGACGAAATTCCCGTAGAGGGGACCGACGCGTCTTGCGATCAGGTTAGAGTCCTGAAGAGTGCCGACCCTGATCGCACAATCATATCCTTCTGCGATGAGGTCCACGAAGCGATCGCTGTAACAGGTCTGGATCTGGAGATGAGGATGGCGACGCGCCATTTGTGCAAGTACTTGCGCGAAATGCGTCGGCCCAAAGGAAAGCGGCGCTGCTACACGCAAGCGACCGCGAAGCTCACCAGTGGGCAGGATGGTCTCCCTCGCCACATCTATCTCGGCGGAAACCCTTGCTGCGTAGTCCCGGAAGGTTGCGCCTGCCTCTGTCAGAGAAGCCCCGCGTGTGGATCGGGCTAGAAGCTGGACACCAAGCTCCGCTTCAAGCCGCACAAGCCGTCGGCTGACCATCGACTTGGAGATGCCAAGCCGCAGCGCGGCCGAAGTGACGCCTCCCGCATCAGCAACTTCGACGAATGTCCGGAGATCTTCGATATCCACTCAGCGTTCCTCATTCTGCGACACAGCTTAGCACAGTCAAGGACTACCGCATCACAAACGGGAATGACAAGTTTTGTCCCAGGCAGCGCCTCGGAGGGCGCATGTCTTTTGAGCAAACGCGCTTCAATACCGCCAACATAGGATGAAAACATGACCTTTCGTAACGGCCTTGACTCACTTCTCCGCCCCGAAGACTCCGTACTCGTTCTGATCGACCACCAGCCTTACCAGCTTGCGAACCTGAACAGCCACGAGCCGATGATGGTGATCAACAACACTGTGGGTTTGGCTAAGGCAGCCAAGGCGTTCGGCGTCCCCACGATCCTGACGACCGTGATCGCCGAGCGGGGTGGTAACCTGTTCCCCCAAATCGCAGATGTGTTCCCAGGCCAGGAGATAATCGACCGGACGTTCATTAACACGTGGGAAGATAAGACGACAGTGGATGCGGTTAAGGCGACCGGCCGCAAACAGCTGATCATTGCCGGCCTCTGGACTGAAGTTTGCGTCGCCATGCCGACGATCCAGGCCCTTGGCGAAGGCTGGGATGTAACGGTCGTAACAGACGCATCGGGCGGCACATCGGTCGAAGCGCATGAGGTCGCCATCCACCGCATGATCGCGGCCGGCGCCAACATGATGACGTGGCTGGCGGTTGCGTCTGAATGGCAGCGCGATTGGGCGCGGATGGACACTGCCGTAAAGATGACGGACGTGGTCGTGCAGCATGCCGGTGGTAGCGGCATCGCTTATTTGTGGGAGCAGCAGTTGCTCAACACGCCTGTGCCGAGCAGCGCGGGATGATCTGGGCGGGGGGAACGAAAGTCTTGATCGATCCAGCGCCAACACGCTGACTGCTTATCGAACTGCGTCATCCCCGCTCCCACAAGACGGCTGCCCATGTCCGAATGCAGGGCAGCCGGCATGATCAACGACCATTTCCTCCAGCCATTACCCGCGACTGCAGCCGGCTCAGCCTGGCTATCTATCGCCTCATAGAAAGGACCATGAAGATGTCGGTGGAGCGCTTTCCCATCGGACAGGAGATGGATGTCACCTATCCGAACTTTAAAGTCAGCCAGACGCTACTCTCAGTCACGCAGCTGAGGTCGAGATCAAGGAAGGGCCGTTCGCTCGGACCGAGACCGTCGACATTCAAGTCGTACCCCTTGGCAACGGCATCTTTGCTGTCAGCTGGCAGGAAAAGGATGGGGCGCGGTCACGAACGTTCAGGACTACGATCGCGGCGTTATCCACTCGCATGCCACCTTGGCTGACGGCCAGTTCCTGCGCATGAGCGGAACGATCGCCATGACGCGGGCTGCTGACCAGATCTCGGATCAGCGCCCCTTTCGAAACAAGGCGCTTGTGCTCGAGGCGATGACGTCGCTGTTTCAGCGCCGTGACGCGTCGGTGGTGGAGCGGCTGTACGTTTCGGATTATGTCCAGCACAATCCCAACATTCCACAAGGTCGGCCTGCACTGCAGGCGCTCGTCGCCAATCTGCCCAAGGATGTCTACTACGAGCCTGGTCTGATCGTCGCAGAAGGTGATTTCGTCGCCATTCACGGCCGCATCCGCGGCTGGGCGGAGAAGCCTCAGGTCGTGATCGATCTCTTCAGGGTCGAAGGCGGCAGGCTCGCCAAGCACTGGGATGTGCTGCAGGGCGAGGTTCCGGCAACGACAGCCTTCGGCGGCATCTCGATGTTCGATCCGAGAGAAGGGGTAATCCGCGCTGAAACGGCACCTTCCATGGGCACGTAGGTACGACCAAATAATCAAGCCCGATCGTGTCGGTGGCCATGACTTCAGCTCCAACTACTCTCGCTACCGCGAGCTTCGGGCATCAGTCGTCGGCATCAACTAAAACATTTGTGAGAACCCTACATGGAAATCGGTATCGACAGTTTTGCAGCCATCCTCCCGGATCCGACCACAGGCAAGCTTCCTTCGGCGACCGAGCGTATGGCCGAACTCATCGAGGAGGTCGTCGTCGCGGACCGCATCGGGCTCGATGTCTTCGGCATAGGCGAGCATCATCGCGGCGAGTTTCTCGATTCCGCCCCGACTGTCATTCTGGCCGCGGCAGCGGCCCGGACCAGCCGGATCAGATTGACGAGCGCGGTGACCGTTCTGAGCGCAGCCGACCCGGTGCGGGTTTTTCAGGAGTTCGCAACTCTCGATCTGATTTCCAAAGGCCGTGCGGAAGTCGTTGTCGGCCGGGGTTCCTTCGTCGAGGCCTACCCGCTGTTCGGTCTGGACACACGCGACTATGACGACCTGTTTGCTGAAAAGCTTGACCTGTTTCTCGCGCTTGGCGAAACGACGAATATCACATGGGAAGGTCGCTTCCGTCCGGCCCTCAAAGGGCAAGGTGTTTTTCCGCGTCCCCATCAACCACAGCTACCATTATGGATCGGCGTCGGCGGCACGCCGCAATCCTTCGCTCGTGCCGGTTCGCTTGGCCTTCCGCTGATGATCGCCATCATCGGCGGGAGCTTCGAGCGCTTCCGTCCGCTTGTCGATCTCTATCGCGAAGCGGGCAAGCGCGCGGGACACAGCCCCGAGACGCTTAAGGTCGGCGTCCACGCGATGGGATTCGTGGGCGAGACCAGCGCCGCAGCGAGGGATGCCTTCTTTCCCGGCTGGGCGCATCTGACCGCGAAAATCGGCCGCGAACGCGGCTGGTCACCGCCGACGCGCCAGCAGTTCGAAGCTATGGCAGGTCCGCAGGGCGCATTCCTTGTCGGTGACCCGAAGACGGTCGCAGCCAAGATGCTGCAGGCCAGTGAGACGCTTGGCGGCGTTTCGCGCATCACCTTCCAGATGAGCACAGCCTCTCTCGACACGGCAGCGATGAAGACATCGATCGAACTTCTCGGCACTGAAGTCGCGCCAATCGTGAGGGCCGTGCGATAGGCATGGAGGCCAAGCTGTATCGCAAAGCGGGGAACGCCAAATGGACATCGAGGATCTGCGGACATTTGTCGAAGTTGCCGATGCCGGGGGCGTTTCTCCCGCGGCACGTCGACTGGGAATCTCCAAGTCAATGGTCAGTCGGCGCCTCATACGGCTTGAGGAAGCGCTCGGCATCCAGCTTGTTGCACGAACGACCCGTGGCGCCGGCCTGACGGAAGCAGGCGTTACGTTTCGGGACTATGCAGCAAGGGTCTGTGCAGATATCGACATCGCACGGGAAACGATATTGCCCGACGGTGACCTTCGCGGGCGCTTGAGGGTGGCCGTCCCTCTCACATCAGGCCCGCTACATTTTGCGCCCGTACTTGCAGAGATGGCACGACACCACCCGCAGCTTCAGATCCATGCCGACTATAGCGATCGCTTCGTAGATCTGATCGCGGACGGCTACGATTGCGCGATCCGGGTCGGCGCCCTACGCGACTCGAACCTGATTGCAAGACGCGTCGGTCAGATTTACGGCAAGCTGGTAGCGAGCCCGGACTATATCAGAACGCATGGTTCGCCTGAAACGCCGGACGAAATCGTCGCTCACCAAGCCCTCGTGGGCGCCGAAACGTGGCGGTTCGTGGATGGTGAGAAGATTGTCATCGTGCAGCCGCAGGGTCGCTTCAGTTCCGACAACGGCGCGGCGCTCGCCAGTGCGGCCGCAGCAGGGCTTGGTATAGCGTGGCTTCCCGATTGTGTTACCCATGAATATCTAGCGTCCGGCGCGCTCGTTCCAGTCATGACCCGGTATCCGCTACCGGTCGGTGGGGTCTACGTCGTGCGGCCACCCAGCCCGCACCCGGCGCGAAAAGTGCGCATCCTCTCGGAGTTCCTGATCGAAGCATTCGAAAGAAATCCGTATTTGTAGGGTCTGCGTGTTGACAATCGACTGCGCGTTCCGCTTTTTGCGACACAGCTCATCGCGCCGCTCAACTAGTCGTGAGGGCGCTCTCCCGTTAGTCACTTGGGCCATACAACGACCGCTGCGCTCTACGCAGGCACGAGAGCGCCAAACGGAGGAGGTGAATGCGCATGAGTTGGAACCCTGCAATCGAACCAGGCTGTCCTGACGAGGTCGGCATCGACGCGATCGAGACCCTAATCGTTCCTCGGGCCCGTGACCTTGGCGGCTTCGAGGTTCGGCGCGCCCTGCCGGCGCCGAATCGGCAGATGGTCGGACCGTTCATTTTCTTCGACCAAGCTGGCCCGGCCGAGCTGTTGACCGGCCAGGGCATCGATGTTCGGCCGCACCCCCATATCGGTCTTGGCACGGTCACCTATCTGTATCGCGGTGACTTTCACCACCGTGACAGCACCGGGGCTGACCAGATCATCCGTCCCGGTGAGTTGAACTGGATGGTCGCAGGGCGAGGTGTTTCTCATTCCGAGCGGACATCCGCAGCGGCGCGGACGGGGCCGAACGGCTTGTTCGGGATCCAGACCTGGCTGGCTCTGCCGGAAAGCCACGAAGACATGACGCCGATGTTCGAACACCACGGCAAGGAGACGCTGCCGATGATCGAGGACCATGGTGTGTCGGTGAGGCTCATTCTCGGGAACGCCTATGGCAAGTTCGCTCCCGCGACCATGTTTTCCGAGACATTCTATGCCGATGTTAGGCTTGAAGCAGGCGCTCGCCTGCCGATGCCGGACGATCACGAGGACCGGGGCATCTACATTGTCGAAGGCTCGATCTCGATCGCCGGCCGGGAGTTCGAAGCACCCCAGATGATGGTGTTTCGTCCTGGCGACAGGATCACGGTCGCAGCCGGGGAAAAAGGCGCGCGGCTGATGATCTTAGGCGGGGCGACACTTTCCGGCCCACGCTACATCTGGTGGAACTTCGTCGCCTCATCTAGGGAGCGTATCGAGGAAGCCAAGGCTGAATGGCGGGCACAGAACTGGGGCGAGGGGCGCTTCGATCTTCCGGTCGACGACCGGGATGAGCACATTCCGCTTCCAGAGTGATGGGGAGTGCAGAATTAGGATGCCATGTTTACGCAGCGCTGCGAAAAAGGCCGATGCGGTTCTCGGCAATCAGAAGCTCAAGTAACGGGTTCGGGGTGCTCGGAGACCGCAAGTTAAGATTAAATCCTGCCCCCGCAACCAATATCGGACCCAAAATCCTCGGTGATCCAATAGGTTACCCATCACCCCGCTCCATAGCCCTGGGAGCCGGGAGGTTGTAGGTGACGACAGCGCGGACGGTCCGGCCGATTCATTTCGAAGATTTGAGCGGCAGCGAGTTCGAGCGCCTCGTGTTCGCCTACCACCTTTGCAACGACTGGACCGATCTCGACTTGGTTTGGCCAGACGGGAAGCGACCAGAACGGAAATCTCCGCGAAATCGGCTCCTGGCGCATGTGAACTCCTCGGTGGCTGTCCCTTCGCCTTTTCCATCAAGGCAGGGCGGCCTCGAACAAGGCCGACAATAGCGTATTGCATTTGGCGCTACAAGTCATTATGTTGCCCTCAAGGAGATAGTCATGGCCACCACCGTCGAACGCAAGGAATACCCGATCTCGATGCGTCTGCCCGAAGCGGACGTCGCGATGATCGATCGAGCCGCCACGCTGCGCGGCCGGTCGCGCACCGATTTCGTGCGCGATGCAGCCGTGCGCGCGGCCGAAGAAATCGTCATGGAACAGCGACTGATCCGCATGAGCCCCGAAGGCTTCGCCGATTTCATGGACGTCCTGTCCCGCCCGGCTGCTCCGGTTCCCGAGATGGTGAAACTGGCCAAGCGGCCCGCGGCGTGGGAACCAGGCTACGTCGCGAAGCGGTGAGCCGTGGCTTTATCGGTTCCCGAACCTCTTACCGCTGGACATGATGTTTCCGAGTTCTCCTGCGGCAAGCCTACGCTCGATCATTGGCTGAAGACGCGCGCTCTTTCCAATCAGGAAAAGGGTTTCACGGCGATTCTCGTTGTCCGCGAGGCCGGGCGAGTCGTCGGGTATTACGGCCTGGCGCCGACGGCCGTCATTCCTTCGATCCTGCCGCGCTCGATCCGCACAGAGCAACCGCCCGATCCGGTTCCCTGTCTTCTTCTCGGCCAGCTTGCCACGGATACGGAATGGGCCGGGCGCGGCATCGGCACAGGTCTGGTGAAACATGCCCTTGAGCGCTGCGTTCAGGCCGCAGTTCTCATTGGCGGACGGGCATTAATGGTCAACGCCGTCGATCACGAAGCGGCTCAGTTCTGGCAGCGCCGAGGTTTCACGCCCTCGAAGGACGACCCGCTCGTGCTGTTTCGCTCGATCGCTGCAATCGCCGCATCGCTGGCGGAAGCGCGGCAGCAAGAGCGAGGCACATAACCTGAAGTCTTCGCAATTCAGGCAACTCGGCAAAAAACCCAAAAAGAACGCATTTGATGATGGAACTTTACGGTCGCTCCTTCGCTGATGGCTGCAGTGTCGGTGGCAGGTTTTGTGGTTCGACGGTGCTGGCCACGGCATGGCCGCTGCAGAGTTGCGGATCGGGTTTCCGTGACGGGTTGAGTGCGCCATAAATATGCAGGTTCTGGATGCCGCTGTCGGGACCATTATCTCGATCGGTGCAAATGTCCGCGAACGGGCAGTCGGCGAAAAGGTGGCTGCCTTCGATATGCATAGGTCGCATGCGGAACTCTGGTCCGTCCCCACCTCGCGCATGGTTGGTCACCACGTCACAAAAGACGCGCCTTCAACTAAACGCCCGGGAAGGCCGATCGTGCATGACGAGCTTGAGGTAGCTCGATCGCCGCGCACCCTGTCTCGTAACAGGGAATCCATTGTAAGGCCCGGCTTTGATAGGCGCGTGATAAGTTCAAGCTTATCGAAACCGGCAATCGCCCCACCGCCTCCGCCAGCAAATCCCATTCTCAGCGCCAGACCGTCCAATCAGCACGTCTTAGCAAACAGGTCTCGCTGACCGCGAGCCTGAGTGAACGAAGCGGACCTGCGGGAAAAAATTGAAAAATCCAAATCGCCGCTAATGCCGACAAGAAGCGAAGCTCATTGACGGTCATATTCTCACGGTCGACCAGGTTCTGACGTTTGCCGTGAGGACCACACTTCGTGACGGTTCCAGCTGTTCCAACGCCAGCTTCAAGCCTCTGACCAGCACTTGTTCGACGCTTTGCTGCGCGGGAGCAAGGGATCTTTATGCCATTCGCCGGTTCAGGCTTTGCTTTGGCAAAGCAAGAATCGTGGCGATGACCGCCTATACGAGCGGATCGAAGTACGTGAACGCACGTACCACGTCGCCGTATGGATCATACCAAGCGGAAACGCTTTGTCTTAACCGTTCCAACAGCCAAATGGAGGCAATCTTGGACAATGTAAAGCTAGAACAGCTTAGCCCACAAAACAGCCAGTTGATCATTATTGATCAGCAACCTCAGATGGCGTTTGGAGTTCAATCGATCGATCGACAGGTGCTCAAAAATAACGTCGTCGCTTTGGCAAAAGCCGCGAAGGTTTTCAACGTTCCTACGATCATAACGACGGTTGAATCCAAAAGCTTTTCCGGCCCGCCGTTTCCGGAGCTTCTTGCCGTCTATCCGGAGGCGCCGATCCTGGAACGGACCTCGATGAACTCGTGGGACGACCAGAAGGTGCGGGACGCCTTGGCTAAAACGGGTCGGAAGAAAGTCATTGTTTCCGGGCTCTGGACGGAGGTCTGTAACAATTCCTTCTCACTCGCCGCCATGCGGGAGGGCGGCTACGAGATCTATATGGTCGAAGATGCCTCCGGGGGAACGTCGGTTGCCGCGCACAACTATTCGATGCTGCGAATGATACAGGCAGGCGTCGTCCCTGTGACCTGGCAGCAAGTCATGTTGGAATGGCAGCGAGATTGGGCCCACAGGGAAACCTACGATGCGGTGATGAACATCGTGAAAGAGCATTCAGGTGCTTACGGGATGGGCGTCGACTACGCGTATACCATGGTTCACAAGGCGCCCGAACGCGTGGCTCATGGGCCAGTTCTCGAACCTGTGGTAGCTGGCTGAGCAGCGGTTAACCACCCAAAGGTGGTTTTCTAGCTTGGGAGCGGCGTCCACAATCCAAGGAGCAATAAGGTGAAACTTTATATCGTATCGCTGGCCGTCGGACTTCTCGTCGGGGTCATCTATGGATTGTTGGACGTCCCCTCTCCGGCACCTCCTGTCATCGCTCTGGTCGGTCTGCTCGGCATTCTGGTCGGCGAGCAGGTGTTGCCCGTTATCAAGACCTTTTGGCGTAGGGAGCCGACTGCGGTGTCTTGGCTCCAACAGGTCAAGCCGCACATGTTCGGCCATCTACCCGCCGGTAGGAAACCCTCCGACGCATCGGCAATCTCCTCGGAGAAGGTCTGAGGGTTTTCATGCAGGAGCACATTACCGCATCGCAGCAGACGCCATTTTGCATAGTGGTCTGATTGCAACTCCTGACGAAGCAAGGTCCGTCAAGGATATTAGCGCATGGGCGGTCCGGTTGCGGGCCGCCTATACTTTTGCCAATCAGGCTTCAACGCCGAGGCATGGGTTGGAGTTTCTCGCAGCATGACCGCGCCGAATAGATAAGGCGGTTTGGTTTGAGTTATGCCGCCATGGCTGGTTCGTCCAGGATGGCGCAGTGTTGCTCTTCAGCTTCTGCCGGCGGCATGTTTCCGATGGGCTCACAAGAAGCCTTCGATGATTGAACCAGTCGACCCATTTCAGGGTGGGGAACGTCACCGCTTCGAAGCTCCGCCATGGTCCACGCCGGTGGATGACCTCGGCTTTGTAGAGACCGTTGATCGTTTCGGCGAGCGCATTGTCGTAGCTGGCTCTATGCTGCAACGGCGGCGAACCGGATACCGGCACTTTCGACCCAATCCTGACGCCATGTTTGTCGCTGATTGGACCAGCCGTTGCGGCAAGAGAGGTTTGAAGCGTGTTGCAGCGTTACCGAGGTGCGCTGACTGCCACTGCGCTTCGATTATGCTTTGCAGACGACCTAGACGCCGCTGATGAAGTTTCGCGATCATACGGGCGTCGTCCATTGCCATCGAGAACGATCTCTTCCGGCCTTTAGAGGGCCAGAACGTTCAGCAAGGCGATCTTGCCGGACTGCTGTATTCCAATCGGCAGGCACCTGGTACCCGTTGGCGACTATCTTTTCGATATCCTATTGGATGCCCAATACCCCACACGCGGTGAACCGGAAGTATCAATACGCGCCGTTGTCCACCCTTAGCCGCCTTTTGCTGTACGGAGCCGATTCCCGAAGCCAGAATGTGCCGATGACAAGAAGGCACATTCCGATCGATATGGCGCCAGCGGCGCATCGAAGGGGCGACGTCGACGTTTCACGATCAGTCGCCCTTCCGGCGCTGCAATCCGGCGACAACGACGAAGATGAACGCGGCACTGATGGTCGCGTGTTCCAGGAAGCTATTGAACTGCATGGAGCGCGCCGGCTCGGGGAACATCCAGAACCGATGGGCAAGAAAGGTCGTCAACACCGTAAACACACCAAGGGCACCGGCGCCGAGCCAGGTTTTCCAGTTGAGGATGATCAGGATCGAACCGCCGAGCTCGGTGGTGAGGGCTGCGAGGTTGAAAAGCCATGCGGGATGCAGCCCCACATGCAGCATCTCGGCCTCGCCAGTTTGCCAGTCGAGAAGCTTGACAAGTCCGGCGCCTAGAAAAGGAGCAACGACACAGATACGCGCAATCAGCAGCGTGACAGGATTATTGAGCGTACGCGCAACGAGGGTCGGCGTATCGTCTTTCCGGTGATCGCTCATCATCACACAGCCCAGCACACGCGTTCGAGCGCGCCGTCCAAGCCCTTGAGATCGGTGATTTGGCTGAATATCGATCCTGAAAAGTTCTTTTTCGCCGGTGCCATGGTGGTTGAGTGAACGCCAAAGCCCACAGCCGCATTCGATATTAGGGCTGGTTGGTTGCGCAGATTGATAGGGACGATCGATTTGGTTGGGAATGACACCTGGGACCCGAAGGCGGTTGGAACAAGTGTCTGATCTTTCGGGGTGATCAATTCCGAGCCGCGTGTCGGCGTTGTTTTAATCAACATTTATTCGTTCCTCGTGGGGCCCTTTGTACAGATAAGTCTGCTTTAGAAGCCGCACCGCGTCTTGTCGATTTGAATGCGACTTTGCACATTCCATCGTTGGAGCGTCGCCCATGCAAACAGTGCGGAAGACTCCGGATGGAGTTCCGCAGCGGGAACCGCGACTAGGCCAGTAGGGCTCACAACGCGGCGCAGGATTTATCCAAGTCGCGCTCAAATCGACAATAAGATCCGCATCCTTTTCGATACGCAGTACCGGAACATGAGACGAGCAAATGGCTGACCTTCAGGGATTTTTACGGGTGCCCATCACGCCATTCGAAATAGCGCGCAAACCCGCACGGCCACAAATGAGCAGGGCAAATGAGCAAAGACGTTGAGTTTGGACTTGATACATTCGGAGATGTCACTTTGGCACCTGACGGAAAATTTCTTCCTCAGGCACAGGTCATTCGCAACGTCATCGCAGAAGCCGAACTTGCCGATAGACTTGGCATAGACTTTTTCGGCATTGGCGAGCACCACCGTACTGATTTTGCTATTTCTGCGCCCGAAGTGGCGCTCGCGGCGATTGCCGCGCGGACCCGTCGCATCCGCCTGGGTTCGGCCGTGACCGTGCTCAGTTCCGACGATCCAATACGCATCTTCGAGCGCTTTTCTACACTCGATGCGATCTCGCAGGGAAGGGCGGAGGTCATTTTAGGCCGCGGCTCTTTTATCGAATCCTTTCCTCTCTTCGGATTCGACCTGGGTCAATACGAAGAGTTGTTCGAGCAAAAGCTCGATTTGTATTCAGCTATCACCAGCAACCGGATCGTTGATTGGCAAGGCAACTGGCGTCCACCGCTAAAAGGCCAGGAAATTTTCCCTCCCATCGAAAAAGGCTCTCTGAAGACGTGGATTGGCGTTGGCGGAACCCCTGAATCAGTGACGCGGGCGGTGCGCTACGACATGCACCTGATGTTGGCCATCATTGGCGGCGATCCTCAGCGATTTCGTCCCTATGTCGATCTTTACCAGAAGCTGGTTGCCGAAAGCGGGCGAGTGGCGCGCGAGGTTGGCGTGCATTCTCCTGGCTATGTCGCAGAAACTGATGAGAAGGCCCGCCGGGAACTATTTCCGCATTTCAAGAAAATCCGAGATCGTCTAGGCCAGGAACGCGGGTGGCCGCCAGTAACAGAGGTGGATTTCGAGCGCGAAATCGAGCACGGCTCACTTTATGCGGGCTCTCCAGGTACAGTTGCACGCAAGATCGCTGAAACCGTGAAAGGCCTAGGATTATCCAGGTTCCAAATGAAGTATTCGGCCGGTCCGATGATGCATGAAAACTTGCTAAGCAGCATCGAGCTCTACGCGAACAAGGTAATCCCGCAGGTAAGGAACCTGCTCGCATGAGCGTCTTTGCGGCGTGAGGCTGGGCTCCCGCATATCGTGTTCCATATTGGGAAGACAAGACATGGGTCGGGAGGCGATCCCCTTAAAGCCGGCATGCCGGACATCCTCCCCCGATCCCACGGCGCGTTTGCTGCCAGACATAGTTCAAATCATAGGATTCGCTCATTCAACCTGTGCAGCAACCGCGTGAGTTGCACGATGTCTGCCTCCGGCCACTGGTTGACACGCATCTCAAAGTGACTGCCCTTGCGGGCAATCGCATCAGCGATCCTGTCGCGAGCCGACGCGGCAATTCTGTATACGACGCTCCTTGCATCTTCCTTCTCAGGGTCAGACTCAATCAACTCATGCTTCCGGAGTTCCTTTGCAAGTCGACTGACGACGCTTCTATCCATGGACAATGCGTCGGCAATCCCACTTGCTTTCGTCGGGCCGAACGAATGTAGCCATTGCAGGATCTGGAACGCCGACCCGGACACTCCTGGTTGGAGACTATTTGCTGCTTCGGTCGTGACGGCGCGAGAAGCGGTTATCAGGGCACTCAATTCGGCGCCCAATGCGCGCACAACGATTTCGCGGCGCATCATTTTGTCTTGTCGCTTTTCGATCGGAACGACCTTGCTGTCTTTCGTCATCTTCGTCCCCATTGTAATGGACTAATGTCAACTATCGATCTATGAGTTGGTTGATATTAGTCCACTATCCAGCCAGGAAACAACCATGTCCTATCCCAAGACGGTCGTGATGACCGGAGCCACAAACGGCATCGGCCGCATCGCCGCCATCAAGCTTGCGGGAATGGGCAACCATCTGATCCTGATCGCACGGAACCAAGCCAAGGCCGAAGCGATGCGCCTTGATATTCTTCAAACGATACCCGATGCTCGGATCGACTTTTTCTATGCCGACTTCACACGGCTGAGCACGGTCGCGGAGGCTGCTAGAGCTATTGGCGCAAAGTATGAGCGTATCGATGTCCTGATCAACAATGCAGGGATTCACGCCTTTAAGCAGCGTGTCACGTCGGACGGCTTTCCCGAAATGGTTTCGGTGAACTATATTGCTCCTTGGCTCCTAACGGCAAAATTGAGTGATCGTCTTGTGGCCTCTGCCCCATCCCGGATTGTAACGGTTGCGTCGGAGGCCTCCCGGCGCTCCAAGGGTCTCACGCCTGACGCGGACCTCCACGACATCACCCCATTCACCCGGCTGGGGTCTTCCGCTATTTACGGACGCACTAAATTGATGGACGTCATGTTTTCCATGGAACTGGCGCGCCGGCTTGCATCCACCGGGGTGACGGCCAATTGTCTCGATCCTGGTTTCAACGTTACGGGGCTTGGCCGGGAACTTTCTTTTGCAGCGCCGCTTGAACGGTTCCTCAATTTCCTGCGTGTCGGCGATCCGAACCGTGGTGCAGGGATCATCATTGCGCTCGCCATGGCGCGAATATTTGCCGAAGTTACTGGCGGGTACTTCTCGGTGAAAAATGCCGCGCCCCTGATCCTAAAAGCACCGGGTGGCGATGTCGATGCGCGACGAAGATTATGGGACTCTACCGCAAGGGCTGTCGAAGCATTCGACGTCTCATTTTGATAAAATTAGCCGGATATCTTGCCTGTTGGAACGGCCCGCACCTTGTGTAAGCTGGCGGCAGTTGCCACCGGGGAGGGCAGCTTTGTGCTGCTTGCCCCAGGCCGTCTCGAAAGCTGGTGAGAACTGCGGGTGCATTCGACGGCTGATGACGTCGTTTGTCGTGCTGGCCTTCTCGCCAGTCGGCTCTCAAGCCTTTTGCGCCTGGCGGGCTTGCCCAGCTTCACTTAGAGGGGTGTCTTTCGGCGCATCCAGAGTGTCCAGGAGGCAACGCGGCAGCGAGATCTCGACGACCGCGCCGTTGCAGTCAAGCCGGTTGCGAATGGAGATCGACCCGCCATGGGCGGTGACGATCGACCGGCATATGGCAAGGCCAAGACCCATGCCGCTCGGCTTGGTCGTGGTGAAGGCCTTGAACAGGCTATCACCGACCTGATCGCCAAGGCCCGGTCCGCTGTCGATGAATCTGAAGGTGACTTCGGAATCGCGGGACTCGGTTTCTATCGTCAATATGCGATGTCCGGCTGGTGTAGCGTCCATCGCCTGCATGGCATTGCTGATGATGTTGAGGAAGGACTGTTGCAACAGGATGCGATCGCCCCGCGTAATCATCGCTTCAGCTGCCGGATTAAAGATGACGCGCGTACCATGGGTACCAAGTTCCGGCTGTTTCAGGCGCAAGGCGTCTAAGATCGTCGCCTCGATCGCCACTTCGCCGGTTTCAGACTTGGCCTTGCCGAGTAGCATGTGCACACGCTTGACGACATTTGCCGAATGCTCGGTCGCCGACAGCGCGTCCTGCAGCGCGAGCTTGGCTTCTACCAGGTCCGGCGTTTTCCGGTCGAGCCAGCGCTGGGCGGCCTGAATGAAGCTTATAGTGGCCGACAGCGGCTGGTTGACCTCGTGGGCGATCGAGGCTGATATTTCGCCGATCATTGCAACGCGCGAGGCATGTTCGAGCTCGCGGCGCGAATGTTCCAGCGCTTCCTGAAATTCGAGGCGTTCGGTGATATCGACGATGCTGCCTTGAATCCGATCGAGACCCTCACCATTCGGCGGAAAGCTAAGGGCGACGATGACGGGGATCAGGCGACCTTGACGAGTTCGCACTTTCGTCTCCGCCTGAAAGGTCGGATGCCCCTCGTCGATCGCGACCAAACATTGCGCGAAGCTCTCATCATTTTCCGGCAGGAAGCTGTCGAGATGCGTAAAGAACTCTTCTTTCGTTGGGACCCCCATCAATGTCAACGCCGTCTGATTCACATCGGTTATGCGCACTTTCCGGCGGGCGTTGATAACAAAGTCCGGATGATCGGCAATGTAGCGGCGGACGTCTTGAACGCCCCGATCGCGCAGTCCTTCGAGCTCCTCCTTCACCTCGCGAAAATCATGCTCCCAGATCGCAACCGCCAGCGTCTCGAATATGGTGCGGTAACGGTGCTCGCTCGCCTTCAGCGCCGCTTCAGACGCCCGTCGCCTGGCGATGTCGATACCACGCCGAAGCAGGAGCAGGGTGGTGACGCCGTTCGCTGCAAGGCTGAACAAAAGTCGGAGCCACGCTTGGGTTTCGGCGTTGAAACCGTGAACATAAAGGAAGGCGGCGACGGTTAGGCCAGCACAGATCGCCGATGAGCGCTTGATCGCGGCGCTATCACCGAGTTCGCTGGCAAGCACAATCACCAGGACATAGAGAACAGCAACGGCGCTTCCGAGCGTTGTGAAGGCATCGACCAGGAAGATGATCAGACCAATCGCTGCCGCGCCGGCGAGACGGCAGCGCTGCAGCATCCTTACGGACGTGAAGTCACTACCGACGTTCTGAGATTGATATGCCGGTTCGATATTCAACCCCTAATTCCATTATGGGCGCACGCGCCTAGAACGTCCATGCGACGACGAACGCTCGCCATAATGGCGCGCCCTTGCAAGCCGTTCTTGAAGAATGGTCTCCTATTTTGCACGATTGCGGCTGTATTCTATTTGCCCGGGCCGATGGACTGCAGGAAGGAGGATTGTACAATGGAAAAAACCTTGTACAGGCTATGGCTTAGGACAGCAGATAAACCTGTCAATTTATCATGTCTGCGTTCGTAGACTATGTCAGCCGCAAGCGTTGGCGCTGCAAGTCCCGGCGAGGAGAAAATATGTGACCCGGATTTCTCAGTCCCTGGATGGCGTTGGACCTTATTTCGGCATTCCGAACGCGCCATGCTTGAAAACAGTGCCGGTGAGGTCGGCCCTTTTTTCCGTAACCAGAATCGATCGTGCCGTCGCCAATGGCGAAGTGGTCGAGATCGCAATGCCGCCCTCGGATTCTTATTTCCTGATGCTTTATCTGGAGAATACCGCTCACGCCGACATTGGGCGCGACGGTTCTCGATCACCGGTCCGTCGCTTTGCACCAGGAACGATCTGCCTTATCAACATGCGATATGGCGCTTCGATCGCACTCCATTCGAGTCTTTGCTCATTGGCCTTCACCTTGCCTCGGCCCCTTTTCGAGGAAGTGTCGCAACTCTCCACCGCGTCGTCGTTTCGAAGCCTGCACTGCCAGAGAGGCGAGCCCGACCCGGTCATCAGCAATCTTGGTATTGCGTTCGTTCCTCTCTTCGGCAACGGGCAGCTCGCGTCCTCCGCATTGCTCCAACATATGGCCGTGGCGGTTTGCGCGCATCTGCTGCACGACTATCATAGTCACGAAGTGGATTTGGAGGAAACCCATTTTACGGCCGCGGGGCTTCCTCTTGCCACCTGGCAGGAGGATGCGGCAAAGACCTTCATGCGTAACAATCTCGGTTCCGATCTTTCCATCACGGCCATAGCGGCGGCTACAGGTCTTTCAGCCAATCATTTCTCGCAACGCTTCAAGAAAACGACCGGGTTCACTCCACATCAATGGCTGTTGAAAATCCGTGTCGAGCGGGCTAAGGAAATGCTGGCAAATCGTTCTTACGCGCTGAAGGCGATTGCAGGCCAATGCGGCTTCTGCGATCAAAGCCATTTTACGAAGACATTTGTGCGACATACGGGCCTCACACCGACCGCTTGGCGAAGCGGATGGATCCATTAGTCGTTGCAGGCTTCTGCGAAAAAAATCGGTGCAATTTACCGCGGGACTTTTATAGTTGCGTGATCGATCATACGAGATGGGGATGTCGTGGATATTAACCCTGAATATTCGGCTGGTGGCGCGCTGGCGGCCTGCCAGTCCGTCCTGCAGGGATCGGCGGTGACCATCACGCGGCTTAACTATGACGGTCATGACCTACCGCCGCGCGCCGTGAACAAACGCATCGACGCCTTCAACGTCATCACCCAACTGGTCGATTTCTCGCATCATCGCTTGTGGCGCGGCGAAAATTTGGTCCATGACGGGGGCCACAAGCGAGGTACGCTTGCAATCACGGATCTGCGTGACGAATGGCGCTGCCACCATCTCTCACCATTCGACAACGTGCGATTCCAAATTCCGTTCTCTTATATCCGCCAATTCGCATTCGAGGTCGGACGACCCGAATTTACCCACATCCGCTGCCAGCCAGGCACCAGGGACGATGTGATCCTAGGTCTAGCCCAGGCGTTGCTGCCGGCATTCCACAATCCGAAAACAGCAAGCCAACTGTTCCTTGAGCAGATCGTACTCGCCATGATGACGCATCTCGCCCAGAACTATGGTGGGCTACATTTTCCGTCGCACCGAAAGGGGACGCTCGCGCCATGGCAGGAGAAGCGAGCGACGGAGTTCCTCTCTGCCCATGTCAACAGCCAAGTCTCGATCGATGAGGTTGCGGAGGCCTGCAATCTCTCACGGAGCTATTTCATTAAAGCCTTCAAGGAAACCTTCGGTAAACCTCCCTACCGCTGGTTGATCGAATATCGCGTCGCCCGTGCCAAGGATTTTCTGGCATCAGACATGCCGATTGCCGAGATCGCAACCGCCTGCGGATTTGCGGATCAAAGTCATATGACTCGGATATTCTCAGAAGTCGTGGGAGAGCCACCCGGACACTGGCGAAAGCATAGCCGTTGAATGACAGAGCTTTATGCTCATCCGGGAATTTCCTGAAAGACGCGCCAGTCTAATACTTGCCGAAATGCTGTTCTGCATCCTTTTGGCCGATCGCTCGGTGTTTTCTCGTCTCTTTCGTTCGTTTCGAATGCTGTCAAGGCGATGGCGCGCCGTGTCTGCGGTGTGATCGCACCACTTAACTATGCTGATCTGCTGCGTTCGCAGCACAATCGGAATATCCAAATGGCCAGACTTGTTAACAAGATGGCCGCCCGCTTCTCCTTCATATTTGCCTCGTCAACGCAATTCCGGTGTCTGAGCCGAGAGGGCAAATATGACCATCACAGCAACTCCGACGCCGAGCTCCAAGCTCGTCACCCCGATGGATCACACACTGATCATGATCGATTTCCAGTCGCAGATGTCATTTGCGACGAAGAGCATTGATGCGGTGAACCTGCACAACAATGCAGCGCTTGTCGCACATGGGGCCAAGGGTTTCGGGGTCTGGAACTGCAGCGCGACCGGGCACGCGCCGACATCTATGACCACCGGCATCGCCAAGAACTACGGCGGTTCCTACGGTCTCGGCATCATCTACGCCAAGACCACGGTCGGCGCCTCTAAAGCGCATTGAGCCCAAAAAACCTGATCATCCGCCGGCCCTGAACGGGACGGCCCTAACCTATTGGAGGGTGTACCCGTGAAGGTCTACCTGTTTTCTCTTGGTGCCGGCCTTTTGGTGGGCATCGTCTATAGCCTCCTGAATGTCCGGTCCCCGGCACCGCCCGTCGTGGCATTGGTCGGCCTGCTCGGCATACTGCTGGGCGAACAGATCCTGCCGCTGGCAAAGACCCTATGGAACAACGAGCCAGCAGCGGTTTCCTGGCTGAATCAGGTCAAGCCGCATGTGTTCGGCCACCTTCCTAAAGGCGACAATGGCGCCACGAAAGCGGCAGCCACGCCTGCAAAGAGTGAAATCGCAGGCTGACGCCGCCGCCTGGCACCATCTCGGCCGGCATCCAACCACTTTCGCTGCTTCATCACCGTCTCGGCCTCGGCCCAAACCGGAGAACCATCTATGACTGCAGACCTAATCCTCCATCATGGTCTCTTCACGACTCTCGACCGTGCCAATCCGACCGCCAGCGCCGTCGCGATCAAGGACGGCAAATTCCTCGCCGTCGGCCATGACTCGGAAATCATGGCATTGGCAGACCCCAAGACCAAGATCGTCGACCTCAAGGGCAAGCGCGTGTTGCCGGGACTGATCGACAACCATACCCACGTGATCCGTGGTGGGCTGAACTTCAATATGGAGCTGCGCTGGGACGGCGTTCGTTCTCTTGCCGACGCCATGGATATGCTGAAGCGGCAGGTCGCCATTACGCCGGCGCCCCAATGGGTCCGCGTCGTCGGCGGTTTCACTGAGCACCAGTTCGCCGAGAAGCGCCTGCCGACAATCGAAGAAATCAATGCGGTCGCTCCAGACACTCCGGTCTTCCTACTGCACCTCTACGACAGGGCTCTGCTCAATGGCGCCGCCGTGCGCGCTGTCGGCTATACCAAGGACACGCCGAACCCACCAGGCGGCGAGATCATTCGCGATAGCGCCGGCAATCCCACGGGACTGCTGCTCGCCAAACCCAATGCGGGCATCCTCTACTCCACGCTTGCCAAGGGACCGAAGCTGCCTCTCGAGTATCAGATCAACTCGACTCGCCATTTCATGCGCGAACTCAACCGTCTCGGTGTCACGGGCGTGATCGACGCCGGCGGTGGTTTCCAGAACTATCCGGATGATTATGCCGTCATCCAGAAGCTGGCCGACGAGAACCAGATGACGGTGCGGCTTGCCTACAACCTTTTCACCCAGAAGCCGAAAGGCGAGAAGGAAGACTTTCTCAACTGGACGAGCTCGGTCAAATACAAGCAGGGCAATGACTACTTCCGCCATAATGGCGCCGGCGAAATGCTGGTCTTTTCCGCTGCCGATTTCGAGGATTTCCGCCAGCCGCGTCCGGATATGCCACCGGAAATGGAAGGAGAAATGGAAGAGGTGGTTCGTATTCTTGCCGAGAACCGCTGGCCGTGGCGGCTGCATGCCACCTATGACGAAACCATCTCGCGCGCCCTCGATGTGTTCGAAAAGGTCAACCAGGATATTCCGCTCGAAGGCCTGAACTGGTTCTTCGACCACGCCGAGACGATCTCCGACCGCTCGATCGATCGCATTGCGGCTCTTGGCGGCGGCATCGCAGTCCAGCATCGCATGGCCTATCAGGGGGAATATTTCGTCGAGCGCTATGGTCTGGGGGCCGCGGAAGCCACGCCGCCGGTCGCCAAGATGCTGGAAAAGGGCGTCAAGGTCTCTGCCGGCACCGACGCTACCCGCGTCGCCTCCTACAATCCCTGGGTCTCTCTCGCCTGGATGATTACCGGCAAGACCGTCGGCGGCATGAGCCTGTACCCTCGTGCCAATTGCCTGGACCGCGAGACCGCTTTGCGGATGTGGACGGAAAACGTGACCTGGTTCTCCAACGAGGAAGGCAAGAAAGGTCGCATCGAAAAGGGTCAATTCGCCGATCTCATCGTGCCGGACAAGGATTTCTTCGCCTGTGCCGAAGACGAGATTTCCTTCCTCACATCCGATCTTACCATGGTCGGCGGCAAGATCGTATATGGGGCAGGGGATTTCGCCAAGTTTGATGAAAGCCCTCTGCCGCCGGCTATGCCGGATTGGTCCCCGGTGCGCACCTTCGGCGGTTACGCGGCTTGGGGCGAGCCCGAAGGTGCGGGTAAGAGGTCGCTTCGCAGAACAGCAATCTCGATGTGCGGTTGCGCCAACGACTGCAACGTCCATGGTCACGATCATGCCGGCGCCTGGACCGCCAAGCTGCCGATTTCAGACCTCAAGGGCTTCTTCGGTGCGCTCGGCTGTGCCTGCTGGGCCGTGTGAGGGGGCGAATATGACAACCGTCTCGCGACAAACCGCAGCTCAACCGGCAATGCTCCGTATTATAACCTCGGCTCCCTTGCGCTTCCTTGCGCTCGCCGCGCTGTGCTCGGCCTATATTCAGGGACCGCTGGTCAAGATCGTGGATTTCCCCAGCGCCATTGCCGAAATGAACCATTTCGGGCTTTCGCCGGCGCCGGTCTTCGCCATCATCGTCATTATCTTCGAGCTCACCATGTCGGCGCTCGTGCTTTCCGGCATTTATCGTTGGGCGGCTGCATTCGCACTGTCCGGCTTTACCATCATGGCCACACTACTTGCTCTTCGCTTCTGGGTATTGCCACCGGGGATGGAGCGCTCCATGGCGATGAATGGCTTCTTCGAACATCTCGGCCTCGCTGGCGCGTTCATTTTCGTAGCGCTGGTCGATATTGCTTCCCGTCATCCTGTCAAAACGAAAGTCTGAGGACATGAGATCGAGCCTTTTTACAACTCTAAGTCTGGTCGCCACTCTTTCCATACTGCCGGCGGCAGGCGAGCTGGCGCTGGCACGAGAAAACACGTCACAACTCGGCGTCGCCCCCCAATACGACACAACGCATGTCTACGTCGATCCAAGGGCGGCCGACGAGTTCACGAAGAGCTTCCTCGGCACCTTTGGCGGCGAGAGCACCAAGCAGGTCACCGTGACGGTGACACCGACACCTAGTACTACGACATCCCAGCTACTGCAGACGCCGTTCGGCACCGTCTCGCTGTTCGGTTTCACAACACCGATCCCCTATCCTTTCGGATCAGAGCGGACAGGCTATCTGGTGCGCGACATGGACAAGGCATTGTCCGCCGCTCGGGCCGCCGGCGCGATCGTGCTTGTGGACAGGTTCCCGGATCCGATCGGCCGCGACGCCGTGATCCAATGGCCGGGCGGCGTCAACATGCAGCTCTACTGGCACAACAAGCAGCCGGATTACAAACCGTTCGCGACCGTGCCAGAAAACCGCGTCTACGTATCACCGGATGCCGTGTCCGCCTTTGTAAAGGCATTCCTCAGCTTCTCCAAAGGCAAGGTCATCTCAGACGGCCGCAAAGCGCCGGGCATCGAGATCGGCCGTCCGGACGACAGCTACCGCCGCATCCGTATCTCCTCGATCTATGGCCGTATGATCGTCCTGGTCACCGATGGACATCTTCCGTACCCCTACGGTCACGAAACGACGGGTTACGAGGTTTCCGACCTCGCCACCACGCTGGACAAGGCCAAGGCCAATGGCGCCCGGTTGATCGTAGATCCCTATCGTGCGGATGACCGGCAAGGGGCGATGGTGGAATTCCCTGGCGGTTACGTCGCTGAGATCCACGCTCCTCTTGCACATTGATTTTGCCACAGACCCGATGCCGCCGTTCAGGCGGCATCGTCTTTCCTCACATTCTCCGGAGACTGCCATGCAAGCGCATCCATTCCTGTCGCTGCTTGCCGCGACCGTCCTTGCCGCGTCTGGCGCGGCAGCCGACGAGGCCGACGGCAACGCCAAGCGCCCGGCGATCAAATCCAATCGCTGGCAGGAAGACTGGTCGGTGCTCGCTGATCCTGCCTTGCGCACGCAGCCGCTCGACGCTCTCAAATACGTGCCCTTGTCGGCTATTGATCCTGAAAGCTATATTTCCTTTGGCGCGACTGTGCGGGAACGGTTCGAGTCCAACCACACGCCGAGCTTCGGCATCGGGGGTGCAGGAGGTGATAGCTATGTCATCGAGCGCGCCCAGTTCCATATCGATCTTCACCTCTACGACGACTGGCAAATATTTACCCAGTTCGAAGACGACCGCGCCTTTGGTAAACAGGATATCGGCCCGGCCGATGCCGACAAGGTGGATCTGCGGCTGGCGTTTATCGGGTATTCCCACGATTTCGATGCCGGCACCTTCAAGGCCCGGATCGGGCGGCAGGACTTTGCCTTCGACCTGCAGCGCTTTGTCTCTTCGCGTGACGGTCCGAATGTGCGTCAGTCCTTCGATGCCGTCTGGGCGGATTGGGAAACCGGGCCTTGGCGGTTCCTTGGCTTTGTTAGTCAGCCAGTGCAATATTCGGACGAACAGGCCTTCGATGACACATCCAACGGGGCCTTCCGGTTCAGCACGCTTCGTATCGAAAGACAGGTGTTCGGCACAAACGAACTCTCGGCCTATTGGTCGGTCTATCATCGCGACGCCGCCCACTATCTCGATGGGTCGGGCGAAGAGGATCGCCAAATCTTCGACACGCGTTTTGCCGGTAATGCGGCCGGTTTCGACTGGGATCTCGAGGGCATGGGTCAGCTCGGAACGGTCGGCAACAAGGACATTCGGGCTTGGGCTGTGGGCGCGCGTGCCGGTTACACATTCGAGGATCTTGGTTGGTCGCCGCGGATCGGCCTGCAGTTTGACGCGGCGTCCGGAGACAGCCATCCCGACGATGGGACGCTCGGAACGTTCAACCCGCTGTTTCCGAATGGCTATTACTTCTCGCTTGCGGGTTATACCGGTTACGCCAATCTCATTCACCTGAAGCCTTCCATCACGGTGAAGCCGACCGACCAACTGACGATCACCACCGCCATCGGCCTGCAGTGGCGCCAGACGGCGGCCGATGCAATCTATGTGCAGCCGAACCAACCGGTGTCCGGCACAGCGGGCAAGGGCGGGCGGTGGACGGGCGCCTACGCACAGCTGCGTGCCGATTATGCCTTTACGCCGAATCTTTCGGGCGCGATCGAGGCAGTGCACTTCGAGGCTGGCAACGCCATCCGCCGTGCCGGCGGCCATGACGGCAACTATCTCGGTGCGGAGCTGAAATTCTCCTGGTGATGATCAACCCTTGGAATATCCAAACATCTCTCAAATCGACAAGAAGGGTATTGCGGGCGCGCGTTAGACAGGTGTTCAGAATTGGCTGGTGCAACGATCGGCCATTCTCGAAGAAGGGCCATCCATGCCAAATGATTTAGAATTCTTTCTAGCCCGCCGTCATGTGCTCCTCGCCGGGGCTCTCATCCCGGCGGCCATGGTCATGCCGTCGCTTGCTCTTTCGAAAAACAAAGCCGCCCCAATAGCGGGCCATTCAACAGGAATGTCGTACATGACTGATAATTTCGTCGAGACAAAAGACGGCGTGCGGATCTACTACAAGGACTGGGGTCCGAAAGACGCTCAGCCTATCGTTTTCCATCACGGCTGGCCGTTGTCCTCCGACGACTGGGATGCCCAGATGCTGTTCTTCCTTGGGCACGGCTATCGCGTCATCGCCCATGACCGTCGCGGTCACGGCCGGTCGGCGCAGGTGAGTGGCGGTCATGACATGGACCACTATGCAGCCGACGCGGCGGCAGTATTCGAGCATCTGAACCTCAAGAACGCCGTTCACATCGGCCATTCGACCGGAGGCGGCGAAGTCGCCCGCTATGTCGCCAATTTCGGCCAGCCGCAAGGCCGAGTGGCCAAGGCCGTTCTCGTCAGCGCCGTCCCGCCGCTGATGCTGAAAACTGACGCTAACCCCGGCGGCCTGCCAATGGAAGTCTTCGACGGGATCCGCAAAGCGGTTGCTGATAACCGAGCGCAATTGTTCATCGATTTCCCCTCGGGCCCATTCTATGGCTTCAACCGTCCGGATGCTAAAGTCTATTCGGGTGTTATCCAGAATTGGTGGCGGCAGGGCATGATGGGTAGCGCGAAGGCTCATTACGATGGCATCAAGGCGTTTTCGGAGACCGACCAGACCGAAGATCTGAAGAAGATTACGGTGCCAACACTCGTCCTGCATGGAGACGATGACCAGGTTGTGCCGATTGCCACCTCTGCCGAGTTGTCGGTCAAGCTGCTGAAGAACGGCACCCTGAAAGTCTACAAGGGCTACCCGCACGGCATGCTGACCACACATGCCGATGTGATCAATCCGGACTTGCTCGCCTTCGTAAAGGCCTGATGGTTCGAATGACGGCCTGCCGCTTCGATCGAGGAAAAACGGCAGGCTTTTCGGTCGGGATGCCCTGGGGCATCCCGGGACAATCCATGGGGGGCCTATGTTATGAGAATCATCCCACTTTCCCTTCTTCTTAGCCTCAATGGCGGCTATGTCGACACCGTCGGCTTCCTGGCGCTCGGGGGCTTGTTCACCGCCCATGTGACGGGAAACTTCGTGACGCTTGGTGCATCTGTTGCCATGGGGACGGGCGGTGGGCTCGCTAAACTGCTCGCGCTGCCGATGTTCTGCGTGGTTGTCTTCTTGTCGCGGAGCATCGGGCTTTTGTTGCAGCAAAAAGGGTTGCCGGTCTTGCGGCCGCTATTGGTCGGCAAGTTCATCCTGCTCATTGCGGCCTTCGCCCTCGCCCTCGTCTATGGACCGTTCGACAATGCCAATAGTGGCACGACGCTTGCAATCGGTATGGTCCTCGTAGCCGCCATGGCGATCCAGAACGGGCTCCACCGGGTTCATCTTGCAAAATCGCCGCCTTCAACACTGATGACGGGTACCACCACGCAGATCATGCTCGACTTGGCGGACCTCGTGGCCGGAACGGGCGGCGAAGACAAGTCTGCCGCCATCGCCCGTTTGAAGCGGATGAGCCTGAGTGTCCTTGTGTTCGCGCTCGGCTGCGCGCTTGCCGCGGCAGCCTACATCCTGTCGCCGATATGGTGTTTCGCCGTGCCCGTCATCTTTGCAGCCCTTGCCTTTGTGGCGAACGTAGCGACGCCCGAGGGCGATTGAGACTTCAACTTCAAACATCGAGGACTATAAGATGGGTATCGACATCAATTCATCGAGCACCGCTCGCACCGCCGCGCGGAAGAACCGGAGATCAGTAGATCTGTTCGACGTGCTGATCTCCTTGGTGTTGGCCCTGGCGGTCTCTATCCTGCTTGCATTTGCGTTTGAACTCGCAGCTGAACCGGCGAATGCCGCGGCCCCCAAAGCCGGCACACAGCCGCCTGCCTTTTACCGGATCGCTCTTGGGCAGTTTGAAATCACGGCGCTGACTGACGGCACTCATCCGTTTCCGGTGCACACGGTGCTGACGAAATCCGAACTGTCCGCGGATGGCAAGGTCGTTCCACTCGACGAGGCGTCACCGGGTGAGGCGGATGCATTGCTTGCCGAGCGCAAGCTTGTCGCGCCCGTCGAGGGCTCCATCAATGCCTTCCTCGTCAATGCCGGTTCAAAGCTCATCCTGATCGACAGCGGGGCTGGCACGCTCTACGGGGAGTGCTGTGGCCATCTGATCGACAATCTCAAGGCTGCAGGCTACCAGCCCGAGCAGGTTGACGAAATCTACCTCACCCATCTCCATGCCGACCATGTCGGTGGTATCGCGCCGAACGGCAAGATGGCCTTTCCGAATGCCGTGGTGCGCGTCAGCAAGACGGATGCGGACTACTGGCTGAGCGATGCGAACGAGGTCGCGGCACCCGCGTTGCTGAAATCGATGTTCGAGCGGGATAAGGCCTCGCTTAAGCCTTATATCGACGCCGGCAAGTTCAAGCCGTTCGACTATGGCGCGGCGCTCGTTCCCGGTATCACACCCTTGCCCGGCCCCGGCCACACGCCCGGTCACAGCTTCTTTGCCGTGGAAAGTAATGGCGAGAAGCTGCTTTTATGGGGTGACGTCGTTCATGTCGCGCCGGTGCAGTTCCCGGATCCACACGTCACTGTCGCCTATGACAGCGACGCAAAGGAAGCCGAGAGCGAGCGTGTGGCGATCTTTTCAGATGCGGCCCGCAACGCATATTGGATCGGGGCGGCGCACATTTCTTTCCCGGCGCTCGGGCATGTCGGTGCCCATGACGGCCGGTTTGAATGGATTCCTGCAAATTACGAGGCTGGTCCCGTCAAGACCAAGTGATTGACCCACAGATACTGGCATTGGCGCGGAGACCGTCCAAACAGGAACGGGACGTACAAGAAGCAATCCAGGCTGGGCGTATCATGACCGCGAAACCTCAGAAGGAAATTCGAGACATGAATGGGAAAGTCTTTGAGATCGATCGCATCGTGCGCGACGGGATTGAATCCCTTCCCGAACGCGTTGATCTAAGCGCAGAACTTCCGCCGATCGCTGAAACCGAAGCGGACGCGGACCTGGACGAGGCCCTTGTGGAAACCTTCCGTGCCAGCGATCCGCTCGCCTCGGGGCGGACGGCCTGATCAACTTTCATCCAACAAGGACAAATTCCATGGAGCACAGTGTGAAATCCCGCCGTAGTGCCTCGCTGAAGACCCCGACCGGGCTGTCGCAGGAGGCAGTCAAGGATATTTCGGCCGGCGCTACGGCGCTGCTTGCGGATGTATTCGCCCTCTATCTCAAGACTAAGAATTTCCATTGGCATATGTCTGGTGCCAATTTTCGCGATTACCATCTTCTGCTTGATGAGCATGGCGACCAGCTGTTCGAAATCACCGACCCGCTCGCCGAACGGGTCCGCAAGCTGGGCGGTGAGACGTTGCGCTCGATCGGCGAGATCTCTCGTCTCCAGCGCATCAAGGACAACGACGCCGAATTCGTGCATCCGCACGAGATGCTGGCCGAGCTGCGCGATGACAACGGCGCGCTGGTGGCCAGCATGCGCTCGCTGCACGATACCTGCGACGAGCATTCCGATGTCGCAACCGCCAGCCTTCTCGAAAATTGGATCGATGAAGGCGAACGTCGCGTCTGGTTCCTCTTCGAAATTCTGCGCGGGACCAATTCCTGACAGGACGCGATGCCGCAACGGTGCCGGCCAGGGCGCTCGTATCGTTGCGGGTCTTACTTGCCGGAGCGATGAAGGACAGATGCCATGCACGACCTAGTTCCCGATCCGACGGATCCCTGGCTGCGTCCCGCACAGACGTTTCCCGCGCTGTTGGAGGAGATGATCGATCGGATCAAGTCTTACGGCGACGAGGAAGCGGTCGAAGAGGATCGGTATCTCTTTCGGCGTGGCGATCGCGCGATCGACTTTTTCCTGATGCTCGCTGGCGAGATGAAGATCTTTGCCGGCCACCCGATCAAGGGTGAAGACTATCTCTTCAGCTATGGCCGCGGTCAGTTCAGCGGCGAGCAGAATCTGTTCAACGACCGCAGCATTCTCTTTTCAGGTCTTGCGATGGCGGGGTCCCGTTTCATCCGTATTGGCCATGATCGTTTCCGATCATTCATGACTGGCGAGCCCGAGATCGGCGAGACCATTATTCGCGCCTATATCCTGCGCCGTGCCGGCTTTGTGCGTCACTGCAAGGGCGGCGGGTTGCTCATTGGTCATCGTGACGATGGCGAACTGCTCCGCATGCAGCGTTTCATGCTGCGAAATCTCTACCCCGTGGCCGTATTCGACCCCGAGCTCGAACCCGATTGTGGTGCAACACTATCCTCTCTTGGCGTCACGCAAACCGATATGCCGGTGTTGGTGAAGCCGGACCGCACGGTCCTGTCCCAGCTGTCAAACGAAGCATTGGCCGAAGAACTCGGTATCTTCGAACCGCCCGAGGAGGGCAGAGTATACGATGTCGCGGTGCTGGGGGCGGGACCCGCGGGTCTGGCCGCGGCCGTCTACGCCGCTTCCGAAGGGCTGAAGACCATCGTCCTGGAAGCCATGGCGCCGGGCGGACAGGCGGGCACATCGTCGAAAATCGAAAACTATCTCGGCTTTCCAACCGGCATTTCCGGATTGGCGCTGGCTGGTCGCGCTCATATCCAGGCGCAGAAATTTGGCGCGCGCCTTTGTGTGTCGCGTTCCGCCGTCTCGCTCGATTGCAACGTCGGCCCCTACGAGGTCGGGCTTAGCGACGAAAGGAGGTTGAACGCCCGCTCCATCGTCATTGCGACCGGCGCCCGTTATCGCAAGCTCGATGTGCCCGACTATCATCGCTTTGAAGGCCACGGGATCCATTATGCAGCGACAGCCATGGAGGCACAGTTCTGTGTTGCGCGCGACATCGTTATCGTCGGGGGCGGTAACTCTGCCGGTCAGGCCGCCATTTTCCTGTCGCGAACGGCGCGACAGGTACACATACTGATGCGTGGCGGCATCTCGTCAACGATGTCGGACTACCTCGTGCAACGGATCGAGCGTTCTCCTCGCATTTCCCTTCATCAGCATAGCGAAGTGACCGCACTGCACGGCGAGACGTCGCTGGAAGCTGTGAGCTGGATCGACCGCAGCACGGGAAAGTCGGAGAAAAGTCCGGCGACGAGCCTTTTCGTGATGATCGGAGCATCACCCAATACGGAATGGCTGAACGGCTGCGTGGCTCTCGACCGCAGCGGTTTCGTACAGACCGGCTATACTGTTGCGGACGGCGCTGACATCAGCCCTTACGCTGCCAGCCAGCCAGGTGTCTTCGCCGTTGGTGACGTTCGGGCCGGATCTGTGAAACGCGTTGCATCGGCTGTCGGAGAGGGGTCGGTCGTCATTTCCGCCATTCATCAGTACCTTTCCGCCTTGCAAGGATGAAAAACAGCTCAGGAAAGCCGGGCACGACGAAAGGCACCGGGTGCAATTCCCGTTGCCTTCACGAAAATTCGAGTGAATTCCGCGATGTCGGCAAACCCGCAAGCTGTTGCGATATCGCTGAGTGCCATTTTTGACACCAGCAGCATCGTCCGCGCCTTGGAGATCCGGTGGTTCATCAGCCAGTCATGCGGGCTCTGCCCCGTCGTCAGGTGGAAGGCGCGGATGAAGGCGACGCGCGACAGCCCACACGCGTCTGCCGCATGATCGATAGATGCCTCGCCGGGAAGAGCGGTGGCAAGATAGTCCTTGGCCTTGGCTTCTTGCGAAGCCGACAGCAGCAGGCGCCGGCCGCTAAGGGGCGTAGGACGGTTTCCGTAGGTCTGCAGAAGATGGATTCCAATCGCCGCTGAAAGTTGGTCGACCAGCAGGGGGCTTGTCAGAACCGCTCTTTCCTGGATAGAAAACATCGCGCGCGCAAGCCCGCCCAGGACCGGATCAGGCTTTGCGATAGCGTCTGTTAGATCAGGAATGCCGCTGACGTCGGCACCATGGGCGATCCGCTCCAGATCAGCCGACGAAATTTCCATCAGAATAAAACTGAATGATCCCTTGAGGTCGGCTTTGTAATCCTCGGCAAAATTCCGAAGGTAGATCGAATTTTCCTCAAAATCGTAAAACGTCGCGTGATGCTCGCTAAAAATGCGCCGTTTGTGGCCGCCCATCAGCGACAGTCCGATCAGGTATCCGCGATCGCTGGCCGATGTCGAGACTTGGCCAAGGGAGATTGCATCGGACGCCTTGCGATAGAAGTTTATATTGCGGCCCGCAATTTGTCTGTCGTCGTCGAGTTTGCCCAACTGACATCCGAAAGCGTCGGTCTTGGCCGGAGATTTCATGCCGAGGTCCCGTTGTTCCAAAGCCGTCACCGCTACCTTTAGCCGTTGATGATATGGGTCCAATTGCCCACATTAGAGGAACGATGTCAAAGACGGACCGAACTTATCGGGATCTATTGGATGTCTCAGTGCCACAGGTTCTCCCGGGCAAGATCGAGTATCTCGTTGCCTCGACCATTGAACACCGCCTTCACCATGTAAAGTGTGAAGCCTTTTGCCATTTCGGCGTTGATGGATGGCGGTATCGGCAGTTCGGTGCGTGCCACCACAGCATCGATGAGGACCGGGCCGTCATGGGCAAGCGCTTCGCGGACGGCCGCCTCGACGTCGCCTGGATCCTCCACCCGAATGCCTTTGATGCCGATCGCTTCCGCCATGGCGGCAAAATTAGGATTCTCTAGCCCTGTGCCGGTCGGCAGAAAGCCGGTTGATTTCTGCTCGACTTCGACAAATCCCAGCGTTGAATTGTTGAACACAACGATTTTTGCGGGCAGCTTCAACTGAGCAAGGCTCAGAAAATCCCCCATCAGCATCGCAAATCCGCCATCGCCGGACATCGAAATGACCTGTCTTTGCGGAAATGTCGACTGGGCTCCGATAGCCTGCGCCATGGCATTGGCCATCGAGCCATGCCAAAAGGAACCAACGAGCCGTCGCTTGCCGTTCATCGTGAGATAGCGCGCCGCCCACACCGTCGGCAGGCCAACGTCGCAGGTGAAGATCGCGTCATCGGAGGCAAGGTCACTCAGCGCCTTGGCGATCTGCTGAGGGTGGATGACCTTACCGCCCGGCTTGCCGACGGCCGCGTCGTCAAGATCCCGGCGGGTGCGGCGGTAATGATCGAGCGCCTTGTCCAAATGCTTGCCGTCGTTGCCCCCTTTGAGAAGGGGGAGGAGGGCGATTGCGGTGGAGCGGACGTCGCCCACCAATGCAACATCCACCGGCGCGCGGCGTCCGAGATGGCCGGGACGGATATCGATCTGGGCAATCTTTACATCCTTGCCGCGAGGATAGAACTGTCGGTAGGGAAAATCGGTCCCGAGCATCAGAAGCGTGTCGCAGTCGGTCATGGCGTAATAGCCTGAGGCGAAACCGATCAGACCCGTCATGCCGACGTCGTAAGGATTGTCGTATTCCACATGCTCCTTGCCCTTCAACGCGTGCACGATCGGTGCCTTAAGCCGCTCGGCAAGCGCCAGTATTTCGTCATGGGCGCCGGCACAGCCCGAACCGCACAACATCGTGATTTTGCTGCCGGCGTTAAGAAGTGCAGCCAGGGTCTTAAGGTCGTCTGGTGCGGGCGTGACAATGGCTTGGCGTGGCAGCAGCCCCTGCGGCTTTGGCCGGGTGGGTGAAACAGCCTTTAGCAGCGCCACATCCCCCGGAATGACGACGACCGAAACACCCCGATCGCCCACTGCGTGGCGAATGGCGATTTCCAGGGTACGCGGCATTTGGTCGGCGCTGGAGATGAGTTCGCAATAGGTGCTGCATTCTCGAAAGAGATCTTGTGGATGGGTCTCTTGAAAATAGCCCGAACCAATCTCCTGGGACGGAATGTGGGCCGCGATCGCCAGAACGGGCACCTTGGAGCGATGAGCATCGAAAAGACCGTTGATGAGATGGAGGTTGCCGGGCCCGCAGCTTCCGGCGCAGACGGCAAGAGTTCCAGTCAGGTGAGCCTCGGCGCTGGCTGCGAATGCACCGGCTTCCTCATGGCGCACGTGGATCCACTCGATGACGCCTTGGCGGCGGATAGCATCTGTAATGCCGTTCAAGCTATCACCCACGACGCCATAGATGCGACGGACACCTGCTGCAGCAAGCGTGGCGGCAAACTGGTCTGCAATCGTATCCGACATGGTGGTTCTCCGTAATCTAAGCGAGACAGATATGCTGTAAATGAAGATATCGTGGCGAGAAGATCGCGTCTTGGACCGACCTCTTGGTCTTTGAGGATCGGGCTGATTCAGACGTAGCGCGGGATGTGACCGGTCTGTGGCGTCTGGTCGGGCAGGTCGATGATTTTCTCGTCGATGTAACACCATCCCCAACCCTCAGGTGGGCCGTAGTCCTCCATGATGGGATGGCCGCTGGCATGGAAATGATCGCTTGCATGTTTTCTGATGGACTGGTCGCAGCCGACATGGCCGCATTCGCGGCAAAGTCTCAGATGCACCCATGTCAAACCCTGTTCGAGGCATTCTTGGCAGCCAGGAGTGCGGGGTGCGACAGATCGTACCAGCCTCGAATGTGTGCAATGCGAACCATAAGCGGCTTCCTATTCTTGTGACCGCGATGCTTTCGCGCTTGCGATGCAACTGATGAGAGCGTCGGCCCGGAATGGCTTTTGCAGGATGCAGACGTCTTCGCCCACCCGTGCCCTGACTGCTTTTTCTGCAAAGGATGTAATAAAGATAACAGGCGTTTCGACATTCTGCGATCGCAGCCGTTCGTAAAGATCAATCCCGCTCATTCCGGGCATATGAACATCGGAGATGATGCATAGGCAGCGCGTAGCGTCCCCGATCTGAAGAAACTCCTCGGCGGATGCGAAGGTACGTACCTCAAAACCAAGCGACCGCAACAGACTACTGGTCGCGCGACGAACAGTCCCTTCGTCATCGATAACAGAAACAATCTCTGGAAATTTCACGGGAGACAAAGCCAATCTCTGCGGGACCTGGTTGTTCGAGAATTGCCTTCAGTATGCATTTTTCAAATCGCCAGTGAAATTATACAGGAGTTTATCGGCCAATTTGCTCCTATTTTTCCTGCGTCGAGAGGCCCAAGGCGGCCGCCATGCGCACCAGATCGGCGAAAGTTTTCGCGACCATCTTTCGGCTGATCTTGCCGCGGTGGATTTTCACCGTGATTTCGCTGACGCTTAATTCGCCAGCAATCTGCTTGTTCATCAGGCCGGCGGTTGCCATGGTCATGATCTCTTGCTCGCGCGCCGTCAGGCTGTTGAAGCGCAACCGCAATTCGCTGTCGAATTTATCCTGGCGATGCATCTGCCGCTTCTTCTCGATGGCCGCCGCCACCGCGTCGAGCAGATCCTGGTTGCGGAAGGGTTTGGCAAGAAAATCAGCCGCTCCGGCCTTCATGGCGCGCACCGTCATCGGGATGTCACCATGCCCGGTGACGAAGACAATCGGAATGTTGATGTCTTTCTCATTCAGCTTCAGTTGGAAATCGAGACCGCTCATAAATGGCAGGCGCACGTCAAGGATAAGGCAGCTCGCATCCGGCAGGGAAGAGTCGTCGTAAAGGTCCTGAGCAACGGCGAATGTCTTTGCCGCATAGCCCACAGAGCGCAGCAGGCTATCAAGCGACTGCCGCACACTCTGTTCATCATCAAGGACCAGGACGAGTGGGCTTTCCGACATGAAGCGCTTTTGATTGCGTGTAATTTTGAGGGCGTGGGCGATCTTGAAAGATCTATCTAACCACGGACGCTCAGCTTCACAATCATACATAGGTATGCTGCGTTAAAACTGATGTGTGCGCAAATGCGATGACAGTACGATTCCGCGGAACATGGACCTGATCTCAATATGGAACGAGCCAAAAGCGCTTCAAATGTTTCAAAGGAGATCCAAGATGCCCGGCAACGCAGCCGTTCTTGAACGTCCCACGGCCCGGATTGAAATCAACGACGTCAACCATGAAATGTCGAATGAAATATCAAGGCTGCTTCTGGGGGCCATTACCTGCGTCGAAAAGGATGAGGCCGTGGCAATCGATCTCGTCAAGAGGGCCTCGACGCTTTTGGGCCCATTCGTTTTGACCGACGCGGTGCCGATAAGTGACCGGATCATGATGGGCGGCTTGGCCCCCTGGCAAGTCAACCGCATCGATGCCTATATCGAAGAGAATATTTCGCGGACGATCTCGCTCGACGAGCTCGCCCAACTGGTCAGGCTAAGCACAAGCTATTTTTCCGCCGCCTTCAAGGTAAGTTACGGCAGCTCGCCTCACAATCATATCATTTCGCGTCGTGTCGAGCATGCCAAGTACCTCATGCTGCACAGCCATGCGCCGCTTTGCGAAATCGCACTTGATTGCGGCCTTTCCGACCAGGCGCATCTGTCACGCATCTTCCGCCGCATGACGGGAACCACGCCCAGTGCCTGGCGGCGCTACCGCACCCGACCAAATCCTTTCCAGCTCTCTGCCTGACGACAGGCGTGACATGGAATGGAGTGACATCAAAATCTTTCTGGCCGTTGCGCGCGCCTCCACCCTGGGAGGGGCGGCCCGTTCCTTGCGGCTAAGCCACCCAACGATTGGACGCAGGTTGAGGTCGCTCGAGGAAGCAACCGGCCAGACCCTGTTCCAGCGCAGCGCCGACGGTTTTGTGCTGACCGACGAGGGTGCCGCCGTCCTGTCGCTCGCTGAGCAGATGGAGGAGAGTGCCCTTACAATGGAGCGACGGCTCGCGGGGAAGGAAGGCAAGCTCGAAGGCTTGCTGCGCATCTCATCGGCGGACTGGTTTGGCGGCTATGTGCTGCCGCCGGTCGTTGCTGCTTACCGCGCCGCCTATCCCGACGTCCTCGTCGAGCTTTTGACGGGCACCAGATTGTTCAGCCTATCCCATCGCGAAGCAGACCTCGTCTTCCGCATTGTTCCTTTCGCCGAGCCGGACATCGTCCAGCGCCGCCTCGTCACAATGCGCTACGGCGTCTATATGCGGCGCGACAGGGTCGATCCGGTCATCGGTGATGGTTCAGGCTTCCAGCTCATCACCATGGACGCGTCGCTTGGCAGTTTCCCCGATACAGCCTGGTTGGTCGACCGTTTTCCCAATGCGTCCGTCGGCTTGCGAAGCAACAGCCGCCATGTGCAGGCGCATCTGTGCGAAGAGGGATTGGGTCTTGCGGTCCTCCCGCGCCCCGTTGGCGACCGGCTCGCGGGTCTGCGCCGATTGGAACTGCCGGACGATCCTCCCGAACGCGAGATCTGGATGGGGTATCACCGCGATCTGCGGCGGCTCGGACGTCTGCGCGCCTTTGTCGACATGGTTGTATCGATACTAGCGCGTTGAGCGCCGCCCCATCAGATCACCGGATGATGCTGCAGCTGAAACAAATGTCGAATCCGCCTGGCGAGGCTCTCGGGATGTTCCGTCCGGGGTCCATCAAGACCCGCAAGATGCCGTTCGTCTTCCAGGCGATGTGCCAGAGTCATGCCAAGCTCTTCGGCTAGCGCCGGACGGTTACGCATGATTTCTGCCAAGGGAGCGGCGGACACCTCGTAGGCTACCACGAAGGTCAGCGCGCGGATTGTTCCAGGCTCTTCCGCTCCAATCAGAACGCCACGCTCGCCGAAGAAATCGCCAGGGGATAGGCGGTTGAGCTCGGTCGTCATGCCAGCCTCATGCCGTTCAACGACGACGACGCCGTTGTGAATCAGGTTAAGACATGGTGCCTTGATACCCTGCGTGATGATCTCGGTTCCCTTTCCATATGTCCGGCGGACGAGCGACGAGGCGAGAATTTCGAATTCCTCCTCCGTCAGCGTCGAGAAGAGCGTCATCGCCTTCAGGAGACGCCAGGGCGCCTTTGCGGGATCAGGCTGAGATGCGGACGTTTGCCAAACCGGTCGCATCAGCGTCAGATCGGCGGCTGAAAGAGGAACATCTGCGGCCTGCGTGTGACGATAAATGAGATCGTAGATCTCATTCGTCGCGGCGGCAGCCTGGCCGGCGTCGTGCACCCGGAAGGAGAGCTCAACGTCTATCCCGTGGCTGTCGAGGCCCTTGATCGCGACAAGCGGAGCGGGGTTGCGCAGGATGCGGTTACTCGACAGGAGAACGGTCCCCAGAAGCTGCTCAATCGCAGCCGGCGGACGGATGGGCAGCAACTTGATGGCTATGGTGACGCCATGGGTCTCGTCGGGACCGTTGAAATTGACGAGCTGGGTCTTGGCAAGCATGCTGTTGGGAATGACCACGAGGTCGTTGGTGGCGTTGAGAAGATGCGTCGCACGCCAGTTGGTCTCCATCACGCGGCCCTGCACACCGTCCGGAAGGATGATCCAGTCGCCGACCGAATAGGGTCGCCCAAGATTGAGGGCGATGCCGGAAAAGACATCGGACAAGGTGCTCTGCAAGGCAAGACCGAGAATAACGGCAAAGACGCCGGAGGTCGCGATGAGCGTGCCGACGGGGACGCTGAATACATAGGCGACCACCGACAGGGCTGCACCGACATAAATGATCCCGGCAAGCAGGTCCTGTGCCAGTCTTGCTTCCCGCGGCCGGTGCTCGAAGATCAGGAACAGGCGCACCGAGCTTACCAGCATCATCGCACCGCCGAGCCACCAGATCGCCTTAGCTAACCCAAAGAAGAGCCTGTGCCAAAGATCGGACGACGGCTGTGTGGTGGAATAGGGCTCGACACCGTTCATCAGCAGCAATGCGCTGAGCAGCAGAAAGAAAATCAAGTTGCCGACAAATCTGAGGACACCGTGGCTCGATAGGGCAAGCTGCACCAGAATCAGACCGGCAATGAGGGCGATGATGTGAAGAATGGGATCAAAAATGAACTGCATAGGACCATCTCGCTGGTGGCAACAGGTCCGGGTACCGAATTTTCGGGTTTCAGGCTTGCAGGCTTCGCCTGTTTTTAGCGTTTTGCGCCTTACAAAAATGAACGGCCTTATTCCAAAATCGTCAGTTTTAAATGGCGCTGTCGTCGACGACATCTGTCGCATCAGACAACAGGAGTTCAAGCGATGACACAGCCATTGGATTTTCACAGCTTTCGCCACGGCCAGTTCGACATCACCGTTCTGTCCGACGGCCCGATCACGCTCGGTGGCGAAATCTTCGCGCCGGAAGGCAATCCCGACGAGAGGGCAGAGATTGTGGTTCGGCTGGAGGGTGCCGACAATACGGCTGCAGCGCAATCCAACATCCCCCTTATCGTCACTGGCAACGAGATGATCATCGTCGACGTCGGAGCTGGCAACCGCTTCCAGCCAAGCGAGGGCAGACTTGAAGCAAACCTCGACGCGATAGGCGTGAAGGCACATGACGTTACGACAGTCATCATCTCGCACGCTCACCCGGATCATATGTGGGGCATTACCCGCGACGACGGGACGCTCCGCTTTGCCAACGCCAGATATTATGTCGGGCGCACAGAATGGGAATTCTGGATGGGGGAAGCAGCCGATGCTCTGCCTGAAGTGCTGCAGCCCTTCGTGGCCGGCGCCCGCCGAGAACTTTCTGCCATTGCAGATCGAGTAAAGCTAGTCGAAGACTGTGACGAGATCGTACCCGGTCTAAAGGTGCTCGCCACCCCGGGTCATACGCCTGGTCACATATCTCTCGTGCTGAACGGCGATGTACCGCTCATCATCACCGTGGATGCGACGGCAAGCGATATCGTCTCCTTTGAGCATCCAGACTGGAGCTTCGGCTTCGACATGGATCCCGGCAGAGCACGCGAAACCCGCCGGGTACTGCTTGATCGCGCCGTCGCCGACAACGCAAAACTGCTCGGCTATCATTGGACCTATCCGGGCGTCGGCCGCGCGACGAAGAACGGCGAAACTTACCAGTTCCATGGTGCCGTGAGGTCCGCGTCATGACGCGACGCACCCTTGGTCGGAACGCAAGTCTGGCAACGGCAGCCGCCGTTGTTGCCCACACGATCTGGACCAGCGCGGCTCCCGCGCTGACTTACCCCCTCTATGCTTCTCAATGGCATCTGACGCCCTTCGAGACGACCGCGATCTTCGCGATCTACCCGGTCTTCGTGGTCGTGGTGCTGGTCGTCTTCGGCAATCTCTCGGATTATATTGGCCGGCGCGAAACAATGATGCTGGGACTTGTGGCCTCTGCCCTTGGCTCCTTTATCTTCTCGGTCGCGCCTGGCATTGGTTGGATTTATGTCGGACGCGCCTTTATGGGGATCGGCGTTGGTCTAGCGGCAGGGCCTTCGGCCGCCGCTGTCGTCGAATTCAGTGCGCCCCGTCGTGCCGCTCAGGCAGGCAGTGTAACGGCCGCCGCCCAGGCCATCGGCATGACGGCCGCCGCTCTTGTCGGAGGCGCGCTTATCCAATACGCACCCTTGCCGACCCGGCTGAACTTCATTGTGCTCACCTTCGTGCTGCTTGTCTTGCTTGCCGTCACGTCGAGGCTGCCAAACTACACCTCGTCGCGGGCGGCGGGGAAATGGCATCCACGGGTGCCCGCCATCCCGAACGGGTTCTTTTCGACGTTCGTGACGGCTACGGCAGCCGTAACGGCTTCCTACGTGCTTGGAGCCATGACGCTGTCACTTGGCGCGCAGGTAGCGCGGGATGTGATTGCCTCCGTCAATGCGCTGGTGAATGGCGGCACGATAGCGCTATTCGCAGTCTTTTCAGCGCTCGTCACCGTGCCGGCGCGGCGTATGCAGACAAGCCGTGTGCTGCAGATGGGCATTGTGATCGCTATCGTCTCATCGGCGTTGCTCGCGGCTGCAGCCGTGCTTCATTCGCTCCTGCTCTACACGATTGCGCAGGCCGGGTCTGGTATGGCCTACAGCCTGCTGTTGCTCGGTGGCCTATCCTTGATCACCGCACATGCTCCCGTCACCCACCGTGGCGCGACACTGTCGGCGCTCTTCCTGATTGCGTATCTTGGCCAGGCCGTCGTAGCGCTGTCTCTTGGCAAGATCGCCACCTCCAGCGGTCTCGCCGCGGCGGTTGAGGTCGGCGTCGTGACCGTTGCGACACTTGCGGTCGTCACACTGCTTCTCGATACGGTGCGCCGCAGGGAGGCGTCCGCCAGACAGGCGCGGGCACATCGATAAGAAAGACCCGGCCGCAGGTGCGGCAATCGCAGATCGATCCAAAATCAACCGCCGGAGACAAGACCTGTCGCCGTCGGCCCGTCATAACCGGAACATTCTCATCAAGCCAAGCAACTGAGTGAAGCTCTTGAAACGACAAATGACGTCTCAGGGGTTGCCGTGGTCTGGCTTGTCCTCGGGCTAAAAGCTCCTAGAAAGGCAACGACCATGACAACGAATCTTCAACCATCAGCCGGTTCCGTCCGATTGGGCAAGCCGGCTCTGTATGCCATGGCGGCGGCGAGCGGCATTGCCGTTGCCAACATCTACTACAATCAGCCGATGCTCGGCATCATCGAAGCCGAATTCGCGCATCAGCCGATCACCGGCTTCATTCCCACGGCGACGCAACTCGGCTACGCGCTTGGACTGTTCTTTCTGCTGCCACTCGGCGATATCGTCCACCGTCGCCGCCTGATCATCGCGCAGTTCGTCATCCTGGCCGCAGCGCTTACCGTGGCCGCCGCTGCACCCGGTGCCTGGGCGCTGTGCGCAGCATCACTTGCCGTCGGCGCCAGCGCTACTGTCGCCCAGCAGATCGTCCCGCTGGCGGCAACGCTTGCCGCGCCGGAAGAACGCGGCGCGACGATCGGCACTGTTATGGCGGGCGTCCTGTCCGGTATTCTCATCAGCAGAACCTTGTCGGGTTTCGTAGGCGAACACGCAGGCTGGCGCGACATGTTTTGGATTGGCGTCCCCCTCGCGCTCGGCGCGGCAGTCCTTATGTATTTCACGCTTCCCGCACACCGGCCGACCTCGCGTATGCAGTACGGCATGGCGATCGGCTCGCTCGCCCATCTTTGGAAGCGCGAAAGGGCGCTGCGCTCGGCCGCACTGATGCAAGCGGCCTTGTTTGGCTCATTCACGGCCTTCTGGACGATCCTTGCGCTCTATCTGCAGACGCCACGCTTCAATCTCGGAGCTGATGTCGCCGGCCTTTTTGGTATCGTCGGTGCTGTCGGCGTCTTCGCCGCCCCGCTTGCCGGCCGAATCGCCGACCGGCGCGGCCCGCATTTCGTGGTATGGCTCGGTGCCTTGCTGACGCTCGCTGCCTGGATCATTTTCGGGCTGTGGGCCTCTATTGCCGCCCTCGTTATCGGCGTAATCGTGCTGGATTTTGGCATCCAGAGCGCACTCGTTTCGAATCAGCATATCGTCTACGCACTTGATCAGGAAGCGCGCAGCCGCCTGAACACCATCTTCATGACGTCGATGTTTCTCGGGGGTGCCGCCGGTGCCGCATTGGCAACTGCTGCATGGGGCTATGCCGAATGGCTGGGTGTCAGCCTGCTCGGGGTCACGCTTGCCGTCATTGCGCTTGGCGTGCGAATCATCGATCATCGCGCCCGCCCGGCCCCCGGCGGGGCACATTGACAATCAGACAGTCGAGGCCTGCTGACAAGCCTCTTCGCCGCCTCCTTCTCCGGTACGAAGGTGCCGATGTGAAAGTTCACAAGCACTCAAGGAGTTGCGTGGCGGCGCTGGTTGTCGAAAAGAATCTCTCCAACATTAAAATGCCCATAGGCTGCCAACATCCTTCGTGGATCCAAGTGACTGTCCGTGAGCGTGCCGACGTCAAACGCGATGGTATATTTTCGCCGATTCCTGATCAAAACCTTCTCACGAGAGCGATCTGACGGAAGCGGTTGATGTCTTCGCGATGGATCGGCTGAGGGGCCGAAGAGACTTCGTCGCCCAGGGTTGCAGGCTCACTGCCAGCCTCTGAACTGGGCCCGCATCGTCTCTGGCAGGGGTGTCCCGTAGTCGTCTTTTCGTCTCGTACTTTTCCTCGCAATGGATAAAGAAAGACCGCCCGGGGCGGCCGCCGGGCGGTCTGGCGGATCGTCGATCCGCAGGCTTCGGAGGGGATGCGAAGCCTGGAGGTAGCGAGAGGAGGATCGCTACACGCCTCTGTCTGAGGCGATGTAAAGACCCTATCAACCAGAGCGCATTTCAAAAATCATACTAGGGTCGGGAAATCCCATACATGGGTATGAGAGCAGGTTGCCTGAGGTTTCTGTACCTTTTTTCGACAGAAGGAATGTCCACGGAACGGAGAAATCGACAATACCCGCAGACAGGTCTTTCGATATCGGTCGGCATAGCTTCGACAAAGGAGAGGTCGACATGGCTCGAGGTCGCAGTCCGCATTGTCGTGGAAAAGACCGGCAGTCGCATTCGCGGCTTCTTTGCTCGAATGATCCCGCAGAACTCGCAGTGCGAAGCCTCGCCTTCATCCCAAGCATTCGAAAAGGCAAACATCATGGCAGTGTCCGAAGACGGCCAACTTAAGCTCCAAGTGGCTAATATCCGGCCGCAAGAATCCGGCCTCGGCTTTGCACGGCTCGGCCCTGCGGCGTTGCACCAACTGGGCGTCCAGGAGGGCCAGATCCTCGAGATCACTGGGAAACGCCATACGGCGGCGCTGGCAATGCGCGCCTACGGTGAGGACGAGGGCCTTAACATCATCCGCCTAGATGGCCTGCAGCGTGTCAACGCTGGTGCGTCGAGCGGTGATTATGTTGAGGTACGCAAAGCGGACGTTCGCCCGGCGACCAAGGTCGTCCTGGCGCCGGCGCAGAAAAACCTGCGCTTGCAAGGCTCTGGGGATGCCTTGAAGCGGTCCTTCCAGCATCGGCCCATGACATCGGGCGATGTCGTTTCGACCTCTGCCCAGCAGCGTGTTAATGGCCGAGACGCCGGCGACATGGTGCGCAATATGCTCGATCTGCCGGCCTACGGCCTGCAGGAAATCCGTCTCGTCGTTGTCTCGACACAGCCCCGCGGCATTGTGCAGATGACCGAGGAAACAGTCGTCGAGCTGCGACCGCAATTCGAAGAGCCGAAGGAGGCGCGGCGTGCTGATGTAACCTACGATGATATCGGTGGGCTCGGCAATTCCGTTGATCAGGTGCGCGAGATGGTGGAATTGCCGCTACGCCATCCGGAACTCTTCCAGCGGCTAGGTATCGATCCACCGAAGGGCGTGCTGCTGCATGGACCGCCGGGCACCGGCAAGACGCTGCTTGCCCGCGCCGTCGCCAATGAGACAGAAGCGCACTTCTTTCACATTGCTGGTCCCGAAATCATGGGCAGCCGCTATGGAGAGTCGGAAGAGCGGTTGCGACAGGTCTTCCATGAGGCGGCACAGAATGCGCCCTCGATCATTTTTATCGACGAGATCGATTCCATTGCGCCCAAACGCGAGCAGGTGACCGGTGAGGTCGAGCGTCGCATCGTCGCGCAACTGTTGACGCTGATGGATGGGCTGGAGCCGCGCCAGAACATTGTCGTCATCGGCGCTACCAACCGCCGCGACGCCATCGACGAGGCACTACGCCGTCCGGGCCGTTTCGACCGCGAGATCGTCATCGGCGTTCCGGATCAGAAAGGGCGGCGCGAGGTGCTTGCCATTCACACCCGCGGCATGCCGCTCTCTGACGATATCGATCTCGACGAGATTGCGCGCACGACCTACGGCTTCGTAGGTGCCGATCTTGGCGCGCTTGCTCGCGAGGCAGCCATGGACTCGCTGCGCCGGGTTCTGCCGGACATCAATCTGCGTGAAGGCATTCCTCCTGAAGTGATCGAAAAGCTGAGCGTTTGCCAGGACGACTTCCTAAGTGCGATGAAACGCATCCAGCCCTCCGCACTGCGCGAGATCATGATTCAGGCACCGGACGTGCGGTGGAGCGACATTGGCGGCCTCGACGAGGCGCAGATGCGACTTCGCGAGGGCGTGGAACTGCCGTTGCGGTCGCCGCAATCCTTCAAACGCATTGGTATCCGTCCGGCCAAAGGGTTCCTCCTCTTCGGCCCGCCGGGCACCGGCAAGACCTTGCTTGCCAAGGCTGTTGCCCGCGAGGCCGAGGCCAATTTCGTTGCGACCAAATCATCGGACCTGCTCTCGAAGTGGTATGGCGAATCCGAGCAGCAGGTATCACGCCTGTTTGAACGCGCCCGGCAAGTGGCGCCAACGGTGATCTTCATCGATGAGATCGACTCGCTGGCGCCGGCCCGCGGCGGCGGGTTTGGAGAACCGGCGGTGACGGAACGCGTGGTCAACACGCTGCTGGCCGAAATGGACGGGCTGGAAGACATGCGGGGCGTGGTGGTAATGGCGGCGACAAACCGGCCGAACCTGCTCGATCCGGCTCTTCTGCGTCCCGGTCGTTTCGACGAACTCGTCTATGTGCCTGTGCCGGACGGTGGCGGACGACGCAAGATCTTGGCATCCACACCAAGAAGATGCCGCTCGCTGGAGATGTCGATCTTGACGATCTGGCCGAACGGACGCAACGCTTCACCGGTGCCGATCTGGAAGACCTCTGCCGGCGCGCCGGTCTGATTGCGTTGCGCGAATCTCTCGATGTGAGCAAAGTTGCCGCTTCGCATTTCGCCAAAGCCCTCCAGGAGGTCCGTGCTTCGGTCACTCCAGAAGTCGAACGGGAATATGTGGAGATGCTGCGTACGTTGAGGCAGGAAAGCCCGCAGCGCAAGCAGATCGGCTTCGTCCCCCTTGGCTAGGCTATTCACTGACAACAATTCAGCAGGAGTTCCCATGCGTCTTACATATCACATCGATCGCCATGATGGCGGTTGGGCCTATCGTCTGAATGATGTCTGGTCGGAGCCTTATCCAACCCACGAGGCCGCCCGGGCTGCAGCCCATGCCGCGGCTAGGAGGCAGCAGATCGAAGGCCGGGACGCCGAAATCACCTTCCAGTCCGAAGACGGCACGTGGCACACCGAACATGTCGCCGGCGGAGATCGCCCGGAAGCCGACGTAATCGATGGGCGGTAAGTCCGTTAGTGCATGTGCCGGGCCACAGCTGAAACCAGTCTTGGAGGCATCGGTACGGTGCAAAGGAGACCGCGATGCCGTCGAGGCCATTGATCGGAATTGTCGATGACGACGCAGACATTCTTGCTGCCCTGAGCAGTCTCGTCCGGTCGCTGGGCTATTGCGCGGAATGCTTCAGCTTGGCGAGCCAGTTGCTCGACCACTCCGATCTCGACACGTTCTCTTGCGTGCTTAGCGACATCCATATGCCGATGATGAGTGGTCTTGCTCTTACCCTTAGGCTGCGCGAAGTGGCGCCTGGATTGCCGGTGATCCTGATGACCGGCCGCACCGATCCGCACCTTGAGGAGAGAGCCTATGGCTGTGGAGCGATCTCCTTCATCGCCAAGCCTTTCTCGCTCGACGTCCTCGCTGCCAATCTCGACGGGGCACTTGCCATGCACTCAACAGGTCGGAACGACCTTCAGCTTTGAATGAGCGTATCGTGGAGCTTTAGGAGTTCTGCCATTTTGACCAGATCGGCAAGGGTACGGGCCTCCATTTTGCGCATTGCCGAACCACGGTGAATCTTGACGGTGACTTCGCTGAGCGACAGCTTTCCCGCCACCTGCTTGTTCATGAGGCCGGTTGTCACTAGCGCCATCACCTGCTTCTCGCGAAGGCTAAGCTCGGCATAACGGTTGCGAAGCGCAGCTAGTTCGCTGTCGCCCGCCCGTCGCTCTCGGTCTAGCTGTAGCGCCGCTGACACTGCGTCGAGCATATCCTGATCGCGGAACGGTTTCGCCAGGAAATCCACGGCACCCGCCTTCATTGCCCGCACGGTCATCGGAATGTCGCCGTGACCGGTCATGAGGACGATTGGAACGAAAGCACCGCTTTTCGCCAGCTGATCCTGAAAATCGAGACCGCTGATGCCGGGCAGGCGGACGTCGACGACAAGACAGCTCAAGACATCCGGCCTCTTAGCCTCCAGAAAATCCTTTGCGGACCCGAAAGACCGTGTCTTTAGGCCGACCGATCGGAAGACGCTGTCGAGCGAAAGCCGTAACTCCTCGTCATCGTCGATGATATAGATGAGCGGGCCTTCAGTCGTGTTTGACATTGCTTGATCCTATTCTTTCGCACTAGCAGGACAAAGAGGCAGGCGGGAGCCGAAGCGAGCGCCCAAATGTGGAGAGGATGCAGTTCGATCGTGCTGTCATGTGCCTCGATGATGGACCGGCAGATTGCAAAGCCGAGCCCGGTGCCTGTTTTGTTGCTTGTTTAAAAGCTCTCGAATAGTTTGTCGCGCATCTCGGGATCGACGCCTGCACCGCTTTCTTCCATTTAGACGCTCACAAAAGGCTCCTGTTCGCGGCGGCTGCGAATGGCAAGCTGCGGTTCCAGGCGTGGCCTTGCGCCATGTCCGGGCGGAACTCAAAGCGAGATTGACGATCACCTGCAAGAATTGCATGCGGCCTACTCCGATCGAAAATATGTGCTCTTGTGCGTTGCAGCATGAGACGCTTAGCACCCCCAGCGACGCACGGCCATAACCCTGCGTTTCGAGACGAGAGTATCAGCCAAAACGCGAGCCTTTCCTTCAAGCCGATCATGGTCACGAAGCCGAAGCGCCACGACCATTTGTCAACATGGCCTATGCGGCGAGCGGCAAACTCAAGACCATGATGGTTCCGGCCGCGGTCGTGCTCGCGACATCGAGCGTGCCGCCATGCACCTGGGCAATCGAGCGGCATATCGCAAGACCCATTCCTAGCCCGGCCGCTTTTGTGGTGAAGAAGGGGCTGAATATCCTGTCGCGATCCTTGGGCGAAATGCCAGCGCCGCTGTCTTCTACCGTCGCGACCACGAAGGCATCACGCACGAAGGTGGTTATCCTGAGTGTGCGGTTGCCGTCGAGATGGCACATGGCTTCCCAAGCGTTGGTAATCAGATTGAGTACGACCTGCTGCAGTTGAACGCTGTCGGCGAGGACCGTCGCACCGGCATTCAGCATCCGCTCGACCACTACCGCCGATTCTTCGATATCGGAAGCGACCATAGCCAGAACATCGGCAACGATCCCGTCCAACTCGATCAATTCGAGATTTGCCGAAGTCTCCTTGGCCAGCGAACGCACCGCTTTGATGATATCACCGGCCCTCAGTCCCGCCTTCTCGATCTCTGTGAGGTTTGTCTCCACTTCCTGCAGTTCGGGCGGGTTCGCTTTCATCCAGCGAAGGCCAGCGCCGGCGTTTGAAACGATGATGGAAAGCGGTTGATTGATCTCGTGTGCGATTGATGCACCAAGCCCTCCGAGCACATGTAGGTGGGAGGTCTTGATGAGTTCCGCGCGAGCGGCGTGCAGGGCAGCTTCCGTCTGGAACCGGCGGGTACTGCGCGCCATCAGATCTGCAAAGAGCCGGGATGTCTGCAGCGACGTTGCCGCATAGTCGGAAAACAGCTCCAGCGTCGAGGCAGCTCCTGTCGAAAATACATTCGCAGAGACGTTGTTTTCCAGGTAGACGAGCGCCACGATCACGCCCTGGGTCATCAGAGGCAAACAGAGCAGCGACCGTGCCGGATGAATCGAAAGGCTGTGCCGATGATCGGTGCCCGCCTCGCTCATTGCGTCACCGTAATGCACGGTCTTTCCGGTGCGAAATGCGAGGTCGAGGACCGACAGCGGAGCCTGGCCGGCGTCGAGCGGTGTGCTATCAATCTCAACCCGCACCGCACCGTCGATCACATCTGCCCTGGCCTCGACTGTGAAACCCTGGGCGCCGGGCGACAGGAACAAGCCGTATCTGGCACCGGTGCGTTGCATGACGTCGCCCGTGATCCGCTTAATGAGCTTCCTGAGCCCCGGCTCCTCGGCAAAGCCAGGTGAAATCGGATAGGCTACGGCTCCGGGCGCAGCCGTCTGTCCGGCTCTTCCGGTTTCGACGGCGAAGTCTTGAGAGAGGCGTTTGACCTTGGCTGTGGCTCCCCAACTGCCATAGGCTTTGAGCGCGGCCTCGACATGCGCCTGTGATACGAAAGCGAGACCATTGGAACGGGCGTGACGGGCCGCAAGCTCGTGGGCAAGCCCTTGTTCGTGGAGGAAGCCCGCCGCGCTTGCCGCCTGAGCCGACCGCTCGAAAAGGTTCAACGCTTCCGTATCCCGCCCTTCGACGCGGGCGATCTCAGCATCAATCAGGAGGAGCTTATTGTTGAACGTAAATGGATTGTCGTCGGCAAAGCCGGCAATCGCGGCCCGATGGCACTGTGCGACCTTTTTGGCGTCAATGCCGGCGCCCGTCGCTGTCAGCGCGGAGTAAAGATGGAGATCAGACAGATGGATGTGAGCAGGGCTTGCCCAGATCCAACTGCTGGCTGCTTTCAGCGATCTTGCTGCGTTCTCGAGATCCCGATGGAAGAAGGCCGACACGCCTTCGAACAGATACTTCCAGAAGATCAGCGGGGACATGGCCGTCGACGCTGTATCTTCGTGGAAGTTTGCGATGCTGTCAGCCATATAGCCGTTAGTGGTTAGTGACCGCGCATAGGCCAATTGTGTTTTCAGGATCTGTTCCACATCGTGAAACTTCGTTCGACGAGCGATGACAAGACCGCGACCGATCTCGTCCTCGACCAGGCTCAGATTCTCGCCCATCGCAAGGAGGTCGGATACGACGTGGTTGCAGGCATAGCACGCCATGCTGAGGTCGCCGCTCATTCGCCCGAAATTGAACGCCTCGCGGGCACGGTCGAGCGCATAACTAAGTGGCATTGTCCAGACGCTCACCTGATCGAGCGCGACCAGGGTTGCGGTTTTGAACGAAATAAAGCCATGCCGGTCGACGATCGCCAGGGCCGCGCGCGCAAGCTCCACACCGCGCTTCTTTGCGTTGTGGCGGCTTGCGATCGAGACGCCGAACCATGCCAGGGCGTAGCACGAAGAGCCTGTTACGCCGTGCTGCAGAGTGAGCTCGACCATCTTTGAAAGATGTAGGAACATTAGCCCATCATTCGAGAAGAAGGATGACTGCAGCGTCGAGAGGAGCTCCATCGACGCTTCGATGCCGGGTGAGTCCAGAAGAGGCAGGTCGATCAGCCTTTCTGGGCCGAGTTCATCGATCTGCCGGCTTACAGTTTCGTAAGCTCGATCGAGTTCCGCTTCGCTGGGACTGCGCGGCAATTCGATGCCGAGTTCGCGTAGACCAGAAAGGGCAATTTCAACGGCCTCGTCAAACCGGCCGCGCAGTGTCATCAGGACCGCCTGCATCCTCAGACCTCGGGCTCGCTGAAGGTCGGTAGTGGCTGCAGCGACAAGGCATTCCAAATCACTTTCCGCCAGCTTGGAGCCGAAGTCTTCTAGAAGGCATTCGCATCTGAGGGCGCGCAACTCCCAGATCTGTGCGTCCGATGTCACATCGTCGCGATACAGGCAGGTCGCCGCGTCCAGATAGGCAAAAGCACTGTCGTGGGCGCCGACACGCCTGGCAAGTCGTGCCGCGTTCGCAAGAACGGCCGCGAAAGGGAACCGCTCGCGCACGGCAAGGTCGCTGTCGACAGCTTTGCAAATCTGGTCGGCCAAGGACAGGAGGCGCTCGTGCGTTGCAGCGTAACCCAGATCCACCATCGACTTGGCGATGCACGCATGATCATCCGCAGCGGAGCCGCCGTAGACGAATTCATAAGTCTCGGCTTGCAAGGTGTCATGGGCGAAGCTCCACGCCTCTTTATCCAGGCGGATGAGATCGGCCGTGACGGCAGGCCGGAGGGTGTCGGCCAGTTCCTCCTCGCCAACGGCGAGGCATTTTGCCAGGAGGGCCGCATTCGCCGTCGTACCGATGCAGGCGGCGAGGTGTAGGCTTTGCCGCACCGTGGCGGGAAGATCCTCGATCCGGGCCCTGATGAGGGAATGCATGTCACGCGCATCGTCATCGAGGGCAGGCAAGGCTTGGTTCAGTGTTGCGCTGGTGTCCGGCCGGCCATTTTTCTCCTGATGGTTGACCAAAAGGCTGACGTGAAAGGGGTTGCCGGCCGTCTCGGCATGAATGTCGAACGCGAAGTGGGACGCCATCCCCTCGGGATAGGTGTTTTTCAGAAGCTCGCGGATGGCTTCCTGCCTCAGTCCGAGAAGATCGATCTTGGTAACAGCTAAGGCGCCGTTATGTAGATGCTCTATAAGACGGTGGAGGGAACCGTCGACTTGGCTGTCGCAATAGGTGCCGACAAGCAGCATGTCTTGCTGCGCGCTGGTCGCAAACATCTGAACGAAGTCGAGAGAACCCCGGTCGAGCCATTGCAGATCATCGAGAAAGATGACGAGTGGCTGGCCTGGTCGGGTATGGCGCTGGAATTCCTCGATCAGGCGGCAATGCAGGTTTTCCTGAACTTGTGCCGAGGGTAGCGATACCATCGTCTCCAGCTCTTTTGGCGCAACTTGCATCTCCGCCGCTAAATGCAGCTCAGGATGAAGGAGGCCGCGGCGAGGGCTGGCCGAAATCGACCGAAGCGCCTCGAGCAGTGCGAAGTAGGGTACGCGGGACTGAGCCTGGCCGGCCTTTCCCATTGCAACCGAAGGTTTTTCCGACAAGAACTGGCGTGCGAGTGCGGTTTTTCCCACGCCGGCAGCGCCCGATATCAGGACGATCTCGCAATATCCTGTCCGCGACACCCGGGCATATGCCTGCTCAAGCAGTGCCAACTCCAGGTCTCGGGCGATAATGCGAGGCATGTCCATGCGAATCTTTCTTCGTGCGTACCCGACCAGCTCCGGAGGTGTGGAACTCCAAGAACTCCGATCGAAAGTGCGCGCTTTTGTGCATTGCGGCATGAAACGCATAGCACCCGCGGCAGCCCATCGCCAATAACCCCTGGTTTGAAGACGAGAGTTTGCGCCAAAATGCGAGACTTTCCTTCAAGCGGATCATCATTGCGACCCTGAAGTGCCATTTTTGTCTTTTCGCCGACAGAGCGCATCAAATTCGTGGCGTCCCGGAAGCACGCGGGATCGCCGGGAGACACTTTGCCCACAAATCGGCGTGCGGATGGGCGCGGCATGAAGCGGCACAACATGCGGCTTTAAAAAAGCCGTTGCCATTTGACGATATTGGGCTTGAGATCTGGATCCACCGCCGGCTTATGACGTGTGCTGTTCCTCTACGGCAACGGCTTGCCATCTGCGCCAAGCTGCTTGATCGTGCTGGTGCCGTCTGAGGCGACGGTCGCTTCGAGCCGCCGCCGACCTTCCGGGTCGATCAACACCATGCCTGAGCCTCCAGCATTGTTGAGGAATAGATACGAGGACGCACCACCGGGGCGGTCAAATTTTACATGTGCGCCCTTGTCGTCGATCTCCATCGTAGCACTCGGTCCGCCGGATATCGGGTTATCCAGCGACACCGCCGGACGGCCGGCGGTGTCGAGCATGACGCGGGCTCCGTTGTCGCCATTTTCTTGCATCAGGAGAATGACAGGAACGCCATCTTTCGCCGACAGCAAAATGCGTGGGTTCCCCTGGGCGTCGACGATACGAATTTCCTGAGTGGTGATAGGGGGCGGCGGAGGCAGGTCTGTCATCAAATGCTCCTTGGTTAAAGTTGCGGTTCACGATCGGAAAGATTCACGACGGGTATCGTGAACGCCAGCAGCGTGGCGGCAGAGGTCAGCAGCGCGATGCAGCCGAACACCCAACGAAAGGCTGCGATTACAACCTCCGCAGGCAGTGGCGGCTCGCCGGTCGATCCGCTGCCATCGATCAAGGCTTGAACACCCGACGACGATCCGGGAGCATAATGCTCGATTGCTGCCAATAGGATTGCCGTTGTAACAGCCGTCCCCATCACGCCGCCGACCGATCGCGAAAAGGACAGTGTTGCCGTCGTAGCTCCCAGACTGCTCCTTCCGCCAGCCCATTGCGCGAGCGTCTGTGCGGCGGGCATCGTTGTACCGAGCCCGAGCCCGAACAGGATAGACGCTGCGGCGATGGCGATCGGCCCGAGTGTCAACGCCGCGGGGAGTGCCGCAAATCCAATCGTCGCAACGGCCAGCCCCCATATGAGCGGCCCGCGCGGCAGGCCGGTGACCGATACGCGCGTCCCAGCCCAGGTCGACACCGCGACTTGTGCGAGCGTCAGAGGGATCAGCAGCAGCCCCGACAATGACGGCCCTATTCCGTAGGAAAGCTGCAGCAGCAGCGGAACCTGTACCAAGCTGGCAAAAAGTGCTGCTGCAAACAGCAGCACGCAGACCGCAGCGCGCCAGACCACCGGCTGTGCGATGAGATCCGGCGACAACAAAGGCTTCGCTATATGTCTCTCCACAGGCAGGACAAGCCCCAAGCCGATCACGCCGCATGCCAGTAAGAGGAGAATCGTCGCCGACCCCCAGCCGAGTGACGATCCAAGGCTCAGCGCGAGCAGCAGCGAGACCGTAGCGGCTGCGAACAACGTGGTGCCGATGAGGTCAGGCGAGAATTCGCCTTCGCCGCTATCGGCCTCCACCCGCCAAGCGGCGATGGCGGCAACAACGCCCAGAGGCAGATTGATCCAGAAGATCCATCGCCAGCCCGCATGCTCGGAAAGAAGTCCGCCTAGTACCGGTCCGATCGTGCTGGCCAGCGCAAACAAAGCTCCGAACCAGCCCTGAAAACGACCGCGTTCTCGGGGGCTGACTGCCGCGCCGATCACCGCTTGAGCAAGCGTCATCAATCCGCCACCGCCAAGTCCTTGCACGGCGCGCGCAATAATCAGAGTTGAGAAGCTCGGCGCCAAAGCGCATGCGACCGAGCCTGCGACAAACAGCGCTAGTGCACCGATCAGCGTCGTCTTACGCCCAATCGCATCGCCCAACCGTCCATAGATCGGCGCTGCGATGGTCGCAGCCAGCAGATAGGCAGTGACGATCCAGGCAATGTCGGCAAAGCTGCTGAACTGCGCCGCGATCACCGGCAGCGCCGTTGCAACGATTGTTTGATCGAGCGATCCGAGGAACATTGCGGGCGCCACCGACAGAAAAATGCCGACGAACCGCGTTGCCCCCGACGCCTTGTCGGACGGCATGCTGCCAATATTCGCAGCCTGGCTCGTACGATCGTCCGCCATTTCACGCGGTTCGCAACAGATATTTATGGCGGCCAGACAGCACGAGTTCACCCTTTTGGTTATGGACGGTGACATCTGTGGTGACTTCGCCCTTGCCGTCCAGCGGCGTCAATTCGATGATCTCAAGCGCGGAATAGAGGGTATCCCCGGCGTGGACCTCGACCAGGA